>DGSK01000008.1 GCA_002393955.1 Lachnospiraceae bacterium UBA4364 | reverse complement strand
CTCAGCTCTGCCTTATGAATATGGCGGTGCATGGGCTGACCGGTGTGATCAAGTCCGGAAATGAAGCCAACACCTTCTATAATGATGCCCATAATCTTGTAGGATGCTGTGATTACGTGATGGCAAATCCGCCCTTCAATGTGGACAAGGTAAAAGCAGAGGCTGCCCTGAATGCTGGAAGATTACCGTTTGGGCTGCCGGGCGTGAACAAGGCAAATGAGATCGGCAACGCAAACTATTTGTGGATCTCTTATTTCTATGCTTATCTCAACGAGACCGGAAGAGCCGGTTTTGTCATGGCTTCTTCAGCAACAGACAGTCAGGGAAAAGATAAGGATATCAGAGAACAACTGGTCAAGACCGGTCATGTGGATGTCATGATCAGCGTTGGTAATAATTTCTTCTACACAAAGAGCCTGCCTTGCAGTCTGTGGTTTTTCGACAAGGGAAAGGCAGAAGACCTTAAAGACAAGGTGCTATTTATCGATGCCAGGAATTATTTCACGGTTGTAGATCGTACCCTCAATGAATGGAGCGACTGGCAGCTGAAAAACATGAATGCCATTGTGTGGCTGTATCGTGGAGAAACTGACAAGTATTGGCAGCTTATTGAGGAATACCATTCTGTTTTGGGAGAAGGTGATTTTGAGGAGATCCTTCATGCTCAGGAGGATCATATTAAAGAACTGAGAAGTGAGGCTAAGGCCGCTGCGGACTCTGCTGCCAAGAAGGACAAGAAAAGGATCCAGGCTGAGTTTGATGAGAAGATTGCCGAACAGGAAGAACAGCTCACGATAGCCAAAGAGGCCGTATGGCTTTACAGCAAATTCGGTGATGGAGAGTATCAGGATATTGCTGGTCTCTGCAAGATTGCGGATATAGCTGAGATAGAAGGAAAAGGATGGTCATTGACTCCTGGCGCTTATGTTGGTGTAGCTCCGGTTGAAGATGATGGCGTTGATTTTCATGAGCGTATGGGCGAAATCCATGAGGAGTTATTGAAACTTCAGGATGAAAGTAATCGGTTGATGGATACCATCTCGCAGAACATGAAGGAGATGGGATTATGATATTCAATAAAGTATCTATTGGAGAGGTGGTTACCCTTAGGCAGGGTTTCGCTATTAATAAAAATACTAAACATCATATGTCTGATGAACCAACAGACTTGCATTTGCTGCGGATAGGAGATATGAAAGATGGTTCCTATTCGATATATGTGAAGGACACAATTCCTGCTCATTTTATTGCTAATGAGGATGACATTATCTATACAAGAACTGGCCAGGTTGGATTAGTTTTCAGAAAACAACATGGAGTGATTCATAATAATTGCTTTTCTGTTACGCCACAAAATGAAGATGTTTTGGATAGAGGCTTCTTGTTTTATGTATTACAAACAAAGGAGTTTTACGAGGAGGCTAATTCGAAAGCGTCTGGAGCAGCACAGCCAGATTTACCTCATGGAGCTTTTAACAGTATATCAATTCCTATACCAGATATTGATATCCAACGGAAGATATCTAACATTCTTAAATCGTATGATGATTTGATTGAAAACAACCAGAAGCAAATCAAATTGTTGGAGGAAGCGGCACAGAGATTGTATAAGGAATGGTTTGTGGATCTTCGTTTTCCGGGATATGAGAAAACAGAGATCATAGATGGTGTGCCAGTTGGATGGAAAAAGGAAAAACTAGTCAAGATAGCAGATATAAAGGCGGGTGGAGATAAACCAGAGGAATACAGCAATAATAAGACAAGAGAAAACAGTATTCCAATATATGCTAATGGAACTGAAAAAGAAGGCTTATTTGGATATACAAATAAACCTGTTATCGCGGATGAGAGTGTAACGATTTCTGCGAGAGGAACAGTTGGGTGTGTATTTTTAAGGAGAACGCCATATGTTCCAATAGTACGTCTTTTATCTGTGATTCCATATGAAGTGTCTGCCGTTTATCTGTATTATTGTTTGAGCAATGAGCAATTTGAAAGAAATGGTACTTCGCAGCAGCAAATTACAGTTCCAATGGTAAAGGATAAATTAATTCTTATAGCTGATAAAGAAACAGTGAGATTATTTGTTCAAAAGGTAATAGGGAATATAAACAAAAAGGATGTGCTAACAGAGCAGTGTAAATTGCTAAAAGAAGCTCGTGATCGGTTGCTTCCAAAACTAATGAATGGAGAAATAGAGATATAAATGAGACGAACATTTGCAGAAGTCCTTAGAGAAGGCAAGGTTGATATCAGAAACGAATACGAAAAACTCTACGATATCATGTATGGCAGAAATTTTGAAAACGGGTCAACATCACTTCATGATATTATCGCAGATTCGTTTGCATCGTTCTATTTTAGGGGAACATGTTTGTCCATTGATGAGTTTGATAAAAAATATGGATTTGATTTTGAGGAGAATCCAAATGGTGCTGAAGTAGAGTATCTTGTTTCATTCTGTGAGTATTTTCAAAACATGCTTGTAGGCTTACAGTGCAACCCGGAAAATAATTTTTGGGGATTTTCTTCTGTGAACACTGCGTTTCTAATGGAACAAATCAGAAAAGTAATTGATGCAATTGGATATATGTCGGCGAGTGATGATGGTTTTACGATCTATGTGGAAAAATCTCCGGGTTCAATAGCTGTATCTGAAAGCGAGATGATTCCAAAAGAACTATCATATAAGGTATTAGAATACAATCACCATTCACTACATGGCGAAATAGAAAAGAAAAAACAAATACTCTTGAAACTAGCTGAATTACTTGAACCGGAGAGGGAAAAACTAAGAGAGGCAAATAAATCACTATGTTCAGATGTGTTCTATGCGTTTAACAATTTGAATCTTAGGCATAATAATATAAATAAGAGCGATCTGGCGAAATACAAGTTGACCATAGCATCAATGGACAAAAATGTTCTTGAAAAATGGTATGATGAGGTATATCAGATGTGTTTGTTATGCTTTCTTGAATTAGAACAGGCAGAGAGAAAAATGAAATTTGATAAGTTAAAGGCTGCGATAGAGGAGGATGCTACTTATGAAGTATGAATACTCCGAAAATGTATTAGTACAGGACAGCGCGGCAGCTCTTATGCATGATGAGCTGGGGTGGGATGTCGTCTTTGCCTATAATCAGGAAGTGCTGGGTGAGAATGGTACGCTTGGCAGAAAGAATTACCATGAAATTGTTCTGTGGAGATATTTTAACCAGGCTCTGAAGAAACTGAATCCGTGGATTACGGATGCACAGATCGCTGAAGCAAGGCAAACGCTTTATTCATACCTATCATCAGCATCATTACTTCAGATCAACGAAGAGAAGTATTTCATGATCCGTGATGGTATTCCTGTAACAGTTAAGAAGCCAAACGGAAAGACCGAAGAGAAGAAGGCAGTAGTAATCGATTTTAATGATCCTGATAATAATCATTTCCTTGCTGTGAAGGAACTGAAGATTCATGGAGATTTGTATCGCCGCCGGACGGATATCGTTGGTTTTGTGAATGGTCTGCCATTGTTGTTCATAGAGCTGAAGCGTAATGATGTGGATGTGGAGAATGCTTATACAGATAACTACACAGATTACCAAGATACCATCCCGTTTCTGTTCTATTATAACGCCTTCCTTATGCTTTCCAACGGTATGGAGGCGAAGGTAGGAACGCTTGGCAGCAAATATGAATTCTTCCATGAGTGGAAGCGTCTGTCCGAGGACGATGAAGGTAGTGTGGCGCTGGAAACCATGCTCCGGGGTATTTGCAAGAAGGAGAAATTCCTTG
The DNA here is from genome assembly GCA_002393955.1 of Lachnospiraceae bacterium UBA4364. Lineage (GTDB taxonomy): Bacteria > Bacillota > Clostridia > Lachnospirales > Lachnospiraceae > NK4A136. The sequence continues at coordinate 11,643 of DGSK01000008.1, read as the reverse complement.
ATCTGTATGAGAACTTTATTCTTTATGATCATTCCGAGGGAAAGACTGTAAAAATTCTGGCAAGGAACCATCAGTATCTGGGAGTAAATGAAGCAGTGAAGGCATATGGAGAACGCCAGCTTCGTGAAGGAAAGCTGGGGGTTTTCTGGCACACGCAAGGGTCGGGCAAGAGCTATTCTATGCTGTTCCTGTCGCAGAAGATCCGCAGGAAATTCCCTGGATCTCCGACGATTGTTGTATTGACAGACCGCGATGAGCTGAACAAGCAGATCTGCGGTACTTTTGAGGCTTGCGGCCTTCTTGGCAAGACCGAAGGCAAGAAATTTATAGCGACAAGCGGAACGGATCTGGTGGGTAAACTGAAAGGTAATCCGAGCTTCATATTCACACTGATCCAGAAGTTTAATAAGCCGGATGAGCCGCCAATCTACCCCGATCATGATATTCTCATCATTTCGGATGAGGCGCACCGCAGCCAGTATGGTGTATTTGCTGATAATATTGAGAAGTTACTGCCTACAGCATCACGCATCGGATTTACCGGAACACCGCTGTTATCCTCCAACGAGATTACGGCCAGAACCTTCGGTGGCTATATTTCTGTATACGACTTTAAGCGTGCTGTTGAAGATAAGGCTACGGTTCCGCTTTATTACGAAAACCGTGGCGATAAGATAAAGGAGATTAAGAATCCGGATATCACGGATAAGATCCTGGATGCCATTGAAGAGGCGGATCTGAATCCGGACCAGGCAGAGAAGGTGATGCATGAGTTTGAGAAGGAAGTGCATCTTCTGACTGCAGAGCCGCGTCTGCGTGCTATCGCAAAAGACTTTGTCGGGCATTACAGTGATCTTTGGACTACCGGTAAGGCTATGTTTGTTTGCCTGAATAAGGTCACCTGTGTCCGCATGTATAACTTCGTTCAGGAATACTGGCAGGAGGAAATCAAAGCACTTGAACAGAAGGTAGCAAGCACCGTTTCTGATCAGGAGCAAATGGAGCTGTCCAGGAAGCTGAAATGGATGAAAGACACCGAAATGTGTGTGGTCATCAGCCAGGAGCAGAATGAAATCCAGACCTTTAAGAAGTGGGATCTGGATATTCTGCCGCACAGGACAAAGATGGAGAAACGGGAACTGGATAAGGAATTCAAGGATTCCGATAGCAATTTCCGTGTTGTGTTCGTCTGCGCGATGTGGCTGACCGGTTTCGATGTTAAGTCGCTGTCATGTCTGTATCTGGATAAGCCGCTGAAGGCGCATACGCTTATGCAGACTATAGCCAGAGCGAATAGAGTAAACGAGGGGAAGAGCAACGGACTGGTTATAGATTACATTGGAATAGTTAAGGCTTTGAAAAAAGCCCTGAATGACTACACACAGAATAAAGATGGAAAAACAAAGGTTGATCCCACTGTTGATAAAGAGGAAATGATCAAGCAGATTAGTAAGGCTATTGCAGATGCAGATAGGCTCTTATCAGACAATGATTATGATCTTCTGGAACTCATTGAAGCCGAAGGCTTTAGAAAGCTGCAATTACTTGCCGATGGTGCTGAAGCTATGTGTTCTTCACCTGAAATCAAGAAGCAATACGAAATATACGCAAATGAGATAAGCCGTTTGGTTAAATATCTTGATCGAAAAGAACTTACAGAGGATTTCCGTAAAAATATAGATGCGATTCTTGCTATATTCCGTGAGATGCAGAAAAAGCGCAGACATATCGATACTACGGATCTCATGGTGGAGATCAATCATATTATCAATGAAAACGTCGAGATTGAACAAGCGGAAGAAGGATTAGCTGAGTCAAGACAGTTTGATATTAGCCAGATTGATTTTGATCTGCTTGCTGCAGAGTTTGCACGGGTACGGCATAAGAACCTACTGATAAAGGATCTGGATGATCTTGTTCAGATAAGGCTTGAAAAGATGCTTTCGGTTAATCCGTCCCGAATTGATTATTATGATCGGTATATGCAGATCATAGAGGAATATAATTCGGAACAGGACCGTTCAACAATAGAAAAAACATTTATGGAACTGATGAATCTTGCACAGAGCATGTCTGAGGAGCAGCAACGATATGTTCGGGAGGGATTCTCCAGTGACGAGGAGCTGTCGATTTATGATCTGCTTTTCTCAGAGAATCTGTCGAAGAGTGATATTGAAAAAATAAAAAAGGTTTCGGTTGATCTTCTGTCAAAGATAAAGGAAAGAATTGCCGGTATGGATCACTGGACAGATAAACAAGAGACCAGAGCAGCGGTTGAAATCCTGATCAGGGATGTACTGTTTGAGGAAATACCTGACAGTATGTTTAATCGTTTGGAAGCATACCGAAAGGCTATTTTTGAGCATATCTATACGCATTATAAAGGCATAGCTTAATATACGAATATCGAGAAGATGTACAAGGAGATTTATATGGAGATATCAGATGTTAAGGAACTCCTTAATAAAGGCGAAAAGGTAGATATTGAATGTAAAGAGTCTGACAGTAAGCTTTCCAAGTCTATATGGGAAACATATTCATCTTTTGCAAATACAAGCGGTGGATATATATTCCTGGGGATTAAAGAAGATAAGAAAAAGAAGTTGCCGGAGGAGCGTTTTCAGATTCAGGGTATAAAGAATTATGATGTTCAGGTAAAAGCCTTCTGGGATACTGTTAATAGTAACAAGGTTAATAAGAATATCCTGAAGGATGAGGATGTTCAGATTGTCACGATTCCATCGACAGCATTAGCAGTTGTTTCGATTCATGTGCCCAGGGCTGATTATAATAACAGACCTGTTTTTATAAATGAGAATCCTTACACAGGAACATTTAAGAGAAATCATGAGGGAGACTACCATGCTTCCGAAGATGAAATAAATGCGATGCTGCGTGATCAAAAGTCTGAGGGAAATGACGGGATAGTGTTGGAACACTATGGTATGGAAGATATTGATCTGGAGACCTTGGGTCATTATAGAACCATGTTTCAGAATAATAACCCTGATCATGTCTGGAATCAAGAAGATAACAAACAATTTCTGACAATGCTTGGGGGATATAAGAAGGATCGTAGCAAGAATATCGAGGGATTGACTATAGCAGGACTCCTCATGTTTGGCAAAGGAATTGCGATCAGAGATAGGTTTTCTAATCTTATGATGGATTACAGAGATGAAAGCCACGCTACAGATGATATGCGATGGAGTGATCGCGTAACATATGATGGTACCTGGGAAAACAACCTCTTCAATTTCTTTATGAAGGTATCACCCAAATTATCGGCTGACTTGAAAAAGCCTTTTGTCCTTGATAATCAGCAACGCGTGGACGATACGCCGATACATAAAGCAATCAGAGAAGCGTTTGTTAATATGATAATTCATTCAGATTATCTGTTGGATTCCGGAACGCTTAAGATACTAAAGAAACAGGATGAGTTTATATTTACAAATCCCGGAAGCCTAAAGCTCTCAGTCGAAGAGATATTTAAGGGTGGAAATTCAAAATCGAGAAATCCGGCTATGCAGCTAATGCTGCGGATGGTTGGATTTGGAGATAATGCGGGTTCGGGTATTCCGACGATACTTAACACATGGAAAGAAGCGGATTGGGTCGAGCCGAATTTATATGAAGATACACATTTGAATCAAGTTACACTTACGCTTAAGACATGGGCGACCTGGACTGAGTCGGTTGAAGAATTACAGAACAGTATTGTGTATCTGCCAAGTATATCTGAAGAAAGCATGACAGCGATGAAGAATGCTTTATCCATCTATAATCTTGGAATATCACCAGAGGTGCGAGCAAATCTGACTCAGGTTGCCGTTGCTGTTTCCAATGCAATGAAGACGGTAAACCATTTAGATTTTTCGGGGTTATATGAGGCTGTTTCACGATTCGCTGAAGTAAGTAAAATGGTGCAGCCTGCCAGTGAAAATGCAAGAAAATTAGCAGCATTGATATCGGATGAATTAAAGATAAGCATCGAATCAGCGAATAAATCAGCGAATTCTGATGAAAAATCAGCGAATAATTCAGCAGATTCAAATAAAGAATCAGCGGATGTGATGGTCGCTCTGAATAAGCGGCAGACACAAATCCTAACAATAATGGAGGATGGCAGAGAATATACTACGGAGGCTATTGCTGGAATCATTGGATTAAAAGGTCCAAGAACAAGACAGTTAATGAATGAACTCGTTGAGCTCGGCAAGGTAGAGAGTCTTGGAACAACAAAAGATCGTAGGTATCGAAAAAAATAGGTACTTTATTCAATCAAATTAAAAATCGGATGACAAAAACATCTGTTTGTTAGCGTTAAAGAAACGATTGGAAAAGTAGTGACCAATTTCAAAGGGGGCTGTCGCATTAATTAGTGAATTGCACTTTTTCTGTATTTTGGATTGATTTTTACCCGTTTTTATAGTATACTTTTCAAGTTTAGGTGATATATAACCGATTTTTGGCTCGAAAAACGCAAAAATCATGCTTTTTTGAGGAATCGGAATCCGATAAGTGCAGCGCTAATTGTAGCACCTAAAAAAGTAAGGGTCTTGCAAACCCTTATAAAATAAGGGTTTCAGGAGGTTAAAAAATATATGAAACTAGGAATCGTCGGATTACCGAATGTAGGAAAATCCACATTATTTAATTCGCTTACAAAGGCAGGGGCGCAGGCGGCAAACTTTCCTTTTTGTACCATTGACCCTAATGTGGGGGTTGTTCCGGTACCGGATGAGAGGATAGAAAAGCTGGGAGAACTTTACAATACAAAGAAGGTAACCCATGCTGTGATAGAGTTTGTTGACATCGCCGGTCTTGTTAAGGGCGCATCCAAGGGCGAAGGTCTGGGAAACCAGTTCCTTGCAAATATCAGGGAAGTGGACGCCATAGTTCATGTCGTAAGGTGTTTTGAGGATGCCAATGTCATCCACGTGGAAGGCTCGGTGGACCCGGTAAGAGATATCGAGACAATCAACATGGAACTTGCGCTTTCGGATATGGAGATACTTGAGAGAAGGTATGCCAAGGTGGCAAAGCAGGCCAAGATGGACAAGTCCCTTCAAAAGGAAGTGGATATGCTTGAAAAGCTAAAGGCCCATTTGGACGAAGGAAATATGGCAGGAACTTTTGAGGTGCCCGATGATGAGGAACTTCAGAAGGCGTTTGCGGAGTATAATCTTTTGACTGCCAAAAAGACTATATATGCTGCAAATGTGGCAGAGGATGACCTGGCTGATGACGGCGCAGGGAATGGATATGTAGCTAAAGTAAGGGAACTGGCAAAGGCTGAAGGAAACGCAGTATTTGTGATCTCCGCAAAGCTTGAGGAGGAACTCTCCGAACTTTCGGATGATGAAAAGAAGGATTTTCTTGCAGACCTCGGAGTCGAGTCCTCAGGCCTTGATAAGCTTATAGCGGCCAGCTACAGTCTGCTGGGACTGATCAGCTTCCTGACGGCAGGTGAAGATGAGTGCCGTGCATGGACCATAAAGGAAGGCACAAAGGCACCTCAGGCAGCAGGCAAGATCCATACAGACTTTGAGAGAGGCTTTATCAGGGCGGAAGTCGTCAAGTATGACGACCTTATCACCCTGGGTTCTATAGCAGCAGCCAAGGAAAAGGGCGTTGTCGGGCTTGAGGGTAAGGATTATGTAGTTCAGGACGGCGATGTGATACTGTTCAGATTCAACGTATAAGGGGTAGGGTATGCCTGATTGGATGGATGAGACAGACATAGCGTTTCCGAATCTTGGGATCTATCTGGAAAATGTGCCTAAGTCATTTCAGATATTTGGCATAACCATTGCCCTGTACGGAGTGATCATAGGCCTGGGGGTAGTGTGTGCATTTGCCCTTATGAGTTATATAAGCAAAAAAGATGGGGGAAATCCCGATGATATCTATGATGCGGGTCTGTGGATACTGATATTCGGTCTCATCGGAGCACGTCTGTACTATGTTATATTCTCATGGGATTATTATAAGGATAACCTGCTCAGCATACTGAATATCAGGGGCGGAGGCCTTGCTATATACGGCGGGGTGATAGCGGGAACGCTTACCGCCTGCATATGGTGCCGGATAAAAAAGAAGAACTTCCGGTCTTTTGCGGATATTGCGGTACTGGGCGCTCTTGTGGGCCAGATCGTGGGACGCTGGGGGAATTTTACCAACCGTGAAGTCTTTGGCGGTTACTCGGACGGACTGCTGGCAATGCGCCTCCCGATAGATGCCGTCAGGGACAGGGATATAAATGCGGACTTGGCGGCGCATATCGCAGAGGGTACCAATTATATACAGGTGCATCCCACCTTTCTTTACGAGAGTTTATCAAATCTGGTGCTTCTGGCGCTTATCATAATCTTCCGGAAAAAGAAGAAAGTGGACGGCGAATGTGTATGCTGGTATTTTGGAGGCTATGGCATCATCCGCTTCATAATAGAAGGGATCAGGACTGACCAGCTGAAATTCGCCGGTACGGATATTGCGGTATCCCAGTGCCTTGGGCTGCTGCTGTTTATCGTATCGGCGGTCCTTATCGCATTTATACGGATAAAGGCGCTAAAAGAAAAATAAAAAGTTTACCGTTACTAAAAATACTTATAAAAAACGTGTCTGACAGCTAAAGTGAAAGTTTGACAGATATGTTATGATTAACTGATGACTTTAAGAAAAAGCCTTTGCTGGCGGTTTGTGCTAAATTAAGAATACAGGAGTAAATGCCGATGAGCTTTGATTTTGTAAGAAAACTTCCCACACCTACGGAGATAAGGGAGCAGTATCCCGTTCCGACGGACCTGCAGGAGTTAAAGAAGAAAAGGGATAAGGAAATCTGTGATGTGATCGCGGGAAAGAGCGACAAGTTTCTGGTGATAATAGGACCCTGCTCTGCCGATAATGAGGAAGCTGTGGTTGATTATACCAACAGGCTGGCTGAGGTAAATGAAAAGGTTAAGGACAGGCTGATACTTGTTCCCCGGGTATATACAAATAAACCAAGGACAACGGGCGACGGCTATAAAGGGATTTCGTCACAGCCTGATCCTACGGAAGCTCCTGACTTTCTGAAAGGGCTTATCGCCATGAGACAGATGCATATCAGGGTAATGCGTGAATCGCATCTTACCAGTGCGGATGAGATGCTTTATCCGGAAAACTGGAGATATGTTTCGGATATCCTTTCCTATGTGGCGATAGGCGCAAGGTCGGTTGAGGATCAGCAGCACAGGCTTGCTGCCAGCGGCTTTGACGTACCTGCGGGGATGAAGAATCCTACCAGCGGTCATCTGTCTGTAATGCTGAATTCCATACATGCAGCCCAGCACCCTCATTCGTTCATCTACAGGGGATGGGAAGTTAAGACCAGCGGAAACCCCTATGCCCACACTATACTTCGCGGTGCCGTAAACAAGCATGGAAGATCTCTTCCGAACTACCATTATGAAGACCTTTCGCTTCTAAGGGAGTTATATGATCAGGCTGATGTCATCAATCCTGCCTGCGTAATAGATACCAACCACTCAAATTCCGGCAAGCGTTTTGAGGAGCAGCCGAGGATAGTAAGCGAGGTCCTCCATTCAAGGAAGATCAATCCCGATATCAGGAGCCTTGTAAAAGGCCTTATGATAGAGAGCTATATAAAAGAAGGCTCCCAGAAGATAGGAGAGGGGATTTACGGGAAGTCCATAACCGACCCCTGCCTTGGATGGGCGGATTCGGAAAAACTTATCTACAGCATAGCGGAGTCCGTATAATGGCCGACCAGCATTGAAGATGAGGAGGTAGCATAATAATTATGAGTATGGCAGATACCACATTTATAAATATGTGCAGGGATATTCTGGAGAACGGAACCAGCACGGAGGGGGAAAAGGTAAGACCTCATTGGGAAGACGGGGCACCGGCGTATACCATTAAGAAATTCGGTGTAATAAACAGGTACGACCTTTCAAAGGAATTTCCGATCATTACACAGCGGCGTACTGCATTAAAATCCGCCACGGAGGAAATGCTCTGGATATGGCAGCAGAAATCAAATAATATCAAAGATCTGCACAGCCATATATGGGATTCATGGGCTGATGAAAATGGCTCCATCGGAAAAGCCTACGGCTATCAGATGGGGGTAAAGCATAAATATAAAGAAGGCATGATGGATCAGACCGACAGGGTGATCTATGACCTTAAGAACAACCCCTTCAGCAGACGGATAATGACCAATATGTATGTCCACAGCGACCTTAGCGAAATGCATCTTTATCCCTGTGCCTACAGCATGACATTTAATGTGACGCAGAAGCCGGGAGATGATAAGCTGACGCTGAATGCGATACTTAACCAGCGCTCCCAGGATGTGCTCACCGCAAATAACTGGAATGTGGTACAGTATGCTGTTCTGGTACACATGCTGGCGCAGGTATGTGATATGAGGGTAGGAGAACTGGTGCATGTGATAGCCGATGCCCATATCTATGACAGGCATGTGGATATTGTAAAGGAACTGATAGAACGGCCTACACATCCGGCACCGGAATTCTGGCTCAATCCCGAGATACATGATTTCTATGAATTTACGAGGGATGATGTAAAAGTCATCGGATATGAGACCGAACCGCAGATAGAGAATATCCCCGTGGCGATATGATGCGCCGGAGCAGCAGGCTTATGTCAGCAGGTTTTATACAGTTTATTATGGAGTATAGAGTATGAAGATAATTGTGGCAGCAGATAAAAACTGGGCTATAGGGAATAAGGGTGAACTGCTCGTGAGCATTCCGAATGACCATAAAATGTTCCGGCAGGAGACTACCGGCAAGGTGGTGGTGCTCGGCCGTAAAACGCTGGCGACCTTCCCCGAAGGCAGACCTCTTAAGAACAGGACCAATATCATACTTTCGCACAATGCGTCTTTTACGGTCAAGGATGCGGTGGTCGTACATTCCGTTGACGAACTTCTTGAATGTGTTAAGGAATACAGCACTGATGACGTGTATATCATAGGCGGTGCAAGCATCTATGAGCAGATGCTTCCCTACTGCGATACAGCTATAGTGACTAAAATTGACACTTCCTATGAAGCGGATGCTTTTTTTTCGGATCTGGACAGGTCTCCCGAATGGAAGATAGTCAGTGAGAGCGAAGAACAGACATATTTCGATATTGAATATAACTTTGTAACCTATAAGAGGGTGTGACCGGGGGGATATTACATAACAACTCTGTTGCGTCCTCCGGTCTTGCCTTCGTAAAGCTTGTTGTCGGCGCGGTTGATGGTAGCTTCTATGCCGAGCCTGGGGTTATACTCTTCAAGTCCGTAGGTCATGGTCACCTTGAAATCATAATCTTTAAACTGCATGGGTGTTTCTTCGACAATTTGCCGAAGCTTATCCAGTTCCGCATAGGCCTGCTCTAATTTCATATTTTCAAAAGAAAACAGGAATTCTTCGCCGCCCCATCTGGCCACGTGTCCTTTGCCGGACATTACTTTTTTGAATATATCGGATACGGTAGTAAGCACATAGTCTCCGGTATCGTGTCCGTAGGTGTCGTTTACTTTTTTGAAGAAGTCTATGTCTCCGATGGCGATGGTGAAGACTTTTCCGGTATGGTTGTATTCGAAAACCTGACCGGAAAGATATTCGTTCATATGCCTTCTGTTGGAGAGACCGGTGAGGGTATCAAGGTTAGCCATGCGTTCGAGGTTTTCATTTATCCTGCGCAGCTTTTCCTCTGCCTGGTTGAACTTTGTGCTGTAGCAGTAGGACGTCACCAGCATGCAGGCTCCGATTATAAGCACGTTTAACATCTGGAGAATTATCAGGTTTGTACCCTTGGGGGTCATAAACAGTGGAAACTCGGGGCATAACTCTATGAGCAGCAGGAGAAGGGCTATAAGTCCGAATGAATATATACGTTTTAAGAGAGGTTTATTTGCCTTGTTGAAGTAGATAAGCAGTATATTAAGAAAGCTTATGTACTGGAATCCGCACTGATAGCCGGTGAAAAGAGCCAGCAGGGTGGGAAAAATAATCAGTACGGTATTCAGCAGGATGAGACCGGAAAAGGTCCTGTTTTCATAAGTGAATATAAAGGCTCCCACACACAGGCCTACCGCACCGGCCGTTGACAGTCCCAGCGTGTAGTGCTGCATAAATGCGACCGTAAGTCCGGTGATGAAGAAATACAGGGCAAAGAGCAGGCAGTTCAGTCTTATCAGTACCGCAAGGTCTTTGGTTTCTTTTTCGTTCCTGACGTCTGAAAAAAGAAAACTTATCACTGAATTCCACATCTGTTTCATAACGCTTTATCCGCCTTGGAAATGATTTTATGCTTAAGACCGATTCCTGACTCGATTCCGTTCATTATAGCATAATTGCGGCTGTGTAACAATAGCGGATAGGAGAGGGCATGTGCGTTATAACGGGCCGGTCTTGACATGAAAAAAAGACGGGTATACACTTTGTAATCGAAGTAAAAACTTTAATTAAAGTAAAGGAGCAAACATCATGGAAAAGAAAAACATTGACTGGGCCTCCATAGGATTTGGATATGTGAAGACCGATAAGCGTTATGTTTCTAATTTTAAGAACGGAGCATGGGACGAAGGCACTCTTACGGAAGATGATACTGTCGTTCTCAGCGAATGTGCGGGCGTTCTGCAGTATGCACAGACCTGCTTTGAAGGTTTAAAGGCATATACTACAGAGGATGGACGTATCGTATGTTTCAGGCCTGACCTTAATGCAAAGAGAATGACTGATTCCGCACTCAGGCTCGAGATGCCTGCTTTTCCTGAAGATAGATTCGTTGAGGCGGTAAAGGCAGTGGTAAAGGCCAATGAAGCTTATGTTCCCCCTTATGGCTCGGGGGCTACACTTTATATAAGGCCTTATATGTTCGGAACCAATCCGGTGATCGGTGTAAAGCCGGCTAATGAGTACCAGTTCAGGATTTTTACAACACCTGTCGGACCGTATTTCAAAGGCGGCGCAAAGCCTATCACTATTACCGTGTCAGATTTTGACAGGGCAGCACCTCACGGTACAGGCCACATAAAGGCAGGTCTCAACTATGCCATGAGTCTCCATGCTATAGTGACAGCGCATGCAAACGGCTTTGCGGAGAATATGTATCTGGATGCCGCTACCCGTACAAAGGTAGAGGAAACCGGCGGCGCAAACTTCATTTTCGTCACAAAGGACGGAACTGTCGTAACGCCTAAGTCTGATTCCATACTGCCTTCCATCACAAGGCGTTCCATCATGTATGTTGCAGAACATATACTCGGCTTCAAAGTAGAGCATAGGGAAGTAATGTTTGATGAGGTAAAGGATTTCGCTGAATGCGGACTCTGCGGAACTGCGGCAGTTATCTCGCCTGTAGGCAGGATAGTATACAAGGATGGCGTGATCGAATTCCCGGCTGGAATGGAAGAGATGGGACCTGTTACCAAAAAGCTGTATGACACTCTTACCGGCATACAGATGGGCCGCATGGAAGCACCTGAAGGCTGGATCTGTGAGATAGGATGAGGCAGACAGGCAGATACGGCAGCCTCATACGAAAGAAAGATGCATTGCATTAAATGCAGCGGAAAATGAATATTAAAAGGGGCTGTCGCACTAAAGTTGT
>DGSK01000068.1 GCA_002393955.1 Lachnospiraceae bacterium UBA4364 | reverse complement strand
AAGCTACTAATAATTCTGTTCACAATTTGTTCTTATGTTCATATTTTGTTCATATTTTATAGCTATTATTTGAGCTTTTCAAGAAATATTTTCTATTAATATTAACAAAATATACACATAGTGATTGTGCGTAATGCACAAAAAGGATGATCGTGTTCATTTTTTAGCTCATTTGTAATAATTGCCTCTGTGGGTTGAAGTGAGATTTGAACAAAATGTGAACTAAAAAATAAATTAAAAAATTAACTAAAAATTTAAGCGGCGATTTGCAGTTGATTTTGTTGACATAATATTGCCTGGGAAGCTTAAAATTGAGGAGATGCAGGACAGTAATTTCCTATATTAATAACTATTTATAGATTTTCAGTATAAGAATTAATCTGTTGCGGAAGGATGACGTGTGGTATTATTATTTGAAAAATACTGCAGGGAGGAAAAGGGATAAAATGATCACAAGAGATGAAGCATTTTCACTTTTAACAAAATATAATAAGGATTCTTTTCATATTCAGCATGCGCTGACAGTAGAGGCCGTTATGAAATGGTATGCGGAGGAACTGGGATATGGTGATGAAGCAGAATACTGGGGAATTGTTGGACTTCTTCATGATATTGATTTTGAAATCTATCCGGAAGAGCATTGCCTTAAGGCACCAGAGCTTTTAAGAGAGGGCGGCGTAAGTGAAGATATCATTCACGCTGTTTGTTCACATGGATATGGTATTACCGTAGGATGCGGGGTAACTATTGATGTTGAACCAACCAGAGAGATGGAAAAGGTGCTTTTTGCGGCTGATGAGCTTACCGGACTTATCGGGGCGGCAGCTCTTATGAGACCGTCAAAGAGTACCAAAGATATGGAACTGAAATCGCTGAAGAAGAAATATAAAAGTAAGGGCTTTGCAGCAGGCTGTTCCAGAGAAGTAATAGAGCGAGGTGCTGATCAGCTTGGCTGGGAGCTGGATAAGCTTCTGGAGATGACTCTCCGTGCTATGGCTGCTACTGAAGATACTATTTATCAAGCATTGCAAGCATATGGTTTTTAATGGCAGTGAAGGTTTTATCACTTATATAATGTTCAACGCGGCATGCATCTTCTGCAGCCGTTTTCTCATCAACACCGAGGCTGATAAGCATTCTGGTAAGAACAGTATGACGTTCATATATATGTTCTGCAAGAGCTTTTCCAGCCTCGGTCAGTTTATAATAACCTTCTGAATCCTTTATAACGAGGCCTTCATCCTTAAGAAGTCCGATTCCGCGGCTGACAGATGGCTTTGAATAACCTAAATAGTCTGCAATATCAATCCCGCGGACGGTATTCGATGTCTGGGATAGAACATATATTGTTTCAAGATACATTTCTCCGGATTCCTGTAATGCCATGTAAAAACCCCCTGACCATAATGATATGATTAATATCAGATTATCATATTCTGAAACATAAATCGCTAATAAAAGGTTACCATATATTAACAAAATAAACAACAGTAACAGAGGAGGGAATATATCCGCTTGACAAATTAGCATATGCTAACTATACTCATCATAGGTTAGTTGATTCTAACATATTTTTTTTGATACATAGTTAGCGGATGCTAATCACTATGAAAGGAGTGGAAAAAATGAATTGGAGTAAACTTGGACTTTTTGCAGGAGGAGTATTGTTTGGTACGGCAGGAATAAAGATACTGTCAGGAAGGGACGCTAAGAAAGCGTATACTCATTGCACAGCAGCTGTACTGAGAGCCAGAGATGCGGTAGTGGATCAGGCAATGATCATTCAGGAAAACTGTCAGGATATTTATGAAGGCGCAAAGCAGATCAATAAAGATAGGGCAGTAAAGGGGCAGGAAGAGGAGATAATAGAAGAAACTACAGTAGATGGACAGGAAGAGGATATAAAAGAAGAAACTACAGAAGAATGAATGGAGAGTATGGATTATGAATGCTGTTATAAAACATGATATTCCCGGAAGACTGAGAATACATTTAAACAGATCAAGACTCGATTTCAGGGAAGCTGATACGCTTCAATATTATCTTCAAGGGTTCAAATGCATTGAAAAGGCGGTAGTTTATGAGCGTACTGCCGATGTTGTTATCAAGTATTCAGGAAGCAGGGATGAGATCATAAGGATCATTCGTGATTATTCTGCGGACAAGATAGATGTACCGGAGTATTTCTTTGAAAGCTCTGCAAGAGAACTGAATGCAAAGTATTATGAGGATGTTGTTTCTTCTATAGTTAAACATTATGGAAAAAAACTGTTCTTACCGGCACATGTAAGAACGGTTTTAACATGCTTTAAGTCTTTACGATATATATGGCGTGGATTAAAGACCATTCCGGAGAAAAAACTGAAAGTGGAAATCCTCGATGCTGTAGCGATAAGTGCATCCACCCTTGTCAAGGATCATTCTACGGCATCTTCAGTTATGTTTCTTTTGGATATCGGAGATACTTTGGAGGAATGGACGCGCAAGAAGTGTGCAACAGATCTGGCCAGACAGATGTCTCTCAATATAACCCGTGTATGGAAAGTGGAAAATGGTGAAGAAATCCAGACGGATGCAGGTCTTATCGAAACGGACGACTTGGTCGTAGTGCGTATGGGTAATATCATTCCGTTTGACGGTGTTGTCGAAAAAGGAGACGCCCTTGTAAATCAGGCATCAATGACCGGAGAAGCCATACCTGTAAGAAAGGCGGAAGGGGCTGCTGTATTTGCAGGTACTGTTGTAGAAGAGGGCGAGATCACTATAAGAGTAACTGCTGTAAGCGGAAGCGGACGATATGACAAGATCGTTCGTATGATCGAAGAATCAGAGAAACTGAAATCCGGTCTTGAAAGTAAAGCGGAAGGGCTTGCGGACAGACTGGTGCCTTATACATTTGCAGGAGCCGTACTTACATATCTTTTCAGCAGAAATGTGATGAAGGCTGTTTCTGTTTTGATGGTGGATTATTCCTGTGCGCTTAAGCTGGCTATGCCAATATCTGTTTTATCTGCGATAAGAGAAGCAGGGGAGAGAGGAATTACGGTTAAAGGTGGAAGATTTCTTGAGGCAGTTTCAGAGGCGGATGTGATCGTGTTTGATAAAACAGGCACACTGACCAAGGCCGAGCCTGTGGTAAAGTCTGTCATTTCTTTTAATGGAGAAGACGAAAATGAACTGCTCAGGGAGGCTGCCTGCCTTGAAGAGCATTTCCCTCATTCCATCGCAAATGCTGTAGTAAAAGCTGCGGCAGATGCAGGACTTACACATGATGAGCTTCATACTGAGGTTGAATATATCGTTGCGCATGGAATATCATCAGAGATTAACGGAAAGCGTGCGTTGATCGGAAGCTATCATTTTATATTTGAAGATGAAGGCGTTGTTATCTCAGATGATAAGCTGCAGCAGTTTGAGGCTTTACCGGATGAGTATTCGCATTTATATTATGCGAAGGATGGAAAGCTTGCTGCTGTGATCCTTATTGAAGACCCTGTTCGAGAGGAAGCGGATAAGGTTATCAGGGCTTTAAGAGAAAATGGAATTGCACATATCGTCATGATGACAGGAGACAGTGAGCGTACTGCAAAAAGGATCGCTGCAAAGGTCGGAGTGGATAATTACTATGCTGAAGTTCTTCCGGAAGATAAATCACGTTTTGTCAAAGAAAAAATAGATGCCGGATACAAGGTGATCATGGTAGGAGATGGTATCAACGATTCTCCGGCACTTTCTGCTGCGAATGCAGGAATTGCAATAAGCGACGGAGCGGAGATAGCCAGACAGATAGCTGATATTACTATCGGATCAGATGATCTGTACAGCCTTGTAATGCTTAAGAAACTGAGTGACAGACTCATGGAAAGAATACGATTTAATTACAGAACGATAGTCGGTTTCAATACAGGACTTATAGTGCTGGGATTGTTCGGAATTCTCCCTCCGTCAGCGTCTGCACTTCTTCATAATACATCAACTATTGTATTGGGACTGGGCAGTACTACAAAGCTGATAAGTAAAGAAGATTACTCAGATATAAGGAAGATCAGCTAGCTTATAAAGTCTGTATTACCAGAGGCTTAAAATGTGCGATATGAGGATATATTTATGAATAGTGAAGTGTTTATCGGTCTTATGATACCATTTTTGGGAACAGCTCTTGGATCCGGCTGTGTTTTTTTCATGAAGAATAAAATGGACAAGAGTATTCAGAGAGCACTGACCGGATTCGCAAGCGGTGTAATGGTGGCTGCCTCAATCTGGAGCCTTTTAATACCTGCGATGGAGCAAACCGAAGGGTACGGAAAACTTAGTTTTCTTCCTGCAGGAATCGGATTCTGGATAGGGATACTTTTCCTGCTGTTTCTTGATTCGGTTATACCCCATCTTCACATGAATGCGGAAAAATCCGAAGGTCTGCAGGTTGGATTAAAGAAAACAACCATGATGGTACTTGCGGTAACACTTCATAATATTCCTGAAGGCATGGCTGTCGGAGTTGTCTATGCCGGATATATTTCAGGTAATACATCTATCACGGCAGGCGGAGCGATGGCTTTGGCACTGGGTATTGCAATTCAGAATTTTCCTGAGGGCGCTATCATTTCCATGCCGCTCTGTTCGGAAGGAAAGAGTAAGAATAAGGCATTTCTGGATGGCGTATTATCCGGTGCTGTTGAGCCTATTGGAGCCTTTCTGACAATTATTGCTGCGGGACTGATCATTCCGGCAATGCCGTATCTGCTCAGTTTTGCAGCAGGTGCAATGATGTATGTGGTTGTGGAAGAACTGATACCGGAAATGTCGGAAGGAGAACATTCAAATATCGGCGTTGTGATGTTTGCGGTTGGTTTTACGCTTATGATGGCGCTGGATGTTGCACTTGGGTAGAACAGACATTTAAATGAATAAATTGAGTATACCGCCATTTTATAATGGCGGTAATTTAAAGATATAGAGTTAGTCACAACTAACCAAAAGAGACAAAATAACGGTTATCAAATGTAATCCTATATCTTTTAGGTTAAATCACATATGATTGTATGATATAATATTCTTTAATCGAATTATTAGCATCAAACTTTGTAGAGGGAGGATTGAAAGAAGATGGTTATTCATCCTATTTCACCTGTATATGACAAGAATTCATCAATACTGATCTTAGGGAGCTTTCCGTCTGTAAAATCCAGGGAAGAAGGCTTCTTCTACGGGCATCCGCAGAACCGTTTCTGGAAGGTTGTTGCTTCAGTCTTTGATGAGAATGTACCTAAAAGTATTGAAGAAAAGAAAGCATTTCTGCTTCGAAATCATATAGCTGTCTGGGACGTGATACAGTCCTGTGATATTGATGGCTCTTCGGATGCAAGTATTAAAAATGTAAAGGCAAATGATCTGAATGAGATATTAAATGCAGCCGATATCAAGGCGATTTTTGTAAACGGAAAGACTGCGTTAAAATATTATAAAAAATATACCGAACCTATTTTGGGAAGAACTGCAATATGTCTTCCGTCGACCAGTCCCGCAAATGCTGCGTGGAATCTGGAGAGACTGGTTGGAGAGTGGAAAAGGATAAGAGGCAGGGTTTCAGCTTTATGACAGAAAAACGAATGATACTGAAAGTGCATATACAGGTGATTATCTGTATTATGAGATTATACTCTGACTACTGCAAAGTGGTGATGGATTAGAAAGTGAAGGAGGCGAGAGTTATAGCAACATATGTCATCTCTGATATCCATGGAGAATATGATAAGTTTATGGAATTGCTTGAAACGATTAAATTTGCTGAATCTGATACTCTGTACATTTTGGGTGATATCCTTGATCGTGGACCACATCCGATAAAGGTGTTGAAAAAACTTATGGAAATGCCCAATGCCATATGCATGGTAGGAAACCATGAGCTCATGGCGTTAGAATGTCTCCAATTTCTTATGAAGGAGATAACAGATACCTCCATAGAAGAATTGGATAAAGAAATGTTGGATAATCTATTGACTTGGCAATACAACGGAAGTAAGTCGACAATAGATGAGTTCAGCAGGTTAAGTTCCGACGAGAAACAGGATGTAATAGATTTTATAAAGGAATTTACCGTTTATGAGGAAGTCACAGCTTCTGATCAGAATTATCTTTTGGTTCATGCAGGTTTGGGAAATTATTCTCCCGAGAAGGATATTGAAGACTATTCGCTGCATGATTTAATCTGGTTGAGAGCAGATTATGATGTGAAATATTTTGAAGATACATTCGTAATAACCGGACACACACCAACGCAGAATATCGAGGATAATCCAAGACCGGGATTCATCTATCGGAAGAATAATCATATTGCAATTGATTGTGGGGCGTACTATCCAGGAGGCAGGCTCGCAGCAATTTGCCTAGAAACAGGGGAAGAGTTTTATTCGTCTCAGAATTGAACGAAAAAAAGAGAGC
>DGSK01000021.1 GCA_002393955.1 Lachnospiraceae bacterium UBA4364 | reverse complement strand
GTTGTACATCATGGAGGTTGTTCTACAAACGGCATAGGACTCAGAGCCGGAAAACCAACGCTTGTGATGCCACTTGCTCTGGATCAGCTGTTTTACGGAAGAAGGGTGCATGAACTTGACTGCGGTCCGGAGCCCCTTTACGTCAGATTTGAGATCCCCAGTGTGGAGAGAATCGAAGAATCGATCAGAGAACTGATCAGTGGCAGATATGATGGCTGAGCGAAGAAAGCGCAGGCGACCCTGAAGAAGGAGCTTGGATGCGAAAGAGCTGCGGATGTTCTGGAAAGCAGATTTGGCTGAGCGTAATTGATGATTCGAGTTTCAATTCGACAAATTCAAGATTTGTAGAGATAATGTGTTAGCGCGTTATATTGGAAGATAATCTTCCTATCGTGGGTTCAAATGAACCCACAAAAATGGGTTCATGGGTTCAAAAGTGAACCCACGGAAAGTGAACCCACGGCAAAGCAAGGTGAACCCACGCCGGGACGCAAGTAGTTTAGGCCCCATAAAAAACTACGTTTTGACTACGATTCACGGCCAAGATTTGCCACACTTTGCCGGGTTTTGCCATTTGGCCCGATTTTCTGTAAAATGACGGAAGCTTCAGCAGCCTGGCAAACCGGCGCAAACTGGAGCAATTTGATGCGGTTTTGGAGGTAAGAAATGCCGATAAAAGTATTATTCATCTGCCACGGCAATATCTGTAGAAGCACGATGGCTCAGAGTATGTTTGCTTATATGGCTGAAAATAATCACAGGAAGGATGACTTTGAGATAGAGTCAGCGGCTACAAGCCGTGAGGAAATCGGGAATACGCCGCATTACGGAACCGTACAGAAGCTGCGGGAAGTCGGGATCCCTCTCGTGCCGCACAGGGCAGTGCAGATGACAAATGAAGATTATGATTATTATGATTATCTGATCGGAATGGATACGGCTAATATCCGCAATATGCAGCGTATAGCCGGAGGCCGCTCCGATAAGATATATAAGCTTTTGGATTTTGTATCCGGAATTGGCAGAGGCAGGGATGTGGCAGATCCATGGTATACGGGGAATTTTGATGCGACCTATGCTGATCTTACCAAAGGGCTGGATGCATTTTGGAAATATCTGCAAGCTGAAGGATTGTTATGATATCCCGCATTGGGCGTATCAGCATAAAGTGTGCAGGGGGAGGGCATTTTATTTTCAGAAGTGCTGCCTGTTTATCACACAATTGCAGGGAGCGTTGTATCAAGGACTTGTTAAAGGCTTTGTTTAAAAAGATTTCCCTTGTATTCTGACTAAAATAGTATATAATTTAGCCTGCGTGTGCATAGGGCGCAGGCCAAGCAGTTCGGGTCCGATATCCTGCTTGTAAAATATTAAAACCAAAGGAGTAAGAAATGAAATATCTGAGAAGTGAATTGAAGGATTACAGGATCCTTCTGCGGAATGTGCCGTCCATGGTCATTTCGGTCTTTATCCTGTCAGTTGTCTGCATGAATCTGGTAGCAGGCAAGGAACTGTTTTCATCAAAGTATTTTTGCATAAACTGCGGACTTGCGCTTTCGTGGATATCTTTTTTATGCATGGACTGCATCTGCAAGCGCTTCGGGGCGAAAGCTTCCATTAAGGTCTCGCTTCTTGCGATGTTTGTAAATGTTGTAACGGTGGGCATATTTTGGCTGCTGTCGATGACGCCGGGACGCTGGGCGGCCTATTATAGTGCTTCGGATCCTGCAGTTGGCGAGTATATCAATGCCGGGCTGAATTCAACATTTGGAAGCGCATGGTATGTTGTACTGGGGTCAGCTATAGCAATGCTTTTGTCTTCCGTAGTCAATGCGGTACTTAACGAGTTGATCGGTAAAAAGGTCGACAAGGGGGGATATAGTGGCTTTGCTGTGCGGAGCTTTATATCAACAGCGGTAGGTCAGTGGGTAGACAATTTCGTGTTTTCGGCACTGGTCTCCCATGTTTTTTTCGGCTGGAACTGGACACAGGTGCTTATATGTTCAACGACATCAATGGTTATTGAACTTATTGCGGAAGCTGTCTTTTCGCCTGTTGGATACAAAATATCCAAAGGCTGGGAAAAGGAAGGCATCGGAGTAGAGTACTTAAAGGCTGCAGCAGGGAAGGCAGCGTAATCGGGACTCTTTTCGCAACGCTGTATGGAATACGGCAGAATGAGCGGATCATGAAATTAGAAGAACTGTCAGGTGTTGAACTGGGATCGGAAGTCAAGAGTGGAAATATCACTCCAACTGAAGTGGTGGATTACTTTGCAGAGCGTATTGAAAAACGTAATCCCAGCCTCACTGCCTTTGTTTATACAAAATTTGATGAGGCAAGGGCAGAAGCAAAGATCCTGGAGGAAAGGATGATGCGCGGGGAGGATACAGGTCCTTTGTCAGGCGTACCTGTGGGGCTAAAGGATTTTCTGCCGTCAAAAAAGGGCTGGACTAACAGTCATGGCGGCGTAAAATCCCTTATCAGGGAGGATGAGGCAGATTCTGCTTTTTATACAGCGGCAAGAAATGCCGGAGCTATTGCAGTCGGCAAGACCAACGCACCTGCCTTTGCTTTTAGAGGTACCTGTGACAACAAACTCTATGGTCCCACCTGCAATCCTTTCAATACAGAATATAATTCCGGAGGTTCTTCCGGTGGTTCTGCTGCAGCGGTAGCTGACGGACTGGTCCCCATTTCTGAAGGTTCTGATGGAGGAGGTTCTATCCGGATTCCTTCTGCCTGGTGTTCCTGTTTCGGCTATAAAGCTTCGGTGGGAACTATACCCAGTATCTGCCGGCCGGATGGCTGGACAGCTACTCATCCCTACTGTTTTGACGGAGCTATTACGAGAACTGTTCTGGACAGTGCCGTGATGCTGAATTATATGGCTGTTTATGATCCAAGGGATCCCTTAAGTCTGGATCACGGCTTGAGAGATTTTACTGAACTTATGAAAAGGCCCATAAAGGGCTGGAAGATCGCGTTTACCGCTGATTTTGATGTCTTTACTGTGGACAGAGATGTGTCAGGGATTGTGGAAGCCGCTGCACACCGGCTTGAGGAAGCCGGGGCAGATGTGGAGGATGTGCATTTTAATTTCAGGCATACCCAGAATGATTTTGCAAAGCTTTGGTGTCGGAGCATATGTGTTGATACCGCAATCGATATGGAACTCTGGAAAAAAGAGGGTTTTGACCTTGTACGTGACCACAGGGAGGAGCTTCCCGAGGAGTTTATATATTGGAATAAAGAGGCGCTTAATTCAAATATAATGGATTATCGATATTTCAACGAACTGCGTACCGAGATTCTTGATGCACAGCAGGATATTTTTGAAAAATACGATATCATTGTTTCACCGGTTACTATCTGTCCGCCTGTGAAAAATGCATCTGACGGAAATACAAAAGGGCCTGAAGAATTAAACGGCCGGAAGATAGAGCCGCTTATAGGCTTCTGCGAGACTTTTTTTGAAAATTTCACGGGGAATCCGGCGGCCTCAGTGCCTGCAGGACTGACCTGTAAGGGGCTGCCGGTGGGAATGCAGATAATAGGGAAAAAATTCCGGGATGAGGATGTGTTTGCCGTAGCCCACGCATTTGAAGAGATAAGTCCGTGGGGGTATGAGATACCTTATGGCAGGAAAATCTCAGGCACTTGAACAAAGTGCCTTTTTTTTTGTATTATATAAAGATAATGGAATTATTATGGGATTCCGGAAGAGTTTATCGCTATGAAAATATATTCAGCAGTCTTGGACGGAAATTCCGGTGGCGGAGAAAGTTTTGCGCAGACGTAATAGAAAAAGAGGATACCACAGTTCATACAGCGGTTATTATGGCAGCATGTACAGCAGTTCATACGGCCGCAGGAATAAGGAAAAGAAGGTTGCCATAGGTGTTGCAGCTATTGTGGTAGTGCTGATACTCCTTATAGTGGTATTGGGACTGGTACTTGGCGGTAAGAATTCTGAGGAACCTGAAACTGCAGAGGCTGTATCTGAGGATATTATTTCCGTTGATTTAGTATTCCCGACAGTTTCCGTAGATGAGGCAGTTTCCGAAGATATCGCTGAGCCGGTGACTCATCCGGATGATGATTTCAGATGTACGCCGCTGACACCGTTTTATGCAGGGTACAAAGTATATTCGGATGATTCCACGGCAACAATCACAAGCGACAAGGTAATCAGTGAGTATGCAGTCCTTATAGATTTAAGTGATGGACATGTTGTTGCCAGGAAGAATGCAGATACAGTTATTTATCCTGCCTCCATGACGAAGGTTATGACTGTGCTGGTGGCGGCTGAGAATATAACGGATCTGGATGCGGAGTATGCCGTTTCACAGGAGACCATGAACTACGTGTTTACTAATGACTGTTCTGCCGTAAATTACGAAGTGGGAGAGGTGGTCACTGCAAGGGAGCTTTTCTACGGAACCATACTTCCGTCAGGTGCGGATGCTGCGCTTACACTGGCGGATGCAGCCTGCGGTTCAAAGGATGCCTTTGTGGATGCCATGAATGACAAGGCTGCAGAATTGGGACTTGCAGGAACTGCACATTTTGAAAATCCTGTGGGTATTTTTTCTGAGGATAATAAGTGTACCGTTATCGATATGGCTATGATAATGAAAGCTGCGCTGGAAAATGAGATGTGTTTTAAGGCTCTGTCTGCACATAAATACAGAACTGCCGAAACGGAGGAACATCCGGACGGAATCAGCATTTCAAACCGTTTCCTGAGGCGTATAGAAGATCTGGAGACACCGGGAGAAGTAGTGGCAGCAAAGACGGGCTTCGTGAATCAGTCAAGGAACTGTGCAGTTAGTTATTTTGAAGCCTATGACGGGAAAGAATATATATGTGTGACCGGAAAATCCTCTTCTGCATGGCAGGCGATATATGACCATGTGGAGATATATAACAGATACTGTGCGTGCGAGAAACCGGAAGAATCTGTATCAGCAGATGAGGCGGTAAGTGAAAATGCTGCCGGTGAGACGGCAGAAGACAGGTGAGGCTATGATTCAGGAAGGTTTTGCGGAGAAACTCAATATTTCATATTCGGTTCCGGAGGGGATAAAGGAATCAAAGGTACTGCTTTACCGTTATCTTGACAAGGCTGTTTATGTGAAACAGAAAAACGATGATGCGGCAGTTCTCCCGGATCTTGAAGAGGTGGTGAAGGCTATAGCGGAAGAAGCCGAGCTTGTGACCGGTGGCAGTCTTTCAGATGGCAGCAGCGGACCTGAGCCTATATATATGTTCTCAATCGGTGAGACGGCATTTTATACCCTTGCAGAGGAATACCTGACCGCATATACCAGTCTCGTTGCCATGAATCTTGCAACTGTTGAACTGAGGTTCTTCAGGCGGTCTGAAAACAGGATATATAATTTTGCGGCTTCAACAGGCTGGCAGATTTATAAGTGGTATATTGAAAATAGATTCTGCGGAAGGTGTGGCTGTAATATGCTGCCCGGTAAAACTGAAAGGTCTATGGTATGCAGTAAGTGCGGGATGACGGTCTATCCTAAGATCATGCCTGCTGTGATAGTCGGTGTTACGAACGGTGATAAGATACTGATAACCAGGTATAAGGGACGTGCATATAAAGGACATGCCCTTATAGCCGGTTTTTGTGAGATAGGAGAGACAGCCGAGGATACCGTCAGGAGAGAGGTAATGGAGGAGTCCGGACTTAAGGTTAAGAATATAAGGTATTACAAGAGCCAGCCCTGGGGATTTGACCAGGACCTGCTGTTGGGATTCTTCTGTGATGTTGATGGCAGTGATGATATAAAGATGGATGAAGGGGAACTTTCGGAAGCTGTCTGGCTTGACCGTTCAGGGATAGACGATGCTTTCGAAAACATGAGCCTGACAAATGAGATGATAGTCAGATTCAAAGAGGGGGTAAATGTATGAATAAGTATGAGGCAGTATGTGATTTTCAGTTTAAGGAAAGCCAGATAAAAGATTTCTTCTGTCCTGCGGATAAGGGACTGGTAGAGGATATTGCAAATAAGCTTGATGTCGGTTTGGTGGAATTCATCGAATATGAGAGTGACCAGACTGAAAAACGCGGCATACCCGAACAGCATCTTGTTTATTATGAGGCCGGTGACGGTTATGATGATTACGAGATAGTTATAGGTGACAGGCGTGTCATAGGCGGAAATTTCTATTTCAGAGCCTATCCTAAAAAGGGGATAAAATGGTCTGCTGAGGATGAAAAAGCGGCAAGGGCTTTCCTGAATGCGCTTTTCATCGTAAAGAGCAGGACTCGCCTGCATGAAAAACTGGACTATTGTACTTTCCATGATATGCAGACCGGAAATTACAATATGGCATACGGCATAAGCTTTATAAATGATAAAATCGATCGCGGCATTATTTCACAGTATGCTTCGTTCTTTATCAATATAAGAAACATGACGGATGTCAATAAGTGTTTCGGTAATGAAGCTGCGACACAGCTTATGTATCTTTATGCCGCTGAGTTTGAAAAGGTGATTGGCAAAAACGAGTGTTTTTGGAGGATTGGCGGTGATAACTACTGTGCGCTCATTCTTAAGGAAAATGTAGAAAAGTTCATTTCTCTTATCAATGAAAAATGCATATCATATGGTGACCGGGACAGGGATAATGTAAAAATGTCAGCATCGGCCGGCATCTATATGCTGGACGGTTTTATCACAAGATACAATCAGGTATTGGACGGTGCTCAGTCGGCTCTCGCATATGCCAGGTATGTTGTACGGGTTCCGTATGTGTTTTTTGACCAGAAGTCAGCAAAGCTTATGGAAGAAAACCGGAGCATGGAACTGCATTTTAATGAATATCTCAATGCGGGTGAATTTGTGCCGTATTATCAGCCTAAGATCAATCTTAATACAGGTAAGATAGACGGCGGCGAGGCTTTGTGCAGGTGGATAAAAAATGGAGAGGTAGTGCCTCCCATGAGGTTCATTCCTGTCTTTGAAAGATCCAACTTAATCTGCGAGCTGGATTTTGAGATATTGAGGAGAGTGTGTTCTGATATCAGCAACTGGGTGGCTGCCGGCAATGAGGCGGTTCCAATGTCGGTCAATTTTTCCAGGAGGCATCTGTCAAATCCTGCAATCGCTGATGATATCGCAAAAGTTCTTGACAGCAGGGGACTTGACCATAAACTGGTTATTATAGAGTTTACGGAAACGGAATCAGTTACAGATCAGAAGCGGCTGACACAGGTGATATCAAGACTTAATGAGCTGGGAATCAGAACTTCAGTGGATGATTTTGGTGTGGGATATTCCTCAATGACACTGATACAGGATATTCATTTTGATGAGCTCAAGATAGACAAGAGCTTTGTTGATCATATCGGAAGCGGGGACGAGAGAAAGAATGTTATGCTAAAGCATGTCATAGCATTTGCTGCTGAACTTGGAATGGAGTGCATTGCGGAAGGTGTTGAGAATCCCGAGCAGATATCAATGCTGAAAAAATATGGCTGTCTCCGGGCACAGGGATTCTATTTTGCAAAGCCTCTTCCCAAGGAAGAATTTGAGAAAAAACTACATGAGGAGCCATTTGTTATAGAGTAATCTTAAATATAATGAACATGGCGATTTAATAAATATGGACAGAGCTGACAAGAGAATATATACGCTGAGCAGCGAGAGGCCTGTTATTGCAGTATTAAAAACAGGCGTTCCGCTGGTTCTCGGCATGTTTGTTATGGTGTTCTACAATCTTGTGGACACTTTTTTCATCGGAAAACTTAATGATGACTATCAGATGGCGGCGGTAAATCTTGGCTATCCCGTAATGATGATAATGATCGCAGCAGGCAATATGGTGGGAACCGGAGGCTCTTCGGTTATAGCCAGGTTTTTAGGCGCAGGGGAAAATGATAAGGCAGAACATGCATTGTGTATGGGCTATGTGCTTACGCTGGTCAACTCTGTTGTGCTCGGGGCTGCAGGGCTGTTTTTACTGCAACCGCTGGTAAGAGTGCTGGGGGCAGCTGATAATACTTTCGGCTATACTGCAGATTATGTGTCAGTACTTTTGATCGGCGGTTTCTTTTTGATGGGAAATTATACTTTTGGCCAGCTTATGCGTGCAGAAGGTTCCGTCAAATATTCCGTGGTGGGGATGATGACAGGAGCGGCGGCAAATATTATCCTTGATCCGATATTCATATTCGGATTGTCAATGGGGGTAAAAGGGGCCGCTGTTGCAACAGTGCTCGGCAATGCTGCAGGGTGTGGAGTGATGATATTTATGTATGTCATCAAAAGGACGATACTTAAGTTCCATGCAGTAAATTTCAGGCCTGACTCAGGGCTTATAGGTGAAATATATCGGGTGGGGATTCCGGCGTCGCTGGAGACCGCTTTTACGGCTGCAACATTTGTGGTATTGAACAATCTTGCAGTTGGTTATGGTGAACTGGCAGTAGCGGGGATGGGCATATCACAGAAAGTAATGAGCTTCGGAAGCTATATCTATCAGGGCTTTGCTGCCGGACTGCAGCCTCTGATGGGATACAACTGCGGCGCTAAAAATTTCGACAGGATGTTAAAGCTCTTAAAGGCAAATGTGTTTGTGACAGGAGCAGTGGAGATAGTGGTGATGGTGATATTCGGTATCTTTGCGCCGGTCATCATAGGAAGGTTTACTGTAAATCCGGTAGTGATCAGGTATGGCTGCAGGGTGCTCAGGGCTAACATGTTCATACTGCCTTTTGTAGGAGCTACATCTTCTTCAAGGGCCACATTCCAGTCTATGGGGAAACCTTTGTATGCCCTGGGGATAACCATTGTGAGACAGGGAGTATTGTATATACCGCTGCTTTTGCTTATGAATTCGATGTTTGATTTTTATGGACTTATATGGGCACAGCCTGTGACGGAACTTGTGACAATGATTGGTGCGCTCATACTGCTGACAGGCTTTCTGAAAAAAATGCGGATGGATGCCGCAACCGGTTTGGACAGTTAATAAAAGCTTCCCACACTAAATCGGCAGTTGAAATTATTATCATCATGTGAAATAATGTAGCAATAAAATCAGGATTAAACAAAGAGGAGAGCTATATGGCACAGCTTTGGGGAGGTCGTTTTACAAAGGAAACAGATAAGAATGTTTATCTTTTTAATGCGTCCATTAATTTCGATAAAAGGCTTTATAAGCAGGACATAGAAGGAAGCATTGCACATGCAACTATGCTGTCCCGCCAGGGAATCATTTCTGAGGGAGAAAAGGATTCAATAGTAAAAGGACTTAATGACATAAGGAATGAGCTTGAAAACGGAACCCTTGAGATTTCTGAAGAGTATGAGGATATCCATAGCTTTGTAGAGGCTAAGCTTACGGAACGCATAGGTGATGCAGGGAAGAAGCTTCATACAGGACGCAGCCGTAATGACCAGGTGGCTCTGGACATGAAGCTTTATATAAGGAATGCGGTGGATGAGACCGATTCGCTGGTGAAGGAACTGCAGGGCGCTCTGCTTAAGATAATGGAAGATAATCTCGATACATATATGCCGGGATTTACCCATATGCAGAAGGCTCAGCCTGTGACACTGGCTCATCATACAGGTGCTTACTTTGAGATGTTCATAAGGGACAGATCAAGACTATCGGATATAAGGAAGAGGATGAATACCTGTCCTCTGGGCTCCGGAGCACTTGCAGGTACCACATATCCGCTGGACAGGGATTTTACCGCTGAGTTCCTTGGCTTTGATGCTCCTACAGGCAACTCAATGGATTCTGTATCGGACAGGGACTATATTATAGAATACCTGGATGCCCTTTCCATTATAATGATGCACCTTTCAAGGTTCTGTGAGGAGATAATCTGCTGGAACTCAAATGAGTACCGTTTTGTGGAGATAGATGACGGATTTTCGACAGGCTCATCCATTATGCCGCAGAAGAAAAATCCGGATATCGCTGAGCTTGTAAGAGGCAAGACCGGAAGAGTGTACGGAGCATTAATGGGAATGCTCACCACGATGAAAGGTATCCCTCTCGCATATAATAAGGATCTGCAGGAGGATAAGGAAGGCGTATTTGATGCCATAGATACCGTGTCAGAGTGCCTGGAAATGTTTACGGGAATGGTTGTCACTATGAAGTTCCGCAGGGATGTGATGGAAGAAAGTGCAAAGAAAGGCTTTACCAATGCAACAGATGCGGCAGACTATCTGGTGAGAAAGGGAATGCCTTTCAGGGATGCACACTCCGTCATAGGCAGGCTTGTACTGGAATGTATCGACAAGGACAAGAGCATAGAAGAGATGTCCCTGGAGGAACTTAAGGAAATCTCTTCAATGTTCGATGAAGATATATATGAGGCCGTTTCAATGAAGACTTGTGTGGAGCGCCGACTCACTAAGGGAGCACCGGGACATAAGGTTATGGAAGAAGCGGTGGAAGCATATAAAAAATATCTTGCCGGCTGAACAGTATATTCCGTTTTCTGCGGAACGTAAAAAAGTAACCTGATAAATTATGATGGGAAGTCAGAGATGATGACATCTGAGGTACTCATCATCAAATAAAAACAAGGAGAAAAACTATGGAAAAGTTAAGAGCAGCAATTTTAGGAGCAACAGGCATGGTAGGACAGAGGTTCATTACCATTTTATCAACTCACCCCTGGTTTGAGGTTACTGTAGTGGCAGCAAGTCCCAGGAGCGCAGGCAAGACCTATGAAGAGGCAGTAGGTGACAGATGGAAGATGGATGTTCCCATGCCTGAAGCAGTAAAGAAGCTTGTTGTAATGAACGTTAACGAGGTTGAGGCGGTTGCATCCCAGGTTGATTTCTGTTTTTCAGCTGTTGATATGACTAAGGATGAGATAAGGGCTATCGAGGAAGCTTATGCAAAGACAGAGACACCTGTTGTGTCAAACAACAGCGCACACCGTTGGACACCTGATGTTCCCATGGTAGTGCCTGAGATCAATCCTGAGCATATGGATGTTATCGAGTTCCAGAAGAAACGTCTGGGTACAAAGAGAGGCTTCATCGCAGTTAAGCCTAACTGCTCTATTCAGGCTTATGCACCTGTATTTACTGCATGGATGGAGTATGAGCCTTATGAGGCGGTCGTATCTACATATCAGGCAATAAGCGGCGCAGGAAAGACCTTTAAGGACTGGCCAGAGATGGTAGGCAACATAATCCCTTATATCGGCGGTGAAGAAGAGAAGTCCGAGAAAGAGCCTCTCCGTCTGTGGGGTAAGATTGAGAATGGTGTTATCGTACCGGCCACATCACCTGTGATCACCAGCCAGTGCATCCGTGTGCCGGTGCTCAACGGACATACTGCTTCCGTATTTGTAAAGCTTAAGAAAAAGGCTACAAAGGAAGAGCTTATTGAGAAGATGGTTAATTTCTCAGGTGAGCCCCAGAAGCTGCAGCTGCCCAGTGCACCTAAGCAGTTCATCCAGTATCTTGAGGAAGACAACCGTCCTCAGGTAGCGCTTGATGTTGACTATGAAGGTGGTATGGGTATAAGTGTAGGCCGTCTTCGTGAGGACAGTGTTTACGACTGGAAATTCGTAGGCCTTGCACACAATACTTTGAGAGGCGCCGCAGGCGGAGCTGTACTTTGTGCAGAGCTCTTAAAGGCAAAGGGATATATTACTGCAAAGTAAGGGGTGCTCGTCAAGGTGGATAATATGTATGTCGGTAGAAAAAAAGAGTCAGCTTACCTGTCTGAAGTATATCAGAAAGAAGGCAGCGGGCTTTATGTACTGTACGGCTGTCCCGGTATAGGAAAGACTGCTCTGGCCCTCAGGTTTGCTAAGGGAAAGAATTACAGTTATTACCAGGCAAGAAGCTGTGCCGAAATGCATCAGAAACTCTTATGGATGAGAGAAGCAGGCGGACTTGATGAGGGTCTGCCTGCATATTATGATATTTTCAGGGCATTATATGATGATGCCATGGAAAAGGATCCGGAGAAAAAATTTGTTCTGATGGTTGATGAGTTTCAGGATATCATCCGATACTCGGAGACATTTATGGATGATCTGGTTGAGTTTGTCGAGACGGCGGAGACTGATGTCTTTGTTCTTCTTATATCATCTTCCATATCTTTTGTTGAAAATGATTTCGTTCCCAGAATAGGAAAATTATCGCAGGCTATCAAGGGTTTTTACAAGCTTCCGGAGCTTGGTTTCCTGGACTGCGTCAATTTCTTTTCAAAATACAGCACTAAGGAGTGCATGGAAGTATACAGTATACTGGGCGGCATTCCCGCCTATTGGGAACAGTTTTCCGATGAAGTCAGCGTAAAGGACAACATCATAAAGAAAATCCTGAATAAGGACAGTATGTTATGCAGGGAAGGCATGCGTCTTGTGGAGGAGGAACTCAGGGAGACAAGTGTATACTGCACTATTCTCCACTGCATGGCCAATGGCATGAATAAGCTTAATGACCTGCATCTTTATACAAATTATTCCAGGGCAAAGATAAGCGTCTACTTAAGGAACCTCATGGAGATGGAGCTTGTAAAAAAGGTCTTTCCTTTTGATGGGGCTTCTCTTGAAAATGCAAGGAAGGGCCTTTACCGTATAGGACCTCATTTCCTTTTGTTCTATTTCCGCTTTATATACGGCAATGCATCACAGTATCAGTGTATTGATGCTGAAGAGTTTTATGAGAGCTTTGTTAAGCCGGAGCTTGACTCGTTTTACGGTGAGAGTTTTTCACGTGTATGCAGGGAATATCTTAGCATCATGAATGATGAGCATGGCCTGCCCATAGATGCAGTTACCACGGGTGAGTGGCCCGGGAAAAAAGGCAGCATAGACATAGTCATGCAGGATCAGGAAGAAACCAATCTGCTTGCGTTCTGTATTTCAGGTGAGGAAATGACTGATGTGGATGCTCTTGACCGTGCTTTCGATATTGCGGAAAACGCTTCGCTTGCGCCTGATTATATTTACATTTTTTCCAGAGGCAGTTTTACGGATGAGCTCAGGGAAGAAGCAGAAAAGACAGGCGGCGTCACGCTTATTGGCATAGACGACCTGTGATCGGTGAGGTAGGTAGTTTTGTCTGATAAGGCTTTGTTTATCGCTGAGAAACCTTCTGTTGCACAGGAGTTTGCCAAGGCACTGAAATATAATATGAAACGTGCAAACGGCTACCTCGAAAGTGAGGAAGCCGTTATCACGTGGTGTGTAGGTCATCTTGTCAGCATGAGCTATCCGGAAAAGTACAGTCCGGAGCTTAAGCGCTGGAGCTTTGAGACCATTCCATTTATTCCCGATGAATTTAAATATGAGGTGATACCCTCTGCTGCTGCGCAGTTCAAGATTGTCAGCGCACTGCTTAACAGGGCTGACATAAAGACTATCTATGTCTGTACCGACTCAGGACGGGAGGGGGAGTATATCTACCGGCTCGTTGCACAGGAAGCTCATGTGAGCGGTAAGGTGCAGAAGCGGGTGTGGATCGATTCCCAGACCGAAGAAGAGATACAACGCGGAATACGGGAAGCAAAGGACATAAGTGCCTATGATAATCTTTCAAATGCCGCATATCTTAGGGCTCAGGCGGATTATCTGATGGGAATTAATTTTTCCAGAGCCCTTACCTTAAAATACGGTGGCTATGTAAAGAGCTATCTGAAAGCAGAGCGTGCTGCTATTTCAGTGGGCAGGGTAATGACATGCGTACTGGGAATGGTTGTTATCAGGGAACGGGAGATAAGGCAGTTCAAAAAGACACCGTTTTATCGTATAAACGGTAATTTTGTGATAGGCGGAAAGACTATCCCGGCGCAGTGGCGTGCAGTGGAAGGCTCTGCATATGCCGGCTCGCAGCTGCTGTATAAGGATAACGGATTCTTAAAAAAGGAAGATGCAGAAGGACTGATAAAAAAGATACAGGCTGATGCTTCCTGTAAGAACGGTACATCAGCCGTGATCGCTGCTAAGGAAAAGAAAACAGAGAAAAAAAATGCACCTCTCCTTTTTAACCTGGCGGAGCTTCAGAATATCTGCTCAAGGTTTTTTAAGATTTCTCCGGATGAGACTCTAAAGATCGCCCAGGAGCTTTATGAGAAAAAGCTCACGACGTATCCGCGTACGGATGCAAGAGTCCTTTCAACTGCGGTTGCCAAGGTTATAGATAAGAATATAAGGGGGCTTACATCATATCCGGTGTGTTCTGCCATTGCCACAGATGTTTTGCAGAATGGAGCATATAAGAATATTGCAAAAAGCCGTTATGTGAATGACAAGCAGATAACGGATCACTATGCGATCATTCCAACTGGTCAGGGATTTCAGAACCTGCAGGGATTATCCCCGGTGAGCGCAAAGGTCTATGAAGTGATAGTCCGCAGATTCCTTGCCATATTTTATCCGCCACAGGTATACAAAAAGATTTCCCTTACGCTTAAGCAGGGGGGTGAGACTTTTTTTGCAGGCTTCAAGGTGATGGAAAGCGAAGGCTTCGGGGCAGTGATGAAGTACAGTTTCTTTAAGAATAACGCAGCAGACAGTGATGAAAGCGGTAATGATGAAGTCGGAGGAAACAGCGACGGAACTGATGCTGCAGGGAAGAAAACGGATAATGCGGATAATGAGGAAGCTGAGTACGGCTGTGATCCTGAATTCTTAAAAATCCTTTCAGGATTAAAGGATGGGACGGAGACTGCATGTGCAGGCCATGATATAAAGGAGGGGGAGACATCTCCTCCTAAAAGATATAATTCAGGCAGCCTGATACTTGCTATGGAAAATGCAGGACAGCTCATAGAAGACGAGGAGATGCGTGCCCAGATAAAAGGCTCCGGTATCGGCACAAGTGCCACAAGAGCGGATATTCTGGATAAACTCATAAATAAAGAGGAGTATCTTGCACTCAATAAAAAGACTCAGATTATCACGCCTACATTAAAAGGTGAAATGGTCTTTGATGTGGTCCGCTATTCCATAGGTTCTATGCTTAATCCTACGCTGACAGCCAGTTGGGAGAAGGGGCTTTCCCAGGTCACTGAAGGTGAGCTGGGGAAAAATGATTATACTGTCAAGCTTAATGAATTTGTAAGGAACAATACAGAAAAGGTAAAAGGACTTACCAATACTTCGACATTGTATAAATGCTTCGATTACGCTGCATCCTTTTATAAGGATGCCGGAAATACCAAGGATAAGGGAAAGTCAAAAACAAAAGCCAGGAAAAAGCAGGAGGGTTGAATAAATGGAAAATGCAAAAATCTCCAATCTTTATGATCTTACCAAGACCATAGCGGCAGATATCTTTGAGGGAAAGGAATATCCCTGGGAGGTGCTTCCGGAAATAGGGAGCTTCATAGTTAAGCTCGGGGAGAGCCTGGATCCGGAGAAATATGAAAAAAGAGGCGAAAATATCTGGGTAGCCAAAAGCGCCAGGGTTTTCGAGTCTGCTTACCTTAACGGTCCGCTTATAATAGATGAGGGGGCTGAAGTCAGGCATTGTGCTTTCGTAAGGGGTAATGCGATAGTGGGGAAGAACTGCGTAGTGGGAAATTCCACGGAACTTAAGAATGTGATTCTTTTCGATAATGTCCAGGTACCTCATTACAATTATGTGGGAGATTCTATATTGGGTTATAAGTCTCATATGGGGGCCGGCTCAATTACATCCAATGT
The DNA here is from genome assembly GCA_002393955.1 of Lachnospiraceae bacterium UBA4364. Classification (GTDB taxonomy): domain Bacteria; phylum Bacillota; class Clostridia; order Lachnospirales; family Lachnospiraceae; genus NK4A136. Next base: position 35,952 of record DGSK01000021.1, on the reverse strand, counting down.
TAAAAGTGATAAGACACTTGTAGTTGTAAAGGACGGAGAAGACCATATAGAAACGGGGCTTAAGAAATTCGGCGCAATGCTTGGAGACTATGTGGAGGTCGGATGCAATTCCGTATTGAATCCGGGATCTGTAATAGGCAGACATACAAATATATATCCTACATCCTGTGTCCGCGGAGTAATACATGAGAATTGTATTTTTAAAAAGAACGGAGAGGTCGTGAGGAAAGAAGACAGATGAAAATAAGGTATCTTTTCATAAGGCACCTTCCGCCTGAAAAGCTTAAGATATTTAAGAATGTGCTTCGTGAAACCCGTCAGGATTCACGATTTGATGAAATGACGAATTTTATCCAGCACGGCGATACCACGGTCAAGGAACACTGCATCACTGTGGCATACACCGCTTATTTTCTTGTGGTAAAGTTTGGCCTGAAGGTTGATGAAAGGTCCCTTATAAGGGGCGCACTTCTTCATGATTACTTTCTCTATGACTGGCATGAAAAATCCATGGCTAATATGATACATGGGTTTACGCATCCGCATAAGGCGTTCCTTCAGGCAAAGAAGGATTTTGAGCTGAGTCATATCGAGTCTGATATGATAAAGCATCATATGTTCCCGCTTACGCCGATGCCACCGAAAACAAAGGAAGGGATTATCCTTTGTATTGCGGATAAGATATGTGCGACAAAAGAGACTGTTATGGGGCGTTTCCCCTGGAGGACTTAAGTAAAGATCATGTTAATGGAATATTTATCTGACGGAGTTTCACTTTCACCCTTTATGGTATGCGGAATGGATTTTCCGCAGTTAACCATTGCGATGCTAATATATGCTTTTACCGGCTGGATATATGAGTCAACGGTATATTCAATAGCAGAACAGGGGAAGCTAATGAACAGGGGCTGCTTTATTGGACCGTATTGTCCCATTTATGCAGTGGTCTCCATACTTAATCTTTATCTCCTGCGAGGCATAGAATCCCCCATAAAGATAATGATAGTCTCATCCCTTACGGTTTGTGCGGTAGAGTATATAACAAGCTGGGTACTTGAAAAAGTATTCAATGCAAGGTACTGGGATTACAGTGCATATCCGCTTAATATAAACGGGCGTATCAGCGTGCCCTCGGGTGTTTTCTTTGGATTGGCCATTCTCTTCCTGGTAAAGCTCTATCATCCGGCTGTAATCAGGCTTATGGCACAGATTCCGCCTAATATCAGGTATTATGTTTCCATAGGCATATGGATAGTGTTCTTAAGCGATGCGGTATTTACTACCATAAGCATGTGCAACCTGAATAAAAAGTGCAAGGAAATCTATGATGCCATAGATAAGTATTCAGAGCAGCAGCTGGATAAGATCAATTCAAAGGCTGGGAAGCTTAAAAAATTTCGTATGGTCCGCAGGGGCCAGAAGCTTGTGGTAATGGCAAAGGGTGTGAACAAGAAGATCGTGGAGGTAGAAACTCATTATCTGATGGCGGTAAGGGACTTCCAGTCTACCAGGTATCCGGGAATGATCGATCAGATGCGGCGTGTGTTGTCAAGAAAGTCGGGAGATACCTTTGATGAGTTGTCGGATAATGACATAGACGATGGAATTGTACCGGATAGCGAGGAGGAAAATAGCTGACAAAACGACTTATTGTTTATTTTGCAGGATGTCACTCATCTGACCGAGGCACTCGAAAGCGTAATTATAGCTGGCTCTGGCCTGTGCCTCCTTTTCTTCATCAAAGGTTTCGGCTTCATAAACTTCATGATAGAGCTGGACTGCATTACGCATTGAAGTGGCTGCACTGCGTGAGATGTCTGATACGCTTTCATATCCCTTTGGAGGCTTTACATCTGCCATCTGAGAGAAAGTCTGATCCATATAGTCAAGGTAGAAGAGCAGGTCTGTTGAGGCACCGTCGGACTGGGGATCAATGGCATTTATGGAAACCGACAGTTTTTCAACATTGGAAACAAAAGTGGTCATGTTGGAAATGTAGTTTTCCACATCTTTTTTGTTTGAGCAGCCTGTTATGAGTATGAATACAAGCATAAGGGGGAGAAGCATGCTGTTTATGCGTGATAGGCTTTTTTTCCCCTTTTTTGATGTTTTGTATGGGTTAAGGCTGAATTTCATGATATAATAATCCTTTAATGTATGTTTTTTATGTTGTGAACAGTTTTTTGTTTAACGCAAGGTTTTACTTAAGTGAATTTATCACAACTCATTTGATTATTCAAGTATTCGGGAGGTGGCGAGATGAACGGTGCTGAGGCTCTGGTAAAATGTCTCGAACAGGAAAATGTGAAAAGTGTATTCGGATATCCGGGTGTGGCAATCTGTCCTTTTTATGATGCGCTTTACAGTTCGGAAATAGAAACAGTGCTGGTAAGGACAGAGCAGAATGCCGCACATATGGCAAGCGGAATGGCAAGGGTTACCGGACGGTCCGCTGTCTGTGCCGTAACATCAGGCCCCGGGGCGACCAATCTTATAACAGGAATAGCTACGGCTTTTGCAGATTCCATTCCAATGATCTGCATAACCGGACAGGTGAGTTCGGAGCTAATCGGATCTGATGTTTTTCAGGAGGCAGATATTACAGGAGCTGTGGAAAGCTTTGTAAAATATTCATATCTTGTTAAGGATCAGAATGAAATCCCGAGGATTGTGAAAGAGGCATTTTATATTGCAAATTCAGGACGTCCCGGCCCTGTGCTTATTGATTTTCCTATGGATATACAGAAAGCGGAGGTAAAGAAATTCGAATATCCCGATGAAGTAAAGCTCCGTACTTATAAGCCGACAGTTAAAGGGAATGCACTTCAGATAAAGAAAGTTATACACGAATTTGAAAAAGCAAAAAAGCCTCTTGTCTGTGCCGGGGGTGGTATCCATCTGGGAGATGCGGCAACTAAGCTCAAAGAACTTGTGGAGGAATATCAGATACCTGTTGTTTCTACGATGATGGGTATCGGCGTCCTGCCAACGGAACACCCTCTGTATTACGGAATGGTGGGCAATAATGGCGCACCCGCGGCCAACAGGGCCATGCGTGAAGCTGATATGATCGTCATGATAGGTGCAAGAGTGGCAGATCGTGCAGTCAATCAGACAGAGGTACTTACGGAAAATACGGTTCTTGTACATATTGATGTGGACCCTGCTGAGATAGGGAAGAATGCCGGTGCTACCATTCCTATTGTCGGTGATGCGGGTCACATCCTTGCTGATATGGCAGAATATGAAATAGACGGCGACTATAGCGCATGGATAAAGGAACTCGACGGATATAAGAAAGACCTTAAGGTTATCAGGCCCAATCATCCGGGATATGTGGATCCTGCTTCATTTGTGAGAATGCTTTCACAGAAGATGAAGGTTGATGCGGTATACGTGGCTGATGTGGGTCAGAATCAGATATGGTCGTGCAGGAATCATATCGTGAGAAAAGGAAGGTTTCTGACCAGCGGAGGTATGGGGACAATGGGATATTCCATACCTGCAGCCATAGGAGCAAAGTATGCATCAGGCCGTCAGGTCGTTGCGGTCTGCGGAGACGGTTCGTTCCAGATGTCCATGATGGAGCTTGCCACAATGAAGCAGTATGACATAAAGGTTAAGATAGTCGTGATGAGGAACGGCTATCTGGGAATGGTCCGTCAATACCAGCATTTTTCATTAAAGGACCGTTATGCTATGGTTGAACTGAATAAAGCACCTGATCTTGAGCATATTGCAAAGGCTTATGATATGAAATATATGCTGATAGCGGATATGGAAGATGTGGAAAAACAGATAGAGGGATTTCTGTCGGATGAGGATTCATGTCTCTGTGAGTGCCTGATAGATCCCATGGATCTGGTTTAAGGAGGAACAGTGCAAATGAAAAGAATATTTTCGGTACTGGTTGAAAACAGAAGCGGTGTTCTCTGGAAGGTGGCAGGCCTCTTTTCCAGGAGGGGATATAATATAAACTCCCTTGCTGTAGGTGAGACAGACGACAGTCATGTGTCGATGATGACGATCTTAAGCAGCGGCTCGGAGCAGACATTGGAGCAGATTGAAAAGCAGCTCAATAAAAAGCTGGATGTCATAAAGGTCAAGACCTTTGATGAGAGCCGGGCCATCACAAGGGAACTGATGCTCATGAAGGTCAAATATAATAAAACTAACAGACGTGAGATAATGGAAATTTGTGAGGTGATGGGTGCGGAGATCGTCGATATGTCCGAGAACCTTATGATGCTGCAGATCTGCAGTACCCCGGAAAAGATACAGCTTATGATAAGCATGTTAGCTCAGGTAAGCATAGTAGAAGTGGCACGTACGGGCACGCTGGCCCTGCAGAAATGCATGGAAGACTGAGACAAAGAACACAGAAAAAATTTATTTGAATTTTTTTTGCAGTTGGAATAATTTTTTGGTATACTCTTCTCTGTATTTGTTTTTTATAAAGATTTTTATGGGAGTTGTTTCCGGATATTTCACTTTGTGAGCCGTATTACTGCGGCGGAAAGAGGATAAAATGGTTTCTCAGGCAGCACCTCAGATGAATAAAAAAGTTTTTCAGCTTCTTGTAGACAATACGTCAGGCGTTCTCAGCCGCATCGCAGGTCTTTTTTCCAGACGCGGATACAATATTGAAAGTATTACAGCAGGAGTGACAGCTGATCCGCGTTTTACCCGCATAACCATAGTTACCAGCGGTGATGATGAGATACTTGAGCAGATTGAAAAACAGGTCGCAAAGCTTGTGGATGTGCGTAATATCAAGGTGCTTAATCCGGACGATTCCGTATACAGAGAGCTCTGCCTGATAAAGGTTGAGGTCACCGAAAAGAGCAGGGAGGGGCTTATAGCGGTTTCCAATGTGTTCAGGGCAAACATCATAGATGTCAGCCAGACTTCCATGATAGTGGAGATCACGGGTAACCAGAATAAGATCCACGCATTCCTGGAGCTTTTGAACGGATATAAGATACTTGAGATAGGAAGAACGGGTATCACCGGTCTTACCAGAGGCGATGAAGATGTTGTCTGGTTTGACGACTGAAAATTGTTAGTAGCAGCTTGCCCCAAACCGACGAGACGGTTTCGGAATAGCCGACTATATAAATTAACATTAACCCAAGGAGGAAATGAAACAATGGCAAACAAGATTTATTACCAGGAAGACTGTAATCTCGACGCACTGAAGGGCAAGAAGATCGCCATTATCGGATATGGCAGTCAGGGACATGCACATGCGCTTAATCTGAAGGAATCCGGACTTGATGTTATCGTTGGATTAAGAGAAGGATCAAAGTCATGGAAGAAGGCTGAGGAGCAGGGACTTCAGGTATTTGAGACTGCTGAAGCTGCAAAGCAGGCTGACGTTATCATGATACTTACACCTGATGAGAAGCAGGCTGACATGTACAAGGAGTCGATCGCACCTAACCTTAAGGCCGGCGATATGCTCATGTTTGCACATGGTTTCAATATCCATTATGGGCTTATTACACCTCCTGCCGATGTTGATGTAACCATGATCGCTCCTAAGGCTCCAGGACATACAGTTCGTTCTGAGTATCAGGCAGGCAAGGGTACTCCCTGTCTTGTAGCTGTATACCAGGATGCATCAGGCAAGGCTCTTGAGAAGGCTCTTGCATATGGTGCAGGTATTGGTGGATCAAGGGCAGGTGTTCTTGAGACTACATTCAAGACAGAGACTGAGACCGATCTTTTCGGTGAGCAGGCTGTTCTCTGCGGCGGTGTATGTGCACTTATGCAGGCAGGTTTCGAGACTCTGGTTGAGGCAGGATATGATCCCAGGAATGCATACTTTGAGTGCATCCATGAGATGAAGCTTATCGTTGACCTTATCTATCAGTCAGGTTTCGCAGGAATGAGATATTCTATCTCCAATACTGCTGAGTTCGGTGACTATGTAACAGGTCCCAAGATCGTTACAGAAGATACCAAGAAGGCTATGAAGCAGGTTCTTTCCGATATTCAGGACGGTACGTTTGCTTCTGAGTTCATTCAGGATATGAAGAATGGTCAGATTCATTTCCAGGCTATGAAGAAGAAAGCAGCAGAGCATCCTTCAGAGGTAGTTGGTGCTGATATCAGAAAGCTTTACAGCTGGAACAACGAGAATGACAAACTCATCAATAACTGATCCGTATTAGTTATATAATAGCGGTATATATGTTATAATTTCACCCGGGGAAGCGTATTCCCCGGGTGTTTGTTTTAATTATGGCTGCCTGCCTGATGACGGTTATGCAAATCGCAGAATACAGAGGAATTTTATCGGGAGCATTCACGTGAAAAAGTCTGTCAGGGACAAAAAAAGAACACATGCATATGAGATAAACCGGCTCATCAGCATAAGCTTCGGGATAGCTTTCGGTGTGATATATCTTGCCGGTCTGGAAATACTGTATCTTACCGGGGCAGAGACGGGAGCACTTATAAGGGATGCTTTTGTCATGCTGGGGTTGTATCTGATACTTTATCTGGTGGTCGTGCTTTTCCTGATAAGGAAGATCAATAATATGTTTGCCCCTTTGGAACGGTTTGTGAGAGGGATGATTCGGGACAAGGAAATCGCTTCGACCGATGGTGACCTGGAGAAACTGGCTCAGTCGTTAAGCGATAATATGTCGCAGCGTAAGGAGGAGAACAGTATTCTTGAAAGCAAGCTTACGACTACCCGCAGTGACCTGAGCAGGGTAAACAGCAGGGCTAAGAATGAAAGCGGACAGCTCAGAAGGGAGCTTGTTAACTGTATAGATATTGCGGATGCCGCAGCAAACGGCATAATGGTAAATAGTGGTGATATAGAAGAACTGGTTGAGGAACTGGAGCTGCTTTTACCATATCTGGATAAGGCAGCTGAGGGACGGGAAGCACTTCTGAAGGAAAGGGAGGACCTGGATGAGCGCTTTAAGTCTATTTCAAGGAAAATAAAAGGAATAGCGGAGAGTGTCAGTGAGCTTAAGAGTGATCAGGAAATCCTTGAGGATATGAACAGCCGGTCTGCGGAACTGTTGGAGACCTTGTACAGTGACCTGGCCGGACTGCAGAGTCTTTCTGCGCAGCTTAATCTTTACGCAACCAATACAGCTATGGATATATCAAGGAACGGTTTTGAAACCTATTCAGCAGTTGCTGCAATAGATGAGATGGAGAGTCTTACTAAAAAAATCCTTGATATGACAGATGCGCTTACCCTTATGGTTATAAGGATAAGGAATGAACTCAGGCTTTCGGAGGATCAGACAAGAGATTGTATAGAAAAGGGAGCTGAGAGCGGTTCTGCGGCGGCTGAGCTGGAGAATGATATATTACGAGCGGATGCGGAAATGGATATTTTTTTCAGGACAGTATCAGGAATGGACGAGGATATCCGGAAGGCAACAGAACTTAAGAATATAAGCGGACGGAAGGAAACATTAAGCGGCGGCCTGAACGGAAGTGAAATGGCAGTCCGGGCACTGGCTGAAAGACTGGTAATGATAGCTGATGAACATAACGGAGAAGAACAGTAGGAATCGTGCTATGGGAACAGAGACAGAAATGATTTCGGGATCAGACATGATAAACAGGAAAGCACTTGTGGCTATGAGCGGAGGGGTAGACTCTTCCGTGGCGGCATGGCTTATGATACAGAGAGGCTATGAATGTGAGGGTGTGACAATGCGCCTTTATCATAATGAGGAAATTGCCTGCAATTTCAAGACCTGCTGTTCTGATAAGGATGTAGCTGATGCAAGACGGGTTTCTGCATCCATGGGAATGCCCTATTCGGTACTGAATTTTACCGACGCTTTTGATGAAAAGATAATAAAGCGTTTTGTACGTACATATGAAGACGGCGGTACACCTAATCCCTGCATTGACTGCAACAGATATATGAAGTTTGAGAAACTGCTGGATACAGCACTGGAGCGCGGAAGGGAAAAGATAGTAACAGGACATTATGCCCGTATAGATTATGATATCGCTTCGGAAAGATTTATCCTGAAAAAAGGACTTGATGCTGATAAGGATCAGTCATATGTTCTTTACGATCTGACACAGGACCAGCTTTCACATACTGTGTTTCCCCTCGGGGAGCTTACAAAGAAACAGGTGCGTGAGATAGCGGCGGAAAACGGATTTCTTAATGCGGATAAGCGGGAGTCACAGGATATATGCTTTGTGCCTGACGGTGATTATGCAGCTTTTATAGAAAATTATACCGGAAAGAAATACGAGGCCGGTGATTTTGTGGATGCCTCCGGAACTGTCCTGGGGAGGCATAAGGGTGTGATCCGATACACCATAGGCCAGCGGAAAGGTCTGGGGATAGCGGCGGAAAGCCCTTATTATGTGACCGAACTGGATACTGCAGGCAACAGAGTGGTGCTTTCGCACGGGGATGGACTGTTTGCAAGAGGGCTGTATGCAGGTGAGCTTAACCTAATCTCTGTACCGGAGATAAGCGGAGAGCTTCGATGCGCCGCAAAGATAAGATACCGGCAGAAAGAGCAGCCGTGTACTGTACGTCAGACCGGCAGCGACCGTATAGAGGTGATATTTGATGAACCACAGCGTGCCATAACAAAGGGACAGGCTGTTGTGCTTTATGACGGAGATACTGTCATAGGCGGCGGCAGGATAGGCGGAAGGATGGAATAATATATCCCGGAAATGATAATATGTCAAAAGAAGACCGTACATACATTGCTATAGATTTAAAGAGTTTCTTTGCGTCAGTGGAAGCTGCAGACAGAAAGCTTGATCCGCTGGCAGTCAATCTTGTTGTAGCTGATCCGTCAAGAACTGAAAAAACCATCTGTCTGGCTGTTTCACCGGCACTTAAAGCATACGGCATACCGGGAAGAGCCAGACTTTTTGAGGTGGTTCAGAAAGTAAAGGAAGTAAATGCGGCAAGGTTAAGGGCTGCGGGTGGAGCGTTTACCGGCCGTTCTTTTAATGCACCGGAGCTTGAGGTTGACAAGAGTTTGGAACTTGACTACATAATAGCTCCGCCACGGATGAAACTTTATCTTGAGACCAGTCAGAAGATCAACTCAATATATTTAAAATTTATCGCCCCGGAAGATATGCTTATATATTCGGTTGATGAGGTTTTCCTTGACGTGACACATTATCTTTCAACCTACAATATGACGGCTCATGAGCTGGCAATGCATATGATAAAAGAAGTCCTGGCGGCTACAAATATCACAGCCACCGCAGGCATAGGCTCGAATATGTATCTAGCAAAGGTGGCAATGGATGTAACGGCCAAGCATATACCGGCTGATAAGGATGGCGTGCGTATCGCAGAGCTTAATGAAGAAAGTTACAGGAAAACCTTATGGAATCACAGACCTCTGACGGATTTCTGGCGGGTGGGACCGGGAACCGCCAAAAAACTTATGGCACATGGAATGTATACCATGGGAGATGTGGCCTTGTGCTCGGTTGGAGATGATAAAGATTATTATAACGAGGATCTCTTATATAAGCTATTCGGGGTAAATGCAGAACTCCTTATAGATCATGCCTGGGGATGGGAACCCTGTACGGTGGCTGAAGCGAAGAATTATACCCCGCAGAGCAGCAGCATAAGTTCGGGGCAGGTGCTGCAGGAACCATACACTGCGGAAAAAGGCAGACTTGTGGTAAGGGAAATGGCTGATTCGGTCGCAATGGATCTTGTGGAGAAAAATCTCGTGACCGATCAGGTGGTCTTGACCATAGTATATGATATAGAGAACCTTACAGATTCGGAAAGAAAGAAAAAATATTCCGGACCTGTGGTAAAGGATCATTACGGAAGACAGGCTCCAAAACCTGCACATGGATCTGAAAATCTGCCCAGATACACATCATCGGCAAGTACCATAGCTGATGCGGCTGTTAGGCTGTATGACAGGATCGTGGACGGTTCAATGCTTGTTCGGCGCTTTTATGTAGTCATGGAACATGTTAAGAATCGTGATGAAGCCCTGAATGCAAAAAAAGAATATGAGCAGCTTACTCTGTTCGATGATCCGGAGGCTTTAGAAGAAGCAGGAAAAAAGGAGCAAAAAGAATACGAGCTTCAAAAGGCAATGCTTTCCGTGCAGAAAAAATATGGAAAGAATGCGGTGCTTAAGGGGATGAACCTTGAAAAAGGTGCGACTGCAATGGAACGTAATGCGCAGATCGGGGGACATAAGGCGTAAATAAAAAGATTTTAGGAGCGTTAATGGATAATTTAAAGATAAGAAATGCTACAAGTTTAAAGTGTCCGTCATGTGGCGGGAGGATATGCTATGAGCCTGATGAGGGAAAGCTTTGCTGTGAGTCGTGTACGTCTGCATTCAGTGTTGATGAGTTTGTGGATCATGAAAAAGAATGGCAGCCCTCCTTGGAACAGGACTGGGAAGAACTAAAAGGACCGGAGATAAATAAGTCTGATATTCATGTCTATACCTGTCCGGGATGCGGTGCAGGTATAATGACTGATGCCCTGGCGGTAACCGTTAAGTGTCCGTACTGTGATTCAGATCTTGTGCTGACGGATAAGGTTGAGGGGCTGGATATGCCAAGGGGCATCATTCCTTTCAAACAGACCAGGGAATTCGCAAGGATTACCATGCGCAGACTGGCTACGGAAAAGGCCGGGATACCGGAAAACAAAGTAAAGGAAAGCTGGCTGCAGGCTATACAAGGGGTATATATGCCCTATTGGATATTTGATTGCGCTGTTACGACTGTAGGTGTTTATTCCGGAAAGGAAAGCAAAGTAACATACGGTGATGCGGGGGGGAAAATGGTCAAAGAGACAGAATATAATGTTACCCGTATAGGTACATCCCGTATAGAGGGAATCCTTGCCAGGGCGAGTGGCTTGTTCAAGGAAACCTCGGTAAGAAAGCTGTATCCTTTTTATATGGGTGAAATGGCGGATTTTAATCCGGCACTAATAAGCGGATATAAGGTTATTCTTCACGAGCTGACACCGGAGAAGGAAAAGGATGCCGTTCAGGCAGAAGTGGACAGGCATTTGCTTGGAAATCAGCTGAGAAACATGGTTGTACAGGAAAACAGATATAATAGTGTTACGCCTCTCTTTTCATTCTCAAAGGTTAAGAGTGCAGGCTATAGCTATTGCCTGCTTCCTATGTGGACATGCAGATTCTCTTATAAAGGACGGGAATACATTTTCGGCATGAACGGACAGACAGGTGAAGCGATGATACAGCAGCCTCCGGGGGTTGCAGAGCAGTGGAGAGTCGAAAATATGGGGCAGGTACATGATAAACCTAAGGTGTGGCTGAACCGTCTGCTCTTTGGAATCTGCCTTATTGCAGTGACTGCGGCAGTGGCGTTGGTGATACATCCGGGATTTTGGGGATGGATACTGACCATGATCGCTTTACTTATTGCTTTAGCTGTTTTCTGCGTTAAAGAAGGGCGGAGTCAGCTGGAACATATGCAGGAGGGGACAAAATTGTATGATAATGATCCGGAAGGTCTTTTCGAGGGCCCGACAGTATTGGCGCTTGGTACACCGGGAGATATAACCGTAGAAGTGGCCTATGATGAAAATCGAAGAACACGCAGTTTTAAGATGGATAATTTTATGACGGATCAGAAACTTTATCAATGAAACTATATCAATGAATCCTTAAGAAGATCAGCTAAAAAAATTAAGGGATTTGCTGAATTTTCTGATTGTGTGGACAGGTCATCTCGGGTATAATTACTAAGGTTTTTTTACAGTGGCTGGAGGAACAGGCTATGGACATGCAGATGGAATTTATAAAGAAGCTCCCGACTCCGGAGGAACTTAAGGAAAAGTATCCTATACCGGCGAGGGTTGCTTCCGTAAAAGAAGAGAGAGACAGGCAGATCGCAGATATCTTTGAGGGGCGTTCTGATAAGTTTCTGCTGATAATCGGACCTTGTTCTGCAGATAATGAGCCGGCTGTGCTTGACTATATGCAGAGATTGAGGAAAGTGGCCGATGATGTAAGCGATAAGATATTCGTCATACCGAGAGTATATACCAATAAGCCGCGCACTACGGGGCTTGGCTACAAGGGCATGCTTCATCAGCCTAATCCGGAAGGAAACGAGGATATGCTGGCGGGTATCGTGGCTATAAGGGAGATGCACAGCAATATAGTAAAAGAGACCGGCTTTACATGTGCGGAAGAAATGCTCTATCCCTCAAATCACAGATATCTTTCAGATCTTTTATCCTATGTTGCTATAGGCGCCCGTTCCGTGGAGGATCAGGAGCACAGACTTGTTTCCAGCGGTCTGGGCATTCCGGCCGGCATGAAGAATCCTACCAGCGGTGATATAAGCGTAATGCTTAATTCGATCATTGCGGCACAGAATCCCCAGAGATTCCAGTACAGAGGGTGGGAGGTACAGACTCCCGGAAATCCGCTTGCACATGCTATCTTAAGAGGATCTGTGGATAAGTTCGGAAGGAGCCATCCTAATTACCATTATGAAGACCTGATCAATCTGGCTGCTGCATATGAGGATAAGGATATTGCAAATCCGGCTGTTATAGTGGATACCAACCATGCAAATTCCGGCAAGCAATATATGGAGCAGATAAGAATAGCCAAGGACGTGCTTTACAGCATAAGGCATTCTGATGATGTGAAAAAAATCGTAAAGGGGCTTATGATCGAGAGCTATATCGAGGATGGAGCCCAGAAAATAGGAGAGGGAATATACGGCAAGTCCATAACGGATCCCTGTCTTGGCTGGGAGAAAACAGAGAGTCTTATCAGGCTTATAGCAGAATTACTGTAAGTCTGTCAGGCATAAAACAAAAAATGAGGGAGAGACCACATACAGTGGCAGAAAGGAACAAAATGAGTGAAGAAGTAAAAGAAGAGGTAAAAACAGAAGCTACAGCAGAAGTGGCAAAGCCTGCCAAGGAGAAGAAATCCTTCTTAAGCGAGAATGCCATTGAGATAATCACGGTAATCCTGTTGGGTGTTACGGCGCTGCTTACAGCATGGGCCAGCTATGCAGGATCCATCCATGGCGGAAATCAGGCTACAAATTATGCCAAGAGTAACAATATAGCAAGCGACGGTAACTCAAGATACAATGAGGCCGTGCAGAGAATGGCTCAGGATCAGGAAATCTGGAATCAGATATCTGAGTATGAAGTGGCAATTCTTTATGCTGATTCAATAGGTGACGAGGATGCTATTGAAGAGAATGTATGGAAACTGCAGTGGCTTTGTGCAGATAACCTAACTGAAGAAATGGGCAGTGTTATCGGATATGATTACTACGGTTTCTTTGATGGTGAGAATGATCAGGAGGAGATACTTGCCTGGCTCCATGATGAAAGCGGTCAGGCTGTCACATCACCTTTTATTAACGAGGACTTCGTAAATGCATATTATGAGGATTCATTAAATGTTTTAGCTGAGTCTGAAGAAGTACTGGCTCAGGGACAGCAGGATAATGCGAACGGTGATAAATTCTCGCTTGTTACCGTAATATACAGCGTTGTACTGTTCCTGCTTGGTATTGTGGGTGTATTCAAGAATAAGACAAATAAGGTTGTTGTTATGGCAATAAGTGTAGTATGTCTGCTTATCGCATTCATATATATGCTTACCATACCGCTTCCTGCATCAGGCGGAATCTTCGGCTGAGGAATGACATAAGCAGTACGGCCGTACATTTTATAAATGCAGGCTGTTGCGTATTATTACAGATAATGACGGGGCAGATTACAGTAAGCTGTAGTCTGTCCTGTTTGTTTTAGTAATAAACGGTATTTAATGATATAATTACACAGATTTCCGATATTGTATGTGGGCAGCATATGCATCTGAGCTGTTCCTGCTGCGGGCTTTATTCCGGACAGCCCGCAGGTTATAATCAGAAAAATTCGTCAGGGAGGGGGATGTATGAATGATTATATACGTGAAAACCTGAGTTACTTTGGGCTGTATGGCAGAATGTTTCAGGTGAAGAAATGCTTTAAGCCGAAAAGGGTTGCTTACGGAAAAGATAAGGACCAGTATTTTTTGTTTTATGAGCCTGCCGGGATAAAATCAGACAAAGTAATAATCTGGGTCCACGGCGGAGGCTGGAATGCCGGTACTCCGAAGTTTTTTGATTTTGTAGGCCAGTGCATAGCCGGTGAGGGCTATAGAATGATATCGCTGGGTTACAGGCTCTCACCAAAATTTAAGTATCCCTGCCAGATAATGGATGTGTGCAACGGATTCAACGCTGCCATAAAGTATCTGGAAAAAAGAAATATCTGTACATCAAAGATTATAGTTGCCGGTCCGTCGGCCGGGGCACATCTGACCTCGCTTATGTGCTATTCAAAGCAAATTCAGGAAAAGTGTCACGTTGATATCTCGGGAATCATAGGCTATATAGGTTCGGGTGGTCCGTACAGCTTCAGAAATGATCAGTCGCTTACCTTAAGACTGCTCCTCGACCAGCTTTTTAAGAAAGGATACGACAGAAGAAAAGGAGAGCCTGTTGCTCTCATGACAGGGAACCATATTCCGATGCTGCTCATACAGAGCAGGCATGACGGACTGATCGAATATGCCTGTGCCGAGGATTTTGCACGAAAGGCTGAGAAGTTGGGAAACAGGTGCGAACTGTACAGTGTTGTTGATAAAAAGAATACCCACTCCTGGTATACTGCCGGTATGTTTCTGGAGAGCAGGTGCGAAAATAAGGGGTTGGATAAGTTTTTCTCATGGATAGAGGAATTATAGAAATGGAATCGGGAGAATATATATTTGGAAATCCTGATGCAGGCATCGTCCTGATACAGCCGGTTGACGGACACAGTCTCCGGGATATTGAGCCGGAAGTGTCTGAGATAAGGAAGCTGACGGATAAGGATTTCTGCCTGCAATGTGTCAGAGTGGAAAACTGGAATGATGAGCTTTCACCATGGGAGGCATCGTCGGTATTCGGTAAGGATGGTTTTGGAGGTCAGGCAGAGGAAACCCTGAAAAAGATATTAGGTCTTACCGTTGACAAAAGCAAAATATATCATATAGGGGGCTATTCACTGGCAGGTCTGTTTGCGCTTTGGTCTGCTTATCAGACGGATATATTTAAAGGGGTGGCAGCGGCGTCTCCATCAATGTGGTTTCCGGGATTTACGGACTATATGAAAGCGCATGTTATTCAAACGGGGGCTGTATACTTTAGTCTCGGGGACAGAGAAGAGAAAACTAGGAATCCTGTAATGGCATCTGTCGGTGACAGGATTCGAGAGGCTGAAGGACTGTTAAAAGGGCAGGAAATAAAAACGGTACTCGAAATGAATCCGGGAAATCATTTCACTGATGTGGGACTGAGGACTGCGAAAGCTTTTGCATGGGTGCTGAGTCAATAAAGAGCGGAATAGTATATGGGAGGGAACGGTCATATTTTTTGCGGTAAAGAGGAAAAAGAAGAAAAAGAAGAAAAATAGCGTATAATACGTATAGTATAATAAATTTAGGCCGGATATATGACCGGATGGTAATGACAGAAAAATCGGGGATTTAAAATAACGGAAGATAACATTATTCCGGACAGGAGGCAGTATATGAATGAATTTGGTTATTCGGGGTTACTGAAAAGAAGGGTTCTTGTTGTTGAGGATGAGGCGATAAATCGTGAGATACTGGGCAATATGCTCAGTGAAAGTTACGATGTGTCCTATGCGGAAAACGGAGCACAGGCCCTGGAGATGCTGCGGGAGAGCAGAATCAGGTATTCGCTGATACTTCTTGATCTTCTTATGCCTGTTATGAGCGGAGAGGAACTGCTTGGAAAAATAAAAGAGGATGAGCTCCTATCAGGTATCCCGGTCATTGTCATGACCAGTGAAAAACCGGCAGAGGTTAAGAGTATCAAAATGGGTGCTGATGATTTCATTACCAAGCCCTATGACAGCCCGGAGATAATCTTAGCCAGATGTGAAAGGATCATTCAGCTTTATGAAGAAAAGAGCATACTGAGAAGCGCAGAAAAGGATGATCTTACCGATCTGTTTACCCACGAGTTCTTTGATGAATATGTAAGGCAGATAGACAGTTATGATGAGAATGCCTATGACGATGCGATTGTCCTGAACATTGAGCATTTTCATATGATAAATGAGATGTTCGGGCGCGGGACCGGTGATGAGATACTTAAGAAAGTCGCTGATATGCTCGTGCATAAATTTGAAAACGGTGTCTGCATCGGCTGCAGGCCGTCAGCTGATTATTTCTATCTGTATGTTGATCACAGGGACAGCTACGATGGAGTTTTCGATGGAATGTCGGAAGAACTTGCCAAATATTCACATATTCCCAAAATAAGGCTCAGGGCAGGCATATACCAGAATGTTGACAAGGGCATATCCATTGATGAGAGGTTTGATCATGCTAAGCTCGCATGTGACCGTATCAGGGGAGACTATACGAAACAGATAAGTTTCTACAGTAAGGAACTCAATGATGCAGACCTTTATAATGAAAGGCTCATAAATGATATAGATGATGCGATAGCAAACCGGGATCTTGTAGTTTTCTACCAGCCAAAATACGGGATACAGTCGGACAAGCCGGTACTAAGGAGTGCAGAGGCGCTGATCAGATGGAAGCATCCTGAACTGGGAATGATAAGCCCGGGGGATTTCATACCGCTTTTTGAAAGCAACGGTCTTATCCAGAAGCTGGACCATTATGTATGGGCCGAGGCTGCATCACAGATAAGAAAATGGAAGGATGAGTTTGGCTATACTCTTCCGGTTTCTGTCAATGTATCAAGGGTAGATATTTACAATCCGGATCTCGAAAAGAGGCTTCTGGAAATACTTGACGATAATGATCTGACAACATCAGAGCTTATGCTTGAGATAACAGAGAGCGCATATGCTGATGATGCCAAAGGCCTGACAGATGTTGTCAACAGTCTCAGGGATAAAGGCTTCAGGATCGAAATGGATGATTTCGGAACAGGGTATTCGTCATTAAATATGATAACGGGGATTCCAATAGATGTACTGAAGATCGATATGAAATTTATCAGAAACATGAATAAGGACGAGAAGAGCCTTAAACTGGTTGAACTTGTAATGGATATTGCCAGATTCCTTAACGTCCCGGCTGTTGCGGAAGGCGTGGAAGAGGCTTCACAGGTCGAAAAACTTAAGGAAATGGGCTGCGAGCTCATACAGGGGTATTATTTTTCAAAGCCTGTTCCGGCTGAAGAGTTTAACCGGTTCATCGTTTCTGCGAAGGAGGAGAAGGCATGATCACAATAGAGAGTCTCAGGGAATATGGCGCAAATGTTGATGAGGGGCTGACAAGGTGCATGAACAATGAGGCGTTTTATCTTAAGCTTGTCGCAAAAGTCCTTAACGATACGGCTTTTGATTCACTGCGCAAGGCGGTAGAGGCCGGGGACAAGGAAGAGGCTTTTGAGGCGGCACACAGACTTAAAGGTGCTGTCGGAAACCTTGCACTTACCCCCATCAGTGAACCGGTAAATGAGATGGTGGAACAGCTCCGGAATAAATCGGATGCAGACTATATGGGCTATCTTGAGAGGATAGAGGAAAGGAAGAAACAGCTCGAAGATATGATCTGATGTCTGTGGACGCGGAAAAAAGCGGAGGAGCTTCTTTATGCAAACCATGCAGTCATTGATATTTTTGGTTGCAGGGATCTTGATGATGAAATCTCCAAGTCTATTGACGAGCAGATTTCGGACAATGAGGACCGTTTTGATCATGTGGTGTACCGGATAATTCGCAAGGACGGCAGGGCTGCCTATAACCAACATTATAGTATCAGGGGTACTGGTTGAAAGTTAGGAATGCAAGTGTTATCATATTGTGTTAGCAACCGCTAACTGCATGCATGCAGAAAAAATTGTGGCTTAGAAATATAGTATAAGACAAAAGTAGACAGGAGAATATGATGGCAACGCAACTTGACAGCAAACTTGATCTTGCTGTAGCACTTAATACCTGTCAGATAAAGACAGGTGCGCCCAGCAGAAGTGAAAGAGTGGCAAAGTACAACCAGCTTCTTCGGATTGAAGAACAGCTTGGTGCATCTGCGGTTTATCCTCAGATGGATGCTTTTCATGTCAGCAGACAATAACTACGCCAGGATTTAATACTTTCTTTCTACGAAAAATGCGGCTGAAGTTTAGCCGCATTTTTTATTTTACAGTAAGAGCAATATGAACGAAGATTTCGAAATTACAATTGCATATGGGGGGATACTTCATGATCCGTACTTCATCATATGGGCCTTGATGGCATCAAAAGTTTTGTCACTGATATAATGCTCGACACGACATGCGTCTTCGGCTGCAGTTGTCTCGTCAACGCCGAGATTTATAAACATTTTAGTAAGAACTGTGTGGCGCTCATATATGCGTTTTGCAAGTATCTCACCGGCTTCTGTAAGCTTGTAATAGCCATCGCTGTCCTTTTTTACAAGTCCCTCGTCTTTTAGCAGTCCCATAGCACGGCTGACCGAAGGCTTAGAGTATCCCAGGTGATCGGCTATGTCAATTCCTCTTACAGTGCTCGATTTCTGAGAAAGAACATATATAGTTTCCAGGTACATTTCTCCTGATTCCTGTAATGCCATAAGTGGTGTCCCCCTTCTTTGTGTTAGGAATAGTCATGGAATGTCCTGAGCTTGTATGCCCGGATAACTCTGTGAATGTTCCGTAGTGTCAACCAACATTGATAAGCTTACCACAGAAACAGGGGGCATACAATAATCCGAAAAAAAATGCTTGACACATTAGCACACGCTAACTATAATCATTTAAGGTTAGTTAATGCTAATTATAGTTTGACTAAATTCTGTATGTGCCGATTAATTACTGTGACAATATAAATAATAATATAATTAGTGACTGCTAATCAAATACGATAAAATTGGAAGAAATAATTCCAAAAGTTTGTCTATGCAAATTGCGTTTTGAAAGCAAAAATGCGGAAAAGGAGGCAATATGAGTCTTAATGAGGCTGTACCCGGAACAGAATACCTGATCACCAAGGTGGATACAGAAGGCGATGAGGAAATGGAAAGCTTTCTTTTTTCGCTTGGCTGTTATAGCGGAGAGAGGATCACCGTTGTAGACAAGGGGAGAAACCTTGTCGTATCTATTAAGGATGCGAGATACAACATCGATCCGGAGCTTGCGGCAGCAATAATGATATGAGGATTTCGGGATATTTTCTACATCTGTAATATCGTTGTTTATGGGGGGCATCAGAGAGCATAACGCAGACCGCGTATGCACATATATAGGAGGAAAAAAGAAATGAGGATCGCACTGACAGGTAATCCTAACAGCGGAAAAACAACAATGTATAATCTGCTGACCGGAAGAAATGAAAAGATCGGTAACTGGGCCGGAGTTACTGTTGACAGGAAGGAGAGCAAAATCAAGGATAAGTATAACGAAGGCGGTATCGACCTGATAGCAGTCGATCTTCCCGGTGCTTATTCCATGTCTCCGTTTACATCAGAGGAGAGCATTACGAGTGGTTATGTTAAGCATGAACATCCCGATGCGATCATTAATATTGTGGATGCCACAAACTTAAGCAGAAGCTTATTTTTTACAACACAGCTTCTGGAACTCGGGATTCCGGTGGTTGTGGCACTGAATAAGAATGACTTGAACGATAAAAAGGGCAACAGCATTGATGAAGCAATGCTTTCCGAAAAGCTTGGATGTCCGGTTATAAAAACAGTTTCCACATCTGATCAGGGAATAAAAGAAGTGGTAAGCAAAGCTGTGGAACTTTTAGGCCAGAGCCAGAAAGCTCCTTACCATCAGGGAGAGGTGGACATTCAGAGCAAGGCTGCCGTAGAAGCTGCTGACCGCAAGAGATTTGATTTTGTCAATGATATAGTAAGCAGCGTAGAAAAGAGAAAGACACTTACCAAGGATAAGAATAAAGGGGACGCTATCGATAAGATAGTGACAAATCCGGTACTTGGAATACTGATATTTGCAGCCATAATGTTTGTCGTATTCTATATCAGCCAGACCACAGTAGGAACCTGGCTTGCCGATATCCTGGTAGGCTGGATAGAGGCTTTCCAGGAATGGGCCGGTGAACAGCTGGGGGATGCTAATCCGCTGCTCTATGCGCTTCTTATAGACGGAATCATCGGCGGTGTCGGTGCCGTTGTCGGATTCCTGCCGTTAGTAATGGTAATGTATTTCCTTATTGCATTGCTTGAAGACTGCGGATATATGGCAAGAGCAACCGTTGTACTTGATCCCATTTTCAAGAAGGTTGGTCTTTCCGGAAAGTCAGTAATTCCTATGATAATCGGAACAGGCTGCGGAATACCTGCGATCATGGCCTGCAGGACCATAAAGAATGAAAGAGAGCGCAGGAGTACTGCAATGCTTGCAACGTTCATGCCCTGCGGTGCGAAGCTTCCTGTTATAGCCTTATTTGCAGGGGCATTTTTCCCGGAGTCAAAGTGGGTAAGTTTTGTATGCTATATGCTTGGTATAGTGCTGATACTTCTCGGCGCACTTCTTATCAAAGCTATTACCGGAATGAAATACCGTAAGAGTTTCTTTATCATAGAGATGCCGGAGTATAAAGTTCCCGGACTTGGCTATGCATTAAAGAGTATGCTGGAGCGAGGCAAGGCATATATTGTCAAGGCGGGTACAGTAATTCTTGTATGTAATACGGTTGTACAGATCATGCAGTCTTTCAACTGGAAGTTCGAGGTTGTGGAAGAGGGCATGGAAAGTACCTCAATACTTGCAAGCGTTGCACAACCCTTCGCTCTGCTTCTTGTTCCCGTCGTAGGTATAGTATCCTGGCAGCTTGCCGCAGCGGCAATTACAGGATTTATTGCTAAGGAGAATGTCGTAGGAACCATCGCCACCGTTTATGCTATCACAAACTTTATTGATACCGAAGAACTTGAGCTTATCGGCGAAGGAAACGCAGTTGCAACGGCAATGGGAATTACTAAAGTAGCAGCACTTGCTTATCTGATGTTTAACCTTTATACACCGCCCTGTTTTGCAGCGCTTGGTGCAATGAATTCCGAAATGAAGTCAGCAAAGTGGCTTTGGGGCGCTATAGGTCTTCAGCTTGCAACCGGTTTCACTGTAGGCTTCCTTGTATATCAGATCGGAACAATTTTCGTAACAGGCTCTCTGGGGGCAGGATTTGCAGGTGGTCTGATCGCAGTTATCGGTTTTGCCGGGATCATTACAATGATCATACTGAACAACCGCAGGAAGATGGCACTGGAGTATAAGCTCAGCTGATCCCGGAGGGTATGAATATGGGGGCATTTTTATCAGACCTGATCATAGTGATCATAGTAGCAGGTCTTGTGACCGCAGCAAGCCTGTATATATACAAAGAAAAAAAGAAAGGCAGGCACTGCATAGGCTGTCCTATGGCAGGAAAATGCCCAAAACATCACGCCTATTCAAACGCCGGGACAAATTGCAGAGACGCACAGCATAGAACTGTAAATTTGAACAAATAAAATTTAGTGGGAATGTGTCCGGAAATGTTCGGATGCATTCCTGTATTTTTTTGCCTGTATTTTATTTATCACTCATACATATGGTTTGTGTAAAACAAATCGATGACTCTAATATGAACCGAAACCGATTCAGGGACGCAGAAAATTCATCGCTGATAACGGGCTGTAAGCGCAGATTTCTCTGAAGGCTGAAAGCGTATCGTGATCGTTTGGAAACATATGCGGGTGTGAAGATTAAATATTCAAGAAATGAAAAAAAGAAAGGAGACATTATGATCAACATTAACTGGAGAAAAGTAGGTATTTTTGCAAGCGGAGCAGTATTGGGCATAGTGGGCATAAAGCTTTTGACCAGCAAGGACGCAAAGAAGGTCTATACTCACTGTACGGCTGCAGCTTTAAGGGCAAAGGATTATGTTGTGGACCAGGCTACTGTACTGCAGGAAAACTGTGCTGATATCTATGAGGAAGCTAAGAAAATAAATGAAGACAGGGTTGCTGAAGAAAAGGAAAAGGAGATAGATGATGAACCTGAGGGGATAGAGGATAAGTCCCTTAAAGAGGTTAATGAAGATGAACAGGAAGATGACGAAAAATAACTATTCAGAGTTCATATTTTTTTCAAGTTAAGATATTCCGTAATACAAGATATGTTTCTCAAGTACTTCGGACTGTACTGAAGAGTTACGAGAACAATACATAAATGGAGCACACTGTATGAAAGCTGTTATAAAGCATGAGATACCCGGCCGAATGCGGGTACATTTTAATAAGCGGCGTTTTACATTTAAAGAGGCGGATACCCTGCAGTATTATCTCCTGGGATTTGATGGAATAAAAAAAGCTGTTGTATATGAAAGAACCGCAGATGCCGTAATTAACTATTCTTGTAAACGGAGCAAATTGCTGGAGATTATCAGGAATTATTCACCGGAACATGTAAATGTGCCGGACAGCTATTACGAATCTTCATCCAGGGAGCTTAACGCAAAATACTACGAAAAAATAGAAATGCGTGTGGTATGGCATTACGGTAAGAAAATGTTTATTCCTGTACCGATAAGGACAGTACTTACATGTGCCAAAGCATTAAAGTACGTATGGCGCGGGTTAAAAACGATTCCGGATAAGAAGATAGAGGTAGAGCTTCTTGACGCTGTGGCGATAGGCGCATCAGTTTTGACCGGAGACTTTTCAACAGCTTCATCAGTTATGTTCCTGCTTGATGTAGGGGACTGCCTGGAGGAATGGACTCATAAGCAGTGCGTGGATGATCTTGCAAGGCAGATGTCACTGAATGTAAATACGGTATGGAAAGTTGAGGGAGATGTTGAAACACCGGTAAGTGCTGACAAGATCGCCATAGGTGATACTGTCATGGTCAGGATGGGCAATATCATACCTTTTGACGGAATCGTGGTAAGCGGAGATGCGATGGTAAATCAGGCATCCATGACCGGTGAGGCAATTCCTGTGAGAAAGGAAGATGGCTCAAGCGTATTTGCAGGGACTGTTGTTGAGGAGGGCGAGATAACACTCCGGGTAAAGGCGGTGAGCGGCAGCGGAAGATTTGACAAGATTGTCCGGATGATAGAAGAATCGGAAAAGCTCAAGTCAGGACTTGAAAGCAGGGCAGAAGGTCTGGCTGACGGGCTTGTTCCGTATACCTTTGCAGGTGCTGCACTTACATATCTTTTCACGGGAAATGTTACAAAGGCTGTGTCTGTTCTGATGGTTGACTATTCATGTGCGCTGAAGCTTGCAATGCCACTTTCCGTACTTTCTGCGATCAGGGAAGCAGGTGATCACGGCATAACAGTAAAGGGGGGAAGGTTCCTTGAATCTGTGTCAGAAGCAGATGTGGTTGTATTTGATAAAACCGGTACACTGACAAAAGCTTGTCCGGTAGTAAAGGAAGTCGTGTCGTTTAATGGAGAAGATCCGGATGAACTGTTACGTGAGGCAGCATGTTTGGAAGAACACTTCCCGCATTCTATCGCAAATGCCGTAGTAGTTGCTGCTGCAGACAAGGGGCTTGACCATGAAGAAATTCATACAAAAGTAGATTATATCGTGGCACACGGGATATCTACGACTATTGACGGTGTCAGGGCGCTGATAGGAAGCTATCATTTTATTTTCGAGGATGAAGGCGTGACCATACCGGAGAGTGAAATGAAACGGTTCGAGGATCTGCCTGCTGAGTATTCACATTTGTATTATGCCAAAAATGATAAGCTTGCTGCCGTGATCCTGATAGAGGACCCGATAAGGGAAGATTCGAAAGATACCATAGATCGGCTGCATAAGGCAGGGCTGTCCAAGATCGTTATGATGACCGGGGACAGCAAAAGGACGGCTGAAAAGATAGCAAAAGAGGTAGGGATTGATGAGTTCCATGCGGAGGTTCTGCCGGAGGAAAAGGCTGCTTTCGTTGAAAAGCAGAGACAGGAAGGCTGCAAGGTGATCATGATCGGCGATGGCATTAATGATTCACCGGCATTGTCTGCAGCCGATACCGGCATTGCTATAAGTGAAGGAGCGGATATAGCAAGACAGATTGCGGATATCACAATAGGCTCCGATGATCTGGGATCAATCGTGACACTTAAAGAGTTGAGCGACTGTCTTATGGACAGGATAAGATTTAACTATCGGACAATAGTAGGCTTTAATACCGGGCTTATAGTGCTGAGCCTTATGGGAGTTTTATCACCTTCAGCTTCCGCACTTCTGCATAATACATCAACGATCATGATAGGGATTAACAGTACTAAAAAATTGCTGGCAAACGATCATTATGGTCAGGAAACGAATGAGGTAAGGTGAAATAAGTATGATCAGTTATAGACTGACATAAAAAATGCTTGACAAATTAGCACATGCTAACTATACTAATTGTGGTTAGAGAAAACTAACTGTGGTATTCGGAGGTAATGCGCTATGAATACGGATGTCTTAATGGGTATAACGATCCCTTTTGCAGGGACGGCGCTCGGATCGGCCTGCGTATTCTTTATGAAGAAGCAGCTTGGCGAGAAGGTTCAGAAAGCTCTCACCGGTTTTGCCGGGGGTGTGATGGTGGCTGCTTCGATATGGAGTCTTATCATTCCGGCGATGGAACAGACAAAGGGGTTGGGAACTTTAAGTTTTATTCCTGCTGTACTTGGTTTCTGGCTGGGAATACTTTTCCTCCTGCTGCTTGACTCTGTTGTTCCGCACCTGCATATGCATGCTGAAAAGGCCGAAGGCCCTAAAGCAAAATTAAAGAAAACAACTATGATGGTACTTGCCGTCACTCTCCATAACATCCCGGAAGGCATGGCTGTCGGCGTTGTATATGCAGGTTTTATTTCAGGAAACACAGCAATTACTGCCGGTGGGGCACTGGCTTTGGCACTGGGGATAGCAATACAGAATTTTCCTGAGGGTGCCATTATATCGATGCCGCTCTGTGCTGAGGGAAAGAGCAGGGGGAAGGCTTTTTTGGACGGCGTGTTGTCCGGTGCCGTGGAACCTGTGGGAGCGGTTATTACCATTCTTGCAGCGGGATTCATAGTTCCGCTGATGCCATATCTGCTGAGCTTTGCCGCAGGGGCGATGATATATGTTGTGGTAGAGGAGCTGATCCCTGAAATGTCTGCGGGGGAGCATTCCAATATAGGAGTGGTCATGTTTGTGGCGGGTTTTACGCTTATGATGACGCTGGATGTTGCGCTGGGATGATCTGAAAAGTTAGTTTTGGAGACTCAAACATAATAACCATGGCAAACGCAATTATAATAATAATCCTCATAATAGTGGTTTGTGTGGCGGTAAGGCATATTTACCACACCGTAAAGCATGGCAGGTCATGCTGTGGAAACAGCCGGGAAATGGAAAAGAAAGTACGGGTGAAAGACAGGAATAAGGCGAATTATCCGTTTTCATATAAGGTAAAAGTCGAGGGAATGGTATGTGCAGGCTGTGCCAGACGGGTGGAAAATGCAATCAATTCGGATGGGGAGCTGTGGGGAAAAGCTGACCTGGAGCATAAGGAGATTAATGTGCTTGCCAAAAGGAAAATGGAAATGAAGGATTTCGCGGAGCTGCTTAAAGATGTGCCGTATACAGTATTGGGGGTAGAGTAAATTTTTTTGCATAGCAGTTAGCGTATGCTAATCACGATGATGTATAACACAGGAGAGCGAAAAATGGAATTACAACTTGGAGATGTCCAGACTACGGCACTTATACCCCTTGCGGTAAAAGCGAATGAAACATTAAGAAAGAATGCACGGATATCGGATCCGAAGGCTGTAGAGATCATAAAGGCACTTAATATAGATACGGAACAATATGATAAATTTATGTCCCACGAGGGGGTGATCGCGCGGACAATAATGCTTGACCGCCAGCTGAAAGAAATAATAAAAAAGACACCGGATGCCGTGATCGTAAATGTCGGAGCCGGCTTTGATGACCGGTTTTCCCGTGTGGATAACGGCAGGATTGTCTGGTTTGATTTAGACCTTCCTGATTCCATTGTGGCGAGGCGGAAAGCCTTTGAAGACCGGGACAGGGTCACGATGATAGCGGGAAGTGCCCTTGAGGATGACTAGTGTCCGGAAGTCGCTGCGGCACTGGCGGGCAGAAATGTAAAGCCTGTCTTTCTGGCTGAAGGGCTGTTCATGTATTTTACTCTTGACCAGATAAGGACTTTTCTGGAAATACTTAAAAACAATTTCCCTGATGGCGGGATCCTGATCGCAGAGCAGAACAGCAAGCTTATGCAGAAGAATGAAAAGCATCATGATACCGTGAAAAATACAAATGCGCACTTTATGTCCGGAACTGATTCAGGGCAGGAAATAGCGGACCTGACGGATGGAGTAAGACTTGTTGAAGAACACAGCTTCAATGAAGAAATGAGAAAATACAGTATCAGGGCAAAGCTATTTGCAACATTGCTCCCTAAAATGAATGACAGATGGGCTACATTTGAATGGGGTTAAAAAAGACCGCCTGCAAAAAGGCGGTTAAAATTTGAATATGGGTTAGGGCTGTCTAACCAAGGCTCACTAAAACACCGTCAGACAAGACTGCACGGTGTGGGAAGTTTTAAAAAATTAATAATAATGAGAGGACAGATATGATAAAGGAAAGCCTGATTGAATACGGAGCACCGACTCTTGCGGGGATAAAGACAGGAAATGCTTTTTCCGTACATAACTCAAAAAAAGGAATAACGGAAGAGATAAAGGCTATAAATAATGTCCTTACAAAAAGGGGGCTTCGGCTCGTGCCTATTAAGCAAACGGAGAAGTTTACCCTTGTTTATCTGTACCGTCCCGCAAGGCTAAAGAAAGACTTGAGTTCGCCGGGGGCCGTAAGCATTCTTTCAAAGAAGGGGTATTGCTGTGATGATCCCGACAGGTGCTTAGCGCAGCTTGTCGAGCACCTTAAGAAGGATAAAGTCTTTCCTCATGAAATCGGCCTTTTTCTCGGTTATCCGCCGGACGATGTCAGGAGCTTTATGGAGAGTCCGTGTCAGGGAGTGAAATGTGTGGGCTGCTGGAAGGCATACAGCAACCAGGAAGAGGCAGAAAAGACATTTAAACGTTTTCAAAAATGCACGGAAATATATAAAAAAGAAGTCGGAAAAGGCAAAAGCCTGGAAGATCTGATCGTAGTCGAACCTGTTAACGAACGGTGATTCCGGGATAAAGCAATAAAAAAGAATCAAAGTAGCTGAAATAACCGATTGGTTATTAACGGTTACAACACAAAAATCCTAAGGAGGGAAAACATGAGTAAAGTAGCAGTAGTTTTTTGGAGCGGAACAGGAAATACAGAGGCAATGGCTGATGCTGTAGCCGACGGAGCTAAAAATGCCGGTGCTGAGGTAGAGAGCTTCAGGGCATCTGAATTCAGCAAGGATAAGGTTTCGGAATTTGATGCAATCGCATTCGGCTGCCCTGCCATGGGTGCGGAAGTACTTGAAGAATCTGAATTTGACCCCATGTTCACAGAGGTTGAATCAGCACTTTCAGGTAAAAAGATTGCCCTTTTCGGTTCATACGGCTGGGGCGATGGACAGTGGATGCGTGACTGGGAGGACAGATGTACTGCCGATGGAGCGCAGTTGGCAACGGAGAGCGTGACTGCAAATAATGCACCCGGCGAAGTGGAGCTTGATGCCTGCAAGTCTTTAGGTGCAGCATTGGCATAGAGTACTAATTTTGCGTTTCAAAATAAATTGCTCATTGTGAGCTGCCGTAACTATGGATAGTTACTAAAGAATAAATTGTCTTCGGTTCAGTGGAGTCTGTGGCGGTCATATCTGTGGGCCGCCGCAGGCATCCGGAAGACAGGGAGGAAAAAAAGTTGGGAAAAGTAAAGAGCACTGAGCATATGAAGATCATACGGCAATATGCGGGATCTCATGCAAAGCTGATAACACTGGGAAGATTTATAGCAGCGATAAGTGCAGTACTGTCGCTGCTTCCATTTTATTTGTTATGGAGGATTATCGGAGTGGCCGTGGAAGGAACGGAACTTTCACGGATTAAAGGCCTGGCAGGAATTGCTGTGGGGCTGACCGTTTTATCACTGTTAGTTTATATAGCAGCTCTTTTATGTACGCATATTGCTGCATTCCGTATTCAGGCAAATATGCGAAGCAGCCTTATGCGAAGGATCATCACGCTACCCTTAGGTGTTTTCGATGATGAAGGAACCGGGCGGATAAGGCGTATAGTTAATGATTCAACGGCTGCTACTGAAACATATATTGCACATAACCTGCCGGACAAGACTGTTGCGGCAGTGACACCTTTCGGACTGATCATACTGATCTTTGCATTTAACTGGAAAATCGGACTTATCTGCATGATACCTGCTGTGCTTGGTTTCATGTGCATGATGAGCATGATGGGAAAAGGAATGCAGGAAAAAATGAAAGAATACCAGACTGCCCTGGAAACCATGAGCAGTGAGGCTACGGAGTATGTCCGGGGGATTCCAGTGGTGAAGACTTTCGGACAGACGGTTCATTCTTTTACCCGTTTTAAAAAGACCATTGATGACTATGGAAAGTGGACTACGGACTATACCCTGCATCTACGGTTCCCCATGATGGGATTCATGACATGCATAAATGCGATATTTGCATTCATAGTGATAGCAGCGTATGTGCTTGTGGGAGCAGATGTGACACCTGAAGCAGCTGATATCCTGAACATTATGTATTACATAATCGTCACGCCGCTTATCACCGTGGCACTTACCAAGGTGGCTTATTCCGGTGAGGCAGAAATGACACTGATCGATGCAGTGGAAAGGGTGAAGTCCGTAATGGATATCGAGCCTCTGTCCTCGGACAGTTCGCAGATTCCGGATGGAACCGACATTGAACTGAAGAACATAAGTTATCGGTACAAGGATGCAGCAAGGGATGCGGTAAAGAATGTAACGATAACGATAAAAGAGGGAGCACATGTGGCCTTTGTAGGTCCCTCCGGTTCTGGAAAGACCACTATCTGTGAGCTTATGGCCAGGTTCTTTGATGTGAATGAGGGAGAAATTCTTATCGGCGGAGCTAATATAAAAAACATTTCTCAGGACAGATTGATGCAGATGATATCATTTGTTTTTCAGGACAGCAGGCTGCTTAAAACTTCTATCCTGGAAAATGTACGCCTTTCAAAGCCGGATGCGGGGGAGGAGGAAGTCATGGCCGCACTTGAAAAGGCACAGTGCATGGACATTATCGAAAAGCTTCCCTACGGAGTACATACGGTGATAGGAGAAAAAGGAACATATCTTTCAGGAGGTGAACAGCAGAGGATCACAATCGCAAGGGCCATACTTAAGGATGCTCCCATTCTCATACTTGACGAGGCGACAGCCTTTGCGGATCCGGATAATGAAACTAAGGTTCAGGAAGCCTTTGAACATCTGTCTGAAGGAAAAACTCTGATAATGATCGCACACCGGCTCAGTACGGTTACCAATATGGACATGATTTATGTGATGGACAAGGGTAACATCGCAGAGAAGGGAACTCATGAGCAGCTTATGCTAAGCGGCGGCCTGTACAGCAGGATGTTTAATGAATACAGCAGGTCAATTGAGTGGAAGGTAGGTGTGAGATGATACAGAAACTTCAGCATAAATATGCACTTTCATATGAAGGTGCTGTGGATATGGTCAAGGCATGCATAAGCGTGACAGTGACCAATATAAGCCTGATGATGACAGCAGGAGTTTTATATATGCTGATCAGCGATATGCTATCAGGCGGTTTAAAAAAGGACCGCATAGGTCTGTATGCCGTAGGCAGCATTGTGGTGCTTGTCCTTATTGCCGTTACCAATTTCATTCAGTACAATGCTACATTTCTTTCTACATACAAAGAGAGCGGTGTACGACGGACTACTCTGGCTGAGACGCTCCGCAAACTTCCACTTTCATATTTTGGCAAGAAGAACATTGCGGATCTGACAACGAATGTAATGGGGGATTGCGCCCAGATCGAGACTGCATCAAGCCATTGGATTCCGGAACTGATAGGTGCCGTGATTTCCACGACTATGGTGGGCATAAGCCTCTTTTTCTTCTTTGACTGGAGGATGGTACTGGCAAGCTTCTGGGTGATACCGGTGGCATTTATAATTGTCATAACCTGTTCAGGGGCAGAAAAGAGAATCGTGAGAAAACTCTCGGGAGTAAAGCTGGATCTGGCAGATGGCATACAGGAATGTCTGGAGACGGTAAGGGACCTGCGTGCAAACAATGCCCAGCAAAGATATATGGATGAACTGGAAAAGAAGATCCGGAAAGTGGAGAAGGAAGCTTTGCTGGCTGAGCTGAATATGGCTGTTTATGTTAATTCGGCATCTATCATTCTCCGTATAGGCATAGGAACTACAGCTCTTGTGGGCGGCCTGCTTTTTGCAAACGGCGAGATAAGCCTGCTTACTTTCTTTATGTTCCTTATGCTGGTATCAAGGCTTTATGATCCCATGCAGATCACTCTGCAGAATTTTGCCGCTATCATTGCCTGCGGCGTGCAGTGTGAGCGTCTTGATGAAGTACTGTCACATGAGCAGCAGACAGGCTCGGAGGAACTAAGCAATAAGGGGTATGACATTGTTTTTGATCATGTGGGATTTTCTTATGAAGATGGCGAACAGGTGCTAAAGGATGTGAGTTTTACAGCTAAGCAGAATGAGGTGACTGCACTTATTGGACCTTCAGGCGGCGGCAAGACTACCGTTTCAAGGCTTGCGGCAAGGTTCTGGGATGTGACGGAAGGAAAGATCACACTAGGGGGAATGGATGTGGGACAGACTGATCCCGAAACACTGCTTTCGAATTATTCCATAGTTTTCCAGGATGTGACTTTATTCAATAATTCGATCCTTGAAAACATCCGGATAGGAAAGAAGGGGGCAAGTGATGAGGAGGTTATCAATGCTGCAAAGCTGGCCAACTGCGATGAGTTCGTGGAGCTTCTTCCGGAGGGCTACAACACTAATATCGGCGAAAACGGAAGCGAGCTTTCGGGAGGAGAGAGGCAGCGTATTTCCATTGCAAGGGCATTCTTAAAAGATGCGCCGGTTATACTTCTTGATGAGGCTACAGCGTCACTGGATGCTGAAAATGAAACGATGATTCAGGAGGCACTGTCAAAGCTTATAAAAGACAAGACGGTACTTATAATAGCTCACAGAATGCGTACCATAGCCAATGCGGACCATATCGTTGTCTTAAAGGACGGCGTGGTGGCTGAAGAAGGAAAGCCGGAGGAGCTTATGAAAAAAGCCGGACTGTATGCACATATGGTAAGCCAGCAGATGGCGGCCCAGAACTGGAGGATTTAAATTTTATTTGATTTAAAACTTCTCATATATATAGCCTATGGTAAACAGCCTTTTCCATCAAAGCATTCCAGCTGGAAAAGGCTGTTTTTTGTTTTATGAAATGTTATAATTAAACGACATTGATTGCTGTTCCGGCGGTATTATTATGCCGGTGGCAATGTTTTTGAATCATGAGTTATATCCTTAATTGGATATAGAAATATCAGGGAGGGAACAATATGCGAAAATGGAGAAGTGCAAAAAGTCTTTTTTGTCTTATGCTTTCGACAGTAATGTTAGCAGGAAGCATTCCCGGCAGTGTATTTGCTGCAGAGAGCCAGCCTGACAAGGTAGAAAGCATACTGGCGGGGATGAGCTTAGAGGAAAAGATCGGCCAGATGATGGTGCCGTCTTTCCGAGTATGGAAAGAGGTGCCGGCACCCGGAACGGAAGGTATGAATCAGACTGTGGAAAATACCGATAGTACCCCTGTTGCCGTAAATGTCACTGAACTTAATGATGAAATAAGACAGTGCATCGCAAAATATCATTTTGGCGGAACTGTGCTCTATGCGGAGAACTGCAATGATGCTGAGCAGGTGCTCAGGCTGACATCGGATATCCAGAGTGCAAGTCTTTCCGGCAGCGGAATTCCCATGCTTATCGCTATCGATCAGGAAGGCGGAACCGTGTCAAGGATCGGATTTGGTACGGCAGGAACCGGCAATATGTCGTTAGCTGCTACGGGCGATCCTCAGTATGCCAGGAAAATGGCGGCAGTATTCGGTGATGAAATGAAGTCTCTTGGCATCAATACGGATTTTGCGCCGGTAATGGATGTTAACCGGAATCCGAATAATCCGATCATAGGCATCAGGTCTTTTTCCGATGATCCAGATGTGGCTGCTAAGTACGGTATAGCATATATGCAGGGACTGCATGATACAGGTACTATCGCAACTTTGAAGCATTTCCCGGGACATGGCAATACCGATACGGATTCCCATACTGGTTTCCCATGCATAAACGAGAGCTATGATTCCTTAAAGAAATCTGATCTAGTGCCTTTCCAGGCTGCGATCAATGAGGGAGCGGATATGATAATGACTGCACATATCCAATATCCTCAGATTGAAAAAGAAACTTACATATCCAAGACTACAGGCGAGCCTGTATATCTCCCGGCTACAATGAGCCGAACTATCCTGACAGGAATCCTAAGACACGATATGGGGTTTGAAGGAGTGATAGTTACTGACGGTCTGGATATGGCTGCTATCTCAGATAATTTTAATACAGATGATGTGATATGCATGTCCATAAATGCAGGTGTAGACATGATACTGCTTCCTATCGTTACTGATACGAACAAGTTCCATGAGACGGAACGTATAATGGAGAGTGCTGTGGCTATGGTAAAAGATGGACGCATCAGCGAGGCACAGGTAAATGCTTCCGTACGCAGGATACTTAAGCTTAAGGAAAAGTACGGCCTGCTGGACAAGAAGGACTTTACCCTGACAGATGCTCAGATAGCACAGACAGTTGCGAATGTTGGCAGCCCGGCGCACCGCAATGTGGCATGGCAGACTGCAGCTAAGTCCCTTACTCTCGTGAAGAATGAAAAATCCGCATTCCCTATTACGCCCAAGGCCGGGGAGAATGTGTATATACTTTTTGCGGATGCGTGTGCCAGCAGGAGCGAGGCCTGGACCATGGCTGAAACAAAGCTCAAGGCTGAAGGAAAACTTAATGATGGTGTAAGTGTTACTATGCAGAAGAATACCAGGGAGGCGGGTGATATCCAGGTGGCACAGGCTGTTCAGGCTGATCATGTGATACTTGTGTCAAGAATATATAACGCAGACTGCCTTGATCCAAATACTGATGACGGTTTTTCAACGGGCTATTTTGACCGGATAATCGCAGGAAGAAAGGCAACCGGCAAGGCTACGATAGTGGTTTCGTCACAGCTTCCTTATGATGCTGGGCGGTTTACGGAGGCTGATGCAGTCCTTCTTGCATACTGCTCCGGCGTAATGCGTTCCGTGCCTGCAGCAAGCGGAGCCGGAAGCGCTTATGTACCTAATCTTCCCGCAGCACTTTGTGCATGCTTTGGAGACGGTGTTCCCGGCGGTATTTTACCCGTGGATATACCGGTGGTTGATTCTGAGTATAATATGACTGATAGTGTGCTGTACAAAAGAGCACAGTAAGTGAAATTGCGGAACCACTAGAATGGTGTTAGAGAGGAGATAAAAATGGAACCGGAAATGGCAATGGGAATGTCTTATTTTTTCCTGGCAGCAAGACTTTTAGGATTTGTAGTGTTTATTGCACTGCTTGTCCTGCTCGGAATAGTGCTCATAAAGGCAAAGCGTAAGAGGCGGGAAAGAATGCATGAACAGATACATGAGCTTATAAACGGACAGGATGACGCGACGGATAAGTAACTAACTAACAAAACTTCACGCCGCAGTCGTTGCGCAGTTCGTAGTACAGACGGCCGGGATATTTACCCGGGAAATGGATTTTACCGTATGGTATCTGGATACTTATCCGCCTAGGGGAAAGAAAAAGGCAACATTGTGGACGCTGGGAGCGGCATCACTTTATTCCTGGATATCGAGCCCGGATCGGTCAGCATAATGGGGCCTATGAACGACAGCGGATGCGTTATTCAACAGCCTTTAATATTTCAAGCACTGCGTTCTTTATGTTTTCGTTTACAAGCAGTGCTTTTTCTCTGCTTTCCTGCCTTGTATAAAAATAGAATTTTATCTTAGGTTCTGTTCCGGAAGGACGTATGGCAAACCAGGTGTCAGGACTGTCTGAACCGTCATCAAGGAAATACCTGAAGGCATTGGTGGCAGGAATGATATTATCAGGATTGTTTATGTCTGCAACAGTGCCGGAGTTATAGTTCAGGCATCGCATCACGGGATATCCGGCCACTTTGGTAATGGGATTATTTCTGATATGCTCCATCATGCGGTTTATTCTTGCGGCACCTTCACTTCCTTCGAGGATGATATTGGGCTCGTCTTCTGCGTAATAGCCGTATTTCCGATACAGGGAATCAAGGACTTCGAAAAGTGTGAGTCCCATTTTGCTGTAATAGGCTGCTGCCTCGGATACAAGCATTCCGGCGCTTATGCCGTCCTTGTCGCGGATGTCCGCGCAGGCGCTGTAGCCGACGGATTCCTCATATCCGAAAAGATATTTCTCGTTTTTTTCTTCTATAAAAGGGATAAGGCCGCAGATGTTTTTGAATCCGGTAAGAGATTCGTACATTTTAATGCCATATGAGTCAGCAATCTTTGATGACATTGTAGAGGTGACGATGGACCGGACCATGGCACCGTTTTCCGGCAGTGTGCCGGCACTCCTGTGACCATCAAGGATATAGTTTACCAGGATGTAACCTGTCTGGTTTCCGTTAAGAGGGATATAGTTTCCATTTTTATCCAAAAGTTCTATTGCAAATCTGTCAGAATCGGGATCCGTAGCCATAAGGAGCTCAGCACCGGTTTTATGTCCAAGTTCCTCTGCAAGCCGGAATGCCTTAGGATCCTCGGGATTAGGGTACCCGACTGTGGTGAATTCAGGATCAGGATCTTTCTGCTCAGGCACAACCTGACAGTCAGTAAAACCGCGTTCCTTCATCATCTGCATAAAGGGGATGCTCCCGGCACCATTTAAGGGCGTATAGACAATGGGAATATTAAGATTAAGATCATCTCCGGAATGGATGGCAATGGACTCGATCTTATCCAGGTACAAACGGTCGTATTTTTCGTCAAGGACGGTAACTTCGCCGGATGCAATATAGCTCTCTGTAAGTTTTTTTATGAAATCCCAGTTACCTGCTGTACGGAAATCCACGGCAGGGTCTTTGGAAATATGTATTCCGTCAAAATAATCCACAGCATTTATGCATTCTGTCATGCCGTCAGCAACATCTGAACTGACCTGACAGCCGTCCTGCCAGTAAGCCTTGTACCCGTTGTATGCCTGAGGATTGTGGGAGGCTGTTATATTTATACCGGATACCGTGCCTAGATACCTTACCATGAAAGCGAGCTCGGGGGTAGGGCGGAGGTCCGGGAAAATATATGACTTTATACCATTGGCAGCAAGAATGCATGCAGCCAGCATTGAGAATTCCCTGGAATAGTATCTTGGATCATGGGCTATGACAACGGACTTTTCAGCGGTGATATTCTTGTCCTTAGCCGCATATGCTGCATTTATATAATCGGCTATGCCCTGGGTGGCACGGCCTACCGTAAAGCGGTTCATTCTGTTGGTGCCCACGCCGCATTTTCCCCTGAGGCCTGCAGTACCGAAAGCTAGTTCCTTATAGAAGCGGTCTTCCAGCTCGTTTTCATTTTTATCTGCCATAAATCCAGAAAGTTCTATGTAAAGAGGGTCGTTTTTGGCAAGTTTATCTGACCATAATTTAGCGGTTTCCAAATATGTCATGAAATATACTCCTTTCATAAGCAGTAAGGGGGAAAGCCCGGTGACTGTTATGTTTATAACTAAAACTTCCCACTAACTGA
>DGSK01000064.1 GCA_002393955.1 Lachnospiraceae bacterium UBA4364 | reverse complement strand
CGTTCATGGTCGTAGGAAAATTCATGAATTGATTCAAGCGATATAGGGATTTCACCACTATAATAATAAGTTTGATTTTGCCAATTAAGACAGCCGTCCTCTATACCAATCACTTCTTTTATATTTATAACCCTGCATTCATGTCCATTTGCTTTGAATTCCATATAAAAAATAACCCGTGCATCATTCCCTTTTTTTTCATTACAGTAATTATTCTCCCCGGGGTAGATATATATTTCCTTGATGTTATCCACATGTTTGATAGCATCAAGCAACGGCTGATAATCTGTACGCAGGTCATCATCTTTAAAATTATCTGTTACACATGCTTCAAATACACTACTATACTCCTCGTCAATTTTATAATAGTATTCACAACGGCCTTCCGACATATCATGACGACTGACATCAATGCCGTTTTTAGCCAGTTCAGCCATTATTCTGCTGTCCAGATTTTCAAGTGGATCATCCGTACTTCTGTTCCTTGATATACAGATACAGGACAAAGCAGCAATTATTATAACCGCTGCAACGAGTAATCCTTTAATTATCTTTGTCCGTACTAAAATCAATCTTCTATTAGTCTTCTTTTTCTTATTCTTCTTTTTCATAGCCTTCATCTTCACATTCTTCATAACAGTGATTATCAGGATCCCAGCAGTACCATGTTGTCTCCGGAAAGCGTGAACTTCTCCATCCTATAATCTTAAAATCTGTATAACCATCTCTATTATAATCCTCAAGCCAGAACAGCCTATCCAAGTACATATATGTCTCTATAATTGTTTGTAAACTCTGTATGTAATCCCCATTACGCGATATATCAATTTTTATATTTTCATTTACACCTGCCGGCCAATCAAGACCATCCGCATAAATATGAATACTCATTTCATCATGAGATCCCGTTTCATAATTCCACATAGGATAAGTCACCCAATATTCATGTGTTCCCCAGTCATCCCAGGCTGTGTAAGTCCCTACGATTTCTCTGTTATCTGAATCCCTTTTATAGTAGTAGATCGGATACGAAGATTCGTAATAAAAATCATGAAAAAAGTCAAATTGAAATAGTTGGTCATCACTCTCGTATATATATGTATGATTATCCCAGACAAGCTTTCTGTCTTTAACTCCGGCAACCTCTTTTATGTTAAAAAAACTGTAATCCTTTTCCTGAATCTGCGCCACCGCACAACACACTGCACTGCTGTCATTAATTGAACTATTCTGATCTTCAAATAAGCCACGCCTTCCACGATAAACTTTTATTTCGCTTACATCCTCATAATTATTATTTATAAAATCAACTAAAGGATAAAAATCATAATTCAAATCATCATCCACAAAATCATTCGTCACACAGACGCTGAACCGGTTTACTGTCTTACCGTCAAAGTAATAATACTCGCATTTATTTCCTACCTCTTCATGTCCTACAATTTCAAATGAATTATTTTCCAGCTTTAACAATATATTCTGGTCCAAAGCATGAAGCTCTTTTATATTTTCTCTTATACTTGCAGTAGAACAAAATAAAAAAAGTATTATAACTATCACTGCTGCAATTAGTATATAAACTGATTTAGTTCTCATCCGATACCTCCAGGTTCAGATACCCGCTTCCATCTACCGTACTATAACCGTCACACTGTCTTATTATTTTAATCTATATCTACTTCATATAAGTCACCTATTACATATAGATTTATATAATTTATATACACTCTAAGTACATATTTGGGTGTTTTCGCATCACTATCATATAGATAATATTCTTCTATATCAGGATTTCCAAATTCATATTGCACAAGCAATCGTCCCTTCTCATCATATTGCCAAACAAATTGATAAGGGTAACCAAGTCCATACCGACCAATCGGATTATGACTGTACCATTTTTCCCGCAGATTCCCCTCTTCATCGTAAAAGAAGTTGATCGTCAATATTTCCGATTCTCCCATACCTTGATCAACATCCTCTTGCGCCATACCATATGCATGAAATACTGTCATTCTCCCATTTTCATCATACTCATATTCCTCGCGGTATCCAGCCACAACATAATTCTCTGCAGGTTTCCCATATACCGTTAATGTAGAATACGGATCCTCCGGTTCCCATATTACTTCATCATTATCTGTCAAATAAAAACCATCAATGTAACTTTTCTCATCATATGGAAAAGTCTCTTGTATGGAACGTGTCGATGTAAAATAAAAACCATAGATCTCACTTCCACCATCAGGAAATATATAATTAAACCCACAACCTGAACCTGTCTCTTCATCGTAATACAATTCAACTTTTTCAAAAGGCATTCCGCCATTTTCTTTACTGTATTTATTATCCGCGAATGAATACATATCATAAGTAAAGAAAAGATTATCTTCAGTTACTCCATTCCCGTATTTGTCAAAAAAATCACGCCGTACACCTTTATCAAGTTCTCCACCTGCATCAAATATTACTCCGAGATTATATTCTTTTTTTCTATCTTCAGTTGTTTCAGTTGCCGGTATCTCATCCTCCGGAAGCTCCTCTTCCACCGATTGATCAGTGTTTAATCCTGATTCATCCCCCGGTTCGATATTTTCCGAAACACTGCCTGTTTCCTCATTCATTTCGACATCATCTGTCCTGATATCTTTTTCCTCGCATCCTGTCAGCGTAAGAAATACCGTTGCCACAGCCAGTGGCATCAAACTCATTTTTCTGAACTGCTCCATCCTGATATACCTTTCCTTTCTACTTTAATCAAACTGTCTAAGACAAGGGACGGTTCTCCTTGTTTCCCTTTGCAATCATATCCCCCATATACAGGTAATACTCATTATCTATTACATATATATCCATATCCGCTCTTATATCCAAGTTTAGCCTTCCGCCGGCATATAGTCTTTACCATATCACAGCTTAAAAGCATTTTAAATATGCTGCGGCACTTTTCACCTGAGCGGTCAATATACGCACCTGAGCGGTAACTTTTCCCTCGATGTATTATAACAATTAAAAAATGCCTACACTGCGGTTCTGCAGAAATAGACATTTTTTTGTACAAAAAAGACATTTTTGTTACGATTGCTTAATATTGTTTAATTAAGAAAAGCTCAGTGCACAGCCTCCCACTCCGTAAGGGCTCGTTTGTCACTGTCAAAGTTTGCGCCGATTTTGATCAAAGGCCTCGGATCAGCGGCATACCTGTCCGCGTATCCCATTTCCTCTATCTGGGCAAGGGCTTCTTGGGCAGACTTGTCACGCTTGAATTCAAACAGATACACACGGTCTTTCGTTTCAACAACTACATCAGCCCTGCCCTTTGCAGAATGAACCTCTGCCTGGACAAACTGTCCCATCAGCATAAATACGATATATATCACATTCTGGAAATCCCTCTCCAGATAATCGCCACTACCATAAGGAAGTCTTGCATATATCGCAGTAAACCTGTCACGCAGACTGTCCGTATCACCGTTCTCCAAATCAATACAAAAAGATCTGATGTCAAGCGGCGATCCACCCTCCTGTGTCCCTACATAATCAGGCGCAAGAGACTCAATGAAACCGTACTTTACTTCATCATTGGGATAATCCAGCTGGAAACTCCGAAATCTGCTGTCGTAATCCTTTAATGTCAGATATCCGGACTGGTACAGCAGCGGAACGGGATTCGGATTGTCGGTACGATAGTCCTTGAGCTGCTGTTCAGTTGCGTATATTCTACCGTCCGTTATCTGAGACGGATCAAAGTTTATCTTCTTAAGCTGCTTTACAAGGAATGTGGGAGTACCTGTTTCAAACCAGTGATAGCCGAAATTCCTATCTGCCAGTGCCGTAAGTAAACTGAAAGGATTGTATACTCCCTCGGCCTTTATGTTAAAGCGATATCCATCATAAGTCCTTTTAAGAACTTCAAGGCACTCCGTTTCCGACATTCCATTTTCTTTTCCGCACTCCCTGACCTCATCTATCAGATCATTACGAAGTTCTGCCTCCGTTATACCGCATATTCCGGCATACTCGGCCGACATGGAAATATCTCTCAGATTATTCAGATCACTGAAGATACTCACCTTGCTGAATTTTGTTACGCCGGTAATGAATACGAATTGTATATAGCTGTCATAACTCTTAAGTACGCTAAAAAATCCCTTAAATACCTGACGGTTATGCTCCGTCTTATCCTCATCCGTCATAACCTCAAGCAGCGGCTTGTCATACTCATCCACAAGAATGACACATCTCTTGCCCGTCTGCTCATAGGCCGTTTTAAGCACATTCCCAAATCTCACTGAAAAGGCTTCCTTTTTTTCATTTATTCCATACTTCTGTTCCCAGTTGGACAAATGATCATCAAGGACTACCTCTAATGCCATGTCGACAGAATAATTATTCTTATTGAAATCAAAATAGAATACCGGGTACGGCTCCCATGCATGCGCATCATCCGCAAGAAGCTTCTCTATGACAAGCCCCTCGAAAAGCCCTTTTTCGCCCTCCCAGTAGTAACGCAGCATCGAAAGGAACAGGCTCTTACCGAAACGCCTTGGACGGCTTAAGAAAAAAGGCGTAGAGAGTGAGACAAGACGGTACAGATACTCCGTTTTGTCCACATATACATAACCGCCTTCCCTAAGCTTCTTAAAATCCTGTATGCCTATTCCAAGTTTTCTGACATCACCGGCCATATGTTTTTCCCCTCAAAAAGCTTTACTGGATATATTTTACCATTTTCCCCTGGCAATATAAAGTGTTGGCCAGTAAAAAACAAGCCACACAAGACATCTGAATATAAGATAAGACAGAAGAACCGTCCTCTGTCTTGCATATCTGAAAATACTTACGAATTCTATTTGTCAACAGCTTTTTATCTGATATCAACCTTTCCTACAAGGCGCACTTCATCCTCGTCCGAAAATATATAGACCACACCATCCAGAGTCTCTACCGCCACATTAAGCCACCCCTCTGCGCTCCATACAAGTTCATCGTCTTCTGTGCCATCTACAGCCACCTTATACAAACCATCAGTCTTCATTATGAGACAGTACTCCAAATCATCAGTATATCCAACAATCCACTCATCTGGCTTGTCTGTTTCATATACCGAATTACAATCACCGGTTTCAATGTCCCAATAATAAAGGGCCTCACCTGATATATTTTCACGATTTAAGTGATAAAAACGGTCTGAATTATTATCTCCATAAGTTGGATTATAGTATTGCTTAATCATACAGTATTTATCGTTCATCATGGCAGTGTATTGACTACTGTACCAAGAATGCCCAGAGATGTTATCAGGAAAAATTATTAATTCTTTTCCATTTCCATTCATATATTCCCCATTCTCCAATCCGCAAAGATAACCATCTTTTATAAAATAACTACAGAAGCTATCATCACTTACAGATAGTTGTTTTAAAATACTATCGGAAATACATCTTCCCCTATATGTCCAGTATTTTTTCCCGTTGCTAAGGTACTCATCAGCTTCTTTTATATCTGAACTTCCATTGTTCAGGTTAGTCTTATAATCTTCAAGTTTTACAAATGCGCCGTTCATGTATTGGTATATCGTCTGCTTCCACCACCGATAATAACCATCTGTTGTTTCTACCGCACACATAAAAGCGTTTCCATCCCACAATACTACGGACCATACACGCATCGCTTCATTAATGCACGACTGGCTTTTTTTACCGAAATCATATTCCCATAGTTTATTATCATCCGTCCCGTATACTATTCTTTCACCATCTGCGGCCATACACAGAACTACATCTGATGTTTCGCATATCAGTTCATTCTTTTCATCTCCCATACGGTATATTCCCTTTGCCTTGAAGAAGTATGTATCCGTTCCATCACTGCATACCCACTGATGGCCTCCAAAACTGTTGTCAACTGAAAGAAGCACGCAGCTTTCCACTCCGCTCCACACTTTTGGTTCATCCTTTTCCCGCGCAGATCCTATACACCCTGTAAGTACAAGCATACTTGCTATCATGCACCCAAGAAATCTCCCGGCAATATTTCTCTGGCATCCCATAATATTGTTTCCTCTCCGTTTGCTCCAATTATGCATATATTGAAGAAATCATCCTGTCACAGATTGCAACTATTCTCCAAAAAACAGCTCTATATTTTCCTCTGTCAGCTCATAAACCTCCACATCAGGTGATGACTCATACACATCATCGACTATCTTTAAGAACTGCTCCTCAGTGATCTGCTCCCCGCCAAACAACTCTCCATCCCAGGGATTTGAATGATCATATTCTCCACAATAGTAGCATGATGGCTCATCTTTTTCGTTAAACAGATTTACATCCTCCCATACCAAAAACTGTTCCTTGTAATCATCTTCTAAAAACTCCGATATATGCATATAGCCATGAAGACTTCCGTCATATGAACAGTAATAGTATCCATTTTGTTTTATTCCCGCAAAACCTCTGAAAAATTCTAAATATCCATATATCCGACCATTCACATAGTGTAGTATCAGACGATCCTCTCTGTGATTATATATAACCACTTCACATTCTCCGTCACCATCCAAATCAACAACCGAAAATGTGGGTTTACCCCACCTCAGATCATCATCATATGCAAATACCGGGTGATCATAGTATTCAAAATTATCTATAAAACACCATTTACCATTCTCTGCATCCCATATCTGGTCATCCATTCGTAACGCTCCCGCAAATGCTTCGTTATAGTCTTTATAATGCCACTCCACGGATTCATGAACATCCATGTCCGGATACTTAAACATTTCCATTCCACCACGATCATAAGGGATACATATCACATATTCCGGTTTATCACTGTTTCCGTATATATAATAAAAATCAAATACCTCGCTATCTAAGTATTCGATACCGTCATAAGTTTTTTTTCCTAAACTTATGACTGCTGCCTGAAAGAAAGTTTTTCCTGTATCGTCACATATAAATCTCTGATTACAGTATTTATCTTCAAACAGCTCGCTTTTATCTGTCACATCCGAAGACCATGGATAATCCTCGTACTGATACCAGGAAATCAACCTATTTTCTTCGTTGTAGCTATATTCCCTGTTAAGTAATTCATACTCATCAGCGGATCCATCTCCTTCTATAGTGCCATATGATGTAAACCTTACCAGATTACCTTTTTCATCATATTCTCTTTCTTCCCGATACTTACCGACTTTGTCACTCAGCACTTCACCTGAAGATGTTAAAAAAACAAACGGCTGTATGAGAATGCTGTTGGCAGGTATCTGGTAACTGCCCCCGAACAGATTATCAATATCTGACAGACCGGTTATGCAGGCAAATTCGAACCACCCCTGATCTGATTCCGATTTATCGTTATCACGAACTGAAACAAAATAAACACCATCTTTTTCCTTATGATATACATCTATCAGCTTAATTCTTCCCTGCGTATATATCTCATTGGACTCAATCAGCTCATAATCAGACAGACCATAGAGTTCTTCGTATCTTGTCATTTCATCATCAAAAACAAAACCATCTGACTCAAGATACCGGTAACACTCAATATTGCCGGATTGATCAAAACATTCCGAATAACCAGCGGCATTTATAAACTCTACATCTATCCTGTCGTCATGTAATGAAAACCGGTAATATATAACACATGACGCACTTTCGTGGTTCTCATGATAATCACTAGCATAAATGGACGGATAAACATGTATCAGATTATTGTCAGGATCAACTTTCGTATGATGGCAATAGTCAAAATATAGTTTTCTATAATCCGTTTCAACCTTCTGATAATACTTTATTTTCTCACCGCTTGACAGCTTTGTTATGATCACCTCACCGTCAGTTCCATATTTATATAAATTAATATCATTCTTCACGGTATTCGAAAGGTCCTCACTGGAATAAACCTTATACTCATTATTGTCATTCACTATAAAATATAGCTTATATGAATCCTTTTTCCGACATCCCAAAACGGCATCCTTCGTCCCATCATGATCTATATCCAGTACGCTTAGCTCTATGCAGTAATCCTCGAAATTACAATCCAGTACTATCTGCTGTTCATCCGGTGTGACAACCACGATTGATTTTTTCTCAGGAAAACAGATTGCCCCATATACTTTATATGAAGTATATGTAAGCAACCCTGTTGTCAGCCTTACATCCATATCAACAACAGGCAGCTTTTCCGTCTGTGCTTCGTCAGCGGCCTCTTCTTCTAATTCTATGTCCTTATCCCTGATATCCGTCACAAAACACATCACGCCCAATGACAGTATGGTCACCGCTGTCATCAGCAGGTTCTTAAATATAAACCTCTTCATCCTGATATTCATTCCTTTCCAACTGCTACCTTATATTCCATCAGGGTTTTCATCCTATTCGATCCAGCTTTCCACTTTGTCGTACTCATCCAGCTCATATTTCGCAAACGGAACATATTTATCATTTAATACAGGGTAATGCCCGGCTCCTGCACCTTCCTCTACATAATATGTAGAATCGGAATACCATTCCTTACTGCAGTGTTCTACCCTCATAGCATAATTGTCTGTCATCAAAAGCTGATAGCAGCTGCCCCAACTACGATATCGGATCGTTTCTTCCCTTTCCACCGAATAAGACAGATAAGAGTGTTCTAGACAGATGTGCCCGATATAGTACATTTTCTGATCTTTCAAGGTATAAATATGCGCATGCATTGCAATCTCACAAGACCCCGAATAAATAAACAGTTCAGGGATTCTAGTCCTCATACAGATTGGGTGATACCATCCCTAACTTTAACTCCCCGTAATTTTCG
This sequence comes from Lachnospiraceae bacterium UBA4364, assembly GCA_002393955.1. Lineage (GTDB taxonomy): Bacteria > Bacillota > Clostridia > Lachnospirales > Lachnospiraceae > NK4A136. The sequence continues at coordinate 40,339 of DGSK01000064.1, read as the reverse complement.
AATAGCTCTACATCCCCCTTCCTAAGATATCTGCTTGAATCTTTCATCCCTACTACAATCATTTCATCGTCATCATAAAAGAATAGCCTCTCAGCCGGTTGTACCAAATCATATCTTACGCTTCTTACTATCATCAGTTCTTTTCCGCCCCATACTACAGATTCATCCCTGTAATATTCCGTTTCAAAATCTGCACTCCCGCTGTGTATCCACGACTTATCATAAAAAATCATAACATCATGCAGATCATCACATACCCAATATCCGTCAATCCAGCTTTTTTCCTCTTCGCTAAGCGGCATCAATCCCTGTAGGCCGTCATTTTCTTTCAAAGCCTCATAATACCCTTCGATTCCGCCATAATCAATAAAAGCATCTTCATATGATCCGGAGAAATTCGTCTCCGATAAGCTATCGCTTTCTATAGGGCTGATTTTTCCGACTCTTTCATAATATCCAAATGTATCGTTCATATCCCTTATGATTCCGCCATCATCAGTCAAAAACATCAGCACTTCGTTCCGTGACTCCAGGTCTCCTTCACCATTATCCACATATATCAATGTCCCGCTAATATCAAACCACTTTTCATACAGTCCGAGTTCATCATTATCTACCCCGGAAAAATATTGCTTCAGCTCATCACTATCAGATAATTTACATTCGCAGCTGTAATAATCTACTTTTTCTTCTATAAGCCCAATGTTCGATGCCAAGCTATCACGCAGCATAATGAACAGATTATTCTCAATTCCGTCCCATGCGATTCTATGTCTGGAACCAAGGTACTGCTTCCCCTCCCATATTCCCGTTATTTCCGCTATGCCGCTCTCATCCATCAGTTTTAATTCGACACCAAATTTTTTGATATATTCCGGCTTATCTTTTTCCGTATCATCAGCTATTACATCACTGTCGTCTGTCTCTTCAGCATAGTCATCCGACACGGACAGATTAAGCGACACCGTCCTTAACGGCTCCACATTTCTCTCACACCCGTCCAGCACACATATAAGTATCATCAGCCCTGTTAAAACCGCTATTTTCTGTCTGCTATACTTCATTTTTGCTCCTAATATTACCTCACTTACACACCGGATAAATGTCGCCACTACACGATATGGATTCCCTAAGTTCTCCTCCCTCATAGAAAAAATGGGCTTCACCCGGAACAGCGCTTTTAGAATAATTACTGACATATACACTGTCTTATTTATTTTTATCATTTACCGGCCCTCTGAAAGACGGGGAAAAAGATAATAGCTTATGTCTGAAGGGGTAACTGAAGGGATTAATTCCGTTATTATCAGCAGTGGTTATACATAAGAAGCCAGAAGAACCGTCCCCTGTCTTATTAACAGAATACCATTATCACAGGGCACAATGATAACCAATAAGCATTACCGCAACATTAAATATCATCATCTTCACAATTCCTAAGGTATTCACAACCGTAAATAACAATACAAACTTTTTAACCCTATTTTTTTCCTTTTCAACAATTTCCTTGAATAAAAATTTATTTTGTAAATAATAAGACAGCAGGATGATAGGAATAAAAATTATTTTTGTTATACAAAATTCTGCCATAACCAATAGGGAGAGTGTCTTGTCAGGGATAATATCCACTATTTGCGGATACTCATAACTTATATCATCTATAATCGACCTGACCATCAAAACCCAATAAAAGGATGATATGAAATAATCAAGTGCGATATTATAAATAATCCATCCTGTTTTTCTGTTTTTTATGGCAAACGATGCAGCCACGCCAATAATTCCCAACAGACATGTAAAGACCACATGTGCATACATTACTTTGAAATCCATAACATAAACCCCGTCTGTCCAGCCTTCTAAAACTGCCGGAAGAAGAAAATGTATGCCTAAATATATCCATAGAATAATCATGACTATTAAAACCGGCCAATACACATAGCGCCTTTTTTTCACACACTCCATAAACTATATACCTCATTCATTCTTTGAATAATTCTAAACAAATCATCCCGCACCCATACACCGCCATTCAACATACATTAATGCAGACAATAAGACAGAATATCCTATCCACGATACTTATTCTACGGGAAAAAAGTTATGTCTATACCATTTGTGTCAACATCCTCAATAGTAACAATTTTAGATATACCACCACAGCAACATTCTACGGTTGCATCCCATATGTCATCTTGTTTGTAAATATCGAACACAAAACTGATATTTTCTTTATCAGCAAATGATGCTCTCTCAAAATGAATTATCGGATTCAATACTATCCCATCCCCCTCTATGGTAAATTCATAACTATATGTGCCATAGCCTAAACCACGATTTTTGAAAATAACAGTCTGATCTTTCTTGTGACAAACCACCGGTTCATTGATTGTTGACGCGCCTGAATATGTACATATTACATTGTCATCGATAACAAAATTTTCATTTGCAACCTCAGCGGTTCCATAAATCCTATATTTTGAAGACATAACAAAAAAGGATATGGATAGTATTCCCACCAGTATAAAAAATCCAATTATCATTACTTTCAATAACTCACGCACCCATGATTTTTTCCACTCTTCCTTACTAGGCAAAACCCTCACTAATATACCCCTCCAAAATATTTATCATCCACCCTCGCTGCACTGTCGCGAATACTCAAAATAAATTAAACTTTAGCATATTGGTCTCCGGCATGGCCTCTACCGGCAGGCCCTCTATCAAACAATACAGAAAAGACATATATTCTCTGTTTATTCCCCCTGCGATTCCTCCTAACTGTAAAAAACCTATTATCGGCAGGAACATACTGTATATCACCACGCAAAGCAAAACAATCCATTTATATTTTGCTACAGATAAATCCATTAAAATTGTGACACATAACTAATATACTGCATGGAAGGTCCGTGCTAATCTGCAACAGCAACAATATGGCGAACTGAATTCCATATGACCGGACGATTTTTCCCAATAAAGCTTTCATTCTATATATAAGCACTCAATATGAAAGGAATTATAAAGCTCATCGTAGCACTTGCGATATTTGCAACCAGACTATAAACAAATCCACGTGTTACTCTGTTTTTTCCATCCCTATCCCTCAGCATATATGCATAGAATGCTCCCTCTATCAGCATTATTGCCACCTCGATAAGCGGCCAAAAAAACAATATAAAAAATGCAGCTGCAATCCCACTCAATGAGCCATAGACCAGGTAGTGATTCAGCGGAATATTCGTCACCGTATTTATAAAAAGAAAACTGAAAACATTCCTTTTAGTGAACGGATATCTGAACAGCTTAAGTATTATACCTTCAACAACAAGAGTGATCACATAACACCCTGCTACATAGGAAATGCGTCCCAGCACCTGATTTGTCCGGTTTTCCTCCAAAGTTCCGGCCGCCATATCATAAACACACTCAGCATTAAATTCCACCTGATCGAGCACATCACTGATGTACACTTCCCCGTCAGCATCTATAATGATCACTTTGAATGGATTCGGCACCTTATAATCAAAACAGTAACGATTTTCAGCATTTGAACGGAAATAACTCTGCCCCACCGGTGTTTCATGATAAAACCAGCCATCGTAAAGAAATCCCTTAAGATATTCCACTACACTTTCATCATTTACCTCCTCAAGCTTAAGTTTACTGTTAACATTTGGCACTCCGCGTTCTTCAGGTGTAGCCCAGTTTGTAAGCAGTGCTACATAATAGCTTTCCGGGGCATTCAAGACCGTAAGATCGATCGACGGCTTTGCACCCATATCAGCCCTGACCGGAATAATACAGACAAACATACCGTAGAAAACAAAAGTGATAGCAAAAAGTATTTTGAGTATTGCATTATCTTTATTCATATTTGCTCCCCATTTATCTGAGTTTATTGACTAAAACAATCGTTCCAATAATTCTTACACTATACAGCAAATAAATAACATTCATCGTCACATCTCCATATAGCAGCCACCTGTTTTACTGTATCTTATCACCCGATAAAAGCGTTTTGAATAGGCTGCGGCACTTTTCACCTGAGTGGTCAATATACGCACCTGAGCGGTAACTTTTCCCTCGATGTATTATAACAATTAAAAAATGCCTACACTGCTTTCCTGCAGAAATAGACATTTTTTTGTACAAAAAAGACATTTTTGTTACGATAACCCTACATGAATATAATCCTTCTTTTTTCTGGCACGCTCCATTCCAATCTGCATACCATATTCGAACATACGGATTGCCATTATTTTGTGAACATTTTGTGTTTTCAGTATACCACCCGGTTTCTTCCGCTTTCCTTTCCGGTATACAGCTTTTTATCCGCTTCCTTTATGGTATTTTCTATATTCCCGCTGAAATCATATTCCGCCAGACCATAGGTCATGGTCACGTTTATAACGGAATCCTTAACCGTGACCGGATGGTTCATTATGTACGTCCGTAATTTTTCTGTCTCAAGATATGCCTCGTCACCGTTTTTCCCGGCAAATATCAGCAGAAATTCCTCTCCGCCCCACCTGGTCAGAAAAGCGTCCTTTCCACAGACCTCCCTCATGGCATCCGCAACCGCCTTAAGTACTGCATCCCCCGCATCATGACCGTAGGTATCATTTACTTTCTTGAAGAAATCTATATCACCCATGACAAGGCTCACTGCCCCTACATAGGGCACTGACATCATATCATGAAGAAAATCCTTTGCCTTTCTTCTGTTATACAGTCCTGTGAGCTGGTCGGTCGACGCCTCCTTTACGAGTCTGTCATTGTAACGCATCAGCTTGCTTTCAGCCTCGTTTTCCCGATGGCTGTATATATATGAAACCATAATGACGGAAACAAAGACCGCTGATATATTCACTGTCTGTATAAGCCTGTTTCCAAGAACGCTTATCTCTGCTGCAGGCAGCATTCCGCCAAAACAGAATATCATCATCACCCTTGCAATGAGAACCAGCGTCGCAATGGAAAATTTGAATCCCCGGCTGCCATGTATCGTGAAAAAACTGAGCAGAAGTATTATCAGAAAATAATTCTGCATTCCGCCGCTCCAGCCAAAACACGGAACCATTTCCATGGACCATATAAAGGTAAACAGGATGTAGCACACAACAGCCGGCTCCGACTTCATATGATAAGTCAGAAGAAAAAACAGAAGCAGTAAAACAAGTGACGCTGCCATCCGGAATTTAAAATACATAAAAGTTTCGGATCCGGCAAAGAAAACATCAAGAATAAACGCAAAGGCCTGTATCAGATACAGTATCCTCAAAGTCACCATACCTCTGCGGGTTTCATTTTCAGATGACACGTCTTTATTTATCAGATTTAACAGCCCCATTTCTTTACCCCTCGTATGATACTGTTAATTTCTTCCCTGCTATTTTATTATAGCACAAAGGCAACTGCCTGAAATTGGCTGTTGCCTTTGCTGTGTTATGTATATGGGGAAGGTACTGTTTATTTCGGTTTATTTCTTTCTGCTTCTTACATCGAATGCTACTGCTATTATAAATATCAGGCCTTTTACTATATACTGGTATGAGATGTCTATGTTCATCAGGTTCATTCCGTTTGTAAGTGACATGATAACCAGTGTACCGATGATCGTATTTGTAACTCTTCCGACACCGCCGCTTACTGCCACGCCGCCGATATATGATGATGCAATGGCATCCATTTCGAAAGCTACGCCGGCTGTAGGTGTTGCAGACTGAAGTCTTGAGGTATAAAGTATGCCGCCGAGTGCTGCCATAACGCTTACCGATGCGAAGGCGAAGAGTGTTACTTTCTTTACGTTTATACCGGAAAGCTCTGCTGCCTGTGCGTTTCCGCCGATACCGTAGATTGCGCGTCCAAGCTTGGTCTTATTGAGCATATAGTTGTAGATGATAAGCACGATCCCTACGATCACTGCGGTCCAGGGAATACCATGATAGCTTGCAAGTACCCACATTATTGCCATAATGATCGCTGAGATGGCAACCAGCTTGGTTATGAATATGGGCATTGATATTACTTCAAAGTTGTATTTTTTCTTGTTTATTCTTGTTTTGATCTCAGTCCAGATCAGTGCTGCCACAAGGATCACACCGATTATCATAGTAAGTACATGTATGCTTGATCCGCTTACGATATCAGGTATGAATCCGTTTGAGAGTGCATTGAATCCCTCATTGGGTATTATGATGGTTCCTGTCTCCTGAAGTGAACGGTTAAGAAGTCCCCTGAAGATAAACATTCCTGCCAGGGTAGTTACAAATGCCGGTACACCAACCTTGGTAACAAGGAGACCCTGATACAGACCTATAAGCAGTCCCATTATAAGCACTATCACTATGGCCACCCACTCATTTACATGATACTTGGTCATCAGTATGGCCGCTACCGCTCCGGAAAATCCGGCTACATAACCGACTGAAAGGTCTATGTGGCAGATTATGAGAATGATCGTCATTCCTATTGCCATTACAGCAACGTAACCTGCCTGATTAACGAGATTTGCAATATTACGTGCCTGGAGGAACCCGCCCCCTGTTTGAATCGTGAAGAATGCCATTATGCATATGAGCGCAATATACATCATGTAATCACGGATATTGTTTTTTACCAGGCTTACCACTTCGCCGCCCAGCCCGGCCTTTGTTCCATCATTCATTTTTGATTTTAATGGTGCTGTACTATCCATTTTCCGACCTCCTTATGATCTGACTGCCATAGCCATGACTTTTTCTTCTGTTGCCTCTTCTGCCGAGAGCTCTCCTGCTATCACACCTTCTGACATGACATAGAGCCTGTCGCTCATTCCCAGTACCTCCGGCAGCTCAGAGGATATCATAATGATGCTCATTCCCTGCTCCACCAGCTTGTTCATCAGCGAATAGATCTCGTACTTTGCACCTACATCTATTCCTCTGGTAGGCTCATCCAGGATAAGAACATCCGGCTTTGCAAACATCCATTTTGCCAGCTGGACTTTCTGCTGGTTTCCACCGCTTAAGTTTCCTACTTTCTGCTCTATCGACGGTGCTTTTATATTTATGGAATCCTTATAGCCGTTGGCTACATTGATCTCTTCATTTTCATTTATCGCCAGACCATTTACCAGTTCCTCAAGATTTGCGATCGTTATGTTGTACCTGATGTCCTGCATCAGTATCAGGCCATTGCCTTTTCTGTCCTCTGTTACATATGCAAGCCCTTTCTTTATCGCTTCTTTAGGATGTTTGAAACGGACTTTCTCTCCTTTCAATATAAACTCACCTGAAGTGATCTTGTAACCTGTCGGATTGCCGAAAAGACTCAGTGCCAACTCCGTTCTGCCGGCTCCCATAAGTCCCTGAAGACCTACAATCTCGCCTTTCTTTACATTTATATTGATGTGATGCAGTATCTCGCGGTCCTTTGAAGGATCAAATACGGTCCAGTCCTTAAGCTCCAGTGCCACATCTCCGGGTTCCTTCTTTTCACGCTTCGGATAGATATTATCCATTTCCCGGCCTACCATGTGCTTTATTATCTCAGCTTCCTCTATCTGTCTTTCAGTGGCATCCAGAGAGCAGATGGTAGCACCGTCCCTGAGTACAGTGATCGTATCTGCTATCGCTGTAATCTCTCTTAATTTATGGGATATCATTATGCAGGAAACGCCCTGGGACTTCAGTTCCTTTATAAGTCTTAAGAGATTCTGGCTGTCGTCCTCATTAAGTGACGCAGTTGGCTCATCCAGGATGAGCAGCTTTACATTTTTACTGAGTGCCTTGGCAATCTCCACCAGCTGCTGGTTGCCTACGCCAAGCTCCTTAACTTTCATGGAAGGATCAGCCCTTAAGCCTACCTTATCAAGCATCGCTTTTCCCTGTACGATGGTCTCGTTCCAGTCTATTGCTCCGCCTTTCATTATTTCATGTCCAAAGAAGATGTTTTCGTAAAGGCTAAGCTCCGGAACCAGTGCGAGTTCCTGGTAGATTATCACGATTCCCCTGCCTTCACTGTCCGCTATCCTCTTAAACTTCTGTACTTCGCCGTCATAGACTATGTCACCTGTATATGTTCCGTAAGGATATACACCGGATAAAACCTTCATGAGTGTGGATTTTCCCGCACCGTTCTCGCCGACAAGACAGTGGATCTCGCCTCTCTTAACCTTGAAATTAACATTGTTCAGAGCTTTAACACCGGGAAATTCTTTTACTATTCCCTTCATTTCAAGTATGTAATCGCTCATAAAACCTCCTTGAGAAATACACCGGTAACTGTTCAGAACCTGTCGGTTCTTCAGCTTACTGCACCGGCCCTTTTAAGGCCGGTGCACTTAGTTTATACATTACTGTAAGCCGGTGAATTCTGATGCATCATAGTAGCCTGATTCGATCAGTGCCTGCATTACGTTGTCCTGTGTTACTACAACGATCGATGTCTGCTTTGCAGGAACGTCGATCTTTTCATTGTTGTAGGTAGTATCTGTTGCAGGTGTCTTTCCGCCCAGGATATCCACTGCCATTGCTACAGAGTCTGCTGCAAGTGTTCTGGTATCCTTGAATACAGTCATGGACTGCTTTCCATCGATGATGTACTGAACGGATGCCTTTTCGGAATCCTGTCCTGTAACCACATAGCTGGTTACATCCTTATCTGATGCGAATACGTCTGCTATGGAGCGGGCTGTACCGTCATTGGGTGCAAGTACGAGCACATCGCCCTTCATGTCTGCGCCTACTGCAGTGAGGTTAGCCTCTGCCTTTGACTTTGCTACATTGAAATCCCAGTCTGTCGTAACCTGACCGATTATCTTGCCTACCTGCTCTCTGGAAAGGTCGGCTGAATCCTTAAGTGCCTCAGCTTCGCTTGAGTTTGCGATCGTAAATGTTCCGTCAGCAACCTTGGGCTGAAGTACGCTCCATGCTCCCTCGAAGAAGATGAATGCGTTATTGTCTGTTGATGCACCGGCATAGAGGTAAAGGGGTATACCGCTTCCTGCCGGTGCGTTATCTATAAGGTACTGTCCCTGGGCTTCACCTACTGCAAAGCTGTCGAATGTTACATAGTAATCAACCGCATCGGTTCCTGTAATGAGACGGTCATATGCGATTACCGTTACACCTGCTTCCTTTGCTTCTTCAACTGCTGCCGATGCTGCTGCACCATCCTGTGCACAGATGATAAGTACATCTATGCCCTTGGAGATCAGTGTTTCAACATTGGTCTTTTCAGTCGCCGAAGATCCCTGGCTGAACAGTACCTGGTTTGTGAATCCTGCATCGCCGAGGATGGTTTCGAACTGCTTCTGATCCTGCAGCCATCTGGGTTCATCCTTTGTGGGAAGTACTATGCCGACCTGAATATCTCCCGATGCACCCTTATCCTCTGTTGCGGTCTGGGTATTTCCGCCTGCATCATTGCTGCCGCTGTTTCCGTTACCACCGCTTGTACAGCCTGTTGCAAGACCGAAAGTCATAACTGATGCAAGTGTCATCCCGATTAATCTTTTCCCAAATTTTTTCATATCTTTTTTTCCTCCTTAGATATTGTTTTTTGTAACCGTTTCCCGAACAGTTACGTGTGCTTTATTGGGTTAAGAAAAATATAACACAGGGTATACTTGAATAAATTGCCACTTACTTTGATTTTTTGTTTTGATAAAAATACAAAATAAAAAAATAGCATAATTTTGTCTTCAGAGAGTCTAGACAAAATTGTGCTATAAATCTGTGCTAATAAATTAATATGCCTACTGTTTTCCCACACCGATAGCTCACCTACCGGTGGGGTCGTAAATATAAAATAAACTTCCCACTCACAGAACTAGACAGAACGACACTCGCAAACATTTCGGAACGATCACGATGCGTTTTTAGCCGAGTGGAAATCCAGCGCTTACTGTCCCTTAGTATACGGCACAGGGTTGCGAGACGTCACATGTTTTTTGTGTCGGCTCGCATGTGACGAATACTTAGGGACAGTTAGCGATTAGTTTCACGAGGCGAGTTTGAACGGAATTAGTAATTGTGCATCCTCGGCGGATGATGCCATACATGAAAGCATTATCCGCCGAGAATGCTACAATTACTTTATTCCGTTCAATTTCGCATCGGTTCCGAAATAGTTGCGAGTGTCGTTCTGCTTTCCACAGACTGCATGTGGGAAGTTTAACTACCTACTCCTCTTTCCCATCCTTGTATTCAGATGGGGTTACGCCAACATTCTTCTTGAATGTCCGGCTGAAATAATTTGGATCCGTATATCCTATCTCCATGCAGATTTCCTTCATACTCTTATTGGAGTTACGCAGCAGCTCTTTTGCTTTCTCCATCCGCACATCAGTAAGGTATTCAATAAAATTCTTACCTGTACGCTTTTTGAAAAGCTTGCTGAAATAGTAGGGGCTTAGCTGAAGTTCCTTGGAAACATCATCAAGTATCAGGTCCTTGGAATAATTCTGCTCTATGTAGACCTGTGCATCGTGTATCAGGTCTACGGTATTCTCCTCCTTACGGCTTAAGATATTACGGCAGACATCTTCTATCTTCGAAATGAACCAGCCATAGATTTCATCAATTGTCATCATTCCCGTCACGGTATTAAGGTATGAGCTGCGCATGCTGAACCTGTATGTCATACTGCCATTATCAAAACCTGCCTTCTCTGCACGCAGTATGAATTCAAGTGCTTTCAGCCTGATATCGTCCATATTGCCCGAATGTCTTTCCGCCATCCAGTCAAAAAATGATCTTGCATAAAACTGTGCCCTGTTGAAATCGCCTTCTTCTATATATTTAAAAAGGGCAACTTCTGTCTCGATGGGATAGTCATCCTCAAACTCCGGAAACATACGGGTGTCCTTCACATGTATTACCGAATTGCTGGCATTGTAGGTCAGGGAATGTGTTGCCTCGCTGTATGACTCCGAAAGCCGGCCCAGCTCATGCACTGCGCCTATGCCCACGCGGAATCTTGCGTCAAACATATGCTGCATCTCCCGTACCATCTTCCTGGCATTTTCTATACAGCTAATACGGAACTGATACTCTTCATCCTGCGCCGGCATAGGACAGGGAACAAATATGAGTATCGTATTTCCCATCATCGTGCCCACGCAGCAGTGAAAGAAACTTTTTATAGCATCCTTGATCTTTGTATATTCCTTCTGAAGCCTTACGCTGGTTCCTATTGGATTTGCCATCCGGTCTTTATTCCCCGACTCACCGAACTGCAGCGCCATTATGTATCCGGCATTTTCCTCTATCCCCAGAAGCTTTTTGAAATTCCCCATTTCTTCATCACTCTGGTTTCCGTACAGAAGTGAATAGATAAAACCGTTTTCTATTATGGGAGTTACGATCTCCAGCTTTTCCCTGTTTTCCAGATCCTCGCGGCGTCTGTTCTTCATCAGATCCACTTTCATCATGGCCTTCTTCAGCACCCTTACGATCTGCTCCTTATCCACGGGTTTGTTCAGGTATTCAAGCACGCCAATATCAATGGCATCCTTCGCATAATCGAACTTAAGAAAAGCGCTGACAACTATAAATATCGTATTGTCATTTCCCTGCCTGATCTCACGCATAGCTTCAATACCGTTTATCCCCGGCATCTGAATATCCATGAACACAATATCCGGCCTGAAATATTCTGCCATTTCAATGACCTTCCTGCCGGTATTCACGCACTCCACTATACACTCATCCCGGAAATTTTTATCTATTATGAAACGGAGCCCGTCAGTAACTATGCTCTCATCATCCGCTATAAGAATCTTGTACATTTCTCCTCCATCTCAGTGTTTGGTGCATTTATAACGCTTTATTATATATTTATGCTTCCAATATAAAAAATATCATCTGGGAATATACAGTGCGATTTCTGTACCCATGTCCTTTTCCACGCTGGTGATCTCTATCACATTTTCCCTGTCATAGAATACACGCAGTCTGGTGATAACATTGTCGAGTCCCACTCCCCCCTGCATTTTCTCACTGTCATCTTCATTGAGTTTATTGTTCAGTATACGCTCTATCACAGCATCAGGAATACCCACTCCGTTGTCACGTACGGATATAACTGTGCTGTCTCCTTCCGAATATACCGATAGGTCTATCTTTTTTTCCCACTCAACATCTCTCAGTCCGTGCTTAATGCAGTTTTCAACTATGGGCTGCAGTATCATGGACGGTACAGCTGTCTGCAGCAGCTTTTCATCCACATCCGCATTGTAATGGATCTCACCGGCAAAGCGCACGTTTATGATGTAGATATAGTCATCCACAATCTTCAGTTCTTCGCTTATGGTGGATATCCCTTCGGAATTCTTTATCCTGTATCTGAAAAAGTCCGCCACCCTCAGAATGTAACTATAGGTCCGGTCTGCTTCCTCAAGCATAGCCAGCTGTGCGCCCGCATTCAGGGTATTGAACAGAAAGTGTGGGTTTATCTGAGCCTGCAGGTATTTAAGCTGCGCTTCTTTGGCAGATGCTTCCATACGGATCGACTTTTCCCTTAGTCGGCTCTCTGATTCCACGCTTGCCTTAAACTGCCTGATATATTCCTTCAGACTCGTTATCATATTGTTGAAAGCACTGCTGACAATACCGATTTCATTGTAGTCGTGGATTTCGGAAATCGCCACATCAAGGTTTCCCTCGCCCACCTCATTTGCCACACGGGCAAGTTCCTGCAGGGGACGCATAAGCCTACGTAACAAAAGGTTAAGCAGCAGAATATCGAAGATTCCCATAAGAGCCAGTATGACAGAATAAATAATATTAGCCTGGTGCATGACCTCATAAATACGTTCATACTTTCCCGAGTTTTCACCAAAGCTCTTTGTGTTCAGATCTGCCATATAGGATATCAGATGTTCATAGTCTCTCACCGAAATAGCATAATCTTCCTGATACCTCACTACGTCTCCGCTCCGCTTTGAAAGAATAGCCGTATTAGTGGAACGAACATACCTGGTAGAAAGATTGACTATGGCTTTTTCCCGCATCTCCTGCTCTGTCAGTTCTCCCTCATGCTTAAGGGACTCGACAATGATCTTATATTCAGCCATATCTTTATAAAACTTATTGAGGCCGCTCTCATCTTTGGTATTAATATAATCATCAAGTTCAAGCTGTATGCTGTCCAGCAGTCCGCGCATATCCGTAAGCTTCCTGTTGCCGTCATATGCGCTGTCCATATTATCTATAAGATCACGCATTCCGCTGAAAATATAAAGGTTGACCAAAAGAATCGACGCAAAAGTCAAAAGGAAGATACAGATTATCTGGTTCTGAAGTTTTACAGGTTTTCTACTCATCCAGATACCTCCCTATGTTACCCGATGTGATCATAATGCTTTCCACGGTTATATGATCCCTTGTAACACCGGAATCGATATATCCGTTCAACGTATCAACACACTCCATTCCCGTCTGGTCCGCATCAATATAAACCAGGGCAGATATCTCTCCGTTGGAAACCGCACGGAGCAGAGATTCATTTATACCATATCCTATAATCTGGGAACTTCCCGCCAGATCATGGTCCATTACAGACTGATAAACGATCTGGGTGGTATACTCGGTAGGACATAACAGCATATCGATATCCATTTCTTCATCCGTAAGCATCTCAGCCACAAGATCCATAAGGCGGAAATTCGGCATATCGGTTATGTCTTCCGTAATAATGTTTATATCCAGATGGTTACCTTCATTCTGCAGAGTATCAGACAGCCCCGCCATAAAGCGGTCATTATCATCGCTTTCCACAAGCACTGCTATATTAAGCTTCCTTGCACCTGCAACAGCAATGATGCTTCTTGCATATGTTCTTCCCACATCATAAACATCCGGTTCAATGAATGTCTTCCTCAGGCTGTCCGGACAATCCGAAAGAACAGTGACAACAGGAATCTCAGCCACAGACGCTCTTTCAACAGCGTCAGCTATATCTTTTTCTTCCTGCGCACCTACAATGATCCCGTTCACTCCCATGGCAACGGCCATATCTATACGGTCTGCATACGAACTGTCGCTTTCATCACCGGTATCCAGGGCCTCCACATACACTCCGGATTTCCTGCCGTATTCACCGGCTGCATCATTTATTATTTCAAGCATTCTTGAATCGCCGGTATCACCGACAAAGACATAATGATAACGGTACTTCTGTTCATCCGTAGACACATTTGCCACCTGCATCCGCAGAAAAACAAAAGCCGATACTATCATCATAAATAGAATAAATATTATGACCAGACTCCTTATGGTATGGAAATCTGTTTTTTTTGAAGTCCGGCCATGAACTTTTTCCTGATCTGATCTCTGAGGCATCTGGTAAAACCGTTTTATCAGCGTTTGATAATGTCACAGATCTTATGAACCGTTTCCTCCTCCAGATCTGCATACATGGGTATTGTAAGTATCCCGGCCGCAATGCGCTTTGCATTTTCCAGGCCTGAGTCATCATACTTCCCTTTATAACATTCATAATCAGTTATGAGGGGATAGAAATATTTTCTGGGATAGATCTTTTCCGCAGCCAGGCGGCTAAAAAGCTCATCCCTGTCTGCACCATATTCTGCCGGATCCACATATATGGGGAAATATGCATAATTCTTCTCCAGGCCTTCCTGGGGGCTGCACAGCTTTATCCCCTTTACATCCTGCAGTTCTGACATATAAAGCTCATATATATTTTTCCTCTTTGCGATCTCCTCATCCAGGTGGCGGAGATTGCATATACCCATGGCAGCCTGGAACTCGCTCATCTTGGCATTTGCTCCCACCTCGGCTAACTGCTCATCTTCACGTATGCCAAAATTCTTCAGGTTGTACATACGCTTTCCGATATTTTCGTCATCGCAAACAATGGCACCGCCCTCTATGGTATTGAATACCTTTGTAGCATGGAAAGACAGCATGGATGCATCACCGTAGGCTGCAACGCTTTTTCCCTTATATACTTCCCCGAAAGTATGAGCCGCATCATAGATGACTTTCAGTCCGTGCTTTTTTGCGATCCTGTCTATCTCTTCCACATCACAGACATTGCCGTATACATGCACCGGAACAATGGCACGGGTTTTATCCGTAATAAGAGACTCTATCTTACTCACATCCATCGTGTAATGCTCAGGCTCTATATCACAGAATACAGGGGTAAGGTTATTGCGCACTATCGCGTGGGTAGTTGATGAAAAGGTAAAGGGAGTGGTGATCACCTCGCCATCCATTTCAAAAGCCTGCAGCGCAAGCTCAAGGGCCATATGACCATTGGTAAAAAGCTCCACGTGATCCACATGCATAAAATCACAGAGCTGCTTCTGTAACTCTATATGCTTTTCTCCCATATTGGTAAGCCAATGGCTCTCCCATATGGGACGGATTTCTTCCATGTACTCCTCAAAAGGCGGCATTGATGAGCGTGTTACGAATGTAGTTTTATCCATATCGATCCTCCACGATGATCACTTAAAAATATGTCCTATATTCAGGCATTATCTGTCACGAATGCACAATAGCCAAATGCGTTCACTACAATTATATGATATCCGTGCCACTTAGTGTACCTCTTTAATGCTGCTTGACGGATATCACCAACGAAGTACCTGAACCGGGGCGAGCTCTTGTTTTTGTGCATTTTTAACAATAAACAAGTGTATTTATTATAGTTCTATCGTCATTTTAACAATGTTTTAACCCCATGTTAACAATTTGTTCATATTTTTATTTTATCATATAGACAGTTAAGAAAGTTCAAATTGTTTTCATAGTTTTCGTGCCCGGGTGGAGTCATCACCGTCCGGGCACACCTCCTTTTATAGGGGTTTTACCGGGATTTCCGGGACAGGAACATCAGATATCCTCCTCCAGCACACTCATTTCCATATGGTCAAAATCAATCTCGGAAATAAAGCTGTCTGCAGTGAAACGAGTCTTTGATGATCGTTTAAACTCTTTTACATTTTTATCAAGCCAGATGGGAATATCCAGATCAAATTCGTGACAGGCATCCTCAAGGGAATTGAAAACCTTGTGGGTACGGGTATCATCTTCGTTTCGCTCGATGACAGTCTGCTTTATCAGATGTGCATTTTTCCATATACGGAACCAGATTCTCATATCTATAACTCGCTAATCATTTGAACCGGGTAATTTACGAAGCATATGTATAAATTTTGCAGGCGCGTAACTAAGGCTTATCCGTCAGGGACAAATAAGCTATGATGCCGTTTTGCATCCCGGCGAACCTGTGCAAATCGATAGCGGGCGACTGAAGTTTTGCAAGAACTTCGACGTCGCAACGCTTTCTAGCATCACCCACAGGACTGTCTGCTGCCGCCTTCACTTTCACCGTCACGGAGCATGCGCTGCATGGTCTTCCATCCAAGGGTTGCACACTTCACACGGGCAGGCATATGGGAAATATCCTCAAGGGAAGCCGCCTCATCAAGAGATTCGATCTCTTCGGGAGTAGCAGTACTGCGTACCATGTTCATGAATTTCTCCGCATATGCGAGAGCCTCTTCCTTTGTGCTTCCGATTATCAGATCAAGCATCATGTCTGCAGATGCCTGGGAAATGGCACATCCGGAGCCGTTAAAACATCCATCCGTCACTATGTCATTTTCATCCAGCTTAAGCTGCAGATATATATCGTCGCCGCAGCTCGGATTCACACCGTTAAGTATCATTGACGGCGACTCCATATCACCCTTATGCGTAGGGTGAAGATTATGTTCATTGACTATTTCCCTGTATAAATTCTTAAGCTCCATATCCCAGCCAGCCTCTTACTTTCTTTACCGCTTCAACAAATCTCTCTGCTTCTTCTTCCGTATTGTAAAAATATACGCTTGCCCTTGCAGTAGCCCTGAACTCCATCTTAAGCCTTTCCTGCATGAATTCCATAAGTGGCTGCGCACAGTGATGTCCCGCGCGGACAGCGATATGCTCATCATCCAGCACGGTTGATATATCATGGGGATGGCAGCCGTCTATGTTGAAAGTGACTATACCCGAATGCTTCGTCACATCGTCACTGCCATATACATGCACATAAGGAATAGACTTAAGTCCCTCGTACACTATCTTTGTGACCTTATTCTCCTGCTCCTCTATGGCATCAAAACCGATGCTGTTCAGGTACTCTGCTGCCGCTGCCATGCCTGCAGCCCCTGCAGCATTTACGGTTCCCGCCTCAAACTTGTGGGGAAGCTCCGCATAAGTTGCAGAGTCACGCTTTACATATTCTATCATCTCACCGCCGCTAAGGAAGGGAGGCATCTTCTCAAGCAGTTCCATGCGCCCGTACAGTGCACCTATTCCCATGGGACCTAACATCTTGTGCCCGGAAAATGCCAGAAAATCAGCACCGATCTCCTTCACATCCACTTTCATATGGGGAACACCCTGCGCTCCGTCAGCCACCATCACACCACCATTTGCATGAACCAGTTCAGCAGCCAGCTTCACGGGATTCTTTACTCCCAGCACGTTAGAAACAAGCGCCATTCCGATAAGCTTAGTCTTTTCGGTAACACAGCTCCTAAGATTTTCTTCCGTAATAGTACCGTCATCTTCAGGCTCGATATATTTGAGCACTGCCCCGGTGGATCTTGCCACCATCTGCCAGGGCAGTATATCGCTGTGGTGCTCCATTACAGTGATCAATATCTCGTCACCCTCATGCAGATTGTTAAGGCCATAGGAATATGCCACGAGGTTCAGCGCTTCGGTAGCATTGCGCACAAAAATGATCTCTTCGTCATGCTCTGCACCTATGAATCCCGCCATTGCATGCCTTGACTTCTCATAAATATCCGTGGCCCCTACGCTCCACTCATACAGACCTCTTAAAGGATTTGCATTGGTGGTGCGGTAAAAATTTTCTATCGCCTCAAGCACCTGCACCGGTCTCTGGGAAGTAGCCGCATTATCAAAATAAATATATTCGGGATTGTCTGCAAGTATGGGAAAATCCCTGCGTATTGAATTTACATCCATCTATCTGTTCCATTCCGGCCCGTTTCATCCCCGGACCTTTTTACTGTTTATGTCCTGCGCACTCTTAAGAATGTCCGGACACTGCTCACAACAAACGGTGTCATTATAACATCTTTTGTTTGCCACGACAAATCCAGTGATTTTATATGCGATAATTCAATACTTTCATTTTCAGATCCTGACGATCTCCGTAGCTGCCTTTTCCCGGAATCTGACATCATGCTCCACAAACAGCATTGTGGGATTGTATTTCAGTATCAGTTTTTCAATCTGCATTCTTGAAAATACATCAATATAATTAAGTGGTTCATCCCACATATACAGATGAGCAGGCGTGATCAGGCTTGCTGCAATGAGAACCTTTTTTTTCTGCCCCTCGGAATACTCCCTCATATCCTTTGCAAACTGCTCCCTTCCGAAATCAAGATTCCTTAACACAGCCAGGAAAAGACTCTCATCAAGCCCTCTCTTACAGGCAAACTCATGGAGAGAGCCATAAAGGAAAGAAGTATCCTGACTGACATAGGATATTGTCATGCCGCCTGCGACTTCAAAATCCCCGGATATAAGCAGTTCCGGATCTGTCCCGTATTCCGGCAGGTCTAAAACATTAAGAACAGCTTTCAGTATACTCGACTTACCGCACCCGTTGTTTCCCGAAATCACCAGCCTTTCCCCTCTTTTTACCTGAAAATCAACTCCTGAGAAAAGTTCCCGTCCGGCAGACTTATACTTAAGTGACAGGTCTTTTGCATTTATCAAAATTTCCTTGTGAAATTTAAGCGGCTGTATCTTAAGATCAGTCACGCGCTCTATATCGTTAAGCAGACCTTCCTTTTCTTCGATTTCTCTTTCCATCCGCATCTCATAGGACTTCACTCTGGACTGCATCTTTTTGGTCTTGGCACCGATATAGGATCTTGTGGATATATTTCTCTCCGGCTCCTTAACGGGGTCGAAGCCGATTTTTGTGTTTTCGTTCTTTTCAGCCCAGCGGCTGCTCCTGTCTGCAGCACTTTTAAGTTTGCCTATTTCCTTTAGATGCTTTTCATTTTCAGCCAGTCTGTACGCATCCTGCTTCTCCTTATTCTCCCACCATGAAGAGAAGTTTCCCGCCTGCACTTCTATTGTCGACCGGTTCAGTACAAGCACATGGTCACATACCCGGTCTAACAGATCCCGGTCATGAGAAACAAGGATAAAGCCCTTCTTGGAAGCAAGATACTCTTTTACTGCCCCCCTTGCCCTGCTGTCAAGGTGGTTTGTAGGTTCATCAATCAAAAGGAACTCGTTTTCCCCTGCAAAAAGAACTGCCAGCATCACCCTCGTCCGCTCACCAAAACTAAGACTCCCAAAAGGCCTGTACAGACATTCGGCATCCATTTTTATCTGATCCATCTGAATGAGCACCTGCCATATTTCTGCCTGGGGCTTCCAGACTTCGATAAGGTCTGATGCCGTTCTTTCCATATCTCTGGCTGATACAGGATAAGGAAAATAGTCAAAAGCAGTATTTGATGTAATGCTTCCGCTATAGGGATATTTTCCCAGCAAAAGCTTCAGAAAAGTAGTCTTTCCTTTTCCGTTCCTGCCGATAAATCCCAGCCTCCAGTCAGTATCGATATTAAAAGTTACGTTTTCAAAAACATCATCTGCACTTCCGTCATATGCGAAAGTCAGATTATTCACTTGTATCTGTGACATATATATCCTCCTTTCATATCCCCCGCAGCCAAGCTGCCCGGTGATGCGTTGCCGGTCAAACAGACTTGTATGCGGGCATGCAGCCCGCTTGCCACAGTACAATTCACGGAGTCGTTCATGTAAACATGACTCCCCGTGAATTGCCCTGTGCCCAAGCAGACTGCCTAACGGCAGTCTGCTTGACCGTCTTATCGCACAAAAAATCCACTCCATACCGGAGTGGATCACATATACAAATGAAGACTTAAAATATGCCGAAATGCACACAAAACCACTTCTGCTGGCTTCAAAATGAATACGATAATCCAATCCGGCATACACAAACAGACCTTTAAAGTCCTAGTTAATTGCTTGTATTTACCAAATCTGATTATCTGTTCTTCATTTCCTCACCTACACACTCTGTGCGCCTTTCTCTATTATGTTTGAGAGAATAACACTTTTGGAATAATAAAGCAATATGAAAATAAAAATCAAAGCTGTCTTCAGTGACTTCCGCTGGGGCATGCTTTACAGTCACCGCTGCAATTTGAAAAAATCCTGTCCACGTAAGAATCGGCTGCCGCTCTTATCTCTCCGTTAGGAATGAGCCTCGTCACTCTTGAAATATTGGACCTTATCATCATTTCTCTGGCAGCACGTTCATCAATACCCCTTGTCTCCATGTAGAAGAGCATCTCATCCGAAATCTTTCCGGCTGATGCAGCATGTCTTCCGTTCACCTTTTCTTCCTCACCAAGGATCAGGGGGATAGCCTTATTTACAACATTTCTGCCGAGCATGAGGATATTTTCCTCCTCGTCACCGTCAGCGCCCACGGAACCTTTTCTGAAATCAAGGGTTTCCCTGGAAGCTTTGTAAGAGCCATCAAGCATCACACCGTTAAACCGCATCACGCCTTCGCTCTTTTTCCCTTTAAAAACATCAGTGTAATTTATATCGGTAAGGCTGCCGCCGGCTGCAACAAATCCCAGATCAGCCCTGAACCTCGACTCATCACCAATCTGATCTATATATGTACCAAGGTATGACTTCTCCGAACCAAGGGAAAGCTCTGTATAAGTAAATTCCGAATTTTCGGCCAGCCTGCTCCCCATATCATTAAAATATAAGAATTTGGACGGCAGGCACTGCACTTTTATGAGGTGAAGCTTTGCATTCCTGCCAAGTATAACTCTGGTCTGAGTACCGGCAAATCCATTGGTTGCACCCTGCTCTGAATCCATATACTGGATGATGGTGATCTCACTGCCCTCACCGATCCTTATAAGCGTGGTATCGATATCCTCTGCCCCTGTGGGATAAGTGTAATGAAGATATACCGGATCCTTTATCTTTGTATTGGCAGGCAGCTCCATCACGCGGGCCGGCACGCCTGTCTTTACGATCAGCCGGTCTATATCAGCACCCATACCGGTAGGAAATACCTGTTCCTGATACATGGGATACTTTCCTGCCACATACTCTTCACGCTTTATCTCCATGCCCTCAGCTTCATAACCCTTCAGAAGCCCGGCAGGGCTGACACCTTCCGTAACTTTCATTTCTTCCGGAAACTGAGGCTTAACCAGATATGCCGGATGGGAAGCTTTGGCAATAGCTTCTATCGTAGCCTCCGAAACCTCCATCTCCACATCATTGAGCTTATCCCTGTACCAGGTAAGTACCGGAAGGTGGTTTACGGTATATGTATCTTTTCTATCATTCTTTATATCCATGCTTTTTTTATCCGTTTCCAATGCTCTTTAAAAACATTCTGGTGCAGCCTGCACCACCTGCTGTCACAATCTTATGCGCTGTATTTTCTGCAACCGAAAAAGCAAAAAGTTATAAACTACCCCTGCTCCATCTCGAGCTTGATCAGGTTGTTCATCTCGGCTGCATATTCAAGGGGCAGCTCCTTGCTGACAGGATTTGCAAAACCGCTTACTATCATTGCCCTTGCATCAGCTTCCCTTATTCCCCTGCTCATCAGGTAGAATACAGCCTCGTCATCAATCTTACCGATCTTTGCCTCATGTCCCACATCAGCCTTATCAGTACGGATATCCATAGCCGGTACCGTATCAGACCTGGAAATACTGTCAAGCATAAGGGATCCGCAGTTTACTGAAGCCTTTGAACCTTCCGCAGTGCTTCTTATTTCCACGCTGCTGCGGTATGTGCTGATTCCACCGCTCTTACAGATGGACTTGGTATCTATGAAGGAAGATGTGCCCTTTCCGATATGCACCATCCTTGCGCCTGTATCCAGGTTCTGTCCCTTTCCTGCGAAAGTCACGCCGGTAAATTCCGCGTGGGAATTGTCACCCTTAAGTATGGATGTAGGATAGAGATATGACTCATGGGACCCGAAGGACCCGGATATCCACTCAACCGTTCCACCCTCCTCGCAGATGGCACGTTTGGTATTCAGGTTATACATATTCTTGGACCAGTTCTCTATGGTCGAATATCTTAGATGTGCATTCTTCCCAACAAAAAGCTCAACGCAGCCGGCATGAAGATTGGCTACATTGTACTTAGGCGCTGAACATCCCTCTATGAAATGTACATCGGCATCCTCGCTGACTATGATAAGGGTATGCTCAAACTGTCCTGCACCGGGTGCGTTCAGTCTGAAATATGACTGCAAGGGTATGTCTACCTTTACTCCGGGTGGAACATATACAAAGGATCCGCCGGACCATACCGCGCCGTGAAGCGCTGCAAACTTATGATCCGTAGGGGGCACCAGTTTCATGAAATGCTCCCGCACCATTTCTTCAAATTCACCGGTAAGCGCCGACTCCATATCCGTATATATAACGCCCTGCTTTGCCACATCCTCGCGGACATTGTGGTAAACCAGCTCAGAGTCGTACTGTGCACCTACACCACCGAGACTCTCTCTTTCCGCCTGAGGTATGCCCAGCTTGTCAAAAGCATTCTTTATATCTTCCGGAACATCCTCCCAGGACGCCTTCATATCAGTCTTCGGTCTTACATAGGTGACGATCTTTTCCATATCAAGACCGTCAATGGGCGGGCCCCACTTGGGAACCTTCAGCTCATTGTATATCCTCAGGGACTTAAGCCTGAAATCCAGCATCCATTCCGGGTCATGCTTTGTCTCAGAGATTTCCCTGACTATCTCTTCCGTCAGTCCTTCATCAACTTTGAAAAAGTCTTCCTCGCGTTCCTCATCCTTAAAGTCGTAAAGCCCGCGCTCCACATCTTCAAGAATGATGCCGGAATCCCCTTCATCTATATCTATTGGTGTATCTTTTCTTGCAATATCCGTCATATGTATTTCTCGAATCCGTTTGTATTTATCTCATCTATCAGCTCTGAACCGCCCTCGGCGGCAATCTTTCCTTTAACGATCACATGAGTGCGATCCACATTCAGAGCCTCAAGTATCCTAGTGTTATGGGTAATGATAATAAGTGAACCGCCCTGCTTTGAAAAAATCTCCACTCCCTTAGACACAATACGCACAGCATCTACGTCGAGACCTGAATCCGTTTCATCAAGTATGGCAAGCTTCGGCTTAAGCATAAGGAGCTGGAATATCTCTGCTTTCTTCTTTTCACCGCCGGAGAAACCCACATTCAGGTCACGCTCAACAAATGCCTCATCCATATCAAGAAGCTTGCATGTCTCCTCCAGTTCTTTTTTATACTGGAAGATCCTTACAGCCTTGCCGGTTCTTTCCCTCATGGCACTTCTTAAAAAAGCTTCGAGGGTAAGCCCCGGTACCTCCAGGGGATTCTGGAAAGACATAAACAATCCTTTCTTGGCACGCTCATTAGCTGCCATCTTCGTTATGTCCTCTCCGTCAAAGATAATTGAACCGTCCGTCACTGAATATGCCGGACTTCCCATGATAACATTTCCAAGTGTGGATTTGCCCGCACCGTTAGGTCCCATGATGACATGTGTGGAACCTGCTTCAACATTCAGATCGATACCTCCCAGTATCTCACCTGTCTCTATTCCTGCTTTTAAGCCTTTAATCTCAAGTAATGACATATATCCTCCCGTTTCACAAAACAATCTTCTTTCGGGTTAAACACACAGAGCCTATTATAATGCCCTTTGTATCTTTTTTACAGTATGTTTTTACTTAACTATACTCTTCGGTTTCACGTGCTCTCTTTCTGACACCCAGAATATATATAAGCATCACCAATGCCCACTCCGCTGTATATACCACCAAAGGGATCACAGACGTAAATCTTGTAAGAATGAGACCTGCTACCAAAGACAGGCCTATAAAGATAAAGTACATCAGATGTGCAAGATATGCCTCATCTTCATCAACTGTATACTTCTTCCTGAGTCCCACAAATCGGAGTACCAGAACCGGTATCAGGCTCGCCAAAAAAACTATGACAAAATAGATCACGAAGACAATTAAGAAAAGTACACCAAGCATTAGGTTTCCTGCCGTTCCCAGCATAATAACTGCAAAGGTGACATCAGACCCGTCTACATATACATCCTTAACATCGCTAACATCCAGAAATGCACCTTTCATATTGTCCGGGACAGAAAACTCGTAAGCAAATCCCACAGACAGATATGTACACCAAACAAGGATTAGTGCCAAAAATACAAGTCTTACCCTTGCCGAAGTGTCCAGACGTTTTATTTTTTCTACGATACTGCTCATAGCAGCGCGATTGTCTGCCTTGCTATAGCCAGTTCTTCATTAGTAGGAACCACCATTACAGTAATGGAGGAATCCTTCGTAGAAGCGATCACTTCCTCACCGTGAGTTTTGAACTTTTCCTTGTCTACCTTTACACCCATAAATGCAAGATGATCGCATACAGCAGAACGCACATCATAGTTATTCTCACCTACACCCGCCGTAAATGCAATCACATCAATACCCTGCATTGCAACAGCATAAGATGCGATATATTTTGCAACTCTGTAATTATAGGTTTCCAGGGCAGTCTTGGCCTTTTCATTTCCCGCATCTATGGCTGCGGCAATATCCCTGAAATCAGAAGATACACCGCCGGAAAGCCCCAATATACCGGATTTTTTATTAAGCACGGTGTTCACCTCTGCTGCCGATAAGCCTTCCTTTTCTCCTATATACGCAAGGATGGCGGGATCCAGATCACCTGACCTTGTACCCATTATCAGCCCCTCAAGAGGTGTAAGTCCCATGGAAGTATCCACGCATTTGCCGTTCTTTACTGCTGAGATGGAGGCACCGTTACCCAGGTGGCACACTACTATCCTAAGCTCCTTACGGTCCTTTCCGATAAGCTCTGCAGCCCTTGCGGATACATAGTCATGGCTGGTACCGTGGAAACCGTAACGGCGGACCTTATACTTCTCATAATACTCATACGGAAGTCCGTACATATATGCCCTTTTAGGCATGGTCTGATGGAATGCCGTATCGAAAACCGCAGCCTGTGGAACTCCGGGCATATTTTTCTCACAGGCATTGATTCCTATGAGATTTGCAGGATTGTGGAGCGGCGCAAGTGCACTAAGCTCTTCTATGTCCTTTTTCACACCCTTGTCTATAAGTACGGCTTTATCGAATTTCTCGCCGCCATGAACCACCCTGTGGCCTACAGCGTCTATCTCGGAAAGGTCAGAGATCACGCCGTGGTTCTTATCTACCAGCGCATCTATTACCAGCTTAACGGCTATATTGTGATCCTCCATGGGAGTCTCGATCACAACCTTGTCCTTGCCGGCAGGTCTGTGTGTCAGCACGCTTCCTTCTATACCGATACGCTCTACAAGACCTTTTGCCAGCACGTCCTCGGTATCGGAATCTATAAGCTGGTATTTAAGAGACGAGCTTCCACAGTTTATAACCAGTACTTTCATACCATGTCCCTCCTGTATCATGTAACGCATTTATAACCGCTTGTTATATACCATTAGCCTCCTCACACCGGCAGATGGACTATAATTCTTAATATGCCTTGCCCCAATATACCATCTTCTTTGCAGGCTTTCCGCAGCATACGCACTTGTCAGAAATGCTCTCCTGCTCAAAAGGCATACAGCGGCTGGTAACCGAAAGCTCTTCCTTTATCCTGTCCTCGCAGGCCTGATCTCCGCACCACATTGCTTTTACAAAGCCTGTCTTTTCGGTAAATATTTTCTTAAACTCTTCATAGTCCGTTGCCACATAGGTCTGGGAATCACGGCGTGCCCTTGCTGCCTCCAGCATGTCTGACTGCATCTTCTCAAGGATCTCGCCAATCTTTTCCTCAAGCTCGGTGAAAGCGACATCAATCTTTTCTTTAGTGTCGCGCCTTACCACAACACACTTTCCGGCTTCAATATCCTTAGGACCTACCTCTATACGAAGAGGGATACCGCGCATCTCCTGCTCTGAGAACTTCCAGCCGGGGCTCTTATCGGTATCATCTACCTTTACCCTGAAGCCCTTCAGGATTTCCTTTATCTCATCAGCCTTTGCCAACACCCCTTCCTTCTTCTGCTGGATGGGAACGATGCACACCTGCACAGGGGCTACCTTAGGAGGAAGCACAAGACCTGAATCGTCACCGTGAACCATTATGATGGCACCGATAAGTCTGGTGGTCACTCCCCAGGATGTCTGATGTACATACTGAAGCTTGTTTTCCTTATCCGTATACTGTATGCCAAAGGCTCTGGCAAAACCGTCGCCGAAATTGTGGGAAGTTCCGGACTGAAGAGCCTTGCCGTCATGCATAAGTGCCTCTACAGTATATGTAGCTTCAGCACCGGCAAATTTTTCCTTGTCCGTCTTCTTACCTTTGATAACGGGAACAGCGCAGAATTCCTCAAGGAAATCCGCATATACATTCAGCATCTGAACTGTTCTCTCCTCTGCTTCCTCTGCGGTTGCATGTGCAGTATGTCCTTCCTGCCATAAGAACTCACGGCTGCGGAGGAAAGGCCTTGTCTCTTTCTCCCAGCGTACTACCGAGCACCACTGGTTGCACACCTGGGGCAGGTCGCGGTATGAGTGAACCGTATTTTTATAATAATCACAGAATAAGGTCTCGGATGTAGGTCTTACGCAGAGCCTGTCCTGCAGAGGCTGCTGTCCGCCCTCTGTTACCCAGGCTACTTCAGGCGCAAATCCTTCCACATGATCCTTCTCCTTCTGGAGAAGGCTCTCCGGTATGAACATGGGGAGATAAACATTTTCTACCCCCGTCTCCTTAAATCTCCTGTCCAGCTCATTTCTGAGCCTTTCCCATATTGCAAAACCTGCAGGCCTTATCACCATACAGCCTTTAACGCTGGTATAGTCAGTCAGCTCAGCCTTCTTTACTACATCCGTATACCATTGCGCAAAATCATCTTCCATTGAGGTAATAGCCTCAACCATTTTCTTTTCTGCCATTTTTCCCCTTTCTGCCGCTTTGACGGCTTTCGCATGGCGATTATTTTTCCGAACAGTTACATCGTTTACAAGGCATACGCGAGTCGTTCCAATCCCCGTAGCCTAATATTTTTAATAGTACATCTGTGATGATGACACAGCCTCATTGTATGCGCCTATGAGGCCCATTATACCCACTCCGGTCACCGCCGTTATGATCACAACAACAATAACCGCAAACAGTGATGCCAGCAATATCCACAGCAGGAACGATCTTGCAAAATTCTTTACATTAACATTCTGCGGTGCAAAAGCCAGCACAAGCATCATAATAAAGCCGACAAGAGGAATGCTGAAAAGTATCTCATACCCCAGATATCCCCACACAGAGATCGGCTTGTATTCCGGTGGAACATAATTTGCGGGATTTGGATGTGGATAGCCCTGATTATATGGCTGATTGTATGGCTGCTGAAAATTCTGTCCGCCATTGCTGGGATTCATGTTATTATCCATTGCGTCACCTCCTGCATTTCACGATTAACGCAAAGTATTATAACATAAATTCATATAGATTTATGTTTTTGTTTTTATAAGACGAAAGGTATTGTCAAATCCTTCGTAATTGGTCCTGTATCTGTGAAACGCTTCCCTGACATCGTCGGACATTTTGGGCGAAAGGACAAGCCGCTGACCGTTATCAAGGAAAATATCATCAACATTTATCCTTTCCGTATGAAGAAGCGAAACAGCCTCAAACCTTGAAGTTCTGACAAACAGGCTCTCAGGCACCATTTTCAGAAAACTGCTAATAGGCATATAAGTCTCATAGTCACCGTCAATGGTATGGAGTATGAGCTTCCTGCCACCGGTCTCCACATAAAAGATATACTGAACAAATATCTTCACCGGCTTGCGTCCGGTAAAAATCTCCACATATGTCCGGCCAAAAGTCCTGCACAGAACATTCTGCATGCATTTATCAAACAGCTCCCGTGCCACCGGTTTTTTCAGATAATAATCCGCCTGTATCTCAAATGCCTCAGACGCATATTCATTGCTTCCGGAAACCAGTACTATGACGATATCCTTGTCC
This sequence comes from Lachnospiraceae bacterium UBA4364, assembly GCA_002393955.1. Lineage (GTDB taxonomy): Bacteria > Bacillota > Clostridia > Lachnospirales > Lachnospiraceae > NK4A136. The sequence goes on along the minus strand of DGSK01000064.1, from coordinate 12,189 downwards.
TTCTCGCGGATGGTCCGTCCCAGCTCTATTCCGTTAATACCTTCCATATATATATCAAGAAAAGCCAATTGGACACCTGCCTGCCCTGAAGCAACGAACTCCTCAGCGCTTTTGTATTCAGAGATGTCAAAATAAACCAGCCTCTCTTCGGAATACTTCTCAAGAAAACGCCTGATAAGAATGCGGTCAATGTCCGAATCATCGATGATAGCCGTTTTTATCATATAATCCCCCGGTATCTTCCCCCCACAGAGGTGATTATAAGCCTTATTTGGAAAAAATGCAAAATGAAAAAGCCATATCCCACACAGGCCGGATACTATCTGCAACCTCCCCCCATTAGTTGCCAGATAACATCCGCCTTTATAAGACACGGCTTTTGAAAGCGCGCTTCCCGCTTTATATCAGACCTTTCGGGCCCTGATTTCTATCTCCCCCCGAGAAAAAATCAAAACATGCGGAAAAGCCCTTTCTCCCTCATGGGATTCATTATATGAAAGTTGTGTGTACAATTTCAACAAACCTTGCTTAAAATGCCCCATTGTTGTCTTAAAATTGCGATTCCTGCACCTCTCCCCCCTGTTATGTCCTTTTATCAGGTTTCTGCAGCGTCAAACTTTTGACCGGCGCCCGTATTTGTGCTAATATAAACGGGTTTTTAGGGGTAATCTACAAGGCATAAATTAATGAAGAGATTAATAAAAGCATTTGGATGGATATTCTTATTTATAGTGACTGCCGTGGCAGCTGTCTTCCTCACACTTTACCTGCTGATGAGGATGTTCTGCTACGGGCCGTCAGAATCTGCCCGTGACACCTTTGTATCCACTATGCTGGAGACCGGTGGCATGAAATTTGTCATATCCTGGTTCTTCACCGATGAAGAAGTAATGGAGATCACCGGTGCAAATAAGCCCGCGGAAATCGCATCAGACACTGATGCCGGTCTGGTAAATATCCCCTCTGTATCTGACGATAATGCTTCGCAGGCTGATGATGCTCAGGCCGAACCGGAGATTCCGGAGGCACTAAGCGCAGCCTATGAAGCCGATGATGACGGCGATGGACTGATACTGATACCTGTTACATCGCATACTTTTTCCGCCTCTCTTTTAGTCATCAGGGATCCTTCACGTATACACCTGTCATCTTCCTACCCATGGTCCACTGAAGCCAGAGAGCGCAACGGACTTACCGTCGGCCAGCACTGCGAACAGTCGGGCGCCATTGCCGGCATAAATGCCGGTGAATACGTGACTTCCGGAACCAACTGGGGGGGCATGCCGGTTGGAGTAGTCGTAGAAGACGGCGAGATACTTTACAATGGCCCCGGCTATGGGGACGTAATGGTAGGATTTAACGAAGACAATGTCCTTGTAGTAAAGGATGTCAGCGGAATGTCTGCCGCTTCATTCCAGAACTATGTGGCTGAAAACCGCATAACCGATGCCGCTTCATTCAAGGATATTTCCGGAGGAAATATCAATCACTTTACCAAACTCATAATAAACGGAGAAGCGGTCGAGCTCGGCGGAAAGGGTTCCGGGGCCAACCCCCGCACAGCAATAGCGCAGTGTGCTGACGGAACAGTGCTTTTCCTGTGCACTGACGGACGGGGCACAGGCGGACATTTGGGCGCTACAGGACAGGACCTCATAGACCTACTGCTGCAGTACGGTGCCGTAAATGCAGCCAATCTTGACGGGGGAAGTTCCTCTGCACTTTTTTTCAACGGAGAATATACTACGGGCTCCACACATATGTTATATGCTGACACATCAAGAAATGTGCCCACTGCATTTGTGGTAATACAATAAGCCTGATTTCATTGTAATCATTATAGGTAAGAATGGCAGACAGTATTAAAGAAAAAGAAACCGAAAAAAACAGTCCTCCCAAATGGGATGAACACCCTCGCAGAAAAAACAAACGCTCCGAGGCTTCCTTTTCGTATGATGACCTGCCGCAGGATATCCCTGCTCCCGATGATGAGGACGACTCGTCCGATATATTTTCCGATGACCGTGAGGAAGAAGCCACCGTATCTGCCACCGAAGCGGAGGATGACTCGCAGACAAGGTCTGAAAAAAAGCGCAGTTCCGTCATGTGGATCATTTATGCGGTATGGTGCCTGATTCTTGCAGCCGGAATGTTTTATACCCTTGATTATGCAAAAAAAAGTCTGACACTGTACGAAGCCGCAAGACCCGAGCACCTGATGGACAGCCTTGCAGCTTCAGTATCTGCAGACGGCCTCAGTGACCATGCTGTCCTTTCAAAATCCATGGACGGCAAAACCACCATAAGCTACAACGTAGCCGTCAATAATACAGTAAGCTGCAATTACTTTGAAAATCCCTATACCTATGTAGCGCAGCTGAATAATCTGCTGGACAGGGAACCCTTCACATACGAAAAAACAGGACAGGACTTTTCCACCGGCGCTCTGACCTATGCACTTTACGCCGGAGATCTGCATTTCGGTGATATAAAGCTTCTGCCTGACAGTTCCTATACAAAAATGAAGCTTCTGACCATGACCGACTGGGTTCCGGAAAGCATTACTATATTCAAAGAACCCGCTGACTACAGCATACAGATCGAAATTCCCGACAATTTCACGGTAACGGTAAACGGCATGCCCGTTCCCGATACATATACCGTTTCAGAGAAGGAATGCAGCAATCTTGAATTCTGTGAAAAGTATGTCAGTGTCCCCGGCACAAAAACGATCCTTATCCCCAGCTTTCAGGATGAAGCGACCGTTGATATTAAAGATTCCAATGGTGAAAGCGCTGAATACACCGTAGAGGAAGTTGCTGAAAATAATGAAAGCAATACGGAGAAGCAGCCCGCCGATAGGGACATTGATACAGATTATCCCGGCCGGTATGCATCAATGGTAGATCAGGTAAACTACAGCTGCGGCTTCCCTTCACCTAAGATGCCGGAAGACTTAAAGAATACCGTACTTGATATGACAGAAAACTACTCCCTGTTTTTTACAAGGGATCTTCCCGGTTCAACAGCAAGCATAGATCCGATCCGGTACATCTTCCCCGAAGATTCGGAATACCTGAAACTTGCGGAAACATACCGCAGGCAGGACATGGAGATAATCGTTGCGCACAGCAACACACACTTTACAAATGTTACCGTTGATGACTACACGGTTTATAACAGTGAATGTTTTTCATGCCGGGTAGCCTTTGAAAAAATAATGACCATGTACGGCAAGGAAGTCGTGGATGACACAGACAGTGTCTACTATTTTGTGATGATAGACGGAGAGTGGAAGATTGCGGACATCAGATAATAAAATCAAATACCGCAAAAAAAGAAATTTAACGGCAGCCTCAGTTTTGTTAACTGTTACACTTTCGATAGAACAGCTTACAGTCTGTGCCGGAAATATCCTCCCGCAGGGCGTTAACCCTATTATACCCAATACGCCTGTTACCGTTCCTTCAGACCTGGTACTTCCCCTGTCAGGAGCCGCATACTATACGGATACCGCCTTCCTTTCCGAAAGGTCCGACAGTGTTTTTGAGCTTTCGGATGGTTCCGTTTTATACAGTATTTCCGGTTCATATTCATATGACAGTCTTACAGGAAATGAAGACATGAATAAAACTGAAGAGTACATGGCTGAAGAGGGGACAAACAGTCCTTATGCATTCGCAACGGACAGCGACTATGAAAATTCTCTTCCGGACAGCCTTGTCCTATATAAAAATAACTCTTTGTCAGCCGCATATTCAGATGTTGATTTCTCTGTAAACGGCAGCACCATTACCATCGGTTTAAATCTTGACATAAGCGACTCCGTACTGTCATCCGCATATCCGGTTTTTACGCTTCCGGATGCGCAGTGCAGTTTTTATCCGCCGGAATATTCAAACACAGATACTCCGGACTTTTCCGAGCTTGCATCTGAATACGAGTATATCAACGAAGACGGCTCCATTAATCTTTTAAAAGACCCCCTCCTGTATGTGACAGATGCAGGTAACAGTACGGTTATGTATCATATCTGTGCTGAATATATGTCTGACATTCCTGTACTTCATATCAATCTTGACAATCCGAATGAAACAATAGACAGATATGATACTTCAGGCGCCACGCTGATGATAGACGGTGAAGAATACCATATGGATATCAGAGGCCGCGGAAATACCAGCTGGTGGAATTTCCCTCAGAAATCATATCAGATTAAATTTGAGGATGAAACATCACTGCTTGGTACAGAGCCTTCGGATAAGTTCGCACTCGTGCCTACCTATCTTGACAACTCTCTGATACGCAATCCTCTTTCCGCAAGGCTGGCAGCCTGCCTGGACAATATGGAATACAACCCCTATCAGACACCCGTGGATATATTCCTTAACGGCAGGTACATAGGTGTCTATACCTTCTCGGAAAAAATAGATGTCGCTATGAATAAGGTGAATCTTTTTTCCGATGATTTTGACGTACCTTCAGCCTGTATTCCATCTCCTGCTAAAACGCATGATGAGAGTACCGGCTCATCTTCAGACACACTTCCCGAGACGCCCTTCCTGCTGGAGACCGGCGGCGACTTCCGCATTCCCCATACCATGGGAAAAGATTTTTTCACTTCAGCATATACGCCAAAGCTTTTCTTTAAATACCCTGAATTCAGTACAGCCAACACGGATGAATTCAAATATGTAAAGAAATATATCGACGATACCGGTAACGCCATATACAAACATAACGGTTATGATGAATATATCGACACCGCCTCATTTGTTGACTGGTTCATACTGATGGAGCTTACCTGCAATACCGACTCTGCTTTCTGGCGCAGTACTTATGTCTACAAACGCCCCGGTGACAGGCTGATGATAGGTCCTGTCTGGGATTTCGACAGGGCATATGGAAATTTCCATAATGACAACAAAACCTATCAATATTGGGCAAGCGCAGAACAGGTATATGACCTGGCTCAGAATCACTGGTTCTCGTATCTCTATGAATCAGATGAATTCATGGTAGCAGTAAAATTCCGCTGGGATGAAAAAAAGGACGAACTTCTGGGTACCGCACTTGACGCTATAGATGAGTACGGTGATGCAGTAAGGTATTCCAGAGGCTACCATGGAGCTCTCTACGGAAATTACGGAGGAGAGTCTTCCTTAAAGAGCCTGAAAAAATTCGTTATCAAGCGCTACAACTGGATAGATGAAAGCATACACATGGATGATTTCAACAGGCATCCTGCTCCATACACTGTATCCGATCCGGTATGGAATGCGGATGATACCATGCTCCAGCCCGTGGACACCGGGCTTGATACTCCGCCCGTCGATACTACGGCACTTCCACAGGATAATACCATGGTTGTGGATGGTGCGGTTTCATTTCCTTTTTTTGAAAACACGGACAAAGCTGCAGTAACTTACGAAGCCTCCGCTTTCAAAGAGAGACTGTGCGAACCTGATGGTGAAAACGTCAGCGTCTCGGAGAATACTTTTACTCCCGATGTCTCACTTTCCGATGCTGATACTGATACGGCATATGATGAAGAAACTGCCGTATTTATGAATTTTACCGGTGCAGGGCTCCTTTGCTCCACTAATGATAACAACGCTGACATAAAGAACAGCATCTCTGTTTCCGGCAATATTGTCACTATAAATACCCCCGGGGATTATGTTCTGTCAGGTACACTCTATGACGGACAGATAAGAATAGATTCCGATGCTTCGGAAAAAGTACATCTCATAATGAACGGTGCGCACATATCCTGCAGAACATCTGCCGCGGTATACGCCGAGTCAGCGGACAAGCTGATCATCACTTTGACGGAAGGCACTGTTAATGCTCTTTCGGATGCTTCCGAATACCGCCCCGATGACAAGGCTAAAGGCTGCCTCTATTCAAAATGTGACCTGACGATAAACGGCAGCGGTTCCTTACGGATCACAGGAAACTGCAACAACGCCATCAGCTGCAAGGATGATATAAAAATTGCAGACGGGAACTTATATATTTATGCTGAGAATAATGGAATAAAGGGCAACGACAGCGTATCGGTATTTGACGGTACCATAAGAGTTACTGCCGGGTCCGATGCTGTCAGATCAGACAATGATGAAAATCCGGAAAAGGGATTCATATATATTAAAAACGGTGAATTCGCACTGACCGCAGGAGACGATGTATTCCAATGCCCCACCGCATTCTGTATGACAGGCGGGGCAATGAATGCGCGCTGTTATGATGATCCGGTAAACTGTGATGGAGATATATCAGGTACCGAGCTGATCAATTTCAGATTCTGACCGATCACTCGTAATCCAGATCCCCCATATCAAAAGATCCCTGAAGTGTATAAATCTCAAGAATATCTATAAAATCATCCGCTGATTCCAGTTTGACATTTTTTATATCATCCTTGCGAACAGTAATAACCGCCGGCCTGTTTTTAAATACAGGAACTGCATTGTCAGAAAATATAGCATCCCCCTTGCGAAGGTCTACAGTTACAAAAGGAGTATATACATCACTGTTTATAGTTATCTCATAGCTGTCCTCAAGTTCATCAACCGCTATATCCACCTGGGCTTCTTTGAGATTAAGATGCTTGTATGGAACAAAAGGCACCACTTCACTCTGTTTCATTCCGTTTGAAAAATCAAAATCTACACAGATAAACACATCACGGATACCATTGGCTTCCATCTGTCTTGCAAAATTCTTAGGCTTAAGCCCTACGGAAGAATCAGCCGGAACCTTTGTTTCATCAACATAATGCGTTATCTCACGTCCGTCCATGGCAAAGAGAGATGTCCTTACTTTCACTCCAACCTGCTCAGATGTATCATTTGCAGCAAACGCCTGCACCACAGTACCGTCTACCGTCACACTGCCTGCAATGGGAGCGTAAAACTTCCTTGCCATGTACTGAAGCAGTTTCCATCTGCCATAGTAATCAACAGAAGACCACGACACGGCCGGCCAGCAGTCATTGAACTGCCAGAAAAATGTGCCCATGCATCTGCCGCGATTCTGCCTCATATGCTCAACACACGACTTTACAGCTATTCCCTGCATTATCTGGCTCACATAAAGTAGCTGCACGAAATCCCTGGGATATCTGAAATTTTCTGAAATATGTCTGAGTATCTTTACATTTCCGGAAGGAGATTTCTGATGGCTCTCCATTACCGGTGAAAAGATATTTCTGTCAACTTCTCCCGTAAATGACCTTACTGTCTTTATACCCGGAAATGACTGGAAACCGAATTCAGACAGGAAACGGAAATAATGCCTGCGGTATTCTTCAAAGCCGGCTTCTCCATGCCAGACATCCCAGTAATGTGAATCACCCCGGTTCTCATCTTCCGGATCATCAAAGCTTCCACCTGATGAAGGCGATGAATTCCAGTAAGGTGTAACACTGTCTTCCGCGTATACTGCCCTTGGCAGGAGATATTCAAAAAGCTTCACGTAATCAACTTTAAGTGCAGGACTTGCACCGGCCAGCTGCTTATCATTTACCCATGCGGCTTCCATTTCGTTATTGCCGCACCACAGTGCAAGACAGGCATGGTGTCTTATCCTCGAGACATTATCATGGATCTCCGCTAAGACAGTCCGCTCAAATTTCTGTGACATCTCATATGCATTGCATGCAAACATCAGATCCTGCCATACCAGTATTCCGTATCTGTCGCAGGCATCATAAAAATAATCATCCGGATAATAACCGCCGCCCCATACACGCAGAAAATTGAAGTTAGCCCTGGCAGCATCTTTTATCCGCTCAACAGTACGCCTTTCATTCAGATCCGGGTATATCACATCCTCCGGCACATAGTCAGCTCCCTTAGCGAACATTTTCCGGCCATTTATCACAAAACAGAATTCCTCACCATACTCATCTTTTTTCCTGCTGAGGGAAATAGTCCTGAGCCCTATGCGGAATTCCTTTTCATCATATATCTTATCTGCTTTTTTCAGCTTAACATTGACCGTATAAAGAGGCTGTTCTCCCATACCGTTCGGCCACCAAAGCTGAGGCGAATGGATCTGGATCGCAACTTCGTTCTCACCCCGTTCCGAAAACTCAGTCCCCGGCTCGGGCATACGTGTCATGTTGACGATTTCCTCTTCACCCGTTACGGACACTACCAGCTCTACAGGTATCGCATCCGTATACTCCAGCACGGGATCCACATGAAGCACTATCTCGTCCGCATAATGATCCTGAGAAAAGAATACCTCTCCCAGCCTTATTTTAGAAAAACTTTCTATACGGATATCACGGAATATGCCTATATCCGGAAGCTTAGGTGCCCAGTCCCAGCCATACATGCAGTGCGCTTTCCTGAGATACTGCGCACCGGTTGTGGATCCGGTCGGTGTATAATCACTGTCCTTCCCCTGACCGGGAGTATACTCTCTTATAAATCTCAAAGGGGATTCAAAAACTATGCACAGTTCATTCGAACCCACATGAAGCTTTTCCTTCACATCAAATCTGTAGGTCCTGTGCATATTCCTGGCAGCACCGAGTCTGCTGCCGTTTAAGAATATCTCTGCGGATGTATCCAGACCATAAAAAACCAGCTCAACACTGTCCTGCTGCATATGCTCGCCGGACACATTGAACCGCTTTATGAATTCGTAATCCTTTTCAAGACAGGCTTTAGCGCCTTCTTCGTTCTCCCTGTAAAAAATATCATCTATCTTATTGTTCTCCCTGAGAACTGAGAGAACAGTACAGGGTGCCTTTGCCTCATAGCCGCTGGCAGCACCTTTCTCCCTGACGGTCCAGCCGTCACCACACAAACTCTCCTTTAACATCACATATACTCCGCCAAAAAGCACCTAAAGGGTGAACTATCAGTTCACACGACCATCCTTAAGTGCTTTTTTATACTCTTCATACTTGTCCGTCATAATATAACGGTTGTCCATCGTCTTCATTACATCCTGAATCTGGAATTTCTCATAAACCTTTCCTTCGGAAAGATTGAAAATCCTATTGCTTTGGAAAGAAAGAACAAACGGTCTGAGTATATCATCCTCATTTTCCGTGAGAACTATACCCTTGTCTCCATTCGTAAACTTCACACAGCATCCCACCGGAACTATATTTACAGCTGCAGTAAGCCCCTTAAGAGCCTGCTGATTCATATAATTCTTGGGATGCCTCAAAAATCTGTACGCTTCTATCTCCGAAGAAGGCTCATCACCTATCTTCATTGCGGTCAATTCATCAAAATAATAAGCAATCTTCAGTGCCTCCACCTGCATATCCGCAACAAAACTGAGGCTTAATGTTCCCATGTGCCTTTCCCTTATATCCTTCAAAAGAAGGGCTATATTCTTGGTGACACTGGCATCAACATATGTCTTTTCAAGAATGAGATTATGACCATTCTCCCTGCACCTGTCTATTACTTCAAGATCATCGGGAGTGTAGTCTTTTGTACTCTTATGCAGAATCTCATCCGGGATATCAAGGGATCCTATATCATGGAGCAGTGCTGCCATAACAACATACTTCTGTCTGTCTGCAGCCGATCCCAGCCGCCCATATATGGCAGATGCGAGTATGGCAGTATTAAGGGTATGCTTATATACAGCATCCTCTGCACTTCTGAGATTCTGCATGAAATTGATCTTGCCCGGATGGTATGCATAACTGCGGATTATCTCATTCGCCAGATCTTCAATAGGACGCTCGTTTCCCTTTTCCCTTATTTCCTTTATGGCATCCTTCAATGTAAAAACCGCCATGGTCTGGAACCGCTCAAACGCCCTGTCCTCTTCACTCATAGGCGGAAGAGGTTCTGCCGGCTCAAGAATATATACGCCTATCAGGTCAAAATTCTTAATACTGTTTATTCCCTGCCTGTTAAGCTTCGTGTTACGGTCATAGAGAAGTACACCGGTTTTATTAAAGATCGGCTTTGCAAGACGCATACCTGCTTTCAGCTTGTCTGTAGGAACAAATTTCATAAAAACCCCACAAAAATAACACAATTTTGCATTTATTATAATACATTTTAGGGGGTATGTGTATCCTTTTTAGTAAGTATTCAGCGTATTCAGCACTATTACAGGCTTACGCCCCCAAAGCTATCTGTACTCCAGACAGACTTTGCCTATACTCACCTCATCTTCTGCTGAGAGCATTACCCGTTCTTCCCCCATCAGCTGAACACCATTTATAAAGGTTCCATTGGTAGAATTATAATCCTGCAGATATACATGTCCGTTCTCCTCGATCAGCCCCGCGTGCAAACGGCTTACAGACCTGTCACTTAATATCAGGTCTGCGGTTCCCTGAAGCTTACCTATGGTAAAAGGGAAATGATCGATCTCATATTCTTTACCCCGCTTCCTGTCCACCAGAACATTCCTTATGCCATCGCTGTCAGGCTCAACAAATATGGTTTTTCCCGAATCATCTGCCACATCCGGCAGCGGCCGTTCCTGCAGATCTGAAAAAAATTTATCAAAATCCATAGAGCTGTTTACAGTCTCATCTTTTTCTTCGACCGGTGAATCCATATTTTTCTTATTACGCACACGCGAAATAATACTCCTTACCATTATTCCTGTGGATGCTATCAGTATAACTGCAGCGGCAAGCTTAACAGACCCGGAATCACCTATTCCCGGTATGATCCCTGCCAGAGCCGCCAGGGCACCTGTTGCCAGAATCGCCGGGATCCATAGCGGAATCCCTGATCTGTCATCAGTACCCGCCGATACCTTTTCCTGTTCGTTATCATTTAATCTGCTCTCCGGAAGGAATCGTTTTTCACTTTTCCCCCGGAAATGCTCATCCCGATCCGATGTTTCCGGATTTTTTCCCTCTCTCTGCACATTGCCGCCCATGGGTGTTAAAAATCTTTCTGCCGATACCGGGGGAATCCTTTCGGTATTCGTAACCACCGTGTGGTATTCTTCCGTTACTATGTCTTTTCGCTCTCTCCTGCACTCATCCAATATTCTCTCTATATCGGAGATCACATAGTTTTCCTTTCTCACAGTCTGGTAGAAACGGTAAGCCATAAGAGCAGCCTGTGCATCTGTACGGCTTATCCTCTCAAGGAAAAACTCTGCAACATTTATCAGACTCCCTTCATCATTATTTTCTTCAGGCGAAAACATAAGCCTTATGCTTCCATCATCAAGACTCATAAATATACATGTCGGATCCATGATAAGCCTTGAAAAATCTATCATATAATCTTCAGTTTCACGGCAAGCCTTAAGTATCCCCCTGATGGTTGTTTCCAAAGTCGCGCTATCTAATTCTCTATGCTCATAAATTCTTCCGATAGGCTGCATAGAGCTAATCTCATAGTATATGTATTCCGTTCCTTCAGAGATCCTTTCTTCCATAGGAAGCAGGCCGTTTATATCATTCTGTACCACCATTGAATACTGATAATCCGCATCCAGCCTGTCCGGCTTCCTTATCACCATATAATTGTGATTAAGACTTCTTTTGTATTCTGCCTTACATCTTTCCGGAAAATTTGTTTTTTTCATCATTCCCTCCATACCCAAATGCATCTTTCTTTTTCTTACATCAGACCGGATTAATTATGGAGCTATGCTGTCGCCAGCGTCACTTTCTTCCGGCATGCCGGATGTCCTCTGCATCCCTTCCTCCATAAACCTCTCCACTCTGTTAAAAGTCCTTATCAGCCTTGAACATCTGATACGCTTTATTTCCTTTTGCTGTCCCAGATCCCAGACTTCCGACCTGAAAACATCCATCCCGGGCACCGGTGGAGATTCCATCGTTGCTGTTACCTCTGTTTTTATTGTCCCGTATGTGACGGTAACATTTATCTCCGGATCCTCGGCCAGTACAAGCCTTTCATCAAGCAGCTCCTCAGTTTTATTCTTAACGCACTCCACGATCTCTTCATTGTCTTTTTCCGGTACACTTGCACCAAGAGTAAGTCCTACAGAAACCGCACTGTTTATCGCGTTCCTGTTATACGAAAGCATGCCTATCCACAGTATCATTATGGTCATAAAAATGATAATGGGAATTATCACACAAGCTTCGATAGTCATCATGCCTCTGTTGTTCCTCATATTTACTCTCTCCCATTTTTTTCTCTTAACGGATACTGTATTTCCGTACTTGTTTTACTTACTTACTAAAACTTCCCACACCCAAAA
>DGSK01000049.1 GCA_002393955.1 Lachnospiraceae bacterium UBA4364 | reverse complement strand
GGCTTGCCCGTGGGAGCAGTCAGTTCTAATATCCGAGCAGTCTCTTCTCAAGTTCCGGAATGCCGCTGTAATCACGCTGTTCGAAATTATAAAAAGTCCCGGAAGGTTTCTTCTTGGATGAAGACGTTTTTCTCTTTTTCTGGGATTTCTGCTCCTGACAACGCACTTCGTCTTCTCTTTCTACATCAGCTAAAGTACGGATATTATTCTCGTGCCAACTTGTCAGAATTTTATTAACATAATTCAATGATGGTTTTACAGTCTGCATGACAGCTTTGGCGCAAGCAGCCTTGATCATTTCGAAAGTAAAACCGTAAGTATCAATCCATACATCCATGCACTGTATTTCTGTCTCTGTAAGCGCATGACTATTGTTACCGAGTGCCTTAAGGATAGCGTAATAATCTTTTCGTTTCTGATCTGCCTCTTTTACATCCTTTACTGATTTTATACCTTTTTCATGCCAAGAAAGACCGACTTTTTTGATATACGATATCTTCACATTATTTCTGCTTACGCAGTATTCAATGAGGTATTCAATTAGCTCAGCACTCATATGCAATTCATCGTAAAAGTACCCAAAAGTATCAACATCCTGTCGTGTAAGCACTCTGCCGAGGTACTTTCCGGCTACAAAAAGCAAACATGTGAATTCTTCGTCCTCCGCTAATTTGGAGAGCTTTTCTGCTGTCATTTGCTTTCTTTCAGAAGAAGGCGTCGTGTTTATTGTGCCATTTTTGTTTTCAACAGTTTGCTCTTTAGCAGAAAGGGCAACCGTGTCTGATGTGTTGCATCTTGGGATATCCCTGCTTACTTCCGAGGTTCCTAATCCAATGATATCCGTATTTTTATACACAGGTTCGTTTTGTCCCAGGTCTACGTCAGTGCTTTGCTCTGTAACTGCACTCAAAGTAGTTTCTGTTAAAACGGTTTGATGACCGGCATCATCAACATCAGACGCAGCATCTTTATTCTCTTTCCCACTATGGAATATAACGCCTGTTATAACCCCGTCCGCATCCGTTTCAAGCACTATAAGTCCAGCTTTTCCCCAATAACGAAGTGCTCTTATAACATCCCTATCTGTACAGTTTAGAATGTCCGCAATATCCGATAATGCAGAATTTCGACCGGAACTTGCAGCCCGGAAGAGACACAGATAAACTTTGACGAAGTCACCGTTAGCATCTGGCAGGTAATAGTCAATGAAATCATTCGGGATCAGGGTTACGTTGTTTGCATCACACCTCAATTTCAGATTATTCATATGCTACCTCGCGGAATTAATATATCTTAAGAACAGACTCATGTATTTGGATATAACTGATAGCCGTATGAATCAGAGATTCTCTTTAAATTACCTTCTGTATCAGTCATGACAACAAAGCGGTTCTCCCTGGAATCAATAACGGCAAAATTTACGTCATCACCGACAATCGTGACATCGTTGATCTGCCGGATATCAGAACACCCACATTTACTGAGTTCTACCGCTGCCTGACTGACTGCTTCTTTATCAGTCAGATACAGTTTACCGGTCAGAAGCGCCGCATTCCCCTCCACGAATGCAGCTTCCCCTTCGTCGATTGCCTTGTAATAAGGTGTTTCTTCGAAGTTGTCCCAAATGTCATAACCGTCCCCGCCAACCTGCTTATCTACATAAACATAAAAACAGACATATGCGTCACTGCTGTCCGGAAGAACAATAAAAGCAGGATGCCCGTTCGCTCCCGTACCATACATATAAACCAGATAATCGCTAAGAAATGGATATTTGCCTGACAGATATGGATACATAAGGCGGTATTGGTCAATGATTTCTGCATGTTCGTCAGAAAGCATATTTTTGGAAGCAACGTCCTTGCCAAAGGAACGTACCATAAAATCTCTTTCCATAGAAGACAGCTCCCTGTCAATAGCCAGCTCAGCATTCGAAAGGTCCTCGCGGTCTTGCATGGATGAGTCTGTTAGTTCACTGCCCCCTGAAGATAAGGAATCTGTAAGCGATTCTTCATCTGTGTGATGAATGATCACAGGATGGCTGCCGGTAACAGCACCGCCTTCGTTACCGTTGAAAATTGTTTCATTATTCTTCCCGCACCCTGTCATAAAAAGGGTGATGCAAACCGGAATAATCAAAATCTTCTTAATGTTCATACTGCACCGCTGCCCGTAGCAGAATAAATATAGCTTCCCGAACGCAGCTTCTCCTTTCTTTATGTTACCCTGCCCGCTTGCGCGTTAAAACCCTGCGAGCACGTTACAAAATACAATAATATAATATATATGATTATAATGCTGATTTTATTAAATAACAAGGAACAACAGGACTACATCTTGTGGTTAAGTAACGCTTATTTATAAAATTAGCACAAAATGTGTTGAAACAGGTACAAAGTGTGATATAATAAGATTCATATAATTTTAGCGGATATCGAATGAAATCTGAAAATGATGACAATTAAAACAATTGATGTTTGGTTACACCAGCGCGATAAAGATAGGAGAGAATGAATATAAATGGGGTATAATAGGAATAATGCAAACGGGGAACCGCCGGATTACACGAGCAGGCGGAACTATACAGACGCAGCACTGGATGACAGTGAGAAGATAAGCCTATTCGGGCGTCAGCACGGATATACCTATATAGCCTGGTCTATCAGGGAGCCGTTCGATGATGAACCACAGATCCAACTGTTCAGCAATTCTTCACGTTTTGGTTTGCATCTGACATTGGAAGGCAAGGGGAACGTAATAGCAAATATCAAACCAGCGGATGTTTATGGAATTAAACTCCGAACAGAATTTGCCTATGACCTTCATCTGAGACAGAGACTCAATGCGGATAAAAAGAAAGCGGTTGAAATTCCTGAAAAGAAGGAAGACAATACACTGACCGACGATTACATCCTGCGCATACCGTATGGCAGGCTGAAAGGCAGGACTCCTGCGGAAGCACTCAGAAGATGCAAAGTTGAAGAAAGAAACAGCGTCTTATGTGAGCTTATACAGCAGTACAACATGCTAAAGTCAAAAATGGATGCGCACCCGGAGAACAAACAGTTAATGAACGCGATAGCATACGCTCAGCGCCATGCTAAGGATGGTACGATATATGAGACCACGGATGAAGAAATCGATAAAGCACAGAAAGCGGCGAACCGGAATCTCGCATACACAGTGCAGCTAAAAGGCGGCCGCTGCGATGACGGGGACATGGCAGGACAGACACCTGCTTCCATATTACAAAAAAATTCGGCGAACAAGGACGGACTCCTCAACCAGCGGAACTACCTGGAGAAGAACAAGGCGAAATATCCAGCCAATCAGATACAGATCGACGCCATCGACGCGGCCCTCGACCTGCTCGAAGAAGGGATGTTGGAATCTGAAAGAGAAAGCAGTTCCAAAGAGATAATCACTTTATGGGAATCCGAATTTGGACAGGCATACGGCGGCAAGGTCGGATGGAAGGCAAAAATCACATGGATAGTGGGAGCTTTATCACCCGTAAAGATATCCATTACGAATTATCCAATCACGAAGGATGGTTCAACTGAAAGAGCCGATTCGGTTACAGGATACAATACACTCACAAGGCACCTGATCGAGAATGAGTGGCTGGCTATGCTATCATCAATGGACATTGCGACACAGGCGGCTGTTTCTTACTACGCACCAAGGATCCTTCCGGATGCGATTGCCCTGATAAAAGAACAGTGGAACCGACACAAGAGAAAAAAGATGAAGGAACGGGAAGTTTAAAAAGATTCTGGAGAAAGAACTGAGGTGAATAGGAATGAAAAAATTATTTACAAGAGATGAACCGATTTTTATAAACTGTACGGTCAGCAACAGGGATGTTATGATGATATACGGAGCAGAAGATAGTCCTGACGCGAAAGACTGCAGCAGAATCGATGATGAACTCTACACGGAAGAAGTAGGACATGCTGGAATGGGAACATTCAACATCACGATGGCATATAAGGGAGATGACACAATCGTAGAGTGCAACGGTTTAGTCATTGATGAGTGGGATGACGCATATTTTGATGATGGTGCAGATCTTGCTGCTTTAGCAAATGACTATGACATTAACGCTTACGAATCTTTTTATGCCCTTCAGAAATGGAAGATGTTCGTTCCTAAAAAACACAGCTATGACCTGTACCGCTGCTGTATTTATATAGACCAGCTCTTTATAAATCCGGAATACAGAAGAATGGGTATTGCGACCTTTATCTTTAATAATATACAAGAAATATTCTTCCGCAAGTATAGAATGATGATCGCCTACGCATGCATCATGGTCGCGTCGGAAGATTCTGCGGATGCCCCTTCAAGCGAAATGCGTGAAATTATGGCCGATGCTTTGGAAAAGGCAGGCTTTGTGAACATACCGAGTGATGACAACCCGGATATATACGCTAAGGATTTTTCACCGCAATCCCATAAAGAAGAACGCAAGCAGTGGAAGAAAAGAAAAAGAAAAATTCCGAAGGTCCCTTCAGAAACGAAAGTCTTTG
>DGSK01000043.1 GCA_002393955.1 Lachnospiraceae bacterium UBA4364 | reverse complement strand
CAATAACGGCTACAATGATCACCCAAAATGCCGGCTTCTTATAATTCAACACTCCCCTGACCCGCTCTTTTACTCCCGTTTCACCAAATGCCAACGGACATGCAGTGATGATCCTGCGATTAACACTGCAATCGAGCAAAGCCTGCGAATACGCCGCCATATATTCCCTGTCCTTATCCTTTATGACCTTTTCATCACAGGCAGCTTCTATATCGTGGCAAAGCAGAACATACGCCACCCAGCACAAAGGATTGAACCAATACACCGCCAGCAATACAAATCCAAAAGGCTTCCACCAGTGATCGTGCCTTATCAGATGTGCCTCCTCATGGGCTATCACAAGCTCAAGAGTATTTTCGTCTATACCTGACGGCACATAGATTTCCGGTCTGAATATCCCAAGGATAAAGGGCGAATCCACTTCATCGCATTCCTTAACCCTGTCATTCATAGCAACGGAAGCCCGTACTTTTCTCCTTAATAAAATGTAGCTGATAAGAGCATATAAAAGCATCACTGTCATACCGGTCAGCCATATGATACTGCCCATAAATACAACTACCTGCATCGGGTTCACGCTTGAAGCAGCATCCGGCGAAAAAGATTTCTCAATAACCGGATTCACTGCATTATCAATGATCCTGACTCCGGAATCAATATGCGGATCCTGCACCATCTCGATATTTTCCGGAACTACTTTTGCACTTGGTAAGATGCTGAGCACACTCTCCAATGAGATAGGACAAAGGAGTCTCACAGCAACAAGCCCCCATAACAGGCACGATATCCATCTGGGAGCTTTTTTAAGCAGCAGTCTGGCTGCGATCACAGCCAATATCAGCCAGGATGCGTTTATGGAAAGATTCAGAATTTTTAAGAATAAAGCACTCATGGCTCTTACCCCTCCTTCTTAAAGGCATCTATCATCTTCTGGATCTCATCAACCTCTTTTTTTGACAGTTTCTTGTGTGAGGTGAATGCCGCGATAAATGCCGGAAGCGATCCCTCATACGAATCCTCGATGATCTGCTCGCTCTTAGCTGAGTAAAACTCTTCTTTACTGATGAGGGAAGAAACGATGCCGTCCACATTCTGAAGCAGGCCTTTCTCGCATAGTTTCCTGAGAACCGTATATGTGGTTGGCTTCTTCCAACTCAGCTCTTTCTCACATACCTTCACCAGATCTCCCGAAGATATCGGTTCATTTGCCCAGACGATATCAGCAAAACGCTCCTGCACTGCCGCTAATTCAATGCCCTTCATCTATCGTTTCCTCCTTGGTTTATCCCTGTAAACTCACTTATAGTTTATAGCTATAAACCAAGCTTGTCAAGAAATATTTAATAAAAGTGTCAGATTTCCATGCCGATATTCGTTTTATAAGTGAAGGCCTTCAAAAGAAACGGGGTAAAGTCAATGCCTTATATGAACAGAGACAACGCAGATTACTTGGTAAACAAATATGCAGACACGATCTTAAGGATCAGCTATATGTATCTGAAACAGACACAGGATGCCGAGGATATCTGTCAGGATGTATTCATGAAGCTTTTAGCAAAGGATTATCAGTTCGCTGACCCATCCGCCGAGAAAGCATGGATTATCCGTACAACAATAAATGCCTGCAAAGACCATCTGCGGACAAGCTTTTGGAAACGGGTAGCTGTACTGGATGAAGATTATGACATTCCTGCACCAAAAGAGCCGGAATCAGACCTGCTCCCATTGGTCATGGAACTGCCAAAGAATTACCGAATCAGCATCTATCTACATTATTACGAGGGATACCAGGTAAAAGAGATTGCTTCTATCCTCAGAAAACCGGAAAATACGGTTTCCGCATACCTTGCCCGTGGCAGAAAGAAACTGAAATCTGTTCTGGAAAGTCGGAGCGAAACACAACCCAATATCGCAACATAAGGAGGATCTCACTATGCGAAAGACCTTTGAAGATGAATTCAAGAAAACCATGGATGCGCTCCGTCTTTCCCCGGAAGATAAGAAGCGTATCACAGAAAAAATCATACAAACACATACCGAACAAAGGAGAATCAACATGAATAAATGGACATTACCAAAAGCCGCAGCTATTGCTGCAACCTGTCTTTTAGTCACCGGTGGAACTGTATTCGCCGCATCAAAAATCATTATGTACACAGCTTCATCCAACGCAAACTACGATTATTCTTCTGCTACAGAAATGAATTCTGCCACATCAGACCGTCAGGAAAATGCTGAAGTAAAGATGCCGGATTTCCCGGATTCCCTGGGTGGCTATTCTTTTGACGGCGGAAATACAGTATATGTTGCCGGAAAGGATGATTTAGGGAATACTCTTGGCAAATGGGATGATCTACGCGCTGTTTACAAGAATGAGGACGGCGATATCGTTAATCTCACCTTGTCCTACAACTTATCAGATGATGAGAATCGTACACCTACCGAAACCCGTACAATAGATGGAATAACCGTCAGCTTCAATTACGACGAGTACCTTATTCTCCCCGATGAAGATGAACCCCTTGAGGCATCAGTGCAGGAACGCAAGGAGAATGATGATCACTTTTTCGTAAGCTATGGTGGCGAAAAAGAGACATATTTCTTCAGCAATGCCTCTTTCATAAAAAATGGTGTACGATATCTTATTTTTACCAACGATGATGTATCTGCCGATGATCTGTTTAAGATGGCAGAAGAACTGATTGCGCAATAACTACTGTGAACTTTTGACATCATAATAACACGATAGAGGGAGCATATGATGCAATCGCAATGCTCCCTCTTATCTCATCACAAACTTTCTATCAGTTTCACCGGATCCACTATACGTTTTGTTCGTTTTCATCAGCTCCATGACATTTTCCTCCGCTTTCTGGCTGAAGGACTCTGCACTTTCCTGTTTTCTCCTGATCAAACATATGCATTGCCCTCCATCTGTTTATGGTTGGATTCATTCTATCAATTCCCTCAATAGAATCCATCCACAATCAGTAGAATCCGCAGAGAATCGCCTGAATACCGATATTTCCTATACTCTACGCTCTATTCTACTCTCCGTAGAACCAAGTTAGAGGCTTGTTTCTCTCTCCGGATATCCTTATACCTGTATATAGACAACACCAGTCCAAGCAACACATAATCTACTATCGTAAATGATAATCCGCTTGTAAAAAAAGGAAGAACCGAATCCGTTAACGGCAAAACTCCAAACACTATCAGTATATTACTTAGGCTCTGCAAGCCAAGTGCCACTCCACAGGAGCATCCTATCATACACCCAAGCGAATTCTTCTGCCTTAAAGATATGTTAAACACATATATGGCCAGCACTGCCAGACAAATAATAATGCCTGCCACCACTACGATACCGCAGGTTGCCGCTACAGATCCAAGTATCAGATCACTGCGACAGGTCGGAATCTCCTTAATGACAGAAAGAGCTGCATCACTTCCTCCGATCAGATTACTCTTTGAAAAAGCTCCACTAAGCCTGCTGTTCACAAAGTTAATCGTTGAATCAGCATTGGCCGCATAACTGCCTATTCCAAAATGCGCAAGCCAGTTCTTAAGTCTTGCACTTTGATAGCCATTACGAGAGTATACATGGACTAATGCACCGGAAATCAGTAATACCAGTGCTCCTGCTCCATAAGCTGCCACGATTTTTTTATTGACAGCATACCAATCTTTCTTTAGTGCTATTCCAAACAGCAGTATCTCCGATACAACAACAAACAACAATACCGGAAACGAAATATATCCGGCAATCAGTTGCAACAATACCGGTGCAAACATCCATATAACAATTTTAACAATAGCAGCCTTTCCTTTTCCCCGATACTCATACAGAATCCCGGCAAAAATCGGGAGATACGGTACCATCAGAGCAAATATCGGCACACTGAACATACCTATCCGGATCCAACTCGTCATTCCTTTTAATGCTGCACCAAAAAAGAAGGATAAAAGGATCAGAAGAACCAAATATGCCGCCCCGATCATCCTACTTCTTCCGGCGAGTATCGTATAATCCAATCTATATACACCAAGCATGGCCGCAAATCCTATGACTGTTTGCAGTATGTTGACCCTAGATAAATTTTCGAGAATGCCTGCGCCTGTCTCGGCTGGCATATTCCTGTTCACTATATACTGAACTCCCAAGTTCAAAACAGCCATAAAAAATACATATAAAAGAAACCGCCACTCCATATGTGGTCGGTGGATACGGTCAAGATCCACTCCAACGCTGACCGGATCGCCCATTTCAGCTACCGCCTTTGAAACCGCATCTTCATAAGATAAGCCATCCTCCTCATATGCTTCCGACTGGTCTTCAATATGTACCCGAACTTCATCCGCCACAAACTCCTTAGCATATTTGTCCCTGATCTGCCCTTTTAACACATCCAGATATTCTTCCATCTTCATAGCAGCTCTCCTATATCGCAAATGCCAGGACTTGGGCAACAGCCGATGAATAAGTTTCCCACTCATCCAGCTTTGACTTCAGAAACTTTCTCCCTTCATCGGTGATGGAATAATACTTCCTGATTTTTCCAACGCCTTCTCTCTCATATGATGTAAGATAGTTCTTCGCTTCAAAAGCATGTAGAATTGGATACAACGTACCGGCTTTTAGTTCAAATACGTTCTGCGAGCGTGACCGCAATGTCTCGATCATCTCATATCCATACATATCCTTCTCCGAAAGAAGTTTCAAAAGCATGGTACCCATGCTCCCGGAAAGTAACATCTTGTCTATATTCCCCATAATACGACCTCCTTATATCGAATTTCTTTATATTGACATTCTATATATTATATCGACTTTCGATATATGTCAACAAGAAAAAATTTGCTCCGATTATCTGCCACCTAATACTTCATAATTTTCTCCCCTTTTTATGATACCCCATGACACAAATATCGCATAAAGGTAACTCGCCCCAAATACATTCAACCGTTTAGGTCCTTTTACGCAGCCCTCCTCTTTCTGGACAGCAACTGCATTCTCAAAAGCCATGTTTACCGTTGATCTGGTGATGGTCTTACTTTGTTCCTTCCTGCTGATCACAAGCTCATCCGTAGGCATGCCCGTCTTATTGGAAATCTTTATCTCATATGTAAAATCGACACCCGCTCTTTTATTACCTCGGCCGGCAGTCGTAAACTTCTCACCTTGGGAGATGACAAGTGCATCCCACAACGCTGCTCTCCACTCACCAGCCGGGTAATATAGCGTTATCCTGTCGGTAGCTTCCTTTAACTCACAATCCTCCATATCCGATGTCACCCCTGCGAAAGTGCATACTATGCCCCTCCTGTACACCCACTTTTGAAAAAATCTATAAATCCTCTATTGGAATTAAAGATTTTGTACCATAGACTCTAATTCACACCTCGGCCTGGACTATGTGACCAAAGTTGATCTCATCCTGCAGCAGACCATACACATATGAAGGACTTTCTCTGGATAAGCCGGTCTCTGCATCCATCAGTTTTTCATAGATATCAGAATCATATATGGTATGCATGGCATCGTCATATTCTATACCAGCTCCCTCAGTGAGCATTTCTACCAGATCCTGAACCATATACTCCATCATCCCTCGCGTTCGCTCGGTCAACTCCTGGCGTCCCCGGATATTCTTACCGGAGTGTCTTTCATCACTGTATTTCCGCATCGTTTCCCGCTGTGCATCAAGGCTGTATCCATCCACCTAGATGGCTGTTGATACGCGGGTGTAGATGTAACATTTCACCTTATCCTTACTGATCATCCTGTCCACCATCCTCTATTTGCTTACTGATGTTTTCAGCTTCATTTAAAATTCTGATCTGATATTCCGCAATTTCCTTCAGTATTTTGAAGCGGTCAGCTTTACTTTTTCCTTCACGGATCATCTGCGCATTATGACTCTCAAGGTTCGAAAGGACCGTAAGTTCATTGATAGTAGCATAGTCCCTAACATTACTGTTCTTCGCGAGTTCTGGATTTGCATCTCTCCACGCTTTTGCAGTAAATCCAAAAAGAGCAACATTAAGAAGATCTGCTTCCTCTGCGTATGGCAGCCATTGTAGATCTTCTCTGTAGTTACAAACAGGGATAAGGTAATTCTTTACCGCATCGGTCTGTATCAGATAATTATTCTTTGAAAGAAATCTCTTTGCATCCCACTCGATTTTCTTCAGATCATTTTCCTGTTCCTTTAGCCTCTGGAACTCTTTTATCAAGTATAACTTGAAAACCGGACTAATTGCTGAGGCGAACTCGAAAGCAATATCTTTATATGCAAATGTCCCACCATAGCGCCCCTTTTTTACCATGAGACCAATGGCATCGGTTTTCTCTATCCAATCACTGACACTGAGAGTAAATGTGTGTAATCCTGCCTCTTGTTTAAAGTGGTCGAATTCGACCACTTTAAAACTGGGATTATAAATTTGCTCCCATGTTCCGAGAAATTCGAGTGTATTTCTGTTTCGTAACCAGTTTTTTATGACATCAGCTGCCCTTGAGTTATCAGATTTAGCGGTTGCCATGTCGGTAATACAAATGTAATCTACTTCATTTGCTGATGAAATTGTTATTGGGATATCCTGTACTGTTATGATTCTATTTATAGTTGCCATAAACTCCTCCAAGTAATAAGTTTGAATTTGCAGTCGAAAAACACGTCCGCAAATTATCCAATCATACATTGGACAATTCACATATGGTTTCTATGCTTAAACCGATCGAATTCGACGGGTTATGCTTGAGGTGAAAAACCCCACCTCAAGATTTCCCCTTCTTCTTTTTTTGCATCTCGTCATAATAGGCCTTGTACCGATAGATACTCCGCTCGCTGATTCCGTTGCGCTTTGCAATCTCCACCATGGTCATGCCCTGCTCATGACAAACAACAAAATCATTATAAATGGCCATCCATTTAGCATTGTGTCTTTGTCTGCCGCAGGCTTTCCTCTTTTTGAAGTATTCAAGCTCCTCTTTCAAATCGGCATTTGCTTCCTTAAGTTCTGCATTTTCTTTTTCCAGTTTCTCGATTCGTTTCAAAGCCTCTTCAAGTGTCGTTATCTTCTTCATGAGTAATCCTCCATGTCATTTCTATTATGACAATAGTATATGCAGATGCCGTCAACCTGTCAATCCTATTTCGTCATGCCGCGTCACTATTCTTATATTGTCTCCGATAATCCTTCGATAATCTGTGATACCCAGACAAACGCTTCATAGTAACTTTGGTAAACACAATATCCAGCCAGACATTCGCCATCAGCTTCTCCAGCGCCCACCTTCTTTTCAACGACGGTCCGTATTTCAGAATCAGTTCCGTCATAACATCCACGCACCTTTCAAAAGCGGCATTTTCCTTCGGATCCTCATAATATTTTATTCTCATCTTTCAATGTCCTTTCTTTTTGATATACTCATTTAATGGTCTTCACAAATTGGCAAGCAGTGCATCGGTGTGCACCCGATACGATTTTGCTTGTTGGGGAGTATTCCCCAATCCCCCTGATTGCCGACTTTTCATCGGCAAGTTACGCCTGCATGCAGGGTCAAAACCATATTTCCGGTATTACATGATTTCAAGCAATTTATCAAAATACTCTTTTACCGTTTCCAGAACTTTCTCATGCTCCGCTTTCATATCATCGATGATTTTTCATCGACCCAGCCATAGGTGTTGGCTGCTTTTGCAATCTGATTAATATTTCTGCTGTCGATACACATCATCTTGGCAAGCTCATGAATTGCAGTAAAATCTATATTGATGCAATATCCATCGATTGCCATTTTTCTGATATAGGCACTCATGTTCTTGAACCCCAATTGCTCCATCCTTTCCCGGATCAGTTTTAATTCTTCGTCCGAAATCTTGATATGCACCTGTCTGTTACACGGAAGATATCCTTGATTAATCATTTCGTTTTTCTCCTTTTTCTAAAATAAAAAAGACATCCACATGGATGTCCGAGTTAATAGTTACCAGTATTCTTTTCTATGATTCCCTCAACGCGATCACCTCCCATCCTTATCCCATCCAATCCTCCGTAGTGTAGTTTCGGAATCGCATTTTCCACATACACTATCCCCTACTTACATGCAATATAAACATCCATGCTCTCCCCGTCCGTTTCATAACACGGGATCACTCCACTCTCGACACGTTCCAGACCGTTGGTTCTCATGAAATCAAACAGAGCTTCCTCAGATCCCAGCGCCATATGGAATTTCGAGCATTCTGCATGAAAATGCTAATACATTTCCTTTCTGACTTTTCTCATGCTTGACCATACATTATCCCCATAATTACTGAGCACGACTGTGATCATCCCGTTGTTAGGATTATATTCGGAGATTGCACTCACTCCGTCATCAATTCCCTGCATATACACATAGTCCTGTCCATCCGGATTGTCGATGATCCATACTCCGTATCCATAGTACCCCTCTTCAGGATCTTTCCCATCACCACTTTGTTTGAAAAACATCGCCGATACCATTTTCTCAGAAAGCAGCTTATGCCCGATCAGTCCTTTCCAGAACTTTACAATGTCCTCTACCGTAACAAATGCTCCTCCGTCACCGGTACCTTTGGCACCAACGGAATAATTTCAAGAGAACATCTTCATTTTGAATGATATACGCATTTCCTCTGAAATCGTTATCCATCTCTATTTTCATAACCATTCTCCCTTAAATGGACAGTTACCCTATCCCTTATTTCCATGCTTTTCTTTGCGATAAACTTCTTCCAATTCAATCATAGCCTCGACATACGCTTCCCTAAGTTCTTCTTTAGACATGTATTTAGCCATTTTCATATAACTATCATACCGCTTTGCCCTGCGCTCTTCTTCCTCTGATGCATATATGGTTTTCTCATTCTTAAAGCGATCTGCTTCAGGTGCGTCTACGCAAAATGACATAGCTACAATGTGTTTGCATATGATCTGCTTACCATTCGCCAATGGGCAATTGCATTTTGATTTCCGTGGATGAATCATATCAAGATGAACATGATATTTCTTATTATCACTTCCAGCCACATCACCTTCATAAGTTCCATCATAATTCTCTTCGCATGAAAGAACCTTTTTCTGTTTATAATAATCCATACCTCGCCATACAGATTTACTGCTGGCTATATCTATAATTCCCATGTTTTCACCAATTCATACTTGCTTCTGCAGCCTGCTTTAGTTCTTCGCTAAATCCGTCCAGATCTTCCAAAGAGATTGCGCCCTCTCGGATAAGTGAAACAATATTATAAAACATCTGTGAGCGCCGTATCTCAGCCTGCACTCCGACTTTTTTCCTATCTCCCCTTATGCGCTCTTCCACTGCCCAAAATCTGTCTGCCGAACTGCCATCGGCGCTTAAGATATCAATATACTCTTTGCAGAGTTTTTCCATATACGCTTCCTGCCAATCCGATATTTTACTTCTAAAAAGTTTCCAGTCGCTCTCCGGATAATTCATATTTGGCATCGTTTTATTCCCACCTTTCCAGACAAATACACTCATCTTCAAGCTCAGATCATTAATCTGCGCACTCAATGATGATCCTTTGCATAATCTCCTTTAAATCATCCCATAATGTCTAAGTGCCTGCATGATTGCCGCTTCTTTCTCCGGTGTGCACTGTGGCTGTTTGGCATCTTCTGACTTGGGCTTGTTGTAGCTCTCCCCAACCTCTAGACCACATTTTCTTTTCACCTGAGAAATGTATAGTGTAGACACTCGAAAACCCGTCTGTTCCCTAACATAATCCTTTATCTGCTCGTATGTCGCTGTCTCCGCTCCGCTTCGGTCCGCGCTGAACAAAGGTCCCCCGGACCTTTAGCGCCCTCTGAGCTCCGACAAATCAAGGTTCTCCAGGGAGAAATCTATCTTTACGTTTGTTGTCTCGGGCGCTTTATTCCCTTTGTTGTACCCGCTGATCATTCCAATATCATCGGTCTTCGCAATACTTTTTTTCTCCGAGCGGTCTCTGTCGATATCTCCCTTGGAAAGTTCAACCACGACCTCCACATGCTCAGTCTGCGGAAACATATCCACAGGCCAGATAGCCCTGACTTCATATTTTTTTCCTGCAGTCAGTAGTTTTAAATCCCTTGCAAGACTCTCCGGTCCACAGGAAATATAGACGATTCTTTCAGGTGCAGCTCTGAGCACTGAGTGAAGAAACTTCTCCGTACTTCCGGAACGGGGCGGATCCATAAAGAGTACGTCGGGTTTTAAACCTTCTGCTGCCATCCTCTCCATACAGTCTCCTGCATCACCTTTTATAAATTCAGCATTCGTGACCTTGTTTTCCTTAGCATTCTTCCTGGCATCCCTAACCGCATCGGGATTCAGTTCAATACCTATGACCTTTCCCGCATGACCGGATGCAATAAGACCTATGGTTCCCGTGCCACAGTAGGCATCCACCACAGTTTCATTTCCATTAAGTCCTGCCAGCTCGATAGCCTTGCCATAGAGAACTTCTGTCTGAACAGGATTTACCTGATAGAAAGACTTTGAAGATATGCGAAACCTGTATCCACACAGTTCATCCACTATAAATCCCGGACCGTATGCCATATCCTCATACTCCCCCAGTACCATGGATGTTCTTTCCCTGTTTATGTTCATTACGACAGTGGTTATTTCCGGATGTTCTTTCCTCAAAGCCTTTATAAAATTGTTCTTTCCGGGAAACATCCTGTCTGCCACAACGAGAACCACCATAATCTCTCCGGATTTAAAGCCACGTCTTATCAGTACATGACGCAGCAGTCCATAACCTGTATCCTCGTCAAAGACTTTTATTTTAAAAGATACCACGAGCTTTTCAATAGTCTTTATTATCTCCTGGCTCTTTCTGTCTTCTATAAGACACTCATTTACAGGAATCACCCTGTGCGAGCCCTCTGCATAGATTCCATTCTTAACCTTCCCCTTTTCCCATGAGAAAACATGATGAACCTTGTTTCTGTAATGATAGGGCTCCGTCATCCCTATTACAGGCTTAATCTCACCATATCGCCCCAACAGTCCTGCAAGTTTCTTATGTTTCAATCTGAGCTGCTCTTCATACGAAACACCTGTATAGACACAGCCGCCACATTTCTTTCCCACCGGGCATCCGTTTAAGCCTTCTCCGTTATATCTGTCACCTGACTTTCTAAGCGGTTCTTTCCCTCCGGTGTTTATTTTTTTATCGCCTTTATTTTTTCCCCTTGCGGAACTAATCCTTGAACCCGCAGACAGGTCCTTCCTTTTATTTTTACGGCCATTGCTTTTCAACACGGCTTACTCTCCAATCCTTGATTCAACCAACATAAGAGTCCCATTCTCCACGCTTATGCGCGCTATCTTTTCTCTCCATTCATTGCTTACCCCCAACGGATAGTCACTGCTTAATGACACCCCGCTCACATCATACTCCGTACCTTCTATACTGATGCCGGTACTCTCATCACTCATTGAAAAAACAGAAAGTGACCACCCTTCAGCACATTCCAGTTTCTTCTCACCGTTATGTATAAAAAACACCCGGGTATCATTCCCGATAATGCACACATCACAGCCCTTTTTAGCTGCGTAAACTCCGCTTTGGCAGTTTGCAAACGCATGGTCCATACGGCCGCCGAAAGCACAGCATATACAGATTTTTTTATATTCCTTTTCCACCGCTATCTTTACGGCTGCCATGGTGTCAGTGTCATCCTTACGCACGGGATACCTTTCCACCGGGATCCCGGACTCTACCCCTCCTGTGTAGGAATCAAAATCCCCCACCACAAGATCCGGCTTTTTCCCCATCCTGCAGGCATATTCATAGCCCTTATCACATGCTATCACATAGTCATCACCATTTATCTCCACGGCATCATCATAATCCCCGCCGCTGATAATCACGCATCTGTTTTTTTTCATATTTAGATAATTTCCCTTAATTTGAATTTTGCAGGCTTCTAAACATCTGATTGCGGTCACGAACCGCTTAACTGTACTAAGCTTTCCCGATTATTTACTTTGAAAAAAAGACCGGGATCATCCCGGTCTTTTCCTAATCTGTTTTTAATTGATACTATATAAAATATAGGTACGATTTCAAAACCGATTAAAGCTTAACTACATTGATAGCCTGAGGTCCCTTAGCACCGTCAACAACTTCAAACTCTACAGCCTGACCGTCGTTTAATGTCTTATAGCCTTCCTCACCTGCAATACCTGAGAAATGAACGAAAACATCCTTACCGGAATTCTCCTCACCCTCACCGATTGAGATGAAGCCATAACCCTTCTGTGCATTGAACCACTTTACTGTACCCTTCATGTTCTTAAACTCCTCCAAAAAATAAAAAATCGTTGCGTCATAAAATGACATTGAAACTATACCATAAGAATAAGTAAAAGTAAAGAACAAAACTAACTATAAACAAAGGTCTGTGTTTATTCTCTATATGATTATAATACGTTCACTGTTATAATATTATGCGTAAATATAATATCCCGGACAGAATTATTTTTAAACGTTTGAAAAAAAACTGTATAAATAACCGGGATCTGAATATATGAAAAAGGATGAATGATCATGAAAAAAAGAGTATTAATAATGGCAGCACTTTCTATAACCCTGTTATTTGGCGGATGCGGAAGACATTCCTCCCGCTCTTCAGCACTTGACAATTCGGATTACGGCGAACATGAAGAAATAAATACAGATGAAGACATAAGTACAGATGACGATGATAATGCAGACTCTGCGACATCAGTGGACACGGAAAGCAAAAACAGCAGCATTGAAGATAAAGTATCAGAAACAGACACCGAACAGGACACAGGCAAAACACTCAACCAGAATCCGGACCAAATATCCTTTACCACCGAAGAAGTGCAGGACACACTTGGATATATGAACAATGCCATGTCCGGATATATATCAGCCATTATGTGGAACCAGGATTATGAGTATCTTAATTCTCCTGACTTTAATATAGATGTTCGGATCAACGATGCAGAGGCAATAAGAGCTGCGGCCATGGCCGTCATGCCGGACGGCAGAATAAACGACTGTTTTGTCATAGTCGGAGACCATGTGGAGATGAGCGATACAGAAGATTACGGTCCGTACGGAGACGGGCTCCATGGGGAATCCCTGGATATAATAGATGTAAACCGTAAATGCCTGGACCTTTTTGGAATGGAGGCGGATCTTAATAAACTGCAGACAGATGTAAAATGCTGGGATCTTGATGCAGTAAGATACAATGACGCCGGTGAAAACCTTGCGCTGCTCGTTTACAGTGGCGTAGAAAATGAGACTGCCCAGGAATTCCACGATTTCCGTGTAGAAAAAGATGCCGACGGATATATCGGTGAAGTGGATATGTTTTTTGGGTACTGGGGAATAATCGAAAACAATCCCGGACTGTCCAATTACACTGTTACTTACAAAATAGCGTTAGACGAAGATTCAAGATATGGTCTGGCAATAACGGATATAAACATAAAAGCAATAGACAGCTACGCTGAGTCTGAATATTCTGAACAGCCGGACAGCAGCGATGTGGCAGACAACACCCCTTTCTACGGAATCTGGTGTTCCGCCGCAAAAGATGAAGCAGATGCGCAGAAATCAGCAAATACCCTCACAGAAAAAGGACTGGACGGCAGAGTCTATGTCACAACAGACTGGAGCAATCTAAATAAGGAAAAGTGGTATGTGGTTTCTGCAGGCGCATATGCAACGGAGGCAGACGCCAATGCGATGCTGGATACTGTCAAAGCTGCGGGCTACGGCAGCGCATATGTGAAATACTCCGGCGACTATATCGGTGAGTGATGCAGATTGTCAGCTGCGACAATAAGCACTACATATTTGATACAAGACCAAGTTTTTGTTTAAGTGCTTCCTGCAACACCTGCGAAAAATTAACACCGGCCTCCTCTGCTCTTATGTTTAACCATTCCGGTATAGATAGTGTCTTCTTTACAGCACGGTTGCTCACTTTCCTGGCATACTCTATCGTATCGGCCCTGATATAACTTACAAATTCGCCATCTTTTAATTCAATCGTGCCGGGCGCTGACGGTAACGGAACATTCTTTTTTTCATTTTCATAATCCCAAAGACATAGTGCCAGGACATCTTCAGCCATATAAATTGCATCTTCGATATTGTCGCCACAAGTGTAGCATCCTTCAAGATCTCTGAAAGAAACTGAATATCCTCCATCTTCCTCCGGCGTAAAGACTGCCGGATATGCATATTTTGCCATAAAATCACCTCCTGCATAAGTTTATTTAAGTCCTGCATCTTTCATAATGCTTTCTGCGGTTCCATTTTTCAGTTCTTTACTCGGATGACGTGGTACTCTGAACCTTCTTTGGGTCAAAGGACTGTACCATGTATCATGTTCACCGCCATGGTTCAAAAGATAACATCCGGCTTTTTTTAGCAAATATAGTTTCCCTCAACACTACGATGCTACTGATCGGTTCGGTACACCCACAGCCTTTTTTAGCCGAACCATCTCATATACCAGGGCTATTGACATATACAGCATCAGCAGGAGCATGGTAAGGGTAAATACTAAAGACGCGCCATTAAGCCCCCACTCCCCGACAAAACGATCAACCGCAATAAACTCCGGTATTGTCGTGACCACATAGCCTATAAGCATATGGTGCTGTTTCCTTATCGTAGTAAGTACACTGCCCAGGAATGTTGCAAATGCCATAAAACCGCTGCCTACCATAAGCATATAGAACTCAATCGTAAACGGTTTAAGGTCTGTTGAATACAATATCGAGAGCACAGGAATTCCTGCAATCACCGCACCTATTATTATGAATATGCAAGCTCCGGTAATCAGGACCGACACCTTAACTATCATCTTCTTTAAGCCCTCATAGTCGTTCATCTGGAATTTTGCAGCCAGCCCCGTAAGCATCGGCAGATAAAGGAACTGGCAGATCAGTGACGCAAAGAATACCGGCATGCTTATGAAACCGAAATTGGCCTGATCCACATCCGTCATAACAGAATCTATGGCATATTTGGGGCAGTTTACCTGATAGAAACTTAAAAAAAGCGCTATGGCAAGTCCGGTACATTCCCATAAAAGCGGCCAGCTGCTTTCTTTTGACCTTAATTTTGCATTGCTTTTCCAGTCAGAATCTGCCATTTTTCGGGTAGGAAGTATCAGCACCAAAGTAACCAATGCAGAGACAAAGGTCGTCACTATGGTAGATGTAAGAAGATCAGCTCCAGCCACCAGACACAGCACATAGCTGAGTATCACGAGCAGCATATGTACTGTCAGACATTTACCGGCTATATCCAGACGCCCAACCTGCTGGTATCGTCCCAAATAAACATCCTCCAGGGAATCCACAGCCTTAAACAGACACATGAAGATGATTATCCAAACCTTTTCGACCGTGTAACCTTCTATTCCGTTTCTTACTGCAACATAAACTACACTTACGGCCATCATTGCCGCAGTAGTCCATATCCTTGACTTGAAATACGTGGAATATGCATACTTTTCTTTTACATCCGTAACCTGATAGTTACGCATGCCGTATCTGCCGATATCCAGCATCAGATTTGCAACGGAATAGGCAAAGGTAAAAACCCCTGCCTCCTCCAGTGTGGGCATCACCCTGCTAAGTACCATCAGGACGAATACCGACTGAAACGCATTTAATAAGCCGCCCAGCGAGTTAAAGATAAAACCATCATACTCAATCTGCGACGACTTATATTTTCCCCATAACTTTTTTATATCCATACTGGAAATATCCTATCTGAACACCTACTCGAACTTTTATTTGAATCTCTTTCTGAATTCCTATCCTGCCTCTTGCTTTAGTTTCTGTCTGAACATTTTACGATTCCGTCTGTATCAAACATCCGCTTTAAAGCATTTCTTCTATCCTGTCAATTGACAGATTTCCGCCAAAAATATCGAGGGCAGAGCCCACAGTGACGTCGATCCTTGAACGGCCGCCTTCTTTGATCAGTTCTATATCTTCATACGAATGGACTCCACCGGCGTAGGTCACGGGAAGATCCCCCTCCTCCGCATATTCTGAAAGCACCCCCAGGACATCTTTTTCTATTCCTGACTGTTTGCCTTCCACATCAACAGCATGGATCAGATACTCGCAGGAGTAAGCCTCCAGCTCTTTCATAAGCGCCTTATCAAGCTTCGTATCGGTAAATTTCTGCCATCTGTCAGTAACGACATAGTACCCGCCGTCTTTTTTTCTGCAGCTTAAATCCAGGATGACATGCTCTCTCCCAACGGTCCGCTTCACTTCTTCAAGCCTGTCCATATCTATTATACCGTTCCTGAATACATAGGACGTGATGATCACGGCATACGCCCCCGCATCCAGAAAGCTTTCCGCATTTTCAGCCGTTATACCTCCGCCTACACTCATTCCGCCCTTCCACTGCCCGAGAGCCGATACAGCCTGCCGGCGTGTCTGCTCATACTCATCAGTGCCTGCTTTATTTAACAGAATGATATGGCCTCCCCTCAGGTTCTTCTGTCTGTAAAGCTCAGCAAAATAAGCCGCATCGTGTTCAGATACGAAGTTCTCACTGGCAGAGGATACAGCATTCCCTTTACCGTCACTTAAGGATCCGCCCACTATCTGCTTTACCCTTCCGTTATGTATATCTATGCAGGGCCTGAATTTCATGATGCCTCTTTCTGTCAAAGTTTATCTGACTTCACAAATTGTCTTGCAAGCTGATGCAGTAACCTCATAATATCCGGACTACATGCCGAATGCCCGCCGGAGAGTTCAAAACAAAAACACATCGCTGTTTCAGCCTATTACATCGCTCATATCATAGAGCCCTGTCTTCTTATCTGCTAAAAAAATAGCAGCCTGGACAGCACCCTTTGCAAATACGGCCCTTGAATATGCTGAATGGCTGAAGGTTATTACTTCATCACAGCCGGCAAATATCACATCATGGTCACCTACTATATTGCCTCCGCGTACGGCAGAAATGCCTATTTCCTTAGGTCTCCTCTTTTCTCTTCTGGTACTGCGGTCATATACATACTCGTACTCATTATCTCTTGCTTCATTGATGGAATCAGCAAGTGCAAGAGCCGTACCTGAGGGAGCGTCAAGCTTACGGTTATGATGCTTTTCAACTATCTCTATATCGAAACCCGCAGGAGCCAGTACATTAGCAGCATCCTTTAACAGTTTCATAAGAAGATTTATTCCTAAGGACATGTTTGCCGATTTAAGTACAGCGGTTTTCTTTATGCTTTCCTCTGTGGCACGCTTAACCTGTTCATCAGAGAGCCCTGTTGTACAAAGCACGACAGGGACAGCCTTTGCTTCACAGTAGTCTAAAAGTGCATCTGTTGCCTTGGCAGAAGCAAAATCGATCACCACATCAGCGACAACGTCGCATTCCGCTAAAGACTTAAACACGGGATAATCATTCTTTATATGATCCGAAATATCCACTCCCGCAACTATCTCTATCTCATCCATATCCTTTACTATGGACGTTATCATCTGTCCCATGTGTCCGTTACATCCGTGCATTATAGCTTTTACCATTTTGTCCTCCTTAAATCTCCGGCATATGTGACAGCCGGGTTACTTTTAAAACTATGTTCAACTCATCAAAAGTATCTTTTGTACCTGCGTGTGATAAATCATTTGTGACATATAGACCACACCATGCTATTCTAACACAGAAGGCTTTTATTTTTGCATATATTTTCCAATTTTTTATTGACAACGGGCCACTGTTAGCATACAATACAAGCTGTATGTACATCGGACTGTCCGTGTCCGGCTCCGATGCATGTCGAAGAGTCTGTGTGATACCGTTTTGGGGTACACACAAATGATGTATGATTAAGTTGGAGGTAAAAGGACTTGGCTAACATTAAATCCGCTAAAAAGCGTATTCTTGTAACAGAGAAGAAGGAAGAAAGAAACAAGGCTATCCGTTCTGCAGTTAAGACAGCAGTGAAGAAGGTTTATGTTGCTATCGATGCAAACGATGCAGAGGCTGCAAAGGCTGCACTGCTTAGTGCTACCAGCGTTATTGATAAAGCTACCCGCAAGGGCGTTTATCACAAGAATTACGCTTCAAGAAAGATTTCCCGTCTGAGTCTGGCTGTCAACAAGATGAGCCGCTAATTGGGAACATATAAAAATACCTATTGAATCCCCGGAGCCGTCATTCCGGGGATTTTTTGTATGTTTTTGCAGATCTGATCCGCTCCACTAACGATAGAAAATCCACCCCTGCTGTGATACAATATAATCGTTTGAAAAACCGTAAAATAATCAGCTGTTCTACACGGTCCGAAGAACAATGCCGGCATAGATAGCTGAAGGTAACAGCCTGACGAATCATCCCATATATTACACAGGATTATATTTATGAGAAAACGAATGCTGAATTACATAAAATACATAGATCAGATCCTTTCCTATGATCTGTCTGTTACTGCGTCCTTTTCCGATGACGGTGAGTTCAGCGACACACTCATAAAAGATACTGTCCCCACCAGAAAGGATTATGAAAAGCTGTTAAAGAACCACACCGACCAGATAATCTTCTTCCAACACGAACGGCTTATACACCTGATAGTTACAGTACTGTTCGCCATACTTACCTTTGCGGTGTTTTTTCTGCTGATATCCCTTCCTGTATGGAATACAGGACTGTTCATACTGCTGATCGCACTGCTTGTGCTGCTTATCCCCTACATCGCCCACTATTACATACTTGAAAACGGGGTTCAGAAAATGTACAAACAATACGACGAAATATTAAAACGGATACGCACCTGACGTATCCGTTTTTATTCTTTATCACCGTATAGTATATTATTTTGTCAAGCCCAAATCCCATTGCTGCAGCTACATATCTACAATCAGTTTATTTCATTTTTCGCCGTTTGATTTCGGACTTTTTTTCCGACCTTTCCGGCCGTTTAACCTTTTCCGTAGCAGTACGAACTGAATGATTCTTAAAGGCATTCTCCCCATACTTTGCATTGTAATTATCTATCAGAGACTCTATCATGCGCTTCCTTACATAGATGTCATAACTTAATTCAAATATAAATGTAAATGTCCTCAGGAACTCTGCTTCTTCATCATCGCCATCATAAAGATTTTCCGCATTTTCATATTTCTGCAGGACATCCCTTTTTATATCGTCTATACCGCTCTGCTCAAGTGCAGAAACATCGCGGTAAAGCTTTTCTATGGTCATACTTCCGTTTTTTCCAAAATATTTTGATGTAAGCGGATTGAGCATGGACTGTATGTCATTTATAGACATTACATGCTTAAAATAATATATGAATATCAATATAAGGAGATGTTCCTTGGAATACTTCTTCTTAACAGGCGGAGGCAGAAGGTCATTCTTGGCATAGTTGTTAATCATGGTCTTTGTAAGTATCCTGCCATCTGCCGTTCTGGCTGAAGTCCCAAGACGGCTGTCAATAAATCCTGTCACCTGTTCCATATAAAGATCTATATTCGGCAGGTCATCAGGATCTATCGTTCCGATCCGGTCAAGGTCATCTATCAGTTTTTTTACAATATCTTCGTTTGTCATATTTCCATTATAAACTAATTTACTGCGAATTGCCATTCAGCCAGACTTTGTTTAGCTTGTCTACCTCCTCTGCAGGCTTCACCCTAAGCTCCACCCATGCCGGGATAAAACCGCTCTTTATCCCGTTCCGCACAGAGCGCACATTGGACCAGGCAGAGCTGTAAAACGGCACCTTGTCACGCTTAAGTATCTCTTTAGCCAGCGCAGAAGTCAGGGCAGTGGCAATTCCCTGCTGCCTGCATTCCGGCAGCACGTCTATGCCGATCTGCCACATCATCTCACAGTCTGCCGAACAGCCGGCAAGCCCCACAAGCTTCCCCTTATCATATGCACCCACTCCCAGCACATCCAGTTGCTTGCGGCTTTCACAGAGTGCATTGCTCCATTCCGGAAGGTACAGCCCTGCAAAGTCCTTCTGTTCCAGCACGCGCATTTCATATGCACACGACGCATCCGGTATCCTGCTTATGTCCGGCAGGTAGTATTCCGGCTGGTAGCAGACCTTGTGGCCTCTTTCCATCAGCCGTTCATTGAGCCAGTGCAGGCTAGGGGTTTCAAAGAGATGGTAAAAAGTATACCGCCCCATATACTCCTCTACTATATCCCGCACTTCATCAGTCACGGCCGCTACCACATTGCTTCCGTATGAAACAAGGCAGCATGTATTCGGATCCTTTATGTACTTTCGTGCATTATCACCCTTATGGTAAGAAGTGATCACATTTTTATTTTTCAAAAAATCTCCCGCCTTACAGCCGATATCCTCTGCCGACTGCTCCATGGCGATTTGCAGTATTTCCTCATTTGTCATAGTTTTCGTCCATTCTACATTTTTGTTTTATTCAAAACGCTTTTTCAAATATTCCCAACGTCACACTTCACAAGGACAGATATTTTCTAATGCAGAACTAGAACAAGCAGCCCCCACATGCTGCACAGGATTCAATTTGGAATGCCAGTCCAAGCTTTCTGCACAGGATTCAATTCATAACCATCTTACAGAACTCCTGTATTTTCCCATCATTCTTATCATCCGCAACTGTCTTGGGATCAATAAGGATAAGCTCTGCCACAAAGGAGTCTATCTCCAACTGCTTCTTAAGCTTGGAAAACGCCTTCTCGGCACCATTACCGCTCTGGCACGCAAATGCGGCAATCCTTTTTCCCTTCAGTTCATCCTTATGTTCATTTACAAAGGTCTTTATCGGCGGTGCCGGATTGCTGGCCCACACGGGAAACCCTATTATAACAGTATCATACTTTTCTGCATCAAATTCATAAGGTTTAAGCACCGGCATTTCCCCCATAAGGGCGCTCTTACCGCCCCATATGAATTTCCTGGCGCCCTTGTCGGGATACGCCTTGTCAGGTTCGACACGCATGGTATCAGCTCCCGTTATCGCAGCAGCCTTATCCGCCACCAGCTCACAATTTCCATGCATTGAATAATATACTATTGCAATTTTCATTTTCATTCACGATCCGGTCATTTTTCCGGATGTTCACTCCTTTCTTCAAGTATTCTCTTTGCCTTTGCACACCATTTCAGATATGCCTCATAAGTATCAATCCCAAAAGTCACCGTAAGGTAATAATTCAGATGATCCCCATCATCCAGCACTTTTTCAAGATTATCCCTGTATATCCGAAGTACAGACAGTGTCCGCCTTGTTTCTTCCTCGAAGAGTTCTATGTTATGCAGGGTAATGTCTCTTTCTTCCACTCCACCAAAGTAAAGCTTAAGCAGCGTCTCATACTTCAGGTCATTGCTCACCTGTTCTTCCCTTAACCAGTCCTTAAGTGACTCCGTACCCTTATCCATGATATGGTACAGGATTTTTTCACGGGCCCCCCTGCTTTCAGTCCTGCTTTCTATAAGGCCGTTTTTTTCCATATCATTAAGGGCCGGATATATGCTGCCAAAGCTCCCCTTCCAGAAAAAGCTTATGACACCGTCAATCCTTTTCTTTATATCATAACCCGTCAGGTCCTCATGGGACAGAAGCCCCAGCATGACCATGTCTATCTTTCTGTCCTTAGCCATACCATACTCTCCAAAGGCTTTTTTGTATTAGTGTTTCTTGTCTATGTCATGTGTCAATCATATATCATTTTGATATATTAAATCAATGCCATAATATTGTCAATACGAATCCTGAGGAAATCGTTCGATACTTATTGATCCTTTCCTCATCGTATCTCAGTTTTTTGAGCCTTTTTGTCTAGATTACGCAGCATCAGTTGCAGCGTTCAAGAAAATTGTCAGTAATAGCAGCGTGCCATTTTCACCACAGAAAAATCCCCCGTCACGCTTTAGGTGACGGGGGACTAAATACCTTTAACCTATATGACGGTCTGCCGGCTTATCAGCAAACACCCTGAGCGATCATTGCATCAACAACCTTCTTGAAGCCTGCAATATTAGCACCCGCAACATAGTTGCCTTCCATGCCATATTCCTTAGCAGCATCATCGATGTTATGGTAGATACCAACCATGATGCCCTTAAGCTTGGAATCAACCTCTTCGAAGCTCCAGGAAAGCCTCTCGGAGTTCTGGCTCATCTCAAGCGCTGATGTAGCAACACCGCCTGCGTTTGCAGCCTTGCCGCCTACGAAAGGCACGTTGTTCTTCTGGAAGTA
This sequence comes from Lachnospiraceae bacterium UBA4364, assembly GCA_002393955.1. GTDB lineage: Bacteria > Bacillota > Clostridia > Lachnospirales > Lachnospiraceae > NK4A136. The sequence continues at coordinate 10,364 of DGSK01000043.1, read as the reverse complement.
CTCTGTAGCTTCAATAGTTGTAGGCATGTTAGCGCCCTCTGCAACATACTGAACGCCGTTTGCAACGAGCATCTTAGCATCCTCGATATCAAGCTCGTTCTGTGTAGCACAGGGAAGAGCAATATCAACCTTGTACTGCCATACACCATGCTCACCGTTCTTCTTCTCGAAGTACTTAGCTGAAGGACGAGCTGCCGCATACTCTGTAAGACGTGCACGCTTAACTTCCTTAACTTCCTTAAGAAGTGCTACATCGATACCTTCTTCATCATAGATCCAGCCTGTGGAATCGGAGCAGGTAACAACCTTTGCACCGAGCTGCTGAGCCTTCTCTATAGCATATGTAGCAACATTACCGGATCCGGAAATAGCAACTACCTTGCCGTCAAGCTTATCACCATGGCACTTAACCATCTCTTCTGTAAGATAAAGCAGACCATAACCTGTAGCCTGTGTTCTTGCAAGAGATCCACCGTATGAAAGTCCCTTACCTGTAAGTACGCCTTCATATGTACCTCTGATCCTCTTGTACTGTCCGAACATGAAACCGATCTCACGAGCGCCTGTTCCGATATCACCGGCAGGAACGTCCTCGTCAGCGCCGATATACTTTGAAAGCTCAGTCATAAAGCTCTGGCAGAAAGCCATGATCTCACGGTCTGACTTACCCTTAGGATCGAAGTCTGAACCACCCTTACCACCGCCGATAGGAAGTGTTGTAAGACTGTTCTTGAATATCTGCTCAAAGCCGAGGAACTTGATAATACCAAGGTTTACTGAAGGATGAAGTCTTAAGCCTCCCTTGTAAGGTCCGATAGCATTGTTGAACTGTACACGGAAACCTCTGTTGACCTGAACATTGCCGTTGTCATCTACCCAGGGAACCCTGAACATGATCTGACGATCAGGCTCTGTGATCCTCTCAAGGATAGCAAGCTTGCGGTACTTCTCCTCATCCTGCTCGATAACAGGCTTTAAGGACTCAAGCACCTCTGTTACTGCCTGGATGAACTCAGGCTGATCTGCGTCTCTCTTCTTTACTTTTTCAAGTACCTCGTCTACGTAAGACATTTTGATTCCTCCTTGTCTCTTGCTGAATGTGTTTCTTTTTTAAATGCTGCACCGGTTGCAGCAAGTCTAAACACCATACACAGTTATATCAGAAAGTTTTTTTCAGCACAACCAAAAATTTATGATAGTGCACATTTTTTTCATTATCACGCACAGCCGGCATTATCGGCCATTTTGTCAAAAAGCCCTGAAATCTGATGATTTCAAGGCCTTTTAATGATTTTACTTATTTTGAAAGGAACTCGTCGATTGCTTTAGCAGCCGTTTTCCCGGCGCCCATAGCCAGTATAACGGTCGCTGCACCGGTAACGGCATCACCTCCGGCGTATACTGCATCGCGGCTGGTCTTTCCGTCCTCATCCGCAACTATACACTTCTTAGAATTAACATCCAGTCCCTTGGTAGTGGATGAGATAAGCGGATTTGGTGATGTACCAAGTGCCATGATAACCGTATCTACATCTATAACGAACTCGCTTCCCGGTACTTCAACAGGCTTTCTTCTTCCTGATGCATCCGGCTCTCCAAGCTCCATCTTGATGCACTTTATTCCGTTTACCCAGCCCTTGTCGTCTCCGAGTATCTCAACAGGATTCCTTAAGAGGTCAAACTGTATGCCTTCTTCCTTTGCATGATGTACTTCCTCTGCTCTTGCGGGAAGCTCGGACTCACCTCTTCTGTATACGACATGAACCTCTGCTCCCAGACGAAGTGCGGTACGCGCAGCATCCATAGCCACATTTCCACCGCCCACAACAGCCACTTTCCTGCTCTTCATGATAGGTGTCTTTGAGCCTTCTTCATAAGCTTTCATAAGATTGCTTCTTGTAAGGTACTCATTTGCGGAGAATACGCCGTTTAAGTTCTCACCGGGAATTCCCATAAACTTTGGAAGACCTGCACCGGATCCGATATATACTGCATCAAAATCCAGCTCGTTCAAAAGCTCATCAATGGTAATGGACTTTCCGACAATGACATCAGTCTCAATATCCACTCCAAGTCCTTTGATATTCTCTATTTCTTTCTCAACTACCTTTTCCTTTGGAAGACGGAACTCCGGGATACCGTAAACAAGCACACCGCCCGCTTTATGCAGTGCCTCGTATATAGTTACATCATATCCAAGCTTAGCCAGATCGCCTGCACAGGTAAGTCCGGAAGGACCGGAGCCTATAACCGCTACTTTCTTGCCCTTCTTGGTTTCAGCTGCCTTGGGCTTGATATTATTCTCCCTTGCCCAGTCAGCTACGAATCTCTCCATCTTACCTATGGAAAGCGACTCGCCCTTTATGCCGCGGACACATTTTCCTTCACACTGCTTCTCCTGTGGACATACACGACCGCAGACTGCAGGCAGCGCACTTGAAAGGCTGATAACCTGATATGCATCCTCAATATTGCCTTCTTTAAGAGCCTGAACAAATCCCGGGATATCAATGGATACAGGACAGCCCTGTACGCACTGGGGATTCTTACAGTTAAGGCATCTGGTAGCCTCCGCCATTGCCTCTTCTTTATTGTAGCCTTCGCAAACCTCTTCGAAGTTCTTTGCCCTGACTTCGGGAGCCTGTTCACGCACAGGCACTTTTTTCATCATATCTACTTCCATTTCTATACCTCCAGAATAATATAAAACTCAATTAAGCCTGCGCCTTAACTTTCTCGTATGTTGCCATCTCCTCAGGCTTATAAAGTCCGAGTCTGCGCATAGCCTCGTTAAAATCGACCTTCGTAGCATCAAATTCCGGTCCGTCAACACATGCGAACTTAGTCTCTCCGTCCACGCTTACACGACATGCACCGCACATTCCGGTTCCGTCCACCATTATAGGGTTCATTGAAACCATAGTATGGATTCCAAGCTCTGCAGTAAGCTGGCTTAAGAATTTCATCATGATCATCGGTCCTATACATACGCAATGGTCATAGACCTTGCCCTCATTTTTAACAAGATCCTCAAGGCACTTCGTTACCATACCGGTACGTCCGTAAGAACCATCATCGGTAGTGATATAAAGATTACCCACAGCCTTCATCTCGTCTTCAAGGATAACTATATCCTTAGTCTTGGCACCGACGATAACGTCTGCCGTTATGCCATGCTCATGGAGCCATTTTACCTGGCAGTATACAGGAGCTGTTCCAAGGCCTCCCGCAACGAATACTATCTTCTTTTTCTTTACTTCTTCTATATCATCTGTCACCAGATCACTGGGGTGTCCGAGAGGTCCTACGAAATCAGCCAGAAACTCACCAGCCTCTTTCTTTGACATCTCCAAGGTACTTCCACCGATGGTCTGCACAACGATGGTGACAGTCTGCTTCTCTCTGTCATAATCGCAGATCGTAAGAGGGATACGCTCACCGTCCTCGGTGTCTCTTACGATGACAAACTGTCCGGGTTCACATGAACGGGCCACCATGGGCGCATCCACAACCATCTTGAATGTATTCACATTCAGCCATTCTTTTTCCAGGATCTTAAACATTTCTTTCCTCCTTAAATGCTTTTCAGCAAAATTTGCTTTCTCACAATTTTATAAAAAAAATATTTCTCTAACAACTGTTTTTTTATGTAAATATCCAATAAACGCAAAGTATCGGCCGGATTTTCCGCAGCTAAAGCCATATTAACCACTATTCAGCACTCGAAAGTGCCCTCATATAAGACTCATATTCATCTTTTTTAAAGCAGCAGAGATAAATATTCATCACTGCATCAGGATGGGACCCAAGCCATGCCGCAATTGCCTCAAGTGCTACTGACGCTGCTTCATCAAGAGGATATCCGTATACTCCGGTAGATATCCCCGGGAAGGCAATGCTCCTGCAGCCGTTTTCCTGCGCCAGGTCAAGAGACTTGAAATAACATGATGCCAGCAGCTTTGCATCCTCATCTTTTCCGCTGTATACAGGACCTACCGTGTGGATGATATGATCCGCATTTTTTATCTCATACGCACCGGTTATCTTGGCCTCTCCGGTCTCACAGCCATTCAGCTTCCTGCACTCCTCTAACAGATTCCTGCCTGCGGCCCTGTGAATGGCGCCATCCACGCCGCCGCCCCCAAGAAGGCTTGTGTTTGCAGCATTCACTATGGCCGACACATGCACATTCAAAACACCGTTCTGTAAAACCTGTATCCTTGACTGAGGCGTGTAAGCCTCAAGCATTCCCTGTATTCTTTTGGACAGGAGAAAGTTCTTCCCCCATGGGTTGATCACAAGTCCATTGCATTCTTCCCTGTCCTGGAAAATATCAAGCAGCACGGCAAGCTGTACCGGAGTTACTGCGATCGTCTCCCCCTTTCGCATTTCGGCTACGGATGTAAATACCGGCACCACAAATCTGTCTCCTTCGTCAATGTGCATGAAGTTGACACTTGTTCCCGGCTCAAGGATATAAACATCTTCTTCTGTCTGCTTTAATGCCTGACCATCAGGCACCGCAAAAGGAACCAGAACCTCCATCTCATTTGCCAGTCCTTCTCTCAGGCAGTTAAACACGGGATCGAGAGAGGCCTCATCCCCTCCCAGATACCAGTTAAAAACCGCTCTTTCAAATTCCTTGGTTAAGTTATCCTTTTCCATTTTACCCCTTTCTGCCACAACAACTGTACACCATAAACAGTGGATGCTTCGGGCCGTCCGGAATGGCCCGTCTCATATATACCTGATCACGCAGTCTGTCTTCCCTTTTTTATCAATTATCAGGACTGCATAGCTTGCGCGTTTCCCCTTCTGTCTGGGATACGAAAGGCTCCCCGGACATATGACCGTAAGTTCTCTCTCACTGCCTAACTCCGGTATATGCGTATGCCCATACACTGCTATATCCGCCCGGTGCGCCCTGGCCGCTTCCGCAACTCCTGTTGTATCATAGCCGACATACTGCCTGTGTCCGTGTGTCACATATATCCTGTGCCCCGGTACTTCTATTACATGTTCATGGGGAAGCGACGAGCCGAGATCCATATTCCCCATTACTGCATAAAACGGACATTTGCAGGAATCTGCAAACTCGGCTTCATACCCGCATATATCCCCACAGTGAATCACCATGTCCACCGGACTTTCCCGCTCTAGTGCAACATAAAAATTACGGGTATCATTGTGGGTATCGCTTACGAGAAGGATCTTCATCTTTACCCCTGCTTATACTCAAGAATGCCGGCTTTTAGCAGTCTGTCACGCATAGCCCGGACCGCCTTTCCCCTGTGGCTTATCTCATTTTTCCGGTCAGGGGACATTTCTGCTGTCGTACAGCCATACTCCGGCACGTAAAAGAATGGATCATAGCCAAAGCCGTTCTCACCCTTGAGTTCGTGGGCCACCATTCCTTCAACAGTCTCCCTGACAACAGCCGCGCCGTTGTATTTTAAAACTTCTTCGTCTGTAACTATGGGCTTGACCGCATCACCGCTTGCAGACACTGAACATACGAATCTGGCAGTCCGTTCATTCTCAGGCTTCCCTTCCAGCTCATTTATTATATCGGTCATAGCCTGTTCGTAAGTACGCTCTCCCAGCCACCTGTGTGACTGGACTCCGGGCATCTTCCCCATTGCGTCAATCTCCAGCCCGGAATCATCTGCCATTATTATGGCATCTGCATATTCCGGCCTGTTTTCCTTTATAAATCCTGCTACAGCCACAGCCTTTATCGCCGCATTATCCTCAAAAGTCTGTCCGTTTTCATCTATATCTTCTGTAAAACCGATCTGTTTCATTGTAAGAAGCTCTATGTCCAGCCCTTCCATAATGCGTTTTATCTCGGACAGTTTTCCTTCATTCGTAGTGGCAAATACTATTGTTTGCATATTTTCCCTTTCTGCCTCTCTGCACCGGCTCAGCGAATCCCTGATACTAATTTTCCGTACTGCGCTTAGGCGGCTTCGGTCCCATATACTGGTAAAAATAGGTCTTAAGCATTCCGTTGTAGATCTTCCTGTTTTTATCGGCCTTCCTGCCGATATACTTCTGCACATCCTCATAGGATGTGATCAGATACATAGACCAGGAATCCAGTGCTTTGTACCTTTCACCAAGCATCCTGTATAACTCCGGCAGCTCGCTCTTTTCTTCCAGCCTTTCTCCATATGGCGGATTCGTTATGATAAAACCATACTTCTTCGGATGCGACAGCTCTGAAACAGGTCTTGTCTGAAAATGGATCAGTCCTTCAACCCCTGCAAGTCTTGCATTTGCCCTGGCAATCTCAGACATCTTGGGATCTATATCATAGCCCTGTATATCAGTTTTTACGTCCTGCTTTATCTCGTCCTCTGCCTCTTCCCTGGCGTCAGCCCAGATATCAGCAGACATTACATTCAGCCACTTTTCCGCAGTGAAGCTTCTCCTGTAACCGGGAGCCATATTTGCTGCCATAAGAGCCGCTTCAATTGGAAAGGTCCCGCTTCCGCAAAACGGATCCACGAGTATCCTGTCATCCCTCCATGGCGTAAGCATGATCAGCGCTGCCGCAAGGTTTTCAGCGATAGGCGCCTTGGCCGTGAGCTTCCTGTAGCCTCTTTTGTGAAGTGATTCTCCCGTAGTATCAAGCCCGACCGTCACTTCATCCTTTTTTATGAATACCCTTATGGGATAATCGAAGCCGTCTTCCTTAAACCAATCTATGTGATATACCTGCCCCAGCCTGTCTACCATTGCTTTTTTCATAATGGACTGTATATCAGATGGTGAAAAAAGCCTGCTCTTTACGCTGGCTGCTTTGGCCACCCAAAACCTTCCGTCTGCCGGGATCCAGCTTTCAAGCGTCAGGGACCTTGTCCCCTGGAACAGCTCTTCAAAAGATTCTGCATGGAAACTCCCCAGCTTGACCAGCACTCTTTCTGCTGTTCGGGACCAGATATTGACTCTTGCTATGGCCTCATTATCCCCCACAAAAGTCACCCTTCCGTCATCCACATTGCTTACATCATAGCCAAGATCTGTTATCTCTTTTTTCAGGACAGCCTCCAGTCCGAAATGGCAGGGTGCTATCAGCTCAAAGCTTTTCATAACTTACTCCTGGCCTGCAGCCTTCTTAGCCTCTGCCTCATTTTCAGCTTCATACTTTTCCTGCTGCTCAATAAAATCGTTTAAATCAGCTACCAGCACATCCACGTCCTCCGGGGTGAAACCGTGCACATACATAGCCTGCTCAAGAGACTCTCCTGCTGCCGCAAAACAGGATATGCAGTGCATGCCCTGTCCCATGAGTATGTTTGATATATACGGATTTACTGCCAGCACATCCGGTATAAGCATATCCTTTGTAATCTTCTTTTCCATTTTTATTTATCCTTTCTGCCGTATTTCCGGCCTTTTGATCATTCATTTACAGGTTGTTCTGAATCAATTCATTACCAGAGGCTCTTGCGCCCAAAAGGGCCATCGCTGTCCCTGCTTTTTTTGCCTGATAAAGGGGCGTAAACGGACTGAGTTGCGATCACCTCGTCACGATAGTCTTCCGCATGGCACTTTGAATACAGGCCCATGATTATCTCCTCCGCAGCCACGTCCTTTTTTCTGGTATGCATCCTTACGATCATAAAATTTATAAAAAATGAAAGTATGAATGCTATGAAAAAACAGCCTATGAACTTAAGCGGGCGTCCAATACCGCTGCCGCTTAATATCTCTCCTATTTTTCCACCGCCCATTACTGTACCGACTTCCGAAAAAGCCTTTATAGCACACTGCTCAAAATCGCCGTCTTCAGCATATTTTGATACATCACTTACTATGATATCGATTTCTGATGATTTCACAGCCTTCCCGATCTCTCCAAAAGTCCGCATACGAAGTGTCCGACCGTTCACGTCCTCTATTATCATCACTCCGGAATCATGTCCAAACGCAGCATTATATGCCTGCAGGGCAAAATCATCTGTAGCCAGTACAGACTCATCTGTTGTAAACAAAAAGGCATTTCCATATTCAGTGACAGGTGCAATTTCTTCTATGATCTCTTTTTTCTGATCCTCTGAAAAAATCCAGGCCATATCCTGAACAGCTGCAATATATCCGGTATCCGGATTCTCATAGTAATAAACAGCAGGATCGATATAGTGTTCTTTCGCCACTGCCCTAATTGGCAGCACTATACATACCAGAAGCATAACTGCTGCAAAAAACGTAATCCGCTTCTTAAACCGCACTGTCATCACCTCCCATTCTGTTGAGCTGTGGCAGAGGTCTTGTCGTAGTCTTATTATAGACATCAAGTATTGCAAGCTGTGAAAAAACAACCGAAAATCCCATCACCGCCGCCACTATATAATACGGCAGGTCATTTATCGGATTTATAAGTGATAAAAGAGTCGCAATAGTACACCCTATTATCATAAGCACGCTTCCTGCAAAAAGCATCTTCTTTTCATGAACTTTCCAGTAACTTACAAAAATCCTTATGGCTATAGCAGTCACCACCACATTAAGGGCTATGCTGATATTCAGTGACACCGATGTCGATCCCAGCACATACGTCAGCAGCACCACCATAAGTGACGGACACATAAACACTAACGTAAACAGTACCCAAAGGGTATATACCACCTCTGATTTCATAAAAAACCTTCTGATCGAGAACTTCTTTTTACCGTATTTGCTGCTTTTTACAAGCAGATCAAGGGCGTCCGGGTCATACCGCAAATACTTATAAAAATATCCCTGGTCATCAACACGCATTTCCCTTTTTGCAAGCCGGTTTGCACTCCGTTCCAGTATAACACCGGAAACTGCGGCAAGTACCTGGATCACATTCATAAGTTCTCCAGGCTGCAACACAGGCATAACAAACAGCAGTATCAGATATATCAGCACTGTCATAAGGAGCGTGCTCAATATAAATTTCGTCAGATCTACGGGCAGGTCACAGTAAAGCTTTCCCGTCTGTCCATTTACGACAGCATACGCTACACGGTCCTTTTTCCGGTATGAAAGGAACCATACGGGAAAAAACACATTATATTCCTTTGTGATATCTATCGGCAGAAGCTCCTTGTCTTCGTTCTGCCTGAAAACAATGCCCTTAAATCCACTTTCAATCTTCTTTCTTATCTGATCGTAAGCAAAACTCTCTGCATCATTCCTGTACACCTGTGCAGGGACATCAGCCCTGTCTGCATAAAATCCTGCCAGATAATTTTCATTAAAGGGTTCCACCCTGTGTATATCAAAAGGAGCAATATGTTCGCTAATGTGGTCATCGAATGCTGCCTGGGCATCATAGGATAACCCCTTATAGTAAGCATCCACCCTCGCAGAACATATATGGGTATCCGTTACGATATAGTCCCCACGCCTGTACTGCTTTTCACCCATTACCTTTCCGATCCCGTTAAACTCGGTATCGAATACATGGTATGGCATATATATTCCGCGGAATTTCTCAAGTGATGCCGGATCCTTAAACTCCTTGGGCGCAAATACAGCCTTCTTTATAAAATTGCTAAACCGTGCCTTACAGTCTTCCTTAGTCTGCATAAAAGGAATCACTCCCTCAGGTTTCCGCATCCTTGAGAATCTCGTTTCAAGCATCATCTGGGAACCACAGAAACTGCAGAAACCGTTTGCAGCCTCTTCAACGGAATACAGTGTTCCGCCGCAGTTCGGACAGACATACTCTATGACATTCATTGAGTCATCCGTCACGTCAGTCATTATACCGCCGTCATCCGATACCCTTAATTCCTCTGCAGCATTTCCTTCAGAATCAGTATACAAAACAGAAGTGACCGTCTCACCGTCAAGAACTTTTGAGTATTCTTCAGCAGTTCCTTCCTGCTCACGCTCCTTTACATATGAAGCCGAATCAAACTCAGCCTCACAGTGGTCGCAGACAAGCATCTGTCTGCCTGGATCATATCTAAGCTCTGCACCGCATCTGATACATTTCATTTCCCGCTAAGGTTCCTCCCCGTTGCGACCGCCCATAGCACATAATTCCATGAACGAATCATTTATACATCATGTCTGATATATCTTTCTGATATAACTTTCTAACTAAATCTTCCCACTAACTGAACTACTTAGAACGACACTCGCAATTGCGCCGGAACAATCACGATGCGTTGCATTGGTTCCGGTGCATATGCGAGTCGTCGTTCTCTTTCCACAGACTATATGTGGGAAGTTTTAGTAAATAATTAAAATCCCAAATACCATATGGGCGTGAAAGTTAAATAACTATAAGGAGTTTATCTATGAAAAACAGGATAAAACAGGCGCTTGCATTTCTGCTGACCGGTACATTTCTCTTTGCCGCATCATGTACCGGACAAGGT
>DGSK01000042.1:4146-4282 GCA_002393955.1 Lachnospiraceae bacterium UBA4364 | reverse complement strand
TTCGCAAACTGCCCGTAGTGGGCACAGAGAATTTGCTCCGCAGATTCTCCCGGAGATTGTGAAAAGGTTACGGCTGGCAGACAACCCGTAATACGGCTCCGTGGTCAAGCGGTTAAGACATCGCCCTTTCACGGCG
>DGSK01000042.1:0-4092 GCA_002393955.1 Lachnospiraceae bacterium UBA4364 | reverse complement strand
CCTTTCACGGCGGTAACACGGGTTCGATTCCCGTCGGAGTCACGAGGCTGAAAATGAGCAGTGCTCATTTTCAGCTACAAAGAATCTTCTTCGAAGATTCTTTAAGGCTCCTTAAAAAATTAGCTGAGTTCATTTTCAGCTACAAAGAATCTTCTTCGAAAATTTGTTGATTTTTTTAGGTTTGTTTATTATTATATCTTGTATGGTGCCATAGCCAAGCGGTAAGGCGTGGGACTGCAACTCCCTGATCGGCGGTTCAAATCCGTCTGGCACCTTATAAAGCCCTAAGTGATTTACTTAGGGTTTTTTCTTTTCATATTTCTTTTGGTTTGATTATTCAGTTTATAATATCAGTTCAGTCTATGTCAGTAATTAATCTTGTGATTGAATCTATATTATGAGTTTAGGTAAGAATGCTTTTGTAATGAAAAACAGTCAGGAGTATTATTCCGGTGGGAACAGCTGGCTTCGTCTTCTTTTAAGTGTATCCAAAAGGATAAGTCCCAATATACCACAGGAAATGATCTCGCCTGCGCCGACCGTTATCATGAAATAGGGGATGCTCCCCTCAAATTTATAAACATATGCAAGTATGAATGGGATTATCAGCGTGTTTGAGATTATCGGTGGGAGAGGCGCAAGAAATTTTTCATTACGCTGTTCTGTGAAGAATTCTGTGCTTTTCCGCAAAGATAGTATGTTCCAATTGCTCCGATGAGTGTTGCGATACTTCCGAATACTACATCGAAAGGAAGTGCCCCTGTTAGGATATTTGCAAGGATACAGCCAATGAAAAGCCCGGGGATAGCAGCTGAAGTAAAGAATGGAAGTATTGTAAGTGCCTCTGAAAATCTTATCTGTATGGCGTAGTTTGCAAGTCCCAGGGCATTAGCGATCAATGTAAGCACTACATATATCGCGGCGATAGCTGCAGCATAAGTAATATATAGTATTTTTTCCCTCATATAGCAGTGCCTCCGGAACCGGTATTATATTATCAGTATAACAGATTTATTTGCGAATATAGGAGTATATTGGGTATAATATCCGGTAGGATCCGAAAGCGTACTTTTCACAGATGTATACAATTTAGGAAAAATCAGGTGTGCATTATTTATGTGGAGTTGCAATGCGGATGATAGTGGTTCATTTTAAGTGATCATGAAGCAGGGGTGCAGAAGCAGATTTGATGTAAGGCAGGTTATTTTTTATTTGGGAGGTACAATATGGTAGATTACACTGAAGGATCGGGAAAACAGTATCATACAGGCGTAGGCCCGGGGGATATTGGACATTATGTGATAATGCCGGGAGATCCCAAGAGGTGTGCCAAGATCGCCGAATTCTTTGATGATGCAGAGATGGTTGCGGATGTAAGGGAGTATGTGACCTATACGGGGACCCTTACTGTGGATACAGCTGATGGGAGGAAGCATACCGAAAGGGTGAGCGTGACATCTACGGGTATTGGCGGTCCTTCAGCTGCGATTGCCATAGATGAGCTTGCCAAATGCGGCGCTCATACCTTTGTAAGGGTAGGAACATGTGGCGGCATGCAGGAGGATGTGTGCGGAGGCGATATTGTCATAGCTACAGGTGCTATAAGGAATGAAGGAACGAGCCGGGAGTTTGCACCGATAGAATACCCGGCAGTTCCTGATGTAAATGTCCTGAATGCACTCATTAGTGCGGCAAAAAAGAACGGCACAAGATATCATGCCGGCGTGGTGCAGTGCAAGGATTCGTTTTTCGGTCAGCATGAGCCGGAGATAATGCCGGTAAGCTATGAGCTTGAGAATAAATGGGAGGCATGGCTCCGTATGGGCTGCCTTGCATCGGAAATGGAATCGGCGGCACTTTTTATTGCCGGAAGTTTCCTGAGGGTAAGAGTCGGTTCCTGTTTTCTTGTGGTAGCAAACCAGGAACGTGCCAAGAAAGGACTTTCGAACAAACAGGCGCATAATACGGAAGAAGCGATCATCACAGCAGTGGATGCGCTGAAGATACTGATAGCAGATGATATCAATTAGTGACGCTATTCATGCATTGATTTTATGATCATACACTAAGTATGTTTGACGGTATTTGGCGGAATAAGCGGAATATGACCTGTTATTCTGCGGAGGCAGTGCTTTCAGTTTTTCAGCTATACTGTATAATCATATATGTACAGAGGATAATTTACTGTGCGAAGGCATTGTCTGGGAAGCGTAGCCTGACGGTATGTACTTATGTGCAGTAACCGGTACCGGTATTTTATTTCATGTTGTCTGTTGCATGATAAGGTTATGAGGGGAGGGAGATATGGATAAGAAAAAAATAATTATTGCGGCCGCCATAGCGGCAGTGGTGGCATTTTTGGCACTTGTTGTGGTCGGAGGAATAGGCGGCATCTATTACCTGGGTGTCGTAAAACCTTTTAATGACACAAAGGAGGCCATAAATGCCGGAGATGTTGATACTGTTGTCGATCTTTATGATTCTCTTAAGAGAGATGGCGACAGAGAATTCGTTAAAAACGAAATGATGAAATATTTCGAGAATTCTGTGATGGATTTTAAATATGACAGGATTTCATATGAAGACGTGGAGTCAAGATACCACAAACTCGGAAAGGAAATCCTTCAGTCTAATGAAAAAGCGGAATCTATAATGGAGGAGGCGGATAAGCTTAATGAGTCCAAAAAGAATTATCTGAAAGCCGGGGAGTATCGTGCTGAGGAGGATTACCTGACCGCTATAGAGTACTATGGAAAAGTCTGGGATGAGGATCCGAACTATGATGCGGCTCAGAAGGCTATAGGTGAATGTAATGAACTCCAGGCACAAGCCATGGCGGCACAGGCTGCTGAGAATATAAGCGGTGAATGGGTAGCTTATATTGACCTTGGAGAATTTCTGAAAAACTATGCTGAACTGGACCATGATATAAATTTTGATCTGGGATTGCTTTTTACCTTTGACGGTAATGGGAAATGCAATATAAGCATAGACCGGGACAGCATTATGGATGCCTGTGATGCCAATTCAGACATTTTAAATATAAAGTTCTATGAAATGATGGAAAAAGAAGGGTATGACAGGGCGGCTGCCGATCTAATGATAGCATTGTATGGGTATGATTCACCATCAGATGTATTTGGTGAGTACCTGTATGAAAATCTTGCTGAAGGATTCGGAAGGGAAGGTCATGAGCTTGATTACACTGTTGAGGGGACAAAGGTCAGGATATCAAGCTTCGGATCAGGCATAACAGGCGATTTTATATATGATCAAAACGTGGGCGATTATGTAATATCTTTTGACGAAAAAGGAAATGGAAAGATATTTGCTGCTTTTGATGAATTCAATGTAGAGCCGCCATGGGTCTTTTACAGAAAATAAACCTAAAGTCCTGCTCCCATGGGTTCCCATGGGGCAGGACTTTTTGATTCTTGACTTTTAAACACTGTTAATCTAAAATGCTACATAGAATTAGGGGTATTGTGCCCTGCTGTTGCAGTAGAATTAATAATTACAGTTTATCTGTAGGAAAGAGAAAAAAATGGCTGATTCAAATAAGAAGAGCAAGGGCGGTAACGGAATCATGAAGAGAAATGCAAAGGCATTTCTGAAAACTGCGCCTAAGGAAGAAATTAAAGTTATTGAAGAGAAAAAAGAAGAGTTACCTGTAAAGAAAGAAAAAAGAAAATCTGATATAGAGATGATCAAGCCTATTGAAAGCAGCAGGGAAGTGATGCATAAGCTTTTGAGGGATAAGCTTGTTAAGAAATCTGCTACGAAGAAGACTGTGGAGAAAGATGAGCCTAAGAAAGCAGTAAAGGCTGAGCCTAAGAAGGCAACGAAAGCAGCGGCGAAGACCGAATCCAAGCCCACAGCAAAGACAGAGCCTAAGAAGGCCGCAAAGCCTGCAGCAAAGACAGAGCCTAAGAAGGCCGCAAAGCCTGCAGCGAAGACAGAGCCTAAGAAGGCCGCAAAGCCTGCAGCAAAGACAGAGCCTAAGAAGGCCGGAAAGCCTGCAGCGAAGACAGAGCCTAAGAAGACCGCAAAGCCTGCAGCAAAGACAGAGCCTAAGAAGGCTGCAAAGCCTGC
>DGSK01000015.1 GCA_002393955.1 Lachnospiraceae bacterium UBA4364 | reverse complement strand
ATACCCTTCTTCATCTCGCCGCCGTACCAGGTATTTAAGATGATCTGCTCGCGGCTGGTTACATTGAAGAGAACCGCAGTCTCGGAATTAAGACCCAGTTCCTTGTAATTCTCAACCTTTGCCTTGGAAGCGGTATAAACGACGAAGTTCGGCTCAAAGTTTGCTTCCTCTTCAGCGGTAGGCTTAATGAACATATTCGTTACGAAATGTGCCTGCCAAGCAACCTCCATGATGAAACGAACTGCAAGACGAGTGTCCTTGTTAGCGCCGCAGAAGCCATCAACAACATAAAGCTTCTTGCCGGAGAGCTCATCGATAGCCAGCTTCTTGCATGCTTCCCAAGCTTCTTTGCTTGCGGGATGGTTATCGTTCTTGTACTCATCTGATGTCCACCATACTGTATCCTTTGACTTCTCATCCATTACGATGAACTTGTCTTTAGGTGAACGTCCTGTGTAGATACCTGTCATTACGTTAACAGCACCAAGCTCTGTAACCTGTCCTTTATCAAATCCCTCAAGAGAAGGATCTGTCTCCTCTTCAAAGAGTTTGTCGTAGGAGGGATTGTAAACAACCTCTGTCACACCTGTGATGCCGTACTTAGTTAAATCAACATTTGCCATAGCGTTTTTCCTTTCTTACAGAATATTATATTAGATGTGTCGAACCCAACAGCAATAAGTATAAAATCAGAGGCACCAAATGTCAAGGAAACAAGAACTATTTTTATACTCGTTTTTTTACATTTTTATACCTGTTTTACATAAAAATAATAAGTCAACCATTAGCTCCCAGTCCGGTATCTTTTCATAAATCATGCGGATTGTCCCGCCGGTCACTGCATATGCCCTCCATCCTTTTCACCGGAATCCGGTAACAATCCGATAACACAACGTAAAGAAGCGTTTGAAAAAAAGCAAAAAACAGAACAATAATCCTTGACACATACTTTTTAATTTGATATTATTTGTTTTCGGTAGCCGAGAATTGTCGGATACAGCTGCTGCCGTGGCTCAGTCGGTAGAGCGTCGCATTGGTAATGCGGAGGTCGGCGGTTCGATTCCGCTCGGCAGCTTTTATATCGGGGTGTGGCTCAGTTTGGCTAGAGCGCCGTGTTAGGGACGCGGAGGCCGCAAGTTCGAATCTTGTCACTCCGACTTATGATGAAGCCCTTGGAAACATCAGGTTTTCGAGGGTTTTTCATTTTGTTTTTAATAATACTTTTGCCGAAAAAAAAGAGACGGGCTAAGCCGTCTCACTGCTCTGCATACATATATTTATTCTTGGATTTGCCTCCGAGGAAACGCACTTCATCCTCAGCAAGCTGAAGCTCGTCAAAAACCTTCATTGCATCTTCAAGCTGAGCTGAATTGATGCAGAAGACAAGCCTTGTCTTTTCTCCTTTGAATAGTCTGCTGAAAAATCCCGGCTCCTGCCATCTTAAGAAATAGGATACTCTCGCATACTGAAGTGCCGCCTCGATCTTGTGCCTGGTGACATCGATATTCTTTTTCTTTCCGCCGACCAGTTCACAAAGATCGATCTCATTATTCACTTTTACCCTGGTCATCATATTATCGATGTTCAATGCCACAGCCTCCGTATTCTGCTGCCGGTAAACCGCAAAACAATATCAAACAGATTAAGTTTTCACAGCTTCCGTGACAGATGGCGCCTTATATGCAGGCATTATCCGGCACAAAAGCGCAATAACCAAATCAGTTTACTGTAGAACTATTCTACCACTTTATGAACTATATGCAAATAAAACCGTTTTTTGTGCGCTATGCCGCACTTACAGCCTGCTATATATGCGTTTACCATACACACGGATATCAAAGCCGCCTGTTTATCACTCTGAAATCCCGGAGTGCCTGCGCACCTATCTTTATGATCTTGACCATATTAATGGAATTCACGCCGCCCTGTCTCGGCCTGAATGTGATGGGAATATATCTGGTACGGCACCCTTTCTTTTTGAATATGACTGAAACCACCACATTCGTAAGGAAATAATCATCAGGTATGATATCAATGTATTTCTCCAGAGTACGTGCATTCATCAGTCTGTAGGGAGTATTTGCATCAGGTATCTTCACACGGAAGCACAGATTAATGACTTTGCGCAGTGTCCTGGTCACGAACACCCTGCCGGCTCCATCTCCCCTTACTCTGCGCCACCCTATTACCATGTCATACTTCTTCCGGCGCTTCCAGAAAGGTTCAAATTCTTCAGGCAGTGTCTGTCCGTCCGAATCCGTCTGGAAGATATAATCCGCACCTTGCGTCAGAGCATACTTGTACCCATAAAGTACAGTTGCACCGTGTCCGCCATTTTCCTTGGTAAGCGGCTTCAGTAACGGCCTGTCCTTTGCCATTTCGCAGAGAATCTTAAAAGTATCGTCCCTGCTTCCGTCATCTATGACCACCATCCGGCTCTCGCCTTCCCCGTTGTGCCTTTCTATCACGGGATACCAGTCATCGACCAGCTGTCTTATATTTTCCGATTCGTTATACGCCGGTATAACTATGTATAGCTTATCCATTCTTCCTCCGAAGCGCCGGCCGTCTCATGCTTCAATCAGCAGATACGTGATCTGTCCATCAGGCGCTTACTATCCCCAAACTGTATCCTGCAGGAGCCTGCAGTACCTGTCCCCGGATTTTTTCCCCATCCGCTGCATTAAAGTAAGTCTTAGCATGATCCCCTTTTAATGCGTCCAGAAAGCTTACGTCCTTCATCCCCTGTTTCAGTCCCTCTCCCGTATATTTCATATACGCCTCATGGAGGCACCAGAGATCGTAAAAATCTTTCGTGGCATTTACCGATACTTTCTTAAGGTAATAATCCTCTTCAGCGGCAAAAAACCTGCCCGATATATCACAGCTAAGCTTCCTGTGCTCCTGTATATCTATTCCGTTCGGCACGTCTGAAACCGAGCAGGCCGCATAATCGCCGGAATGCGACACACTGAAGAAAATCTCCGGATGGTCCGGAAAATAGGGCCTGCCTTCCGCAGTCTTGCACACATTCTCCACATGCCCGGAAGCCTTCAGCGCACTCGTACATTCTACCGCATCCCCAAAATAAAACAAGATTTCTTTTTCGCCATCAGTTCCTTTAATATATTCAAAGTACGCATACTGGATAAGCAGTCCGGCTGCAAGTGAGAGTATCGCAGGCTTTCCGCTACGTCCCTCAAGCATTTTCCGTCGGTCCGGATCAGTCAGCATTAACGCATTTTCATACACTTCCGGCGATTCAAGTGCGCCGGTCTCCATAAGGTACACCCGAATCATTTTGTACCTCCCCGAAGAGAACCGCCCTCATGCGACAGCACCGTATATGCCCTGCAGAACATTTTTCCGGTATATACTGCCACGGGCAGACCGCTTACGGCCTGCCCCTCTGACGCATAATATGACCCTTCCGTTTTTACAAAAAAGAAAAGAAAGAAGTATCCTGAGTCCTGCAGAAGAAACATAGTCCAGATTTTTCTCCGTCTTTTTCATTTTTTATTTTTAACATAATCTGTGCCCCCCAGTTCTGTACGCTGTCAGCCCGCATGAACTTCCTTTTCGATCACAAGACAGACCTTATCGCCCTCTATCCACACCTTAACATCATCTGCAATATTCGCAATGATGGATTTCTCCAGCTCATCCCATTCTTCTTCTGCCTCATTATTCTCATGGGCATTCCTGACGCTATTCCTGTACTGATCGAGGGACCATATATAGCTTGATGTCACAGCCCCCGCATAGCATCCCATCTGCACACTGCCGGCCTGCATCTGCGCTACATCAAAAGCACTTACATCCACCGGCGTGAACATGATATATTCAAAAATATCAAATATCCTTCCCATCAGCCCCTTGTTTGCCTCATTCCGTCCTTTTGATGATATGTCAACAAGGTTCATTTTTTTCTCCGGATCCATATTCGTCCTGGCTTCAAGTGTAAGCCTTGCCTTATCCCCATCAAGCTCTGCCCAGTACTCGGCAGAAAATTCTTTTGTCACCGCACAAACTACCCCAAAAAGCTCTTCACCCAGAAGTCTCAGGTGGATCCGTTCCTTTTGCGGCAGGTTAAGACTTTCCGCAAATGAAGTAGTTCTGTCCAGTGCCTCTTCTAATCCTGTTCCGTCATTTTTGATGATCACTTTTACTGTCTGCATTTATTTTCCCCTTAAGCTAATCAATAACTAAAACTTCACTCCACCGTCACGCTCTTGGCAAGATTTCTGGGCTTATCCACATCCTCACCCTTTGCGACTGCCAGATAATACCCAAGAAGCTGAAGCGGGATTATCGCAAGGCTGGCAGCAAAGCATTCAAGGGTTCTCGGCACATATACCGCAAAGTCCACCGTATCCTCTATGCTGTAGTTTCCATATGTGGTCAGACCGAAAAGATATGCCCCCCTGCTCTTTACCTCGACCATATTTGATCTGGTCTTCTCAAAGAGATCCGGCTGCGTCATTATTCCTATTACAAGCGTATCCTTCTCTATAAGCGAGATAGTGCCATGCTTAAGCTCTCCTGCTGCGTAAGCCTCGGAATGGATATAGCTGATCTCCTTCATCTTCAGGCTGCCCTCAAGACCTATAGCATAGTCAATACCTCTTCCGATAAAGAAGACATCCTGGGCACTTGCATATTTTGCGGCAAACCACTGTATACGTTCCTTATCATCGAGGATTTTCTCTATACTGCCGGGAATCTGCTCAAGTGCTGCAATAAGCTCCTTTATCCGCTCTTCATCAAGAGTTCCGGTAAGCTTTCCAATTTTAATTCCAAGCAGATAAAGAGTGATGAGCTGCGCGCTGTAAGCCTTAGTGGTTGCAACGGCAATCTCCGGACCCGCACAGGTATACATCACGTAGTCTGCCTCCCTTGCTATAGTAGAGCCAAACACATTAACTATCGCCAGCGTCGGGATCCCTCTTTCATGTGCCAGACGCATTGCCGCAAGTGAATCCGCGGTCTCACCGGACTGTGAAATGACCACCACAATAGAATTCTTTTGAAGCTTAGGATCACAGTATCTGAATTCCGACGCAAGGTCAACTTCCACCGGAACATCCGTCATGCCTTCTATCACATTTTTACCGACTACGCCGGCATGATATGCCGATCCGCATGCAACGATATATATACGTTCAAGCCCCTTGAGTACGGCATTTATCTTTTCTCCGCCGGCTTCCTCTATTGCACCGTTCTTTTCCAGCGTGGAAAAATCAATACCGGTGCCATCATAGTACTGCTTCATAGTCTCGGTGATAGCCTTGGGCTGCTCGTGGATTTCCTTCATCATGAAGTGTGCATAGCCGCATTTATCAGCACTTTCAGCATCCCACTCGATCTCGGTCTCTTCCTTCTTGATCTCATCACCATCGAGATTATAGAAAGTGATACCTTCAGCGGTCAGGCGGCCCAGCTCCATATTGCCAATGTAATAAACCCTGCGGGTATATTTAAGGATAGCCGGGACATCAGATCCGAGAAATACGCCGGCATCGCTTATCCCGAGGATCATGGGATTGTCTTTTCTTGCCACATATATCTCACCGGGATATTCCTTAAACATAATAGCAAGAGCATATGATCCGCGGATACGCACCAGTGCATGGTTAATAGCATCTACAGGGGTGCCCGCGTACTTCTTATAGTAGTAATCTATAAGCTTTATGGCTACTTCCGTATCTGTATCCGAATAAAAATGATAATCATGATGAGCCAGCTTCTGGCGCAGTTCCTGGAAATTCTCTATTATGCCATTGTGCACGCCCACAACATTCATATCGTCACTGCAGTGAGGATGAGCATTGAGCTCAGAAGGCTCGCCATGGGTAGCCCATCTGGTATGTCCTATACCGCAGGTGCCCTTTACTGCATGCCCCTGATCTGTCTTATTGGCAAGCTTTTTTAACCGTCCCATAGCCTTGACTATTACGGTATCCTCATTGCCATTGCGTACAGCTATGCCGGCAGAATCATAGCCCCTGTACTCCAGCTTCTCTAAGCCCTCCAACAGTATGGGGGCGGCCTGGCTCTTACCTACATATCCTACTATTCCACACATAATATTCCTCCGTCACAGATCGTATTTGTCCGGTCTGTTACATTTTGTTGTATAACCGAGAGAAGCCATCCCTTGGTAAACATAACACATAACATTTTATAACATAAGACACCTATTGTCTATCCTAAGCATTTTTATAACTCGGCAGTAAATTGTCCGGACATATCTATAATTCCCGAAAGTCCGGATTTATTTCACAACACGCAGAATAAAAAAGGACTGTGATATTCCCACAATCCCTAAACTGCGGGTGACAGGACTTGAACCTGCACACCTCTCGGCAATAGAACCTAAATCTATCGTGTCTGCCAATTCCACCACACCCGCATAACGTACAAACAGTATTTTACACTATTTTTTCTTTTTTGTCTTTTTTTGTTCGTCCCCTGCCGTCCCGGGTTCCTCAGTCACTATGAGCCCTTCTTCAGCATTTTTCACTACCTGTTCACTGAAGGATGCCAGAATGGATTCCGCTTCTGTTTTCTCCTCCACCTTCATAAATGGCTTCTTCGCCTTAACATCAACCACTGTCTTACGCTCTTTGGACCGCGCCAGCTCTTCCATCAGCAGTTCGTTGGCATCATCATTTCCTTCAGAATATACATCCGGCTTCTTCATTGGAGTACCATCCGGATTGAGGCCGAACTCTTTCATGATATCATACCCCTCTTCTTCATGGGAAGTATTTTTATCTTCATTCCGAGCAGCATCTTCTTTGTCATTTTCCGCTGTCGTCAAAGCAGCTGCTTCTTTCTTTGCCGCCGCCGTTCCCGCATCTTTTTTTGCAGCAGCCGCAAGGTCTTCCTCCGTCAGTAAATCACAGAGTACCAGCTGGTTCCTTCCGTGCTCCTTACCATAGTACAATCCGGCATCAGCCCTCTTTATCAGCTCGTTTACATCCAGATCCGCGTTGCCTGCCACAAGTCCCATGGTCATCGTCACATTTATATCATAATCACCATACGAAATAGTACTCTTCCTGAGCTTTTCAAGCAGCGACTCAATCTTGTCGCGTGCGGTATTCACATCTGCGGTTTCGAATACAAGCAGGAATTCCTCCCCGCCCCATCTGACAGCAAAACCGCAGCCTAACATCATCTTACGCAGTTCTTCCGCAACAAACTTAAGCACTTCGTCACCGGCGTCATGGCCGTAAGTATCATTTACCTTTTTGAAGAAATCTATATCTCCGATAGCCATGGCAAAGGGCTGTCCCGTACGCAGGAACGAAGCCTGTACATTCTTCATCCGTCCCGTACCGTAACGCCTGTTATAAAGCAGGGTAAGGGGATCCTTCTCCACCATGACACGCAGCACATCGCGCATCTTGACCACGGAAGCTCCCGTCTCACCGATCTCATCGTTACGCTTCTGTGTCCGCTCATTCATAACTGCATCCACCTTGCCGCCTATTACAGCCTGAAGGAACGACTTGATATCGCCTACCGCTGAAACTATTCCGGTGGTATATCGTATACTGATTATGGATGCCACAAGCATGGAAAGAACTGTCACGATAAGCATGGGAAAAACGGAACCGTTGATCTCTGCCAGCACTTCCTTTGCTTTCCTCCCCGTACCTATCATACCGATAAAGGTACCATCACTGTTAAATAACGGGATGTAGCACACATAATAATCCGTTCCATTTATGTCTGCCCTGAACCTTAATGCGTCATCCTCCCTCTCCATAGCGGAGTAAACCGCACCATTTACACCTGTGGCCACACATCTGCTGCCATCCTCATTGCGTAATGTAGTCAGGATACGTGCATCCTTATAGAAAAGAGTCACCTCCATACCGGTTTCCTCTTTCATCCGGTCGATTATATCGAATTCCCCGGTAAGCTCCTTTTCACCTTTATAAAGAGAAACAAAAGCCGACCCTTCTCCTTGCAGCACATAGTCTCCGGGGTACAGTTCATCATAGGTCACCAGCACGGAATTGGCAGCAGCCTTTAACGACCGGTCCACCTCATCTACAAACACTCCCTCATAATGCCTGATCGCAAAAGTAACTATGATACAGCCCATTGCAAGCATGGGCAGCACCGTCGAAAGGAGTATGGCAATCTGTAATTTTCCTATTTTCTTATTCATGCATCTTTCCTTTAACGCTAGCTATCTGTAACTATTCAATATCCGCCGGGTCATACGGTTTCCGAATTTTTCAGTACGAATATTCCGGCTTGTCCTCGCCTCTGGCTGCGGCACCTGTTACCGTCACCTCGCGTATATCCCTGTCCGAAGGTACTTCAAAAAGCGGCACTTTCAGGATATCGTGTATCACGGAATTGAGCCCCCTCGCACCTATATCCATACTCAGCACCTTTTCGATTATCACATCCAGGGCTTCGTCGGTGAATGTCAGTTTCACATCTTCTTCTTCCCTGAATTCATTTTCATAGCGTTTTATCACATTGTCTTCAGACTCTGTAAGGATACATTTTAACTGCTCGCGTGTCAGCTTGTTCAGCACTCCCACTGCGTGTAACCTGCCCGCCAGCTCCGGCTTCATACCGTATTTTATAAGGTGCTTCTGGTCAAGATTTTCACGTGTAAGCTGAAAAGGCTCTGTTTTCTTAATGTCACTGCCAAAACCGATTCCCGATCTGCCTATATCCTTTTCAACAATCTTATCCAGGCCTTCAAATGCCCCTGCGCATACAAACAGTATATTGGTAGTATCCATCCTTATAACGGAAGACCCGCCGACCGGCACGTCAAGCTCAGTTCCCTCAAGCATGCCAAGGAGCTGTCCCTGAAGCTCATCATTTATATCTCCGCCTCTTGAATACCTTTTTGAAGGCACGATCTTGTCAAACTCATCGCAGAAAACTATTCCGCTCTGAGCCATTTCAATATCTCTTCCCGCTCTTTCATAAAGCGTGGTAAGGGCTTCTTCTTTATTCCTTCCTTTCCAGGGAGTAGCTACTATTCCGCTGAAATCCGTTACAACAACCGGTACATTTACCAGATTTGATATCCTGCGTATCATTTCGGTCTTACCGCTTCCTGTAGGTCCCACCATAAGTATGTTTGTTTTTATGAGTTTTGCGTCAGGATTCGCCAGACGAAGGTAGTGATTATATACGGCAGTACTCAATATCTTTTTCGTCTCATCCTGACCAACTACGAAGCGGTCCAGATATGCTTTTATGCTTTCAGGCGTCATTGCCTCCAGAAACTTTTCAAACTGCCTTCTGTTGATCAGATCCCTTCCCTTACCGATATTAAGCCGGTCCTTTGACAGCCTGGGGGGCTGCGCACTGTGGTTATATTTAACCTTGCACACAGAGATCATTCCAAGATGAGAATCCCTTTCCTCCTCATCATCAATAAACAGTACTTCGTATTCTATAAATCTGAAACACTGGTCTATATCTTCATTGGTAATCTCATTTTCGAGATCTGCACCGTCTGCAAATACAGGATCATTACTATAGGTTGTCGAAACCTCTGATATAATCGCCCAGAAAGGGGTGCGTCTGCCTTCCTCAAAATAACTTGCCCCCATAAGCTTGCAGATACTGTCTATATCATGATCACTCCGCGGTCTGCACTTCACAAGATAATATACTATGAGAGTAAGGTAATCCACTATAAGCGCGGGATCATCAATCGGGTTTTCTTCCGTGTCAGCCCGGAATTCCTGATAATCCCGGATTTCAGAAGCTATATAATCCGAAATATCCATCGGATTTTTTTTCAGGAAAACTTTGTTCATCTCTCACCATACTGACGCACAAGCTCGCTCAATGGACTGTCACCGTCAGTGTTCCCATATATATATTCCGGTGCCGTCCCGTTTTCCACGGTATCGGCGGTTATCCTTATGATCTTGACATCCTTTAGCCCCGGGGCAGTATACCTTATGGGAAGCATTATGTCCCCAAGTATCACCCTGAGCGCCCTGGCACCAACCGGAAGCTCAGCCGCGTTCTTTGCGATCAGCCTCAGTGCTTCCTCGGTAAACTCAAGCTTAGCCCCGCAGGACAGCTCTATCTCTCTCGCATACAGCTCCGGAAGACTCTCCTCGGGATCACGCAGTATCCTGAACATATCCTCTTCAGTAAGCTTTTCAAGAACCGCAATCGCTGATATACGCCCTGCAAGCTCCCGTTTCATACCATACTCCATTAGTATTTCGTGACTGATATTCCGCCTTATGAATTCCGTATCCACATCCTTATCCAGTGATGCAGTGAATCCCATGCTTCCGCCTGTCTTATCCTTTTTCCGCTTATCATTCTTGATGTATTCCTCTATACCCTGAAATGCTCCGGCCAGCACAAAAAGTATCCGTGAAGTATCCATCCTCAGGTTCTTATTACCGCTTTTGATCTCAACTTCACTGCCTTCGAGCATTGTCAGCAGCTGTGACTGTACATCATCATGCATATTCACACCCTTGTCGGAGAAAGCAGGCAGAAGAAGCTTATCAAACTCATCCATAAAGACTATGCCTCTTTCAGCGCTTTTCATATCCCTTCCGGCATCTTCGTACAGATCCAAAAGAATATCCTCCTTGTGACGCCCCCTGAACTGGCTTGCCCCCAGATTTGAAACATCCGTAAAGACCATGGGATATCCCGTAATCTCTTTTATCCTGCGCATGATCTCCGTCTTGCCGCAGCCGGTAGGCCCTATCAGAAGCACCACATCCGGCGTAAAATTCACCTCCGGGTGCCTTACTCTCTTGCCATGCCCATATGCCGCCACGGACACCGACATCTTTGCATCATCCTGCCCTATTATGAAACGATCCAGATAAGATTTTATCTCTACCGGCGTCTGTTTTCCCTTTTTAACGCTTTCAGCCGCCTTAAAATACAGAAGCCTCAGCTCCCGGATGCGTCCCAGCACCTTACACTCAAACTCATTCGAACTCTTATTTAACGCATGTCTGAAGGTATCCGCCTCGATAAAATCCAGAACAAAACCCGCTCTTTTACCGAATATGTCACTATTGTACTCCAGGTCGCTTTCAAGCTTATCCAGAAGCACCAGAATACTGCGTTTATCCGGCGCAACAGATTTATCTTCTATTACCCTGAAATAAAGCATCTCGAGGTAGTTTATATTATCCTCATTTTCCTTGTAGATTATGTCCGCAATATTCTTTGAATCCCCAAGGCGTTCAGACAATGAAAAATCAGTAGACGACACTACCCTTCTCAAAATATATGACGTCAGTGATGTCTGTCCCGACTCGTCCGTTTTGGTTCCGGGATCGATTCCGTTTTCATAATTCAGCTGCTTGAAAATATCTATCATAAGCTATATTTTACTATTTTAGAAATACAGGTGCAAGAAAAAAGGATCGGCAGATACCTGCCGACCCCTTAGCTTCACGCCATCAGCGGTTTTTATTCATAATCTGCTCCATGCGGGCCAGCATTTCCCGCATTTCCTTTACTTCCCTGGTCAGCGCCTTTATCTGCTCCTCTTCCGACTTTTCTCCGGACTCTTCATCCCCGGCATCTTCCAGCGCCTGTTTTGTATCCTCTGCTGTGACTTCGCTTATGGAATTCACCACGATACCTACAACTACATTCATTACGATAAATGAGGATATCAGTACAAAAGGAACAAAATACAGCCATGCTGCTGAGTACACTTCCATAACAGGCCGGCTTATACCCATTGACCAGCTTTCCAGCGTCATCACCTGGAACAGAGTGTACATGGCCTTTCCGACAGTGCCGAACCAGTCCGGAAAAGCCTGCCCGAACAGGTTCACGCCTGTAAGCTCAGACTCTAAAATCCCCCGCTGACATTCTCTGCCGGCAGGGGAATCCTGATTTAACATACAGATACCAAAAAAAAATAAAGCGGAGACGGAGGGATTCGAACCCTCGTGGCAGTTGCCCGCCAAACGCATTTCGAGTGCGCCCCGTTATGACCGCTTCGATACGTCTCCGGATATGCGTGCTCAAACCACGCACTGGTTTATTATAGTGTAATAAAAATGCATTTTCAAGAATCAGTTTTAAAAGTGCAACATCAGAAAATATTTTCCATATCCTCATAGAGCCTTGCGAGTCTTTCAGTACTAAGGTCTGTTTCATTTAAGATGCTGTACCTGTCAGGTCTTGAAGCCGCTGCCTTCTGCCATGCACCTATGAATATCTCTTCCGTCACATTCTGCAGTGAGGGTTTCACCGGTATCCCATAGTCCCTGATCATCCGTGTCAGCAATGCAGTATCCCGTCCCTGAAAGACAGCTGCGCCATAGCTTCCCATGGCCACTGCTATACCATGGGCAACATTTGCCTGCTCACTGTAGTTTTCCTCAAGTCCATGACAGAATAAATGCTCCGAACCTGAGCTGGGCCTCGATGTTCCCGCTATCTCCATCGCCAGTCCCCCCATCACAAGAGCCTGTGTAAGCCTTGTAATGAATTCAGTGCTTTTCAGTTCTTCCTTGCGGCTGATACGAATGGCATCGAAAGCCATCTCCGAGATCATATAAGCAAAATCATTTATCTCCTCACCTGCTTTTTCACCTGCAAGCTTCCAGTCATATAATGCCGTATACTTTGAGACAGTATCTCCTATACCGGCTAGTATCTGTCTTTCCGGTGCACTCTTTATCACATTTACATCCACAAGGATGGCATCCGGAATGCCACACTTAAAAGTCTTTCTTGCCTTTCCCTCAGTTCCCAGAACAGCTACGGGAGAAGCAAGGGAATCATTTGAAAGGGTGGTTACTAATGATATGAGAGTGGTCTTTGATACATATGCCGCAAACTTGGCCATATCCAGTACCGTTCCGCCACCAAATCCTATAACAGTACAAAATCCGTTCATTGTTATGTATTTAGCCAGGGTCACAGCGCCGTCGTAGCTGCCGTCTTTTATGAGGAATATCTCGCTGTCCGGAAAATCCCTGCAGATTTCCCCGATAATCCCCGCAAAAAGCTCCTTAAGATTCCCTTCCGTAACAATAAGTGTTTTCTGTCTGCTGAGCTTTGGCATCACATCAGCCATAGCCTCCGGAATATTTTTAAATACATCCTCTGCCACTGTAAGGTGGTATGGTAAACGAAACTGATTCATACAGATATCTCCTTTCCGTCATTACTTATCATCTAACAAATCGAGTAGGGAATATCCCTACTCGATAATCATCGTAAAAATGCCATCCGTCCAGTATCTTAAGCTCTGATCACCACAGCTGAAGGTACAGACCGTTCATAATGCCATTAAACCATACGCGGTCTACATTGCTCGCTATCTTATCGGAATCCTTGCCATTGTAGTGATAAAGTTTTCCGTCTGAAAGGTAAGTTATATTCTTTATCGAAATATAATTGATAGATTCACCTATTTCGCCGAGCTTTACTTCTTTTTCGCCCTTCCTGTTATATACGGTCGCATCTTTATCACTGTCAAAAGCAAGTGTCGCACCGTCATCAAAGATAAATCCATACTCATAAATGGAAACGTCCTTCATATACTTTTCACATTCCTTGCCATCGTAAACATAGATGTCAGCCGTTTCATCAGATTCATCCCTGTTCTTCAGGTAATATACCTTATCGGACGTCATTGCCGCTATCCCTTCAGCCTCATCATCAAAGCCTGCATCCTGCACAAGTTTTGTACCTTCAATATTGAACAGATAGCTTTCACTCTGTTCTTCATTGCGGTTGTTCTTAGTCATTACCTGTACAGCGGCTTTACCGTCCTTAAAAGATACAGCCCAGTCATACAGGCTGCCTTCCACACCAAGGTCCTGTCCTGCATCTCCTCCTATGGCATAGTAAATCTCTCCATATCCTGAATAAGCACCATATCCAAAGCCTAACTCATCAGCCACCTCGAATGCGTAATCAATATCATCTATGCTGATTTTTTCCACGGACGACATATCAGCTTCCTGATAAAAAGCAATCGCCTCCCTGCCCTCGTGCCATGGATATACGACCGCCTGACATTCGGGAACAAGCACTTCTGATTTACCGTCCTT
The DNA here is from genome assembly GCA_002393955.1 of Lachnospiraceae bacterium UBA4364. Classification (GTDB taxonomy): domain Bacteria; phylum Bacillota; class Clostridia; order Lachnospirales; family Lachnospiraceae; genus NK4A136. The sequence continues at coordinate 47,262 of DGSK01000015.1, read as the reverse complement.
ATAATAATTAAGCGATACATAGGAAAGTTCTACTTCGTAATCCTTAAGTGCCTCTCTTAAACTCTTTCTGTCCGAAACAGCATACCACTCTTCCATGCCGGCATCGTAGGCATCCTTAAGTTCCTCATAAGTCTCTGCATCATACAAATAGAAAGCATCTTCTGACGCATCGTAGTAGTAGGTATTTTTATCATCCTCATTGTAAAGGGCATAATAGTAATTATCACCTATCATCGTTCGAGAACAGTAATTCAGTATAAAATCAACCCTTCCACTATATCGTCCGCTGGTAGCCAGTTCGTCATAGTACGCACTGAACGCCCTTGTATAATCCACCTGCCTGAAAGCCTCTTCCTGTGTCGGATACTCAGGCTCTTCAACAGCGGCATCATCGGATGCATAGGGATCGTCTATGAAGTCATAAAGGGAAACGCTGTTTCCCAGTGTCTCCGTATAATAAAACCCACCGTCCGAATATACGGCATCTGATTCCAGGTGGTCTGTTATCTCTTCCGGAGAACCGCCATTGTAGTCACATACATACAGCCCCATATCAGTATCACTTACAATCTTTCTGTAATATACCTCATTCTCCATGGCACCGCTGATCGAGCATGCCCCATCATCGATCTCTTTAGTCTTCAATGAGGAAAGATCCAGATAATTTATCGTGTAATTTCCCTCTGTATCCTCATCCGACATATATATAGCCGACTTGCCTCCTTCAGCAAGCACTACCCCGGAAACATCCTTTGCTATTTCCTCGGATTTCTTTCCGTTATAGTAATACAGCCGTCCTTTCCCGGTAATGTACATCACATCGTCATTGGAAAGATACGTTACATTCCATGTAGCAATACCATCCTCAATCTCCTCCACAAGCTTTTCATTCTTATTCGCATCCTTACTCAGCTTGCTTACCTGTACGCGGCAGAGCGTGCCCTCATAATTATTATCCAGCTCGCTGAAGAAATAGAGATATTTCTCATCATCTGTCCACGCGACAAGACCGCTCGGGGTACCATATTCACCGCTCACCTCACTCCCGAGATCCAGCTCGCAGACTTCAAGTACATCGGGATTCTTCTTTGTTGTATCCCTTACAACGCAGAGCGTATCGTCACTCACATACGCAACAGCTTTTGACGTTTTTCCTTTCCCGGCTCCTCCGTAAATAACCACTACAGCCACAACGATCACCAGTATTACTGCCACTACTGCAATAAGCCCACCGGCTGCAAGCCCTATCACTAAAGGAAGTTTGGACTTTTTCTGTTCCTGTGCTTTACCTGCAGACTGAGCAGATACATCACCCACAGTCCGATTACTGACAGCAGTTGTCTGTACATTCACTGTATGTTCCTCAGCCTGCTGAACCGGAATCTCTGTCTTTCCCGTATCCGCTGCAGATTCTGCGTCTTTATCTGTATCCTTGGAAACGTATCCCGCAGAAGTCACGCTTTCTTCTGCAGCCGGCTTCTCTGTACTTCCGACAGGATCCATTACTGGAACTTCAGTCTTTCCTGTCTCCTCCTGCACCGGCTCCCCGGTTTTTCCCATACTATCCGGTTCGGACACAGCATTTTTCACTTCCCCGCCTGCAGTTGCAGACACATTGCCCGAATCAGCCTTACATCCGCACTTTTTACAAAACAGAGCATCATCAGGCATCTCAGCACCACAATTACTACAAAACATCGTCCACTCCTCCTCATTTATGCCGTTAACCATTAAATTATATCACATTTTCCCATAGCGTATCTTCCGATACATTTTCTTCAGGTCATAGTAAAAAACAAAAAAGCCGGTAGACTTAAGCTGCATATCAACCCACTTTTTTTCTTCCGCATCCGTTTTCTCTGTATAGTACGGATTGGAACGGAAATCCGGAAAGCATTCAAGCATCTCCTGTCCCAGGCTCCTTATAAAAGCCCTATCCCTCTTTATATCACTCTGCATATAAGACAGGAGCGTGGTTATATAAAACATCCTGGTAAAAAGATATTCCACTTCGTCATGATACTCCGCAAGGCTGCCGTTCTTTCCGGCATATTCCAGCATGATCCGCATTGCCTGCATGCGGTCTTCGCAGCCTTTACGATTGATATGATGCGTTGTAGAGCCGGGCCGCTGATAATAGAAATATTTTGCCTCCGGTATATGTTCATAATGGCTTATACGCATTGCCAGCTCAAGGGCGACAGCATTATCTTCATATGCAATCTTTTCCGGAAAAGAAAAAGGCCTGTCGAAAAAAATCCCCCTGGCATAAATCTTGGTCACCACAGGACCTGTCTTCATTATAAACTGCCTTCTTTTCTCTTTATCAAAAACCCCGGTCACTGATTCATCATTGCAGATTTCCCTGACCGTAGGAACCATGGTCTGCTCTGATACCCTGCACAGATCTATTCCCACAGCATCCGCGCCGGTCTTTTCTGCCATTGCCACCATAGACTCAAAAGTATCCGGCAAAACCCAGTCATCCGCATCAAGAAAGCCTATATATTTTCCCTTTGCTGCAGCAAGCCCCAGATTCCTGGCGCCGCCCTGCCTGCGGTTTTCGGGAGAAGCTATCACGTTTACTTTTTCCGGATATCTTTTTTCATAATCCCTAAGTATCTCAAGGGAACCGTCTGTGGATCTGTCATCCACAGCAATGATCTCCATATCATCAAGTGTCTGGGCAATAAGCGAATCAAGACAGTACTTAAGCGCACCGTCTTTTTCCATATTATATACGGGAACTATTACGCTCAATTCCGGCATTTATACGCCCCTCCGCTCTGCCGCCTGTACCCGGTTTCTCCCCGGAGCTATACTCTTTTGCAAGCCTGAGCAGCTTCACTAAGCTTCGTTCATTTTGCTCAGTTTTGCAGCCTGGTCGGCAGCTATGCATGCATCTATGATTTCCTGGATATCACCGCCCATCACCTTGTCCAGCTTGTATAGAGTAAGCCCTATCCTGTGATCGGTAACTCTTCCCTGAGGGAAATTGTAGGTACGGATCTTTTCCGAACGGTCTCCGGTCCCGATCTGACTGCGCCTGAGTTCAGCTTCAGCATCATGCCTCTGCTGTTGTTCTAAGTCATAAAGCTTTGCACGCAGCAGGTTAAAAGCTTTTTCCTTATTCTGGATCTGTGACTTTTCTGTCTGACTGTAGATAACTATTCCGGTAGGATAGTGAGTCAGACGTACGGCAGAATCTGTGGTATTTACGCACTGACCGCCGTTTCCCGAAGCCCTCATTACATCTATACGGATATCCTTTTCATCGATCTTTATATCGATATCCTCATCTACCTCGGGCATTACAGCCACGCTTATTGTAGATGTATGTATGCGGCCCCCGCTTTCCGTCTCAGGCACACGCTGCACGCGGTGTACGCCGCTCTCATATTTCATTACCGAATACGCACCCTGTCCGGAAATGGTAAACTGAACTTCCTTCATACCGCCGATGCCGATCTCATCCACATTCACCAGCTCCACTCTCCAGCGCCTTCCTTCTGCATAGTGGACATACATTCTGTAGATCTCAGCCGCAAAAAGTGCCGCCTCATCACCGCCGGCCCCTGCACGTATCTCGACAATAACGTTCTTATCATCATTTGGATCCTTGGGCAGAAGCAGTATCTTTAATTCCTGCTCCAGTGCTTCTATACGCTTCTTCGCCTCAGCATGCTCTTCCTTAAGCATCTCACGCATATCCGGATCTTTTTCCTCGTCAAGAAGGATAAGTGCATCATCCCGGTCCGCTATTGCTTTCCTGTATTCCTTATAGGCTTCCACTAACGGAGTCAGGTCGCTCTGCTCCTTCATGAGTTTTTTGAACCTTGCGGGATCATCCGTTACCCCGGGTTCCGATAATTCATTTAAGATTTCTTCAAACCTGCGGAGCAGGTCTTCCAGCTTATCAAACATTTCTGTACCTCAGTAATTAATTCCTAAAGCTTCCCACTTGTTATATACCGCTAATTTCATCACACCGGCTATATGTGAGCTTTCACTACCCTGGGCAGGCCGGAATAATCCTTTATGATCTCTGCATCCTTAAATCCACGGTCCATGAACATTTCTTTTACCTGTTCTCCCTGGTCAAAACCTGTTTCCAGGTATATCCTTCCGGCAGGTTTAAGATAATCCACGGCTTCATTTATTATTCTTCGGTAAAAGACGAGTCCGTCCTCCCCGCCATCCAGAGCAAGCAAAGGATCGTGATCCCTTACCTCCGGCATAAGCCCTTCTATATCACTGCTCCTGATATACGGTGGATTTGATGTGATCACATCATATTTTCCGGAAACTGCTTCAAAAAGATCTGACTTTATAAAATGCGCACTGATCCCATTTCTTGACGCATTTGCAACGGCTGTTTCCAGTGCCGCCTCGGAAATATCCGTACCTGTACCATCGCTTTCATTTACATACTTTAACAAACTCAGGATAATGCAGCCTGAACCGGTGCAAAGATCCAGAATAGAGGCGCCGACAGCCCCGTCTTTCATCACTTCTTCGACCAGAATTTCAGTATCCTGGCGCGGGATGAGCACATTCCCGTTCACTTCAAATTCCATTCCCATAAAAGACTGGATTCCGGTAATGTGCTGCAAAGGAATATGGGATGAGCGTTTCGACAGCATAGCCAGGTACCTGCTTTCCTCATCCTCTGTAAGCTCTCGCTCCGGATGTGAAAATCTTCCGCCCCGTTTAGTGCCGCATACATGCATGAGCAGCAGCTCAGCATCTGTATCAGCCTCCGCTATCCCCGCTGCTTGCAGCTCACCTTTTCCCCTTTTGAATGCCGAAAGATAATTCATGGACTCAGTTCTTGTCTTCATCCTCCGGTAACACCAAAGGTCCCATCACATATGTGTCATCCGATACTTCCTTGTAATCGACAATGGTTATCTGATCGTCATATTCATCTTCGTCATAATCAATGTCATCAAAAATCTCAGCATCGGGAACTATACGTTCCTCTTCTGCCTGCGCAGCTACCAGCGTCGCCCCTGTATCAGCGGTTATATCTTCACGATAAGCAGTCTGTTCTGCCGCAGCCAGCGGAGTCCCTTCAGATTCACTTCCTGCAGCCGCAGCCGCTGCCACCTGCTCTGCCACTGCCTCTGCCGAAGCATCCTTGGTCTTTCTCTTGAAATGACGTTTTTCAAACTTACGCCAGTTAAATACTGCCTCAACGGAAGCAATTGCAACTTCTATCATTTCATCATCAGGTTCCCTGGTGGTAAGACGCTGAAGCCACAGACCGGGTGCTGAAATTATGTCAAGAAAAATACTGTCCTTCGAACCTGCAAGGCGCAGCAGTTCATACGATATTCCCGCTACAAGCGGTATCATCAGCAGCCTGTATATAATACGCAGAGTTATGGAATCAGTCCTTATAAAAAAGCACAGGATTATTCCTATCATAACTATAAGCAGCATAAAACTGGTACCGCATCTCTTATGGAAGCGGGTGGCCTTGCGGACATTTTTTACAGTCAGCGGTCTGCCTGACTCAATACAGTTTATGCACTTGTGCTCTGCACCGTGATACTGGTACAGACGCCTGATGTCTTTTGACAGGGCGATAAGACCGACATACGAAAGGAAAACCAGCAGTCTGAGTACACCTTCCGTCAGCAGTATCAGTGACTGGTTCTCCACATATCTGCCCAATAGTTCGGAAGCACCATAAGGAAGGAGCATAAAAAGCAGCACTGCAAAGATGATGGAACAGAACACCGTAAATCCCATTACGACATTTTCCGTATTCTTTCCGAACACTTTTTTCAGCAGCCTGTCCATATTCGTTTCTTCCTCTTCTTCATAGAAGGAAGAGGAATACGAAAGCATATCCATTCCCAGCATAAGTGAATCCACAAAGGATATGATGCCTCTTATCAGCGGAATACGCCTTATGGTATCGTGCGGATCATATTTCAGTTTTCTTCGCTTAACATCAATGGTACCGTCAGGCTTTCTGATAGCTACAGCATAGTACCTGCGGTTCCGCATCATTACTCCCTCAAGGACCGCTTCTCCGCCTATCCCTGAATATACAGTTTTTCTCTTCTTTTTAGCCATACACAACCCCGTTCCCGGAAAAATGCAGTTGTTTCCGGGACAATACAGTTTTCGCTACACAACAAAACAAGGTTGAGGCAATCTCCCGATTGACTCAACCTCAAAAATCAGTACAAAAAAACTAAGCTTCTTTGATACCGTACTTCTTGTTGAACTTATCAACACGTCCGCGAGCAGTAGTAGCCTTCTGCTGACCTGTATAGAACGGATGACACTTTGAGCAGATTTCCACATGGATATCTTCCTTGGTGGAACCTGTTGTAAAAGTATTTCCGCAGTTGCATGTTACTGTTGCCTGATAATACTCAGGATGTATTCCTTCTCTCATAGTTAAATACCTCTTGTTCTTTCTTACAAAACCTCACCCGTCCGATACGTCTTTTACCGGACAGCTTGTTCATAATAACATAGAGAAAATGATATTGCAAGCACATTTTTTCAGCTCAAATTATGTAAACAAGGAAACTTCAAGGCCTTTTTCATACTTAGCAGGATAATTATCGTAATGTTATCAGGATATGTCTCATGCGAACAGCTTTAATTCTATATTCTTTTTTATGTTCTTCAGGTATTTTTTTTCGTTTACGACCACCACCAGCTGTTTCCTGTCTCTCTTTTTTACAAACATCTCCGGCATAACAATCTCTATATTTCCTGTACTGCAGTTATCTACAAAATCCTGTGGTATATTTATCTCAATATCACCGCCGGATCTGTCCGTAACCGTCAGCTTGCCGAGATTTTTCTTCTTTCCATCCGGAAGCACATTTATCACTGATGCCATCCCGAAAAGGTATACGAATCCGGCATATACTGCATACACTGCCGCCGTACCGCCGCCGACCACGCCACAGGTTACAGCCGCCACAACCATCACCTTTTTTATCCATATCGCTGCCGGTTTCTTTTCCGTGCCGTCATCCGATACATCATGCCGGGGATCCCCTCCGTCAGGATCAGATACATATCCTTCCGGATGGGAAGATGACTTCTCCGTATTGAATAGTTCTATATAGGGTGGTTCCGAGCCGGCTGATTCAACTTCAGCCTTTTCAACGTCTCCCGTTGGGCTATCCGACTGCAGGCTGTTTTCATAGCTGATAACGTTCATGTCCGGATTATCTGAATCGTCATTTTCTTCCTGTATATCTTCATTTATGTCGTTATTTATAACTGCCTCATCGGATGATACCGTCATTTCACTCCTGTCTTCCGAAACAGAAAGCGCATCTGATGTCGACGGCGCAGGTTCCTCAGGCGCAGACTCCGTATCATCAAAACTGACTCTATGATGGTGATCATCATCATCATCGTCATCATCATCATCGTCTTCCTCCGTGGGAACAGGTGTAGGATCCGGCAGCTTTTCCCAGATAACCTCAGCCTCAGCATCCTCCGGTATATCCCATTTCCATATTCCATCCCCGGCTGCAGACCCGTCTTCATTAAAGATCAGCTCTCCATCAAAACTTATGCCATCGAATTCATAGCCCTGCTTCCGCAGTCCCAAACCGGCTATATCGATATCATCATAGGGTTCTTCATATATGAAACTCAAAACCTCATCGCCAATCTTAAGCTCATATGTTTTTGCTGACCACACAGCATTCAGAGTCAGGTCATAATCTGACCGGCTGATCACAAAATCAGGTGTCGGACTGCCTTCCCCATCAATCCACTGTACATCCTCATTATAATAGCCATCAAATGTATAGCCTTCTTTTACCGGAACGTCCATAACTTCCGGTCTGTCTCCACAGCGGATACTCCTTTCCTCAATAACCTCATCCTCCGAAATAAATTTGCATCGGCAGGGGAAAGAAACATCCGTATAACTCAGTGAATCAGTAAAATCAGCGTTTCTTTTCACATCATGCCATCTAAGCGAAGCCGTATAAGTACGCCTTCTGTCCACATCTATCGTTACTGAAGAATTCGGAGCACCCACAGTGCCGTCATCCCAGCTTATGGTGTAATCGCCGAGATCTGCATCTGTCACCCTGGTATAGGCTGTCAGGTGTATGCCGTCCTCATCCTCTGTCCGTTTTATGGCAAAAATGCCTATAGTTGACAGATCACAGTCAAACTCTGTAACATATTCTCCGTCATGATATTCTTCTGTTGCATATCCCCAGTACCAATCACCCCAGTGTATATCAGCCAATACATGTCCGTTAACTATCTCATCGGACTTCTGGTTTGAACAGTAATGAATCCTGTGGGAGCCATGATGGTCGTTACTCCAGCTTCCTCCGCAAGGTATCCATACCTGGGTTGAACACGCCTCATCATCATGCTCATGGACGATTTCCATGCTCACTTCATCCGGCGACTGCTCCAGATCAGCAGCAGACGTATGCCCAGCCCCGAAAAAAAACATAACAAAAACAGCTGCAGAAAATAAAACACCCAGCAAACACCTTTTTAAAACTTTCATGATAATCCTCCGAACCTTTCCGATCATTTATTTATGATCCTAATGTCCGGGAGGTGACCGAACGGTCAGAACCTCAGATAAACCGAGTATTGTGTGTCGTTGCAAACGAGTATAGCACTGTTATTCCGATTTGTCTATCAGAGAAAATCCATCACACCTGCAGCCTGCCTGACGGTGGTGCCATTCGCACAGATTGCTTAAGCACCTCCGGACAAGGCTGCCAAGTGCAGGAAGCATTAATCAAGAATTATGATTTTACCGGTATGCTTTCGGAACGGTTTTCAATGATGGGAGCACCTGTACCTTCCAGATATTCCCTGGTTATCGTAACCTTTCCTATATTGTCATCCTTCGGGATCTCGTACATTATATCCGTCATATAATCATCAAGTATGGACCGGAGAGCCCTTGCGCCCGTTTCTTTTTTCATAGCCTTTTCGGCTATCAGACGAAGCGCGTCATCTGTAAATTCAAGCTTTACGCCGTCCAGTTCAAGAAGCTTCTGGTACTGCTTTATTATTGCATTCTTAGGCTCATTGAGTATACGCACCAGCATCTCCTCATCAAGTCCCTCAAGCGCAAATACCATCGGCAGGCGGCCTACAAACTCGGGAATCATGCCAAACTTCCTGATGTCCTCTGTCTCAGCCTTCTGCAGTATCTTTCTGTCCTTTTCCTTCTTATTTTTTATTTCTCCTGTAAAGCCCATGGATGTGGTCTTTTTAAGCCGCTCCTCAATGATCTCCTCAAGACCCGGAAAAGCACCGCCGCATATGAACAGGATATTCCTGGTATTAATGGTAGTGGTAGGCACCATGGCATTCTTGGAGGAAGCTCCAACGGGCACTTCTATATCCGCTCCCTCGAGAAGTTTCAACATTCCCTGCTGAACGGATTCACCGCTCACATCCCTTGAATGCGAATTTGACTTTTTGGCAATCTTGTCTATCTCATCAATATAGATTATGCCCTGCTCTGCCCTGTCCGCATCATTGTCCGCCGCAGCAAGCAGCTTGCTTACAACGCTCTCTATGTCATCACCTATGTAACCTGCTTCCGTAAGTGAAGTGGCATCGGTTATAGCAAGAGGAACATTCAGGATCCTTGCAAGAGTCCTTACCAGATAAGTCTTTCCCGAACCGGTAGGTCCAAGCATAAGCATATTTGACTTTTCTATCTCTATCTCATCCTGGGTATTCGTGGCCACACGTTTATAATGATTATAAACCGCTACGCTCATGACCTTCTTAGCCTTTTCCTGCCCAACCACATATTCGTCCAGCATACCCTTGATCACATGGGGTGCAGGTATATCCTTGAGCTCCATTAAAGGCTTAGCTTCGCCATCCTTTGCCCTCTTTACCTTTGCCCTGCCGCCGAGCCCGCCAAAATCAAAAGGAAGATCACCAAAATTAAGGAAGCTTACTCGGGGTGCACCTTTCTTCTTATCTTTATCCTTATCCTTATTTTCAGTGTCATCTTCTTTTTTCTCATCCGGAGTTTCAGAAAAATCCTTAAGCTGAGCCTTCTCGCCAGCAGAGCCATCAGCCTCGCTTAAGTCTTCTGCCGGCGCAGCACCGGCAGTATTAAAAGCATATGGAGTCAAAAATCTTGAAAGATCCGCCGAGGCATTGGGCGGGATATTTTTCATCTGATCGTCCATCATGTCCGATAGTTTGTCCATGCAGCTCTGGCACACATTCATCCCCATGGGCATACGCATCATCATTCCCGCATCTTCCTCTGACCTGCCGCACATAGAGCAGTACTTTATTTCATCACTCATTTATGAGATTATCCTTTCTATATTTTTAACTAATTTTTTTAACTATTACATTTAACTATTACATTTAACTATTACTTTGAACTATTATTTTGAGATGCTATTTTGTGCTTCTATTATGAGCTTGCCTGACGGTGGTGCATTTCCTGCAGCTCACTTAAACACCGTCAGGCAGAACTGCACGGAGCGGCTAAAAACGGCACTCCGATTTGATATTGCACGGCAAAAGCACTTTAATTATACACTAATTTAGAATTTATGCGGCAATATATTATGCCTGCGCAATCTATGCAGCATAAATGTTAAATAAAAATGTTAATTGAAAATGCAAATAAAGCATTTACATCCTGCCGCCAACTCAAAAGGGAACGTCCTATATGGGCATTCCCCCTGATAAACATATTTCCGAACAGGCTTTTTCCAGGCAGCCCCGGGAGATCATTTAAGAAATATCTCCGGTCTCTCAGTCTGTATCTTCCAGGATACTCTTATCATCAAGCGTCACTTTGAACTTGAGGCTCTTATAGTTATTACCTACATTTCTCATGATTTCCACCTCAACGGTATCACCCGCAGAATAATACTGCAGCTCCCCCTGAAGTTTCTGCATGGAGTCAATGGCAATTCCCTCGAGCCCGACTATGTAGTCGCCTGATTGTATGCCGGCCTTATCTGCTGCTGACCCCGGCGTTACGCTCGATACATAGGCACCCTCCGGAAGCCCGTAATACAGTGCATCCTGCGGTGTCACGGTTGCTCCCACTATGCCAAGATACCCTCTTTCATCTTCGCTCACCAAAGTCCTGGTGGTACGTGTCATGAGATTTTCTATTATAGGCTGCGCTGCCGAAATAGGGATTGCATATCCCATGCCTTCTACGGCCATTCCACCCAGCTTACTGGAGTTGATCCCGATCACATTGCCATTAATATCCAAAAGGGCTCCACCGGAATTACCCGGATTTATGGCTGCATCTGTCTGGATAAATGTACCTGAGATATCTCCCATATTCATTTCACGGTTTACTGCGCTTACAACACCTGTGGTCACCGACAGTCCGTATCCCATGGCATTACCTATGGCTACTACCGGCTGTCCTGCTTTCAGGCTTTCCGAATCCCCCATGGTTGCAATCTTTATTGCAGACATGGTATCTGAAGGTATGTCGCTAAGCTTTACTGCAATCACGGCAAGGTCCATATTTTCATCGGTTCCCTTTACCTGCGCAGGTGCATTTTCATTGTCAATGAAGTTGACCATAAGACTGTCTGCATCAGCAATAACATGATAGTTGGTCACTACTAAAAGCTCATCATCATTCTTTCCTATTATGATACCGGATCCGCCCGCTTCAGCAGACTCTGTATAGTAATAGTAGTCAACGGTGATATTCGAGGTGATCGATACAAGGGACGGCATGGTTTCTTCCACCATATCGCTTACGTCCGACGCTACAGTTGTTGTTACATTAGTAGTAAGGTTGGTTGCAAAATTCTCCGATGCGGTACTTTCCGTCACCGACACATTCTGCATTTCAGCTGCCGGATCCGAAACTGTCCCAACCTCAGCAACATAAGTGACAGAGGTGTTGTCAAATATGGATACTACCTTCTGCACGCCCCAGAAAGCCGCTCCGCCGACCACGCCGAACACTATGCCCAATGCCCCGGCCAGCAGGATCTTTCCGATAATGCCGCCTTTTTTCCTTCCCTTATCTTTATTTTTACCATTGCTGCCGGTGGACGCATTGCCCCTGCTCTGATTGTAGCTGTACTGCGAGGCTCTGTAATCCGGATTATTCTGCTGAAAGGTACCATACCGGCCTGTCATATTATTCTCATATCCGTTATTCACAGACTGGGCGCCGTTCTGAACAAATCCTCCCTGTGCGCTCCACTGCTGCGCATTTCCCTGAGGATTACTCTCCTGCATTACGCTCCCCTGCGCGCTCCACTGCTGCGCATTTCCCTGAGGATTACTCTCCTGCATTACGCTCCCCTGCGCGCTCCGCTGCTGCGCATTTCCTTGCAGATTACCATCCTGGGTACTGCCCATCCCGCCTTCCGGAGTGTTATCCGGCTGCACAGCCGTCGTCTTCGGATTCATCGACGGACCACCGGAATAATTATTTGAATAATTTGAACTAAATCCACCGTTCTGACCTTCGTACATAGTGAAACACTTCCTTTCCAGACAATAAGTATTCCTTTTCCATCATGTTGGTGTTTATTCTAAATGATATTTGTGTCTAAATTGTGTTCAATGTATGCTCTTTTTGTGTTTTTGTCATACTTATTAAACGTTGTTAGCCGTTACAGAGCTGTTCGTTGTATTCTCATGACAGTAAGCGCTCCGGACAATGTTTTATAGTTGGAAAATTTTTGCATTGAAACAAGCCCCGCTTCCGTATTATAATGGTCAAATGTTTTATTCATATAAGAGAGAGGTTTTTATTTATGAACAGACCTGATGGTGCAGCCGAAAATAAAATGGGAATCCTTCCCGTAAAGCGTCTTATCATCACCATGTCACTGCCGATGATGATATCCATGCTGGTGCAGGCCCTTTATAATATAGTAGACAGTATATTCGTAGCACAGATCAATCAGCCTGCCCTTACGGCGGTATCCCTTGCATTTCCCATGCAGAATCTGATGATAGCGATTGGATCCGGCACCGCTGTCGGTGTAAACGCCATGCTGTCCACATCCCTGGGACAGAAGAAATTCGACAAAGCCAATGCAGCTGCCAACACCGGTATTTTTCTGGCATTCTGCAGCTTCGTATTCTGTATGCTGATAGGAATCTTCGGATCACGAGCTTTCATGCTGACACAGACAGATAACCCTGAAGTTGTAAATTACGGAACCACCTATATTTCTATCGTAATGGGCGCCTCCTTAGGACTTTTCTTTCAGATAATGCTCGAGCGCCTGCTTCAATCCACGGGACGTACCATTTTTTCAATGGTCTCCCAGCTTACAGGTGCTGTTATCAACCTTATCCTCGATCCCATACTCATATTCGGCTTATTCGGTTTTCCGAAAATGGACATGGCAGGAGCCGCCATTGCAACCGTCATCGGACAGACTACCGCCGCCTGCGTAGGAATGATCCTTAATATTAAAGTAAATAAGGAAATCAGATTGAGCTGGAAAGAGATCCTTCATCCTGATTCTTCAGCTATAGGAAGGATATACGCCGTCGGCATACCTTCCATCCTGATGATGTCCATAGGTTCCATAATGACATATGTCCTCAACAAGCTTCTGCTTACATTTTCAGAAACGGCAGCAACCGTTTTCGGTGTCTATTTCAAGCTCCAGAGCTTCTTCTTCATGCCTGTATTCGGTATGAACGGCGGTATCATCCCCGTTCTGGCATACAATTACGGCGCACAGAAAAGAAAGCGTATCGATGAAGCCCTGCGGTTCGGCGTCATACTTGCCGTAAGCATAATGCTGTTTGGAGCACTCATATTCGAAATATTTCCCGAAACACTTTTAGACATGTTCCAGGCAGATTCAGAAATGAAAAAGATCGGCATTCCGGCACTCAGGATAATCGGCATACATCTGCCCTTTGCTGCTGTTGCCATATCGCTTGGAAGCGTATTCCAGGCATTTTCAAAAAGCATATATTCGCTGATCATATCAGTCTGCAGACAATTGGTAGTACTTCTCCCTGCAGCCTGGCTGCTGGCAAAGTTTACCGGAAATGTTGACTCTGTATGGTTTGCGTTTATAATTGCAGAAGTGACATCTTTTATACTATCGATAATCTTTTTCAGAGTGGTATACAAACAGGTAGTGGCTCCCATAAAAGAAGCATAGTCATTTCCAGAATTCTTTGTTCATCGTAAGCAGTTCTATTGCTCCGGATGGCAGTTTCCTGTATTTTTTACCGGCTTTATAGCCTATATACCTGAAGCCGTCGGTTATTATCATTAAAGGGATCAGTTGCGCTGATCTCTTTTTTATATAAAACCGTATCTTTCTCTTTACAAGTTTTATTCCTTCCGATTCGGAAGAGATATCTGAAAACACCTCCGGATACATAGCCTGGGATACCCCCAGATCAAAGCTCCGCTTTGTATACTGCACAATGTTATATGAATGTGAGTGAAAGACCTCGGCGTCAGCAGCATAGGCAATATGATAACCGGCATTGATGACGCTTCTAGCAAATACCATATCCTCATTAAATATCATATGCCTCTCAAAACCGCCCAGCTCATCATACACATCACGCCGGTATGCCGCACATACATCAGAGCAGAAGAAAGTCTTTATCCCCATTGTCTTTAAGTCTTCTTTACCTTTTATGCATGACTTTGAAGGATAATTAAAATGCCTGTTGGCAGCTTCAGCCACCGAGCAGCCTTTCCCCGGCAGCTGCCTTCCATAGGATACTTCAGCCTTTCCGGCGATCAGGGGCGCTATAAGTTTTTCGATGAGCCTGTCATTCCGTGGGATGGCATCATCCGTCATGCACACAAAAAAATCCGCATCCGATTCAGATACGGCCGCCCGTCTGGTCCCGCCATGGTCAAAATCTTCCCTGCGGATATGGCTGACACTGACAAAAGGATACTTTTTCAGGAAATCGTCTTTGCCAAAATACTCATCAAAATACTTTTTTTCTGTATTTATTATGATAAGCCTGTTTACAGGATATGTCTGAACTGCAAGCCTTGATATTATCTTTTTCAGCTTTATATCCGGCTTATAAACCGGAATGATCACGTCTACCGTATATTCCATGATTCCCCTTAATAAGCGTTTTTATTTATGAATCCCTTAAATATAGTAAGGAAAAGTATCTTGAAATCAAATACTACCGACCAGTTTTCGATATAGTACAGGTCACACTCAATGCGCTTCCTTATGGAGGTATCACCGCGATAACCGTTTATCTGGGCCCAGCCGGTCATCCCCGGACGTACCTGATGCTTTATCATGTACCTGGGGATTTCTTCCTTGAACTTCTCTACAAACTGCGGTCTCTCGGGGCGCGGCCCAACTAACGACATATTTCCCACAAGCACATTGAAAAGCTGGGGCAGTTCATCAAGACTTGTACGCCTCATCAGCTTACCGATGCCTGTAACTCTGGGATCGCCCTTCTTTGTCCAGCCCTTAAGTTCTTCCTCTGTTTTCTGCTGGCGCATGGACCTGAATTTATACATCTGGAACGGCCTGTTATGCAGTCCCACTCTTTCCTGCTTGTACAATGCCGGTCCGCCATCCGTAAGTTTTATAATGATGGCAAGTAATATCATGATCGGAGAGAAAAGTATGATAAGTAGAAATGATCCGATTATATCTGCTATACGTTTGATAACGGCATTGCCGAAATTCGACAGGGGCACATGCCGTATATTTACTACCGTAAGGCCATCCAGGTCTTCTACATAGGGACTTGAAGGTATTACGCTGTTATAATCCGGAATGAACTTCGTATGCACACCGGATTTTTCACAGATATTTACTATCTTCTCCAGTCTGTCATAGTCCAGAAGAGAAAGGGTTACGCCTATCTCGTCCAGTTTGTTTTCAGGGAGAACCACTTCCAGATTTGCCAGACGCCCCAGCACTTTTACACCTTTATACATGGTGCCTGCGGGTATCCTGTCATCCAGAATTCCGCACACCACATATCCCCACTGGGGGTTTTCCTTTATCCTGTCTATGTATTTTTCTGCCGCACGGGAATAGCCTACCAGCAGCACATACTTGGTATTATACCCGTTCTGACGGATACTGCGGAGCACACTCCTGACCATTCCCCGCTCAAGCATCAGGAAGAGATTTACAAATCCAAAGAAATAAAGGATCATCTCACGGGAAATATTGATGATCTTAAAAAGGTATATCAGTGAGAACAGGAATACAATACCCACGATATTCGACCTGAAAATGTTATACATTTCCTTTAGTACCGTCGAATAACGCTTGGAATAATACATTCCGGAAAAATAGTATATTATAAGAAAGCCGGGAATTATATAAAACAGGAACGAAAAATAGGTCCCCCGGTCAAGGACCGCTACACCAACCGGATCATCATTAAACCATTTAAACTTGCAATACCAGGCCAGTATATATGCGGCTGCTACCAGCAGACCATCGAAGATCACATGCAGCTGATTGAATGTCTTCTGATTATCTCCGATCATATTATTTTTTTCTTATCCCCAATCTGCTCCATCGCAGGCCGGTCCGGTGCAAGCAAGCTTGCCCGGTGCCAATTACTTTTGGTGCATTGAACACCAACTTATATTTTACATTATAATATTTAAAAATAAAACCATCTTTAACTTCTGCTGCTGTTAAAGCCGTCTTAAAATATTAAGCAGCAGTTCCCCCTCCATTGCCCATATTCTTCCTGCAGGTATCCTTTTAAAATCAACTCTGGCGCTTTTCCCCGCCTTCCTGCACATCCTGAAGCCCTCAAGAAGCCCGGCCAGATAGGTCAGCCCCAGCCCCTTTACCATAAAGAAAAGCGTCTTTATGCCAAAACCGGCTATGAAAAACGGAAGATTAAGCAGGATCTGCCAGTCAGGCATATTTTTATATATCAGATATATGTTATTCCTGGATGAAAGTGTGACTTTAAATTTATTATGCCTTGAGCCGGAAGTTCCTGATCCGGCATGGAGAACGACAGCCCCGGGAAGATAGACATTTTTCCAGCCATACAGTCTTGCCCTGTAGCCCAGATCGATGTCCTCAAGATAGGCAAAATGCCTGTTATCAAAACCTCCCAGTGCAAGCAATGCCTCTTTTCTGTATACAGCCGCTCCTCCGCATGCGGCAAATATATAGGACGCCTTATCATACATTGAAGCCGGCTTATCCTTGGCCGGTGAAAAAGCCCATCCCAGTGCACTGTAATAATCTCCGGCATCATCCATGATATCCGGATCACTCATTGAAAGCATCCTTGCCGATATTGAAAAAATATCATTATGGCTGCTTATAGCTTTATACATACGGCCCACAAAGTTCCTGTCGGCCTTTGTATCGTTATTCAATAATAGCACATATTCCGAGGATGCCGCTTCTATTCCATCATTTACGGATCTGGCAAAACCACAGTTTGAATCGTGGTAAAGATAATGTGTACGCGGAAAAGAACCGTTATCCGGGTATTTCTTTTCCAGAGCCTGCATAGCTCCGTCCTCGGAACAGTCATCCACCAGGATTATCTCGAATGAGTGAAAGGTCTGGTCCATCAGGGAATCAACGCAGTCCTCCAAAAACTTTATGCCATTGTAATTTGGAATTATTACGCTGATCTTTACCTGCATTTTTTCTCCTTTCATCCCGGCATATACATACAATGACCGGCAAATGTACGGCACTTTATTTCATGCTTAACCGGCCGAAGGCCTGTCTATGGCATTTTCGCAAAATCTCGTTCACTCACTGTCTGACCGCATTTCCGGATCATACAGTAATATAACGCCCCTGTGCCTTAATCTATTGCAAAATTCCAGACTAAGCTTCACTGCTTTTTCATCATCAAGGTTTATTTCATAACGCTTAGCGTATTCTATACCCGTAGCTTTCTTAAACATATCACGGTATTCATTACGTACCTGAATATTTCTGATGTCAAGGGCATCTGCACGCCTTTGCAAAGTCGCACTATTTAGCACACCTGCGAATCGTGAATGCAGGCCACCGAAAACCACTGTACCATCCTTACTCATAAGTCCGCCGACCACTTTACTGTTCCTGATAACAGGTCCGCCGACCGCCGCTATATCTTTGCGGATATCGAAGATATCATTACCATAGTCCACGTGATAGAAACCTACGTGCATTGTATGGCTGACTTTCATGCCTGTTGCTGCCTCGACAGCCTTACGTCCTGCCTCATATGCGTACATTTTGGATTCAGGGTTATCCGCTGTGGACGCCTCGTGGCAGCGCCAGTGATACAGCACATGAGGGATGTGTCTGACAAGTGCATTCTGACCTTTTATATCATCACTAAATGCCTTATCCCTCTTTGCCAAATTTACAGTCCTGAGTACCAGATCAAAATCCTGCGCTCCGTCAAATTCAGACCTGAGCCCCAGCTCTTTTATTACATCTGCACGGAACACGGAAAAATGACATATATAATTATTTGTATGGAGCAGTTCTTCGTCCAGGTCACACTTTTTATTGGGCTCATAATACCTTTCCAGACCGGAATCAGTCTTATCCTCATCACTATAGATCAGATAAGGCCGGCAAGGCTCACATTTTTCAATTTCACGTGCCGTATGATACAGGGCATCCGGCGTCAGCACATCGTCATGATCCAGCAGTCCTATATAATCACCGCTTGCCGCTTCCAGACCTGCATTTGTATTCTCCGATATGCCTCCGTTCTTTTCCAGCCTGACATAAACAATATTTTTATACTGCTCGCTGAAATCCTTTACTACCCTTTCCACCACATCACTTTCCGATGCATCAGCAATTACCAGCTCCACATTCTGATATGTCTGCTCCATTACTGAAAGGATAGCATCCTGCATATAAACATCCTGTGTCTCATAGGCAGGGACCACTACGGAAAATTTTATATTAGTTTTAAACGTATGATTCCTTTGTCTCTCAAGTTCCTCTTCTTCCGGAGGTTCGTAGCTGTATTTATACTTTCTTTTTTGCTCAAGACGCTCCCATATGGCATAAAACGTAGATTTTACCCCATTCCTTTTAAGGTATGAAATTGTGCGTCCGATATTTCCCATAAAAGTCCTCCGGACCGGCATAAATTACGACAGTAACGGAGCCGGATCATGGATCCGGCTCCCAAAATTCCCTCATCATTACAGTCCTGAAACTATCCTGTTTCAGATCGGTGACTTGGCACCGTTATTTAATTCAACCTCAGATTTTTGACTTTACAGCTTCAGTCAGTGCATCCAGCTTAGTCTGTGCATCCTCAAGAGAATCTCCCTTGATACCCATATAGAACTTGATCTTAGGCTCTGTTCCCGAAGGTCTTGCACAGCACCAGGAATCATTTTCAAGCTCGAAATAAAGCACATTTGATACAGGAAGCCCGGTTTTTCCTTCTTCTCCGGTCTCGAAATCAATGGTCTTTTCCTTCTTGTAGTCATAGAATTTCTTAACCTTAAGATCACCGAATTCCTTAGGCGGATCATTGCGGAGCTTCTCCATCATATTTGCTATCTCTTCAAGTCCTTCCTTGCCCTTCTTGGTAATTGCATACTGGGACTCTTTGTAATAACCGTATTTCTCATATATTTCGATCATCATATCCCAAAGAGTGATACCAAGCTTCTTGCAATAGGAAGCAACCTCAGCCAGCATCATAACCGCAACTACGGCATCCTTATCCCTTGCATGTGTTCCTGCAAGACAGCCGTAGGACTCCTCAAGACCGAATACGTAATTATTGCAGCCTGTTTCCTCGAATATCTTGATCTGCTCACCGATAAACTTAAATCCCGTAAGCACGTCTATCTCCTTCACGCCGTAAGCCTTTGTGATGGGATGTGCAAGATTTGTGGTAACGATAGTTGTTACCAGAGCAGGATTCTCAGGCATGGTACCTGTAGCAGTACGCTCCCTGAGTATATATTCAGCTATAAGCATGCCTGACATATTTCCGGTAAAAGGAACATACTCCCCGGTCTTTGTATCCTTGGCATAAATACCCAGTCTGTCCGCATCAGGATCTGTAGCCATTACGATATCGGCATCCTTTTCCTTTGCAAGCTTAAGGGCTGACTCAAAAGCCTTGGGATCCTCAGGATTAGGATAATCCAGATTTGCAAAATCAGGATCCGGCTTTTCCTGTTCCGGAACGATATATACATTCTTGAATCCCAGCTCGTCAAGTATACGCCTTACGGGCACATTACCCGTTCCGCAGAAAGGCGTATAAACGATCTTTATATCATCAGCAACAGACTTGATCACATCAGGGTGGATTATCTGCTTCTTAAGCTCAGCCATATAGCTGTCATCGATTTCTTTGCCGATGACATTGTAAAGTCCGGCTTCCTCAGCAGCCTTCCTGTCCATAGTCTTCACATCATTATAGTCAGTGATAGCATTTACTTCACCGATAATGCCTGTATCGTGGGGCGGCGTAACCTGTGCACCATCCTCCCAGTAAGCCTTGTATCCGTTATACTCAGGGGGATTGTGTGATGCCGTAACCATTACACCAGCAATACATCCCAGTGTGCGGAGTGCATATGAAAGCTCCGGAGTAGGACGGAGTGAATCAAAAACATAAGCCTTGATACCGTTAGCGCAAAGGCAGAGTGCTGTCTCTTCAGCAAATTCAGGGCTCATACGGCGGTTATCATAAGAAACAGCCACCCCCTTCTTCTTTCCCTCATCACCTGCATTCTTTATGATATAGTTTGCAAGTCCCTGGGTAGCCTTCCTTACGGTATATATATTCATGCGGTTAGATCCCGCACCGATGACACCTCTGAGTCCACCGGTACCGAACTCAAGATCCTTATAAAAACGGTCTTCTACTTCCTTCTCATCGTTTCGGATAGCAAGAAGCTCATCCTTAGTCTTCTGATCGAAATAATCACTGCTGATCCAAAGATCAAATGCTTCGCGATAACTCATAGATTATACTCCTCTCTTTTCGTCTGCATAAACAGCCACATTGTGTGTATTATACCATATTCTTGTGATAATCTCTATTGCAACTGCTAAATCTATATAGCTTTCCGGACTATCCCCGGTGTTCCTCTGCTTTCACCTGCCATAACGATTTCTTCTTAAGTCTCTGCTTATCTTCATACATATCCCTGTCCGCACGGTCAAATATCTCTGATACCAGACTGTCGGTCTTCGGGGTATACTCAGCAATTCCCGAAGCTAAGACTGCTCCGGATCCCGATTGCATATTTTCGATGATCCGGCTGCGTAACTGCTTCATCAGTTCTTCCCTGTTTGTATAATCGTCACCGCACAGGAATACAACAAATTCATCTCCCCCCACCCTGAATACAGGGCTGTTGACAAAAGCAGCAGATAAAAACTCTGCCGATTTTTTTATATATTCATCACCGGCCACATGACCTTCGGAATCATTTATTTTTTTCAGATCATTGGCATCGCACACAACAAGTGCAAACGGAAGATGATCCATGCCGTTGTCGATATCTGCCTGTACAGACTTTACCAGTTCATTATATGCCGTCTTATTCTTAATGCCTGTAAGCGCATCCCTTCTCGCCAGTTCCTTTTCGGCATTCAGGTCTTTGATATACCGCTTCTCCCTTTGAACCTCTGCATCTATATTTTCAACACCTATGATAAAATGAGTACTGTCGCTGGTCTTTCGTGCCGTCATTCTGACATGATGAACCGTATCTCCGGCCATTATCCGATAATCGATACTGTTTCTCTTACGTTCATTAAGAGACTCTGTCATATTATCCCGATCAAGAAATTCAAGCACTGTATCACGGTCACTTTTATGAACGATCTGACGGATATCATTTTAGTATGTTGAGGCTCTAATTTTATGCTCGAAGTGGCAAAATCAACCATATGTTGTGACAGAGCCATGAGATTAAGTATTAATGCCAGTATGCTTATGATCGAGTAATCCATACTGTTAATCTAATCCTCCGTTTGATCAGACATCTCCAGCTTTTCATAGCTAAAACGCCTTTATTATAACAGTTCCTCAAGTGTCCGGTAAAGGTGTTCCGGCTCAACCGGTTTTGACAAATGGGCATTCATTCCGACCTGAAGCGATCTTTGCACATCTTCATCAAAAGCATTTGCCGTAAGGGCGATAATAGGAATCTTTCCGGCATCCGGCCTGTCCAGTGCGCGGATCGAAGCCGTCGCTTCAAGACCATCCATCTCCGGCATACGGATATCCATAAGGATCGCATCATAATATCCTATAGGGCTCTTTTCAAACATTTCCACTACGATCCTTCCATTGGCTGCATGTTCAAACATAGCCTCCTTCATCAGGATGATCTGTTCCATTATCTCGGCATTTATCTCCACATCCTCTGCAAGCAGTATCCTTTTTCCTTTCAGCGGAGTTCGTTTCTTTTCCTTATCGAGAGACATGTTATTCTTTCTGGCGATACGTTCAAATTCATCAATAACATTAGAGGCAAACAGCGGTTTTGCAAGAAAACTGTCTACTCCGATATGCATCGCCTCATCTATGATCTCATCCCAGTTGAAAGAAGTAAGGATGATCACCGTTGTCTCATTATCATACCTTTTCCGGATCTCTTTTGCCGCTTCAACGCCGTCCATCTCCGGCATCTTCCAGTCAAGCAGGACCAGGTTATAGGGCTCATGCTTTGCGTGTTGAACTTCCAGCATATTCATAGCATCTGCCCCACTAAAACATGCGTCTGCTTTTATTCCCACCTCATCAAGCACTATCCTGGCATGTTCAGCCGCAATTTCCTCATCATCCACTATGAGAACTCGCATATCCTTCGGATTTATCCCGGTTGATGCGTATCCCTGGTGGCCGCAGTTTCCCAGGGTTACTATGACAGTAAACTCACTTCCCGCATTTTTTTCCGATACTACCGAAATAGAGCCGTTCATGAGCTCAACTATATTCTTCGTGATAGCCATTCCCAATCCGGTGCTTCCGTATTTACTGTTCCGGCTGCTGTCCTCCTGCGTAAAAGCATCAAAGATCTTGGGAATGAAGTCTTTCTCCATTCCGATTCCCGTATCCTTAATGACAAATTTTAAAGTGGAATGATCACCAAATACGGCAGTACGCTCAACGATCAGAGTCACGCTTCCCGGGGCTTCTGTAAATTTAATGGCATTGGACAGAATATTTATAAGCACCTGTTTCAGTTTCATATCGTCACCGATATAAAAATCACTTACACCGCCGATCACTCTGCATTCATAATGCAGTCCCTTTTCACTGCATTGGGACATTACCATGGTATTAAGCTGTTCAAGCATTGCACTGAACGAGAATTCTTCTTTCCTGAGTATAAAACGCCCCGACTCTATCCGGCTCATATCCAGTATGTCATTTATAAGTCCCAGCAGATGTCTGGCACTTCCTCCTATCTTTTCAAGGTATTCCCTTGTTTCTCCGGGCAGTGAATCATTTCTGAGTGCCAGGCTGTCGAGTCCTATGATAGCATTCATAGGCGTACGTATCTCATGGCTCATGCTTGACAGAAAAGCAGTCTTTGCCTTGCTTGCTTCCTCTGCAGCTTTTAAAGCTTCTCCCAACGCCTGATTTTTTGCCATGTCATCACGCATCTGGGTATCTATCTCGGTTAAACCTAATCCCACTGCATGTACGGTTTTGTCATCCCTGTTTTCCGCATGGCGTACCCCTGCCATTCTGATCATCTCATAGTATTCCCTGCCCGCCCTTTGTGCGAGGTAACGGTATATTATTATCGGTTCCTTATCCAGGGCTTTTCTGACGTTTTCCGGTTTTATAAATTCGAGGAAACCTTCCCTGTAATCAGGTGCAACAGAATGCTGCGCATACCATGAGAATCTTTCAAAATAGGGAAAATGCACACCTTCCGCCGTCTGTTCGTGGTCGTTAGGATCAGCCCTGTAGCATACGGCATCATCATTATCAAGATCCACATGATAAACACAGCGATAGTCCGATGCAAGCGCGGTGATCATCTTGTCCTGCTGTTCCCTCCTGGCCTGCTGCTTCAGAAGTTCCTCATTTGTCTTCTCCAGCTCTTTCCTCGCTGTTTCTTTATCTAAGAGTTCCCGTTTTGAACGCCTCATGTCGCGCACTAAGAGGCTAATGATCAAAACAGCAACTATAAACAGAAAGCCTCCGAAAAATGCAGCATGATCCCGTATTATATCTGTAAAGGAAGCCTTGTATAACTGGTCAGTATAGCGGAAAGCCTGATTCTGGGCATAATCTGTGCCCAACACATTGATTCCGCGATTGACAAGCTTAAGCAGTCCCTCATCACCTGTCCTTACGCCAAAGCATCTGTCATCATCATGTGTTGTCTGCAGTCTTGAAAGATTGCTGTACCGGCTGTTTCTCAGGATATCATTTGCCCTCAGGCCATTCAAGGTAGTGCATCCGGCCAGACCCTTTTCAACTGCCTCAAGACAGTCCTCGATGGAACCATAGAATTCTATATCCGCATCAGGATAATAAGTCTTTACAAAGTAATACTGCATACGGTTATTTTCGTTTACGGCAAAACTCTCCGTTGTATGCTCACTGTACTCCCCCTTGTACACAAGCTCTGTGGTTGCCGATATTAAGGCTCCTGACTGGAGTATTCCATTTTCTTCAGAATAATAAAGCCCTCCCCCCACAGGAAAAGCAAGGTCTATCTCATCAACATTCAGAGCCTCGATCATATCATCATAGCTGTCAAAACTCATGTAGGAGATCTCAATCCCCTCTATTCCAAGACCCTCTGTCATACGCGGGATTATATCTTTTACGGCTCCGTTAACCCTTCCCGAACTGTCAGTATCACAGTAGGGCAGATAATCATTAAGATACCCTACCCGCAGTTCATTGTGGGAATCAAGCCAGGCTTTTTCCGCTGAGGAAAAAGCACGGCTCGATATGCTGACGGGGTAATACTTGCTCCTTAATGAATTGATATAATTCGGCTCATTAACAGCTAGTTCCGTCTGGGCCATGTTAAGCTCCGCCAAAAGCTCCGGATCAGATTTATTTACGCACAGATAATAGTTTGAAGCCCCAAAAGAATACAACAGCTCTGCATTGGGCCTGCCATATGCGCCATCCCCTTCTGCTGCGAGCACATCCACATCATGTCTGTCAAAAGCTTCAAAAAGAGGCTCGTAATCACGATATTCGATAACCTCCGCATCAACACCATAGTCATTCAGGAAATCATTCAGGTCCTCCTTCATGGCGCTGTCCAGAACACCTATCTTTTTTCCGGTCAGGGTTAAGGGATCTACGGTTATGTCCTCATCTATGCTGTGCTTAACGAGATTATATGTTTCGTTCCCCATAGGGGCATCCGGATATCCTATCAGTTCTTCCCTGTCTGCTTTTTTTGCCAGGCCTGCCAGCAGATCGATTTCTCCGTCCAGGAGCTGCTGGTAAAGATCACCGAACTCACCATATACATATTCATACTGCCAACCTGTATATTCCGAAAGCTTCTGGTAATACTCGTATGCATAGCCGGTCTTTACCTTACCCTCCTGCGCTCCCTCCTGGAATACTTCGTTCTCATAGTATCCGACTCTGACCCTCCGGTTGTTTGCAGCAGACGGCAGTGCCTCCGAGATAAATACCATAGTGAGTATTAAGATTCCGAATAATGCTCTTACTTTCTGTTTCATTATACTATCTCCACGCACACAAAATTTCCTACAGCCTATAACTGTAATATGCCCTGCGTATCCATGGGTTCCAGCTCCCTGATACTCATACAAAACTTTTTGTCTGCCCAATCAAATAACCGAAGTGCTGAATCTGCCTGCGGAGGATCCAATTCATCAAGAAGACGGTTAAGACCTCTTTCCCGTCCGCGTTCATGCGCATATTCATACTGTGTCGGGTAGCTCACAGTTATATACAATGGGATTTTTTCTTTCTTTGCCGCTACGATGGCAGAAATCCCAACAGCTGCTTTCAGAGCTCCAGCCGCATAAATACATCTGCATATTGGTTATCATTATATCTTTCGATATACTTAAATCCCGCCTTCTCATACAGTCTTAACGCCTCCTTGTATTTTGACATGGAATCCAGCACAATGGATTTAAATCCGAGTTTCATGGCACTCCCAACAGCTTCATCCAAAAGTTTTTTCCCATATCCCCTGCCTCTTAGCTCTTTGGACAGATATAATGCCTTAAGCTCTGCAGTATGATCATCAAGCCTTTTTATCGCCACTGTACCTGCTACACGGTCTCCGACAGTCAGACAGAAAAAAACTTCAAAATATCCTTCAATGTCATTATAGAAGCTATGCCTTCCATCAGGCTCAAACTTCTTTTCCAATTCCTCAAAACACTTTTCCGTAAAAGAAAAAACACTGTCTTTTAGTTTTTCCTCATAGGGAACCATTTTTATTTTTGTTTCTATTTCTTTAAAGGAAGTCCAGTCTTTTATTACACGAAAAAGCTCATCATAGGATGAGACGGTATAGTCTATGTCATAGGCGTTAATTTCCTTTTCCATATCCCCCTCCGGTCTGAACCATACCGAAGTCATGGAAGCATTTTTAGCACCGAGCATATCCGAAGAAAGTGAATCACCGATAACGATACAGTTTTCCTTTGGTTCTTCTATTTTTTTTAAGACCATATAGAAAAACTCTGCTGAAGGTTTGTTTACTCCCATATCCTCACTTACGAATAAGGAGTCTATATATTTATCCAGCCCTGTTGAGGCTATCCTTCCTTTGGCATTTATTGTGGCACCGTTTGTTATTATGTATATTCTTACATTCTCTATCTCATTCTTTACACGCTGCAGAAATTCCAATGCCCCCTCAAGAAGTACTCCGTTCTCCGACATGGTCCGGATAAAATCGCTGTTTATCTTAAGCGGATCTATCCCCGTTGAATCTCCCTCACACTTTCCGAAAATATAGTTAAACCTCAGTGTAAAAAGTTCTGTCCTGGTTATATTTCCCTTTTCCAATTCACCCCACAATGATTTGTTATAGGCTTTAAAAAGAGCGTATATTTCATCCGAATAGGATAAGCCATTTTCCTGCAGAACCTTTCCGAGGGCGATATACTCTGAGGCATGAAAATCCAGCAGCGTCTGATCTAAATCCAAAAGCAGATTGTTGTGCATGTTTCCTGAATTCTCCTAATCTATGGCTTTATGGATATCATCCAGATCACATGCATCCGGATCGCCTACAGCCGGAGCTGCGCCTCCGCACTCGGGGCACCATCTTTCATCGTCTATCATGCTGTATGTATCCCATGAATATCCACATGCCTTGCATGTGTGGTTCCGCTTTATGGGCGGCGGTCCGTACACACACGCAGTTGGTTCAAACACATACCTGGGCTTTCCCATTTCTTTTCCACAGAAACGGCAGTGTCTGTCCCCTTCCCTGTAAGGCTTTCCGCAGTTTGCACAGACTGCTCTTTTGGGCTCCCTGTTAAAAAATCCCGAACTTATCATAGGCCTGCTCCTTTCCTGCTATTACACACATCACTGCATTCAATCCTAATCTGCAGCCACCATTGCCATCAAACATTACGGTCAATTTCTCAATATGCCCCGAAGCCTTTCTCACCATTCTTTACAGGTATTTCTTTCACGTCCATACTCTCTATCTGCACAAACCTGCCGGCGGCAATGGTACGGATCATTATATACGTCCCCCACTGCATAATACTTGTCAACGGTTCAGGTCCGTCAGCACCCCTGTCTCACTGTCATATTCCACATCATAAGAAATAGACCTCATATAATTATAAAAGGCTTCCATATCACCCGGACTGCTCAGTTCTTCCGTGCAGTACCCTGATGCACTGCAGGGAATCATCTGCCATATAACATAGTCAGATAAGTCATCCGCACCTGCTGCCTCTGCCGCCTCCATATCAATGGTCGCACGTATAAAAGCAGTCCTGCCGATGGTTTTATTAAATACGAAATTTCCGAGACTATAGAATATAGGTCTGCCCTGATAGTATTCCACTCCCTGCATTACATGGGGATGTGAACCGATGACAGCATCTGCTCCCGAATCGATCAGAAGCTGAGCAAGGCTCCTCTCATAACTTTCAGGATGCTCGGCACGCTCAATCCCCCAATGAAGATATATCATCAGATAATCGCACTCCTTAGCCTTTTCCTCAACCACCTGTGCGAGATACGGCGGATCATAGGCCGGAAGCATTCCGGGCTGACGATTTAGTACATTCCACTCCACAGTAGGATAAACACGGGAAGCCGCCATATAACCTATCTTGTAGCCGTTTACATCCACAGTGATCATCTCTGCGGCGCGCTCTACATTTTCCCCTGCTCCCATATATGCAATCCCAGCATCGTCCAATGTGACAAATGTATCAGAAAGTGCCACTGTCCCATAGTCAAGCGCATGGTTATTCGCAAGGCTTACCAGATCCACTCCCATCTCATTTAAAAGGCTCACATCGGCAGGATCAGCCCTGAAGGTATATTGCTTATCCTCCGGTGCTCCGCCGGTGCTGAAGCAAAACTCGTTATTTATCACTGTATAGTCAGCCCCCGTCAGTTCCTGAAGAAGCTTTTCCCCTATGACTCCGTTTACTCCCGAAGACCTGTACGTATTCGTCACCCCGCTCTGCAGGCACACATCTCCTGTATAGACTATGGTATACTCGGATACCGGAGGAACTTCCGGCTCTTCTTCCTGAACAGGGATTTCTTCCGCATCCCCGGCTGAGACTGTCCCGGACTCATCCCCTTTCTCCAAAACTTCATTTTCTGCAGGTATATCCATACTGACGGTTGCCTCATCCGTACCGATCTGTGCTGATTCAAGTGTCACGGAAGGAATCTCCTCCGGCTCCGGTGCCACCGTCTGTTTCTCACAACCGGCGAGTACTGCAAGCACTGCCAGTACCCCCGGCATAACAAGAATATTTCTTTTTTTTAGCATTTTCTGTACCTCTTTTATCATAAGCCGAATAAATAACATTATACCAAAACAAGATTTCCATAGCTGCATTTTTAAATGCCAAGAGATGCCTAAAGTAGAATACCCCTGTAAAATCGATAAAGGGCTGCACATTCCGTGCAGCCCCCATAGTTTTTGTTTTATCGTTTGCTATACTGTTAAGCCTCAGTCATACGGATTCTCCGTAGGATAGCATACATTAGCAGGCTTGTTATAATCAAGATCCTCGATAGGCACTCCGATATACTTAAATACCTCAAACAAAGCCTTGCCGAAATGTCCGAATGCCACCGCACCATGGTGAGGGAAATTCTTTTCTATGAGCACATAGCGGTAGAAACGTCCCATCTCCTTGATAGCAAATACACCGATGCCGCCGAATGACCTGGTAGCAACAGGAAGCACTTCGCCTTCAGCCACATAGGCCCTGAGCTTCGTATCTGCTGTGGACTGGAGTCTGAAGAACGTGATGTCACCGGGAATGATATCACCCTCAAGGGTTCCGTTGGTAACTTCAATAGGAAGCGTCCTGGCCATGATCATCTGGTACTTCATCTCATGGAAAGCAAGCTTAGTCGAGCAGGTATTACCACAGTGGAAGCCCATGAAAGTATCCGTGTGCTTATAATCGAATTTGCCCTCAATGGATTCCTTATACATATCTTTGGGCACTGAATTGTTTATATCAAGCAACGTAACCGCATCTTCTGAAATGCAAGTTCCAATGAACTCACTCAGGCAGCCATAGATATCAACTTCACAGGATACAGGTATGCCGCGCCCCGTAAGACGGCTGTTTACATAGCAGGGCACGAAACCGAACTGTGTCTGGAATGCAGGCCAGCACTTACCGGCGATAGCCACATACTCCCTGTAGCCCTTGTGTTCCTCCACCCAGTCAAGAAGGGTAAGCTCATACTGCGCAAGCTTTGAAAGCACTTCAGGCTTCTTATTACCTTCACCAAGTTCCTTTTCCATATCAGCAACCACCTCAGGGATACGCTCATCACCTGCGTGCTTATTGAATGCTTCAAAAAGATCCAGCTCGGAATTTTCTTCTATCTCAACGCCAAGGTCATAAAGAGGCTTTATGGGAGCGTTGCATGCAAGGAAATTAAGGGGTCTTGGTCCAAAAGATATGATCTTTAACTTTGAGAGACCTACAATAGCCCTGGCAATAGGGATGAACTCATTGATCATCTTTGCACAGTCCTCTGCATCACCAACCGGATACTTAGGGATATATGCACCTACATTGCGGAGCTTTAAGTTGTAGCTTGCATTAAGCATTCCGCAGTAAGCATCCCCTCTTCCGCCGCACAGGTCATTCTGTGTCTCTTCGGCAGCCGCACAGAACATCTTAGGTCCGTCAAAATGCTTTGCTAAAAGCGTCTCCGAGATCTCAGGACCGAAGTTGCCAAGATATACGCAGAGTGCATTACAGCCTGCCTTCTTGATATCCTCCAGTGCCTGTACCATATGGATCTCGCTCTCCACGATACAGACAGGGCATTCGTAAATGTCCGAAGCATCATACTTTGCCTTATATGCTTCTACCAATGCCTTTCTCCTGTTTACCGACAGAGACTCCGGGAAACAGTCCCGGCTCACTGCAACGATACCAAGTTTGATCTTAGGAATGTTGTTCATCTTTTTGCCTCCTTGTTTTAAGTTATATTAGGTTGTCGTTCCTTGAATTATTTTACTTATAAACTTCCCCGCATCTATAGTTCACCTATTAATGCGGGGAGTTCATCAGTTAACTTTATATCAAACGAAAGACTTTACACCCTCTGCGATGCCTTCCGCATCGAGCTTATATTTGTGGAGGAGCTCTGCAGCGGTACCGGACTCACCGAATACATCCTGCATTCCGAGTTTCTTTAATACAGCACCGCCATTCTCTGCAATAACATCAGCGACTGCACTTCCAAGACCGCCAATAACGGAGTGTTCTTCTACAGTCACTACCTTGCCGGTCTTCTTTGCAGATGCAAGCACTAACTCTTTGTCGAGAGGCTTGATAGTATGGATGTTGATAACTTCGGCATCTATTCCTTCAGCCGCAAGATCCTTTGCAGCCTCAAGGGATCCGCTTACGCATACGCCGGTGGCGATTATCGTAACATCCTTGCCTTCCTTAAGCAGAACACCCTTGCCTATCTCGAATTTATAATCAGGTCTGTCATTGATCACGGGAACCGCAGCTCTGCCGAATCTCATATATACAGGTCCCACATACTCAGCAGCAGCCTTTACGCAGGCTCTTGCCTCTATGTCATCAGAAGGGCAGATCACTACCATTCCGGGAATATTTCTCATTAATGCAATATCCTCATTGCACTGGTGGGAAGCTCCATCCTCACCGACGGTGATACCAGCGTGTGTTCCACCGATCTTTACATTAAGATGAGGATATCCTATTGAATTTCTTACCTGCTCGTATGCACGCCCCGTAGCGAACATTGCAAATGATGAGCAGAAAGGTATAAGTCCTGTTGTGGAAAGACCTGCCGCAATACCCATCATATTGCACTCAGCGATACCGCAGTCTATATGTCTGTCCGGAAATGCCTTTTTGAATATGCCTGTTTTTGTTGCACCTGCAAGATCGGCATCCAGCACATAGACTTTATCATTAACTTTTCCGAGTTCAACTAAAGCGTTGCCGTAACTCTCTCTTGTAGCTATTTTATCAGACATATTCCTTACCTATCCTTTCCAAATCTTCAATTGCGACAGCAAATTCTTCGTCATTGGGAGCCTTTCCATGCCAAGCCACACTGCCTTCCATAAAGGATACGCCCTTGCCCTTTAAGGTCTTGGCGATTATGGCTGTGGGCAGTCCCTTCGTCTCCCTTGCCTTTTTAAACGCATCT
The DNA here is from genome assembly GCA_002393955.1 of Lachnospiraceae bacterium UBA4364. GTDB lineage: Bacteria > Bacillota > Clostridia > Lachnospirales > Lachnospiraceae > NK4A136. The sequence goes on along the minus strand of DGSK01000015.1, from coordinate 15,435 downwards.
TCGATCTGTCCGAAATCATGGCCGTCGATCTCAATTACATTGAAATTAAAAGCCTTAAACTTATCGGTGATAGGATACGGTGAGCAGACATCCTCGATCTTTCCGTCGATCTGGAGTCCGTTGTTATCTACTATTACGCAGAGATTATCCAGCTTTCTGTGGCCGGCAAACATCGCTGCCTCCCAGATCTGTCCTTCCTCTATTTCACCATCTCCGAGAAGAGCATACACCCTGTAGTCCTTCTCCTGAAGCTTTGCGGCAAGTGCCATACCGCAGGCTGCTGACAGGCCCTGTCCTAAAGAACCCGATGACATATCCACACCGGGTGTCTCCTGCATGCAGGGATGCCCCTGAAGCCTGGAGCCGAGCTTTCTCAACGTGGTAAGCTCCTCTACCGGAAAAAAACCTCTGTTTGCAAGCGTAGAATAAAGGGCAGGTGCCACATGCCCCTTTGATAATACAAAACGGTCCCTGTCTTCTTTCTTAGGATCCGCCGGATCAATGTTCATCTCCTCGAAGTAAAGCCATGTCATGATGTCTGCTGCAGAAAGGGATCCGCCGGGATGTCCTGCTTTTGCAGAGTGTACAGCAGTCACAATGCCGATCCTTACATCATTGGCTTTTTTCTTAAGTTCCAATTCGTTCATACTGTCCTCCTATTTTGTTTTATAGTATCGGACCGCAGTCCTCCGTTTTGAATCCCCTGCAGTATATGGAGCTCCCTTACGGGCACAATGGTCCGTACTAATGGTACAACGCTTCATATTTACAGGCAAGTTCATATTGTTAAACAAATGTTAAACAAATATTAAACAAATCGGAAACCGTCTGAAATTTCTTTAATCTGCTGGTTTCTGGCCGTAATAGGCATTCGCGCCATGCTTCCTGAAATAATGCTTGTCCTGTAGCTCTGAAGGAGCCGGAGCCACATCCCTGTTTATCTGTTCCGTAAAGAGAGCCATCTTTGCCACTTCTTCCAGAACGACGGCATTATGTACTGCATTCATCGCATCCTTACCCCATGCGAAAGGCCCGTGATTCTTGCACAGGACTGCAGGTACCGCCTCGGGATCCCTGCCCATTCTTTCGAATTCACTTACGATGAGCTTGCCGGTATTGAGCTCGTACGCCTCATCTATCTCTTCTTTTGTAAGGCATCTCACACAGGGGATATCACCATAAAAATAATCCGCATGGGTCGTCCCATAGCATGGAATATCCCTTCCGGACTGGGCAAAGCTTGTTGCATATGTAGAATGGGTATGTACCACACCGCCGATCTTCGGAAATCCCTTGTAGAGCTCCAGATGGGTTGGTGTATCCGATGAGGGATTAAGCTTTCCTTCAACCACCTTTCCTTCAAGATCCACTACCACCATATCCTCAGGTTTCATCACATCATAGTCCACACCGCTTGGCTTAATGACAAAAAGCCCCGACTCCCTGTCAATGGCACTGACATTTCCCCATGTAAAAGTAACCAGTCCGTGCTTCGGTAAAAGCATATTTGCTTCATATACTTTCTGTTTTAATTCTTCTAACATCTCGTCTCCTTATCCTCTGCTATAGAAGTCTGCAGACTCCACCACAGGAACTTACTGTCAGTATTCCTGTTATAGAAGCTTATTATTATAAGCTTACACCAGAACCTCTACTGCTGCACGCTCTATTGCAAGACCCTTCTTGTACTTTTCTATATACTCATCAAAGCCCTGCACATCTTTTGCATCCGGTGCGCATTTTTCACACTTTGCATCCTTGAAAATAACATCTGACAGATACTCACTAAGCGTCATACCGGCTTTTTTATCCATGTATGCGGCGAGCAGGGCTATGCCCCATGCGCCGCCTTCGGATGCCGTTTCCATTACGGATACCGGAGCATTGATCGCTGCTGCGGCAACCTTTGTGCCTACGCCCTTAGTCTTAAAGTATCCGCCGTGACCATACATTTCATCTACCTTTACGCCTTCTTCCTTGAGCATCAGATCCAGCCCCACTTTAAGCGTAGCCATAGCAGAGTAGAGATTAGATCTCATCAGGTTGGCAAGGGAGAAATTATCCTCAGCTGTCCTTGCGAGAACCAGCGCACCTTTTTCAAAACCGGTCACAGGTTCTCCGGAAAGATAATTATAAAGCATCACGCCTCCACAGTCTGCATCCCCGTCCAGGGATACAGAGTACAGCTTTGTGAACAGCTCATTCATATCAGGCTCGATACCGTAAAGCTCGCAGAATTCCCTGAATACCTTTACCCAGTTGTTGATCTCGGAAGTACAGTTGTTGCAGTGTACCATTCCCACAAGAGCTCCGTCAGGCGTCGTAACAAGGTCGATTTCAGGATAAACCTTTGAAAGATCCTTCTCAAGAACCACCATTGCAAATACGCTGGTTCCTGCAGAGATATTACCTGTGCGCACCTTGACGGAATTAGTGGCAACCATTCCGGTACCTGCATCGCCCTCCGGAGGACATAAAGGAATTCCTGCCTCAAGAATTCCGCTTTCATCCAGGAGTGCAGCACCCTCTGCGGTAAGTGTACCTGCATCTTCTCCGGCACTTAATACCTCGGGAAGCAGGTCCTTTAAACCTTTTGACAGTGCTGTGTCCTTTGCGAGTGCATCAAACTTCGCTATCATTTTTTCATCGAAATTCCCGGTACTGATATCGATGGGAAACATACCCGAAGCATCACCTACACCCAGTACTTTCCTGCCGGTAAGCTTCCAGTGAACAAATCCCGCAAGGGTTGTAAAGAAATCAACATCCTTAACATGCTCCTCTTTATTTAACATTGCCTGATACAGATGGGATATGCTCCATCTCTGGGGGATATTGTAGTCAAACTCCTTAGTAAGCTTCTCTGCCGCCTCGCCGGTAATGGTATTTCTCCATGTTCTGAAAGGAACCAGAAGAGATGCACCGGAGTCAAATGCAAGATAGCCGTGCATCATTGCCGAGATACCGATCCCGGCAAATCTCTTTACCTTTACGCCATATTTATTCTCCATGTCCCTGGCAGTATCGGCATAGCATGCTTTAAGTCCCGCAAATATCTCCTCCTCGGAGTACGTCCAGATCCCGTCCTTTAAGCTGTTCTCCCAGCTAAAACCGCCCATTGCGAGGACTTCACCCTTTTCATCACATACCACGCCTTTTATCCTGGTAGATCCGAATTCTATGCCAAGATATGCCTTTCCTTCTTCCAAACACTCTTTAGCTCCCATAATATGCCTCCATTATTCTATGCCATCATTAAGCCCCAGTCATCAGGTGCCAGTGGCTTTCCTGAAGCTTTATCGTTATTCTTTCTTCTTCGACCTGCGGCTGAGTACCACGCTCTGTAAGAGTATGAAGAAACATAACATTCCGCCGGTCGTAATGCTCTGCCACCAGGGATCGTTAAGTCCGCTGGATACAACGATTTTCTTGATTGTAGTAAGTGTCATGGTTCCAAAGAACGTTCCTGCCACATTACCTACACCGCCTGTAAGAAGTGTTCCGCCTATGATGGAAGCAGCTATTGCATTCATTTCCATTCCGGCTGCATTGGTCGCATTTCCCGCACCTGTATGCATCATGAAAACATATCCGGAGATACCGCTTAAAAGTCCGCACAGTACATATGCCAGAAATCTTGTCTTCTTTACATTGATACCGAGCATCAGTGCTGAGGTCTGGTTTCCGCCTATAGCGTAGAAGCCGCGTCCCAAGCTTGTATACTTAAGGACTATAAAGATCACTATCACACAGAGGAGAGCAACTACCACACCCAGCTCAAGACGCGCCGGGACCAGATTGCCGTTCTTTGCGGTATATCCTAGCCAGGGGATTACTATTTTCGTATCCATGAGCTTCGAAAAGCCTTCGTGCTCCACCTTCTGGGGATTAACCGAGAGAATGGTGGTCAGTCCTCTTGCAAAGAACATTCCGGCAAGGGATACGATGAAAGGCTGGATATCAAGATAACTTACCAGGAATCCCTGGATCGCACCGAATGCAAGTCCTATTCCAAGTGCAAGCAGTATTGAAACAAAGATATTTCCGCCGTTGTTTAAGTACAATACACAGCTCATTACTACAAGAGATGTCACTGCACCCACGCTTATATCGATACCGGCAGTGATCATGACTATGGTCAGTCCGCAGGCCACGATTATCAGGCTGGCATTGTCGTTTAACATATCGAATACCTGCTGTACATGCAGGAAGCCGCCCTTCAGGATAAGTATTGCCAGTACATACATTCCTGCGAATATACATATTGTAATGGTCATCAGAAGCTGGTTATCTGTTAACGGCTCTCTGAATACCTTCTTTTTCTCATTCATGTTTTTTGAGCTCCTTTCATTACCGTTCCGTACATTCCGAAGCACCTGATCAGGTTCCTTTCATTGAAACTGCCTGCTTACGGTTCTTCATCTGTGTCATAAACTTCGTAAATTTACTCTTGATAACAGGGGAACCGATAACAACCAGGATGACTATAACTATCGCTTTGTATGCCTTAACGTCCGTCGAAGGAACCTTCATGGCATAGAGTGTAACGGTAAGCATATGGATAACATATGCACCTATGATACTTCCGCTGATCTTAAACTTACCGCCGCCCAAGTTATTGCCGCCGATGGCAACTGCAAGGATGGCATCCATTTCAACATCCAGAAGAAGTGTCTCATGATTGATAAGCCCCAGACGGCTGACACCAATAATACCGGCTACAGCCACACACACACCCAGGATTATGAAAGTCAGCAGCCTTATGAAAGTAGCGTTGATACCATTTAAGCGGGATGCATTTCCGTTTATACCTACAGACTGTGTGAACAGCTCAAGGGATGTAAAATGAAATACCAGCTTAAAGATAATGGCTACAAGTATAACGATAAGCACCGGTGTGGGAACCGGGATTCCCGGGATAAAGCTTCCGATCGCCTTTATGATAGGGCTGTCTACCGGAACTGAAGCACCTCCGTTGATCCAGTATGCTATGGAACGTCCGCAGGTAAACAGGATCAGGGTTGCTATCATAGGCTGTATATTAAATACAGAAACCAGAGTTCCGTTGAAAGCACCAAAGATCATTGCTACACAGCATGCGATCACGAAAGCCAGTATTACTGAAAATCCCGTGATCTCAGGTCCGGATTTCAGGACTTTTACGAAGGCACTGCCTGCGATGGCTGCTGCCGCGCCCACACTGATATCCTGTCCGGCACAGGCTGCAGTAACAAGCGTCATGCCCATTGCCAGGACAGCCAGCTCACTTGCTGCATTGATGATACTGATCAGATTACCGGCAAGCACTATGTTTCCGTCATTGTTATGAGTGATGCCTACGCTGAAAAACGAAGGATCCCGGAAAAGGTTAAATACTACCAGCATGCAGATAGCTACGATCGGGATTGTCAGCTGCCCAAATCCACCTTTAAAGATGTTTGTTATTTTATTTTTCATTTGCTGCTTCTCCTCCTGCTATTGTTTTCATAACCTGTGTCTGATTCAGGTCTGCACCTCTCAGCTCACCTACCACATGTCTGTCTCTCATTACGATCAGCCTGGAGCAGGTACGCAGCATTTCCTCTATCTCGGAAGATATGAAGGTAACACTCACTCCATCCTCAGCAAGCTTAAGGACAAGCTTCTGTATCTCCAGCTTGGTTCCGACGTCGATACCTCTGGTAGGCTCATCCAGGATCAGGTAGTCCGGGTGTGTTAAAAGCCACCTGGCCAGTATTACCTTCTGCTGGTTGCCGCCGCTAAGGGATCCTATAGGCGTCTCACGGCTCGCTGTCTTTATGTTAAGCACTTTAATATATTCATCTGCAAAAGATTCCGCTTCGCTCCGGCTTATGGGTCTGAAGAATCCCTTCATGACCTGCAGAGCCAGTATGATATTTTCACGCACACTCAGATCAGCAATGATGCCGTCTCTTTTTCTGTCCTCTGCCAGATAACCGATGCCATGCTTCATTGCATCAATAGGCTTGTTTATCTTTACAGGCTCGCCTTTTATCTTAACGGTACCGCCGTTTATCTTGTCAGCACCGAAAATTGCCCTTACACTTTCACTTCTTCCCGAACCGAGAAGTCCGGTAAATCCGTTTACTTCACCCTTATGTATGGCAAAATCAAACGGAAGCGCATCACTCGACGAAAGGGACGATGCTTCATAGAAAATGTCGCTGTCGTCAAAATGCTTTTCTTCAACTCCATCAAAGGAACTCAGTTCATCAAGATCCTTACCTATCATTTTTGCGACCAGCTGTACCTGGGGAAGCTCCTCTGTCAGATACTCTCCGACCAGCTCGCCGTTCCTGAGTACCGTGATACGGTCGCATATCTCATATACCTGTTCCAGGAAATGAGTAACAAATATAATTCCTACTCCACGGCCTTTAAGATCCCTCATAAGATCAAAAAGGACATTTACTTCTTTATCATCCAGTGAAGATGTAGGCTCATCAAGGATGAGGACCTTACACTTCATATCTACCGCCCTTGCGATGGCAACCATCTGCTGCACGGCCAGCGAACAGCTTCCGAGTATCTGTGTGCTTCTGGCAGGTATTCCAAGTTCTCCAAGGATCTTGTCCGCGCGTTTTTCATAATCCTTGTGACGTACCAGGAAACTGTCTACTCTTCCGATAAACATATTCTCAGCCACAGTCAGATTCGGGCACAGGGTGATTTCCTGATAAACGGTGCTGATACCGTTGTTCTGAGCATCCTGCGGCGAGCGGATATTGATCTTCACTCCGTCTACGCTTATCTCCCCGCCATCATTCTGATATACGCCTGTCAGCACTTTTATAAGTGTTGACTTTCCGGCACCGTTTTCTCCCATGAGTGCGTGCACTTCGCCCTTCCTCAAGGTAAAATCCACGTTGCTTAATGCCTTGACTCCCGGAAAGAGCTTATTTATATGGCGCATCTCCAGCAAGCTGTGTTCCTGTTCCTGCATTGTATTTCCTCCTGCTACTCGTCTGAATACCTTCTTAAAAAATGTAGCTGGGTGATCCACCCAGCTACACCGTTTTAATTATCTGATAATTATTCGCCTAATCCGTAAGTGTCGATATCAGCCTGGGTAATTGTTGTTGCATCAAATCCCTTTTCTTCGTTGATGATCTTCTTGGAAGAAGGAGCATCGCCACTCTTGATCAGATCGCTGATGATCTGTGCCTGGAAAGGTGAACACTGTCCATCATAGTTCCACTTCTGGTCAAGGAGTTCTCTTAAAGCCCACTTGTTGCAGTCAAAGCCCATTACGATAACATCGCCGCCAACACCATGAGTGATACCTGCTTCGTCAAGTGCTGCTACAGCACCCTTAGCCATACCGTCGTTCTCAGCATAGATTACGTTGAAAGACTCACCGCTGTTGATAACTGACTCAACGATCTTCTTAGCTTCTGCTTCATCCCATGTAGCTGTCTGCTGAACAACCTTGTTCATCTTGCCTGATGCAAACTGCTCATCAAGAGCACCGGTACGTCCGATCTGAGCATCAGAACCCATAGCACCCTGGATATGGATTACATTGTACTCGTCAAGATTCTGGTCAAGGAGCCACTGAACTGCTGTATCACCTTCAGCTGCCATGTCGGAAACTACTGCTGCCTCATAGAGGCTTTCGTCAACATCGATCATACGGTCGAAGAGATAAACCTTGATGCCGGCTTCCTGTGCTTTCTTTAAAACTTCGTCCCAGCCTGTGGTCTCTGCTGCGGAGATGAGAAGGTAATCAACGCCTTCTGTTATGAAGCCCTGAGCTGCCTGAAGCTGCTCATCGTTCTTTAAGCTGTAGGATGTCTTTAACTCATATCCGTTAGCCTCTGAGAAAACTGCTTCCATATCCTTTACGTTTGCTTCACGGTATCCGGACTCTGAAGGCGGGTTGTTAACTACGCCGACTTTTATAAGCTCACCGGATGCAGCTGCGGGTGCCTCTGTGGTCTCCCCTGTATCACCGGTCTGTGCTCCTGTGTCCCCTGTGCTTCCTGCGTCAGGTGTTGTTGTACCGCCCCCTGAAGTACATCCTGTAAGCGCAAGGCTCATTGCAAGTGTACCTGCCATGATCATACTGACTAATCTTTTTCTCATCTCTTAATCCTCCTTGTTTTGTAAATAGCCACCATCGGCTATCTGTAAGTAGGATATCGTATCTTTTATGGGAGGTAAATCGAGATTGATTTTGACTTGGTTGAAAATAATACCGATTTGAAAGCCCTTTCGGGCAAACAGTTAAAAATTATCCTATAACGGTTAATTTTGATACTGTGCCCGGTATTCAGAGGGTGTCATTCCGATATTTTTTTTGAAAATATAACTGAAATAATGAGAATCGTTATATCCGGTTTCCTGTGCTATCTGCGAATTCTTATAATTCGTGGTCTTAAGCAGTTCCTTTGCTCTGTTTAAGCGCAGCTGTATCAGATACTCCGTAAAAGTCTGACCGGTATACTGTGAGAAAACAGCAGAGAACCTGCTCTTGCTCATGTTTACGGCATTTGCCACATCCGGGAGCATAAGATTGGGATCCGTAAAATGCCGGGACATATAAAGCCTGGCATCATTTATGACTGAGGGCATATCGTCATTTACATCCCCCATTTCCCTTGTGCCAAGTATCAGTGCCCCCTCATCTTTTCTTTCCACAAGAAGATGACGGATATGCCTTGCAGCCTTGAAGCTCTGAATGATCTGCTCCGGTGTATCCACGATATCGCCTATCCCGATCCTTATATCACTGCAGCCGGAACGCTCCAGCTCCTGAACCAGAGACGACGCAAGGGAATATGCCTTTTCTTCCGTATCTTCAAGGGAATCCCCCAGGACAAGCAGTCTGGTTCCGGCCCTTCCGGGAGACGGATGCACCATTCCGTTATTTGACTCCGCCAGTATGATCACCGCATCCTGACCTGTAGCCGTAGGTTCAAAAGCCGCATCAATAACGGTATAAAAAGGCGCAGGTACGGGACACCCCATGGAGGCAAGCTGCTTTAATACATTTTCCGCATCCTCCGGTGCAGCTTCGTCCGAAAAAAGTGAACCTATAAGCTTCTCCTTAAGGAACTTGCCGTCATTGCCCATGCGTGCCCTCAGGCTCGATGCATGCTCCAGCGACTTTCTCTCTTCGCTTATCTGTTTCCCGATCTTGTCCAGTGCCTCCTTCAGGTCATTGGAACTGATAGGCTTTAAAAGGTATTCCCTTACCCCCAGCTGTATGCACTGGCGGGCATATTCAAACTCATCATAGCCGCTTAAAACTATTATCCCAATCCATGGCATCTGGACGCGAAGAACCTTGCATAATTCCAGGCCGTCCATAAAGGGCATTTTTATATCCGTGATCACGATATCCGGATTGGTATCCCTGATCATTGGAAGAGCCATCTCACCGTCCGGTGCCTCTCCCACCAGGTCATAGGGCGTCTCGTCCCAGGGAAAAGACTCCCTTATGCCTTCTCTTATAACTATCTCATCATCAACCAGAAACACTTTCATTTTCAAAAATCTCCTCTTTTGTCCTGCAGGGAACCCTGAAGCTGACCTCTGTTCCTTCACGGCTGCTCACAACCTTAAGTCCTTCAGGCTCATTATAATAAAGCCGGATACGCATATTAACATTTACCAGACCAAAGCCTCCGCCGCCTTCGCTTACTTTTGGCTGCTCTTTTTTCATGCGCAGGTTCAACTCCTCCAGCTGCTCCGGCGTCATTCCGCTGCCTGTATCCTTAACACTGAATAACAGATATCCCTCTTCCTCTTTTGCGGAAACCCTTATAACACCCCCGCCGCGTTTGATCTTTATGCCATGGTACAGTGCATTTTCCACCAGTGGCTGCAGAAGAAGCTTCAGGATATAATACTTGCCGATTTCTTCCGGGATATCGATCTCGTATTTCATGATATCACGATACCTGGTCTGCTGTATCTTAAGATAGCCCTCGATATGCTTTCTTTCCTGACTCACAGGTATCCAGTCCGCCCCCGAGGAAAGGCTGATCCGGAAAAAGTCACTTAATGAACTGGTCAGGCTGATTACCTCCTCCATCTCTCCACCCTCGGCTTTCCATACTATGGCATCCAGGGTATTGTACAGGAAATGGGGGTTTATCTGCGCCTGCAGGGTACGAAGCTCTGCCTTCCTTAGACGCTTGGCATCCTGGTCGCTTTTTTCCATCATAGTTTCCAGCTGGTCTGCCATGTTGTTTACCTGCATTGTCAGGTTTCTGAGCTCTGTAACATCAGTATCAGTGATCCTGGCATCCAATGCTCCGTTGGCAAGAGCACCGGTTACATTCTCCAGCTTTTCTATAGGCTTCCTGACCATGACGGCAGTCGACCTCATGGATACATTCCTGCCCCAGATAGCAACGAGCACAATAAGTATCTCAACTATTGCTGTAATGATTATGATCAGGTGAAGCGTCGTACTCATTCTGGCAGTGGAGGTGATCTCCAGCTCTATATAGTCACTGAGCATGCTGTCCACCAGTTCCGATACATTCCTTACTTCCGAAAGCACTGCTTCATTTTCGACAACAGGAGCTTCAGCACTTACATTATCCCTGATCTGGTCAACATAGGTTTCCAGCGTCTCCATTGTGCGCCCGGCTACAACGAGCGACAGCCTGTTTTCTTCTTTTGCCTGCAGCGTCACCTCATCTATCCGGTTCTCAACCTCGTGAATAACAATATAAATATCACTTCCCGGCAGGGTATCCCTGCCGCTTACTATATTCCAGGCTTTCTCAGGAATCTCCTCTGCAACGACGGCTTTGAGCTCGGTTATCTCCCCCATCCTGCGTATGGCGCTGTGATATTCCCATGCGTAGAAAAGCATAAGGACAAGGCTTATTATAATGGGGATAACCAGCAGAAGCACAAGCCTGTGGGTTAAGCTGTTGATGGCTCCCAGAATGCTTTTTTCTTTTTTTATCCTATCCATTCTCTGTACACTAATACCCTCTTGGTCCTATGGCAGAAAGATCCTGTTCATCCGAAAAGATCTGCTCCTCGGGATGGATCACGTCATCTACTTCTTCACCGTTTTTAAGCTTTATGGCAGTTTCCATCACTTCCCTGCCAAGCTTCGGAGTACATTCCACAACGCAGTTTATCTTGCCTTCCTTAAGTACATCGATAGCAGCCTGTCCGCCGTCTATTGATATGATGATAATGTCCTTTCCGGGAATAAATCCCGCTTCCTCAATCTCGGGAAGAGCTCCCAGCGTCATCTCATCATTATGGCTGTATACCACATCTATCTCATCCCCGTATTTTTCGAGAAGAGATCTCATACACTCGGCACCGCGGCTCTTTATGAAATCCCCGTCTACGCTTTCCAGGATATTCATCCTCTCATCTGAAGCAATAGTGTCTGCAAATCCTGCCTGTCTCTGTTCCATAGGGGTGGAATTGTCGGTACCGGTGATCTCAACAATATTGACCTGCTCAAGCCCCAGTGCATCCGCCTTTCTGATAAGATACTCACCGGCCATCACGCCTTCCTCATAAAAATCCGCTCCTATCAGGCAGGCAGTGAGTTCTTTGTCCTTACTGCAGATATCCCGGTCCACAAGGATCACGGGGATGCCCGCATTCTTAGCCTCAGTCAGGACATTTTCCCAGCCCTCCTCGACAATAGGTGAAAATGCAATGACATCAACCTTGTATGCGATAAAGCGCCTTATGGCCGCAATCTGGTTTTCCTGCTTCTGGTTGGCATTCTCAAACATTAAGCTCACACCAAAGAGTTCAGCCTGTTCTTCTATATCCTTTGTATTACCCGCTCTCCATGCGCTTTCAGATCCGATCTGTGAAAAGCCCAGAAGAAGGGCCGGATCATTCTGTACACTTTCATTTTTCTGGCAGGCAAAAGAAAAAAAAGCAAGCAGAAGATTGCTCACCATTACCATTATCAGCCATTTTCTTTTTCCCATTGTGCCCCCCATTCTATGTTTTCTGATGTTTGCTCCCCGGTCTTATGCAGAGCCATCTTTTTGTCTAAACGATGACATTTTAGCATGTTTTAAATATGATGGTAAGCAGTATTAATGCTGCTGTTCCACTTACTGTAGTCCTTGGAAATCAGAACTACAGTAAGTGAGAAGTTTTAATCAGCTGAGAATATTATATGTAAACACTAACAGAAGAGTAACCGTGACCATAGATACCGCTGTGGTCACCACGATCGCAGAGGACAGAGTCGTGGTATCTTCCCCCATCTTTTCAGCCTGTATGAGAGGCAGATTTCCGACAGGCATTGCTGACAGAAGGCACATGGCCAATGTTGCCGTACTGTCAAACTTTAAGAAACGCATAAGCAGTACAACGGCGACGGGAAATATCACCATGCGTATCAGAATAAAAAACCATATACGGATGTTCCGCATACATTTGCCCAGATTCGAACGGGCTATGGATACTCCCAGAAGGACCATAGACAGAAACACCGTGGCATTTCCCACATAGGACACCGTATTTGCTATGATCGGCGGAAGTTTGATGTTGTACCAGAAAACTATTATGCTGAGGACGGCCATTATGGTACCGATATTCAGCACATTCCGCATCGAAGTTCTGATATTTTCTGTACCATTTTCCGCACCACTTTTTTTTCCGCTTCTTAAGACAGCCAGACCATGGGTATAAAAAAGAAGACTGTAAAAAACATTGACCACAATTATATATATCAGTGCATTCGGAGGAAGCGCCGCCTTCGCAACCGGAATTCCCAGAAAACCGATATTGGTATAAACAGTCATCAGGTGATAGAAACGCCTTTTTTCCGGATCGATCCTTAAAATACGCGGCATTATAAATGCCAGCAAAACCAATACAAAAAACAATACGGCACCTAGGATCACCGCCAGAATCAAATCGCGGTGCCCTGCCGTAATATCTCCGCTAAGTATTGATGACATGATGAGTGCGGGATTACAGACATCTACGACAATCGCAGAAATCTTTCTGGAAGTTACTGAATCCACTACACCTTTTTTCTGCAGACCGATACCGATAGCCACCAGAATGCAGATCATGCCCATCTGTTGCAGAATGACAAAAAAGCCCACCCTATTTCTCCGTCACTTAAATTATGCCAAAGCTTCTTTTATAGCCTTGGAAAGCTGGTCTGCACAGGATGTTCCTTTATTGCCACACAGATTTCCTGCAAGGATATTTGAAATATCTTCCGCATCAGCGCCTTCCACAAGTCTGCCGATAGCTTTCAGGTTACCATTACAGCCGCCGGTAAAACGGACATTATGAAGCTTTCCGTCCTCCATATCAAATTCGATCTTTGTAGAACATACTCCCCTTGGAATATATGTATGACTTGTCATTTTTATCTCCTTCCGCCTCTTACAGGCACGCTTAATGCAAATGTTTGGAACCTGTCGGTTCTGTTAATATATTGTTATCCGGACTAATGCGATGAGCCATTATACCGGTTAAAGCTCATGCATCCGGCTGTCTGCTGCTCCAAAGGTCAATGCTGCAGCACCCCATTCCTCCGGATTCGTTTCCGTCACCATCTTTTTTTTCTTCAGGTAACACATCCCAGCGGTATTTGCCAAATACTCCCGGAACAACCAGTACCTCAGCCACATATTCGGATTTTAATATATAATCCTCGGTTCTTGTAACTTTTCTTATAGGGATTCTCTGACCACTTACCATATCAACCAGCGCACTTACCTTCTGTCCTGTATGGAGCACTGCCCTGTCGGTATGTATATCATCCCGGACATAATGATACAGTATCGCACTTCCGTCATCATATGTAAACATTGAAATGTTGCGTCCGCTCAGAAACTCACCGCCTGTAAGTACACGTCTTGCAACATCCAATGCACCATTCGGCATACGGTACAGGTCACTCGCATTATCCGGCACAGCCATAATATAGAGTCTTCCCTTTCCGTAAGTGCTTCGCAGGAATATTGATGTACTGAGCTCACCATCGCCTCCGTTTAGAAGTGACCACGAAGCATTATTCCCATGCATTATCTCTGGGAAAAGTACCGGTTCCCTGTGCTCATAGTAACCGGCAGGATCATTGGTCACATGATAACGGGTAACAGCGTAACGATTGCCTGACAGCTTCGCTTCTGTGATCCCGGCTTCACGCAGCTTATCTCCCACAGCTTTAAGGAAACCTGTAGTAATGACGGCATCACCGCCATTGCGTACAAAGCGCTCAAGCTTTTCTGTTATTTCCACATCCACAGCCGAGCTTTCCGTAAAGAGAATCCGCTTTGCTCCTTCCGGAAAATACGGCGTAGGTTCCATGGGGATTCCCAGCATTCCAAACCTCATCTCCAGATGGTTTTCACCATTTGAAGCATATGGAATGTATGCGGGCACACCCACAGGCTTTGCATCACCGTCCAATAATCTGTCTATCTTCCTAAGCTGTACCCCCATGGGTGCAACCAGATGTGAATCTATCAGATCCTGCCACATGAAATGAGTAAGCTCTCCTGCTCCTGCAAATGCAGTCAGGTAAGCCTGTTCAAGGTAGCGGTCAACTGACCAGCACTGGTATGTGTCGAACCAGCCGCCCTCGTTTTTCCCCGGCCATGCATTGTCCATATAACGGAAAAGACTGTAGCTTAAATAAGGCGGCAAATGCTGGTCGGTATATGTCTCACTCCGGGTCTCTGTTCCCGTATATGTACCATCAAAGACTGTATGCTCAGCCTCCGGCACATAGCCGGTAAAATGGTACGACTCGCGCCAGTTTGGATACTTTATTACCGCACGTACTTTAGGATTCACCGCCTTCATGGGTTTTACCACAAGATTCTCCGACACATCCATCATCAGCTCCCGCCTGAATTCAGCCCAGCTCCTGTCACCCTTTGCCCTGATGCATCTTTCACAGGTACAGTTGGTAAAATAGAAATCGTCTAAGATCACTTCGTCAAAAATCTTTGCGGTAAACTCACAGATTTCCTTAAGTTTTTCCCGCATGGCCGGATCGCTGTAGCAAAACACCCCAAAGAGCCTTTGCTTCCCCGGCTCTACGCCCTCGAAATCATCTATAACCGTAGTAATGCCTCCGGATACCTCAACACCCTTTCCTTCAAAGAATTCTTTTACCCACCGAAGCTGCTTTTCATCCACATCGCAGTTTTCCCTGTGGGTTTCCAGATAGACCTTATCCAAGCCTATATATTTTTCAATAAAATCATAATCGGAGGCTAATTTTTCTTCCGTAAAAGACTCGGCGATCTGCGCCGGAATATACACTACCGCCTTGAAATTCTTATAATGTCTGCCCATACCTTCTGCCGCCT
This sequence comes from Lachnospiraceae bacterium UBA4364, assembly GCA_002393955.1. Taxonomy (GTDB): domain Bacteria; phylum Bacillota; class Clostridia; order Lachnospirales; family Lachnospiraceae; genus NK4A136. Next base: position 121 of record DGSK01000015.1, on the reverse strand, counting down.
TCCAAACTCATAGCCGTTCTGCTTAATCTTCCACTCACTGTTTTTTTATCTGCACACACCGTTGCACCAACTGACTAACATATGAAAGCACCGGTTCCGGTGCATATGCGAGTCGTCGTTC
>DGSK01000058.1 GCA_002393955.1 Lachnospiraceae bacterium UBA4364 | reverse complement strand
TGACAGTATGCTGCTCATCGGTGAAATCATATAGATATTTTAGAATGCGCAGGATGCGCTGCTTATTTTTTTGTGAACTCATAATCTATTTATAATTCAATAATATTACTGGATATCTGTATCACATCCACAAAGCATCGATGTATTCCTTAAATTTAATGACTCGATTCTTTGCCTGAAATTACAATTATACTAAGTCCTCTTATAAATATAGCATCCAATAAGTATGTTAACAATGAGCAATATAATAGTGGTCGTTTTTTCGACCACTTTGTTCTTAATATATTCAAGGTATTCCGGCTTTTTCCCAAAGTACGATCGTACATTTTGAAAATGCAGATAACGCGCATTAAATAAAAAGACCTATACCTTTATGGTATAGCAGTAAGCGTAAATCTCCCTGTGTCTTTCAGTCACATAAACCTTCATTTGTAGTGACTATTTATCAATTCTTACCGGACTGCTCTTCTGAATGATATAAAGTCACGTAACGGACCTTCCTTTAAAAAAGTCAAGACCCAGATGTACCGCGTCCATGACAAGGGTTTCTACGTGTACGCCAAACCCACCCTCACCAATCCCAAAAAAGTAACAGAATATATCGGGCGTTACCTGGGAAAGCCTGTCATTGCCACAAAACGGATCGACCGTTACGATACAGAAAACGATACGGTCACTTTCCATTACAACCGCCACGAAGACGACGGTTATGTAGAAGTAACGATTCCGACTATGGAGTTCATCGAACGTCTAATACAGCACATACCGGAAAAGAACTTTAAAATGATCTGGTATTACGGCCTATATGCAAGACACCGTGCTATAGATCAGAAGCTATATCGTGTACGTTCTGCTGAAAAGTAGCGTGTCTTTATGTCTTTTACCCGATGGTGGGCATCCATCCTGCTTTCTTTCGGTTACGATCCATTGAAATATCCGGACTGCCAAAAGAGATGGCGGTGCTGGACATCTATTACAATCGCAGGCGGGTTTCTCTGGAAGAACTTTATGAAAAGGCAATGTTGAAGCATAAAGCTTCTAACTTGCGTTCCAGCGTCTGATTATTATTTACACCCTCCGCCAGACATACAAAATCGTGTCAAAAGAGTCGATTTATTATGACGCAAAAAGTACTTGTAAAGAAGCTCCGCAAAAAATACTCTTTAAACCCACTGGATGGCATGACCAGACAAGATATCCTTCATATGAGTAACAGCGACCTGTTTAACATGGATTAGTTTCTAAAATGAAGAAGACAATGATAATTTCGGATAAGATGGCTTTTATATCTTCTGATGAGATCTTCTGTTTTCGTTCGCCCACCTACCGGCGGGCTTTTTCATTCAAGAGTGCTCCGTCAGGAGCACTTCCTATAAACCAAAAAAGGAGCTCCTGTAGCAGCAGCTCCCTCTGTGATTTATAGAAGTCTTTTCTTTAAATACCAACACATACAGTTCTCGTTTATCTCTTTATTTTAACTCAATTCTATCGCCTCTACTTTAGCATCATGGCTATCATGCTCCTTTATAACGGGTCGTTCTCTGGCACGAAATCATGCGTCCCGCACTAGACGTCCTTTTTGTCTACGACATCCAGTAACTCATCGTAGATCCAGAACGAATCTTTCTTCGGGGCGTTCGGCGTAGTTCCTAACACGGCTATAATCTTCTGTCTCAGAGAGTGGTATCTCTTTGTCAGGCGTTCATTCCTGTCTGCCAGTTTCTGGATGTAATACCAGTTTGGCAAGAAGTCCCTTTTCAGTTCGTTGCATATTGCACTGTTAATGCCGTACATCACGAGCTCCCGCCTGTAGTCCTTTCTTTAAAGTCTGACATTCTACTTCTCCTCCATCTATATGATTAACAATCACATATCATCATCCCGGCGTCAGCTTCCATCTCCCGGATCTCCGCTGCCTACTTATCCGACACGACACGGGCAAGGGGAGCTGCCATACTTACGATAAGAAGCAATGGGTCACTCGTCCTTCACTGCAACATAATCTTGCGCGCCAAGCTTCTCTCCGTAGATTCCGGTGAGGATATTCCTCGTCGCATTTACATCATTTCTGGTATTCGTCCACTCCTATGCGTAGACCACTATCATTATAAGTCCTCCCATTGTCCTGCCATCATACAATCACGGACGACCTCGTCAACTGCTTTTACTCATTCCTCCGTGTGCTTCACGATATCCTGATCCCAGAAACACAGCACCGTCCAGTTCTGGCAGCGTAGCGCCTGTCCGTTCACGATGTCCTTCTGCATATTTCGTGTGATCTTTTTGGTCCAGTACGTGCTGTTCTTCCCGCTCTCTATTCGAAGCTTCAATTCATCCCAGTCCTTGCCGTGGAAGTACTCGCTGTCAAAGAAGATCGCAATCCTGTGCTTGTTATAGCTATATCCGGACTCCTCAGGGGCGGTATAGTTCTTTCTGTATAGGTAACCGTGATGTCACAGGACCTTCCGCAGGACCGCCTCTAATAAAATATCTTTTGAGCGGTTTGCCGACATGTTCTTATGGCGCTATTTCGGCGTTAAGGTACCCATAGATTCCCCTCTTTACAGGCATCACATTTATTGAAACACCATAGTTAAAAGTTAACATGGCATGTGCTTTGTGCATTTATATTCCACTTAGAGGAAGGTGATCAGGAAGGTACCCGATGACTACTCTCTGGTCATCATCATCCCAAAAATAGTAAATACGGAACCTTTCACGCGGATCAGATGAGTTCATAGATTTTCCGCCTTTTATATGCATATCTAAGCGCCGCCTTCCACCGTTATAATCAACCATATACGACTCCCCTTTCCTGCCGGCAGAAGCCACACTGCCGGTCAATGAATTCTCTATCCCCAGTGATAATCGGGCTGCGTCATATTCACTGATGCCAATCCTGCCAGTCTTCATGTCATGGTATTCTTTTCCTAAAAGCTCTATTGCTTTGCATAGGAGCTCAATATCCTCATACTGGGGATTGTCTTTCAGACATTTAAGGGCTTTCTTGTGCAGTTCTACCCTTCCTGCAAATTGGTCACGAACCCAGTCAGGAATTTCCTTGTATTCCTTAGGATACTCCACGGGGATGTAGTTTTCGAACTTTTTTAGCAGATTCTTCAATTCAAAAATGCGCTGTTGGTTTATAATATTTTCGCGCTGTTTCTTTTTTACTTCTGCCAACTTCGCATCATTGTCTTCTTCAAACATGGCATTGAGTGTCTTCAGCTCATCATTTTCATGCTTGCATTTTATAAGCTCCTGGCGCAGTTTATTTATATCGTTTTCTGCCTCAATATCAGCCTCTTTCAACAACTGGGCAAGAAACCTGACTCCGTATTCTTCCCAGTTTATCTTCCGATACATGTTATCGTATTTGATCTTGTGGGTCAGCAGATGCCGGAATGCATGTCCTGCAATAAATTCACGACCTTCTTCGTTTATATAATTCATGGGCAGGATGTTCCGTGGGAGCGCAATCGGGTGGTCATATACCGTCATGGACTCATCCTCAATATCAAACCCCGGATTGTATGTCCTTACAGCCCCGTTGCCAACTGCCCACTCCGGAGTCATCATGTCTGCCCACTTCTTCTGGAATTCGTGCGGGAGATAGTATATATGTGCAATCTGCTTCAGGTCCTGGGCAAGTTTCGCCCCATCTATGTGGTACCCTTCTTCCTGCGACTGCAGGTATTTCACGTCTTCATCCTGGCTCTGGTCCTCTGAGATTACAATAACCGGAAAAAGTCGGCACCTGTCATTAACTATCAGATAAAGCATTTCTACGTCATCTGTTGTCCTAACAGTGCGTAAATTGTAAAGCGTAACCCCTGCATCGCACATGTGGCAGTTTTGCGCAATCGAGCTGATGAACTTCGGAACGCTGCACAGCTGATAATTTCTGTTACGGTCTTCGGATGTATAGGATGTTCTTGAAGCCAGAAACAGTTTTTCTTCTTTTATGAACAGGGTAGCTTCCACAGTCCACATCCTGCCGGCAACTTCTGAGTCTGCATGGACAACTTTAATGCAGTAAATTTTATGTCTAGTATTGAAGTAGATGTCAATGCTACGTGAAATTCCAGACCAGCTCCATATCTTTGGCTTAGGCGGGATCCGGTCATCCGGAAACTTTTTGATGATCCATGAGTGTATTATTGATTTGACATAATGGAACGTATTCATGACACTGTATCCATCATTGGGCAGGATTTCATAAATCCCCTGATAAGAAGTATGGATATAGTTTTTATTAAAAGTGTTCATTTTGCTTCCCTCCCTCATATGCGCTTCTAATAATGTATCACAAAATAAATCATCCTACACCTTCTATGGAATAAAACCATCATTTTTTTATAGAGATCTATGCGTATCCAAGCGGCTCCCTGCACTGATGAATCTCATACATTGCATTTTCTGAGAAGTCTCTCCTCGGATCTTGTCTTGACTTTGTCAGTATGATAAATTTACATTAATAAGTCACATATTAGGAGGCAATATTATGCCAAGCGACCAGAAACCATACGATTATATTTCCGGAAAAATCAACTCACTGAAGGAAACCTATCCGTCATTACGCGGCAAGCGCGATGATTATGTTTTTTCCGCATTGGCGGTAAAGGCAAACTACTATAAAAATCCCGCATTGGTATTAAATGAAAGTGATTTTGATGATTTCATTGTTGACGGCCAGTACGACGGCGGTGTAGATATCTTATTGAGCGACCCCAACAGTGAAACATCAGATCTGGTAATCGGCCAGTCTAAGTATTACCAGACAATTACTTCTGACGATGCCCTTAACGCCCTCACAAAGATGGCATCGTTCTATAAAGACATGCTGCAAGGACACTATGAACAGGTGAACGAAAAAGTTCAGGCGAGGTTCCTGTCTCTGTATTCTGACATTGGTGAGGAATCGAAAATACAGTTCGTCTTATATACGAGCGCCCCCAGGAACCGCATACGTCCGGAGACACTTACAAAGAAATTCAAGGATCTGTTTGTCGACATCGACTCCAGCAATTTCGAAGTAATCTTTTTCTTTGGCTCTGATCTGGTTTCAGAAATAAAAGAGTCAGAATCAAGAAGACCGACCGTTGAATCTGGAAAAATCACGATTGACAAAAGCAATAACTTTTTACTATTTGGCGAAACAGCTGCCATCGTCAATGCCTCCGCATTCTCCATAAAGTCCCTCTATGCGCAGCATAACACGAACCTGCTCGCCCGGAACCTCAGATACCATGTAACGGGCAGGGCAATCGACAAAGCCATTGAGGAGACCATAAGGGATGCCCCAGAGTCTTTCTGGCTCAAAAATAATGGCATTACCATCATATGCGATGAATTCAGGATAGACGGAAAGGAAGTGAAACTGAAGAATTTCTCCATCGTGAACGGAGGGCAGACATCATATATGATCCATAAGAGCAGGTTTGTCACGGAACAACAGGATTTCTATCTGCCCTGTAAAATAATAGAAACATCCGGTAACACCGAAGATGAGAAAAACCTTTTCAGCCTCGAAATTGCAAAGGCAACAAATTCCCAGAAAGCAATCAAGCAAATCGACCTGAAAGCGAATTCCCCGGAGCAGGTCCGCTTCAGTCAGGCTATGCGTGAGGCCGGGATATTCTATCAGACCAAACGAGGGGAAGTAGTGCCCAACAGCTATAAACTATCCTATCTGAATTCCGACCTTGCTGAAATCGGAAAGCTTTGCCTGTCTGCTGTTTTCCAAATGCCGGGGACGAGCCGCAACAAGCCATCCACTCTGTATTCCCAGCAGTACTACGATGCTATCTTCGACGGGAATCAGCCCCAGATTGCGAGCCTTTGCAAAGAACTGCTTTACATAGATTATTACTTCAGGTACAGTTTCCAGAAAAGATTTGATAATGAAAACAGGAACCGACCTAATGCACAGGAGAGGATTGCATTCGCACATAACTCCCGTACGATTTGCACTGCTTTTGTAGCTCTGGCAGCCCGGTACTATCAGGGCAATATCACAAACGAAGATCTCCAGGCAGTTTTTGATGCCTCAAGGCAGGAGCCGCCATATCCGAAACTTTATGACATTTTTAAGAAGCTGGATAATGTCAGCTCTTTAATAAGACCTGCAGTCTTTGCAAACAAGAGTGAGTATGACAAGGTGTTATATAATCTTTTCATGATCATTATTAATTCCGGTGTTACCTGTTTTGCAATGGCTTCAAGATACGAAGAAGGTCTCATAATTTCTAACTATCTGAAAAAGGACAAGAACTATTACAGCATCCTTGAATCGCAATGGGCGATGATTGAGAACCAGATCAATTCCATCTTTAGCATGTTATAATACTAACATACAAAAAATTCCAAGAGGCTGTGCAGATACTATCCCTCTTGGAATTTTTGTATGTTTGGCATTCATTGGTTCAGCTCCGACGGACCATCAGTTCAACAGACTTTCTGAACAGATTATTCCATTTACGCGCCTTATCACATTATCATGTGATTCCAAACAATAGGAAATCAGTTTTTGTAATCCGAAATAGTATTTACTATAATTTGAATTTCAGAATACTCAAAATTCAGGTTTCCCGGTATACGCCATTCACGTTCGTAAGTCCAATCGATAACATTCCGGTGGTCACTATTATCAAGCTTCACAATGCGCCAATACTCTTCTTTCGGCAGCATGTCTTTAATGCCTGCGTCTTATCATAGAATACGGCCTTCCTCCTTTCTGGAATAAATGGGTCTTGCTGAACCTCAACCCATATTCCTCATATCTGATCCCACCACTTCTTTCTACGAGTTCCTGTTCATAGAAAGTTTTTCAGCTATTGAAAAAAGAGGGACATCCTGGAAACACACAGCTGGTCTATCCCCAACGATAAAACCCGAATCAGTAATGCTTCTTTTGAGCTGTTTTCCCTCGAATATCTTAATTAAGTTGTCAAAAGCAGACCTTCCCTCTGTTCTGCACGTAAGATGGGTTACTCGAGATGTAAAATCCGTTCTCATTGCAATATGCTTAGCATATAACCTCTTTCACCATCGCATTTGTTCCGGTGCAGTCTTATTGATCTATTCTTTCAACAATCGCCGCCAGAATAGTAATCGTCCCACCCATCGTTGACTGATAGCTATATAAGCCGTAATAGGTTCCATAAATTGTATATGATCATCTTCCAATACTCTCGAGCTTACGATGTCTGATTGATACTCGCAGTACAGCACTGTATTATAATCACCATCTACCGCCAGACGTATTTATACGGTTCCATCTCCTTCCATAACCCGAAGGACTTTTCCGTAGAATTTATTTTCTTACCCTTATAATCATCCGGTGTTCTGGCGAACTGGTCATAAGTTATGCCGGTCTCATAACCTTTAGCCTCTTTTTCGGCAGCCGCTGCAGCTGCAGCCTCTTCAGCTGCTTTTTGAGCAGCTTCTTCTTCGAGCAGTAAAGACATAACAGTATAATCGGAATCCGGAAAATATGTGAGGTGTAAAGCCATGAATAGTAATGGGAAAAAGTTTTGTTGCTTATTTGGGTGCTGTCGCTTATTATAAGCATCGAAATCAGA
>DGSK01000022.1:15429-56806 GCA_002393955.1 Lachnospiraceae bacterium UBA4364 | reverse complement strand
ATCCGAGAAAACTTTTACTCTGTGTTCGCTGAGCAGCGGCGTTTTTTGACATAATCCATTCAATGAGATATAATATTTGGCATCCGAGTGCTTTTCTTCACATTATATTTTCTATTCGCTGCTCTGTCCGTTTTTTGATATTTTAGGACAAAATTCATGTATATTATTCAATCTTATTGAAGCCACAGGGAGGAGTATAGTTATGTTTTATGACATACAACCGGAGGAGAATCGAAACGCATACAAAAGAATGCTTGCCGTTATTGGAAATCTATCAAATCTGTTCTCTGAAAGCGATTGTCCCTATCTCGCATACAGGGCACATGAAAATATTTTTTGCAGATATTTAGAGGCAGAAAATCTTGCCAGATCCGACTGTTCTGCAGATGCCAAAAAGGGCAGCATAGGTATCGGACTAAAAACATGGATGGGCAATGACGATCAAAAAGTGGCTGAATTTGGCAAGCTTAAGAAATACTATACCGAATTAAAGGGCATAGAACTGGTAAAAAAAATTGCTGAATATAGAAATGAGCGCATTCGTGTAACAATGAAAATGCATGGTATTGAGGAAATGATATATCACGTTGTGAGAAGAGTCCCCAACGCCATGCAGATACTTGAATGTTCCTTTGACCCTATAGATATTGATAATATTTCTCTCATTCCCGGCAAGGGAAATAATAACAATACCTATTTCACAGACGGCAGACATACATACCATTTCAGTGTATCCAAAAACACCCTTTATATGATTTTTGATGATCTTGAACTGCTCGATTCCGTTGAAGTAGATATAATGACTGATCCATATACATTTCTTCTTGAAATGTGCATCAGTGAGACAAGGTCACAAAGAGAAATAGTCGATTACGGTATTTCTAACGATAATACCAGCATACTGTCCATTAACAACCCTATGGCCGCTAAAGAAAGATTATGTCTGCCATTGTATTCATTACGCAATGGTGAAAAGTTCGTTGCAGAAAAAAGCGGCCTAAACCAATGGAATGCTTTAGGCCGCAAAAGAGATCCAAACGAATTATATATACCCTATCAGGCAACGGATAGAAATCGTCAACCTGATTTCTTCCCGCCAAGGGACACGCCTTTTTCTCTGCATCTACCGGATGGCACGACTATTTCTGCTAAGGTTTGTCAAGAAGCTGATAAAAATAATCCCTCCATAGGTAAAGCTATTATGAGCAATCCCAATAAAATACTGGGAAAATGGCTTTTACGTGATGTATTTGAATTAAAGGAGCAGACCATTGTCACTTATGAAATGCTTGAGCGTTTTGGTGTTGACAGCGTTATCTTTACCAAAAACAGTGAACTCGATTATTCTATAGATTTTTCTGAAATAGGAACATATGAAAAATTCTATGGCAGCAATAATGCCGATGACAATGAGTAATAACAAAATGCGGAGATTTGTCAAAGTCTCCGCTATTTTTAATCATTAATTTTTACATTATCCTGAAACTTAGAATCAAAAATACATTCTTCTACCGCATCAACACACTCCTGTGTATTTTTTATAATATCTTTCCCCCAGAAACGCAGTACAGTCCACCCCAGCGATCTTAACTGCTTTTCCACTTCTTTGTCACGTTCCATGTTACGGGTTATCTTATCGAGCCAATAAGATGAATTATAACTATTTTCCAGCCGCTCCTTTTGATTCTCCCAATCTTTGCCATGGAAAAATTCACTATCACAGAAAATCGCAATATTATACTTTGTTAAAACTATATCCGGTTTACCGGGGAGAGCCGTGTAGTTTTTCCTATATCTATATCCCTTTGCCCATAAAGCTTTTCTCAGAACGATTTCAATCTTTGTATCCTTCGACCTGATTTTCCTCATATTCTTTTTTCTTTGCTCAGGGGTCAGATTATCCGCCATATTTTCATAATAACAAATGCTCTATATTACGTCTTTTTATTTAGTATAACAAATTATTCCGATGCGGTGATATTTCTCTTATTCATGAAAAAAATATAATTGCGGCGCGCCGCGATTTTTGTTATGATGATGCTATCAGAATAAAGGAGAAAAGTATTATGTTGAGATGTGCGTCTTTTTTTGCCGGTGTCGGCGGTATCGATAAGGGTTTTGAAAAGAATAGATTATTTGAAATTGTTTATGCAAACGAATTCGATCCATATCCTGTAAAAACATATGAACTTAATTCAAAATTGAAAGTTGACTGCCGGGATATCCGCGAGGTAAAAGCTGAAGAGATCCCCGATTTTGATGTTATGCTGGCCGGCTTTCCTTGCCAGGCCTTCAGTGTAGCCGGTTACAGAAAAGGATTTGAAGATGAAAAAGGCAGGGGGACACTTTTCTTTGAGCTGGTTAGAATCATAAAGGCAAAACAGCCGGAAATAGTCTTTCTTGAAAACGTAAAAAACCTTGTAGGACATGATAACGGAAATACCTTTAGGGTAATACGGGAAGCACTCGAGGCTAACGGTTATCATGTCAATCCAATGGTTTTAAATGCAATGGAGTATGGTAACATTCCACAAAACAGGGAACGTATTTATCTGGTTTGCTTTAAAGATGAAGAAGTATATCAGAACTTCCATTTTCCTTTGCCAATACCATTAAAGAAAAAATTGTCAGATATCATTGATTTTGATACTAAGGTTGATGAAAAGTACTATTACACCGAAGGCAAATACAAGGGAGACATTTATGAGCAGCTTGTAAATGCAATGGACGAAGAAAATGCAGTATACCAATGGCGGAGAAAATATGTCCGAAAAAACAAAAGCGGAGTTGTTCCAACCTTGACAGCAAATCAAGGAGAGGGCGGACATAATGTGTGCTTAATAAAAACCAAACACGGCATAAGAAAAATGACGCCTCACGAATGTTTTAATACGCAGGGGTTTCCTAAATCTTTTAAACTACCCTCTGATATGAGTGATGCAAGGCTTTACAAGCAGGCCGGAAATTCCGTTTGTGTATCCGTTATAGAAAGAATCGCTGATAATATAGCTGATGCATACCAGAAAAAACACGGTGAATCCTAATAAAATAACTCCCCTGATTCAGAAATCAGGGGAGCATTTCTATGTAAGGACTGTTATTTTGTGTCAATAATGAACCTTTTAAAAATGTAACAGGAAGTATTTACTGTAGTTTAATTATCATCGTCAGGAATCAATCCCTTATCGATTATAGATGGAAGGAATACCCTTCTGACAATTCCATCATCTTTGACAGGATAAACAATGGTTGCTGCCAAATAAATATCCCCCTCTCCTTCACAACATTTTTTTAGGTTATTAATATAAATAGACTTGTAGGATATTGACGGCTTGCTCTCCAAAATATATTTCTGACCATCCGTAGTGATATAATAATAATCATCAGGATGGTTAAAAGCAGCTTTTTCAATATGAATCTTTTTGCAACCCAATTTCTTTCCTGCCACAGGTACCTTAACTGTATCATGAAAGAAACCATCCTTAGAATCCTTTAGCTGAGACGGGAATAATTTTGCCTCCTTATCTGATCCATCCAGCTTTGGCATTCCAAGGCAAAAATAACCCGGAGTCCACATTTTTTCTAATATCACTTCTGTTTTATTTACCTTATGACATTTGGACTTAACTTTATCATTTTTTGTTGCATTCCTTTTGAGCTTGTATTTCGGAACAGGAATCTGTCTGTCAGAGTAACCCACAAGCTCACTACTGCTGGTGTCGAATATGTATAAATTATTGCGGGCACGAGTCATGGCAACATACCTTACCTTTGAAATATCATCGCCTGAATTCTTTTTTTCCTCATCAGCATATGCCATATATACGTCATCAAATTCCATGCCTTTTGCACTATGGATCGTTGATACAGTAATGACGATATCCCCATCGCGGGAATCCTCGTATATGTATTGGTCGCAGAAATCATCAAAGCGGATATCTCCGAGCCGGTCTATCAAATGCCTTAAATTTATTCCCTTTTCATTGGCATATTTACGAATATATTCCCGCATGAATTTTTCAATAGGTTCACTGTATATACTTTCATAGTACGTACTATATCTACCAAACAAATTATTCATGCAAGAACAGATTCTTTCTTTTGATACCATTCCCGTCCTTTCATCCAGACCATCGTTCAGCTCACGGATCAGGCAATGAAATTCATCCAGCCAGGAAATAGGGAAATATAATTCTCCTTTTTCGCGGTTGTCATCTTTGGTTATATTTTTCTTTACTACTACTCTTTTTTTATTTATTACTTTCCCTTCAAAGTAATCGACTAAAAAATTATAAATATCATCCCTGCTCTCTTTTCTAAAGCGAAGAATTCCAATACTCAGGGAAGATTTCTGCTCAGTATTCTTGGCTATCTCCTCCACATCATGAATTACACAGTTACATATGGAAGTATTAATATCTTCCGCATTGTATTGAACAACTTTTCCACCAACATTATAAGGATCTGCAGATTTCATTGGTTTTCTTTTAGGGATCCGTATTGCTTCCTCTCTGAATATCTCATTATTCCCGATTATTTCCTTTTTACTTCTATAGTTTATTGACAGCGAAAACTTTTTCCCACCCTTATCTTTATACAACTCTGTTATCTTTTTAGGATTGGCAGGTTCATCATTATTATTAGAAGCATATTCGTAAATGCTTTGGTCCGGATCCATTACGGCAATTAGTTTTAGTTCAGGAATAGATTCCATAAGATTACTTACAAGTCCAGCCTTTGATTCATTTAAATCCTGTGCTTCATCAAGGATAAGGATCTTTTTATTAAGCATGCTGCGGTCTATCGTTCCATTACCCTTAATTTCCTCACCAGCTTCATTTATGATATTTTTACCGAATTCACCTCTCCTGCCAAGTAGCTTGTTGGCAAATCTGTCAAAAGTATAAAACGAAATACCCTTTGACTGAGAACCCAGCACCATCCAGACCCTGTTCATAAGCACTTCATTTGTTTTATTGGTATAGCTAAGTGCCAGAATATCAGAAGGCCTATATCCCTCAATTTTAATCAGGTGTTCTATTTTTTTAGTTATGGTTGCTGTCTTCCCGCTTCCCGGACCGGCTGTAACTAAAAGCATTCTTCCCGAAAAGTTTTTCCCTAACTTACATGAAACCACTTTCTTCTGATAATCATCCAGCCGGCCCCCATTATATTCAAATATCGAATTGACTTCTTTATCTTTTATCTCATCCGGACTGTATAATTTAATCCCTTTATCCCTACAAAAGTCCGCTGTTGGTGTCTCATAGTAATCGGCAATCCACTTCCTTATTACCTGCTGTTCTTCTTTATTATTACGAACGCATTCAGTAAAAGACTCCAGGTATTTCTTGTCATTTTCTTTAGCGCAATAATAATCATCAAGAATTCTAAAATCCTTTTCCTTAAACTCCCCTGGCTTTCTCAGTAACTTTAAATCCATAAGGCAGGCACCATGATTATGGATCTTTCTATATTTGATCAATCCGCAATCGCGTAGGAAAGAAAGCGAATCTTCATCCAATGTGCTGTCATTTGAAAATTCAGCATATTGACCAGTCTTTCCACATTTTTTCGCAACCATTTTCATTACATTTATGTATCGTTCTTTTTTATCTCTTATTTCTCGGATTTTTCCATTATCTATCTCGCATTTGCACTTCCTTTCATTCTTCATCGATAAATATTTTTGATCATCAGGACGCTTGTCATCTTTAACTAATCGTACTTTCTCATTTTCTTTTTCTTCTTTAAATCTATTTTTAAATTCATTCTTTTTAGCATCATTTACCGTCACTTCATAGTCTTTGTTGAATAATCTTAAACCACGGCCATCAGTCTTTGATGCATTTTCTATCATTAATTTATGTATTTCTAATTTATGTATTTCCATACAAGCTGGATTACACGAAATCTTCTTCTTAATATAATAGCGACTGCTATTCCCACGGCTTTTTACATCCCGTATAAATTTCGTTATTATAATTTCATTTCTTTCACTAAGCTTTTTCTTTAACTCAAAACGGGAAATATGCGGGTCTTGATCCATTATGTATGCCACTTCCATCTTGAGAATCTGGTAATCAACCATTATCGGACTTAGCTGTAAATCCTCAGGAATCTCTGCAAATTCCAGGATTTCTTTTCTTGTCTGCTCATTAAATAATGGTATATATGAATTTTCATCTGCCAGAAGTTTTATTATGTATCTGCTTCCTTTGGCATCTTCATCGTCACGCATATCAAATTCATTCAGGCCCCTGTCGAGATAACCGGCATCACACAGTGCCTGAATGGAGGATTTTACCTTATTACTGTCAACGCCACTCTTTTGGACCAAATCAGGAACAGCCACCTTTACAGATCCGTTCTTGTCAGGTGCACAGAATTCCTTATCATTTATGCAATCCCACACTTTCTCTATATCCAGAACAGAAAACTGAATCTGTTTCCTAAGAAAATCATGTTTTTCATAATCTGATGGGCTGTATATAATATGGCATTCAGATTCTGTCTTTCCGTCTCTGCCGGATCTTCCCGCTTCCTGTATATAGCTGCTGAATGATTCGGGAAGATCGAAATTGATAACGCATTTTACCCTAGGATTATTTACGCCCATTCCGAACGCTGAATTTGCAACAATAATATAATCACCTTTATCATCTTCGTTTTTAAAGGATTCCAAAACATGACTCTTTTCATCTTTTGAAATCTGGCCATGGTAGTATTTTACATAACGGCTTTCAGCCTTCTTATATGCTTTTATAAAATTCGTATAACAGACTTCCTTTGTTTCAGAATTCAGTTCACGCACTTTATCTTCCAGAAACCACGCAAGCTTTCTTGCAGTTTTAGGGAAAAGCGTATAGATTATGACCGGACTGTTAACCCAATATTTTCCATAAGAATCCTTTTTGAGTGCCTTTATGTTCCCTTTCTTCTTGGGATTTATCATATTCCAAAGGATCTCACATTTCTTTTTATACACCTCTTCATTTACTGTATAGGGATCCGCACTATAATCCACACCATCAACATCGTGAATATAGTAATTTAAATTGTTTCTTTCAAAGGGCCGGGATATCTCTTTAAATTTTTTATTTCCAAAGCACTTCTCTATTGCGCTACGAGTATCCGCTGTCGCAGTTGCGGTAAAGCACGATATCGGAATCTGGTAACCTACCCATTCTTCCAGCATATTGCAGAATTTAAAAATATACCTATAATCCTGCCTGAAATCACGCCCCCACTCCTCAAGGCAATGGGCCTCGTCAATCACAATCCTTGATATATGCCTTTTTCTTATCAGGTATCTTGTCGATTTAAATAAAAGCGATTCAGGAGAAAGATACAGAATAGCAGCTTTTCCATTCTTAACCCTGTCAGCGGAGGTTTCTCTCCGGTCTTCATTCAGACCGCCATGGATTGCACACGCGGATTCAAACACGCGCTTTTCTCTTGCAGAATCAATGCCGTCTACACTTGCATATTCCGCTTCATCAGCGCCCCCCTCTAGCGAGGAATTAACTGATTCCAGTTCATCTATCTGGTCTTCCATAAGTGACTGGAGTGGAGAAATGACTATGGTAAGCGGAGCATTTTCCATTGTTTCATGAGTTTCTTTCCATTCATTCCACTTGATCAGGGACGGCAGCTGAAATGAAAGGGATTTTCCTCCGCCTGTGGGAAATGACACGAACAGGTTCTCATCATTCAGAGCTGAACATACAGCTTTAAACTGTTCCCCATTAAGAAAACCTTTATCATAACCAAACAAGCTCTCTAATTCACCTTCTAGTTCATTCCTGTCTTTTTCGGAATACTCTCTTTTTCCATGATTAATTGGTTCTTTTTTTTCGATAGCATATTTCAGGTCAGATCCTTCCTTCATTTCAGCCATAAGGAAGTAATAGTTTTCTGCATCCATTTTTGTTTTCTTATTATTAAGATATGTATCTTTGCATATAATCTGTTTATCTTCATTATTGATCATATTAACCATATCTTCGTAATCAATAAATGAAAAATCATATTCGTAGTCATATGAATTTATCAGGTCTTTCAGCTCATCCTGTTTTTCCTTAATCTCATTCTTGATTTCATTTTTGCTATCTAGATTAATTTCAGCGTCAATATCAGCTTTTAGCCTGTCAAGATTCTTTGTTATTTCAATAATTTCATCTATTTTCTTTATGTCTTCAAGCTCAGCATCATTGTTTTTTGCACCAATCCGTACCAGCACTGTATAATCATACCGACTTTTCTCATCTCTAGAATGAATATATTCTCCATATTTGTTCCAGTCTTTTGTCTCCAAAAGCAAAAGATTGCCTCCAGACGAAGTTGACTTTACTGATATACGCCTTTTCTGACACTCGATATCATACATATCCCAAATGCCAAGTTCATATACACTTGTATCAGGTTCATTCGCATTTAAGCCATTTTTTTTAAGATAATGATATACCGCATATTCGGCAAGCTTCCCCTGAAATGTATTAATAAAAATCTCACTAAGCTTTCTATCTTTCGAACCGCCACTTCTTTTCGTTCTGTGCTGACCTTTACCACCGTAGGTCATATTCCATGCAAACGAAAAACATTTCTTCATATACTCTTTTTTTACCGATGTATAAGCAGAAAATTTTTTCTTTTTTTCTACTTTATTTCGTTCTACTAGTAACCCGTTAACTGTAATATAGTCTTTGACCATTTTTCCCTCTCCTTTTATTTTGCTATAACTCTCTTACATTTCCATTTCGTAATATATATAATCCGTCTACTCAATTCACAATGTTCTAGAATCCATGATAGAAGCCATCACCCCCTGCAGTACATCTAAAATATAGATGATGATCAGACTTATCTCCAAATACACTTTTTCATTTTACAGTTTATTCGTCAGCCTTACAAGATATTCAGGTCCATTGGATAATCTCCTATTGACAAGCATCATCTTGAATATATCCCCAATTGACCCCCCCCTGATTCTGCTAATAATATCCCATAGGCATGAAAACATCTTGTACTGTATTTTCTAACGCAGTGCATCCTGGGTGGCGGTTCCGCCACACATTCACAATATGTATCAGAATCATTTTGTATGTTGATTTTAATTTTCGCTTTATTATTGCTTGAAAAATCACACCAAACTATCTATCATGAAAGGAGAAAACTAATGGAGAATTATGCAATGACCAAACACACTGTAGCAGAAATAGAGGCACTCCCAGACGGAGAACGAGCAGAACTGATCGACGGCGAGATGTATATGATGGCAACGCCATCACTCATTCATCAACGTATATCTATGTTTTTATCTGTCGAACTCAACATCTACATACGTCGTAAAGGCGGCAACTGCGAGGTATTTGCCGCACCTTTTGCAGTGTATCCCGATGAGAGCGGATACAACTATTTAGAACCCGATGTACTCGTTATCTGCCATCCTGACAATCTAGACAATAAGGGTGTTCATGGTGGCCCCGACCTGGTCATAGAAATAGTGTCCCCTTCCAGCAAGTACATGGACTATATGCACAAACTCAAGGTGTATGAACGCATCGGAGTACGAGAATACTGGATAGTAGATCCCGATCTTCAGCGAGTTACGGTCTACAACTTTGAAAACGGGACTGTCGGACACTATTCCTTTACAGATGATATAGCCGTAGGTATTTATGAGGATCTAAACATCAGTCTGAAAGATGTAAAGTTGGAATAGTATTTCTTAACTTCTTGAGATTCTCTTTCTTAAGGTATGCATCTTCTTTCTCCATGACAGTTTTTACACTTTCAAGCTCATCTTCAGCGATTCCTTCAGTTCCTTCCGGAATATACATGTAATCCCTAAAGCTTTCCGGTATATCTGAAATTTCGTTAGAAAGATCGTTATAGTACTTATAAACATTATAGGCTCTGCCATCCTTTATCATCCTGCAAAATACGGTCCTAGCCTCACTGAGCCTGTCATATCTCACAACAATCTTTTCAGCAAGAAGATAATGGTAAGTTGGACGCATATTTTTTTCCGGTGACAAAATACCCGAAATATCCACCTCTGCATCCGGATCCAGCAATTCGCTTATCTCATCCTCCACGTTGCGGTCCAATGTTTTAACAGCATATGCTTCATTAAAAGCCTCCTTTAAAGCTACTATGCAGGGATAGCAGCTCTGGGACAATTTTTCCCCGCTCTGTATAAAATTCTTTCCGATCAGATATATACCGGCACCTGTGCGCTCATCAACATACAGCGGCAAATATGTCCCTATCTTTTTCTGTCTATTACAGCTTTCCAACAGTTTTAAACATTCCATAAAATACTTTTCATCTTTAAGTCGAGATAAAATATCTCCCGTAGCTTTATTTGTGCCATGTTTTACATCAGCCGCCGTCTCGTTTAGACTTGTTCTTTCTGAATAGGCTAAATAAAGCTCTAAGGGGGCTATATACGTACGCTGCTTCGACTTTATTTCCGGTATTTCTACTGTCGTATCTGTGCTAGTGTCCTTCTTCCTCTTTATGCTGTAGCCCTGTGATTTAAAATATTCAGAAACGGTATTGCGAAGAAAATAATCCAGGAGACTGTCCACATTCTTCCTGATAGACTTCCGATCATTGAAATTCTTGAATTTTCCCTTCGCCTTCTTACAATCTTCACGATACGCTATGAGCATTTCCTCATAGCGTTCGTAAGATATCACGTTTATATCATTAAAAGCGATGTCTATGGCTTTCAGGCGGATATAACGGTTTTTGCCACTGTTCACATCGTCAGCATTACCGCCTTCTCCGATTTTTTCAGCAAGTGCTCTGGCAGATTCATCCATACGATCACGAGTGTATCCATAGATAAAGCTTTTATCTTTTTTTGCCAGCCATTCTTTAAAAAGGCATGCATCAAATTCAGACCTGTTTCGTATCATTGATATCACCGGATCCTTTTTATGTTACGGTTAATTGTATTTACGCATCTTTCAAGCTCATGGTCCATAAGCCCGAAGCCTCTGTCCGTACAGATAGGAGAAATCCCATGCGAAAGAAGAAAACTGTCCACCATATCCTGAACTATAGCCTCTATGTCCGAGGTGTCCACAGTAAAGACTGCCTTTCGGAGACGTATATACCGCTCCTTCATATGGTTATCATTTGGAAGGTGTGCCTCCCAATCTTTTGTGCTCTCCGTACAAATGCCTATGTAATATTCTTCCTCCTGTTCCGCAAACCTGCGTGCCTCTTCCTCAGCCTCAGGATCATAGTAATACTCTTCCTCCCATAAATATGGGGACTCTGGTTCATCAGGATCACAAAGATCTTCGTCGGGATCTGCATAGCTTATTCTTCCAGTTTTTCTCGGTTTTTCAGTGTCATCCTGGTCCCCGCTTTCTCCAGCACACACTTCCGTATCCTCCGGTGTCCCGGCAACAGATGTATCATCAACGGAGATTTCCGGCTTCAGCCCCCAGTCTTCAAGAACTTCATCCAATGCTATCCCCGTGACATCCGCATACTCATATGCCGCCGCCCTGTATTCCTCATCCGTATAAATATCACTCACTATGTCCTCGCAGGTATAGTTATGCAGCATAAAATTGAAAAGACCCCATGCATACTCTGGATAACACATCTCAAACACTTCATCCCTCATATAGGAAAGGTTATCTTTTGCAGTAAAAATCGAGTCCCTTGCGGCATCCATGATATCTTTAAATGTCAGCGACTTTTCAAAACAAAAATCCCTGCACTGAATATAAAAACTGGACCGCATTGCAGACGGGCCTGTTATAGCACAATAGAGCAGGTCTTCAATGATCTGTCTTTTTTCCTGAGACAAGCTGTCCGCCGCAGAGCTTTTGCTGATCATTTCTTCTATAAAAGACACTATCTTTTTTTCATCCAGACGTCCATTTTCATCCTCTACAAAACCGGTAAATTTCTTGCCACGTCCCATATACGCGTCTTGTATATCCGTCAGCCTTGATTTGAGGCATTTGCGTCGATACGCTAGCCTGGAAGGATCTTTAGTTACCTCGTCCAGTCCCTCCATTTCATCATCGTACTTATTTGTTTCCACCTCAGTGTTTATAATTTCATTAATACTTTTTCTCATTTCCACTTTTTCCTTTCTTTACTTTTGCTGTTTACTATTGTAATACAATACACCCCGCTCTACCATTCTTAACATCAGTCCGAGTCAAGAAAAGCCCTTACCTTTACCAAAAGCCAACCTGCTATAGTCAGGAAGAACACTGTTACCTGATATTTTGTAGGAAACATGCTGCAAAAAGCTACTAACAAGCTGATCTTAATTATCCATCCGATCATTTTTTATCCTCCTGCTGTTTTGCTGTGAATTACTGGTTTTTTTGAAGTTTTGTACCTCCTGACCATAATTATGAGGCAAATAAAAAACCGCCGGGAATTTTCCGGTGGCTATAAGCCAATTACATACTTACCTGTAAAATCCGTGTGCATATTTGCTGAGCGTTTACAGTAAGCGAATCTTCTTAATTCGCTTACTATCCAATCACTCAGTTTCCGAAATCTTCTGCTCGAATATCGTTTCCTCTATGACCTTTATGCACTCATCGGTATCCTTCAGAATCTCCTTGCCCCAGAAATGTATGACAGTCCATCCGGCAAAACGGAGCATCTGGTCTTTTTCCGTGTCACGTTCCATGTTGCACTCTATCTTCCGTATCCAGCAGCCCGCATTTTTCCCTTTCAGGATTCTCTTCTTCTGTTCTTCCCAATCCTTACCGTGAAAAAACTCCCCGTCACAGAAGATCGCTATCCTGTATTTTGTAAGCGCAATATCAGGGGTACCCGGAAGTGCCCTGTAATTCTTCCTATACCTATAGCCCTTCTCCCAGAGTGCTTTCCGCAGTGCAAGCTCGATACCGGTATCCTTGCTGCGAATACGGCTCATATTCTTATGTCGTGCCTCGGAGACTTCCCCGAAAAAATTTGATTCGTTCTGGTCATTCATCTAACAATTCAGTATTTTTTTCCTTTATCTCTTTGATTATAGTTTCAGTCTCAGGTTTTGTATCATTTTCATTACCAGCAGGAAGTTTTCGACGTGACCTCCTCGCTTCTATAATAACCTTACGTCTTTCCATAGGATCAACACTACGATCTATCCTAAACTTACGAATTAGTGGTTTTTCAGTATTTTTTCCGGAAGCCTCAGCACCGCTCATTTCTGCCATCAGTTCTTCAAAGGATCTGTATTTCACGCCATCATTATTAGCAACCGGTTTTTTTATATAGGTCTCATCCTCCTTAAACCATTCCGGCCTGCCTGCTTCTTCATGTATCTTTGTGCCAAAAAACATCCCATCACCATTAGTTATAGTCTGGGGAATCTGTGGAATTTCCGAAAGTGACTCACACCTATAAAACATGTCCTTGCCGTTTTCAACACCCTCAGGAATATCCGATGCTTTAGTCAAAGCCTTACAATTAAAAAACATATAGCCGCAGTCAATAACCCCCTTTGGAATGACCGGTGCAATTAAAAGTGCTGTACATCCGTTAAACATATCCCTGCACTTCTTAACACCCTCAGGAATTTTCGGTGCACTGATCAGAGTTTTACAAGCAAAGAACATACTGCTGCAGTTAGTAATGCCATCAGGAATCTTTATATTCTCCCCATCTGTTTCTTTACCTATATACTTCAAACACTCTTTTTCCGAGCCAAAAAGTGCACCACTACTAAGCGAAAATTCATCCTGACAGTATTCAAATTTTCCAAGTTCTCCTTCGTATCTGTTTTTTATTCCCCTGTTCAGCCATAATGTATGCCAGTCTTTCTTATCCAGACTGATTATATCCGATATAAAAACTCCGTGACATCTTTTTCCATGGTTATCAAAAGAATCTTCGGACACATATGCTACCAAAAGGGCAGCCTCCAGATAATTACCGGATCTGCTTATACTCTGTATATGGTTGATTTCATCCCTTTCTTCTTTAAACCTTCTCTGAGAATGTGCGTATGCAATGCTGTATTTTTGTGAACCGCCTCGCCAGGATGTTGCAAGTTTGAAATCGACAAATAAGGTTTTGTAATCTTCAATTCCTTTGTAACAGGCAAAGTGCTTTGTACGTCTATCCTCCTTAATTTTTAATTCCTGTACAGGTAAAATCACCGGTTTAAAATCCGATGAATACTTTTCTGCATCTATGGTATGCCGCGATTCCTTTAAGCCAAATATCGGATTATCACAGCATAAAGGCACAATATCTAACAGTTCATCTTTTGGCATACTTCCTAAATACTTCAGTTTTGAATTCTTTATTTTTACCCGGCCTTCTTTTCCGCCTTCATATTCATCCTCGAATTCAAAGATTCTATATCGTTCGGCATATTTCCAGTCACCCCATGAATAGTCATATTTCCCTTTGCTATCTTTCTCGACAGTAACCCATTCATATTGCCCTGTCTTTTCTGACCTGACCAGTCCGCCAAACAAATGATTATTTGCTGCTAATACAATCATCTCCATATTGATAACCTCTACTTTGCAGAATCCTCAGTAACTACCATTCTATCATTTAAAAATCTTTTTGTAATGTGAAGAAGCATATTACCGCCGGAAAAAATTCCGGCGGTTCCCGCTTTAAAACAGTACTGTTATATCATAACCCCAGCCTTTACAAGCCCAATAACTCTGTCATTTTTAGCATACTTTTCTACTGCTTCCGGATCAAGACTGTTTATATGAGCCTTATTATCCTGTATCAGCTTCTGCACTTTTTCATCATACACAACATATCGCTTAGAGTAATCATACTCAAACTCATCCAACCTGCAGTAAGAGTAGCTTACTCCATTTTCGCTGCCTTTTTCCGTAATCTCACGGATTCCATTTACATAGCCCATCTCAACGTCAAGAAAATACAAAATATTGTCTCTTGACATACCGAAGCTGCTTGCTATTCTTGTGAGTGACATAGGATAATTCTTTTTCATATTCATAATTTTTCTCTTTAATTATAATTTTCATTTGCTATTTTCATTGCTATCAAGAAATGTACTGCACCGTGTCTACTTTTTCACGGGGCGCAGGCATATGCCCTTGCGATCCCCAGCTTTCGCTGCACGGTCGGTTTTGTGGCTAAACGGATCAGTCCACTGATCCGTTTAGCACGGTGTTCCCTGGCATTCACCTTATGAAGTTTTATACCTCCTTCTACTGTTAATTATGTACCCATCAAAAAACTGCCGAAAATTTTTCGGCAGTTCACTGTTCAAAGCAGGCCTTCAGGACTACTCTGTTTTTTCATCCGGTTCTAAACTGTTGAAATAAATCCTGCCGGGTGCTTCCACCATCAGCAGCCATATCCAGACGCTGGCAAGATTTATATATTTTTGTTTTGCCTTTTCCGTATCGTGTATTGACGGAACTCTGTTAAGCCCCAACTCATGCCAAGTCCTGCGGAACGGCTCCGCTATATAGTATGGAAAATAATCTTTCGGCTGCTCCTCATACGGCCGAACCTTACGCTGCTCAAACCACTCCAGCTCGTATGTGATTTTCATTATATCAGCTACAGACGGCACCTTTCTATATTTCGCCTCCCACATCTCTGCTTCTCTGGAAAACCACTTCTCGTACTGCACAGAAAGTCCCGCTTCCCGCATAACATCTTCCACGCCAAGGGATAGCCATCTCTTTACATTGTCCGATCCCCACTGGTGCAGACCGGCAAGTATCATAAACAGCTCCCCGGACATATCTTCATGAAGAACTGCCTGCTTTTCTATGCCGCCTACGGCATCCCAGAATGTTCCGTCAAATCTTACAGGTTTAGCATACTTGAACAATGTTATGGTCCAGAACTCACGTCCGTCATAGTCTGATTCAACCATCCTAGGCACCTTCATTTCCATCAGCGCAACTGCCGCATTGCGTACACCGGCAAGGCTAATGGCCCTTCCGGTCTCTATGCTATGTAATATGTCATTAAGATTTTTACGTTCCATATATACTCCTTTCTGCCACTTTAGCGGCTACGCGAGGAGAATTTGCGTATGCAAATTCTCTGATGCGATATAGAACATTGATGCCGTCTTGCGGCATCAATGTTCAGTTGAATTATGCCTGAAAATCCGAAGGACTTACCGAATAGGGCTTTATCTTCTCAGCCAGACATGCCTTCTGGCCTCTGGTAAATACCCATTCATGGTCAAGGTCCAGCTCAAGTATGCGTTCCGGCAGCCTTCCGGCTTTATCAGCAAAAAACTTAGCAGTATCCACGTCCTGTCCTCCCATATAGAGCATGGTGTCACAGTTATTTATGATGGTTGAAGCCTGACCTTTATTATACATGCCCTCAAGCTGGGACAGGGACTGCAGTATGATGCTGGTACTTATGTCACGGGAACGTATCACGGATATGATCTTGTCAAAATCCGGGATATACACATTCGCTGCGAAATCATCCAGCATGATGTGTACAGGGACCTGCAATCGTCCATCAGGTCTATCATTTGCTTCCCGACAGAGCACCTGGAAAAGCTGCGTATAAAAGATATTCACAATACTGTCCATAGCACGATCCGTGTCGCTGACATTTACAAAAAGTGCTGTCTTTCGTCTTCCCAGGTCGGCCAGATCAACCTCACTACGGCAGAGCATATGAGCATTTTCTTCATAATCGAAAACGTTCAGTGCATTTGCCACAAATTGTGCGATAGAGCTCCAGCATTTGTCTGCCCTGAAATTAATGGCATACATCTGATACTTTTTCACCGCAAAGCTCTCGGGATTCTCATATTCAAGCGACTTGAAGAATGACACTTCCGGAGAACAACCATGTTCTGTATGCTCAATATCACTGCACATCCGTCTGAAAAGCTTTGACACAGAATCAAAATTCTGCTCCTCCGGCGGAAGAACCTCCAGCACATAGGCGATCAGGCTGGCTATTACCACCCTGGCCGAGTCAGTCCAGAAGGGTTCCTTATCATCAGCTTCCGGAACCACCAGCTTGGCTATACTCATCACATCCCGCTGGCGGTAGGTCTCGTATTCGACTTCTTCATACTCCGGCTGAACGAGTTCCTCGCCATCCTCATAAACCCCTGCATAAACTAATATTTTAGTTTTTTTCCTGTAGCGTTCTACGCCATCCAGCGGATTATAGCCCATTGAGTATTCAGGCTGCACGAAATCTATAAGCTGTACCTCATAGCCCTGTTTTTCAAGTTCCTTTGCATAGTTCCTGTAGAGCAGTCCCTTGGTGTCGGCCACCACTATGCTTCCACAGGTGGAAAACATATTAGGATGCACATAGGAACCGGTCTTGCTGCAGCCGGATATGCCAATCACCAGAACATTGTTGTTAAGCCCTGTAGTACGGCTGTCCTCCGAGCGCTTAAGGTCCTTTGCAAAAACGCGGAATGACTTTGAACGGTCAACAGTTTCTCTTAAATCTTCTGTGTTTCTCATATTAATCTCTCCTTTGTATTATGTATGTACGTTTTCTGTTACCATGTGTCATATACCATAACTGTTCAGAACCTATCGGATCCGCCAGTTACGGCAGCCCACTATTAAGGATTTGCATCGCAAATGCTTCGGGCTGTCATGAATAGCTACGGTGCACTTACCATTTTTCAATAATCCCGGTAGCTATGCCAAAGTCGATTGCTTCCTCTGCATCAAGGTAGCAGTCTTCTTTTGTCTTCTCATACACTTCCTCAAGTGTGTGCCCGCTGCGTTCAGCAATGATGCCGCCGATTATCGCTCTGGCCTCCATAAGCTTCACAGCCTCTTTTTCAAGCTCAAGTGCCTTCTTGCTGCCTGAAAGCCCGGCAATCAATGGGTCGTGGATCATTATTTTGCAATGTGGCAGCATAAGCCGACGCTCGCCTGCAAGGAAAAGTATGGACCCCATGCTTGCCGCTGTTCCTATGCAGACAGTACGCACCGGGCTCTCCAGCATGCGGATGGTGTCGTAAACTGCAAGGCCACTTACCACCTCGCCACCGGGAGAGTTGATGCAGAGTGTTATCTCTTCACCCGGTGCTTCCTTGTCTAAAAAGAGAAGGTACTCTATAAGCTCATTGGAACTCGCCGGCGTCACCTCCTCAGTGAAAAAGAGCATCCTTGACTTAAGCAGTCCGCTCTCCGGACCATACGCGTCTATTCCTCTTGCTGACTCGTGTAAAAATAAACCCTTCATTTTTTATCCTCCTCGTTGATTTCTGTGCATCTTTCCGGATGCTGGTACATCGGTTCTTAAATACCTGAACTAACTGCTTGCCTGCTTGTTGCTACACCTCCTTAATAATGCAGGCACTCTGCTGGGCTGCACGATCCCCCTCACTTCATTATGGGGGCACCAAAAAACCGCCGGAAATTTTCCGGCGGTTCCCCGCATTTGTTTTAAACATCAAATTTATTTTTCAGTACACCCATGTCAGCCCGTACAACGATTCTTAAATAACTTTAATTTGCAATCTATGTACTATGACTTCGGGCCTTTCTTAGCATTTACTTTGCCACCTGCAATTATTATGAATTTCTTTTTATTGTTCGTCCACTTCTTAAACTTCATCGGATCCATATCACCGGTGTAGTACCACTTCTTCTTGTCAGGATCCCATTTTGCTCCTAAGGCTTTGGCCTCATTTTTCTCCTCAAAGGGACAGTCGATGTAGTGCTTCTCATTCTTTATTCGGTTCCTTGCTGCCTGCTTTGCCCGCTCTTCAGCCTTTCTCTCATAAGCAGTCGCATCCCAGACAGCAGAATCATACGCATCCTGCAGATCCTCACCCTCAGCTCCAAGTATTTCTTCCCAATCTATTCCCATTGTATCTGTCCTCCTTTTTGTCTATTTGATAATTCAGTACGCCCATAGCAGCAAGTGCTTCGGGCTGTACCATAAATTTCTGTCCAATAATTGTATCCTATCACATTTTAAGCTTTAGTTATAGCTATGCAGGCCCTGTCGTTTCCTATAGCTATATTAATTTTCTGCTCAAGTCCTATCGCTTCTTCCGATTACAGCACCGCCACTTTCCCGTATCTACTCATATTCCTTCCACAGTCTTCGCTAAGTACCATTATCGTGCTATTCCGCAGGCTTCCTGGAATCATCGGCATATCATCAAAATACCCGTCCGTAAGTATCAGCATCAGATATGGCCGTATTCTGTTTTCTTCAATATACTTGTATACGCACGCAACATCCGTGCCGCCACCCCAGTATGTCTTGCATTTCAGCAGGTCTTCTTTTTTCTGTATGTCCTTATAAACATCGCCTATGCTCGAATCCCAGTATGCCAGGTTCAGTGTACAGGTATAGGAACTTAGGATCTGCTTAAGCTGCGTCAGGAATTCCATAACTGTTTCCTGCGATATGGAGCCGGATGTATCTATAAAGGCCCATATCTCGCCGAGATCGTTTTCATCCGGATCAGCCCCCGGTACTATCATACCCATATGCAGGTATTTGCGCTCCGGCTTTAAGTATGAAGAATCGTCAGCTTCATTTTCCTGCAGGTATTCCCTAAGAAGGCTATCCCAGGGCAGGTATTTGGGCTTTGTTGTGAAGTACAGCTCGGAAATGATTTCCGGCGGCTTTCCGCCGAAGACCATCGCTTTCTTTATTGAATCCTTGAACATACGCCGCAGTTCTTCTTCCTCATCCGGCGAAAGCTCCGCATAGTCTCCCATCAGATCAGACGGCACCAGTCTCCCTATTTCAGATTTTTCTATCACTCTCCTGACGCTTTCGATCATTTTCTTCACGCCCTCATCCTCCGAATTGTACAACTCATCATAATACACCTCGGCACTTTTTTCTTCCCAGCCTAAATTATAATGGGGATAAATCACTCCATCCGGACCATAATATCCGCTCTTCCTCAGTGTCAGATTTATCACATAGTCTGTTGCGATATTCCATATTACACGGTCCCTTCCTTTCCTTCTGGAGAAATGCATCAGAAGGATGTGCAGCAGCTCGTGCAGAAGGATGAATTTTATCTCGCTTCCCGTGAGCATCCCCATATACTCAGGCGAGTAGATTATCCTGCGCCCGTCTGTTGCCGCCGTATCAATGCTTTCATCCTCCACCAATGGGATGTGGGAAAGTATAGTCCCATAAAAGGGCTTCTCCAGTAATATATTTGCCCTGACATCTTCAATTCTGTCTTTTGTATCCTGATTCATAATTCCTCCTGTCCTAATTAAGTATATTTATCAGCCTGAATCTTCTCATGTAATACTGCTTAACATTATAATAGTTTACAGCATCATCGTCTTCATTGAGACAGCCATTCTCATCAGCTATCATAAAAGCATGACTTTCGCCTGACGGAGAATGTGTATTAAAGGCCCTGAATATCGTATACTCCCTTCCTTTGTAATGTACATCCGCAATATCAGCGTCATAATGCAGGCAAATACCTATTAATATCTGCAGCACCGGGCCATCTTCGCGGTCGTAAAAGACACAGTATAGATCACGTATAACCCCCTTCCTGATAACCTGTCTTTCCTTATCACTCATATTATCGACCAGAAGACTTCCAATCCTGTCAATATCTTCAAAGGGTTCCGATACATTCGCCCCCAAAAGTGACACTGCTCTGCTGGCATCTCCGGTAATAAACGATAAATACGGGCCATGACTTAAATCATTATAAGCATCCCCGAATTTCAGCTGGTAGTCAATGTCAAAGCTGTCCTGACTGGTCTTTTTCCTGTAAAGGTTAACCTGCGGAAAATAATAGCCCCAGTTAATGTCGTAAGACCCCATAAAACTACTTGACAGAAGGCACCCACCATCAGCTGTTTTATACCCTGCAACCGGCCTGTACCTGTCAGCCTGATCCGGCGATAGTCTGAAAAATATCTTCGTAGTGCTCAGTATATCCTGAGGAATCTCTACTTTTGTTACACCCTGTGTCAATTCAAGCACAGACGTATGGATGAGTTCCGGCTGTGCAGCCACCGTCTTGATGCCAGGATCTATCACAACTTTCTCCAGCTGTTTTTCTCCTATCCTAAGGCTCCCCTGCCCAAGTCGTTCAATATACCTCTGGGCAAGGTACGCGGGAACTTTGGCTATACCGTTGATATCCTTTACTTCTATATAAAGGATAGTATTCCCCGCAACGATGTAATCGTCCTTCCAAAACCAGTTGTTTATCATCCTTGCATCGTAGCGTGCATCTGCAGGCTTTGCATGATTGCCGGCCTTTTTACCGTAAAGCCATAGCACATCTACCATCTTTTCAGCCATCTTGTTCAGGGTACCCGCATTCTTAAAACACTTCTCTCGCCTGAACTTAGAGTAATGTGCAAGTTCATCCATTATTTCAGGGTAAAAACCTGCGAGGGTGCTCATGGTATCGTAGGTAAGATCCGTGTTATATCCCTGCAACTCGGAAAACTCAAATAGGCTGAGCAGTTCCATAAGTGCCAGATGATTGCTCTCTGATTTCTCCAGTGAATATATCTTCCTGATAAAATTCACATAGTTTGTACTGAAGTCCATAGTACCTCCTTTCTGCCACGCTTTTTGCGGCACCTTCGAAAGAATCCCTGCCGTGGCCGCCTTTTATGCACAGGCAACCACTTTATCCATCCGGTCCAAATACTTCTCCATTTCCGGATCATCCATTTCAAATATAATGGACTTGATGATGTTAGGATTAACCTTCAACAGCCGCTTCATAGCGTAGGTAACAAACTCCGTACGCTTAAGCCTTAGGATGCAGTCGACGATGTCGTGAAGTATTTCACGGTCTCTTTCAGAAAGCTTCTGTGAGGCGGAAGATCTGCACACAATTGCCGCCTTTGAAGTCAGATGATCGATTATCATTTCGATCTCCGCCGGATCAATTGGTGCCGGAATACTGCCTTCAATAAACTTATCGATCATTATTCCGTAATCCTTCTCACAGAACTGGAAGAATTTATGTGCCTCAACATCACCGATATTGCCGATGATCTTGAACCTGACAGCCGGATTGCTTATGTCATCCGTGCAGTTCAGGATTTCGCTTACCCTGGTCCAGGATCGCGGCGTGGCAAATACCATTTCATCGGTGCCGCTCTTCTGAGTATGGAGTGACTCGGGATAGCAGTTTAAGTACCTCACTACATATCCATTTATACCATTCGGTATGGCATAGTCCTCTTTCCAGACCCTGTAATCCACATCGATATTATGGATTTCAAAACGGTCAGCCAGAGGTGCCGCAAGCTTTACATACACACCGTCATCGCTTTCTCGATTTCCAAGGGCTATCACGATGGTGCCTTCCGGCAGCTTGTACTGTCCCACCCGCCTGTCAAGGACAAGCTGATAGGCTGCCACCTGCACGCGCTTCGGACAAGATGTGATCTCGTCCAGCAACAGGATAGTCTTTTTGCCATCCCTTTCCTCATCCGGCAGGATCTCAGGTGCAAGCCATCTGGTCTTGGTGTGATCCTCATTCGGATAGATGAGTCCGCCGATCTCCACCTCAGACATCTGGGCGAGACGCAGGTCTATCACCTTGTAGCCGTATTTCTCGCCGATCTGCTGTATCATCTCGGACTTTCCGAGACCCGGTGCTCCCAGGCCAAGCACTGCATGCCTTATGCCTTGCTCTATGTTGAACTCAATGCAATTTCTAAAATCTCTAAGTGTCATAGTTCCACCTTTCTGCTGCCTTTTCGCAGCTTAAATATTCGTAACTGAATACCAATCTTTTCTTTCGGTTACCAGAGCGGATGCAAGGGCACTTTTCGGGAGCCGCTCGCCGCTTGAAGCGGGTCGTGGCGCTGTTTCCCCGGATGGGGGCCTCCCGTGTATTTCCATCATGCAGTTGTCAAGGTGCGATCGAAGCACGTTCTGCGAAATCAGTCCCACACTTATTATGGGGCCGACCAAAAACCGCCGAAAATTTCCGGCATTTCCGCAAAAAACGACATTTTCGTGCAAAACTAACGGCTGCAAAAACAACGTACAGCGACAAAAATGCACAAAAATAACATCTCCGTATTCAGTTTCTTCTTTTGGAATTTTATTTGATTATCGGTGCTTTCAGACTGCACCGATTGATCTCTGAAAGAAATCCCTCTTATCGAGTGATTTCATTGTAACACATAAAGACTATATGTCAATGGGGAAATTTACAGATTTTGAATGGTATATTGTTCATGTACCGGTGGAACAATTCCACATTATCTCAGGTATACCCGGACGTTTCCCGTCTGTGTTTTCACTGTTTTATGCTTGAAAAAGCACCCTAAACTCTTTATGATGAAAGGAGAATACGAATGGAGAATTTTGCAATGAGCAAACACACTGTAGCGGAAATTGAAGCACTTCCTGATGGGGAGCGGGCAGAACTGATTGACGGAGAGATGTATATGATGGCAACACCGTCGATGATACATCAGCGGATATCTATATGAGTAAATATACAAATATCGACTGGAAGCACATCCAGGAAGAAGTACTGGAGATGCAGAGAATACTAAAAGAAAATGGCAATCCGGATCCGGCACACTTCCGCAGCCCCGGATACGATGAACTGCGCAATGATATTCTCACTGCACTCAGTCCATTTACCGGTAAAGAGGAATATTTTTTTACTGATGAAGAGTGGCACCCCCTCTTTGTCACCACATGCGATACTCCCTTCGCCAAAATGCTCATTGCCAAGATACGTACGAAAAGTAATTTTACCGATGATATGCTGGCCGTAATTGATGAACTCCTGCTTGATGCATATAGTATAATAATCGACATAATACCCACTTACGAGCCTGAAAAATCCAGTTTTGAAACTTTTGTTGTAGGCAAATGTTATTTCGCCATGCTGGATAGTTTCAAAAAGTACCATGCTACAAAAAAGACTGTTACAGATGAAACAGGGAAAAGAAAAAAAATATATATTACCCACGATTCTTTTGACAGAGAGCTAAACAAAGACGGACAGACACTCAGAGACCGTTACATCGAAAACGAAACCATAGGATATGATTCTGTCAGTGAATGCTTTGAACCGGATGAAGAGAGCGAAATCCATCCCTTTACTGAGGATGAATTTGACCGAGTATTTCCTAAAGATTATTTCATGCAGGAAGAAAGAAAGCTGGTAAAAATCCTGCTCTCTGAAAAAAACAGCGAATTTGCTAATTTTACTCACAATCTCAGTGAGTGGATCCAAAAGAACAAGCAGGAAAATACAACTACTGAGAATGACTGCGAATATTTCTATGATACCATAATCGACTATATCTGCAGCAAGGGAAACCCCGTGTCCCTGGCAAAATTCCTTGGCAATACCGGAGAATCATTTTCTTCTAAATTAAAAGAGCTCGGTCTGGAAAGACCGAGCCATAATGCATATTCAGCCGATTATATCTACAGCACCTGCCTGCGCATTAAACGAAGAAGAGACAGGCTTAACAGACTTACAAACTGATATCTTTTTTCCTGAGACCCATCCTTGTTTCTTCTGTCTTCTCAACAGACCGTAACAGCTCCATATAGAACGGACTCTGTGAAAATTCATTCGGCAGATCCTTTTTTGTAAAATATCCCTTCAGGCCGTCTATATCGATATTCTTTAACAGCAGCCTGGCCTCCCGGATTGCATCTTTGTATTCCCTATAAACATGTTCAAAATAATTCTTACACACTTTTCTGCGTACTTCGATGCCGACACTTCCTTCTCCTGAACGCCCCTTTGACCCATATATCGCATGAAGAGGCTTCAGTTCATTCCCATTGTCATAGGGAATTCCCGGTTCATATATCGCACACATTCCGTTATTCAGGCGCTGTCCCACATCACTTAAATGCATCACAGTCAGAATGCAGGCCAGAAAAGATTTTTTTTCATAGAAATAATTTCTTCCCACGATACACATGCTCACTCCCGTAAAGCTATCCACATACAAAGGGATCAGCAGATACCTGTACTGCTCGCTTCCTGGGGTCTTTTCATCCGTGCCATTTTCCATTATCCTGAAAAACATTTCAAAATTTGCTTCAAGCGAATCCTTATCCCCTGACTTTTTTTCATTCGTAAAAAAAAGCTCTGAGAAGTATTCATCCGCAACGCACTTATCCAGCAGTGTTTTTTTTATGCGGCTATTACTATCAAGACTGCTTAGATTCGATTCCAGATCGTCATATATGAAACCGACCTTGAGATTATTCTGTATCTTTTCGATAGCTTTCAGTTCCAGCTCTGTATCCCGCCTGGTTTCAATATGTTCCTTAGCACTCCCAAAAACATTCTGTATCCACTTACGGTTTATGTTATCACCTGCATCCGGAAGATTTTCTTCAGCTATAAAAGCCATAAGCAGCCGCTTCCAGTCTTTATAAAACTTCTTCCTGTTACTGATACTTTCCTTGTTTGAAGGAATCCACAGCTGTTTTTCTTTTTTTGTCTTATCATCGCGGGCAAGCAGTACAAAGACCAGCTCAAGATAACTGCGTAAGCTTTCGTCATCGCCATTCACAGCCTGTGCATATGCATTGTACAGTCTCACGTAACTTCCGACAGTGCCATCCTTTTCTTTTTCTAAGACGGCACTATCCTCTTTCTCACCGCTGGCCATTTCAAGCTTTTCCCGCGACTCCGCAAACAGCACAGATTCCAAAGGCATATCGTTATATTGTGTCCTAAGCAGGTCACACAATTTTTCCGAAAAACTGCTCATACTTTCTTCCTCTGTATTTTCCTTGCTTCATCAACAGCCGTATACAGTATCTCGAATACTGAATTAAATCCCTCATCATCAGAATACAGTGTCTTATCGTTATTCCTGAGATAAGCATCTATCTTTGCTTCTATCTTTTCTTCATATCTCCTGCAGTCCGGCGTGGTAATTTCTGCAAGGTGCTTATACATACTTACGAATGAATCTCCGTCCTCAAAAAGGACCTCGAGCCGCTTCACATATTTTTCATATTCCTCACGGGCTGCCGGATCATCAGGATCTATTGTCCACCGCGCTGCATTAGACATTTCTTCCTCATCTTCCATCTGGTCTTTTTCGTAGTCATTGCGGCTCTTCCAGTCTATATATCCATCATCATTGGTACCATAATAGCATGACTGCTCATAAGCTCTGAGAGCACTGTACTGCTCAGCCCGGTAATATTCATCAACTTCTTCGGATGTCATTCCCTCAGTAGGATCCCAGCCACAGTATTCACCGAAATCCGGATCATCGCAGTCAAGCACGTCATTATAAGCTTCTTCCGAATCCCCTTCGTCCGCTGTATCCGCTGTCCCGGACTCATTTACCTCCTCTTCTGCAGACAATTTTTCCTTTTCATTTTTCTTTTCATATGTGGACGGAAACGGCAATGTCTCATCCGTAAGCATCCTGTATATGGTTTCAGCTGTCGCCCTGGCCGAAGGACTCACAACAGCCGTTACATTGTCCCTGACCGGTCCAAAACACGTTGCATAGTATTTCAGCTGGGACAGTATTCCTGCGAAACTGTCGTCATGTACCGGTTTAACTCTGACAATCCTATAAAAAGGGTCTGCGATCACTTTACTCAGTCTTGCCTGGTTGGCCCTTATCAGCACATAAAGAAGTGTCTTTATATAATCATGCTCTCCGGCAAGCTTTTCTTCGTCCAGGTATACCCTGTCAGAATCCTTGATGTCAGATTCCACCAGTTCATCCAATAGGGCCATAAGCTTTTCATCGCTGTAATTTCCATACTTATCTTTGGTAAGGCTGCCTATGGAAATACGCCTTCCGGAGCATGTATCCTTAAACTCCTCCATTAGCATCTCCATGCTTTTTCTCATTTTTTCATTATGATATCCATATGACATGATAAACCTCCTTAATCATGTGCTTTTCAATCTTCAAATTTAAATTTTCACGTCCCCCATGGCAATATGTGTTCCTGACTACACTGTATTGTTTCCGGATTCCAAGGTGTTAAAATAAATCCTGCCCGGAGCCTCTACTATAAGCAGCCATATCCATGTGCTGGCCAGATTTATATATTTTTGTTTTGCGTTTTCCATATCTCGTCCTGACGGAGTGCTATTAACTCCCAGCTCCCGCCAGGTCCTGCGGAACGGCTCCGCTATATGGTCCGGGAAATAATCTTTAGGCTGTTCCATATAAAGTCGCACCTTACGCTGCTCAAACCATTCCAGCTCATATGTGATTTTCATTATATCACCCACAGACGGCACTTTTCCATATTCCGCTTCCCACATGACAGCTTCCTTTTGGAACCACTCCTCATACAGTGACACGAGTCCGGCTTCCCTCATCACATCCTCCACGCTGAGGGACATCCATCTCTTTACACTTTCCGATCCCCACTGGTGCAGGGAAGCAAGCATCCAAAACAATTCTCCGGACATATCTTCATGAAGGACTGCCTGCTTTTCCATACCGCCCACGACATCCCAGTAATTCCTGCGTTCCCTCACAGGTTTAGCAAAACCAAACAACGTTATGGTCCAGAATTCCCGTCCTTCATAGTCGGAATCAACCATTCTCGGAATCATCGTTTCCATCAAGGCAACCGCTGCCTTGCGTACTCCGGCAGGGCTTATGGCTCTGCCGGTCCTTACACTGTGTAATATGTCGTCAAGATTCTTACGCTTCATACTAATTCCTCCTCAATCTGATTCCGGTGATCACATATAGTTTCATTGCCATCGAGCTGGGCTTATACCCCGCCCGATGTGTAACCTTATGCCTGGAAATCCGAAAGGTTTACCGAATATGGCTTTATCTTCTCGGCAAGGCATGCCTTCTGGCCTCTGGTAAATACCCATTCATGGTCAAGATCCAGCTCAAGTATACGCTCCGGAAGCCGCCCGGCCTTATCCGCAAAGAACTTCGCAGTATCCACATCCTGACCACCCATATACAGCATGGTATCGCAGTTATTTATAATAGTAGACGCCTGACCTTTATTATACATCCCCTCAAGCTGAGACAGGGACTGCAGTATGACGCTGGTGCTGATATCACGGGAACGTATCACAGATATTATCTTGTCAAAATCCGGAATATACACATTTGCCGCAAAATCATCCAGCATGATATGAACCGGCACCTGTAACCGTCCATCAGGACTGGTATTAGCCTCCCTGCAGAGCACCTGGAAAAGCTGCGTGTAAAAAATATTAACAATGCTGTCCATAGCGCGGTCAGTGTCACTGACATTTACAAAAAGTGCTGTCCTCCGTCTGCCCAGATCTGCCAGATCCACCTCACTGTTGCAAAGCATATAAGCATTTTCTTCATAATCAAAGACATTGAGTGCATTTGCCACAAACTGTGCAATAGAGCTCCAGCATTTGTCTGCTCTGAAATTTATGGCATACATCCGGTACTTTTTCACCGCAAAGCTCTCCGGATTTTCAAACTCTAGTGCTGTGAAGAACGACACCTCCGGAACACAGCCGCTCTCTGTATGTTCAATTTCATGGCACATCTGTCTGAAGAGCTTTGACACAGAACCGAAATTCTGCTCCTCCCTCGGAAGGACCTCAAGTACATAGGCAATCAGACTGGCTATCACCACCCTGGCCGAATCAGACCAGAAGGGTTCTTTCTCATCAGCTTCAGGAACCACCAGCTTAGCTATGCTCATCACATCCCGCTGGCGATAGGTCTCATATTCGACATCTTCATACTCCGGCGGAATGATTTCCTCGTCCCCCTCATAGACGCCCGGATCTATTAATACTTTAGTTTTTTTCATGAAACGTTCTATGCTGTCCATCGGATTGTAGCCCATAGAGTGCTCAGGATTCACAAAATCTATAAGCTGTGTCACATAACCTCGTTCCTCAAGAATCCTTGCATAATTCCTGTAGAGCATTCCCTTGGTGTCTGCCACCACTATACTCCCGCCGGTGGAAAACATATTTGGATACACATAGGATCCTGTCTTGCTGCATCCGGATATACCTATCACCAGGACATTGTTGTTAAGTCCCGTAGTCCAGCTGTCCTCCGAGCGCTTAATGTCCTTTCCCAGAATACGGAAGGACTTTGAACGGTCAACGGTTGCTCTGAAATCTTTAGTGTTTGTCATTTTAACTCCTCCTTGGATTGTTATGGTACATTCAGTTGTTCTACACTTATCATGGACAGGCCGAAAAACCGTCCAAAATTTTCCTTACCATTTTTCAATGATCCCGGTTGCTATACCGAATTCAATTGCTTCCTCTGCGTCAAGGTAACAGTCCTCTTTGGTCTTCTCCAGCACCTCTTCAAGAGTATGGCCGCTGCGTTCAGCGATAATGCCTCCGGTGATGGCCCTTGTCTCCATGAGCTTCGCAGCCTCCTTTTCCAGCTCAAGTGCCTTCTTACTGCCTGAAAGTCCGGCGATCAATGGATCGTGGATCATGATTTTACAATGGGGAAGCATCAGCCTTTTTTCACCGGCAAGGAAAAGTATGGAACCCATGCTGGCTGCCGTTCCTATACATACAGTTCGAACCGGACTTTCAAGCATCCGGATGGTATCATAGACCGCAAGACCACTGACCACTTCACCACCCGGAGAATTGATACAGATCGTTATCTCTTCCCCCGGTGCATCCTTGTCAAGGAAAAGCAGATACTCTATCAGCTCATTTGCACTCTCCGCTGTCACCTCCTCAGTGAAAAAGAGCATCCTCGACTTAAGCAGCCCACTCTCCGGACCGTATGCATCTATGCCTCTTGCTGACTCGTGTAAAATTAATCCCTTCATTAGTTTTCCTCCTTAATTAAATGTTTGTGCATCCTTTCGGATACAGGTCTGCGCTATTCTGTCCAGTTTGCTGCATCATCACCGTACAATGCGAGCATTTTGCGGGGCGGACATTTTCCCTCTCACTTCATTATGTGGCCATCAAAAAACCGCCGGAAATTTTCCGGCGGTTTCACGCATCAAATTTATTTTTATGAAAATTTTAACGGCTTTATATATGTTCTAATCATACTCAAATATTCCCTGAATAACATCAGATATATTCATCACATCATCATAACTCAATCGATCTACCCTGTTAATTCCACGGGCAACGGGATC
The DNA here is from genome assembly GCA_002393955.1 of Lachnospiraceae bacterium UBA4364. Classification (GTDB taxonomy): domain Bacteria; phylum Bacillota; class Clostridia; order Lachnospirales; family Lachnospiraceae; genus NK4A136. The sequence goes on along the minus strand of DGSK01000022.1, from coordinate 26,749 downwards.
TATCAGCTTTACCTGCTCGCAGATGACTACACCTTCGACATTCTTCTTTCCCCTGACCTTTATGTGTATAGGACCGGCAGCAACATCCGAAAGAACAGGACATACATGCAGAAATCCCGTAGCTTTTATGAATGCATTTTTACTGGTAACAACAAAAAGCTTATTTCCAAATCCGCCTATTTTAACAATATCCCCCTGGCATATATCTTTCACAGCAACTCCCTCCCCTGTGGCTCACCCCACTCATAATCACAGACCGAGATTTCGTTACCGTATTCCGCCAGCCTCTCTTCAAAGGTCTTGTGCCTGAAAGCCTTCCTTAATATGATCGTACCATCAGATATTTCAATATCCAGAACATCTGAAACTTTAAGATCCATCTTATCCATTATTTCCTTGTTGAGCCTTATTCCCTGGCTGTTGCCCCAGGCTCTGATAGCAACTTGATCCATATGAACCTCCTTATAAAGTTATCCGGTATAATGTATATACATTATACCGGATAAACGTATTTGGGACAATGTTATTAATGCGCCTAGACTACTATTCCAGTATTGCCACCTTCCCATACCCCATCATATCTCTTCCGCAGTCCTCGCTAAGCACCATTATTGTATTTTTCCTCAAGGGCTTGGGAACAGCTTCCATGTCATCAAATTGCCCATCCGTAAGTATCAGCATCAGATACGGTTGGATCCGGTTATTCTCGATGTAATCATACACGCACTTAACATCCGTGCCACCGCTCCAACGGGGCTTGCATTTCAGCAGGTCATCTTTTCTGCGGATGTTCTTATATATACAGTTAACCGTTGTATCCCAGTAGGCAATGTTAAAAACACATGAATAGCTGCTTAAGATCTGTCTGAGCTGAGTCAGGAATTCCATGGTGGTCTCTTCTGATATCGAGCCTGAGGAATCGATAAATGCCCATATCTCACCAAGGTCGTTTTCATCCGGGTCAGCCCCCGGGACTATCATGTCCATATGCAGGTATTTTCTCTCCGGCCTGCAATAGGAAGAATCATCCGGCTCACTTTCCTGCAGGTAGTCCTTAAGCAGTTTTTTCCATGGCAAGTATTTGGGTCTGGTGAAATACAGCTCTGATATGAGGGATGGCACTTTTCCGCCGATAATAACTGCCTTATTTACTGCATCCTTGACCAGACGGCGTATCTCCTCCTCTTCCTCCGGCGTCAGGTCATCATAATCTCCCGTCAAGTCCGAGGGAACAGCCCATCCGTAGACAGGATCTCCGTGTGCTGCTTTGAGCCTTGCAATCATTTTCTTTATTGCCTCGTCCTCGGTATTAATGAGCTGTGCGTAATATACTTCTGCATTTTTCTCATGCCAATCCATAGTGTTGTCCGGATAAAGAACACCTGACGGACCATAGTACCCAAGCTCCTGCAATGTTGTATTGATCACATAGTCAGCAGCGATATTCCATACGGTACGGTCCCTGTCCTTTCTTCTGGGGAAATGCAGCAGCAGGATATGCAGCAACTCATGCAGCAGGATGAATTTCAGTTCACCGGCTTTAAGTGTACCGACGTACTCGGGAGAATATAGTATCCTCCTGCCGTCAGTGGCGGCTGTATTGCATTTTTCGTCAGGCACTAACGGGATATGCGCAAGCACCGTGCCGTAAAAAGGCTGCTCCAGCACTATGCCTGCCCTGACGTTTTCCATTCTTTCCTTTATCTCTTCTATATTCATATTGAGTCTTGTCCTCCGATCTCAAAGTACTACTTCGGTCAATACTACATACTGCTTCGGTCATTACTACGGCGTGGCTTTCTGACATAAATATCAGGAAATCAGACAAGCGAATTATCAGTGACCGGAGTAATCCCAAGAAAGCATCTTTATCAGCCTGAACCTGCGCAGATAGTAATGCATGACCTCCTCATCCGTAACCGTGCAGCCCTTATCGTCAGTCAGACATAGTGCCATACTGTCAGCCCCCGTTGCCTTCAGATTATCATAAGCCCTGAATATCTCATAGCTTTTTCCGCCACATCTGACAGTTGCAGCCTCAGCATCATAGTGCACTCTGTGTCCTATGAACAGCTGCAGGACCGAATCCTCTGACCTGTCAAACAAAATCAGATACAGCCTGCAGGTAAAGTGCCATTTTGCATCCAGCTCATTGCGTGTGCTTTTGCACAGGTTATCACGCACAAGCTGACCTATCCTGTCAATATCCTCAGGTGGATCCATACGCTCCGCCTCATACAGGGATACTACATTGCCAAGCCCGCAGCTAAACAGAGACATGTATTGACCTCTGCCCAGAATGTTCATTTTACTTCCGCGCTGAAGCTGTATGTCAAGGTCATAGCTTTCAGTTAGATACCTGCTTTTGTATAACGTGATCTTTGGAAGCTTTACAGCCAGTATTTCGTTGTCAATCAAAAATCCTCCATCTGATGTTCTGTAACCGGAGCAGACTTTAAATCTGTCAGTCTCATCAAGAGCTGCATCTGAAAGTTTCATATATACCTTCGTAGTTCCCAGTATATTCTGATCGATTTCTACCCTTTCCACGCTCTGAGAAAACTCAAGGGCCGATGCATAGCGCAGATCAGGCTGGGCACCCACTATACTGATGCCGGGTGCTATGACCACCTTCTTTACCGGACCACACAGCCGAAGGCTCCCCTGGCCCAGGCGGCTGATATAGCGCCCCGCCAGAAGCGAAGGGACATTTATGATTCCGTCATGATCCGATGCTTCCATATAAAGGATAGTCTCCCCGGCAATGATGTACTCATCAGTCCACACCCAGTTCGTTAATAGTTCCGGATCGCACCACTCATCACGGCTAAAAGCCGACACCTTTGCATGGTTGCCGGCTCTTTTCCCGTACAAATGCAGTTTGTCGAACATTCCGGCAGCCATACGGTTTAAGGCTTCGGCACTCTCAAACATCTTCTCACGCTTAGCCTGTGGATATTTTGCAAGCTCGTCCATAACCTCGGGATAAAACCCTGCAATGGCAGTCAGTGTGTCGTAAGAAAGATCAGTGTTGAAGCCGGACTTCTCAGCAGCCTCAAAAACACGGAACATCTCCATAAGCGCCATGTGATTGCTCTCCGATTTCTCCATACTGTAAATCTTTCTGATGAAATTTACATAGTTTGCGTTGTTGTCCATAGCACCTCCTTTCCGCAACGGGTCGTCTCCATACTCAGAGACGGCCCGAAGCACCTTTGAACGCTGCTTCACCTCATATCACGCACACACAAATATCCTGTCCATGCGGTCCAGGTATTTCTCCATCCTTGGATCGTCCATCTCATATATGACGGAGCGTATTATATCCGGATCTGATGCCAGTATCCGTTTCATGGCATAAGTGACAAACTCGGTGCTATTTAACCTGAGGACACATAACATAATGTCCTTAAGCTTCTTGCAATCGGATTTCTTGAGCTTTGGGGAAGTTGTCCTTCCACATATGGCAACTGCCTGCGCAGACAGATGATCAATGATCATTTCCAGCTCTGCAGGGTCTGTAGGTGCAATTATCCTCTCATGGATGAAATCATCGATCATCTTCTCGTAGTCCTTCTCACAGAACTGGAAGAATTTGTGCGCCTCCACATCACCGATATTGCCGATGATCTTGTATCTGACGGCAGGATTGCTCATATCATCCGAACAGTTCAGGATGTCGCTCACTCTGCTCCAGGAACGGGGTGTGGCAAATACCATTTCCTCGCCACTGTTCTTCTGGGTGTGGAGCGATTCAGGATAGCAGCTTAAGTAACGCAGCACATTCCTGTGTACACCGGACGGTATTGCATAGTCCTCCTTCCATATTTCGAAATCCACATCGATATTGTGTATCTCAAAGCGGTCAGCCAGTGGTGCTGCGAGCCTTACATACACGCCGTCGTCATCCTCCCTGTTGCCAAGAGCGATTACAAAAGTGCCTTCCGGCAGTCTGTATTGCCCCACTCGTCTGTCGAGGACAAGCTGATATGCTGCTACCTGCACACGTTTAGAACAAGAGGTAATCTCATCAAGCAGGAGGATAGTCTTTTTACCATCCCTCTCCTCATCCGGCAGGATGTCAGGCGCAAGCCATACGGTTTTTGTCCTATCCTCATTTGGATAGATGAGGCCTCCGATCTCCACCTCTGACATCTGTGCAAGCCGAAGGTCGATGACCTTGTAGCCGTATTTCTCACCAATCTGCTGAATGACCTGGGACTTGCCCAGCCCCGGAGCACCCAGACCCAGTACGGCGTGCCTGATGCCATGCTCAAGATTAAATTCGATACAGTTTCTGAAATCACGCAGTGTCATTGCGCCACCTTTCTGCCGCATCTTCAGCGGCTTGCCTGGTTGATTTAGTTACTGGTATCACTTATCGGGAGCCGCTCGCTGCTGCCCGATGGCAGCAGGTCGTGGCGCCGTTTCCCCGGATGGGGGCCTCCCGTGTATTTCCATAATCCTGTTTTCATTCCGCATCTAAAAACTCTTTCACCTTTACGAAAATCCAGGCTGCAATTATCAGAAAAAACATACCCGTCTGTAACCTTTCGGGAAAAATGCTGCAAAATGCTATTATCAAGCCAATTTTGATTATCCATCCGACCATGTTCAAATCCTCCTTGTTTTTGCTAATAAACAGTTTGCCTTGGATACCGTGTCTACTTTCTCATGAGGCGCAGGCATTTGCCCTTGCGGTCCCCAATTTCGCTTCACGGTTGGTTTTGTGGCTAAACGGATCAGTCCGCTGATCCGTTTAGCACGGTGTTCCCTGTCGCTCACCTTATGAAGTTTTGTACCTCCTTACACTTATTATGGAACCAATAAAAAACCGCCGGAAATTTTCCGGCGGTTCTGTGCAGAAATATATATAAATTTTCCCGAATTTTGAATAGTTCTGAAAAACACATCCCCACCGAAACGGTGAGGATGTAAATTATTATGTCATTCTGAAGATACAAGTAATTCTCTTTCTACTGCTTTCACCTGTTCTATGGGGTAACCACAGAAATCCGCTATCTCTTCAGCAGTTTTACCGGTACGCAGCATTTCGGATATTTTTATGGAATCTCTTTCACGATACCCTTCCTCTCTTGCGTCCTGTATTACAACCCATTCCTTCATATACTGAGTCCTCCATACTTCATTTATCCGAGCCTTCATAACTGCAGTATTTATTTTTTCTGTCAGTTCGTCACTCACATTACCGGTACCAATAAATTTATATAAATTCCTGATACCATCCGGAATATCTTCACCCTCATACTTACAATTATAAAACACTTTTTCTGTTCCGTCCTATCAGATTTGTAAAAGACACATCCCCACCGAAATGGTGGGATTATTCATATAGTTCCTATAAAATTTCCCGTCCCTGCGTTTTTTTCTACAAAGTGGTCCCCTGTTCATTCGACTAATCTACTATGTAAATGACATCCAAAATGATGTAAAATATACGAAAAGAGAGGTGGAAAAAGTGACAAAACTTGATTTCACATTTGAGACGAGAGAAAAAATGATCCGCCGTGATGCAAAAGCTGAGGGGCGTAATGAGACCATCGAAGAACTGCAGCCTAAGATTGATTCACTGACTGAAGAAAACCAACTTCTCAACGACGAGATTACCCGGCTCCGCAAGACTCTTGCTGATGCAGGCTTATCTGCTGACTGATATAAACCAGACAGCAAGGACACTGGCAGAAGCTATACATATAGCCATAGAGAATGCATAGCCGAAGACATCCATAAGCCAAAATTGACATACTTGTTTGTCTAACTATCGACATTTAATAGCCGGAATAATAACCAAATCACACCGCCACAAGTCGAATGACAGCCGGTATGATATTTACCGATCAACTTTTTTCCTTAACACTTTTATTATAAATTTCTTCCATCTGGGCACCGGTGATTTCTTTAAGATCGAAGATCTTCTTTGCAAGAGCGATGATCAGCTTCTTATTACTGCCAAGCATCTGCCTGGTTTCCTGCATGCATTCTTTAAGGATTTTTTGTTCCTCTCGCTCTGCAGCACATCTCATTTCCTCAGATACGCTGCTTCCGATTGAGGCCCCGAGATATGATGAATTTACTGTGATCATTCCCATAAATCCGATTTCCTCGGAGAAGCCGAACCGTTCAACCATGTCACGAGCTAGATTCCTTGCTTTGCGGATATCATCCGATGCACCTACCGATACTTCATCGGCACCGTATACGACCTCTTCTGCAGCTCTTCCTCCCATGACCATCTTGATCCGGTCCATATAGTCTTTTTTCGTGATGAGGCGTATCTCGTCACGGCTATGTTCGACATACCCGCCTGCATCTCCCCTTCCGAGAATGGTGATCCGTTCGGTTCCCGCAAAAGAACCAGTGAGCAATCTTCCCATAAGTGCATGTCCGACTTCATGTATGGCAACAGATGTAGGGCCAAAGTCATTATGAGCAAGGTCAAATCCTTTATCAGAGCCCACCTCATTTCTCCGGCCGATCCTGCTGATATCAATAGTTTCCTTGAGATCCTTTAAGAACGCCTGAACATTGCTGATCAAAGTGCCATCATATTTCTCGGACTTTAAAAGCTTGCCATTATCCATTCTGTGTGCAAATCTCGGATCCTTTTTCGCATCATTTATCTTTACACTGCCGATCCTTGTTTCCGTTCTGTGGTACAAGAGTGCTGCATCATTTATGATTGAAGCTATGAAAGCCGGAGTTTCGCCGCCGAGCAGGGAGATGATTCTATCCTCTTCCTTTTTCGACAACACTGTATATCCGGATTTTTTTCTTCCGCCTCTTAACTGTAATCCGTATTTCCTCAGATACATATCTATGATGGCTCTGGATGTGGATTTATCCGGAATATCGATTTCAAATGAGATATCAAATCTTCCTTCTCTCTTAAGAGCCCCATCAAGATGATCAGGATCATTGGTCGCAGCAAGCACGAATACATTCGACCGCTCACCGAATCCGTCCATCTCGATCATAAGCTGTGTCAGAACATCAACTCTTGTGCCCGGAAGGTTACGGTCTCTTCCGATGGCATCAAGCTCATCAATAAATATGACAGCCGCATCATATTTTGAGGTTTCCGAAAACAGCAGTTTGATCACATTGACCGGATTGTGCTGTGCAAGTATCTGTGCTGCTGCGATAGGAACAAATGCGATATCTTTTGGTTCGACATTTACGAATGAACTATTTTCCTTATACAATCTGTTTTTTTCGCGCATGAGCTGTCCTGCAAAGCATCTTGCAAGATATGACTTTCCGGTTCCGGGACTCCCCTTTAACAGAGCTCCCTTTGGCATTGTGATATGACGTTTCTTCCAAATGTCCGGATCCGTCATCATTTCGATGACCTCATTCATTTCGTTCTTAAGTTCTTCGTATCCTGCATAGTCATCAAATGTGACATCGATATCATTGACCACCTCAAAAGGAAGCTCATCAAATTCCTTCATCAGCTGTACGGAATACTGTCTCGATATCTCATCTCGGATACGTTCTGTCGCAAGTCTTACGGCTTCATCAAGTGAGTATCCCTGGGACAGGTATCTCCTGACAGATCCTTCAAGTGTTATGATACCGGCGCGGTTTGCAAAAAGTCGCGAATAGGTTCTAGATGATGCCCAGCCTAAAAATGTTTTTAATTCATTTTTCAGATCTACAGTGACATTTTTCTTGACATCATCACTTACTGCTTCATCCGATTGCAATGTCTTCCAGAACAGGTCGGATAATTCAGTCATTTTGGGTGTAGGTATAACTACTGTACTGAAACGTCTGTATAGTCCTTCGTTTGCTGAAAAAGCCTTTCTGAGTCTGTCCTCATAGCCGCCAAGCCATATGGCAAAATTAGCAGGTATCTTAACTTCACGTGCCGGTCTCGATCCATCTGCATTTCTTTCATGTCTATCGGAGCTAAGAACATATTCGCCATCAGAAGTCATGATCGGAAGCAGTATATCTATCAGTTCCGATGCATAAGAATTGGGAGATGACGAGCTAGATGCATCTTCAAACAGGTTATATGCTTCATCGATAAATAAGACGGCTGGCTGTAACGGATCCTTATCCTTTAACAGTCCAGATAACACTTCTACCACACGGTCCTTGGTCTGCCCCTGATAGGCAGGCATAAGCTGTGTGCCGGTTACTTCCTTGAATACTGCACCAAGGCATTTTTGGGCTATGATGCGGGCAAGAGTTGTCTTACCGGTTCCGGCCTCTCCCATTAATGCTATCCTGGGCGGATTTGGTAATTCCGAGATGGAATCATATCTGTCTGAGATCCTGACTATAAAATCAGAGACATTTTCAACCTTCGCTTCATTCAGCATATATATGAATTTCCGCCACTCCTCAAACTGATAATTCAGCTCGTTCAAAGTCTGCTCCTTAATCTCATATCCCGGATTTGTAAATTCTATCCTATTTCTGATAGCATCCATCAGATCAGTCTGGCTTGCAGAATTAGCATGTTTTCTTAACGTTGAAAAATCATATCCATCCTTTTCACCATCTGTCTCAGCCGAAATATCGTTTACGTGTGCCAAAACTTCTTTTTCCAGATCTGCAAGAGATTTCGACCTGAGATACATGATCTTTCCGTAATTATTGACCATGTCCTTAAGTGATCTGATACTGTTTAAATGCTTGATATCCATGTCTCTTAAACCCGCGTCCGGGTTGAAACTGACAGTTCCGTCCTCTGATATTTCTCGCTTTACGCAGTCGAGATACCTGACAGCACCAAAAGTCAACGGAAGACCCTCTCTAATAGATTCCCTGCATTCAAACTTATAGATTCTTATTCCGCTATCCAGATGAATAAATACTTTATTTGTCTCCAGAGTAGAATAGCTGTTCTTCATAGCATTTCCAAAACGGAGTATTATACTACATGATCGTGAAGCATTTGACTTGTTCCTGGCTGTGATCCTGTATTCTGCAGTCGATGCTTCCTTCAGATCACTGTTTTCGATAAATGCAAAATCTCTGTCAGCATCATCCCAGTCAAAGAGACTGCCAAGTCTTTCAATGGTCCTGCAAACCGGTTTGAAATACATCACTCCCCTATCGGCGCCTCTGCGGTATTCAAATCCGGAGCACCTTATAAAGTCACCATACATTCTTGTATGGTCCAAAACCTGCCCCTGCCTATCTCCATGCTTATACTTCATAAGTTCCACATCAGCATCGACAAAGTGGATACCCAGATCCAGCTGAGTGCTCATCAATTCTCCGGTGATATCCGACAGTGTTTCGGCTCTTTCTATGCTGTCTTCTACAACTCCGTTGTAGAAAATACCTTCTGCAATATATATATAATCCTCATCGTATCCACCGTCGTCCGTATCCGAATATGCTGAATCATAATCATTGTATTCTACACGTCCTGCCAGCAGGAACATATGATCATAAGATTTTTCGTTTGGCTGGGAATCCGGAAGATACAGCTGTGGAACAAGCTTTATATGAATCTCCGGACAACGAACTGATTTATACGCATTAAGAAGATCGTCATCGTCATATCCAAACAGAACCGGTTCTTCAGGATCATCATCTTCTTCCTCACCGAATGAATTAATATCAGCTTCAGGATCGTTGTTATTTATCTCTTTGAAAGGCTCCACATTCTCATTGATAAATCTTTCGATATAGTTGTCATCACACGATATAACCAGTGCAGATACATCAAGAAGAATCGCAAACTGCGTTGTCGTGCCCGCAAGTTTTCTGTTAATGGAATAGTCCGTACGTGTCCAGCAGTCATTGAACGGGAAAAGAAATGTTGCGGGTCCCTCCGAAACAATAGCCTGTTCTTTACTTCTGTCATACCGTATCATATGTTTTGATGTTACATAGGTCCTGCCCATCACAGGATTTGTAAATGCAAATGTCTTGTCACCGTCGACCATCTTTACATATGAGATATATTTCCCATAATTTTGTTGGCGGATCAGGCCAGTTATAACAGGTCTGTAATCCGGTATTTCTCCACATTCTATATCCAGCTGAGTGTGTTGATTACCACCCGGCATTTTTATAGAAAAAAAGCCCTTGATCGCTGACGTATCATCATAGCGTGCTTTGTCTACGATCATGGAGATCATTTTTTTCAGTCTGGTTATGAATTCCTCCTGATCGGGTACTGCATCGGCGTCAAACGCGATGCAATAATATTTTCCTTCATCTCCCCAGGTAATCTTCAATTCAAGATAATCATCTCTCTGCATTTTTTATTCCTCAAAAAATATTAGGTTTATTGATCAGCGGTTAAAATCCACATCCGCCATATATTCATGGACAATTTCATTCAGCAGTTCAAGATCAAATGACGAAAGCTGAAGGCTTTTATAATATGCGCTTTCCCTGATTATTCTGATATGTTCCTCTGCGTTCTCCTTATCATATTCCCAAACCCATAATCCGTATCTTTCTTTAAATTTCCCGGAACCCATCACAAGAAGCGCCAACTCATACGGCATCAGGTTTACTCTCATAACCGATGAACACATCTGTGCCGTTTCGACTACTTCATCGTAATATTTCTTCGGAAGCTCAGCACATTCATACATCCAGTAATACATATTTTTAAGACGTCCGTATGTATAGACACCAATAAATTCGTTATCACGAAGTATACGGTCTGACCAGTCATTTTCAGGGTGCGCAACATCAAAGAGGTCATATACAGAGGATGCCATGATTTCCATGCGCAAATGTTCATCCGTCAGATCAGACAATTCTTCCTCGTAATAAATATCCTTTTCATCATCAAGATCGTCTATGCCCTTACATTTTGAAAAATATGCCGCATTAATTTTCGTAACTGTCGTTGAACATGGGATGATAAGATCCTCCCTCCTGATCTGTTTCACAGGTTCTCTAAGATATTCAGGTTCCGTATATTCACACTCCGGACAATACTGTAGCGAATTTTTAGGGTGGATTGCTTTCATGATAGCGATCATCGGATTGTGTGCATGATTATGATCAAAATATGCTGCCCAGAGCAGATCAAAATCCTCAGCCTTATCCATTTTGAGTCCCATACCGCAAACCTTTTCCATAAACCGAAGATCCTGTTCATCGGAAATGGTGTATTCTCCGGTCTTGTGACATGAATTGCATTTTGTGGTGATCTTCATCCTACATCCTCCATTACAAGCACTTACATTTAACCACTATTTTTATCGTCTCCACTCTACCTGATCTCAACATTGATTAACTAAAACTTCCCACTAACTGAACTACTTAGAACGACACTCGCAATTGCATCGGTTCCGGTGCATATGCGAGTCGT
>DGSK01000022.1:0-15372 GCA_002393955.1 Lachnospiraceae bacterium UBA4364 | reverse complement strand
GTTCTCTTTCCACAAACTATATGTGAGAAGTTTTAGTGATTAATTCTTTTTCCCACACAGATGCTTTAAGTAACACCCCTTGCATTTTTCCCCCTTCTTTCTGGGAAGATTGTCGCTGCGAATATTATGGGCCGCTTCCATGATACCGTCACGTGCTGAAATAAGTGCATTGCTTTGCACCTCTTCCTTTGCATTCCTTGAACCATCGGGATGATCCAGATTGTAGATCATCAGATAATCCGCATCCTGACCGGTGGCCTCCTGGTAGCCGATGGCGTAAATCTTTAACTGCTCTGCATTCAGGCACTGTTCTGCATCCTTCCCCGCAGACTTCAGGTCGACAATGGCAAGCTTTTCACTGCCGTCCACCTGAACAGTGCGGACCAGATCTATACGGCCGTTGACACTTACGCCCTCACCCATCTCAATATTGATATCCATTTCCGACGCAACCATACGGTCCTTGTCTTTTTCATTCTGCTTTATATAGGCCTTCGCACAGTTCATTGCACCGGTCTTCGCATTTTCTATCTGCACCGGGTTTGCAAAGGGCAGATAAACAGCAGTTTCAACTATCTGCTTCAAGTTGTCCTCTGTTATTTCTTCATGATCTATCCAGGTACGATGTATGTGCATCATAATCTCATGCAGCACGGTTCCGTATCCCTGTACCTCCGAATATGGCTGCACAAAGCCGTAGAAATTAGAAAGTTTAAAGCGATATGGGCAGTCATAATAATTGGAAAGCAGTGAAAAGTTGAGCGTAAGCGGAAGCGGATCCTGCTTCATAAATGGAAGAGCTTTATCCGAATATCTGAAATCCGGATTATCCCCAAGGCACTTATAATACTTAAGATAAGGTGATTCCAAGACTTCGTTCAGAAACTCTGACCTGCATTCATCCTTATCCCCATACTTTTCTGCATAGCTTAGGAACAGATACTTCTTTGCCCTTGTAACAGCTACATAGAAAAGCTTGCGCTCAGCATCCACCCCGCCATAGTATCCGTTATAATTGGGCACCCATGAATGAACATCCTGCCTCGCCGACTGTGCCATGCTACTCAACGCATCGGCTGCACTGTATATCCTACCGGGCATACTAAAACTTCCCGACGGAAATATTCCTTCGCATAGCGCAGGAATGAATACTGCCGTAAATTCCATGCCTTTTGACTGATGGACTGTCATAAGGCGTACCGCATCACCGCGTATCATGGCATTGTCCTGCTCCCCTTCAGGATACAGGTCTGTCACCATCAGCATCAGGTGCTCACAGAACTGTCCGGCCTTGTACTGAGCGGATTCATTAAAATACAGCAGTTCAAAGTCAGCTATCACACGGCTACATTTTCCGAAATTGTACATTGTGGTCCGCGCCCTGTTATCATCCCTCTCCAGGAAATCAAAATGTGCCAGAAATTCCTGGAAAATCTGCTGCATATTGAATTCGTGACCGAAGACCTTTTCCTTTGAACAGATTTTTTTCATCTTCTTGTCCAGGTCTTTAATTGCCGCTTCATAACACGACTCATCATTGCTCACTTTGAGCCAGGCGTCCTTTATCTGCTGTGCCTGGAATCCTATGATCATATTGGAATACTTAGGCAGATAAGTTGCAGTGATATAAAAGAAGAGATGCTCCATAGCCGCAAATTCATCCGTGGTATGCAAGGTATTCAGGCCTTCCACAATGTATTCGATATTGTTCTCTTTCAGTTTTGAAGCCAGAACACTCTGGAAATCAGCCATTACCACGCCAAAATTATATTCCCTGCGCCTTCTGAAAAGTACCGCTATCTCCGAAAGGGGAATGCCGCTGTCATTCAGGCGTTTTATCTCCCTGACCATATGGTCGGCTTCACTATCGTAGCCTGCAAAATCCTTCCATACTATATCGCCTTCCTCATATGCAAGGCTACTGCCCTTTATTTCACCATGGACCATCTGGATATGTTTATTCCCGTCTGTATAATTTCCCTCTATTGAGTGATTGGCAACATCAATCACCGCATCAGTACTTCGGAAATCTTTATCCAGACGGATCTGTACAGCATCATACTTCTCCTTGAAACCAAGGATATTGCTCTCATCACTGCCCCTGAACTGATATATGGTCTGGTCCGCATCACCTACCACGCACAGATTTGCGTTACCGTATCTCTTAAAAAGCCCGGTGAGGTATTCCTGTGATGGATTGGTATCCTGGTATTCATCTATGATAAGGTACTTAACCCTGTCAAAAACTTTTTGGCCAAACTCTGATATCTGTCCGCCATTTGTATCCGACTCCGGATCAAGACCTTCTATCATCTTTCTGATCATAGATGAAAAATCAAAATACTTATTGTCGTACAGGCATTTATTGTATCTATCAAGACAATCCAGGACCTCGGGACTCCAATTATCCCTATAGGAATGGTCATGCCATGTACTGTTCAGCATGGACATTAGGCTCGAATAATAGTCAAACTTCCTTGGATTCTTTGATCCGTTACGGTTAAGATTGACCGCTCTGTCGATCACAGATCCCCTGAGACCCGTCAAATCCTCCCTGCCGCCACTGAATCTTTCAAGGAAAATCTTGGTCTGTACTTCATCAAGGACTGAAAACTTGGCATACTCAGGCTCATACTCCTGTAGCATCTTAAGGCAGAAAGCATCTATCGTGCCTATATACATATCCGCAAAACCCTTCGTATTGCCAAGGATGCGGCCTCCCACATCATAAATACGTCCACGCATTTCTGCGGCTGCCTTCCTTGTAAAAGTGATCGCCACGATATTCTCCGGTTTCACTCCGTTTGCAATCATGTATATGATCCGGTGGGTAACAGTCTTGGTCTTACCCGCACCTGCACAGGCTACTATCTCCAGGTCATGTGTTATCTCCTGTACCGCCTGTTTCTGCGGCTCAGTCATTCCGTCAAGAAGCTTGTCTCTAATTTCCTTAATATCGTTCATTCTTCCTCTTTCTACCGCTTTAGCGACAATTAAATGTTTCTACATCCACTTTTCAAACTTCTCAGGATCCCTGTCACCGGTATAGTACCATTTTCTCATATCAGGATCCCACCTTGCACCCAAAGCCTTAGCCTCATCTTTTTCGTCAAAGGGACAGTTGATGTAATGTTTCTCATTCTTTAATCTGTTTAGCTCTGCCTGCTTTGCTGCATTTACGGCTCCTTTTTTCTTTTTTATCATTTTATCTTGCCATTTTTTTAGTTCTGTCTCATTGTTCTATCGTACCATAATTCTACAACTTTGCCACCTTCCCATATCTTCCCATTTTTCTTTTACAGTTTTCGCTCAATACCATTATTGTACTGTTTTTAAGGTCTTTCGGATAGTTGCCATATCATCAAATTGCCCGTCAGTAAGTATCAGCATCAGATACGGACGAACCGGACAAAAAAACAAAGCCTTAAACCGGAGGTCACAGAATTTTTCAGTTATCTGTAATTGACAACCGACTCCACTTAATTTACACTGTGTATATACCTTGTATATACATCATGGAGGAATGAAATGGATACACAGATCAAAGCATGGGGAAACAGTCAGGGTGTAAGGCTGCCCAAAGAAGTACTTACAGAGGCAGGTTTTCAACTGGATGAAACTTTGGAGATTACTGTCTCGCAGGGTGAGATAATCCTGCATAGAGCATTCCGGCACAAAACGCTCAAAGAAAGAGCTGCTGCCTATGGTGGAAAACTGATGCTGATGGATGAAGTTGATTACGGTGATCCGGCAGGAGGCGAAATATGGTAAATTTTCCCAATCAGGGCGATATCGTAAGCATAAAAGATATCAACTTCCGTCTCCTTGTAGTGAGCACGCGATTTTTTAATGAAAACGGTGGCATTATAGCCTGCCCTGTCATGAAAGTTGCAACCGTGAGTCCTCTCCATATCGCTATCGATTCTTCAGATACAACCGGAATCATTATCTGCGAACAGATGAAATATTTTAACCTTCACCAGAGAAGCTTCCGCGTTACCGGCAGGATAAATCTTTACCAGATGATGGACATATCTGACGCTATACAGGGAATATTTGAGTATATATAAGATTCATTTCCACTGCAGCCTGTGAAGCTCGCCCTCTTTCTTAAGTCCCACAAAATCATTCTGTCTCAGGGCTTCGTACAAGATTATGGCAACGGAATTGCACAGATTGATCGAACGGGTATCCTCATACATAGGTATACGGATGCAGGTTTCTTCGTTATCTACCAGGATTTCCTCAGGTATCCCCCTGCTTTCGGGGCCGAACATTATGTAATCATCAGGACCAAAAGAAACATCAGTGTAGAGCTTATGTGCCTTGGTGGTTGCCATCCAGATTTTCGGATGATTGTTTTTATCTAAGAAATCCATGTAGTTTTCATATTCGCAATGATCAAGCTTAGGCCAGTAGTCTAAGCCTGCCCGCTTAATCTCTTTCTGATCAAGAGAAAAGCCTAACGGCTTTATTAAATGAAGACGCGAATTAACGGCAACACAGGTTCTGCCTATGTTGCCGGTGTTGTATGGTATTTCAGGTTCGTAAAGGACGATATTCATTTCTTTGGCTTCACTCTCGGATAATAAACATTTACGCTTCTTACAGAATCGTAGAAAGCAATTGAATTTCCCTGATGTTGTCTTAATTCCATATTTGTTCCATCGGTTACGGCCACATTTTTATTATATTTCAGCTGTCCCGATCCGGAAAGCTTTACGGTCTCTTCTCTTTTATCATTATATTCTATTTTCTTCAGACGGAACAGTTTAACTAACCCGGGAACATCGTCCTTTCCTCCGCTCGCTTTTGGGTACTTATGCTGAAGCGCACTCTTTCCCACTATATCAGTTATGCTCTTTCTCGTCAGCTGGTTTTTATCATTAGCACTATTCTGAAGCGGATTCTTCAATATCAGATCATCTCCATCTATACCTACAACCGTCTGGTAATGCTTGCTGAATCCAATTCCTATGGGAGTATTTTCCCGGAGCGCATTAACTACGGCTTCTTTAAATACAAGAACCTGTTCATCTATAGTCAGCCCAACATCATCCATAGTCGAACATGTTATTCCCCTTTCCTCAAGGGAGTAGCCCTTTGCAGTAGCAAGTATATAATCTGAGTAATCACTTATATCATTATAGAGAGTATGGTTCTCTTCAAAAAAGTTAAGCCTTTCATGATTGCCCTCCCTGATACCGTAATTCTTTACATCACGTATCCTCACATCATGTCCTGCATATCGGAGCAGATTCGATGTAGTATCAGCCCAGCATTCACACCCATCCTGAAATTCCTTCTGCTCTACGTTGGGAAGATAAATAAACGGCTGATCATTATCCTTTATTTTTTCTGTCATATCATCTATCAGGGCAATGAGATTCTTTTTCCTGAATGGTGTTATCTGACCTATATTCATTATGGTCCTTTTCACAAACAAAAGATCCATTCTATTGGATAGTCCGCTTATGATCTTTTCCGTCTGCTTGGATCCATCAGCCTCTGCCCTTTGTTCCTCCAACCCCCTAAGTTCCTGCAGGGCATTTTCTTTTATTTCTTCTATATCCATCAGACCATCTTCAGAGTCAACCTGACGGCTCACATTACTTTTTATTCTGTCAGCAAGCCTTTTCCTGATATACTCGCGAGCTTCCATATCCTTTGAAATGACATCTATATTCGCTATAAGGAAATGGAGCAGCTTGTTATTCTCAATTTTACCGATATAGGTTTCTATCCTGTTCTCTGTGCCCTCTATCGACACAAGCCGGCTGGCAATCTCCACACGGTTCAGACTGCTCTTTTTCATTGCACCGTTATCATAATAAGCTTTACCCTTAACCTTGTAATTTTTAATCTCTTTCGATTTTAATTCGTAAACTCCCTCATTATAAGATATGTGCTCATAACCGGTTTTAGCAATTTGTTCTTCCCGCTTTTTCTCCGCCTGAATTCTTAATTCTGCTCTCTGCCCACTCTTCTTTTTCTTCTCTGTTCTTTCCTTTTCGAGTCTCTCCCTCTCCTTAATTTCTTTCTCTTTCTGAGCTTTCTTTTCCTGCTCTTCCCGCGTCTTCTTTTCTTTTTCTTCCCGGGCTTTCTTTTCTTCTTCCTCATACTTTTTCTGCTTCTCAGCTTTTTTGGCTTGTCTTTTAAAATCTCTTACAAGCTTTTCTTTAGCCTTTTTCAGTTCTTCTTTCTGCTTTTCATTTTCTTCCTGCTTATTTGCGTCCTTTTTCTCCTCGGATTTCTTCTCTTCAGGCTTCTTCTCTCCTTCTTGCGCCTGCTTTTCCTTTTCTTCCTGCTCTGTGAGCTTTTCCTCTTCGGGCTTCTTCTCTTCTTTTTTATCTGTGTCCTTTTTCTCTTCAGATTCCTTCTCCTCAGCTGAGAGATTTTCATTTGTCTCATCATTCCTGTCTTTGCTGCAAAGAATAGCATTCACCCTTTTTTGATTTTCTTTTGCCAATCTCGGAAGTTCATTACTGTCCTCCAGTTCCTTCCTGATATTGACCACTTCCTTACAGAAACCTACTGACTTTCCCATAATCCTGTACAGTGTGCCTATGGTCTTTCTTGATTCATCCGCAAGCGCCCTCAGTTCCATATCCTGTTGTCCAAGATTTTCATGATAAACCATTATATTCTGAGGATCTTTTGAAATCTCCCTGCCTGCTGTTTCACGGTAGTTCAAGTTGAGCTCCTCCAGCTTAAACAGAGCGTCATGTGCTTTCATGAGACTATTGCGATCCATCCCCAACTCATCAATCCTGTCCAAATAGGCCATGACATGGCTATCATACCGGTCCATCCTGTATGCTTCGCCTGTTTCCGTATTTTTTTCAAAAAAACTTTTTGGCTTTTTCTCTTGATCTTCCTTTTTTTCCTTTTCCTGCTCTGTAAATCTTTTATAAAGATCATACAGATTCTTTGACCGCTCCAATGTCATTTTCTCGGAAATATCCTTTATTTCCATCTCTGTTTCTTTTTTTGCCATATACCACGCTTTGATACCACTGCTATATTTTGATATTTCAGTCATATTAGCATTGTATATTTCCCTTTTTTCAGACTTCTTAAGCTTAATAGGGTATTTAAGGTAGTCCTCTTCTCCCACATATGTACGCATAAAAATATCAATCTCGAATTTTTCTTTCTCTTCTTCCGACATTTTTTCATATTTTCTTGCGTTGATATCGGACAGCCTTTTGTATTCCTCATCTTTATCCTGCAAGGATAATCCACGTTTTTTTAATATCTGCTCCTGCTTATCCAAGGGAAGAAGCGTAATCATTTTTAATTCCAACGCATTTAGTTTTCCCTGGTTTTTCTCCAGGCTTACAGCGGTACTTTTCATCATTTTACTTCTATTCGCCCTGACCTCTTTAGCCCTTTTGCTCAGTTCTTTATCATCGGATTCTGTTTGCTCCACTATAAAACGCTTTTCCTCATCATCCCATTCACTAAATTTATATTCACATTTGAGAAACTTTGCTTCTAATATAATTTCTTCTATAAGTTCAGACTCTTCCAGCGTATCCCGCATAACAATTTCATCATCCGAAAGGTCCTCTCCGTTTATCGATTTTTTTATAATAGCCTTAATTTCAGGAGTATTGATAACATCTGCATGGTTTCCTATGGATACCGGCACGTTCCCTACGGCTTCCAGCTCCGGTGCAATGCCGTCAGACCAATCGATAAGAGACATAGCGGTATTACGAATCCATACCTTACGACAGGACTTATCCACTTCCGCCTTAAACGCAGCCTCTTTCTTTTCCTGTGCAAGCTGCTTTTCTGATTTTTTTTCCTCCTCTTTCAGAAGATTTTTTTCCTTCTGAGTCTGTTTCCGGTCCACTTTGATAGATTCTATGGCTTTATTCTTCTCTTTATCCTTCAGATCCATATCCCCGGTTCTCCTTATCCTCTTAAGTTCAAACTGTATCTGTATTTTTCATTAAACTCTCCGTTGGGCAAAACCCGTCTGGCCAGCTTTAATGACTCATCATTTATAGCCTCAAATATCACGTTTATATCGTCCTTATACATCTTCCCCGCTCTCAGCCAGGTCTCTTTTACCAGTGAAAGAGCAGCTTTAGCACTGTCTTTCCTTATATAAAGATATTCTATCTTAAGGTTTTCATCATCCCTTCCTATAAGGATCATTGCTTTGACATCTTCTGCCGATCTGTTCGAAAACAGACAGAGGCTCAGGTCAGGATCGTAATCCATTTCTATATTTACCCGGTCAAGAGGTACTCCCAACTCTTCATTCAAAACCTTTGAAACATTCAGTGATTCCGCATAACTCAGATCTCCTACGCTGATGGCAGATACTTCTCCCGTGTCTGTTTCGTCCGCTGACATTTTTATATCTGCCAGCTTTCCCTTAACCTCTACATATTCATATTTTTTCTCATATCCCTGTTTTTCAAGATAGGAAACCAGCGCCACATTATCCGTTGCGGCAACATCTATGCTTAATACTCTTCCCGTTATTTCCGAAAAGTTCATCAAAACCTCGAAGAAAAGCAGATAAGTACTGTCATTTTCCATTCCGGTAAAACTCTTATATTCCAGCACCCTTACCCTTCCGGCCTTAAGTGTAAAAGCAAATATTGCCTTTACTTCCTTGTTATTATCTATAACAGCCATTGCTTCTGCCCTGGATGAAATAAGCTGGTGAAAAACCGGCTGGCTCCACAATTTCCTGCTGTCATCAACCTGTGACCATTTCATATGTACTACTTTCATAAGATCTCCACCTTTTCATAGATATTATAAATACCCGAGCGTACCGAATTGCGAACTATTAAAACTATTGTAATTATAGCAAAAAATAAGCATGCAATACTGCTACATTCCCTTAATAATGACGTAAAAAAGCGAGCAAAAGCCGTTTTAGCTTTCACCCGCTTTCTGTTCAAAACTCCATTGGCCCCCTTGCCGAACTATCTTTCCGTCAGTCCATACAAAGATCCCAGATAAATGAATCCTGCATACCTGGAACCGTTAAGTATGCTTTCGGCAGGAGTACCTGCAGGAATAGTCACTGTATAATCGGTTTTTGAATAAGTGAAATCAACCTTTACCGTAAGGTCAGGCCTCTTCTCTATTTCATCATATACAATATCCATAAAGCTTATCCAGAATTCCGCATCCACCGTAACTTCACCTGCAGGAGCATTCTGTATCTGCTCCACTGTTTCCTTCTGGAACTGGTAGTAAGAAGGCAGGATGATATATCCGTCGTAAACCCCGGGATGGTCATAATCTATCTGGCCACAGTGGGTACATACATATGCAGCCTTTCCGTCCTTGGTACGGGTGGGATATTCAATTATCTTGTACTGGAAGTCATGATTCTTGCATGTATGTGATGACGAGCTTGAGGACTTTGATGAGCTCGACTTTGATGAGTCCGGCTTTGACGGATCTACACCGTTTGTTACAGTTACAGGAGCAGTTGTCCATGTACCACCCTCATAGTCAGCCACATAAATAGTATAGTCACCGGTTGAAAGCCTTAAATTCGAAATCGTACCGGAAAACTGATTGTTAAGCACGCCAAGTGTACCCATAGCCCAGATCTTTCCGGCTGAATCACGGATCTGCACAGCAACGGCAGAGGCATCAGTTGTACCGCTCACAGTCATGCTTGTTCCGGTAGCAGATGCATCGGTAATAGTAACATCCTGATTATTTGCAGAAACATCAGCCGGCATCAGAAACAGGCACAGTACTGCCGCCAGCAGGATACCGGCAAGTTTCATGACTGCATTTAAGCTTTTATTCTTTTTAATGCTATTCATTATCATTCCTCCATTTCTGTTCCTGATCAGTTGTTCGACGCCCAGCTGACTTCGCCGTTCCAGTATACGCCCTGTCCGGAACCTATCTGGGTACCGCTGTAACTGTCAGGATCATCATAACCGGCGTTTATAACAGTTGCAGACATTCCGCCTGTATTTCCGAACTTATTCCGGAAAGTCTGCTCTCGTATATCACTGCCATCATCATGATGTGCCGGAAGAAATCCTATTATGAATGATGTGGTAGCCACACCGCCATTTGCAGATTCTTTATATCCGTTAAAATCATGATCACCATCCTCGTGGTATATGATCTCACTGTTGCCATCGTCATAATTAACACTGAGATACAGATTGCTTCCGCCTGATGCTGTCAGATCATTGCTGGGATGATAATAAGTTGCAAATACGACTATCTGTTCTCCGTCATTATAATCACAGTTAAAATCGGCAATGCTGTTATTACAGCTGCAGAATATTTCTCCTCTATTACCTGACAGATACAGATATCTGAATACCAGACCTATACGCTGAAGCGTCAGTGAATATGACCGGCCGTTGCTGTAGGTAAGGGTCAGAGGTATTAGGTCATAGTAATTTGAAGCGAAAGTTAATTTGAATCTTCCACCACCTTCGTTTGTTATAGTCACGCCGTCAGCAAGTGATGCATCTGCAAGTTCAACACCTGTAATTGTCAGGTCACCCATATTGCCAAGCGTATCTAAATAAACGGAAGAATACCCTATATAGGTTGTGGCTATGGTATCAGCACCTGCTTTCCATATGGTATCACTATTGGCATCATTTACTCCAAGAGGTCCGAAATTCTTGTTTTCGCCTTCTCCGGTAATCCCCAGATAAGGTTCACCGGGCTCAAGGACACGGATAAATCCATTGTAACGTCCTGAGTAAGCACCGTAACCTTCACCATTGTAGTAGAATTCCCTTGTGGACAATTCGATGGTAAACAGGCCGTCTGTATTTACCTTGCTTGTAAGGCATGCATTTCCGCCGACTGTAACGTTGCCATCGGGATCATCCTTAATAAGGCAGCCATTTGCAGTTTCGCCTGCAAATGATGTTTTGTCACTGTCAAGCCTTCTGAGATACCAGTGTCCGCTTCCCGAGGTGCTTCCGGTTCTTGCATTATGAGAATAATCTGTATTTACAAGCACACCATCACTGCCTATGGCGCTGCTATAGTATACCCTGAGTTTGCTGACTACTTCCTGATCCGGATTTTCCTCATCATAACCCCAGCGTACTATGAAGGTTGAATAGTCTATTACAACATTGTCTCCGGCGTTATCCTTCGCAGTGATCGTTCCATCACCATTTGCATCTTTTTCTATACGATCACGGAGCTGTCCGGCACCGTTTGAAATACTCGTTTCATTGGGCCCGTCCCAGCCTTCATTAGGCAGACCGAATGATCCATACATCGAAACCCTTATAAAACGACAGTAGAGTTCCCTTGCAAGAAATGACTTTGCTGCATCGTCATCGTTAGTGTTATATGCATATACATATTTAGCGGAATCATCTATTATATCCGACTGTCCTAATGGTCTGTCATCCCTGACCCATTTTCCATTTCCGTCATAGATCCAGTTCTGCCACATGAACTCATCTGTCATACTGGTAATATGTGTATCACCGTCATAGAGTTCCATGCCGGCAGGTATAGAACTATTACCGAACATAACAGCTGCACCCTGTGAAACATTCCATGTTGTTACAGTAAGACTTCCCTCGCTGCCCGCATCAGGATTATCCAATATGAAAATATTGCCGCCGTCAGCAACGGTAAAAGTTCCGGTGATGGTTGTGGCTGCGGTCACTTCAAATATATAGCCTTCCGGAACAACGACATTGTTGTATGTGTTCTCACTGTCTGCATGAAATGCCATGTTGCCATTTTCATCAGCCGTATAATCAGCTGCCGTAACATCTCCGTCGGCCTTTGCCCTTATCCCATTCTGCAGGAACAGGCTTCCGGTCATTATCAGAACCAGCATCATTACTATAGCGGTTCTGAGTCGTCTGTGATTTTTTTTCATCCTATCCTTCCCTCCTTAACCAGTCATGTGCTTTAACTACACAAAAATACTATTTCATAGTAGCAAAGAAATACATTCCTAATGGGGTAGTTTTTGGGGTAGTATTGCCTGCTTTTGCCCATTTTGTATAGTAGGAGAGTTTCTTTTTTGTTATACTTTTACAAGATATGAAGAAAGAGCATTTGAAAAACTCAACACGATTGTGCCTAATGATAGGTGCTGTATATGCCTGGGGCGGAACAGGATACTTAACCTGGATATACAGACTGCTGAATCATTATTCGGAGCAGACCGTAGGAATGTTTACCAATGTCATCGACTACGCCTTTCAGGCAGTGGGAATGCTGCTGCTCGCCTTTTTTGTCAAAAAACGCGCTTCAAATCTGAAAAAAATTTTTACCCTGTCCATCGCCTGCGAAATGGTATTTATGACAGCCGCAGTTCTGATTCCTGTTCCGTCACTGTCCGTTATATCCGGTCTTATGATGGATGTATTTTGTGGCATGCTATTCGGATGCTGTTTTACCTGTCTGGCCTCGCTGCCGGACATGCGTGGCATAACTATGGGTATGGGATGGGCCATTGGAAGCGTTGCATCCTACCTGATTTCCATTCCGGGGGATGGAGATTTTTTGCGCAGCGGTTATTCACTGTTCCTATATCTGATCTTTGCTGTCATGGCATTTTTACTTTACAGGGAACCTGTTGGTAAAGATGTCGCCGAAAAACAAGCTCCCACTCATAATCCGCCTGATACCCACATATTAGTGATTGCCCTGTTTACAGTGATATTGATAGAAATTACCAGAAACATGGGATTCCTGTTCCCGATTTCTGAATTTGCCGAGGGAACTGTAAAAATGGAATACAGCAGAGCCTATTATGCAGTCGGGCTGATACTGGCCGGGATAATAGCCGACAGATCTCGTCCCGGCGGACTGCTGCTCTGTGTATGTTCACTTTTATGCCCGTTTATCTCGCTTTTTCTTTCACACTATACTGTTGCAGGCGAGATTTTATGGGCACTGAATTATGCCCTGACAGGATTGCTGACGGTATACGGCGTGATACTTTTTTCTGACCTGTCAGAAAATGCCCTGTATCTGGCAGGCTTAGGTCTGATCTGCAGACGTATCGGAGAGCCTGTAGGCGCCACTCTGGGTGACAGGCTGGCCGCATCGCCCGTTATCCTTATCACGCTTACATCGCTTGCCTTTGTCCTGTCTGTATTCTGCTCCGCTCTTTTATGGAAAATGCTCTATTTTGCCAAGCTGCCGGAAGAGAATGCGGCTTTGAAGAAAGAGCCCGTAAATGATGAAGACAGCTGTCTTCTTTTCATAAAAAAATATGATCTTTCAGCCAGGGAAAGGGATGTGCTGTGCGAAGTAATAAAGGGATGCTCCAATCCGCAGATAGCGGAGAATCTCTTCATTTCAGAAAATACCGTTAAATTCCATATGAAGAATCTCTTAAAGAAAACCGGAACCTCAAACAGAACTGACCTGATCAGGCTCTTTAATGAATCAAATCGTTAAAACTTTTCTAACCCGGCGGATATTTCTGATATAATCATTATGGGGGTTATTTCTTCAAAGCAGGAGACGGTATGAATATTGAGCTGCAAAGCTGTGCGCTTTTCATTATATTCACCATATTTGTGATGTTTTTCCGGGAGAAAAAGCTTGATCTTATGAACCGTAAGCTTTTTCTGAGAGCACTTTTTGCATGCTTCTTATGTCTCATATTTGACATCATGTCAGTCGTAATGATCTCACATGCGGTAAAGGACGGCTTCAGCGAGCCTGTCACTAAGATAGTATGCAAGCTCTACATCATGCTCTTAACGCTCCAGGGGTATTTCAGCTTCATATACGCTTCGACCAGTATCATCCCATCCTCCGGCAGACGGCTTAAGATCATTCAGATAGTCTACAATATCTTCTTTGCTGTGGGCGAGATACTCATATTGCTGCTGCCCATAGGATATGAGGCAACAGGCCGCATAGTCTATTCTTACGGTCTGTCAACCTCCGTGTCATATTTTATGTGCGCGCTTTTCATCCTCTCAACTATCATTACCGCTTTCACTTTTCGCCGGGATATATCAGGAAGACGCTTTAGCGCAATGCTACTGTGGCAGGGAGTATGGCTTCTGGCAGCACTCATACAATTCATATTCCCGCAGTTCCTGCTTGTGGGATTTGCATCTGCCTTCGGCATGGTCATACTGTATGTGCAGCTTGAGAATCCGAGCGCATTCATTGATCCGGCTACCGGGCTTTTCACTGCCAATGCACTGTCGATCTATGTCAATGACCGCTACAGATTTGACAGGCCTTTCTCAATGTTTACCGCCAAGATCCACTTCCTGACACCGGGTGTAGATATTAATATGGAACGGGCAGCGGTAGTCAGAACCGCCAGAGCGCTTATGGCTCTTGGTACAGAGCCCGCCTTCCGCATTGACGACGATACCTTCTGCGTAGTATATGACAGCAGCGGAAAGATGTTTGACAAGGCAAAGAATATCAAGATGCAAAAGGACGGGGTAAAGGATATCCCTGCCAAGGGGAGCTATCTGCTGATACCTGACAGCGGGGAAATGAAGGATCCCGAGGAATTCTTCCGTTTCTTACATACCTATGTCGATGCAGAGCAGGAAGTACTGGTAGCGGACGGCAGTCTCGTAGACCGCCTCAGGGAACAGAACAGGATAAAGGATCTGATAGACGATGCACTGGCAAATGACCATATAGAGGTATTCTATCAGCCTATCTATGATGTGAAAAATGACTGTTTCCCGGTGGCGGAGGCTCTGGCGAGGATCAGGAAGTCGGACGGAGAGATAGTGCCCCCCGGAGAATTCATTCCCCTTGCTGAGGAAAACGGACAGATCATCCCCATAGGTACCAGAGTTTTTGATAAGGTGTGCCGCTTCATATCATCCGGTGAAGCAGGCAAGCTTGGTCTTAAGTTCATCGAGGTAAATCTCTCGGCTGCTCAGTTCGATCTCGAGAATCCGGCGCTTTTCGTCCTGAAATATACTGAAAAGTATAATATAGATCCGGGGATGATCAATCTGGAGATCACTGAAACCGCTGCCGCCAAAAACAGGGATATCATGCTTATGAATATACAAAAGCTCTCGGAGAAGGGCGTGACCTTCTCGCTCGACGATTTCGGAACAGGCAGATCAAATCTGGACTATTTCGTGAATATGCCTGTAAGGAATATAAAATTTGATTATTCATTTACCCAGGGTTACTTTAATAATGAAAAGACAAGACACGTCCTCTCCGGAATGGCTGATATCTTCCATAAGATGGATATGCATATAGTCTCGGAAGGAATAGAAACAGAGGAGCAGATGAAAGCCATGAAGGACATAGGAGTCGAGTATATACAGGGCTTCTATTATTCAAGACCTCTCCCGGAGACTGAGTTTCTGGAGTTTCTTGCAGAAAAGAACAGTTAATAACTAAAACTTCCCACATATA
>DGSK01000002.1 GCA_002393955.1 Lachnospiraceae bacterium UBA4364 | reverse complement strand
ATTACTCAACTAAAGCGACAGCCCCGTCATTTATAACAATTGTCAATTGGCAAATCGTATGATTTTCTATCCATTCAACCCAGTACTTCCCTCCAGTCGTCTTCCTTGAATCCCGTAAGCACTTTCTTATCTGCCACGAGCAGAGGTCTCTTTACCAGCATTCCGTCCGATGCAAGGAGCTCAAACATCTCGTCCTCGCTCATGTCCGGAAGCTTTTTTGAAAGCTCCAGCTCACGGTACAGCATACCGCTTGTATTAAAGAACTTCCGAAGCGGAAGACCGCTCTGCTTGTGGTACTTACGCAGAGTTTTTTCATCCGGATGATCTTCTTTTATATCTATCAGCTTGTACTCTATCCCATTATCATCAAGCCATTTCATTGCCTTCTTGCAGGTAGTGCATTTGGGATAACAATATACTTTTACCATATAAGTCCTTTCCGCCGCATTATTGCGGCTCTGTAAGTACTGCCTGTCAAAATGATCAACTTACGATCCCTTATCTTCCCGGGATAACACTTTTATGCAACATTTGACCTTTGAACAGCCTTCACTATTTCATGATTATTTCTAAGTTTACAGAAAGCATTTCCGGTTAGTTTCAATACATGATCATACCAAAATTCAACTGATACACGGACTATTGATATCTTTTTAGTTTCCGGCTATAACTCAATCGGACACACAATTGTAAAAATTCCATGTGCCTACATCCAAATTGAACTAATCGAACAGTACTCCCTTCATACATACTTTCGGTCTTTCATTCTCATAGTCCCAGCTATGATAGGCTCCGCCCCTGCACCACTTTGCCTCCGGGCATGATGCACATTTTTCATTTCTGTCAGATAAGGGCTTACGATATATCTGAAAACGCTCTTTCCAGATTTTGGTAAAGCTGTCCTCGTAAATATTTCCCTGTATCGATTTTTCGTTATGAGGTATGTCAAGGCAAGCTGTCACATCACCGTTTACAAGGATTCCTCCCACATAAATTCCTGCATTGCAAAGGAAATACCAGTCACGAACTTCCGCTTCATATTTCGTGCCAAGGAAATGGCAGCATGAATATGTCACAGGGATCCGCTGCTCGCGCTTTGCCTTGATGAATTCCATCAGGTATCTGTTGTCATCCGGAGTCAGCAGCATATCCGGCACCAGTTCTGCACGGCCTATGGGCTCTATGCCGGTCAGGCGCCATTCATTGATGTCGATATTATCGAAAACATCAAACAGCTGATCCAGCTCTTTAATATTCTCATGGTTAACTACAGTGGTGACCATGGTGGTAAAGCAATCCTCGTCCACCAGATTCTGTATGCCCTGCATGCCCAGCTTATAGGCATCCTTTAATCCTCTGTATCTGTCATGAGTCTCCGGAATACCGTCAATGCTTAAGGAAATGCTTCGCATGCCGTTTTCTTTCAGGCGATGCGCCACTTCCTTTGTGATCAGAGTTCCATTGCTGGTCATGCCCCAAGGGAAGCCAAGCTTCCGGATATACTCTGTCAGCTCAAAAAAATCCGGATAAAGCAGGGGCTCACCGCCGGTCACGGCGATAAGTACCTTTGTGCCGAAATTCTCCTTCACTTCATCCAGAATCTCTTTATATTTTTCCAAGGGAAGACCATCCGGAAGATTGCCGGCACAGCTGCTGCCACAGTGGAAACAGTGCTCGTTACACTTAAGTGTCAGCTCCAGGAAAAGCTGCCGCAACTCCGGCTCTCTGCAAAGCTTCTTCTGATGCTCCGCAAGCAGGTCAAGATTTGCTGTTTTTATCTCTTCTTTTGTCATGATCATTATTCCACAGGTGGTCCATAGACATCGGCATTCTCATTATTCTCCACATCCAGCTCCTCAGGAGGACCGTACAGAGGCGGCTCTTCATTATCACTCACCGTGGCAAAATCAGACGACACAGCAGAATCATCAGACACAGTTTCGTCTATGTCAAAATCTGCTGGTGGACCATAGACACCGGAAGGCTCATTATCCTCTACATCTACATCAAATCCTACAGGAGGACCATAAACATCCGGCTGCTGATTTTCTTCTATGCCCAAATCCGTAGGAGGACCGTAAACAGCAGGCACATCAGCTCCCTGACCGCAGGCGCTAAAGCCTCCGACACTGAAAAGTGTCACTGCCGCCATACCGAAAACAGATGCTTTTTTCTTTGACATTTTCATAACAGCCCCTCCTTCTGCCTCTGTAACAACTATGCATAAAATCTGTGCCGGTGAAAACCGGATTTCTCATTCATTATAATTTATTGTTCTGTCAGCTTTCAACTGCCTTGTTTTCAGAGATACTCCCGTTCCCTGCACTTTCATCCTCAGGCATATTTCCGGCCACGCAGTAAAGTGCACGGCGTCTTGCCATCTCTTCCGGCGAAGGCGCAGGGATATCCTTGTGTACGGCAGTAACAGAATATACAACCACACCTTTTTTCTTACCCTTAAGGGGAATAACTCCTACCTCTTCCACATCCACTCTTTCCTTTACCCGGGCATAGAGCACGTCGCTTATATAGACCTTTCCGGCTCCGGCATTCGCCTCAAGCCTGGCGGCGGTATTGACAGTATCGCCTATGGCAGTATAGTCCATTCGGAAATCACAGCCTATATTACCTGTTACGGCAGGACCGCAGTTTACGCCTACACCGAAACCGATCTTACGGCCGAACTGCTCCTCGATCTTCTGGTTTAGCGGCTCGCTTCCCATTGCGATATCCATAGCCGCACAGACACTCTTAAACTCATAATCATCCAAATCAAAAGGGGAATTGAATACCGCCATGGTACAGTCTCCCACGAATTTGTCCAGAGTGCCCAGATTATCAAATACCGCCTTGGTGGTAAGTGCAAGATACTGGTTCAGGATTGCCACTACATCCTCAGGACTTAAAGCCTCCGACATGGTTGTGAATCCTCGGATATCAACAAAAAGTGCAGATATGTCGCGGCTTTCACCTCCAAGACTTACTTTGTAGGTACCCGTCTTCGCAATTTCCTCAATGATCTGTGGTGCAACATATTTACTGAAAGCCTGCAGTATCCTGGCCTTGTTTTTATATTCCTGAATATACCGTTTAGCCAAGCTATATACATAAAACAGAATGACCACTATCGGGAAATATATGATGCTGATGACTATGCCCTTATTATTATGCATCATGACGCCGAACATCACTTCAGCCGCTATCATAAGCACAGCAGCAATTGACGCAATGACCACATGCAGCCTTCTGCATACTAATACTAACAGTGCAGCTACTATTGCAAAAATGATTGCATAGAGATAGGGATTTCCGTTTACTGAGAAACGGTTCTGCATGAAAGCCTGCAGGATGTTCGCGTGGATCTCCACTCCGTACATCTGCTTTGTTCCACCGGTTGGTACATTGAAATTATCCATCATGCCCGGCGCATATGCACCTACCAGCACAATGCAGTTGGAAAATGCTCTGGGATCAATCTTCCCCTCCAGCACATCTACCAGTGGAACATACTCATAGTCACCAGGGCGTCCGGAATAATCTATTATTGACCTGCCGTACTGGTCCTTAGAATAAGCAAGGGGTTCCACATGCTGATTCTCGCAGTATTTCTTATATATCATCCATGGGAAGCTTCTATAAACGGTACCATTATACTCAGTTTCCGTAGTTATACGGCGCACCGTTCCGTCAGAATCCTGGGAAACATTTGAGTATCCCATATAACACTCATCCGCAAGTTCCTGAAAAGGAAGATAAATATCCTTTACGGCATGATAGATATTTCCGTTGGGATCACGCAAAGGCATATCGTCATATTTAAACTGACCTACCACAACAACATTGCCGTACTCCCTGGCAGCCTCGGCAAATGCCATATCACCAGTCTCATCCACATGACCTGAAAACTGTATATCGAAACCAATGATATCCGGTTCGTTTTCAGGATCTTCGGTCAGCTTTTTGATCAGGTCTGCATATATGGAACGGGACCAGGTATTTATGGGGCCGTACTTTTCAAGAGTGTTCTCATCCACACCTATTATCTTAATCTTGCCCGACACGCCTCTTGGTGTCTGATAAATAGCATCTGTGGCCAGATAATCCAGCCTGGAAAAAGCATTCGTTACGGTAAGTATGAAAACAAGAGCTGCCGCCAGCAGCATGAACACGATATCATATACGATCTCACTTGTTTTGTTTCCGTTATTTTTAGCCAATTACTCTTCCCCCAGCTTTCATTTCTTTCTTATCACAGAAGACTCACTATTATAAAACTCATTATCATAGAAATATCCCATCCGGCATCACCTGACGGGATATATATTTTACGTATATCAGCTTTCCCATACGTTCATGACCTAAGTGTTTCGGTACGCATGATATACTAATTCTGACAGCATTATATCATTTTGCAATGAACATAAACCTTCCTGCTGTCTTTACGTAGAACTTACTTCCACCTGCATAAACGCTGTCATCATTATCGACAATTATTCGTTTCTGCCTGTAAAGTAACAGATTATATACTTACTCTCCATCCACCTCAGTAAAACTGCAGGTTTCATCCTTCCTGACGTAAACAGTCACACCCTTGGCATAAACAGTAGTATCCTTTGTTTTATCTTCAAGTTTGCACTTTGAGCTCAGCTTGTATCCTTCTCCGGCCAACAGACATACTTCACGTCCCATGGGAACTTCCATGGACTGTCTCCATGCCGGACTGAGCGTTACTTCCAGAGTATACTCATTTCCGGCCTCATCCGCGGCAACGATGGTATTAGTCTCCGATAACAGTCCCGATTTCAGTTCAACAGTCCACTCTTTACCTGTAACGTTATATAAGTCCCCGTTAACCTTTACAGACCTAAGATTATCATCACTGATCTTGAATGTCAGGGAATCAGCATAGACATTTAAGCTTTTTTCCTTTCCGCTTATTCCCAGCGAACTGTCAAAAACTGCCGTTGGCATATCTTTATCTATCTTTACATTAAAAGATACCTGTACAGCATCTGTCTTAGCATTATCGCTTGTCCTCTGGTAGTAGATTTCCGTTATCCCGTCATTCCATTTTATGGATTCTCCAAATGTTCCGTCAGCTGACGTGCTTATACGATACCCTGCAGGTGCCTCCAGAGTCACATCAGACTTATACCATCCCCCGGTACCCGGTGTGCCTTTCAATTCGACCCCGTTAGCCGGAGCTTCCAGATATTCGATGGTAAAGTCTGCTGTTTTATCCACGGCAGCATAATAATCCGTTGCCGGGGCAGTAACCCTTACGGTATACGTACCGGGGGCGGTAGGCATAACCGCGGAATATGTGCCGCCTGTCCCTGCCTTTTTATACGTAATCGTCTTTTCCGCCGGTGAAAGGGATGTGACAGTCACATTATACTGCGTACCATAGTATATCTTCCCTGATGCTGCCGATGTAGCTGATGCAGCCGACGCAGGCGTTACTGTTATACTGGGCTTATCGCTTACGGTATATGCCGTCAGCTGTACCTGTTCTGTGACAGCATCATCCTTATCACGCTTCAGATACACTCCCCCTGCTTCCTTTGCCTTGGAATAAAGTACACTTGAACCGAAAGAAGCATCAGCCGCTCCCGTAAGCCCGATGCTGTAGCCCGATGCCGGAATTACATTCAGATCCGTAACCGTTCCTGCACTGTTCTTTATCTCCGTATATGTGAACGGTGATTCCGGTGCATCAAGATATACCAGCTCAAAATCCGTCGTATCTTCAGCCGATGTATATTCGTCCGTTTCCTCAAGTATTGCCCTTGCCGTATAATTCCCGGGTTCCGTAGGTGCCTTCTTTGAATAGTCATCATCCTTGGCGCCTTTTTTCTTGTACTCTACCTTGACGTCACCCTTTGAATTCTTCTCTATGTCATACTTTATTTCTGCACCGACATAGGCCGGCTTCTTTATGCTGATGTCTACCGTTCCCTTTGTTTTCTCTGTCCAGACTGCATCAAAAGTAAGGGATTTGGAAAGTTCATCATAATCAACGAAAAACTCATATGTATCCCCCAGCTTATACGTCTTATCTCCGTCAGTCCAGCCACTAAGAGTATATCCTGACTTCTTAAAATCAGCCTTGTCAAGAAGCGTTATCCGGCCTGAACCGTCCTCCTCCGACAGATCCACTTTTTTACTCTGACTCACCACATCACCGGTTCCGCCGTTAGGCTTATACTGTATATCAAGGTCTACTTCAGGCAGGCGCTCCCAGACAGCATCAAAGGTAAGCGATCCCACACCGCTTCCATGACTATACGTATCTCCAAGACCATATACCGGCCCTGTTGCCGTACTCTCTCCATCAGATGGTGTCCATCCTGCCAATCCGTAACCCTCACGAGTAAAGTCGGCCGAATCCAAAAGTACTGTGGACATAAAATCCGGTCTTCCGGTAAAGTAAGACTTGTCGTGTATCACACTTCCCGTTCCGCCGTTTGGCCTGTAATAAACATCTACCCACCTGCGCCATTGAGCCGTGAAAGTCATGGTTCCATTAGGTGAATAATTAATACTGACGGCTTCCCCAGGATCATACTCATTACCGGAAGTATCTTTCCACCCGGTAAGCTCATACCTTTCGACCGAATAATCATCCTTATCCTTTAAGTATATCGGAACGTTTGTTCCACTTGAAGAATTGGTGGAAATCAGCGTTTCTTCGCTATCATCAGCAGGACTGTTCCCGCTATCATATACTATCGTCATGGGAATCATTGCCGCATATCCGATCACAGTATGTTCCTCATCTCCTATAGTCTTCGTAGTATCAGCAACTTTTTTCCATTTTTGTACATTTCCCATCCCGGCGCTGTTATCCGGAGCTTTAACAATTGTATCAGCTCCTACCGTGTCAAAAAATCTGTAGGAAATCGAATTTTCCCCAATCGCCCCTCCATTGTATTCTGCAACCGCATTTCTTGTCACATCATCATAAAAACCGAATATCACACAGGTCTTTCTTTCAATAATGCTTATCTCGTCTCCCTCGTCCACCGTTTCGGGATATGATGGTGCCGCATAAACAAGCCACGCCCCTTTCCCCTGTATTCCATCCATTCCAAAGAGAATAGACGTTACAGCAGTTATTGCCCAAAGCGCTTTGATAATATATCTTTTTTTATTCAATAGCTTATTCATAAGTCATCACCGTTTTTTGGCTTTTCCTTAATTACCGATCTTTCGATTTCTTATTTCCATTTCAACAAACCTATGCCACTTCCAATGCTCTTACTTTCCATCCACCTCAGTAAAGCTGCAGGTTTCATCCTTCCTGACGTAAACAGTCACACCCTTGGCATAAACAGTAGTATCCTTTGTTTTATCTTCAAGTTTGCACTTTGAGCTCAGCTTGTATCCTTCTCCGGCCAACAGACATACTTCACGTCCCATGGGAACTTCCATGGACTGTCTCCATGCCGGACTGAGCGTTACTTCCAGAGTATACTCATTTCCGGCCTCATCCGTGGCAACGATGGTATTAGTCTCTGATAACAGTCCCGATTTCAGTTCAACAGTCCACTCTTTACCTGTAACATTATGCAAGTCCCCGTTAACCTTTACAGACTTAAGATTATCATCACTGATCTTGAATGTCAGGGAATCAGCATAGACATTTAAGCTTTTTTCCTTTCCGCTTATTCCCAGCGAACTGTCAAAAACTGCCGTTGGCATATCTTTATCTATCTTTACATTGAAAGATACCTGTACAGCGTTTGTCTTAGCATTATCGCTTGTCCTCTGGTAGTAGATTTCCGTTATCCCGTCATTCCATTTTATGGATTCTCCAAATGTTCCGTCAGCTGACGTGCTTATACGATACCCTGCAGGTGCCTCCAGAGTCACGTCAGACTTATACCATCCCCCGGTACCCGGTGTGCCTTTCAATTCGACCACGTTAGCCGGAGCTTCCAGATATTCGATGGTAAAGTCTGCTGTTTTATCCACGGCAGCATAATAATCCGTTGCCGTGGCAGTAACCCTTACGGTATACGTGCCGGGGGCGGTAGGCATAACCGCGGAATATGTGCCGCCTGTCCCTGCCTTTTTATACGTAATCGTCTTTTCCGCCGGTGAAAGGGATGTGACAGTCACATTATACTGCGTACCATAGTATATCTTCCCTGATGCTGCCGATGTAGCTGATGTAGCCGACGCAGGCGTTACTGTTATACTTGGCTTATCAGTTACGGTGTACGCCGTCATCTGTACCTGTTCCGTAATAGCGTCATCCTTATCACGCTTCAGATACACTCCGCCTGCTTTCTTTGCTGCTGAATAGAGTACACTTGAACCGAATGAAGCATCTGCTGCTCCTGTAAGCCCGATACTGTAGCCTGATGCCGGCACGACATTCAGATCCGTAACCGTACCTGCGCTGTCCTTTATCTCCGTATATGTGAACGGTGATTCAGGCGCATCGAGATACACCAATTCAAAATCCGTTGTATCCTCAGCAGATGTATATTCATCCGTTTCTTCAAGAGTCGCCCTTGCCGTATATTTTCCGGGTTCAGTAGGTGCCTTCTTGGAATAATCATCATCCTTGGCGCCTTTTTTCTTGTATTCTACCTTGACGTCACCCTTCGAATTTTTCTCTATGTCATATTCAATCTTTGCCCCGACATAGGCAGGCTTCTTTATGCTGATCTCAACAGTGCCCTTTGTTTTCTCTGTCCAGACTGCGTCAAATGCAAGGGATTTAGCAGTGTCTTCATCCCCTACAGTAAAAGTATATGTCGCCCCCAGATCATAAGTCCTACTTCCGTCAGACCAGCCCGTAAGCGTATATCCAGCCCGTTTAAAGTCCGCTTTATCCAGCAGTTTTACCTGTACAGAGCTGCTGTTAGCTGATATAGTCACCCTCTCATTCTGCTTAACCACATCACCTGTTCCGCCGTTAGGCTTATACTGTACACTGACATCCACCGACGAGCGTTCCCATATAGCATCGAAAACAAGATTGTCTGCATTAGCAGAAAATGTGCACTCTGCCCCCAGAGCAAATTCCTCAACATCATTTGTCTTCCCGGGTTCAGTAACTCTCCACCCGGCCAAAGTGTAGCCATCCCTGGCAAAATCTGCAGATGACCGAAGATCTATGCTTCCAAAATCTCCGCCGTCATCTGTTTCAAACTCCATGGTTTCATTCAGTGCACTGCCTGTACCGCCATTTGGCCTGTAAGTGATAGTTACTTTAGGAATTTCTTCCCAGTCTGCCTTCAGAGCAATAATACTTTGGCAGCGAAATGTTAAATCCATTGCCTCCCCGGGGTCATACTCTGTTCCCAAGATATCATCCCGCCAGCCGGACAATGTATATCCATTGCGGGTTGTGGATGTCTCATCCTTAAGTGTTACAGAGACTCTTGAAGAGCTATCTGTAAAGATAGGGGTATACTGTACACCGCCGGTTTCTGTTCCACCTTCTGTGTCATACCTGACATATACATCATAGGCTGCAACAAAAACAGCTATATCGTATAAATGTTGACCACTAAATACTTTAGGTGCCCACTCTGCTTTTCTTTTCCAGTATTTAACAGCATAATACTCGCTGTCTTGTGTCGGTGGAAATAATCTGACTGACATGTTCCCTTCCAGGCCATCATTTTCCATATCCGCATATTTTACCTGGCATCTTATATTATTATTGCCGTCTTCTCTGATAGCATTAAGCTCCGCTATCAAATCTTCATAATAAACCGTATTAGAAATCTTATTGATTGCGGTTTCCGCAACCGCCTCCGTATCACAAAACACGGCAAATGCACCACTATAATCCGGGTCATAAGAAAAAGACTTATAAAACTCATCATTTATTTCCCAGTCTTCAGGGAACTCACCCTCGGCATATACTGTCATTTTTCCCAAATCAGATATACCAAAAAAGCATGACAACATCCCCAGACTCAGAATTATCGTCACAATACACTGCACTATTCTCTTTTTAAAACCATGCATTCCCATATGAGTATATTTTCCCATTAAGCAAACTTACTTTCCGGCCTTCCAGTATATCGTTGTGTTTTCGGATACGCTGTTACCGAAATTAAAATCCCAGCTTCCGGATGCTGTAGGCATAAGCAAAGGTTCCTTCACAGGCTCACCCTTTTCCACTTCCACGGTTCCGAACACAACATCATCACTGCTCATGAAAGTTACGGTAAAGGGGCCGGCATTTTCCTGCAATTCTTCCAGTTCTTCCGGGGTTACTCCTAAATCCTTATCACTGTTCTTCTGTATTATTCCCAGATATCCAAGTGTCTGACTCTTAAACTTTTTGATATCAAATTTCTGTATACCGCCCAGATATGCCGTAGCAGTTGTATCCTGGCGTATCGTGACCATATTACCAAAGTCCACCACCTGTACCTGGTTCCCTTTTGAGCCATCCGGAAGTATCAGATCCGTCTGTATCGTTCCCTCAATTGTCTGTGCAGTTGTATAGACAATATCCTCCTCTGTACTTCCGCCAGCGCTTCCCGAAAGCTCATCTGCAGCAGACACGGTATTACCACTGACATCTGCATCATCCTCATCCGGAGCAACAGTGAATACCTCTGCCCTGAATATCGTACCCCTTACAGACATGGTCGCATTCTGGGTATTCAGCTCATATACGGACTTACTTGACAGCGGTTCCTCTATCTGGTTGATGACCGCACCTTCCACCAGCTGTATGGATGTCCTTGAATTTGCTGCAGTTCCGTCAGCTTCCAGTATTATCGTCGTATTGTTTTCCAGGTAGATATACTTATCCTCATCAGCCTTTATAATCAGAGTTCCCTCCACCAGGGATATCTGATCGCCGCTCTGAAGCAGCATATTCTCATACGGGGTTACTTCACTGCCGTCACTGTGTACGACACTGGCCTGTCCCTCTACCTGATAGATTTTCAGTACTCTGTAAGTCTTTTCTCCGAAAATGAAAATGCCGCCCACGACCAGTGCGATAATCGCAACGACCACAGCGGCAATAATTATGATCAGATTTTTATTTATCCCCTTCTTTTCAGCATTTGCGGTTTCCATAGTTTCCTCACCCTAAAACATATTTTTACACCTTATCCGTCATATTCCCCTCCGGCTGCAGCAGTCCCTTTCCCCTAAGGAATACCAGAGACCTTCGCTGCGCTTCCACACCGGTATTCTCTATAAGCACCGGGACATCCTTCATATACCTGTCATAGTACACAAGGAATTTATCCCAGTCCATATCGCCATCCCCTACCGGCAGATGCAGGTCTCTTTTGCCATCATTGTCATTGATATGCACATGCCGTATATACGGTCCCACGGCTTCCGACCACTCATCTATGTCATGGTCCCTGCCAAAGCAGCCTGCGTGGGCATAGTCGTAACAAAGTCCAAAATTCTCTACATCCTTAAGCCTCTCAGCAAGGCGTCTCATCGGTGCCGGATCTGAATCAAACATGTTCTCAAGCCATATCTGATGCTCCGGATACTCATCGCATATACTGCGCCAGCACTCCTCATTTCTGTCTACCCAGTTGTCGATATACTGCGGCAGATAGAGCTGTGGGCAGATATTCGAGTGAAATACCGTTCCCACAGCACCCAGCCTTTCAGAAACAACCAGGCTCTGCCTGATCCGTTTGTAACCTGTCTTTCTGATCTCTTCATCATCGCTGAACACCAGCACATCAAAGAAATCTCCGTGATTAGTCACCGGCCCCGGCACTTTTATATCCTTGTATTTTGTTATCAGCTCATCACACCTTTTTTCATCATCCAGCACCTTAGGTGTGAAAAAATCATTAAATTCGAACCCCAATCCATATTCCCGGGCCAGCTCCAGACTGTCATCCAGATGCAGCAGATCCGGGATTATCTGAAATACCCCCACGTCAGCCCTCCTTGACTACACGGTTTCTTCCGGTCTCCTTTGCTATATATAATCTCCTGTCACAGACTGCTATATTCTCTTCCGCTGACTTCGCCGGATCCACCTTGCTGCATCCGAAGCTTACAGTCACGCTTATTGCAGTTCCGTCAAAAATGCATTCCGAAGCTTCAACCGCAGTCCTGATCTTTTCAGCCGTAGCCACTGCACCGTCGATATCCGTATCATTGAGCAGCACGATAAACTCTTCTCCGCCCCATCTGTAGATGACATCATCCTTTCTGATGGTATTGGCGGCAAGTGTTGCCACATGCCTGAGCACAGCGTCTCCCGCATTATGTCCGTAGGTATCATTTACGGCTTTGAAATGGTCGATATCACACATGATCATGGATCCACCCGCATTATTACGTCTGTCGATGCCATCACCGTACCTGATACTGAAATCATGATAGAAACCTATACGGTTACGTACCTTAGTCAGACGGTCACGTTCAGCATCAGCTAAGAACAGCTCACTCTCCAGCGTAATGGAACAGATAAACGCAGCAAGTGAAAGTCTCTTGCAGTCTCTTCTGATATTGAATTTCCCATCACCGTCAATTTTGTTGATTACCTGATATGCACCGATATACTCGCCACGGCTGTTGGTTATAGGCATAACCAGGATTGACTTGGTAACATATCCGGTCTTCTTATCGACTTCCGCATTAAAGAAAGGATCATTGTATGGATCATTGGTCACAATGGAACGGCCTTCTGTAAGAGCTTTGCCTACCATGCCCGTTCCGATGGGAATCTCTATCTTCCCTGTTCCCGTAGCAGACAGTGTCCAGATAGTACCCGCTTCCTTATCCAGTCTCCAGAAACTTGCCCTGTCAGCATTTACCAGACGCCTGCCCAGATCTGTAAGAAGCCTGATAATGGTCAGGTGGTCTTCTTCCGCACTTGTAGCCGGATCGCGCATCTTAATATAGAGTTCATTTGAAATCTCGAAGATATTATTGATCAGATCTTCGCTATAGAAATCATCAATTCCGGCTTCCGGCTCCTTTGAAACCGTTGCAGTGATCCCCGGTACCGATTCGGGAATATTATCCGGCAGCTTTTCTGCTATACCATACGGCATGCCGCCCGGTGCCATAGGCTTTTCCGGTATTGCTCCAAGTAATCCTGATCCGTCTGCCGGGTTGAATTTCTGATTTGATGAGTCCATCTTTGCCCCTCCCTTTTTTTTACATGACAAAACGCACGGGTATAGCGTGCTCTGTTTGCAGTTCACACTTTTCCACGTTTATTTTATCAAAAAACGCTTTTTCTTAATATATCTTTTATGCCTTATTTTTACCTTTTGAGTCAATCTTACGGGACTTTAATCAGTTTCCGGCCTGTCAGGAAGTTCTCAGTCAAAATCCGGTCTCTCTCCCTCCGGATGAGGTCCAAAATCCGGCCGCTCTTCATCAGGCATTTTACCGTCAGAATCAGGCGGTGTGCCAAAGCCCGTTTTGCCTCCGGGGCCTCCTCCGGGTGCGCCAAAAGTCTGCAGGTCACCAATGTAATTTACTATGCCCTCAATAGTAACGCTGCCCAAATCGGTTCCGTCAAGGTTTGCCGCAGCAGAGTTCCTGCTCTCAGCAGTGTATGTCTCACCGCTTTCGAATCCAAAACCTGCAAAGACAATTGCACTGTAGCTTTTTGCCGGATAAAAGCTTACGGCTTCATTCCCGGCGCTGTCCTTTATCACAATTCCGGTTCCAGCCTCTGCGGATCCTTCATCGTGCCTGCCGGGGCCGTCATGACTGCTTTCACTATTGTCATCGCTGCCATCGTCAAACGCTGCCGCTGCCACTGCTATGCATGTTACCGTCGAGCTTTCTGATATGGTCTGCAACATTCCCGATGAACCGGCGCCTATAAGAGTTCCACCGGTCATTATGAAATCTACGCCGTAGTCAAAGAAACCGTTGCCGGAATTCTCCGGTCCGTCCACCACAACATTGCCGCCCGTCAGATAGATGTAGCCGTTGCTGTCCAGGCCGTCGCCAGAAGCATTCACATATACATTGCTGCCGTCCAGATAAATGACATTTCCTTCATTTCCTGCCGTGAAATCCCAGGGTGCTTCATCACCGTCATCCTCGGATTCCTCCGTATCACCGGCAGCATTTAATCCGTCATCGGAGCTGTTCACATTCACTACGCTGCCCACCATGTCAATGACTGTGCCCTCGATGCCTTCCTTGCAGTTAGCCACATTTACATCCGTATCATACAAAAGCACCACCTTATCAGCATGAATTCCGTCATCCCCTGCATTTATATCCAACTCGCCGCCGACTATCATCACATTGCCGTTGCAGTGTATCCCATCATCCCCGGCAGTGATATCAATCGTTCCGCCTTCGACATAGAAATAGCCTTTCTCCTCGTCTTCCTTTTCCGTGACTACCAGACCTTTGCCGCCTGCATTTATTGTATAGTTTCCGCTGTATACTTTTATGGAATCCTTTCCCTTTATGGCATCTCCTACAGATGATATTTCCAGGCTGCCACTCCTAAGGATCAGGTCGTCCTTGGTATGTATAGCCCTCGAATGATTTCCGCAGACATTAAGCTTCCCGTTTCCGTTTATCACCAGATCGCAATCTGCTGTTATGGCTGCAGAAGCTTCGGAATCGGAATAATCCGCACTGTCGGATATGCTGTTTTCCGTTCCGTCTGCAAGGCTGATATACATATTCTTTGCGCCTGTGACCCATATAGCCGGGCCGTCAGGGGATGCAATATTCACGCCGTTTAGTACCAGACGGACATTTTTATCCTCCGTCTGTGCACGTATCTGTCCTTCAAAGTCTCCGGATAGCACATACGTTCCCTTTCCGGTTATCTTTATAAGGCCCTCCGACACGCTCACATCGTCGGCATCGTCCCCTGTCACATCCGCCGTACTTCCGGACATTTCGATAAAGGTGGCCTTTTCCTCCTTGTATCCATAATAGTCATAATTTTCGCTGTATGCCGGAAACGACAGACTGTATACCCTGTCAGGAAGCTCTATCCCTGCAGTCCGTCCGTCTTCCACCGTTGTATCTACATGCTCCACCTGAGAAATACCGGTGGGAACCGATGTCAGCGGATTACTATCCGCATCCGTGTCAGAAACAGCCCCATTATCTGACAGCAAATCGCTGCCTCCCGCAACATTCCCATTCTGCGTGCATGACGCAGCAAAGAGAGCTGCAAAGCATATACTTAATACCGCTAATCTTTTTCTCACGTAATACCTCCGTGCGGCTTCAAGCCGTCCTTTTAACATTCCGGACACGCAGAGCAGCGTCCGTATTTTACGTTTTTCAA
The DNA here is from genome assembly GCA_002393955.1 of Lachnospiraceae bacterium UBA4364. GTDB lineage: Bacteria > Bacillota > Clostridia > Lachnospirales > Lachnospiraceae > NK4A136. The sequence goes on along the minus strand of DGSK01000002.1, from coordinate 147,849 downwards.
TATATTATTACATGCGGAATTTTTTTGTTCCGGACCGGATTCCCGGCCGTAAAAAGCGCCGACAGCTGTATAACATACAGCCTATCGGCGCCCCATTGCATCAATCTCCAAAACATCCATCCGCTGCCGGATACTTATACTCACGTTATTACATTATTACATTTCTTCCGGAGCACGTGTCACCGGTCTTGAGCATATAATCGTCAGGTTGCCGTTCTTCGTCCTGAGCTCATCCACAAATTCCTTTTCCTTTGCGGGATCCTTGATGGTTATCATATAGTTAAGCTCAAATATGCTTCCCAAGTCAGTGGTCTTAACCTTAACAAGTTCTGACTTTGAAAGATATTTTTCAAAAGTATCATCAAACACGGTAGTATAATCAAGCGCCTCGGGAATAAGTATCTTTAAGCTCTTTTCTCCCTTGCTGCCCTCGCCGAATTTTGTCAGGACAAGTATGAGATAGATCACAGCCAGTACAAGGGTGGTACCGCCACTGTAGAATACATACCCCATTCCGTTGGCAAGACCTACTGCCATAGCGAAAAATATAAAAGTGATATCCTTGGTCGTTCCCGGCAGGGATCTGAACCTTATCAGACTGAATGCACCCATTACAGATACCGCTGCACCCAGATTTCCGTTTACAACGGTTATAACCACCTGCACAAGTGCCGGCAGCAGGATAAGTCCTATGGCAAAGCTCTTGGTGTAGTTTGACTTAAACATATAAAGCAGTGAAATTACCAGTCCGCACAAAAGAGATGCGAACAGGCATATCAATGCTCCTGATGCAGTCACCTGCCCTGCTGCGTTAGTAAGTAAACTCTGAAACATAACAATACCTCGCTTTTATTCTTTGTAATCATTCAGCCCCACAGAGTCTGAACAACCGCAATTATACTAAACCGCTTCTTTCCTCAATATCATACTTCGGCAAACTCGTTAAATGCCAGTTCAAGCTGCTGGGCCGTGAAACGCTGCTGAACGCAATCCCCATCCTGAACAGATTCCAGATCTTTCTGTAACCTGCTCTGATATACTCTCCCATATTTGGAAAATGAAGAGGATCTGATATCCAGCTCATCCATTATCTCCACAAACCACAGGGGCAGCGAATCAGGCGCCTTTATCTCTAAAAGCCGCATATCTTCTTCATAGAGCTCATCACAGGCAGTATCCTTGCGAAGATCCATGTCCGTCTTCCGGCTGCGGATATGCCGGTCTATTGTAAACCTTATCTCCGGCATATCTTTTACTACATACGCCATCCTGTCATACGCAAGAAAAACATTAGGCTTTAAGTCATAAAACTTTATGGCATAGTCTATCTCCCTGAATATCTGACAGTCGTATTCCTCAGGATACACACCGTCATCAAGATAGGCCGCAGCAACACTCATGGGCATTCCTACCCTGCGCTTGTATACCACACCTTTCCATTTCTTCTTAAGCTCCAGGTATACCTTCGTATCTTCCTTTGCGGTGCCGTAGCAGCGCACCCGGAATTTTTCCTTATACATAGGCTTATCCAGGGATCTTCTGATCAGGTCATTATCCTTCGTGTCATAGTACACATTGCATATAGTATAGTCCGTATACTTATCCGGAACTATACGGCCCCCGAGCTTTTCAATGAAATCCTCGCTCTTCTTTGCCGTAAGCAGATATTTTTTTTCCACTCTTTTAAAAATGCCTGCCATAGTACAATGCTCCGTACGTACCGTCTGAAAACATACCTGAATTCCCTGAGATTCAGGGCTTCAAGCCTAAACTTTCCCCACAAAACCGCATTATTTTAGCACAATTTTAAAACAACTGCAAGCATAAGCCCTATCAGGGACAATTAAAGCAGCCTGTAAACGCAACAAAAAACCGGTATCGTCAAGCTGTCCGCATGCCTTTCCGATACCGGTCATTATCGTTGCAAAATCCAAATTTCGGACTATTGGAGTAACACTCCTTCACTCTTCGTGATCAGATCACGCTTTCGCCATAGCCTTGGCAAGTGCCTCAAATGCAGGTGCGTCAGAAGCCTTTCTTGTAGACTTAATGGTTACGATCGGCTCAACAACAGTGATATCCTTCATGGCGTCAAAGTATTCCTTCATCTTCTTGCCGGCAACAGGTGCCCAGGAACCATTCTCGATGATTCCCACCTTCCTGTTCTGGAAAGCCTTGATCTTGAGGTGGTGAAGCAGGTCGTTCATAGGAGGGAATATCTCGCCATCATAGGTGCAGGCACATACTATCATCCTGTCATAAAGGAATGCCTGCTCGACTGCTTCGGTTACATCCTCTTCGGTAAGATCCATAGTCTTTACGGTCTCGCCCATAGCCTCAAGCTCTTTTGCAAATTCAAGGACAGCTTTCTTTGTATTACCATGAATAGACGCATAAGGGATGAAGATTCCCTCCCTGTCAGGCTTGTAGCTGCTCCACTTGTCATAAGTCTCCACGATGAATGCTATATCATCCTTGTGCACAGGTCCGTGGAGCGGAGCTATGACTGCGATATCCAGCCCTGCCGCCTTCTTTAAAAGCTGCTGAACCGGTCCGCCGTACTTTCCGACTATGTTGAAATAATAGTGGCTTGCATCAGCTATCCACTCCTCGCCGTTCTCCAGTGCGCTGAATGTTCCGAAGGCATCTGCCGAGAAAAGAACTTTCTCGCTCTCCTCATAGGTAACCATTACCTCGGGCCAGTGTACCATTGGAGCCATGATAAATCTCAGTGTATGGCTTCCCAGTGAAAGAGTGTCATTTTCCTTAACTGAAATGCATCTGCCTGTAAAATCATTCTCAAAGAACTGGGGCAGCATCTGAATAGTCTTTGCGCTGCCTACGATCTGCATCTCAGGATACATATCCGCAAGCTTTCCGATATTAGCCGCATGATCGGGCTCAAGGTGCTGAACCACAAGATATGACGGTTTCTTATCTCCTAACACATTTTTGAGATTATCAAAAAACTGCTCCGTGCCCCTGGGATCCACCGTATCCATTACGGCGATCTTTTCATCAAGGATCACATATGAATTATAGGATATTCCCTCCGTAGGATACTGGCTTTCAAATATCTCAAGCTCGGGATCATCCGCCCCTACGAACTTTATTGTGTCTGTTACCTGTACTCTGTCTAAGATGTTCATTTAAGTAAGCCTCCTTTTGCATGAAACTTTTAATATAACTTTTAATATAACTTTTAATGTGACTTCTGATGTACCATTGCTTCATATTTATGTAATCATGAACACGTTCTATTGTACCATATCCCGGTCCCTTCGGAAAAAATATTGTATACAAAATCCGTCTATATTAGCTTTAAGATATGATTTTATTCTGCCCCGTTTGCAGTCACAAAAGTGCTGTGCTGATCCCACTCTCCACTGAGTGTAGTCACAAGGAACATTCCATCAGCATCCGGTGTGTATACTCTGAGCGCACGGGCAGGGCCACCCTCCGGAAGTACTATTCTAAAGGACACGATTTCACCTTTGCTTAAACTTCCACTATACAGTTTGTCTACGGAAGCAGGATTCCAGAGCATTTCATCATTTTCATTGAAAGACACCTCTCCGTCCTCCAGCTCAAGTTCCGTATAATCCGCCAGCGCAACGGCAACCACCGTATCGAATGCAGACTTATCAATGACCACAGGTGAATTTGCGAGGTCTTTCAGTTCTGCAGGCGGATTGGTTACGATAAAGAGCACTGCATCCTTAGGAGCCAGAGCTATGAACTTATCCCAGTTTTCTTCGGTAGGATCACTGTAATAAGCCTCAAACAGGTACATTGCTTCTTCCCTGAGGTCATAGGACTGATCTATATCATCCTTTTCATGGCTATATCCCCGTACCGGCAGCCATGCGATCAGCTCGCACCTTAGTTCGTACTCGCCCATGATGTCCGAAAATTCTTCTTCTCCTATATCCATCTCTTCAGATGCTTCCCGGTCAGCAATTCCGCTGTCATTGGTGAATACGGCTATACTTCCGTCAGCTCTTCCTTCGGTAAAGCAGAATTCATCCCAGATGACTTCTGTCCCGTCTTCGCTTAAGTGACACTCACCGATGATCGTATTCATGGCCCCGCCTGAACCGATATTAAAAAAATGCCCATCATCCATCAGCCTGTAGCTGTTTCTTGCCCAGCCTTCAATGGTCATAACAGGCTTCCCGTCCTTAATGGTATATACACCGGCAATATAATCCTCAATATGCATCTCCTGCTCGCCGGTTTCGTAGACTTCACTATAGCCTACAAGAAGCTCAGGAATCCCATCGCCGCTGTAGTCTTCAAGCCAGTAGCCGATTTCATCCGGAAGAGTATCCTTTTCACCATACATTAACCTTTCAATGAGTCCCTCTGATAGATACTCGTAAGCTTTTTCATAATCGTATCCGTTCTCTATTGCTTCCAGCAGTTCATCGATCACCGGGGCATAAATGCTCTTGTATTCTTCCTGTGAAAGAGATGCCGGCACATCCTGGCCCTCGGCCGGGTCGCCGTTTTCTTCCTGTTCGTTTTCACTGCCTTCAGGATTGTTTTCGGAATCCTCTTCCGGAACCTCCACTTCCTCCCGGACATCTGCCGGCTCAAGGCTGTTCCCCGGCTTCCCGGCACAGCCGCCAAGCAGCACCAGTCCCATCATAATTCCCGCAAGTCTCAAACCTCTCTTTTTCATATTTCCCCTTTCGGCCATATCCTGCGCAGACTCTGTTTTTCAGGACTTATTGCACACCTGTCAGAACATCCATTGTATCTATCACTACCACACAGTCGGGCTGTACCCTCTGCATGATGAGCTTCATTATATTCTCGGGAACTGCGACGCATCCGCCTGTATAAGGTTTCTCCGGTCCAAAGCAGTGAAGGAAGATCGCAGACCCCCTCCCCGGTGTTCCGTCGTCGTTAAAGCTTATATTAAGACAATACTGATACTGGTAGTCATAATCAACTATATGCTCGCTGTTTTCCATATCCAGGTCCGGATAATCCTTAATATCTACCATTTCGTTATAGTGCATGCCCTCATTCTGGTCCCCTGACCAGTAGGTGTCATCATCTACCTGCACATAGGGTATCGCACATCCCGGGTCAGACGCTATGCCGAATGCTTTATTAAAGCTGTATGTCCCCACGGGGGTCTGTCCGCAGCCTTCTGCATGGTCAGCATCAAGGCACAAGCCGTTTCTTCCCACAAAGCCGGGGGTGGAAAGCACCTGCTTCCATGCGCCGCTTTCATCACGTTCGTGCATTGAAATGGTAGCCGTGGTTTTATCCATTCCCATTGCAGCAACGATAAAGAGCTGATCAACTGATCCGTCCTGAGCAGCCGGAAGTGTACTTACCCATTCCGGAGAATCCACCACTTCATGTGAGGACGCATAGAGACTGTCTGACGAAACCGCCACCTCTGTATCAGCATCCTTAGTCTGTACTGTTGCATTCGTATCCTGCCCATTGCTGCAAGCACAGGTTAACATCACCATCGTAACAATCAGCCCTGCAAAAAATTTCTTTTTCATAATCTCCCTTCCGCCACACTGTGGCTGCTAAACATTGTACTATTCCGATTTAGAACAGTACCTATTTTACTCCAAGTCTGAAATAAAGCAAATATCCCTTTAACATCATAAACAGGGAATGCAAATCGCGAGTCGTATCTATACCATCCATTCCTTGCATCTCATTTATGCTTATCCTCATGCGATATGCTACTTTGCGGACCTCAGCCTTTCAAGCAAACAACAGACTTCGACATTCCCTGTAAAAGGGAACATGTCCACCATCCCCCATCTCTTTATCCTGTAGCCTGCATTACTTATCGCAGCCATGTCTCTCGCAAGACTTGTGGGCTTGCAGGAAATATAGACTATGTTATTCACATTGTATGCCAGTATTTTGCCCAGCGCCTTCGGATTGATTCCATCCCTTGGGGGATCCAGGATGATGCAGTCAGGCTTAGCATCACTGAAATCATCAAGTACCTTTAATACATCACCAGCAATGAACTCGCAGTTTGAAAGACCGTTTGCCTTTGCATTTTCCCCGGCAGCAATGACGGCCTCTTCAACGATCTCCACGCCCACCACTTTTCCGGCTGCCGGTGCCAATAGCTGGGCTATGGTTCCGGTACCGCTGTACAGGTCAAAAACCAGGCCTCCGCCAATATACTCCCTGATATAGCTTCTTGCCTTATCGTAAAGCAGCTCTGCCCCTAAACTGTTGGTCTGGAAAAATGAAAAAGGGGTTATCTTGAATTTCAGTCCCAGTACTTCTTCCACAAAATAATCCTGACCGTAAAGCACTTCCAGAGAATCGCATTTTACAGCATCGGCCTCAGAGTCATTTATTATATGCAGTATTCCTGAATAATGTCCGGATAGTTCCAAAGCCAAAAGCCCATCTTTCCAATTTCCCCATATACCTTCCCCGGCAAGTTCCGAAGAAGTTACAAGAGCCGCCAGTATCTCTCCGGTCTTAGCCGCCTTGCGCAGCAACAAGTGCCTTAATACGCCCTCATGGTTCATCCGGTGATAGAAAGGTATATTTCTTTCTGCAAAGAAGTTTCTTGTGTATTCCAGTATCACGCCGAAATCACCGTCCGCAATCCGGCATGCATCCGCATCCACTATATCGTAAAAGCTTCCACGCTTATGCAGACCAAGGGCCAAAGGACCATCCTTATAGCGATCCCCGAAGGTATATTCCATTTTATTTCTATAGCCCTGTTCAAGCGGACTGGCACTGATCCCATCATATACAATGTCCGGTGATTCTATATGGCCCTTTAAGAGCTCCTTCACCTGTGCTTCCTTTATCCTTAAGCTCGCCTCATACGGATAGCCCTGATAAAGGCATCCGCCGCATATTCCCGCATTCGGACACTTATCTGTGATCTCACAGGCTGCAGGCTCTATAACAGACTTAAGCAGCCCCTCCGCACGGCCGTGGCTTTTCTTTGTGAGCCTGTATTCAACCGTTTGTCCCGGAAGTGCATTCTTCACAGTCACATGATCAATGCCGTCTTCATTTTCGACAGCCCGCACCTTCCCCTTATTCGGGAAATCAGTCTTCTCCACTATGCCGTTATATATTTCACCTTTTTTTAATCTCATCACTTTTCTCCCGGCAGGCACTGTTCAAGTACCCACGCTCCGTAATACTTCATAGTCATTCAGCATGCCACAGCCCTGCGATAATAAAAGAGCGGGGACGAAACGTTCCCGCTCCTGAAGTGGATCAACTAAACTCAGCCTTCTGAACTTAAGTCCTCTGAACTCAACCTTCTACCTTCTTTGTCTCATCCTCAACGACATCATCGTCATCAAAGAAATCATCATCGAAGTCATCATCAAAATCATCATCGAAATCATCGAGATAATCAGGTGTCATGAACTTATAGATAGCAAATGCAACAACTGCTGCAACAACAACGATACCTAAAATGATAAGAACCGTCTTCCATACATTCTTTGTTGCCTTTTCTTCTACTTCTTCCTCTTTTTTCTTTCTTAGGAAATCCGTTAACTTTACTGCTGCCAGTACATCATCCATCTTTAACATTATAGAATACCGCCTTTCATAGAGTATGATTTGTGAGACGATTCCGCCCCCCATATGTTCAACATTTTACCACATTTTTCAGTACTTTACTACACGAATTTTCAACGCCGTATTTTCAGAGTTTCTGAAGCTTGGCAAATCCTGCATACATTATCTTCTGACCGGCCACATCAAAGTTAACCGTCACCTGGTAGTCCCGTGCCGCCTTCTCTATTGCAAGCACGGTTCCTTCGCCGAACTTAATATGCATTACACGATCCCCCACCTCATAATCAGGCTTTCCGAATTTCATCTCCCCTGCTTTTTTCAGGACATCTTTCTGACTTAACTTTGCCGGTTCCTGTTTCCTTTCAAACACAGGCTTTTTTCTGCTTTCGCTTCCCAAGGCTGCCATTGCATTTTTCTTAAAAAGGCCTGAAGCCGCTGCCTTTTCTATATCGACAGATTTCGGTATGGAGGCAAATCTTTCCGGCTCGCTTGCCCTGCTGCGGCTATAGTCAAGATACCCTTTCGTGTCATCACCGTCCTCGGACAGTAATTCCTCCGGGATTTCACGGACAAACCTGCTGACAGGATTATAGGAGGTCTCCCCCCTTACCATACGCCCTCTGGCCGCAGATATGTACAGGATATCCTTTGCCCTGGTGATCGCAACATAGGCCAGTCTCCGCTCTTCTTCTATATCTTCGTCGTTACCGCTGTTTATGGACATATATCCCGGGAACACACCATCCTCCATACCGCAAAGGAACACTATAGGGAATTCCAATCCCTTTGCCGAATGTATGGTCATCAGCAGCACCCTTGAGCTCTCCTCATCCGTACTATCCAGGTCGGATACAAGTGCCGCTTCCTCTAAAAACTGTGACAGATTTCCGTCAGGATGCTCATTTTCAAACTGCTGCAGGGTACTGATCATTTCGTCAATATTGGCCAGCCGGTCTTCAGCATCGTCCTCATCGGAATTCTTTATTTCCTCATAATAGCCTGTAACACTTATTATTTTCTTTAATGCTGCCGTCATGCCTTCCTTAGCCAGACAATCCCTGAACTCTGCTATCTGATCCACAAAACCGGACACTTTCACCGCAGCCTTGTTCAGACTGGGGACTTCTTCAGCAAGGGCACAAGCCTCAAAAAAGCCCATTCCGTTGCTTTCGGCAAAAGCAGAGACTTTTTCAATGGATGTAGCACCTATGCCTCTTTTGGGTACATTTATTATACGCTTTACAGCCAGGTCATCCCTCGCATTATCTATGGTCTTTAAATATGCCAGCAGATCCTTGATCTCCCGTCTTGAATAGAAGTTCACTCCGCCCACCAGATAGTAAGGAATATTTCTCCTGACAAGCTGTTCTTCAAATTCTCTGGACTGGGCATTCGTCCTGTAGAGAATAGCAAAATCACCGAAATCTGCCACTCCCCGTCTTTTCATCCGCTCTATCTGATCAATGACTTCAGATGCCTCATCTCGTCCGCTCTGGTATACATTAAAATGAACCAGCTCTTCTCCATCTCTTTCAGTCCAAAGCTGCTTATTCTTCCTGCCCCTGTTATTCTTTATCACGGCATTTGCTGCATTAAGGATGTTCTGGGTACTGCGGTAATTCTGTTCCAGTTTTACAACCTTAGCTCCCGGAAAATGCTCCTCGAAATTAAGTATATTCTTGATATTTGCCCCGCGGAATTTATATATGGACTGATCATCATCACCCACCACGCAAAGGTTCTTATTCTTTGAAGCCAGAAGCCTCACCAGCTCAAACTGGGCGTCATTCGTATCCTGGTACTCATCCACCATGATATATTTAAAACGGTTCTGGTATATTTCCAGCACATCGGGACATCTCTTAAAAAGAGCCACCGTAAGTCTTATAAGATCATCAAAGTCCAGGGCATTATTGTCCTTTAATGTCCTCTGATAAAGCTCATAGGCCTGGGCTATCTCCCGCTTGTCATACTGACGACCATAACTTTCCGCATACTCATTAGGTCCCAGGCATTCATCCTTCGCATTGGATATTGCCCTGAGCACAGTAGCTTCCTTCAGATATTTCGTATCAATGTTTAATTTCTTAAACACCTCACGCATTACGGACTTGCTGTCATCCGAATCATATATTGTAAAATTATTGTCATAGCCTATATGATCAATATGACGCCTGAGTATCCGCACGCAGGTGGCATGAAAAGTCATTACCCATACTGCTTCACAGCCTTCACCAACTATCCTGTCCACTCGTTCCCGCATTTCTCCGGCAGCTTTGTTGGTAAAGGTTATGGCCATGATATTGAAGGGATCGATCCCGCACTCCTTTATCATATGAGCGATGCGGTGAGTAAGAACCCTGGTCTTTCCCGATCCCGCTCCTGCTATTATGAGCTGAGGTCCCTCCAGGTGACTGGCCGCCTCATACTGTCTTTCATTTAATCCTTCAAGAATACTCATATACTCCCTCTTTACTGTTGCTCAAACCCATTAAAACACCAATGTTTAAAGTAGGTGGGGAAATCCCCACCTACCCTGAATCAGACTATTATTTTCAGTATTCCGTTACTTAAGCTTGCTTTCCCTGTAGATAATATCCTCTCTTGCAGGACCGTTGGAAACCATGGTAATTGGATATCCGATCTGCTCTTCGACAAAATCGATATACTTCCGGCAGTTTTCCGGAAGATCCTCATACTTGCGTATTCCCTGTATATCACACTTCCAGCCTGGAAGCGTCTTTATTACAGGCTTTGCCTTATCCAGAAGATGTGTAACCGGGAATTCGCCGGTCTCCTTGCCATCTATCTCATAAGCAACGCACACAGGGATCTCATCAAGATAGCCCAGCACATCCACAACCGTAAACGCCACATCCGTAGTGCCCTGAAGCCTGCAGCCATATCTTGAAGCCACACAATCAAACCAGCCTACTCTTCTTGGTCTTCCGGTAGTTGCACCGTACTCACCGCCATCTCCACCTCTGTCGCGCAGTTCGTTAGCCTCATCACCGAAGATCTCGGAAACAAAGGCTCCACCACCTACGGCTGACGAATATGCTTTGCAGACAGTAATGATCTGCTTGATTTCATAGGGCGGTATGCCTGCACTCACTGCACTGTAGGAAGCAATCGTATTTGACGAAGTCACCATCGGGTAGATTCCGTGATCTGCATCCTTAAGGGTCCCCAGCTGACCCTCCATAAGAACCGTCTTGCCATTTTTAAGAGCTTCTCCCAAAAATGATGCTGTATCGCCCACATAAGGTCTTACCATTTCCCTGTACTCGCAGAGAGTCTTATAAAGTTCGTCAACGGAAAGCAAAGGCTTATGATAAAGGTGCTCAAGAAGTACATTCTTCTGTACCAGCACCCTTTCCAACTTGGTCTTTATAAGCTCGTCGTCAAAAAGCTCATTTACCTGAAATCCGATTTTTGCGAACTTATCAGAATAGAAAGGCGCTATTCCTGACTTGGTAGATCCGAAAGCGGCTCCTGCCAGCCTCTCCTCTTCGTACTGGTCAAAGAGTATATGATAGGGCATTACTATCTGAGCCCTGTCAGAAATCATTATCTTAGGCATGGGCACGCCCTTTTTCGTTATATCTTCAATTTCCTCAAAAAACTTCGGGACATTAAGTGCCACGCCGTTTCCGATCACATTTACCGTATTCTCGCTGAACACGCCGCTCGGCAATGTATGCAACGCAAACTTACCGTATTTATTCTTTATAGTATGCCCGGCATTGGCACCTCCCTGAAATCTGACAACCACATCAGCATCGGTTGCAAGCATATCAGTTATCTTGCCCTTGCCTTCATCACCCCAGTTTGCACCCACGACAGCCTTTACCATCGTTGCTCCCTCCTTAAAACTCCTTAAAAACTTTACACTTTTTGGGCAGCTGTATCTTACAGACGCCAGAAACAACTACCCACAAAATATACCATACAGACACCACTGTTTCAAGATTACAAAACTAAATTGTCACACCTTGATCTCACTGCCTTCTACCTTAAGATCCTTTCGGGCATCCAGCACAGGCTTTACAAATTCTTTAAGATACTTATCCACCTGGATAGGCGAACGGCCCACATAATCCGCAGGATTCATCCGTGCCTCCAGCTGTTCCTTAGTAAGTCCGAACATATCATCCTCAGCTATCAGTTCGAGAAGATTGTTCTCCAGACCTTCCTTCTTAACATGTGCTCCTGCCTTCATAGAAAGCTGCCTTATCTCCTCATGGAGTACCTGCCTGTCTCCGCCGGCATTTACACAGTCCATTATAATATTTTCCGTAGCCATGAATGGAAGCTCACTCAGAAGATGTTTGGTTATAACCTTGTCGTTAACCACAAGACCATCAACAACATTAAGCACCAGGTCAAGAATGCCGTCAGTAGCAAGAAAAGCCTCCGCAACAGATATACGCTTATTGGCTGAATCATCAAGAGTACGCTCAAACCACTGAGTAGCTGATGTGATTGCAGGATTTAACGCATCTATCATCACATATCTGGAAAGAGAAGCAATACGCTCAGAGCGCATGGGATTGCGCTTATATGCCATTGCAGAAGACCCTATCTGGTTCTTCTCGAAGGGCTCCTCCACTTCCTTAAGATGCTGCAAAAGCCTGATATCATTACTCATCTTATGGGCACTTGCCGCAATACCGGCCAAAACATTGCATACCCTGGTATCCACCTTTCTGGAATAGGTCTGACCTGACACGGGGTAGCATGCCTTAAATCCCATCTTTTCAGCTATCATTGGATCTATCTTGTCTATGGTCTCCTGATCCCCGTGGAAAAGCTCAAGGAAGCTTGCCTGGGTTCCCGTGGTACCCTTGGATCCCAAAAGCTTAAGAGTCCCCATCACATACTCAAGATCCTCAAGATCCATCATGAATTCATTGAGCCAGAGAGTTGCCCTCTTACCAACCGTGGTAGGCTGTGCCGGCTGGAAATGAGTAAATGCGAGCGTAGGCATATCCTTATATTTTTCAGCAAAAGATGCCAGTTCATCTATTGCACTCACAAGTTTTCTGCGTACAAGCTTCAACGCCTCATTCATAACGATTATATCCGTGTTGTCACCCACATAGCATGATGTTGCTCCCAGGTGGATTATGCCCTTTGCCTTGGGGCACTGTACTCCGTATGCATACACATGACTCATAACATCATGTCTGACTTCCTTTTCACGCTGTCTTGCCACATCGTAATTGATATCATCCTTATGCGCTTTGAGCTCCTCGATCATCTCATCGGTTATCGCAGTAAGCCCCAGTTCCTTTTCAGTTTCTGCCAGTGCTATCCACAGGCGCCTCCAGGTACGGAACTTCATATCCTGGGAGAAGATATACTGCATCTCCTTACTTGCATACCTTTCCGATAAAGGGCTTGAATAACTGTCTGTTGCCATTTTTTCCTCCTTCTGCCGTATTCCCGGCTGCTATGGGGAACTCTAAATACAGTTCCTTCCATGATGAATGATATATGAATTATATGTTCATGTACCTTCGTATCTGTCTACTATGTCTGCTATTTCATCCGAATACTGGGGATATGTCCTTGCAAGATCCTTGATCTTATCCTGGGCTTTCCTTGCCACATCCTCATTGTATTCCAGCTGTTCCCTTAATTTCTGCCGCCTTGCTATCAGTCCGTGGCGGACTTCCACCATTTCCCTGGGATCAACGAGTGCAGCGGTCTGTTTTATCCATATTTCAGGATCCTCAACCGAGTGCTTTCCCAGGACATCCGTCAGTGAATTGTAATAATACTCCAGCTCCTGCTTAAGCTCCTGATCTTTCTGCCTTGCCTTCACCTCAGCAGTATATGTATTCCAGTATTCCTCAAGCTCATCTGCCGATTCCACATCGTACTTCATATAAAGATATGAGAGAAGCTTAGTATTGTTTACATAGCGGATTTTTACGGTATTATGAAGAGTTATCATATGGTTCCTGGTTTTCTCCAGGCGTTTCTTTTCCCTGCCGGCATCGGCATACCTGACAAATAGTACCGTAAGTGTCAGGGCTCCTGCCGCACATATCATGAGATATCCCCATATGACATCCATTTCATATCCCAGCTGCAGCGCGGCCAGAAGAATGATACTTACCAGCATTGCTCCCACGCATATGAGAGCTATCCCCCTTGTATTTGCAATGGTTATATTCGCTTCCCTGAGCTGATACCTGTATGAATGCCTTTCAGCTTCCAGCTTCTTAAGATCCCTTAAGATAAGCTTTCTGTATTTCTCCGCATCCCTTATCTTGCCAATGCCTGCCGGGATTTCTTCCTCGTAACGTTCCATCAGGAGCAGACGTTTTTCCTTCATGTTGCCTGTTTTTAGGAACAGCTCCCTTCTGGCCTTTTCCCTTTTTGCTATCTGGTCGGCCAGGTCAGCAATCTGGACCTTCACATCATTGGAGAGCTTTTCTATCTGCTCCATATCCATAAGCAATGATGTGACAGCTTCATATTCCGCCCTGCTCTGGTCAGCCTTGTCCGCAGCCTCGGCCATCTGTCCCAAAGCTTCCAGTACATAGACAGTCCTGGAATCCGCATCTCCCAGATATTGTTCAGACTTACGCGGAGCATCTTCATCCCAATCCTCCGGCGCTTCCTCAAAGTCGCCGTAGTACCATTTTTCCCACTTCTTTTTTATAGCAGCGAAAATGTTCACTATCCTACTCCATCATAAAGCCCCTGAACTCATCCTTCATCAACTCGATGCTCCGCACATTCTTTTTATGCTTAAATTCATCCTCCAGAGCCTGCATCGTCTTCTCTACGTTCATTATTTCCGTATACTCAGGAGGCAGCGTCCCTATAAACTTAAGGTATTCTTTTTCACCAAGCTCCATTCTCTTAGCCGCAAGATAAGAAAATTCCGCATCCTTATCCCCGGTCATATCATAGGATTTCTTGAAATGCAAAGCAGCCTCTTTATAATAAAACAGCTTTGAGAATATTACCCCAAGGTCATAGTATGCAAGTGCTAAAAGCTTCCTGTTTCCTTCATTTGCGGGATTGTTTATTATGCGTTCAAAGCATTTAAATGCCAATGCCACCCTGCCGCTTTTAAGGAAATATTCTGCCAGCACCTGCTCCCTGCTGATGCCATCCATGTCGTGAGCAGAACGTACAACCTTTGCGGTATCCTTTATCTCACGCTCAGACGCATAATGACAATAGCTGAGTATTCTTTCAGCAAAGGCCTCCGGTCTGATACTCTGCCGCATGACCTGACGAAGTTCTGAAGCAAGATCCTTCAGGCTGCATTCTTCAGCCAGCCATTCAATAAGCTCATTGCCTGCAAAGGATTCATCTATCATTTCCGCATTATGGAAAATATAAAAGCAGAGTTCCTCAACGCAGTAAACGCGAATATAGGTTTTCTTTATCGTATATGGGGTTTCCGCATACCTGCCTATGCACTGATATATCTTACCCAAATCCTTCTCCTTTACAGCGTAAATTCACTCTTCCATTCCAGACCGGAGGACGAATACAGTTCTCCGAAGCCAAGATCGGTTATCCTTATCTCTGCTTTTGTTTCAGAGACCATCCTTATCTCCAGATGTATCCTTGAAGCCTTGGGGGGTCTCTTCGGGAAGCCGTTAAGCTCTATTGGTATCTTTCTTACGTTCTTTCCATTAAGTGGTGTCACAATTATCTCTATAGGACCCGCATCCTCAAGAATAAGGTCACATTCCCTGCCGGAATCGAACCAATTCCTGCCTGCATCCAGAAGGGCCATATATGCATCCTGGCCTTCCCTTACTATGTTCATTCCCAGATTTGCTTTAAGCCTCTCCGGTCCCAGAAAAACATATCCCTTTTCAGCCTTTACCGCAGCATTTTTCTCTATTGCACCTAAACATGCCCCTTTTGAAAACAGATTACTCCCTAAGAATATTCTCCTGCCCACACACAGATACTTTAATGTATCCGGAAACCATTCCCCTGAAAACCCGTCACCCAGAAGATAGACAGCCGATGTCCGGTGTCCTTCAAGTATGGTACGGCATATGGTCATGAATTCAGCATCCTTGTTCTTTTTTTTCTGCTGCTCATCCTCCTCAAAGAATTCCGGCTTAAAATTTGAATAATGCCTTTCTTCCACAAGCACCACTACCGGCGTAGTCCTGTAATTCTTTGAATAAAACATGGTATGCAGTCCATCAACCCTTAAATCACATACAAGCACATCGGAAGCCTGCAGCTCCGGTTTCTGATGAAGAATGAAATGATATCCTGCCTCAGCATGGCTTAAGAAAAATACCTGCTCCTGCTTGATCCTTATTATACTTATCGCTTCCGTCAGGGTTTCGATGGTAGAAGCCTTTGTATCATCAACCGTAATGGTCACCGATACCACTCTTTCAAGAGGACTTACCGTAGACAGTTTTGATAGACATTTCTTCAGGAAAAGTGCCAAAAGCTCCACCGGATCGTACTCCAGCCCGTCGATTTCCCTTATTTTTCCTGCAACAGCTCCGGCTAATATCTTGTCCACTGCCACGGCCTCACCAATAGACACCTGCTCTATGGCTTCTTCTCCGGCATACCAGATATTTTCTCCGGACTTTTTTGCCAGGAGACTCGGGATTGAAAGCCTTTCATCAGTATCTGAAAGACTGTATGTCTGCACATCCCCGGAAAGCGTTCCATAGCTTATCTGTGTATATTCATCTGTAAGATCTATGCCAAGGACTGTTTTCTCAGCAGAAAGCTTTCCTATGGCCTCTTTGATTCCATTGCTCATTTCAGACTTTATCCTTATATCCGTACGGCATAAACAGCTTGTCTGTCAGATATGCCTGTAATTCATATTCCTCAGCCTTTGCATTCATGCCGTCAGCCTGATCCTGCGCCATAACCGCCACGCTGTTTATCATTGAATAACGGTCGGGAGTTCCTATTCTTACCGTCTCTTCCGCCTCCAGCACGCTCGCTTTGGTAAGCTTTTCCCTGCGGTCATTTTCTTCCGTTATATAATAATTTATCTTCTCCCCCTTAAACAGCACAAAGGACTTGATATATACCCCTCCATAAACATGGAGCATTTCTTCTTTTTTGTATTCATCTGACTCCACTCCGGGTGCAGAAGTAACATAATGCAGGATCACATGACTGTCCGGATGTCCGCAGTATTCAATAAAGCTCTGACCGGAGAATATCCTAAGCCTCGGTTCTTCTTCCTTAAAGTTCATAAAACACGGAAGGAATATTCCCTCTCCCCACATCTGCTTTATGAAATAAAGCGCGATTTCCATTTCACCAACTGTTATGGTACCGGCAGCCTTTTTCCCTGCTGCATATTGCAGAAATGAAAAGACAGAAAAATGCGTCAGCCTCTCGCCCTGCCGTGCATAATACATTATTCTCTCATAGCATTTTTCATTCCCTTCGGCTTCATTTACAAACATATCATAGGACAGAGCAGACAATACTGCCCTTTCAAGAGCGGAATCTGTCGCGCCCTCGGAGAACTGCGAATAAATGTCGTATTTTTCCTTAACATCCGCTCCCGAGAACAATATCTGCGTAAGCATCCCGGCAAGGAAGCCCTGAACATCCACACCAAAGGTATCCGCAGCACGCCATATTTCCTTCAGGTATCTGGTAGTACCGCAGGCATACTTCAACAGATAGATCAATGACTCCTCATCGTATTTGCCTATCGACATTATGCTGCTGCACAGCGATAACAACTGCGGATCGTATTCATAATCCCTTCTTACTATCACGCGGTCACAAAGCCTGAGCAGGATCTTATAGTCAATTCCTTCTGAACCGCATTCGCATATCCAGGAAAATGCCTCATCATAAAGACCTCTTGCTACCATTATCCTGACACATATCTCACGATCCGCACGGCTCATCCGTTCCGGTTCCAGGCGGAGCAGGAGTTCATCCAGCATGGCTATATTATCATTTTCAAAATAATACTGTGCCAGATCTATCATGAGCCGTCCTGAATACTCTTCAGTCACATTCTCCTGCAGAGAAAGCCATGACAGCATTGCCTCATTATTCTCATTTATGCGTATGCTGTCATTTCCCAGCTCGGAAACATACAGCACGCCGCCAAGCTCAGGTGCATCGGCGTTGCAGAGTTCATCCGGATTCAGATCATCCTCTATGATAAGGGTCCTCTCATCCCGGTCCGAAAGCTCGCGTCTGTTCCCCTCATCGTCCTCCCAGAAAAGATTGACCATCTCTCCATATATGGGAATCAGGGCCTCGCCATTAAAAAGCGGATATATAAACTCATCCTGAAGATGTTCATATACCAGCACGACATTAACAGCACGCCTGTCAGCAATACGCACCCGCTCGGTAAAGAGCAGCTCCGTATATGCATTGCCGAACTCCGGCGCCATATCGAACGGGTTCAGAAGGCTCGAGTATAGAAATGCCATATTCTCATCCAGACTGCGGTTAAGAAGCTGTTCCTCCACAAAGGCGGACATGCTCTCCTCATATCTTTCGTAAAGTTCTGTATACTCTGTCTTGTGTCTCAGCACATTCGCATACAGAAGTGCAGTCCTTGCTGAATCAAGATTTGAACGGTATGCAAAATACATAAGCACGATCTTAGGCAGCAGACCATCGTAAGTATGGGATATCGACATCATGTAATACTCGTACAGTCTCGCCATTCTTATCTCCTGTTCAACCGCATCCGAATACCACCTGAAATACCGGCTGCCTATACAGTTTCCTCTCATCAGATGGGTACACAGTGATGCAAGGATATCCCTGTCCGGCTGTATCTCATAGCATTCGATCAGCATCCCCAGAAGGTCTTCCGAAAAAGCGTGCACATCATCGCTTAAGAATGCAAAGCGTTCCCTTAACGATGAACTTGTGATGCCGAACTTTAACGCAAAACGCATCACCGTAAGTTCATATCTGCCAAGCTTCTCCATCTGCTTGGGATCAGCTATAAATAAATGCACGGCCTCCAGCAGCATAAGCGGACTGCGGCAGCCCTTCTCAAACTGGTCCCTGAGCAGCTCGTCACGCTTACGTACACTGTTTTTATATTCATCGCGCATGTAAAGACAAAGCCACGCGAGCCTCCAGTTGTCATCATTTTCCCTGTACAGTTCCCAGACTTCATCCGCAAGCGACTCTTCCATTATCGGATCCGATGCATACATACTCTTGAGATAGCAGTAAAATCCCCTTAGTTCAGGAGGCTGTTCTTCCGTTTCTATCCGTACGGAAAGCATTTCAAGTATTCTGCCTGCCTCTTCTGTACGCTTTTCCATTAAAAGGATCTGGGCCTGCACCAGCCGCAGGTCTACCCTGTCCGTATCTTCGGAGAGCACGGGAGTTATTATCGCAGCACTCTCCCTGCACCACTCAGCCTTAGTTATCCTGCCCACTCTGAAATCTATGTATTTTGAAGTGAGCCTTATTAACAGTTTCCTGTCCCTGTGATCCGGTACCGCCTCAAGGGCATGCACACACACCGGAATGGAATACGACTCATTCTCACTGGCTATCACTATCCGGCCTTTATTAAGCCCGGCGTGAAGCTTTTCGCAGACCACATGGTAACCTATCACAGCCTCGTTTTTTTCAAAATCTGAAGAAGTGATGATTTCCGTGTCATTCTCCAAAAAATCACCCTGAACGGATATGGCTAACCTGGAATACCCCCAGCCCTCGCGCCGCACAGTTATCTCTCCGGGAACCTCAGCCTCAGATATATCCATATCTATCTCTTTACAGTCAAAACCGTATGCCGGAGGCACTTTCTTATGAGCAATCTGCAGAAACTTTTCCATATTGAACTGATTGCCGCTGTACACGGAAAGTGCCCTGTAAGCTGTTGTATACTGGGAATCCGTTCCGGAAAGAATATTCACAAAACTGCCCGAATAAAACAGGTCACACGCAGTCTTCCAGTCGGTCATGGCAAGATTCGTAAAATGAAAAAGATTGCGTATATCCCCCAGGCTGCTGCCGGGTATCTCGCTAAGAATGTTTATTTCAAAGGGAAGCTCATATTCTCCATGATCTGATATGATAAAAACCATCCCCTTATGCACATCTCCAGGTTCCAGTCCCTTTGACGAAAGCCTGTAGGGAATCTCGCAGCTCCCACCAGTAAATTCTGTCACTCTCAGCTGAAAACGAAGATCGGTGCAGTAAACAAAACCCCTGGTATTTTTCTCACCCATGATATAGAATGAGCCGAACTGCTCGCTGTCTGCCGACATGGCACAGCTTATGACATCACAAGAAAAAGAGAGGGGTTTCACCTCCCTGCCAAAATCATACTGCTCATCCAAAATATTTCTTATAGTGTCTTTCATACGGGGAATATTATACCATAGTCCTCATTTTAATAAAATCTCATAATGAAACTTTTCGGTATATACCGGAATGCATAAATTTTCTCCCTTTACGCTTGATATAGTTGCTTAAATTATGATTTAATTGCATTCATGAGGGTGCTGGTAAAATGGAAAAAAAGTATAATGTTCTCTATCCTTGTGCTGATCACACTGGGAATATACATCACAATCGGCAGCAAAGGTGAAGAAAAGTCAAAATTCGGCTCCACTTCATTCGAAAAAACAGGAGCTGTAACACATATCAAAAAGTTCGACATAAATGTAGTCACTACAAGAAACTATCTCAGATATTTCCAGGACAGTTCCAGAAAGGAAATAGCTAACGCACTTAAAAGGATGGAGGTCGATTTCGTTGCTATCTCTGATGACTACATATATTTCCAGGAATTCCGCATAATCGAGAGCGGTCCTGACATTACCGATCCCGCAACAGTTGAAAAGCTTATCATCGACTCATCTGAGGGATATGAGATCACAAGTACCCCGGAACACGAGGACCTGACGCTTGGCGAGCTTACATTACACAGGGCCTGCTACAGCAGGAAAGATACCCAGTACCAGGATTATGGCGTTGTAGCCGACTATTTCACTGAGCATAACGGTCAGATACTCGAGATCAGATGCTACAATGAAGAAAGCAGGCCTCCGGTTTACGAGGACACTGTCCGCCTTCTGATCTCTAAATTTGAACCCCAGCTTGAAAACTATATCTTTGGTCCACCCTTACATGCCGGATCCGAAGATTCCACACTTTTTTCCCGTATTAAAAGCATTACTTTTGCCCCCTGGCTTTTGGTCATTCCCTTTATTTACGCCCTGTTATGCGGTCTTACCTATACCGGAAGATCTGAACGCCTTTATAACAGCGATACAAAAAGCTATTACTACGTGGGTGATGACGGAACCGGCTGGAATGAGGAGTTTCTTTCACTGCACACTTCAAAGATGCTCCTGGGCTTCTTTGCTGTGCTGATAGTATTCCACCATCTGGTACAGCAGTCCGGCAGCAATGATGCAGGGCTTCTCTATATCCTTGAGGACTTCGGTGTAGGTTTTGTGGGCGTATTCTTCTTTTTTTCCGGATACGGCCTTTACGAGAGCTTTAAGAAAAAAGATGACTATCTGAAAAGCTTCTTTACGAAAAGATACCCTGCTGTACTTATCCCCGCATTCACTGCTCTGCTTATCTTTCTGGCTATGGATATTATAGACGGCAGTATCACCGCTCTTCCCGATTTTGCTGCAAAGCTGACCGGCTGGAAGCTTTTAAATCCCCACATGTGGTACATCGTTGAGATTTCCATTCTCTACCTACTTTTTTTCCTGGCATTCAGACTTATTAAAAAACGTAATCTGGCCCTCATTCTCCTTTTTGTCTGCGTCCTCGCTATGGTCGCCGGTTCCCTGTTGCTCGGCCACGGCGATGCCTGGTTTCAGGGGGAATGGTGGTACAATACCAGCCTGCTTTTCCCTTTCGGCATCTGGTTTTCCATGCACCGGGAAAAGATCACAGACATAATGAAGCACTATTACATACTTCTTATGCCCGTCACGCTGGTCATGTTTATAATATTTTATAAGGCAACTGCCTATATGCTTGAAAAATACAGCTATTGGAGCGAGACAGCCCTTGATCCGGGCTACGATGACAAGATAAGATGCCTTTCCGTCCAATGCCCTATGGTACTTTTTTTCGTGATGCTTCTGCTTTTCATCGGATTGAAACTAAAGATAGGAAACAAGTGCCTGGAACTGCTTGGAAGCATATCCCTCGAGCTCTACCTCATACACAATCTTTACCTGTACATTTTTTCTTCTTTCAAAGGAACCGGCATATTTTACACCTGCGTGATCGTGACTTCCCTTGTTTCGGCTTCGTTATTACATTACATAAACACAGTCATCCTTTGCCTTATCTACAAAAAACCTGTTCCCGATATCAGAAGACATAAAAAAGCTTTTGAAGAATACATCCGCCAAAAAAAGGAAAATACAATGTCATTTTCCAGAAAGCTTACGCTCTGCCTGAAATATGCCAAAAGACATAAAGGTAAGGTATTCCTTGTGATATTCAGGACCACAGTCTGCATCATAATAAGCATCATCACGATTTTCCCCATATTTGTAATGGTGATCAATTCCACAAAGACCAGCCACGAAATCATTCAGGGGCTTTCCCTCCTGCCCGGGGGGAGCTTTGCCACCAACTTTAACGAAGTGAAATCCTACATGAAGAGCATGGGAGAAGACTTTTACTCCATTATGGCAAGGTCATGCATCATATCGGGTTCCAGCGCTCTGTTGGGCACATACATAGGAGCCCTGTGCGCATACGGTTTCGAGCACTACTCCTTTAAAGGAAAGAAAGCACTCTGGGTAAGCGTCATCTGTTCCCTGATGATACCGCCCATTGCCGGAAGTGTGGGATTTTTCAAGGTAGTACTTGCGCTCCACATGTACGACAATATCATTCCGGTCATCCTCGTCGGTCTGGCCATTCCATCCTGCGTTTATTTCCTCAGGATGTACCTGCACTCCTTAAGACTCCACGAAATAATCGAGGCTGCAAGGATAGACGGCTGTCCTGAGTTCCTGATCTTTAACAGGATCATCCTGCCCATCCTTAAGCCCGCTCTACTGCTCCAGCTCATATTTAACTTTTCCATGAGCTGGAACAACACCCTGTATCAGAGTCTGGTACTACTGGATATAAAAAAGAAGACCATAGCACTGTTCTTAAAAACTCTTACCGGAGGCTACGGCACCGGATCCGATCCGGTCATATACTGCATACTGCTGCTGGCAACGGTGCCCTCACTAGTCGTTTACATACTGTTTTCATCCGGCATAATGGCCAATATAAACATAGGCAGCATTAAGGAATAAGTGCTTGCCGAACACCTCTGACTGTGTTAAGATTAAATTGTATCAATAGGTGGCATGGATGCCTTTCATTTTTATCAAAGGAGTGATGATCATGAATGTATCGGGTACATCAAACATTTCTACACTGTTTTCATCACTGGGCGGCTCGAATAATAATAAATCCACAGATCTGTTTTCTTCGCTGAATTCATCGTCATCGAATGCAAATCAGAGTGTCGGGTTCGATCTGACCAATTACAGTGCATTAAAGAATGGCAGCTACTACAAAGTGATGAAGAAATATTACAATTCGAAGCCCCAGGCTTCCGAAGAAGATATTGCAGCTGCCGAGAAAAAGATCAAAGACACAGCAAACGCAGCCGGAAACGTTGTTACTTCATTCAACAAACTGAATTCCCTTTCTTTTGCAGAAGACGACAGAGAAGAATCAGCAGCAAAGGTAGAGGATTTCGTAAAGAGCTACAACAGCCTCATCAAAAAAGGAACCGATTCCCTCTACAGCAACGTTGCACAAAAGACAGAATGGCTTAAGAACCTCACCGAGGAATCCGGAAATATGCTTGAAAAGGCAGGAATAAAGATCGGTTTCGACGGAGAGCTCAGCTTTGATAAGGATAAGTTCCTTAAGGCAAATGAGAGCACCCTTAACGATGTTTTCAAGGGCAGCTCTTCCTGGGCATCCAAGGCTGAATACAAAGCCGAGCAGATTTACTCGCTTGCACTTACCGGCGATACTTCTGCCAATTCCTATACGAACTCGGCTTTGCTTAAGAGTGGTGCTGCTTCTACCTACACAACGAGCGTATAACCTTTTAGGAAATCGCCGGCCGACATTTCATTTTTGCCGAAGTTTCCAGCCAAAGCCCTTGCGGGCTTTCACCAAAGACTTACGGCATGCCCATCATACAAAAAACGGAGAGTGACGATCCACTCTCCGTTTTATTGATTATCTTATTTTCACATACCCCGGCTTATTCGCTTCCGAACCTGCCTATGCTATTAATTGTAATATGCAAGGATCTCTGAAGCAGCCTTCTTCACATCATCCAGAGTCCAGTTTTCTACATCGGAAGAACTGAAGGATATGGTCAGTGCATCCTCCTCACCCCATGAATTTTCGTAAGGAACAAGGATATATGCATACTTGTACTGCCAGCCGTCATTTTCCTCTTTTTCCTCGATAGCTACTAATACATTTGTTCCATTGATCATTACACTGTCACTATAAAGGTCATAATCAACGGAATAAGAAGTAAATCCGTCAGGGATGTAGTTCTCATCCTCCGTATACTGCTGGAAGTCATAGGGCGCATATTTGCTTACATAATAGCTTGACCAGCTGTCATTCTCATAATAAAGAGAATAACTGTCGGAATAAGTCATATCCAATTCATAATCTGCATAAGGATAAAGAGTGATCACACCGCCCTCATACTCAAAGTTTACGCTTCCGTCTGCATTGATATCAAGGTCGGAGTCAGCAACAGCTGTTCCCGTACTTCCGCTGTCAAGACCGGCATCCGGATCAACATCGACATCTCCGGCACCACGGCCATCATCAGAAAAGCCGTCATCAGGCACAACCGTTCCGCTCATCGAGCCGGCCTCTACTGCCTCGTCCTTAACATCATCAGGAATATCAACTTCGGTTTCATTTATATTGGAAGCTGTATTCTTAAAATAGAAAGATGAAAATGACAGCCCGTCAGGTGAGAACATACCGCCAAAATCATCCTCGCTTACACCGGCTATATCCATACCTTTCTTAACCATAGCAGCAAGATCTGTCTCGCTTAAGTCCACCTCACAAGATACGCAGTATCCTTTTTTCTTTGAAGCATATATAGTTGCATCAACCTGAACATACTGCATCATTGATTTGATATCCTTGACTGTGACATCACCAGAGTCCTCGATCATATCCCTTAAGCTTTCACCGTCTTCATTCTCTACGGTAAGAAGGACATCAAGAACATCCTCAAAATCTTCACCGGTAGTATTGAGCTTAAGAACATAGCAGTCCTCACTACCTACCTTCTCGCTCTTCTTCTGAAGTTCAGCCTTATAAAGGACCTGCTTAAGGGCTTCCTGCAGTTCCTCGACCTTTTCTTCATCGATTCCCTTACCGACCTCAGCAGTGTTCACCCTCCACTCCTTGTCCTCGGAGTCATAAATATATACAGTCTGCTCTGTATCATCACCGGTTGTGTAAATCTCTGTTGAGTACTTAGGGATGTTTTCACCTATCATGCTTGTCAGCATCTCAGGAATAGTAAGCTTGGCATTTACGATCGAATGGGACATTGTATCATCCCCGTCCTTTACCACCTCTGCTTCTGCGTCACCTGAAACAGCAAAATCCATACTCATCCCCTGGCTCGCATAAGAAATGCCGACATCAAACTCCATCTCATTAGTTGCAGACTCAGGCTGCGCCTCGAACATCTTGTCAACTACTTTCTGTGTGTTCATGAACAGACTGCAGCCAGACAGGATGCTTGCTGACAATCCGGCCACAAGTGCCAGTGACAGCATTTTCATACCTTTTTTCATGTTTTTCCTCCTTTTGTTCAGCTTATGATTCCTTTTCCCCTCACTCACACTATCGGAGTGCATAAAAGAACAGAAAATATTTTACCACAAAACCACTATAACTTTCAACAAAAAGCCCCTGAGTCATCATCTGCACTCAGAGGCAAACATAAATATATATCTATATAAAGCTTTATGGATTTACTGTCTAATACCTTATTCCTGCCACTTTCCATACTCCGTCCATCTTGACAAAATAGAAATGACCGTCAGTGGGAAGTATGACCGGATTCTGCGCCGCACCGTATACATGCATGGACTGTTCTATATAGGCTTCTACATAGCATACATCTTCACTGTAGCATACAAAATCCCTTATTTCCTCATTCTGAATTGTGACATTGCTGTGGGAGGCGAAGAATTCATTTGAAGAATTACGTTTGATCATTGCCAGTGCTTCGCTGCCCGAAGGGAAATATGGCGAAAGATTATCAATCGAAGTATCACCGGAAATAAAATTGGCAAAAGTTATAGCAAGATTTATCGCCCGTTCTTCCAGCGCCTCCCTTTCCGGAGAATCAGAAGAAAATCCCACTTCATATCGGCCTTCAGCCTCATCATATACAGCTGCTACTTCCGCACCGCTTGCGTCCTGTGCTGTCACAACCGGCTGCTTATAGAATCCCTCCCCATAATAATCCGCAAGATCAGGGATACGGCCGTAGGGATCCACATATTTGTTTTCCTCGGATTCGATGCCGCTCTGAACACAATAATCCGAAGAAAGCGGAATACCGTTTACGAGTATGGTATAGTTTTCCGGGGCTTCAACCGAAAAACTTTCCGAGGGTGCAGTATAAAAATTAAGTTCCGTCATTTCCCAGACCGGAAAATGGTACTCCCTTTCCTCTGTTGAAGACTTGCGCAGCTTAAGATCGGCAACAGCATAACCGTCAGCAGTTATAGTATAGTTAGGAGTATCTTCACTGTAACCGGACGCCTCATTAAAGCTAATTGTCTTGCCCTCTAACAACGAGCCCATATACTCCTTGAGATCAGCTTCCGTCTCAAATTCATTGACCTGAGGCTTCTCAGCCATATTCTCGTAGATATAATCTATGTCGGCATTTTCAAAATGTGCCAGTATATCCCCCATGGACAACACAGGCCGGCTTTCCTGATATGCTCTCTCATAGTCGATCGTGAAGTTATAGAAATAGTTAAGGCCGTATACTATTACCCCTACAAGTATCGCAGACCAGATAAAAAGCAGGGCAAAGAAAATAAGCCAGCTTTTTTTTCTCTTTCGGCTTAATTCATCCTGTTCTATATTCTTTTCTCTTTTCCCCGCCTTTGAAGACTCTTTTTTTATATCTTTTTTGGGTGCTGCTTTTGTCCGTTCAGGTTTTGTGACCTTCTTTTCTGTCTTTTTTCCGGCCTTCCCTTCAGCCTTTGCATTACCCTGATCTTTGGGGTTACGGGATTTTCCTTTCTTTACAGAATCTGCCGGGCGGCGCCGCACATGTACTAACTGTCCGTCATATCCGTCATCAGGATCATCTATATAACTGCCGGCTTCATTATCTTCGTCATAAGCATCATCGATATCAGTCTTATCATCATAGTTTTCATCGTTGCCATCATCTTCTTCGTCATCGTAGTCTTCAGCGGTATCATCGTCTTCTTCGTCATCGCAGCCTTCATCAATGTCATCATCTTCTTCTTCATCGTAGCCTTCATCGCTGTCATCTTCTTCGTCATTGTAGCCTTCATCAATGTCATCATCATCTTCTTCTTCGTAGCCTTCATCGATGTCATCTTCTTCTTCGTATTCTTCATCAGAGTCGTCATCTTCGTAGTCGTATTCATCCTCTGACGCTCCTCGTCCGTTCCTGCTGCCATAGCGGGAATGATGACCGTAGTCCTCTGCATCAATATCATCGTCATCATCCTCAGGATCAAAATCCACAATGTTGATAAACTGCAGGGTATCATCGGAAACCTCAGTGTATCTGTCAGCTCTTTTTATTTTTGAATCAGGAAGGCGTCTCCTTGCCATTTCAGTCCTCCTTCGGCATTACCACAAATGCGGTGGGCATAGTACGGTCGCCCCTGATGGAACTGTTTGATACCACATTTTCTCCCATATACCACATTGCAGATGACATACCGCCGTCCAGATTAGCAGCATTTACTGCGCCATATTCTTCCATAATCTCTATAAGATCGCCCATGGTAGCTCCCATTGATGATGTTTTCCTGCCTTCAATGACCAAAAGCAGAACAGCACCGTCAGCCCGCTGTCCAATGGCAGTACGGGGATTAAGTCCGCTGCCCACGCCGCTGTAGGACGCCGACACACCATTTACTATAAGCGCCGGACCAAAGGTAACGGCATCACGTACCCCCATATCAAGTGCCGCCTGTCCTGACATATTTCCGCACACCAGTACATTATCATTCGTAAAGCCATAAACTCCATAGTAACCTCCTCGGTCACCAAAGCGGAGTTCTCCATCGGAAATAACTATTCCTTCCGGCCATCCTCCGATACCCATTCCTGCAGTATCCTCATACTTTCCACCGTTTATTCCGCCGACTGCACCGTAATCAGCGATAAGATCCTCTAATGTCTTTCCGGCATGGCTGTGGGTATAGTTGTCTATGGTCGCAACCTTCACCCTGGACGGATCATATACTATCATCATCATGCCGCGGTACATCGGACCGCTTATCTCATGTAATTCTATGCCGTCACCATCCGGATCGTTATCTGCATTGAAATCCGCATCCGATGAATTTTCAGAGGCAGTTCTTGCCCGCTCCATCGCCATAGCATCAACAAGTGTCGTATCGGTTATTTCAGTAAAACTGGTAGTGGTATTTTTCTGCTGGATAAGTGCAATCTCGTCCTCCGAAAGATAAAGGCTTGCAAGAATTCCGCCTGCACTGGATTCCATAACAGAAGTAACAAAGAGATCCCTTAAATGCTCTGACGGTCCTTTGTTTATGTAATAGAAAAAAACATATGCCCCCGCAAGGCAAATAACAAGTGTTGTCAGAAGCCAGATAGTCAGACGTCCGAAAAATCTGCCAATCTTTCTTCCTATGCTTTCTCCGCCTCTGTTACCACGTTTTTTTCTGTTCTTTTTGTTATTTTTCATTTCGGGACTTTTTTTCATGAAAACTTCTCTTAATTTATCATAGCAATTCCACCGCATAAGTTAACATAAATTAAGAAAAACGTCAATAATTTCACTAAAAAAGCACCTGCATTGCCTAGCTCCGTCTATGACAAATTCTTTCAGACTGCCGAGTCTGATAGTCTTGAACAAGAAATAAAAAAAGAGCTACCGGTCCGGGTAACTCTTTTTCCATTCATATTTTACTAAGAGATTTCTTATTCATTATTTAAGCGGATACTTTGCAGTAAGCTCAGCCACGATAGCTCTTGCTGCAGGGATACCCTCTTCCTTCTTATTTACTATCTCAGCAATAGCCTCTGCGATCTTATCCATATCTTCAGTATTCATACCACGGCTGGTAACCGAAGGTGTGCCCAGACGGATACCGCTTGTAACATTGGGCTTCTGAGGATCATTGGGGATCGTGTTCTTATTTGCGGTAAGATGAGCTTCATCCATCCATGCCTCAACCTCTTTACCCGTAAGATTCTGGGGAGTAAGGTCAACCAGCATAAGATGATTATCTGTACCACCGGATACGATCTTCACGCCTCTGTTCATAAGTCCTTTGGAAAGTGCCTGTGCATTGTCAACTATGCCCTGGCAGTATACCTTGAATTCAGGTGAAAGAGCTTCCTTGAAGCATACAGCCTTTGCAGCAATAACATGCATAAGAGGACCACCCTGGATTCCGGGGAATACTGACTTATTGAATTTGAATTTCTTTGCATTCTCCTCGCTTGAAAGGATAAGTCCTCCTCTGGGTCCGCGAAGAGTCTTGTGCGTAGTGGTTGTAACCACGTCAGCATAAGGGATAGGGCTGGGATGAAGACCTGTAGCAACCAGACCTGCGATATGCGCCATATCTACCATAAGCACTGCGCCTACCTCATCAGCAACTTCACGGAATTTCTTGAAATCAATGGTTCTTGCATATGCGGATGCACCTGCAATGATCATCTTAGGCTTTGACTCGATAGCGATCTCGCGAAGCTTATCATAGTCTATGAAACCTTCATCATTTACACCGTAAGGAACAATATTGAAATAAGTACCGGAAATATTTACCGGGCTTCCGTGTGTAAGATGTCCGCCGTGATCAAGGTTCATACCCATGATGGTATCGCCGGGCTGGCATATTGCAAACTGTACTGCAAGATTAGCCTGAGCGCCTGAATGAGGCTGAACATTTGCATATGTGCAGCCGAATACTTCCTTTGCACGTTCAATGGCAAGAGTCTCTACAACGTCCATGTTCTCACATCCGCCGTAGTAACGCTTTCCGGGATAGCCCTCCGCATACTTGTTTGTCATAACACTGCCCATTGCAGCCATTACAGCATGGCTAACCCAGTTTTCCGAAGCAATGAGTTCGATATGGTCGTTCTGTCTGTCAAATTCCTTCTCGATGGCAGCTGCGATCTCGGGATCCACTGCTTTTAACTCTTCCATTGAATACATTTGTTTTCCTCCTGATTTTTTTCTTTATTACGCTGCATTCTCTGCAATCAATAATACCATTTAATAATATACACCCACCGATATCTCTTCACCGTTTCCGTTGTCGGAATTCTCTATCCTTACTTCGACATCGTTACCGTTTGTTATCCGAAACTGAAGTCCGCTTGCGTCTTTCCCTCTGTACGAGGACTTTATCTGATCTTCTATCTCATCAACGTCCGATCCTATATATTCCTCAAATGTCCTTCCGAAATCCGTGTCGGGATCTATATCCTCTACATATACCCAGTCATAGTCTGAAGGCAGTCCCGGATTACTGCCGGTTACAACAGCAGGATCCATCATTGATGTAATGATCGCATTCCTTACGCTGTTACATAGCTGGGTATCGGCTGAAATACAAGACTTCTGCTCATACCTTACAGCCTGCGGGTAAATGACTGCCAGAAGTACCGCACATACGATCAGACCTGCGAAACCTGCTACTATCGAAGCAATGATAGCTGCTATTGACAGGCCTTTTGTCCTTCCGTCCTTTTTAAACAGATCCACAAAGCCCAGTATCAAGCCTGCAGGAGAAAAAACAAATGCCAAAATAATAGCTGCTATGCTTAATCCGGAAGGCCCACCCTTTTTCGAAACATCATTAGCCATATAGGGATTGTCCCCCTGATTGCAAGCAGGATTAGGATTATAATTCTGACTAAAATTTTGATTCTGATCCATTATTTTCCTTTCTGCTGCGCATATCCGGCTTATCCATTTTTCCCTCTCCGGGGCAGCCTGCCGAACAGCTTCTCTTAACTCATACGGTCTGATTTGCCATAATCCATAGGTTAAAATAACGCAACGCCACTATTATATACTGTGGCACTTTCAAAAACAAGGATATATAAGCGCTTATTTTGCTGATGCCACAGTCTGCTCGTACACATCAAAAAAGTCCATTGTATCCACTTCACCGCCGCCCACGAATTCTATTGCTTCGAAAGCATCTTCGTTAAGATAACAGCGCTTGCCCTCCATAAAGGAATTATACGCCGCATCAAAAGCTTCCTGTCTCCGCTGCTCCTGTATCTCTGCCTTTCTGTTATCAGTCTTCTCGCGGTCAAGCGTATTGAGGCATTTAAATATGTAGTAACCATCCGCACATTCTACAACCAGGCTTACTTCCTTCTCGCCCAGATTAAAGCATGCCGATTCCTTTGCCTCCTCTTCATCACCCTTGTGGAACGAAACAATAAGATCCTCCGACATGCTCCTTGACATGGCCAGTTCATCAAAACTTGCACCGTCTCTCAGCTCACGCAGTATCTGCTGCGCCTCATCATAGGTAGATACCTTTATCTGCTCAACGGTAATGGTCCGGGCTTCATCATCACTTATCTCCACGTTTACATCGGAAGTCAGATAATCATAAAGGCTGTCCGCAAGCGCATATTCCTTATACATGGTGCAGATATCATTTTCCTTTATATTACCGAGTGCTGATTTCTCCTCATCGGAAAGTGATGAATAATAGTTTGCGGCCGCCAGAACAGCCCTTTGCTCCTGCTCTTTCGTAAGCTCAAGCTTATAGCTTGCCGCCATAAGGTTCATCATCTTTATCTTGGCAAGTCTTGCAAGGACAGTCTGCTTTACACTGTCTTCCAGAGTGATCCCGCCGGTCTCTGTCTTCCATATCTGCTCACCGAAGGCCGACTCGTACTGGTTCTGCATGGTGGTCAGATATACCATCACCTCAGGCTTGTAGCAGGACACGCCCTCCAGTCTGAATATCTCGTCATCATCAAATCCCGTCGTAAGTATTATCCTGCTGTCCTTACCGCAGGCAGTCACAAAAACAGTGCATATTACCAGCATGCACAGGAAAATATATTTTATATTTAATTTATTCTGATGCATATTCCCTCACTATCTGCTTTAACAGTTCAATAGTCTGTTCCATTTCATCTATACAGAGAAACTCATGCCTTCCGTGAAAATTTCCGCCGCCGGTTCCAAGATTCGGGCATGGCAATCCTAAGAACGAAAGCCTTGCACCATCCGTACCGCCCCTTATCGGCTTTTCTATTGCTTCTATTCCAAGCTTTTCCATAGCTTTCCGCGCATTATCCATAACTTCCGGGTGCGGATCCAGGCGCCGCTTCATATTATAGTATGAATCTTCCATATTTACGATAAGTGTTCCTTCACCGTATTTTTTATTAATCTCATCTGCTGCCGCCTGGAAAACTCTCTTCCGTTCTTCAAAAGTATCGTCATCATGATCCCTGATGATATACTCAGCCACCGCCTCTTCCACACTTCCCCTGATCTCACAAAGATGGTAAAATCCCTCCCTGCCCCTTGTATATTCAGGTCTTTCCTTCTGCGGCAGAAGCCTGTCAAATTCCTGCAGTATTCCTGATGCATTCTTCATCTTTCCGTATGCATCGCCGGGATGTACGCTGCAGCCATTTACCGTAACTACGGCACCGGCCGCATTGAAATTTTCTCCTGCAAGGTCCCCCAGCATATCTCCATCCACAGTATAGGCAAAATGAGCCCCAAAACCCTGTATGTCAAAATGATCGGTTCCCCGCCCGGTTTCCTCATCAGCAGTAAATGCAATGCAGATGTTCCCATGCTTTTCTTCGGAATGAATACAGAAATATTCTGCCATCTCCATTATCGCTGTCACACCAGACTTGTCATCAGCCCCTAACAGCGTTGTTCCATCCGTAACGATAATATTCTTTCCCTTTAACCTCTTCATCTCGGGAAATTCAGACATTCTGGTTACGATATTCTTTTCTTTATTTAATACTATGTCATCACCGTCAAAATTCTCTATTACGCGCGCCCTGACATTTTTCCCGCTTATGGCATCGGAAGTATCCGTATGCGCGATAAAGCCTATTGATGTCACGGTCTTTTCAGGCATATTCGACGGGATCACCGCATAAACACAGGCATATTTTTCATCCTGTCTCACATCAGGAACTCCCATCTTGATAAGCTCATCCCGCAGAAGGGAAAGCAGCTCCCGCTGTCCCTCGGTGCTGGGATAGACCTCTGCGTGCGGATCTGACTGTGTGTCGACAGATACATATTTAAGAAAACGCTCCGTCGGTGAAGCATACTGTCTTTCCTTCATTTTTTCATATCCTCTTATCTGCAAATTTATAAATTTACACAAACCCATTATGCTGTATCACAGCATCTCAAACAGCCTGTCCTTTTCAATCTTCATATATTCCCCCGGCTGCAGATTGTCAGGCAGGACCAGATTCCCCATCCTGATACGCTTCAGATGAACCACCTGATTCCCGATTGCCGCAAACATCCGCTTAACCTGATGGTATTTGCCCTCATTTATTGTAAGCCTCACGGTCTTCCTGTCTTCACTGCATATCTCAAGCTTTGCAGGCAGCGCCGAAAAGCCATCATTTCCCTTTTCCGATGCAGGCACCTCCATGCCTCCTGCAAAAATCTCTGCCGCACTTTCCTCTGCCGGATGTTCCAGTACGGCTTCATACTCTTTTTCCACATGTTTTCCGGGTGTCAGCAGGTCATGGGACAGCTTTCCGTCATTCGACAGTATCAGCAGTCCTTCCGTATCAAGATCCAGCCGTCCTATGGGAAAAATATCGTCCCTAATGCCATAGCCTTTACATATATCCACGACAGTCTGATGGACAGGATCGGTAACCGCACTCACTACTCCCGCCGGCTTATTTAGCAAAATGTACTGATACGGCTCATATTTTACCACAAAACCATTCCGATTCTCCACCGCCATATCTATATTAACGCTGCCATCTCCGGAAAACATTTTTGCATCACCGCAGCCTTTCAGGCTTTCTGCGGGCACCACCCTGAGTACATCAGTCTCCGCCACCTTCATTCCCGGATCTTTGCAGACCTTATCACAAAAATAAACACGCCCGGATCTTATCATCTTCTTTATCTCCGAGCGTGTTCCGTATCCCATATCAGACAGAAATCTGTCAATCCTCATACCGGTTTCCTCATATCATCCATCTCATTCAAGTCCGTTCCCAGGAGGGTAAATGGTATCACATTGCCTTCCTTGTCCTTACCCTTTGTATTATGCACCATTTTGTCTTTCTTTTCAAACAGGCTTCCCTGAGATGACATGATCAGAACCAGCACTGTCCACAATACACAAGCAACCAGGATCTTCATAAGCCATTACCTCCCTTTTACAAATAACCGCTTTTGTATGCCCGTGTATTCATGTGATCCGGGCTGTACCGGCGGCTGTTTTCCGCTTTCTATAGGGATAATACATCCGGTATGTTTTTTATTGCACTGAATATGAAAATTTTATTATTTTTTTTCTGCCTCCAGTTCTCCGTCATTCAGTGTTATGACTATGGTATCTCCGGTGGAAACATTTCCCGACAGGATAAGCTTTGCGGTAAGCGTCTCTACAGTCTTCTGGATATACCGTTTAAGCGGCCTTGCACCGTATGCCGGATCAAAACCGTCCTCTACGATAAATGCCTCTGCCTCCGGAGAAAGTTCCACGGAAAGCTCCCTGTCTGCCAGCCTTTCATTCAATGACTTCATTATGAGATCCACTATTCCGCTTATGTTGTCCTTTGTAAGAGGCTTGAACATTATGATCTCATCCAGCCTGTTTAAAAACTCCGGTCTGAAATGGTTCTTCAAAAGTCCCGATACAGCCTCCTCAGCATCCTCAGAAATCGTACCATCCTCTTTGATGCCATCTAACAGGAATGAAGCACCTATATTAGATGTCATTATGATGATAGTATTCTTAAAATCTACCACACGTCCCTGGGAATCCGTTATCCTGCCGTCATCCAGTACCTGCAGCAGTATATTGAATACATCAGGATGAGCCTTTTCAATCTCATCAAAAAGCACTACGGAATAAGGCTTTCTCCTTACCGCCTCTGTAAGCTGCCCGCCTTCATCATAGCCCACATATCCGGGAGGCGCTCCTACAAGCCTGGATACGGAGTGCTTCTCCATATATTCGCTCATATCTATACGGACCATATTTTTCTCATCATCAAAAAGTGCATCCGCAAGGGTTTTGGCAAGCTCTGTCTTGCCTACGCCTGTAGGACCAAGGAACAGGAAAGAGCCTATAGGCTTACCGGGATCCTTTATTCCTGCCTTTGAACGCATTATGGCCTCACTGACCTTCATGACCGCCTCATCCTGGCCCACTACTCTCTTATGAAGCTGTTCATCCAGATGGAGTGTCTTGTTTCTTTCGGACTCATTCAGCCGGCTGACAGGGATTCCTGTCCATCTCGACACGATACGACCGATCTCATCCTCGGAAACATTTTCATGTACCAGTCTGGTCTCACGTTTCCCTGCCTGCTCTTCCTCTATCTCCAGCTGTTTCTTAAGCTCCGGCAGCTTGCCGTATGTAAGCTCTGCCGCTTTTTCCAGATTTCCTTCCCTCTGTGCGATCTGTATCTCATTGTTTACGGATTCGATATTCTCCCTGATAACCGAGAGCCTGTCCACAGCACTCTTTTCATTTTCCCACTGAGCCTTCTCATTAGCGAAGATTTCCTTTTCCTCAGCCAGTTCCTTAAGGAGGTCATCAAGTCTTTCCCTGCTTAAGTTATCATCTTCCTTTTTAAGAGCCGCTGCTTCAATCTCCATCTGGAGTATCCGGCGCTGCTTTTCATCCAGCTCTGTGGGCAGGGTATCCAGCTCAGTCTTTATCATTGCGCAGGCTTCATCCACCAGGTCTATAGCCTTGTCCGGAAGAAACCTGTCGGTTATATATCTGTCCGAAAGGGTAGCCGCAGCCACCAGTGCATTATCCAGTATCTTTACGCCGTGATAAACCTCATAACGATCCTTTAAGCCCCTTAATATAGATACCGTATCCTCCACTGTCGGCTCATTTACCAGCACAGGCTGGAAACGTCTCTCAAGTGCCGGATCCTTTTCAATATACTTGCGGTATTCATCCAGGGTAGTGGCACCTATGCAGTGAAGCTCGCCCCTTGCAAGCATGGGCTTAAGCATATTTCCCGCATCCATGGAGCCTTCCGTCTTGCCGGCACCCACTATTGTATGAAGCTCATCTATGAAGAGGATGATCTGTCCCTCGGATTTCTTTACTTCCTCCAGTACAGCCTTAAGCCTTTCCTCGAATTCACCCCGGTATTTTGCGCCGGCCACCATGGAGCCCATATCCAGTGAGAATATCTTCTTGTCCTTCAGTCCGCCGGGAACATCCCCCATAACAATACGCTGCGCAAGGCCTTCGACTACAGCCGTCTTGCCCACACCAGGCTCACCTATGAGCACGGGATTGTTCTTGGTCTTTCTGGACAGGATCCTTATGACATTTCTTATCTCAGCATCCCTTCCGATAACAGGATCAAGCTTCTGATTCTTGGCTTTTTCTACCAGATCCTGCCCGTATTTTTCCAGGGTATCATAAGTAGCTTCGGGATTGTCCGATGTAACACGCTGATTTCCCCGCACCTGTGCCAGCACACCTAAGAACCTGTCACGGGTTATGCCGTATTCCGTAAAAATGGCTTTCACTGCCTTATCAGGCTTTTTTATCATAGCCAGGAAAAGATGCTCAACGGAGACGTAGTCATCCCCCATGGCCTTGGCCTCATCCTCAGCATTATTCAGCACTTCATTCAGATATCTGCCGAAACGCAGGTCTCCACCCTGGACCTTTACACACTTTTCAAGGGCATCCTCCACCCTGCCGATAAAGTGTTCGGTATTAATGTCCATCTTCTCTACAAGCTTCAGGATCAGACTGTCATCCAGCTTCAAAAGAGAATAAAGCAGGTGCTCCTCCTCTATCTCCTGATTGCCGTATTCATATGCGATCTTCTCAGTATTCTGTACTGCCAATACTGAATTCTGTGTAAATTTCTGTATATTCATAATTCCCCCTTTCTGCCGCTTTTAGCGTCACATCAAAGACAATTTGTTTATGCAGATCCCCGGATACGAGAGTTTAGATCATATCAGCTATCGGTTTCAGCGCATCCGAGGATAATCTGTATTTTCTTCCAGGGATTATCTTCTCACTAATTGTTAGCCAAGTCAAGTGGTGAGTGCTAATTTTTTGTTTTGAAACGTCAAAACAACACACTCCGATCATTTGTGTAAAAAAAAGCGATCAGATTTTCCTCGAAAATCAAAAAAATAAGGCTGCATAAACCATGCAGCCTTATTACAGGTCATCCAATATCCTTTCCGCAGCCCTGCCTCTTGATATTCCGTTATCCATCGCCAGCTTACCGATATAGCGATGGGCTTCGTCCTCAGACATTTTCTTTTTATTTATAAGAACCAGCTTAGCCTTATTGACCACCCGCATCTCTTCCAGCTTTTCCTCAGCCTTAGCTACTTTTGCTTCCAGCTTATGCAGCTTATTCTGGGTGGCCACCAGAAAACGGACACTTTTGTCTATCCTGCCCTTCGGTGAAGGCTTTGGCATCACCATTATCCCCTGCTCAGTCACACGGTCCAGCACATCCTCGAATATATCCTGTGGGACCACCATGAGCACGGAGGCATCGCACTGTTCCACAATGTCAAGCGCAAGCTCCTCCCCGCTTTCATCAGGCAAAGGTGCATTGATGATCACGAGATCGTAATACCTTTCCAGAACATAACGCCTCGCCATCGCCCCGCTTTTTCTGGACTCAACAGTAATGACATCCATAAGCGACCTTTTTATCAGCGTCTCAAACTGCTCCGATGCCGAGACTATCAAAGCCGAATGAACTGTATCATCATGTTTCGGCATGGGTTACCTCCTAAGCACAAAGTTACTCAGTATATTCCTTTATTATCTCCGCAGGGACGTACTGTTTTACAAACGCACTTTCCTTTGCGAGTTTTGCTGCTTCCTTTTTGGAGCCGGGCAGGAATGCATCATCTTCATTCATTTCTGCCGGCAGTGCAAGCTTTCGTTCTATACCGGAAAGTCCTGCATATATCAGAAGCGCATATACCAGGTATGGATTACTCCCTGCATCCGGGCTTCTCAGCTCAGCCCTGGTCTTTCCCTTATAGCTTTCTATATACATAAGCTCCGACTGCCCCAGGCCGGACCAGTTTATACGGTCAGGTGCCGTATTATTGCCCAGACGCGAATAAGAGGAATCCGTAGGATTAAGGAAAATCGTCAGATCCCTTATCTTTTCTATTATGCCCGCAGCGGCATATTTTATGACATCATTCCCCTCACTATCTACTGCATACATATTTATGTGGTAACCGTTTCCCGGCATATCCGCAAGGGGAAGCGGTGAAAAATCCGCTGTCAGACCATATCTGTTCGCTATGGTGCTGACTGCCATCTTAAATGTTGTCATCTGGTCGGCAGCCTTAAGTGGCCTTGCATAGTGAAAATCTATCTCATTCTGTCCGGGTCCTTTTTCATGATGGGATCTTTCAGGGCGAAGCCCCATCTTTTCTATGGTAAGGGTTATCTCCCGGCGGATATTCTCACATTTATCCAAAGGTGCGATATCCATATATCCTGCATGATCATAAGGATTCTTCGTTGAATTTCCTTCATCATCATTGGCAAAAAGATAAAACTCCGTCTCATTGCCGAAGCGGAATTCAACTCCCGCATTCTCCGCTTCCTGAATTGCTTTTTTCAGAATGTATCTGGTATCAGCCTCATAAAGCTCTCCATCCGGTGTATATACATCACAGAACATCCTGAGTACCCTTCCGCTGTCAGGCCTCCAGGGCAGTATAGCCATGGTATCCGGATCCGGCTTAAGATAAAGAGACGAGTATTTGCTGTCTGCAAAACCTGCAATTGCCCTCGTACCGATCTGTATACCATCCTCAAAAGCCTTTTTCACTTCTCCGGGCATAACAGATATATTCTTTTGTACGCCGTATGCATCCCTGAAAGCAAGACGGATAAACTTTACATCCTCTTCCTCAATATACTTTAATACTTCTTCCATACTGTATTCCATAAATACGCCCTCCCCATGGTCATGGTTATTCTATTAATATTCTTCTGCCCGCACTGATAGCATCCCGCCGGCGGGGTCGTTCGCTAAGCAGTTCTTACGGAAATGTCCAAGTCATCAAGAAGCGTCCGGAACCGTTCACAAGCTACATCCGTGTAGCGTTGTTCACTCGTCCAAGCTGTCACGCCGCTTTTGCGTGACAGCCACCCATCACATGGCGTGGTGTTCCTAGTAAACATAGCATTTCCGAGAACTGCTAAAGCTCACTTTACACCGTCTGGCTGCTATACAGTGCGGGCCTACGAAATTTATATCGTCGATATCCTGGGGGAAATATCCTCCAGCACATCCAACAGTATCCTTACGGTATCAAGGGATGTGAACATCGTCACACCATTCATAATAGCACAGCGTCTGATTTCTATTCCATCGCTGTAATGTATGCCTGACAGAATTGCTCTGGTATTGATAATATAGCTTACGTAGCCTGCTCTGATAGATCTTAATATTTCATCACTTCCGTCACTTATCTTACCGCGGATACGTGTGCGGATTCCATGTTCCTTAAGATACATTGCAGTTCCTATGGTTCCCTCAATATTAAATCCCAGCTCATAGAAACGCCTGATAAGCGGAAGTGCCTCATCCTTATCCTCATCAGCAAGTGTTACCATTACAGTACCGTATTCCTTCATTTTGATACCGGAAGCCTGCAATGCTTTATACAGCGCTCTCTTAAGGCTCTTGTCATAGCCTATTGCTTCCCCTGTTGATTTCATCTCAGGCGAAAGGTATGCGTCCATTCCGTTAAGCTTTTCAAAAGAGAATGCAGGTGCCTTTACATACCAGAAATCTTTCTCCTTTGTGATAGTATCAGCTAATCCCTGGTCCTTAAGGCTCTCTCCCAGCATTACCTTAGTTGCGATATCCACAAGGGATACACCTGTTGACTTGGAAAGAAAAGGCACGCTCCTTGATCCTCTGGGATTAACTTCAATTATGTACACACTCTCATCCTTATCCACGATAAACTGTATATTATAGAGACCGACTATTCCTATGCCAATGCCAAGCTTCCTTGTATATTCCCATATCGTATCCTTGACCTTCTGCGATATTGAGAAAGGAGGATAAACGCTCATGCTGTCTCCCGAATGCACACCGGTACGCTCTACCAGTTCCATGATACCCGGCAGGAATACGCTTTCTCCGTCACATACGGCATCAATCTCCACTTCCTTTCCCACTATGTACTTATCAACCAGCACGGGCCTGTCTGCATCGATTTCAACAGCGTTCTTTAAGTAATGAACAAGCATCTCCTCATTTGCAACGATCTCCATTGCCCTGCCGCCCAGGACGAATGATGGACGTACAAGCACAGGATAACCTATCTGTTCCGCCGCCCTGATACCATCAGATATATTAGTAACGGCAAGCCCCTCGGGATGTGGTATTCCAAGCTTATTTATCACATTTTCAAATGCATCCCTGTCCTCTGCAGCAAATATTGCTTCGCATCCGGTACCTATGATCTTTACGCCTCTTTTTGCTAAAGGCTCTGCAAGATTGACTGCCGTCTGACCTCCTAAGGATGTTATGACACCGACAGGCTTCTCAAGTTCTATGATGTTCATTATATCCTCTACGGTAAGAGGCTCGAAATAGAGCTTGTCAGCCGTGGTATAGTCAGTGGAAACAGTTTCCGGATTGTTATTGATGACGATGGCTTCATAGCCTCTTTCATGAATAGTCTTTACGGCATGGACTGTTGAATAATCAAATTCCACACCCTGACCTATCCTTATGGGTCCGGAACCGAGAACTATTATCTTTTTATTATCCGAGACGATTGATTCGTTTTCATCCTCGTAAGTTGAGTAAAAATACGGAACATAGCTTTCAAACTCACTGGCACAGGTATCGATCATCTTGTAAACCGGATGCATGCCGTATGAGCGTCTCAGTTCCCAGACATCATCCTCCGTACACCCTAATAGTTCAGCTATATATGAATCGGAAAATCCCATCCTCTTTGCTTCATACAGAGTATCCCTGTCAATAACAGGCTTTCCGTTTTCATCGAGCCTGCAGGTCTCTTCCAGCTTAATCTCATGGTCAACTATCATTTTGATCTTATCAAGGAAGAACATATCTATCTTAGTTCTTGAATAGATAGTCTGGGGATCCGCACCGAGCCATAAAAGCTCAGATATTGCATATATCCGGTCGTCTGTCCCTTCCTCTATGTATGAAAGCAGTTTCTCGATTGCTTCTTTCCGGTTTTCAGGCTCCGGCTTGTCCGAAAGATTCTCTACATCGAATTTTGCCAGATGAATGTGGTTCTTTCCATCCTCCAGCGAACGGATAGCCTTAAGAAGACTTTCCTCCAAAGTCCGGCCCACGCTCATGATCTCGCCTGTGGCTTTCATCTGGGTAGAAAGCACATTTGATGCCAGCGTAAACTTATCGAAAGGGAACCTGGGCATCTTGGTCACAACATAATCCAAAGCAGGCTCAAAGCAGGCCGGTGTATTTGCAAGCTCTATCTCATCCAGATTCATTCCTATTGCGATCTTTGCCGACACCCTTGCAATAGGATAGCCGCTGGCCTTGGATGCAAGTGCAGATGAACGGGATACCCTTGGATTGACTTCTATTACGTAATAATTAAAGGATTCTGGATCGAGGGCGAACTGAACATTGCACCCGCCCTTTATCTTAAGCGCCCTGATTATCCTCAATGCGCTGTCCCTTAGCATATGATACTCTTTATTTGTAAGAGTCTGGCTGGGTGCAACCACTATGGAGTCACCGGTATGTATGCCCACAGGATCAAGGTTTTCCATATTGCAGACGGTAATGGCTGTGTCATTAGCATCACGCATAACCTCATATTCAATCTCTTTGTAGCCCTTGATACTTTTCTCTACCAATACCTGATGCACAGGAGACAGTGCAAGAGCATTCTTCATCCTCTCA
Source organism: Lachnospiraceae bacterium UBA4364 (assembly GCA_002393955.1). Classification (GTDB taxonomy): domain Bacteria; phylum Bacillota; class Clostridia; order Lachnospirales; family Lachnospiraceae; genus NK4A136. The sequence continues at coordinate 105,876 of DGSK01000002.1, read as the reverse complement.
CACATCTCTTCCTCGTCATTCGCAAAACCGCCGCCGGTTCCGCCCAGGGTAAAAGCAGGCCTCAGGATAACAGGATAACCTATCTCCTCTGCTGCCGCTAATCCTTCTTCCATGCTCTCTGCTATAGCCGAAGGAACTACCGGTTCTCCCAGGCTTTCACACAGTTCCTTGAACTGCTCCCTGTCCTCAGCCTTTCGGATGCTCTCTGCATCAGTTCCCAAAAGCTCTATCTCACATTCATCAAGCACGCCCTTATCGTAGAGCTGCAGTGACAGATTAAGACCTGTCTGTCCTCCTATTCCCGGCACAATAGCATCAGGCCTTTCATACCGGCATATCCTTGCCATATACTCAAGAGTCAGCGGCTCCATATATACCTTGTCAGCTATGGCATGATCAGTCATTATGGTGGCCGGATTTGAATTAGCAAGTATTACTTCATAGCCTTCTTCCTTAAGTGCAAGACAGGCCTGGGTTCCTGCATAATCAAATTCCGCTGCCTGCCCGATAACGATGGGACCTGAGCCTATCACAAGTACCTTTTTTATATCAGTTCGCTTTGGCATTTTTTCTTAACCTCTTTTCATCAGATCGGTAAAACGTGAAAACAGATATCCGCTGTCCTGGGGGCCCGGCGCACTTTCAGGATGGTACTGTACGGAGAATACCTTATCCTCATCGCTGTAAATTCCCTCTACGGTATTGTCCAGCACATTTATATGGGAAACCTTAAGATCTGTTCCCTCCAGGGAATCCTCATCCACTGCATAGCTGTGGTTCTGGCTTGTTATCTCTATCTTCCCGGTGCGGACATCTCGCACAGGATGATTTCCGCCCCTGTGGCCGAATTTTAATTTGTATGTCTTTGCTCCGTAAGAAAGTGAAAGGAGCTGGTGACCGAGACAGATACCGAACATAGGGATCTTTCCCCTTAAGTCTTTCAATGTTTCTATCACCTCCGGCACATCACAAGGGTCTCCTGGCCCGTTTGAAATGAACACTCCGTCCGGATGAAGTGAAAGGATTTCTTCCCAGTCAGTATCATAGGGAACAATAGTAACATTACATCTGCTGCGATTGAGCATCCTTACGATATTCGACTTCATTCCACAGTCTATTGCCACCACATTAAATAACGGATTTGAAGTACGGCTGTACCACTTCTTCGAACAGCTGCATCTCTTAACCGCATCATGCGGTATCGGTGTTTCCTTTATTATCTTAAGGCCTTCCTCCGCGGACATATCTTCATCGGTAATTATGCACCTTCCGGAACCGTTGTCACGAATACTTCTTACAAGCTTTCTCGTATCTACGCCACATATTCCGGGGATACCGTTTTCCTCCAAAAGTTCAGGCAGTGTCTTGGCTGACCTGAAATTGGAAGGGTTATCATTTATATCCCTAACAATAAATGCAGATGGAGATATCATCCTGCTTTCGAAATCCTCATCCGCAACACCGTAGTTTCCGATAAGCGGATATGACATTACAATAGCCTGGTCGGTATATGAAGGATCCGAAACTATCTCCTGATAACCTGCCATTGATGTATTGAAGACTATCTCACACACAACGGTTTTGCTGCCGCCAAAGCCGGTTCCCAGATATTCAGATCCGTCCGCCAGGATCAGTTTTCTGTTAAGTTCCATTACTTTCGTTTCTCCTTTGCCATCCACTATCAGCGTGAACGCACTCAAATTATACACATTTTTTATATGCTTCAAAACCCTGCAAAAACCTTACTTTTCATTCGCTTCTAACTCTTAATTCTTAACGAAGCAGCTATAAAGCCTTTGAATAAAGGATGCGGTCTGTTAGGCCTGGATTTAAACTCCGGATGGTACTGAACGCCAATATAGAAATCCCTGTCAGACAGCTCCACCGTCTCGACAAGCCTTCCGTCAGGTGATATTCCGGAAAGGCAGAGCCCCTTCTCCTTAAGTACATCCCGATAGTCATTATTAAATTCATAACGATGTCTGTGTCTTTCGGAGATCTCTGTTTTTCCGTAATAACTCTCCATCTTTGTGCCCGGTACGATACTGCAGGGATAGCTTCCAAGTCTTAGTGTTCCACCCTTTTCTATCTCATCCGACTGCCCCGGCATAAAATCGATGACCTTATGCTCCGAAGGATCATGGAATTCACCCGAGCATGCATCCTCTATTCCTGCCACGTGTCTCGCATATTCTATTACAGCTATCTGCATTCCAAGACAGATTCCGAAATAAGGTATCCCCTCTTCCCTTGCAAATTCAGCTGCAAGTATCATTCCCTCTATTCCTCTGTCACCGAAGCCCCCGGGAACGATTATGCCGGAAAGTCCTTCAAACACTTCCTTATAGTTTGCCTCTGTAATCTCTTCAGAATCAAGCCATTCTATATTGACTTTTGCATTCAATGCAAAGCCTGCATGCCGCAGCGCCTCAGCTACAGAAAGATATGCATCATGGAGCTGGACATATTTTCCAACAAGTCCTACTGTCACTTCGCTGTTGAGATTATCTATACTGCTAACAAGAGCTTCCCATTCCTTAAGATCAGGCTCCGGAGCATTGATCCCCAGCTCCCTGCATACTACTCCGGAAAAACCGGAATCCTCAAGCATAAGCGGAGCACCGTATAAAGAACCGAGCGTCCTGTTTTCTATAACGCAGTCTTCCTTGACATTACAGAACATTGAAATCTTTTTGAATATACCCGGATCAAGTGGTTCATTGCACCTGAGCACTATAATATCAGGCTTAATGCCCATTCCCTGCAGCTCCTTAACCGAGTGCTGTGTAGGCTTTGATTTATGTTCATTGGAACCGTGCAAATAGGGAACCAGGGTAACATGAATAAACAGACTGTTTTCCGGCCCGACTTCCAGTGAAATCTGTCTTACGGCCTCCAGAAAAGGCTGGGACTCGATATCACCGATAGTTCCTCCTATCTCTGTAATAATAATGTCCGCACCGGTCTCTTTGCCGGCACGATATACGAATTCCTTAATCTCATTTGTGATATGGGGGATAACCTGAACAGTCGAGCCCAGATACTCACCACGTCTTTCTTTATTGAGTACATTCCAGTATACCCTTCCGGATGTGAGATTGGAAAATTTAGTAAGGTCTTCATCAATAAATCTTTCATAATGCCCCAGGTCAAGATCCGTTTCCGCACCATCCTCGGTAACATACACCTCACCATGCTGATATGGACTCATGGTTCCGGGATCCACATTAATATAAGGATCCAGTTTCTGTGCAGCCACCTTAAGTCCTCTTGCCTTAAGCAGCCTGCCCAGCGATGCTGCCGTTATACCTTTCCCAAGCCCAGAAACAACACCGCCTGTTACAAATATATACTTCGTCATACTTCCTCTTTCTGCCGCCTTAACGGCTCCGCATAGCGATCAAAGAACATTGTGCCACCGTCAAAAAGAATAAACGCTTGCCACACCACATTACAGATTTGTATATCCCATAAGTGCCTCATCAACTTCCCTGGCTGCAGTCCTTCCTTCAGCAATTGCCCATACCACCAGGGACTGTCCTCTGTGCACATCACCCGCGGCATAGACCTGCTCCTTTGATGATGCATGCTTCCCCGGCTCAGTTTTTATATTTGTCCTTCCATCAAGCTCTACGCCGAAATCATCCGTAACATACTTCTCGCTTCCAAGGAAACCTGCGGCTATAAGTACAAGCTGTGCAGGAACAGTCTTCTCGGTTTCCTCTACAGGTACCATGTTCATCCTGCCGGTCTTTTCATCCTTTTTGGCTTCGAGAGATACTAACACCACTTCCTTAAGGTTTCCTTTTTTGTCTTTTACGAATTCCTTTACCGTGGTCTGATAAACCCTCGGATCATGGCCGAATTTCCATATTGATTCTTCCTGACCATAATCCACCTTAAGGACCTTCGGCCATTCAGGCCAGGGATTGGACAAAGTTCTTTCCTTGGGAGGCTCGGGCATCATCTCAAGCTGTGTAACGCTCTTTGCTCCCAGTCTTATGCAGGTTCCTGCACAGTCATTGCCTGTATCACCTCCGCCGATTATTATTACATCCTTATCCTTTGCAAGCTCATAAGGCACATCCTTGAATTCACTATCAAGAAGCTTCTTGGTAACTTCCGAGAGGAAATCCACTGCGAACCTGATTCCCTTTGCATCCCTTCCCGGAGCGATTATGTTCCTTGGGTTTGATGCACCGCAACAAAGTATCACGCTGTCATATTCCTTATTTAGCTCTGCTGCGGTAATATCCTTACCTACATCAGTATTAACAACAAATCTGACACCTGCCTCTTCCATAAGATGCACCCGTCTGTCGATTACTGATTTATCAAGTTTCATATTAGGGATACCGTATCTTAACAGACCGCCCACACGGTCCCTTCTTTCATATACAGTGACTTCGTGACCTCGTCTGTTTAAAAGCTGTGCCGCAGCGAGACCTGAGGGGCCGCTTCCTATAATAGCCACTTTCTTCCCAGTCCTTACTGCAGGTACTTCTTCTTTTACCAGATCATGCTCATAAGCATATTCGATAACAGCCTTCTCATTTTCCTTTGTTGAAACAGGCGCATCATGAAGCCCGCAGGCACAGGCAGCTTCACAGAGCGCAGGGCATACCCTGCTGGTAAACTCAGGAAAACTGTGTGTAACGGAAAGCCTCCTGTATGCTTCTTCCATCCTCCCCCTGTAAACCAGATCATTTACTTCAGGAACAAGATTGTGAAGAGGACAGCCTGATGCCATACCCGCTATCATCACACCGGCCTGACAGAAGGGCACACCACAGTCCATGCATCTGGCAGCCTGTCTGCTTTGGTCTGCCAGCTCAAGCCTCTCGTGAAACTCGCGAAAGTCCATAACTCTCTCTGATTCCGGCCTCACACGGCCGTCTTCCCTTGCATATTCCAAAAAACCGCTCGTCTTTCCCATTATCTGGCACCTCCTATAAACGCCTTGAAGGCTTCTATCTTTGCAGCCTCTGTATCAGCTCCCGCTTCCATCTCCCTGGCAATGAGCCTGCGTATCTCCTTGTAGTCAGCAGGTATGATCTTCTTGAAATGAGGAACATATTCATCAAATTTTGAAAGTATAAGCTGCCCCTTCCTTGAGCCTGTATGCGCCACATGCTCTGTAATAATACGCTTAAGCTCATCCAGATCTTCCTTATGTTCAAGCATCTCCATGCTGACAAGCTGCTTATTCAGATTCTTATAAAGAGTGTTGCCCTCATCAAGTACATAAGCGATACCGCCGCTCATACCGGCAGCAAAGTTTTTGCCGGTCTCTCCCAGTATGACTACCGTACCTCCGGTCATATATTCACAGCCATGCTCGCCGACGCCCTCAACTACTGCTGTTGCACCGGAATTCCTTATGGCAAATCTTTCCCCGGCCTTACCTGCTATATACGCCTGTCCTGATGTAGCACCGTAGAGTGCCACATTTCCTATGATGATATTTTCCTCCGGATCATACTGTGCCTCCACAGGTGCGGATACTATAAGCTTTCCGCCTGACAGGCCTTTTCCGAAGTAGTCATTGCTGTCTCCCGTAAGATTCAATGTAAGTCCTTTAGGTATGAACGCGCCAAAGCTCTGTCCGCCGGAACCTGTACAGCTAACGGTAATGGTATCCTCGGCCAGACCTTCATGATTCTTCCTGGTGATCTCCGCACCAAGCAGAGTTCCAAAGGTCCTGTCTATACTCTGAAGATGTACTTTGACCTCCGCCTTTTCGCCGGTCTCGATCGCATGTTTTACAGCCTTTGACTTAAGCAGCACGCTTTCATCCTTGGTATCCTGAAGCCTGAAATCATACAGATACTGATCCTCGTGAGATATCTTTTCTCCCTCCATATGCATAAGGATCCCGGAAAGATCGATCTTTTCCTGATTATCCTTAAGACCATCCTTAACCTTAAGCAGGTCGCTTCTTCCTACCAGCTCTTCAACTGACCTGATCCCGAGACTTGCCATGATCTCCCTTAACTCCCTTGCGATAAAGATCATGAAATTCTCCACATACTCAGGTTTGCCCGCAAAGCGTTTCCTAAGCTCAGGATTCTGTGTTGCCACACCCATAGGGCAGGTATCAGACTGGCACTGTCTCATCATTACACACCCCATTGTTATCAGGGGAGCTGTAGCAAAGCCGAACTCCTCCGCACCGAGCATAGCGGCTATGGCCACATCCCTTCCGCTCATGAGCTTGCCGTCAGTCTCTATAACCACCCGGTTTCTTAAGCCGTTAGCTAAAAGTGTCTGATGGGTTTCAGCAAGGCCCAGCTCCCAGGGAAGACCTGCATTATGTATGGAAGAAAGCGGTGCCGCACCGGTACCTCCGTCATATCCGGATACCAGAACTACCGCCGCACCTGCTTTTGCAACACCTGCAGCTACCGTGCCCACGCCTGCCTCGGATACCAGCTTGACCGATATACGCGCATTCTTATTGGCACACTTAAGGTCATAAATAAGCTGTGCAAGATCTTCTATGGAATAGATATCATGGTGAGGAGGCGGCGATATAAGGCTCACACCCGGAGTAGAGTGCCTGGTCTTTGCAATCCAGGGATATACTTTCTTGCCCGGAAGATGCCCGCCTTCGCCAGGCTTTGCCCCCTGCGCCATCTTGATCTGTATTTCTTTTGCACTTACAAGATAACGGCTGGTAACGCCGAAACGTCCGCTTGCTACCTGTTTTATAGCAGAGCTTCTGTCATCCTTTGTACCTGCTGATTCTATACGCTCATCACTCTCTCCGCCTTCACCGCTGTTGCTCTTTCCTTTCAGGTGGTTCATGGCGACAGCCAGCGTCTGATGTGCTTCCTCAGAAATGGAACCGTATGACATAGCACCTGTCTTGAATCTCTTTACTATGGCTTCCTCACTTTCAACTTCATCCAGTGGCACGGCATTTTCTGCATATCTGAAATCAAGAAGGCTTCTGAGATACCCGGTAGTCTCATCATCCACCATCTTTGTATATTCCTTAAAGCGGTCATAACTGCCTTCCCTTGTAGCGAGCTGCAGCATATGTATAGTACGTGGATTGTATCTGTGCTTTTCTCCCTGGCTTCTTTCCTTATGCCTTCCCATAGCTGACATCTCAAGATTTACAGGAAGTCCCAGGGGATCAAAAGCCCTGCTGTGCTGCTTATCTGCTGCCCTGCCTATGTCTTCGAGAGTGATACCGCCCACACGGCTAACTGTCCCGGGGAAATATTCATTTATGACATCCCCGGAAATACCGATAGCTTCGAATATCTTGCTGCCCTGATATGACTGTATGGTGGAGATACCCATCTTGGAAGCGATCTTTACTATGCCGAAAAGGATCGCATCATCATAATCATCGACTGCGGCATAATAATCCTTATCGAGCAGCTCCTCATCCACAAGCTGAGCAATAGTCGCATGCGCAAGATAGGGATTGATAGCAGATGCACCATATCCCAATAAGGTTGCAAAATGGTGCACTTCCCTGGGTTCACCGGACTCAAGTATTATAGACATCGCCGTACACTTCTTGGTCTCAACCAGGTGCTTATGTACAGCAGCTACAGCCAGCAGAGACGGGATAGCCACATGGTTCTCATCCACGCCTCTGTCGGAAAGGATCAGGATATTTGCACCTTCCCTGTAAGCCTTGTCTACTTCTACAAAGAGATGATTTATAACCCTCTTCATAGGTGTGCTCTTATAGAAAAGTATGGAAACCTGTGCCACCTTGAAACCTTCCTTTTTCATATTGCGGATCTTCAGGAGATCAAGATCTGTCAGGATCGGATTCTTTATCTTAAGGACCTGGCAGTTATCAGGTTTCTCTTCCAGCAGGTTTCCGTTCGTTCCCAGATATACAGACCTGGATGTAACTATCTCCTCACGCTGCGCATCAATAGGAGGATTGGTAACCTGTGCAAACAACTGCTTGAAATAATAGAACAGCGGCTGGTACTCATCTGATAATGTTGCGATAGGAGTATCAATACCCATGGAGCCTATTGCTTCGCTGCCGTTAAGTGCCATTGAAAGTATGCTGTCGTGATAGTTTTCCCAGGTATAGCCAAAAGCTTTCTGCAGTCTGGCACGCGCTTCGGCCGTATAACTCTCAACTTTTTTATTCGGCGCTTTCAATGAAGAAAGCGTCAGAAGCTTACTGTCAAGCCACTCACCGTAAGGCTTACCCAGCGCATACTTTTCCTTTATCTCCTCATCATAGATAATCCTCTTTACCCTTGTATCCACTACAAGAAGCTTGCCCGGATGGAGACGTTCCTTCCTGATGATGTGGCTCTCATCAAGATCGAGGACTCCGACCTCTGATGAAAGTATAAGCCTGCCATCATCCATTACATAGTACCTCGACGGACGGAGCCCGTTACGGTCAAGAATTGCTCCCATTACATCTCCGTCTGAGAAAAGGATCGAAGCAGGACCATCCCAGGGCTCCATCATGGTAGCGTAGTACTGATAAAAATCCCTTTCCTCCTGTGAAAGAGTCTCATTATGTGACCAGGGCTCAGGTATCATTATAGCCGCAACCAGCGGAAGCTCCATTCCACTCATCACAAGAAACTCAAGCGTATTGTCAAGCATTGCGGAATCGGATCCGCTCTGGGAAATAACAGGAAGAACCTTTGTCATATCTTCTGCAGAAAAAACATCCGTATGCATGGTTTCTTCTCTTGCAAGCATCTTGTCCGCATTACCCTTTATAGTATTAATCTCACCGTTATGCACGATAAAACGGTTAGGATGTGCCCGATTCCAGCTCGGTGCTGTATTTGTAGAAAAACGTGAATGAACCATTGCAATGGCTGACTCATAATCATTATCTTCAAGATCGCTGAAGAATATACGAAGCTGTCCTACAAGGAACATTCCCTTATATACGATAGTCCTGCAGGACAATGAAGGTACGTAAGTATTAACATTACTCTGTTCAAACTCTCTGCGGACAATGTAGAGCATACGGTCGAAATCAAGATCTGTTTTAGCAGATACCGGTCTTTCGATAAAAACCTGATAAATCTCAGGCATGCACTCTTTAGCCTTGCTTCCCAGTACATCCGGATTTACATCAATTTTTCTCCAGCCTAAAAGCTTTAAACCGGCCTTTCTTGTGATTATCTCGAATAGTGATTTTGCCTGCCTCTTATCGAGATCATTCTGTGGGAAGAAAAACATGCCCACGCCATACTGCCGATATCCCGGAAGATTGATTCCTGCCTCCTTCATCTTTTTTACGAAGAACTTATGCGGGATCTGAGTCAGTATGCCGACACCGTCACCGGTCTTGCCTTCCGCATCCTTTCCTGCCCTGTGCTCAAGATTCTCCACAATGGAAAGAGCATCGCTTACAAGCTTATGGCCGGGGCGTCCCTCCACATCAATGATCGCACCGATGCCGCAGTTGTCATGCTCAAATTCCTGCCTGTACAATCCTTTTGCTCTTACCTGCTCAAACTGATCTGTCATTCCGGTTCCTCCTTATCTTTCGTACCTCAGGCACTGTGGCAATTCCTGCCGGATCTGCAAAAAAAGGCGCCTTGGGTATAAACCCAAGACGCCATTGTCTTTTGATCTAAATAAATGTTTCAATCAATTCGATATAACTGTGTCACCATTGACATAAAATATAATAATTTCTATAAACTGAGATGTCAAGTTTTTTTTGTTAATTTGTGCATTACCTTTCTGCATGAAAAGGAGCTGCTCCGCGTTTATACAATTTACCTCCTCTTAACCGGATATTTATTATTGAAACATGCAGCACATACGGGCAGGCCATCAACCATCGATGAAATATCTTTCAGATCGAAGTATCCCAGAGTATCCGCACCTATAGTCTGACAAACCTCCTCCGTCGAGTGTTCCGAAGCGATAAGCTGCCCGGAGGAAGGAACATCCGTGCCATAAAAACACGGATATAAGAATGGCGGTGAGCTGACACGCACATGCACTTCCGTTGCACCGGCATTACGCAGCATCTCTACGATCTGCCGCATGGTAGTGCCCCTTACTATGGAATCATCAATAAGCACTACTCTTTTACCTTTTACTACATTTTCCATTATTGCAAGCTTCATATGTACAGCATTCTTCCGTTCCTCATCTGTAGGCTTTATAAAACTCCGACCCACATAGCTGTTCTTATGAAATCCCAGTGCAAAAGGAATGCCCGATTCAAGTGCATATCCTTCAGCAGCAGCAAGTCCCGAATCAGGTACACCTATTACCACATCCGCCTCCACTTTGTACCTTCTTGCCAGCGCCCTGCCGGCTTTTATTCTTGAGTCATGTACCGATATCCCGTCAATAACAGAATCAACCCTCGCAAAATAAATATATTCAAAAATGCAGTGAGCACATTTTTCTGCCCCCGGGATATGATCTGACAAAACTCCGTCCTCAGTAACAGTAACTATCTCACCCGGTTCTATGTCCCTGATCAGTTCTCCACCCACAGTTTTTATGGCAGCACTTTCAGACGCGAGGATATATGTATTTTGCCGTTTTCCAAGTACAAGAGGTTTTAATCCATAAGGATCCCTTATGCCGATGAGCTTTCTGGGGCTCATTATCAGACAGGCATAGCCGCCCTTTAGCTTAAGCGACGCTTTCTTAACCGCATCCTCTATTGAGCCTGTCTTTATCCTTTCACTTATGACCTCATACGCAAGGACCTCTGAATCAGAAGAAGTGTAATGGGCCTGCCCTCTGTGCAGCTGTTTTTCTTTGAGCTCATCAGCGTTCATTATATTTCCGTTATGCACCAGTGCGAGGCTTCCCTTTATGTAATTCATGGCAATGGGCTGAGCATTCTCGATGCTGCTTCCGCCGGTTGTGGAATACCTGACATGCCCCACCCCGATATTGCCGTACAGATAGCTTAAGTCAGCCTTGGTAAACACTTCGCTTACTAATCCCATTCCCTTTTTAATGGCAATATTTCCCATGGAACCGTCAGTATCAGACACGGCGATTCCGGCGGATTCCTGGCCCCTGTGCTGCAGCGCAATCAGGCCGTAGTAAATATCCTTTGCCACGCTATGGCCTTCAATGGAATACATTCCGAAAACACCACACTCTTCGTGAAGCTTATCCTCATATGGATTCATGCGATTCGTTTCCTCCTGAAATGATAATTGATTGAAACTGCGTAAAATAATGATCAATGAGTTTCAACTGTCCGTAAAACTCAAAATTCATGGTCACCGGCAGGGGGCTTTCTGCCTCCCGCCGTGATCATGTACCTTTAAATCTATAACTGTTCAGAACCTTTCGGTCATCCGGTTATGTTTAATTGTTTACTCTACATCCTGAAGTGCTTCGTAATTCTCTTCACCGGTTCTGATCTTTACTACTCTGCTTACCGGATATACGAATATCTTGCCATCGCCCACATGTCCGGTGTAAAGGACTTTTTTAGCGGTCTCGATAACCTTATCTACAGGAATCGCACTTACGACTACTTCAAGCTTTACCTTAGGAAGCAGTGTTGCGTCAATCTCGACACCTCTGTACTTCTCGCCGGCGCCCTTTTCGATACCGCATCCCATAACCTGTGTTACCGTCATTCCTGTGACACCCAGCGCATTCATTGCTTTCCTGAGAGTATCGTACTTTGAAAGCTTAGCAATGATGACAACCTTTGAAATACCGCTATCCATACCCGGCAATGGCATTTCCCTTACTACCTTAACTGCTGCGTTCTTTGCTGCCTCAGAAGCCTTCTCATAATCATCCGTACCAAGGTTTGTATTTTCATTTACATTCATGGTCATCGTGTTTGCAATATCCATGATAGCGAAACCTGCATAAGCTGAAGGAAGACCATGCTCAGTAGCATCCAGACCGGTTATCTCTTCTTCCTCTGAAACCCTGAGCCCGATCGTCTTCTTTATTACGAAGAATGCGATCGTGATCGTTACTATCGTCCAGACAGCCGTTACTCCCAAACCACCAAACTGCTTTATAAGCTGATCGATTCCGCCGCCGTAGAAGAGACCTTCAGTGATACCTGCTGATGCAAATCCAGGTGCTGAACTTGTTGCAAAGAGACCTACTGCCAGAGTACCCCAGATACCGTTTAACATATGTACGGCAACCGCACCAACAGGATCATCCACATGAAGTACATTATCGGTAAACCATACTCCGAATACTACAAGTAATCCTGCTACTACACCGATAATGGCTGATCCTGCACAGTCTGTTACATCACAGGGGGCCGTGATGGCTACAAGACCTGCAAGCGATGCATTAAGACACATTGACACATCAGGCTTACCATACTTCAGCCAGGTAAATATCATACATACAACAGTTGCAACCGCAGGTGCTACAGTAGTAGTAAGGAACACGGAGCCAAGTGTGGGAACATCAGTTGCTGCTGCGCCATTGAATCCATACCATCCAAGCCACAGAATGAATACGCCAAGTGCTGCGATTACAAGATTGTGACCGGGAAATGCATTAACTTTCTTTACCTTGCCATCCTTATCCCTTTCGAACTTACCGATCCTGGGACCAAGCATCGTTGCACCGATCAGAGCGCAGATACCGCCTACCATATGTATACAGTTGGATCCTGCATAGTCATGGAATCCCCAGTCAGCAAGGAAACCTCCGCCCCATGTCCAGTGAGCTTCGATAGGATATATCACAGCTGAAATGATTGCCGAGTAGATACAGTAGCTTGAAAACTTTGTTCTTTCAGCCATTGAACCGGATACGATGGTAGCTGTGGTAGCACAGAATACCAGGTTAAATACAAATGCTGAATAATCAAAGTCTGCGTAATTTGTAAAAACATCAAATGAAAATCCGCCAATGAAACCGCCAAGCATATTTTCGCCAAGCATCAGAGATGCTCCGCAGATAAACCACATAAGAGTACCTATACAGAAATCCATAAGGTTTTTCATTATGATGTTTCCTGCGTTTTTTGCTCTGGTAAATCCGGATTCGCACATTGCAAATCCTGCCTGCATCCAGAATACCAGTGCTGCGCCGATAAGAAACCATACCGCAAACACTTCGCTGTCCAGTCCCGCCAAATCTTCCATTACTTCGTTTGTCATAGTCATTACCTCCTTGTTAAATCGAGAACGGGTATCCCCGGCTCTGTAAATAAAAAACAGTTATTCCACTTCCGGTGTTTCCACGCCATTGTGGGATAACTGTTTTAATCATTCAGGATGGCAGCCATACTTTTACAGCCACCGCATCAGGCACTCTTAAAGTGTCTGATCAATAAACAGAGAACAGGAGCTTACCGTAACTCGGTACAGGCCAGCATTCTTCACTGGTAAGCATCTCTGCCTCATCGACATATTTCCTTAAACTCTCCATCTTAGGGATCACATCATCTCTTACTGCCTCTGAAGACTTTGTAATGTCCTCATAACCCTTCAGGGTTTCAAGTGCTTCCTCAAGATCCTTCACCTTATCAAGGATATTGTCAGTAAGCTCGGAGAGTCTCTCCATTGTAGTGATCTCATAATTGCATTTCACCTGGCTGCTTACTGATTTCATAAGCGATGTGGTCTTTGCAAGGCTGTATAGATACTCCTCTATAGCCGGAAGGTAATTTTTCCTCACCATATCCACCATTGTATGACCTTCAATGTTTACTGTCTTTGCGTAGTTCTCAAGCATGATCTCATACCTTGAACGAAGCTCGGACTCAGTAAATACATTGTGTGCCATAAGCATATCCATATTCTTCTGATCAAGCAGATGAGGCATAGCATCTGCTGTAGTCTTGAGATTGGAAAGTCCGCGTACCTCGGTAGCCTCCTTAACCCACTCTTCTCCGTAGCCGTTACCGTTAAAAAGTATCCTCTCATGCTTCTTGATGGTTTCCTTAATTAGCTCGTGAAGATCACTTTCAAAATTTCCCGATCCTTCAAGCTTATCGGCGAACTGCTTTAAGCTTTCTGCTACAGCAGCATTCAGCATGATGTTGCAGCAGGCAATACTATTGGATGAGCCAAGTGAACGGAACTCAAACTTGTTTCCCGTAAAAGCAAAAGGCGATGTACGGTTTCTGTCTGTTGTATCTCTGGAGAATCTGGGCAGTGTATGAACACCCAGCTTCATTATCACCTTCTCAGCTCCTTCATAAGGTGTATCATTCTTTATAGCATCCAGAATACCGGAAAGCTCATCACCAAGGAATACGGAAATGATAGCGGGAGGAGCTTCATTTGCGCCAAGACGATGGTCGTTACCTGCAGTAGCAACCGAAAGTCTTAACAGATCCTGGTAGTCATCAACAGCCTGAATTACTGCGCAGAGGAAAAGCAGGAACTGTGCATTTTCGTAAGGTGTTTCACCGGGTGATAAAAGATTCATTCCGGTATCTGTTGCCATTGACCAGTTGTTATGCTTTCCCGAACCATTAACGCCTGCAAAAGGCTTCTCATGAAGGAGACATACCATGCCGTGCTTTCTTGCAACCTTCTGCATGATCTCCATTGTAAGCTGGTTTTTATCGGTAGCCACATTAGTGGTAGAAAAGATCGGTGCCAGCTCGTGCTGTGCGGGAGCAACTTCATTATGCTCTGTCTTTGCAAGGATTCCAAGTTTCCAAAGCTCCGCATTTAAGTCTTCCATAAATGCTGTTACTCTGGGCTTGATAACACCGAAATAATGATCATCAAGTTCCTGTCCCTTGGGAGGCATTGCTCCGAAAAGTGTTCTGCCGGTATAAACAAGGTCCGGTCTCTTCTCAAACATTTCTTTATCGATAAGGAAATATTCCTGTTCAGGTCCGACACTCGTCCTTACATACTTTGCTTCTACGCCGAAAAGCTTAAGTATCCTCTTAGCCTGACGGTCAAGAGCCTGCATTGAACGGAGCAGCGGGGTCTTCTTATCAAGTGCATCTCCCGAATAAGAACAGAAAGCGGTAGGAATGCAGAGTGTATGATCCTTGATGAATGCATAAGATGTGGGATCCCATGCTGTATATCCTCTTGCTTCAAAAGTGGCCCTGAGTCCGCCCGATGGGAATGAAGATGCATCAGGCTCTCCCTTGATCAGCTCCTTGCCGGAAAATTCCATTATTACTCCGCCGTCGGGTGAAGGTGTAATGAAACTGTCGTGCTTCTCTGCCGTAACACCTGTAAGAGGCTGGAACCAGTGAGTGAAATGTGTTGCTCCCTTTTCTACTGCCCAGTCACGCATCTGAAGTGCAACTGCTTCTGCCACTTCCTCGTCAAGCTTTTCATTCTCATCAATGGTCTTTTTAAGAGAACTGTAAACATCAGCCGAAAGCCTTGCTCTCATAACCCTGTCATCAAAAACCATAGAACCGAAAATCTCAGGTACATTCTGTTTTTCCATTGTCGTCCTCCTTAATGTAATCGCCGTTTTCTATATTCCGGCATTGTTTTGAAAAAAAGAAAAGGCGCCTCGGAGAAATCTCCGAGACGCCTTTGTCTCACACGCTCATAGTAAATGCATTTTTTTAAATTGTCAAGAATAAATTTAAAAATTTCGCCAAAATTTTTGTCAAAAATCTTTGATTTTATTATCTTTCACAATCTGAAACGATACACCCTTGCTTCATAGGGCGCAAACCAGCCTTTTCCGATAGCCTCCCCCATTCCTTCATGAGATAATGCATCCGAAGACAGGATTGCCTTTGCAGCATTCCTGAGCCTATGTCCATCCTCTGTATTTTCACGGTAATTTGCGATCACCAGCTTAGCTTTCTTCCCTGCAAACTCATGAGGAAGCTTAACTCTTACCGGAAGCTTCGAAAATGAACATATCACCAGATAACAGATATCACCAAGTCTTCTCTCATACATATAGATATGCCTGTCATTCGGGAAATACTCTTTATATGAACCGTATATCAGAGTCCTGCTGTGACGCCTGATTTTTAAACACTTCCTGTAAAAATTCAGTATACTGTCAGCATCATGCTCCTGGCATGCGACATTCACCCTCCTGTAATTCGGATTCACGAAAAACCACGGTCTATGAATCGAAAAGCCTGCGTATTTACTTCCGTTCCACTGCATGGGAGTCCGCGAAGAATCACGGCTGGAAAAATGAATCCTTTTAAGCCTTCTCTCGACAGTGTCCTTAATATTATATTTTTGATAATTAGTCTTTGATGAGACATCCACGTAATCATCAATAGACTTGAGCCTGATATTTGTCATGCCGATTTCCTGTCCCTGGTATATAAAAGGAGTTCCCTGCAGGAACAGGTAGCTTACAGCAAGTGATGTCCCGCTCTCACGGCGCAGTCTTTCACTTCCGTATCTGCTTATTATCCTTGGATGGTCATGATTTTCTATATACAGGGCGTTCCATGCCTTTCCTGCAAGTGCATACTGCCATTTTGACAAAGCCCGCTTGTATTTACGAAGATCGAAAGGCCTATGCACATATTCTGTATAAAGGCAGTCCGCCATCATATGATCAAAAGAAAACATCATATCCAGAGATTTCGTGGGACCTGTCAGATAATTCATAGCTGACTTTACAGTGGTCATGGGACCTTCCCCAAGCTGGAAACAGTCATACTCTTCACAGACCTTTCTGAATTCTCCAAGATAATCATGAATATGAGGACCGTCTTTGTAATACGGCATTCCGTTTACAACAGGTATAAATGGAAGACCGTCGGGAAGCCCTTCTTTTTTGGATATGAAATTGATAACATCCTCCCTGAAGCCATCCACTCCCATATCAAGCCAGAATCGGAGTATGCTCTTTACTTCTTCTCTGACTTTTGGATTATCCATATTCAGATCTGGCTGCTTTTTGGCAAAAAGATGCAGGTAGTACTGTCCTCTCTGCTCGTCATACTCCCAAGCCTTTCCCTCAAGTATGGACTCCCAGTTATTTGGTCTATCCCGCCAGATATAATAATCGCTGTAGGGATTATTCTTCCCCTTCCTGCTCTCAATAAACCATGGGTGCTCGTCAGATGTATGGTTTATGACCAGATCCATTATGACCTTAAGCCCCAGTCTGTGGGCTTTTTTTAGTACCTTCTTAAAATCATCCAGGGTACCGTAATCCGGATGTATGTCCTTGTAGTCAGAAATATCATAGCCGAAATCTGCATTAGGCGAAGGATATATGGGCGAAAACCATATGCCGTCTACGCCAAGACTCTTTATATATTCAAGTTTCCCATACACACCCGCCAGATCGCCTATTCCGTCCCCGTTACCATCTTTAAAGGAGCGTATCCATATCTGATAAAAGGACATATATTTATACCAGTCGTTTTTTCTCATTTTCCCCTCATATCCTCATATCCACATCTTTATGCCGTTCCGTAACATTCAGACTTTCGTCCCCCTGTTATCATCAATTATAGCTTTCTTTATTTCCTCACCTTTTTCACGTATATCATTCAGCGCATTTTTTGATGACCTGCCAATGTCGTTCAGTGCATTCCGCGACGACTTGCTAAGGTCACTCAGCGCGTTTTTTGACGACTTACTTATATCGTTCAGTGCATTCTTTGATGATCTGCTTATGCCATCCAGCACGTCATATACATTTTCTTCCATGCCATAGTAAATAGATTTTGGAAGCTCCATCATACGTTCCGTACTCTTATGGAGCTCTACCGCAAAATCATAGAAATCGTCAGAAAGGCGCCTGTGCATCCTGTTATTAAAACTTTTCGAATCCGTAATGAATCCTCCCAGACGCTTTCTTTCCAAAAGACTTCTGTGCTCCAGCATCTCCGCAAAAAGCCTGTCATCACGCTTTTCTATCAGTTCCTCGTACCTTAAGTACGCATCATGCACCGCACTTTCCCAGGAAATATATATTTCATCCATAGCATGTCTGCCGCATTCACGCATCTTTTCAGGTGCATTTCCAAGTTCTCGAAGAAGTGTAGCCATGGCCTCTCCGTTTTCCTCAATCAGGTATCCGTTTCGGCCATCTGTTATACCCTCCGCAGCACAGGAATCCTTTATAAGGACGCTTGCCAGACCACAGGCCGCCGCTTCCCTTACTACGATTCCATTCGTATCATAAGTGGATGGAAAAAGGAAAAGATCCGCCCTTGTATTCCAGGCCCTCAGGCTCTCTCTGTCATGAATGGCACCTGTAAAAATCACACGTCCGGTCTTATTTCCCTGTACAGTGGCAACAGTTCCGCTTTCGTTTACAACATCCAAAGTTATTCCCCTGTGCGTGAATGTATCCTGCATTTCTTTCGCATCCGCACCGCTTCCCACAAAAACCATCCGATAGTCAATTCCCTCATCCGACAGTTCCGACAATGCATCTGCAATGATCATAAGCCCTTTGTATTTCATCAGTCTGCCCACAAAAAGATATACCGGCAGATCTTCAGGCAGGTCGAAATCTCCTGTAACTTCTCTTACTTTACTCCGGTCAGCCAGTCCCTTTGCAAAATCCACACCATTGGATACCACCGTGTATTCACCCTCGTACCCAAGGCTCTTTAAGTTTTCACCGGCGCCCTCACTCACAACCCATACTTCATCGCATACGGAAATATTTGCAACCAATGCACGTATACTCTCTTTCTGCAGGAATTCTGCCTTTACAGCCCTGGCTATATCCACGTCAAACTTTGTATGATAGGTAAAAACTATGGGAGCATCCGTCTCATTCCTAAGGATCCTGGCCATTATGGTAGATGAGACAGGACAATGCGTATGAATGATATCCGGAGAAAACTTTTTTAACCTCTCTATGGCTTCATGATTAAACGGGTTCCCTGCTCTGTATCCCTTTACTATTTCGGTAGTATCAAAGCTCCTGTATGGAACAACAGGATACGGATAACAATCATAGTCCGCATCCGGATACTTAGGCGTAGCAACTATAACATTAGCCATATCCTGATCTGTCATGATGCCCGCATAGTTCATTACAACATTTGCAACACCGTCTATGACAGGCGGAAAAGAGTCATTTAAAAGACATACGTTCATATTGCCCCCTTTGCTTTTTCCTTAGTAAATACCAACGGACACCTCACATCTGCCCGGAGATCAATGCACACGCTGCAAACATCCGGAAACATATGTTAGTGTCCGCTTTAATGTAATCTGAGAATTTGCCTTCAGCCGCAAGTGCCTCAAGCTGTTCTGAACAATAGCATGACTGTATCATTCACCAATGTATGCGGTGACCTCCACCTCACACAGAACACCCTTGGGCAGATCCTTAACCGCTACACAGCTTCTCGCAGGCTTTGAAACAAAGTATTCCGCATAAACTGCATTGAAAGCAGCAAAATCACCCATATCAGCCAGAAAACATGTAGTCTTTACCACATGCTCATAATCCGTTCCGGCTGCCTTAAGTATCTCTCCCACATTTTTGATAGCCTGCTCTGCCTGAGCCTGAATACCCACAGCCTCAATCTCACCTGTAGCTGGATTGATAGGAATCTGCCCCGAAGCAAATACCATATTTCCTGCCACAATAGCCTGTGAATACGGTCCGATAGCTGCAGGTGCCTTTTCTGTACTGATAACTTTCATAATTAACCTCCGTTTTTATTAACTTCTATTTACTTGCGGCTGCTTCATGCTCTGCACTTCGGCAGTCCACTTAGCAGTCCGTCTATATCATTCGTCAAACCCCACCTTAACATAAAATCCCCGGTCTGTCTCATCTACCGACTGAACCACGCCCTCAAGGACTTTCAGTCTCTCGGCTATTGCAAAATTACCGGACATCGCCAATGATGGGTTGATCGTATAATAATAACTATGGGGCAGAGAGCCCTCAGTGACAGTGACCTTGTCTCCTTCCTTCAGAAGTCCCGGTCTTTCCATTTTAAAATCCATAACACGCATATCGCTATTCCTCAAAATCTGCACCGATTGCAGCCATTCCTATCGATAAGCTGACCGTCAAAATCAGATTCTGTACTTACATATGGGCTGCATTGTCCCATACCATTCATGTTCTCCCTCTTCAATAAGGCTGAACCCCGCAGCCTCCAGAGCTCTCCTTGCATATTCATTCGAGGACCTGATGCATACAAATGCCTTATCAACACTCAAATGCTCCTTTACATTGTCTCCTGCCGCACGTATAAGCTCCGTTGCATAACCATGATGCTGGTACTCCTCTGCGATGGAGAAATTGATCATGATATTGTAGTCCGGCATTCGCTTGTAAGAGAGTACTCCGATAAGCTTGTTTTCGCTCTTAAGAACCACTCCAAAATATACAGGCAGATGCTCTATCCTGTAATTTGCTATGACCAGATCCAGACGCCTCCTGGCATCTTCAAGACTATCAAAAATGTCATTGGGAAGTTCCTTGTTCGAAGCCTCCTGCGAATACTTATATAAAAGCTCCGCATCGTCAGGCACAAGTCGTCTGACTGCAAGATTTGAAGTAACAAACAAAAGAATATTTTCTTTCATAAAGCATACTCCCTACCAATGTTTACTCAAATTTGTTATAGCACAACACAGTACCTTTTTCAAGTTTAGCAGGCACTTGTAACATCTTATTTTCTGTTTCCTTCAAGCAGCCTTACTATCTTCCGGATGTATTTTCCTATAAGCGGAAGTGAACCGGCTTCCTCTATCGATACAGCTTTCAAAATAAGCACCATTGCCGCATAAACCGGAACTGCAACGCCTATCGGTACCAGTAACTGAACTATGTGTCCGCAGCCAAGATCCTTCAGAATGCACAAAATCCCGAAGGTCACAGCCCCCATAATGATGGCAGCAAGCCCCGGCAGGATAAATGTCTTTTTCCAGTCAAAGGAATAATCCGCCTGCTTACGCAGACTTATCATATTCATTACAGATGTAATAAGAGGGAATGAAACATTTCCGATTATCAGTGCCATGACATTCATATCCGTAGCACATAATAAAGCGATAAGCAAAATCACATGGATATTGAGTGAAACCGCAGCGTGAAATACAGGTGTCCACATGCGATCGCACCCCTGCAGCACTGAAGATGAGATCGTTGACATAGTATAAAATACAACTGCGGAAGAACCTGTCTGTAAAAGGAGCACTGCCATGCCCATCTTGTCTCCAAGCCTCGGAAACAGTGTCTGCATCACCGGTTCAGCCATAACCGCCAGGCCTACGGCAGACGGAAGTGCTATCAGCAGCGTAAACTTAAATACCTGGTCCGTCTTGCGTTTTAATTCAGCTTTATCTTTTCTTGAAAATGCCGCAACAATAGTCGGAATCGTCGCAGAAGCCATAGACGTAGCAATAGCCGCCGGAAGATTGATCATCTGATTATACTGGGTATTGAAAATGCCCTGCATCACTGTGGTCTCAGCTTGTGAGATCTGCTGAACCCTGACCACAAGATTACCGAATATCAGGTCATCCAGGGTATACCCCAGCTGGTACACAGACTGGCTTATTATTATGGGAAAAACCGTCACTATGAGTGCTTTCCACAAAAGGTGCTTTTCTTCATCAGGCAGGTCATCCCCCGATGCCTCTTTTTTTATGCGCTTTTCACTCATCATAAAAAGCGCCAAAAACATTACAAGAGCCACAAGCGCTCCCATAAATGTACCAAGAGTACCTCCTGTAGCTCCGGCTGCTGCAGCAGACAGGGTATCCGGATTATAAAGAAACAGTGATATTCCCGTCTGAGTCTGCTCTATCTCACCGAATGATTTCACAAATGCTGATGCTGCTATGATGCTGACAGCAGCATTCACTATCTGCTCTATCACCTGGGAAACAGCTGTAGGGACCATATTCCTGTGTCCCTGAAAAAAGCCCCGGCAGGTTCCCAGAAGAGCTACCACAAATGTTGTCGGTGCCAGGATCTTCAGCGGATATTCAAGTCCGGGTTTCTGATAGATTTCCGCGAGGAAATTTGCCCCAAAGAAAAGCGCCCCCCAAGCGATCAACCCTGTAGTCAGAGAAAAGAGGATAGCAATATTAAATATCCTGTGGGAATTTTTATATTTTCCCCTTGCTATACGTGCGCTTACCAGCTTTGAGACCGCAAGGGGCATGCTGTATGAAGAAAGCGTCAGTGCAATATTATATATGCCAAAAGAAACAGAATACAGTCCGTTTCCCTCATTGCCCAATATATTAGCCATTGGAATCCTGTACAGGAATCCTATCACTTTCGATATAAGTCCGGCCATAGCAAGTATGGACCCCTGTATCACAAGTGACTTTTTCAATCCGTCAGACATATCAAAAAAATACAAAAGGGGCACGACAGAACGTATCCCCTTCAATTCTCATACCTATTAAAACAACACTAAAAGTTTCAGCCTGCAGAAAGCGCCTTACGCTTGTACTCTGCACACTCTTCCGGAGTACCTATTTCCTTATATCTCTGAAGCTCCTGCAGAAGGCTTACCAGATAATCAATATCAGCCTGGCGCATTACCTGATTAGCATTTGCCAATGAACCCTCATCAGAAGATGCGAGCGTATCCATTAAAGATTTTAAAGCTTCTTCACCTGCTCCGTTTCCCATACCTGTCATCCTTTCCTGACAAAATGATCATTCAGAATGGCCATAAAACACACAGCCAAATGATTAGTTATTTTATCACAGACAGTCCTTCTTGTCTACACACACTGTGCAGAGTGCCCGTTTTTAACACATTTACCGGCTATGATCAACAGGATGTTCAGCCTACCCTGTCAGTCTCGTAACTAAGCCTGTACTCATCACTGTTCCCTTCACTCTTCCAGGCATCGGCTATTCTTTGCAGAGCCTCATCATACTCCTTTTCAGACCCTGCAGCAAAAAGCACGAAAAAGCTTCCGCCGTATACACTGACCACATCATTTTTCTTCAGGCCGCGTATAAGCAGATCTTCAAATACGCTCATTGTCTCATCCTCGACCTCTTTTCCATCCGTACGCTCAAGCGTTATACGGAAAAACCCGGTGCAGCTTCCGCTTATCCTGTCAGCCCTGTTCAGATACTTGTACAGCACCTGCATACGGTCAAAGTTCACACTAAACGCGCCTTTTCCTTCATTTCGCTCGCCAATTATCTGCTTGATCTGCTTAAGGTCATTCTTCTCCTTCTGTCCCGCATCCTTCTCGCTTCCGGACTTCTGATAGAATGCATATCCATGCTTTCCGTTCTGCTTCACATTATAGAGAGCCTTATCCGCCAGACGGAACACATCATCGAATATATTACCTTCATCCGGTACACGTACAGCACCTATTGACGCGCCAAGCGGGATATTCATATCCTCCCCCATATACTCCTTTGCGGATTTTACAATTCCTTCGTTCAGGATTTTGCAGACACGTTCCACATCTGCCTCATCAGAGGTATCCTTTAGAAAAGCGATAAACTCATCACCGCCAAGCCGGCCTCCCAGATCATCTTCCTTGATTGCCTCATTTATAAGTTCCGCAAATCTTATAAGTATCCTGTCGCCCATCTCATGCCCGTGAAGGTCATTGACCAGTTTAAAGCTGTCAAGATCTATCATCAGTAGTATACCATTTTCTTTTGCACAGGCCTCTCCTATGGACTTATGCGAGCCGGCTTTGTTCAGCAGTCCGGTCATTGGATCCGTCTGTATCTCCCTGCGCAGCTTCCTTATCCTCCTGTTCCTGCGCCGGATTTCTATAAACAGCCATATGAAATATGCCAATATCAGTGAATTGACAAAAGAAAGATACAGGAGGAAGATCGGGCTCTCATACATCTGTGCCTCTTTCTCCACATCTATCACTTCATCCCTGACGACCTCTCCCGTCATATCATTCAGGATTTCGATATGAAACTTGTATTTGCCGTATGGCAGATTCGTAAATGAAAGAGGGGTTATTTCATCCTGATAACAGGTCACACCGGGATCACCGGTACCTTCAAGGTAATAGTGCACCAGTGGATTGGTCATAGTAAAATTGTTTACTGCCACATGGAATAATATTCGTCCCGAAACAGCCGGCAGTACCAGTTTTTTCCCTATCTGCTCATACTTCATATCCTGTGTCTCCACAAGCTTAAGCTTCATCTGGAAAGAATTATCCACTTCATCATAAATATCCGTATTGATCACTCTCACACCGTCAACACAACAAAGATAAAGCTTTTTATCATCAAGAACATTCCATGAATTAGCCGTAAAATTTGTAGTAAGTCCCCAGTTGGAATCCAGCAGCAGACTTGCATATTCACCGTCTTCGATCAGTTTTTCTTCAGGCACCACAAAAAGGCCTGCGCCTGAGGTTATCCACGCCCTTCCTGAATCATCTATTATCACATCCAGATTGTCATAATAAGGGAATTTCTCAAGTCTGCGTATCTCATCTCCATTATCGTAATAAAGGGCATTGCTACTGACATAGATAAATCCTCCCGTACAGGGAACTATCTTCATTACCACGCCGGTCCGTAACCCCTCCGTCTTACCCTTATGGCCCACAACCCTGCCATCTTTTATAAGGTATATACCATCTCCATCCGAGCCGGCCATAACCATACCATCCTCTGTCTCATAAACTGATAATATGATGGTATTGTCCAAGCCCTCATTTGTACCTATCACTGAGGTAATCTTTCCCTTTTCTATAAAAAGCAGGCCAGCATTTCTGCAGGATGCAAGTATCCTGCCATCGGAGAGTTCCTCAACAAAGCGGCACTTTGGCGCACTTATCCCCTGTTCGGAAAAGTCCACCGCATGTATACTTCCGTCAGGCGCCTGATATATAAGCCCCTCACCGCCATTCATGGATATCCATATATTTCCGGTGCTGTCCCTGTATATTTGTCTTACTCTTGTATCTGCTATTCTTTTGGTAAGAGCGTTGGACAGCTCCCTGAAAGTATTCAGGTCTACCATTTTCAATCCGTTATCGGTCCCTATGTACATCATGTTTCCATCCCTGTACAGAGCATTCACCACAGCTTTATCAAGACCTGCTTTACCGGAAAAATTTTTGAAAGGAGTGCGGGAAAGCTTTATCACACCGCTCTTATCAGAGGCAAACCAGATATTATCCTGTGCATCAATGCACACATCATTTACATTTCCGTGCATGGAGCTTCCCATAAGGCTCTTAAACTCTGATGTATTAAGATCCAGATCACCCATTCCGCTGTCACTGCAGCAAAAATACAGATCCAGCCCCGGATCGTATTCGATGGTATTAAAATACGAAATATCTTTGCTGTTGATCTTTTTGATAATCCCGATACCGTCATCTTCAAGTTTATTTATTTCCAGAATATCCGCATCGGTCCCCAGTACCACATTGTCTCCATCACTGGCAACGCAGCGATATGATATTCCCGTTCCTTTATATGACTGCGTGTAAATCAGGATATCATCCTTCACAATAAAGAATATTCCATTCTGCGTTACCCCAAGCACGCGTCCGTCAGATATGGACATAAGTGAAGTAATGTCAGTAATATCAGCCCACTCGGAAAAAATCCGGACATTTCCTTCTCCGTCTATTCTGGCAAGCTCTCTGTCAGTTGCAATATAGATATTGCCCCTGTTATCCTCACAAATATGGCGTACGCTGTCAGACGGCATACCGTTTTCCGTATCATACAGAGTCCCCATATGCGTCTCAAAATCATAGCAGACTACACCGCTGTCATTAGTTCCGATCCACATATCTCCCTTACTGTCAACATAAAGCTCTTTTACATTCCTTATACTGTCGTGAAGCTTCATTTCTTCAAATTTCACTCCATCATAACGGTATAAGCCTGAATACGTTCCTACCCACAAATAACCATCTGAAGTCTGAACAATGGAATTAGCTTCCGTTGAAACCATGCCATCATCATTATCAAAAGAAGTTTCTTCGTATTCATATTCAAAGTCAGCCGCCTTGGCATGAATTGATGAAAGTGCGGGTGCTAAAAGCACAATTATCAGCAGTCCCGAAACAGCCTGCTTTGATGAAGACTTTTTCTTCTCAGCCCTCTTTTTCCTTATATTCTTTCTCTCCCTCTCGCAAATATAAAGGAGTATCTGTGCCAGTGCCATTGAGAATATCCGATCCGGGAAATCAATAAAGGCCTCTGCTACCAGAGTATTAAAATTAGAAACGCTCACATAAGTATCAAGCATATCCTTAAGCGCATCTCCCCAGAGATTCCCCGTATCGCCCTGATATACCAGCACATCCACAGGGGTGGAGATAAAGGCAGAAATAAGACCGTTTAAAAGAGCCAGAGTGACTATACCCAAAGCTTCCTTCTTTGTTTTTCTTGGATAAAGGAAACCTACCATAACACCCACGAGGATGTTTACCGGCAGATAAAATAATGAAAAACCACTGAAATTACCCGAACACAATCCGGATATAAGACCTACTATCGCCCCCGGCAGAGGGCCGAATGCAACAGCAGCCGCCATAGTCCCTACTGTGTCCAGCCAGAAAGGCAGATTAAGGAACCTGGCTAAAATCCCTCCTGTCACATTTACTGCAACGCAGATGATCATCATGACCACAAGATATACACTCAGTCGAGGCTCGACTTTATTGTGCTGTTTCTTCATAATCCTAATAACCCTCAATAATACCCTGATTACGTGAAGATATTACGAGTTCTAACTCCATTTCCTGTAGATCTCAGGGCGTCTGTCCCTGAACACTCCCCAGCTCATGCGCATCTCTTCTATAGCTTCAAGATCAAATGAAGCCGTTATTACACATTCACTGTCACGACCGGCTTCCGCAACCAAAGCACCTGTCTCATCACTTATAAAAGAAGAGCCGTAGAATTTAAGAGCCGAGCTCTGATGATTATTCTCTTCACAGGACTTAACTTCCTCTGTTCCTATGCGGTTAGCTGCCACCACCGGCATTATATTTGCAGCAGCATGTCCCTGCATGCACCTGCGCCAATGCGGCATAGAATCCGTTTCAAGTATCGGTTCACTGCCTATAGCAGTAGGATAAAGCAATACCTCCGCACCGTCAAGAGCCATGCACCTTGCCGTTTCGGGGAACCACTGGTCCCAGCAAATCCCTACGCCAATGCACCCGAAAGCCGTATCCCATACTTTGAATCCGGTATCCCCGGGGGTGAAATAGAATTTTTCCTGATAAAAGTGATCGTCGGGAATGTGTGTTTTTCTGTATACGCCAAGGATTACGCCGTCAGCATCTATCATCGCAACTGAATTAAACAGACAGGTTCCGGCCTTCTCATAAAAGCTTACGGGAATCACGCAGCCGATTTCCTTTGCTGTCTTGCAGAAATGCATGACCGCCGGATTTTTCTCCGTCTCTGTTGCGAATCCATAATAATCATACCGTCTTTCCTGACAGAAGTATTTTCTTTCAAAAAGTTCAGGGAGCATTATGATATTTGCTCCCTGTTCTGCCGCCTGTCTCACCAGACGGTCTGCCTTTAAAATATTCTCTTCAACAGCTTCGCCCATCTCCATCTGACAGGCTGCCACAGTGATCTTTCTCATTTATTTTACTCCGTCATTACTCTGCCATATCCCCGGCAATGACTTTCTTACCAGAATACCTGCACACCTATGACTATTCCGTCGTGATAGCCCACCCTTCTGAAGTGTGTAGCTCCGCCTACATTTGAATAACCGCTCAGTGCCTCCTGCGCTGCCTGCAGGCATACCGGCATTACGCCGTTTGCTATCACCCTGTCAACCTTGCCATTTCCTGCGGGAGTGAACTGCCCCGATGCGTAAATTACATCATATATGGTGGAAGGATATGCAGAGCTCCTGACTCTGTTCATTACTACTGCGCCAACGGCCACCTGTGCCTCATAAGGCTGATTACCCGCTTCGCACTGTATAAGCGCACCCAAAAGCACCTCATCTGTAGCGGATGCCGCATAAGCTCCATAATAATCGTTTGTCTGCGGCAGAGACGAACTCTTAGACGAATTCTTATTAGAGCTGTTCTTGCTCTCTGCGGCCTTCTTTGCCGCTGCTGCCTTAGCAGCCTCCCTGGCCTCTATGGCTGCCATGGTCTCACCGCAGTCCACCACATATTCTGTCGTCACATATTCGGAAGATATATATCCGTCAGCACCTTCAAAGTCTATAACTACCCAACCGTCATCCTCAGACACTTCCTCGAACACATCACCTTCTGCAACCATTCCCAGGACTTCCGCATCAACAGATGCTTCTTTCCTTACCCTGAGAGTCTGCCCGGTAACTGTTGCCTGCATCACGCCGACTTCTTTGTACAGTCTTTCAGCATCATCTCCGAATAAAAGATATTCATTGCTTACCCAGCCTACAACCTTGCCGGACTTAAGCTTGGTCCAGTCATCAGTATATTCGATTATATTGCCGCCGCACTCCGTATAGAGCTTTCCGACTATCTCCGATTCCTCACTTGCTTCAGCACGCACATTAACGGATGTCACAACATCCGCCATTACAAGCGCCCCTTCTTCTTTCCACGCATTTGCCTCAGCATCTATGATATCCTGAAGTTCATCCTCCGTAGGCACCACACCGCACTCCGTTGCTTCAGCAATACCGGCAGCCACATCATCCCCAGAGACCGTATCAGCAGTAACATTCTCATCAGGCTTGCTTAACTCTGAAAGATCCACCGGTATTTCGCCTGCTACCGAAAGTTTGTCGGACTCGATGTTCGCACACATCACATCTTCCGACAACGAAAACTTCACAGGATCCTCATCGATCCCGTAAGCGGAAAGAACACTCGTATTCATTATGACGATGGCAGCTAAGGTAAACACACCTGCCATTTTCAGTAACCGGATTCTTCTCATACCTTCAGTTTCTAACGTTTTGTTTCTTTTTTTAACATTTTGTTTCAAACTGTTACAAATTTGTTACGGCTACTATATCAAAACAAAACATTATTGTCAAATCCGGTACTTTTATACTGCTATTACAATCTTGTCTGCGCCCCCATCAGTTTGAGCTGCTGTTTGCGTTTATACATCATCTGATCCGCACGCTCAAATATATCACGGACAAGCTTATCCTCCGGTGTCAGCTCCGAATAACCGATTGAGATCACAACTTCTTTCTTCTTTATGTTCTCCTCTATCGCCCGGTTTATCTCGGTTATCACCTCATGGATCGTTTCATAGCCTTTGTCCTGGAGAATGACTGCAAACTCGTCTCCTCCGATCCTGAATACCGCTCCGCGTGAAAAATACTCACAGATCATCGAGCTTGCATCCTTTATAAGCTTATCTCCGGCTGCATGTCCCTGTGTGTCATTGACTATTTTGAGTCCGTTTACGTCGCATACAACTATAGCCAGCTTTTCTATATCCTTTTCCATTATCCGACGATTAAGGGCGCTCTCAGCTTCGGTATAAGCATGCTTGTTCCTTATCCCGGTCAGTGAATCCGTGCTTGCCATACTGCGGAAAGTCTTAGAGTTTTCCTTTTCCTCCTGAAGATCCTTGTTAAACAGAGCCTTCATCATAAACATCAGAACACCGAAAAAAATAATGGAATAGGACAAGGTGAATACTATATGTCTTTTACTTGCCGAAAGACTTTTCTCGCTTATACTCCGGATCCTGTCCTGTATGACACTCTCACGGATGAGTACCACCATCATCCAGTCAGTATCCTCTATGGGAACATAGCATAATGTCTCCTCAGCCCCGTTAGCATTAAAAGTAATGCTTCCTTCCACAGCATTTAAAAAGTTTTCCCTGTTTTCGTTCCAGTCATCTTCGGAAATGACACCATTTAAAGCATCAAAAAGATTATGGTGTGATATGTAAGGTCCCAGTTCCGTCTCTGTCAGGTTTTCTCCGTTTTTACTGTAGATACCGAAATTTGTTCTCCCATCATCATCAAACGCAAGCAGATCCACTATCTCGCTGACATCAATCTGCACGAAGCATGCCCTGTACGGCTTTCCGGCTATCTCGAGATCATGTGTAGGTGCGGCAAGACAGAGCTGTTTTGATGAACCATACAACGAAACCGTACTGACATTCTGCTTATCCATATTTTCATCCGAAAGGAAAGGGTGCCTGCTGCCGCCGGTGTAGGTTGTATACTGCGTATAAACCACCTTGTCATCATCTACAAGCGCAAAGCGGTTGAGAGAAAGCATGGATTTTATGCTTCCCATCGTATGACGGAGTTCATCTTGTGACTCGATTCCTTCGTTACTGATATATTCCACAGCTTTATCCATATGATCAAAGTTGCTTCTTATAAGATTCGTGACCGTTTTAGCCCGCCGGTCCGCCATTGCCTCAAGATAAAATGAGCTGACCTCGGAAACGGCCTCATTTGTTGCGGTGGTAGTCTGTCTTGTAGACATAATGGTATTTATGATCACCGTTGCCATCATTATTATGCCGCCGACGATTGCTGTAATTATAAATTGTTTTTTCGTGATATGTTTTTTCATTAGTCTTCACCATACAGCAGTTCCAGCATTACCGCTGCATCTTCCTGATAAATAACCGTTGTTATCTCATCTGTCTTTTCCTTAAATAATTCACCCGGCTGATTGCCGTCTGCAATCTTCACAGCTATCTGAATCGTATCAAAGCCTATGGAATAGCAGTCCTGAACCCCAAGGCAGTAGATAACCCCGTCTTTCAGATAATGCAGCGCTTCCTGATCATGGTCCATGCCTACGATAACGGCATCATGCCCCTTTTCTTTTACCGCCCTTGCGGCACCTACGGGATTACTCATGTTGCAACAGATGATCCCGTCAAGATCAGGATTCTCCTCAAGTATCTTTAATGTAAGGTCATAGGCCAGGTCTACAGAATCCATATCATACTCAGTGGCAACTATTTCCATGTCGCTGTATTTGGCGATCGTATCCTTTGCTCCTGCCGCCCTTTCTTCGTGGCACGGCGCCCCGACACTTCCCACAAGGATTGCCACTTTCCCCTTGTAGTCGAGTTTTTTGCATAAAGCTTCAGTCAGATCCGCACCGTCTTCATAATTATGCGTATTGCCGACATAGGCAATCCTTTTGCAGCCCTCATGTGCATCAGAGCTTGAAAAAGTCATAACCTTATACCCCGAATCCACCATTTCATCAAGGATCGGCGATATAATATCCGCATCAGCCACATCGACACCAATAACATCAAAGTCTTTCGATTCTGCTGCACGAAGTCTCTCTTTCTGATCCTCGGCAGATGCTGCCTCCGGTGCCATATACTCATATGTGATCGTTATCCCCTTATCATGGTACTGTCTCTGGGCATCCTCCATGCCAAGAGCAACCGCATCCCACCAGGGGTGGACAGTTTTATAGGTAAAATAGAAATTGTAATGATCCTTTTTAGGCTCGTACCCGTCCAGCTCATGATCAAAGTCTACAGCACTGCTGATCACCTCTGATCCATTGGCTGACTCAGCGCTGTTACCGGATTCTGCAGAATCCACGCTGTCACCCGGACCGGTTCCCTTAGAATTAACAGAACATGAAGTTAAAAAGACCGACATTAACAATGCGAACGATAAAATGAGATTTTTTCTACGAAAACTCCACATAAAATGCGCCTCCGAATTATTAAAAGTCCCCTTCGCCACAGCGGCTTCAGGCTTACTTCAAAAGTTCATACTGCATCATTTCATATTTAAGCTGACTTCCCTCAACGATTTCCGGCGGGAGCAGGGCTCTCGCAACAAGCTTGAGATCGTCTGATTCAATATCCGTTCTTTTTAAATTAGCATAGTCACCGTCTATGCTTACTACTTCGTAGTACCAGGTTTCCATCTTATCTGACCTCCTCAACGCTGCCGGCCGTCCATGAAATAAGCTCGGCATCCCTCAAAGTGCAGTACATATTTTCACCTTCCATATATGTGTCAAACACGCCTTCCACACATACAAAACTCCCTGCCTCCGGGAAATCCTCAGGATAACTGTATTCATCCGATGGCTCAAATTCTATTCCCTGGGAGCAGCATGCGGTTGCATCCATTATTATACACGCAAAATATTTTTTTTCCGAGACCTCATCATAATAAATCGAAAAAATCCCCTCCATTTTTATTCTTTTATCCACATAGTCTTCAGGCGAGAGCATCATATTATAGACCTCGGAATAGACCATGGTTGATGACAGGACTGTCAGATCCAAATCAACTGCTGCCGAGTTTTTATCATCTTTACCGGTTTCATCCTGTTTGGCAGTATCATCCGCTTCGTCCCCATCACACTCGGAAACTGTTCCATCTGTCTCAGGCTCTGCCGTATGAATGAATACTTTTTTCATTTTATGAACACCCTTCCTGCCAGACAGCACAATGCAAACGCAGCAGCCTGGACTGCAACTATTGCAACTGAAAGCACCGCCGAACATACGGTTACTGATTTAAAGCTCCTAAACAATCTCATTGAAGAAAGAGCCGGGAAAATAACCAGCGCAGAAATAAGCAGGGAACCTACAAGTAAGAATGGAAACCGAACCGAACAGGGTACTGCATACATCCCCGTCTTATATGCAGTTCCTGCTACTTAAGAGCTTCCTTAAGCACTTCAAGATTTGATTCCATAACGGACAGATAAGAAGTTCCGTTAGCCGCATCCTTAAGCGTCGTTGACTGCAGCGAATCCAGCGTAAGTATCTGCTGATCCTTTGATGAGGTATTGTCACGGATGGTCTCTGCTATACGCCGGTCACTTCCCTCAATCGTCATGATGGAAGAAAGTCCCAGCTCATCCGTCTTTCCTGCCAGAAATACTATAGTCTCGAAGCTTGCCTCCGTCTCGGCAGAGCAGCCCACAAATGCGGCATAGTAATCAAGTCCGTAGTCGTCCACCATATAACGAAACGGGAACCTGTCACCAAAAAGAAGAGTTTTCACCTCTGCATTGGCAACAGCCTCGGCATACTTTGCGTCAAGATCCGCAAGCTCTGTCTTATACGCTTCTGCGTTAGCTTTGTAGACATCAGCATTTTCACTGTCTATCTGTCCCAGGCCATCTGCAATCGTTCCGCAAAGAACCTCTGCATTCCTGAGGGAAAGCCATACGTGTTCATCCATTTCCTCCTCACACTCTTCTCCACCCTCATGGTCATGCCCTGCTTCTTTACCTTCCTCATGCTCGTGGGCGTGCTCAACATCTTCTCCATCCTCGTGCTCATGGTCATGCTCTGCTTCCTCGCCTTCTTCATGCTCATGGTCGTGCTCTGCTTCCATGCCCTCTACTATTTCCTCGGCCTTCACGCCATCACCAAGGGCATCCAGAAGATTAATGACCACCATATCCTTATTCACTGCATTCTCCAGGACGTCTTCAGCCCACTCATCTGACTCACCGCCTACGTAAATGAACATATCGCAGGTTGAGATTTTCATTATGTCTTCTGCTGTAGGCTGATAGCTGTGGAGATCCACTCCATTGTCAAGCAGCAGTGTCACTTCTGCAGCATCCGCCCTGTCACCGAGTACATTTTCCACCCAATCGTATTCCGGAAATATGGTTGTGACGATCTGCATCTTGTCTGAATCTCCGTTTTCTGCTGAAGCGTTCTGTAAAGCACCTGTTGTATCACAGGCTGTAACACCACACATTGTGAATGCGGCTGCAAAAAATACTGTCATCATTTTTCTTATATTCATATTGTTTTATTAACCTCCGTAATCTGTTTCAAAACATGCTCGGATATCCGTACTATTTTTGCATCAAAACAAAAATCTTACCACATTCCCCGATAATTGTATGCCATTATATTATAAATGGAATTAATGCAGATTTTCCGCACTCCTGCCTTGGAAAAATTCAATCATTCAGACGTATCTTCTGGCTTACAGGTGTTTTCGGGCAGAGAACACCACCATCCATTGAATTTAATGCTATGGAAATAACAGAAAAAATAAGAGAAGCCGTAACTATCGGCAGTGCAGTCCCCACCTGCTGAAGTATGGCCTCACAGAGCTCTATGCACTCGCAGATGTGACACTCTTCACCACCACAGTCATGTTCGGTCTCCATAGCTATGAATAATGCGGAAGCAAAAGTCGACACAACCAGCAGTACACAGAGCACCGCTGAGATCATAAATGTTTTCTTCCTATGTAAGTAAGATAATGAACTGACTGTATCCATTTTCATTCTGTAGATAATACTATTCCGCTCGTTTTGTTTACATCTTTATATCATCTCAAACCGCTCTCAATTGTATACAAGCAAAAATAACATGTCAATGCGTTTTGTATCCTGTCATTCTGCTGTCTCCCGCTTCCAGGCATTACTCTCACGAAAGCTTGATAACAGCTGCGGATCAAGCTTTCCATGCTCTGCCATATCCTATAAAATCGAAAAAGCCTTTTCCAGCGCCATCGGCGGTTTATACGGTCTGTCATCTGCAGTAAGTGTGTCATAAATTTCGATGATCGTAATAAGTCTTGTTTCCCAAGGTATATCCTCAGATTTAAGATGCTTTGGATATCCGGAACCGTCTAAATACTCGTGGTGTCCGCCGGACCATTCCGGCACAGACTTGTAAGCACCTTCAAATTTCATTTTGGTAAGAAGCTTTTCCGTGAGACCCACATGGGATTCTATGATACGCCTTTCAGCTTCCGTTAATGTCCATCGGACTACGGATCATACCAACCGACTATCGTCACTCATTCTATTATTGACAACCCCAGCCGATTTCTGTTAAGGTATTGGTGTTGTAACAAGTGTGAATCTCTGCACCAGCTTTTCATAAGCGGTGCATCTGAGGAATAGTCGTTCCATTATTCACAGTAGTGAAATTTTGCAAGTGACATATTCGGTCATAGCATTTTTTTCTGCCTTGTCCGATATATCACGGAAAGGAAACTTATGGCAACACTCACATTTGGCGAAATCTTTGGCGATAAGCGTCCACGCCCCGAAATTATCAGCATCATTGAAAAAAGCCTGCTCTATGAGGAATGGAAAAGCTTCAGTGCCAATGACCAGGAAAGCATCCTATCGTTTTTAGAAGGTTCACAGGGACTGCAGATTCTTTCGGACAAATTTTTCCAGCATGTCTTTAAGCCCGATGTACACCCCGAAAGGATCGAATCGTTAATTTCCGCAATACTCGGGCAGAAGGTAAATATTGTACAGATTCTTTCAAGGGAAGGCACTGCCATAACGGAAACCGGCAGCCAGGTCATCATGGACATCATAGTAAAAACTGATACCGGTGCGATAGTGAACGTAGAAATGCAGCGTATAGGGTACTATTTTCCTGGTGAACGTTCCGACTGCTATACGGCAGACATGATAATGCGACAGTACGGAAAGGTACGCTCCGAAAAGGGCGAAAGTTTCAGCTACAAAGACCTCAAACCAGTGACGCTTATCATCCTTATGGAAAAGAGTTCGGCAGAGTTTTCTGCCGTGGCCCCCAAGTTCATTCACAGGAAAATATCCCATTATGACAGCGGTGCCAAGATTACGGTTCTCGACAACGTGGTATATATTTCCCTTGACACCTTCCGGAAACAAATGCACAATATAATTGATAACAAGCGAAATGCATGGCTTTCATTCTTTACATTTGAAAAGCCAGATGAAATAGTTAAGCTTGTACACTTTCACCCTGAATTCATCCCTCTGTACAGAGATATTGCTGAATTCAGAAATAAGCCGGAGGAGGTGATCGGCATGTTTTCGGAAGCCCTCAGGATAATGGACCGCAATACAACCAAATACATGATCGATGACCTGACCAAACGCTGTAATGATGCTGAAGCCCAACTCAGCGCAGCCGAAGCAGCTCTCGATAAAAGCCAGCAGGAAATTGCTGAGTTGAAGGCGCAGCTTGCCGCGTACAAAGCTTCATCCTCTAACACAACTGTTTAATAATCCTTATATCAATATCTACAGTTTCACAAAAAATATCCATAAAATAGTTTTTTTTGCATACAAAATTTTTGGATATTCTTTACTTTGCTTCGTTATAATATGAAAAAATGAAAACTAGGAGATAAATGACAATGAGCAATATACTTGTAATACCAGATGTACATCTCAAGCCGGAAATATTTCTGAAGGCAGAAACTGTGGTCAAGTCAGGTGTCTGTGACAGGGTCGTAATGCTCGGAGATCTGCCAGATGACTGGGGGATGGAAGAAAATGTAAATTTGTATGAAAAAACTTATGAAATCGCGGCAGATTTTTGCGAACGTCATAATAACATGCTGTTCTGCTACTGAAATCACGGTATTAGTTATGTCTGGCAAGCCCTGGAAACTGGCTATTCTTCTGCTGCAAGGGATCCCAGTTCCCAGTGCAACCACAAAAACCGGATACATCATGCTGTCTTTTGCACATTCGAGCAGAATATCGGTTTCTTCCTCTGTTAGAATCCGCTTTTCTTCTTTAGGATTATTCACCAGTCGAGTTTTGACCGCTACTGCCGGATTTTTATTAAGAAGATTCGTTTCCACTGCCCTATTCAGAATGTCAACCAGAAGTGCCTTACAATCTTCTCTTGATTTATCGCTTCCCAACTGATTGAAAGCATCCTGAAGAATGACAAGATTAAGTTTATTGATCTTTCGCCAGCCTATCAATGGACTGAGCCGATTATGCTGAATCTGGTATGTTCGCTTTGTGGTATCCCTGCAATGAGATTTACAGGTCCTAATCCACTTCTCATACCATTCATCCAGCGTTATTGTGCTGTCAGCCACATTAAGCTCATTGTCATCATAAAATCGCTCATCCCGTGGTTTTCTGCTTATCTCCGTCATTGTGGATGCATACAATGTCTGTCGCTTTCCAAACCGATTGATAAATCTTGCCTGATATAAACCGTCCTCTTCCGGTCGTTGCGTTAGCACACGATAAACTTTGTGCCGGACAGTTCCCGAATTTTGTGAAATGCCCGGCACAAAGTTCACAAAGGGGGTAGGTGTGCTCCGCACACCGTAGGGGAAATGTAATTTCCCCTTAGTAGTTCGGTAACTACACTTCCCTTAACGATAGTTACTTCCGTAGGACGCACGATACCACCTCCGGTGGTATATCTGTGCGCACCGAGAAAACCTCGGTGAGAGACCGTGTTAACTTTCGTCACCATATCTATCATTCCCCCTATCAGTACTGTTGGAAGAGTTACCTATTGCCAATCCAAATACTTCGGTGGTGTTTTCTGCAATATCTCCGGATACATAGCTTTCGCTTATCTTCCGCTCCCTTTTTACTGTTTCAATCATGTTTTTTACGCTCTGGTTTGAGAATGCACACGCTATGATTCTGTTGGTTTCAAGCTCGTTGTACTCGTAGCATTCCGGGAAGTATTTCGCAACAACTCCACCGATCATGTACTTATGATGATTCTGCTCTTTCCGTAGCTGTGCCCTCTGCTCTCTCTTCACCCTGGCAAGATTTGCCTTTGCCTCGTTGAGTTTCTGCAGTGCCCTTTCTTCCTTTGTCATTTTTTCTTTCTCCATTTTTGAAAACTCCTTTCATTCTTTGCTGTGCCTTTGGGCAAATAAAAAACGGTGGGATAAATCTGTTAAGATCAATCGCCACCGTCGGTTTGTGAATTCTATTTTATTGTTCTATAAATGTTCCTTTAACTGACTTTGCATCTTCTGTAATAATCTTTGGAAATTGTTTTCTTTTTTCTTCGCTAAAACTACTATCGAATTTATAATCATCTCTATTGCCTGGTACCCTTGTTGCGGCACTTTCACCACTATATGTAAAGGTTGTCGAATAATACCCATCTGACGGAAGGTCAATTTTTATATACGTTATACCATAATAAGGGGAATTCACATCCGTACATGTTTCTATGTCATTACAACCTGCTTTTATCATATTCCAACTTGGTGCGCCAACACCAAGCCCCATAATCAGCTCTGTATTATTAAAACTTCCGCCCTTTATCGGATAAATATTTATAGTGTAATCCATAACTGGTGCATTTGCTATATTAGTTCCCGTTTGTTCACAATTTAATTCAACGTGTATATAATCCAAAATATTATCTGATGTTAATTCAATTCCAGCATCACCTTGCCCAGTATCAGCATCACTATTGGCACAACCAATTGCTAATAATACCATACATAAAATGGCCACAATAATTAAATTTTTCTTCATATTACGCCTCCATTATTTGATATTTTTATAAAAAAGCTCCTCTTTATAATCACACACCGCTACCAAATCTCTATGTTGTTCATACATAATACCGATTTCGTTTTCGTTTAAATTTTGAAGGTATTCCAAAAGTTTATTTGAACACAACCTTGTTTTCTCAGACTCAAATGGCACATCTCCCCTTAACAATATTTCATTAAATATATTGACTAATTTTTTTACATCTTGTCTTTCAGCAGTTCTATTTAAATTCTTTATTCTATCCATTTCAGACAAGTATGAATTATATAGTTCTTTCTCTTCTTGACTGCACTTTCTGAATACACAACAGCCAATGAAATAATACTCATTTGTTCTAGCCTTATATATAAATGGATAGCCGTCCCTCATAATTCGCCATAGTTCATAAGCCTCCCAAATACCACCTCCTGTTCTCCGTATAATTTAACGCTTTATCTCGACTAACAATTACTTAGCACTCTTGTTTTAGCAATATAATATTCCTTACAAAATTCCTTATACCAGATTTATTGAATGTATATACATCTTCTTTTTCTCGCCAAGCGAACTCTATGCCTTTTCGTGTTGATTTAATGCTATCATCCTCTACGATAGGAACATTATCCGCAATCACCGAACAAACTCTTCGGCGTGGTACATCTTTACATGTCCATACAATATACTGATTTATATCTTTACAATACTGAATAATATACTCAACTTTTTGTTTTGAAGAATCTGTATTTATATAATATCTATCCTGTCGATTCCTCAGATCTTTTCTACGATTACATCCTCTGCCAAAGATAATCTTTGATACATCAACATTCATTTCTTGGAATATATCATTTAATTCCCGCATAACTACACCGCTTTCCGTAAAGTGTACTTTTCCGAATCACACAAAATATGTATATCGTAGGATACGGCTTTCACTGAAAAGCCTTTAGTTTCCTTGCTAAACTTGATTTTTGTATATAGCGGTGATAAAATTTTACATATCATTAGAAGAGAAAAAAATTCGGAAAAGTACACTTTCCCGAATTTTTTAGTCTTTCGGAATGGTGGATTTTTCGAATGCCTTTGCCCTTTCAAAGAATGTTGTCTGTGGCATTCCGCATTC
Organism: Lachnospiraceae bacterium UBA4364; assembly: GCA_002393955.1. Taxonomy (GTDB): domain Bacteria; phylum Bacillota; class Clostridia; order Lachnospirales; family Lachnospiraceae; genus NK4A136. Next base: position 66,735 of record DGSK01000002.1, on the reverse strand, counting down.
TAAAGCAGCCTGTTTTATCGTAAGTTTCTTCAGTTTCCATTGCTGATAGACATCATAGAAGTTTTCCGGCAAAGGGTTCGATGTTCGTCCGAAATGAACCCCTCTTGCCTTTGCAAGTGCTATTCCTTCAGCCTGTCGCTGCCTGATATTTGCCCGCTCGTTCTCCGCAACATATGACAGAAGCGTAAGCACCAGATCACTTATGAAAGTACCCAGCAGATTCTTTTCCCGGCGGGTATCCAGAATCGGCATATCTATGATATAAAGATCAGCCCCTTTTCCCTTTGTTATCACTTTCCACTGTTCCAGTATCTCGTTATAATTCCTTCCCAGCCGATCTATGCTCTTTATGTAGATTAGATCATCCGATTTCAGTTTCCTTATGAGTTTTTTATACTGCGGCCGATCAAAATTCTTTCCAGATTGCTTATCAACAAATATATTCTGCTCCTGCACCCCCATTTCCTTCAGTGCTATGATTTGTCTGTCCTCGTTCTGTTCACGGGACGACACTCTGGCATAACCATAAATATTTCCCATAAAAATCATTCCTCCCTACGATATACATCTAACAACTGCTATTCACTATCATGACAGAACTGCAGTTTTTTCTGCTGCCAAATACCTCGACTACTTGCCGGAAATAATAGAATCACCGGACTATGCGGGATATACCAGTGCCAATCTAGAATTAGTGAAAATATTCAAGGACAATATCTTTGTAAGTATAAAACTGGATATGAAAAAGAATACATATTTTGTAGCCACTATGTTTGATGTCAAAGATAAGAAAATAGAATCATACATAAAATCTTGAAGGCTGAAAAAAGTACATAAACCCTTGTTGATGAATCAGGAGATTTTGGTGAATTCAACTCAAAGTATGCGCCGTATTATATTTTTACTCTGGTCTTTCACGAACAAGAAAATGATATAACAGATAACATAAAGATCTTAGATCGTGAAATGGCAAATCTTGGTTATTTTAACCACGTTGTTCATACAGGACCTTTGATACGCAAAGAGGATGTTTACTGCAATTTAGCTCCGAATGACCGCCGAGCAATCTTTACAAAAATGTTCTATTTTGCAAAGAAAGCACCTATTACCTATAAAGTCTTTGACATTGCCCGGAAGGAATACCCCGATGAGAAAGCTCTTAAAGACAGGATCCATATCCTGCTTTCCCGTTTTCTGGAGGATACGATTGATTACTTTTTTTCATTTGACAGAGTAGTTCTGTATTACGACAATGGGCAGCCCACCCTTTCAAAGGCTCTCCTGGATGTTTTTCAGCAAAATCTGACAAATCTCTGCAGAAACCCCGATGTCCATCCGTATAAATATAAACTTCTACAGGTAGCGGATATGATATGTACATTACGCCTTCTTGAGATAAAAGCCGAAAATAATGAACTTACAAGATCTGAATTATGTGTCTTCCATTCCGTAAGAGATCTGAAAAAAGAATTTATAAAGAAGATCAAGGAAAAAGAGTTTAAACAGAAAAAATAAGCACTCAAGCGAGTGCTATTTTGACATTAGCAAATAATTCTATTTCTACATTTCCGAAATTTCCTGTAAATACCGCATTTCACAGCTTTATGTTACTCTACCGCTCCTTCACCACCTGGAAGATGTAGAACTTCAAATAATATGACTCATCCGCCGACCAGAGTATGGGATGATCCGGGGACTGAGTTCTGAATTCCACCTGGCGCAGCTTCACATGCGCAGCCTTTGCAGCTCCGGCTATGACCTCACTGAAAAGGTCGAATGTCATAAAATGTGAGCAGGAGCAGGTTGCAAGGAAGCCCCCGTCACGCACAAGCTTCATCCCCTGTATATTTATTTCCCGGTACCCCTTTGAGGCATTCTTTACGGAATTCTTTGATTTCGTAAAGGCCGGCGGATCAAGTATCACGAGGTCATAGGACTCGTTCTGAGCTATAAGCTCCGGCAGTATCTCGAACACATCACCGCACCTGTAGCTTACAATATTCTCTACATTATTAAGTCTTGCGTTCTCAGCCGCCACTGCCAGGGCACTTTCAGATGCATCGACAGAAAGAACACTTACAGCTCCTGCCACTGCTGCATTCAGGCCAAAGGAACCTGTATGGGTAAAGCAGTCCAGCACCTTCGCTCCCCCTGCCATGGGCCAGATTGCTTTCCTGTTGTACTTCTGATCAAGGAAGAAACCGGTCTTCTGTCCATCCTTTACATCCACGATATACTTAACTCCATTTTCACATATGGACACATTAGTGTCGAATGCGTCACCTATAAAGCCTTTTACTTTTTCAAGTCCTTCTTTTTCACGCTCCTTCGCATCACTGCGCTCATATACTCCTTTTATTTCTATTCCGTCTCTTTCAAGTATTTCCTTTACGATCCCGATGAGCTTTTCCTTGTACCTGTCTATCCCCAGTGCAAGAGCCTGGAATACCAGTACATTCTCATATTTGTCCATAACAAATCCGGGAATAAAATCTGCTTCTCCGAATATCACACGGCAAGAAGATATATCCACAGTCTTTTTTCTGTATTCCCAGGCATTACCTATACGCATTTTCCAGAAATCATCATTTATTTTCTGAGCAGGATCCCTTGTCAGTATCCTTACCCGTATCTTTGAATTTAAATTTATAAAACCTTTTCCAAGGGGATATCCGTCATAGTCAGCCACATCCACTATGTCACCATTGGAAAAATCCCCTGAGACACCGGCTATCTCGTTGTCAAATATCCAGGCACCGCCTCTTTTCAGAAGCCTCCCTTCACCCTTTTTTAAAGTAACTTTTGCAGGCATTCCACACCTCCGCAACTGACACTGCACAGCAAATTACAAAGTGCTGTAAGCGTCCCAAATAATAGTCGAATTCTGTTGAAAATCAATTTAAAGTCTATTTAAAGTCTACTCAAAGTCTACTTTACGATATGACTATCCTCTCACGAGTTATTATTCTATTTCATAATATAATATAATTCAATCACCCCTGCATATCACCATTTATTCCCAGCAGATAGAAAAACGGCCTGCAGCCGGCGGAGAAATCCTCACAATTTCCCCTTGCATCCCCTTCACTATGATGATAATATAACACTGCACGCCACAACATCTTGTGGTCGCCCCAAATCAAATATACAAGATTATGTTTTAATATAAGGAGTTTACTGAATCATGAAGATCATCAAAAGAAGCGGAAAAGAAGTAGGTTTTGACGGTATAAAGATCATCAGCGCCATAAGCAAGGCCAATGCAGAGGTTTCTGAAGATAAACAGCTTAGCCTCGACCAGATCAGGGCAATCGAGGAAAGCGTTGTCGCAAAATGCCGCAACCTTACAAGGGCTGCCAGCGTGGAAGAGATACAGGATATGGTAGAGAACGGGATCATGGATTCCGGGCACAATGAGGTAGCCAAAAAATATATCATCTACCGTTACCAGCATGCTCTTGTCCGCCAGTCCAATACCACTGACGAGCAGATAATGAGCCTTATCGAATGCAACAACGAAGAGGTAAAGCAGGAAAATTCCAACAAAAATCCTACTGTCAACAGTGTCCAGCGTGACTATATGGCCGGAGAAGTATCAAAGGATATCACCAGGCGATTTCTCCTGCCTCCCGACATCGTGGAAGCCCACGAGCAGGGTGTCATCCATTTTCATGATGCAGACTATTTTGCACAGCATATGCACAACTGCTGCCTGGTAAATCTTGAGGACATGCTGCAGAACGGCACCGTCATCAGTGAGACCATGATAGAAAAGCCCAAGAGCTTTTCCACTGCCTGCAATATTGCAACGCAGTCCATTGCCCAGATTGCAAGCTCACAGTACGGCGGACAGAGCATCACGCTCTCCCACCTTGTACCTTTTGTTGACATCAGCCGCAAGAAATTCCGCAAGGAAGTACGCGAGGAATTTGATGAGGCTGGCGTAAATGCAAGCGACGAACAGATAAACGAAGTTGCTGAGATGCGCGTTAAGGCGGAGATTGAGAGAGGCGTACAGGTGATCCAGTACCAGGTGATCACTCTTATGACCACTAACGGACAGGCACCTTTCATTACTGTATTCATGTATCTTGACGAGGTTCCCGAGGGTCAGCTTCGAGATGACCTTGCAATGGTCATAGAAGAAATGCTCAAGCAGCGCATACTCGGTGTAAAAAACGAAAAGGGTGTATATATTACCCCTGCATTCCCCAAGCTTATCTATGTGCTGGATGAGGACAATATAAAGGAAGGAACCAGGTACTGGTATCTCACAAAGCTTGCTGCCCAGTGCACTGCAAAGCGCATGGTACCTGATTACATTTCCGCAAAGAAAATGAAAGAATACAAAAACGGTGATGTTTACCCCTGCATGGGATGCCGCAGCTTCCTTACACCTGATATTTCCGGTCTCGGTGAAAATGGTGCACACAAATACTACGGCAGATTCAATCAGGGTGTTGTAACCCTCAATCTCGTGGATGTAGCCTGCAGCTCCGGCAAAGATGAAGACAAATTCTGGCAGCTTATGGAAAGCCGCACCGAGCTCTGTAAGCGTGCCCTTATGTGCAGACATGAGCGTCTCTTAGGGACACCTTCTGATGTTGCTCCCATACTCTGGCAGTTCGGTGCACTTGCAAGACTTAAGAAGGGCGAGAAAATAGACAAGCTTCTTTATGGCAACTACTCCACCATATCCCTCGGATATGCGGGATTGTGCGAATGCACGAGATACATGAAGGGAGTTTCCCATACCGACGCGGCCGGCAAGGATTTTGCGCTCAAGGTCATGCATTTTCTCAATGATAAGTGTGCTAAGTGGCGCAGCGAGACCAACATATCATTTTCACTCTATGGTACTCCGCTGGAATCCACAACTTACAAATTTGCAAAATGCCTGCAGAAGCGCTTCGGTATGATTCCCGGCGTCACGGACAAAAACTACATCACCAACAGTTATCATGTCCATGTAACCGAAGAAATAGATGCTTTCACTAAGCTTAAATTTGAGTCAGAGTTCCAGGCTCTTTCACCCGGCGGTGCGATCAGCTATGTGGAAGTACCTAACATGATGAACAACATCGATGCCGTGCTCTCTGTGATGCAATATATATATGAAAACATCATGTATGCCGAGCTCAATACCAAGTCTGACTATTGTCAGCGATGCGGCTACAGCGGTGAGATAAATATCGTCAATGACGAGGACGGCAAGCTTGTATGGGAATGCCCCAACTGCAAAAACCGTGACCAGAACACCATGAATGTTGCAAGACGCACCTGCGGTTACATCGGCACACAGTTCTGGAATCAGGGACGGACACAGGAAATCCGTGAGCGCGTACTTCACCTGTAATATGATGGTTTAACCTTAAACTTTCCACACCATGCAGTCTTGTCTGACGGTGTTTTAAGTGAGCCGTGCGAACGGCACCACCGTCAGGCACGATGCCGGTGTGCGAAAGTTTAAGGCAAGCAAAACAGCAACTCGCATATACACCGAATTCGATGCAATTGTGAGAATTGTTTTTACCCAAACAGTGATTGATAATGATCAAAATATATGAATTACGCAGAGATCAAATACAATGACATAGCAAATGGACCGGGTGTACGCACAAGCCTTTTCGTAAGCGGCTGCACCCACCATTGCAAAGAATGCTTTAATCCCATGACATGGGATTTTTGCTATGGAAAAAATTTTGACATTTCCATCGAAGAACAGATAATAAATTCCCTTGAGCCTGCATGGATAGCAGGACTTACCCTTCTTGGTGGTGAACCCATGGAACCGGCCAACCAGAAAGCATTGCGTCCTTTTCTTGAAAAAGTAAGGGCCGCATATCCCGGTAAAACCATCTGGATATATTCTGGCTATACCTTTGAAGAGCTTACAGATAAAAACTATTCCCGCGCCCATACAGAAGACACCATTCCCATGCTTTCCCTGGCGGATGTATTGGTTGACGGCGAGTTTGTCCTCGATCTTAAAAACATTTCACTGCGTTTCCGCGGATCCTCAAACCAGCGGATAATTGATCTGAAAGCTTCTCTGGAGGCAGGTCGAGCTATAATCTCTTCAGAGCAGACAAATTAAGGTCCTTCCTTGAAATCCCATCTTTTAAAGAATATACTTATAGTATATGAAGCTTTTTTTGCTTCAGTTTTTCATAATAGTAAAGACCGCCAGGCTTTGAACGATTTTTACAGACATTCCTTATAAATCATAAATAGAAGGGAGGTCCCCATGAACAAAAAACTGCGTACGGTAATTGCCGTTATAATAATAGTCATTCTCATCGCCGTAATTGCAGCCATAAGGATCATCGGCGGGAAGCAAAAACAGATTCCCCCCAACGATCCCATGACTGCCGGAAATACCGCAGGCAATCTCTATAACGGCGGACTTTTCTGCGAATCAAATGGAGTGGTATACTTTTCAAACAGCTATGATTCCGGAAAACTATATGCAATGGATGCTGCAAGCGGAGAATGCAAAAAACTATCAGAAGGCAACGCTTCCTTTATCTGTGCGGCAAACGGATATCTCTACTACTATACTGATGCTGCTGCCGACAAGACAGGGCTTGGATATGTGCGCAGAGGACGCGGAATATACCGTTATGATACCCACCATTCGAATAATAACCTGATCACAGATGTGACAAGCGACGGCATGATGCTTGCCGGCAACAATCTGATCTACACCTGCTTTACCGAGGATGAAAAAAGCGACGGCAATGCAAAGATAACTGTCAACAGCGTATCCATAGCCGGAGGTGATCCCGTGACTCTGATGACCGGACACCCCAAGGTAGGCTGCTACTACGGAGGCCTGATGTATTATTCAGACAATCTGACCACCGGTACCCTAAATACTATGGATCCGGTATTCGGTTCCACCAATGAGGTTTCCACGGAGCGAATGTACCTGCCTGTAGTAGATGGACAGACTGTCTATTACCTTGATTCCAACGATGATTACCACCTGAAGTCATATAATCTCAGCGACGGCAGCATTTTCACCATTACAGATGAGAGATGTGACAGTTTCAACCAGTATCAGGACTGGATATACTATCAGACAGTCGTTGCTGATGATCCCGAAGGGTACGCCCTTAAAAGGATACACACTGACGGAAGCGGTATGGAAACAGTGAAGATGGGTGTCTACAGAAATATATGCATAACATCCGACTATGTTTATTTCAGGGATTTCGGAAGCGACGTACCGATCTACCGGACCACCACAAACGGATCTGTAAATGTAACTACCTTTGACCAGGCGGCAAGCGCTGTTCTTGCTGACCGGTAAATAATATTTGGAGGAAAAATGACAGTCAGCGAAGCAAAAGAAAAACTTAAATATATAGAAGACATTCAGGGGGGGCCTACTCTTCTCGACCTTTCAAAAATACGCTTTGATATGGATGAAGTAGAGTGGATTCTGACCAGATATAATAAACCCGACATTTTCTCTCCCGATGACCACGGTCCGGTCTGCCACAGACTTATCTTCGAAGGTTCGGAAGATTTCACTTCCCTAAAACTTCTTGATGTAGTAATAGCGATGGACCGTTTCCGCATAGACCGGGATACCTGTGACCGTATATTCGATATGTCATACAAGACAGTCCTTATGGACCTTGCTGTAAAGTTCGGAATAAAACACAGCGGTTCATCCATTGCAGATATAAAAATAGATAAGGAAGATGCCGCCCGCTATCCTCAGTTCCTGAATCTTTTGGATCAGGCTCATGACCAGTCAGAACTTTTCAGGCAGCAGATAAATATTGACCACGCCCTTTGGGCATTCCCTGAATGCTTTGATATGACGATTGAGAATGTGATAAAGCACAGAGCAGATGAACCCAAGCGTATCTGCGGTGCAGATGTTCCCAAAGAAAGAAACGAAATGGTAAGGCTTATCCTGAGCGAATACTAAAAATATCCATAACCGGATCCGGACGGATATTTTTTGCCGCTTCACACCTGCACATCAATCCCGGCAGATACCGGCGGTGCCGCCACAGACACACCTGCCGTCATCATTCCCCCGGAAGGAAATGACGCACTGTAGCCAAGGGAATTTCCCTTCAGCCCCATTATGCCATCACTCCGGTTCATTTGGTGTTTTATCATGCCCTTAAGATAATCCATGTCAGCTTTCAGCATCGCTTTCTGCTCTTCTGCCCGGTGCTTACGCTTCAGCTCATCCAGATCCTCTCTTGTCATGTGGGGATTCAGAATTTCCATGTCCTCAAAAAATTCCATGGCTTTTTCCAGCTCTTCAAGAGTCTCCTCGTCCAGTTCTGAAATCATCTCATTTAGTTCGGAAACCATATCTTCAAAGCAACCCTCTCCGGTTTCCTCAGCATCTTCCGAAAGTTCCTCTGCTAAAGCCTCACGATTTTCAAAAATCTCATCTTCCTGCTTAGAAACTTCTTCTTCAGCAGCATTTACCAGCGAATCCCTGATGGCTTTTACTGTTTCCTCCTGCCGGCTTGCATTCTCATCCCTCTGTATATTATTAGCTGCCATTTCTTCCATTTCCAGATGGTGCTTTTTCTTTCTTGCAGCCATTTCCATACGCTTTGCATGGGTGAGTGCCAGCTGAAGATCTTCCGCATCGCCGTCTCCCGAGGATATTTTCCTTTTTATTTCCACCACTTTTCTTTTGGCAGATATCACCGCCTGACCGGCGCTTACAGAAGTCTTGGCACGCTGAATCTTTCCGGCCACCTCTTTATAATTATAATTAGTGTGTGATTTAACTTTCTGTTTGTCGTCATCTTTTGATGTTTTACGGGTCATAATTAAATTCTCGTTTAATTTTTCTTGAATGTTTTCACCTTCATTTTCTTTTTTTCGGCTTAGTTCACGAATTATTTTATGCAAATGACTGGATTCTTTCGTTTTTTCAGCCTCTGCTTCCTCCTTTTGACGAACGAAAAAATCAGGCTGGCTTTTTCCCTGTATGGTCTTTCGTGCAAAGCCAGTTGTCTTTTTGGAACTATATCCCGCTGAAAATCCTGTGAAATTATATGAAGATATGCCACTTAATCCCATCATAGAACACTACCTCCATGTAGCTGACACTGAAATCCTTTTCAGTTGCAAGACAAGATAAAACTCTATTTATTTTATCGGCATAAGTATGTAAAGATTTAACCTTATATTTGCTTTTTTTCCGCTTTTTGAAAAGATAGCAAACGAGTTCTGCTATTTTCCGGTATAAGCATCCTTTTCTTCGAAGCTTATCCATTCGTACTGCTCCCCACGGACATCATATATATAATCCTGCTGGTCATAGAAACTGCCTGCATAGCAGTAACAGGGACACCACAGCGGTGCCGATTCGTCGACACGGGCAGTGCTGGAATACGCAAGACCAGACTTGTCATAAATTCTAATTGTAACGCCGTCTGCCTCCATCTGTGAGGGCATTCCCTCTCTGGCATTCTTTGCTTCAGTCACGAAAAAAGTCTTTGTAATCTCATCGTCAGTATCATGAATATAAATTATTTCATAAGGCAGATCAGCGCCATGGTCAGCGTAAAGGAAAACATTTCCGACACTGTCTGCAGGGTGACCGATATTCACATATTCCTGAAGTTCGGTATTGAATGCACACAGGTCAAGATCATGGTCACCATTCCAGGTCAGATATACAAATGCGTCATTGCCTGTTACCACAGGTATCATAGGTACCACCGGCTCAGCAGCCACATCCGAAATTTCTATTTCGAGCTGATTTTCATAGTATCCGTCGGCATTACATTTTATCTTGTAAGTTCCAGGAGCTATACCGGAAAATACTGCATGACCTGCATTATCGGTTTCGGCAAATTCTTCATATTCTGCTCCTTTTACTTGAAGCATCGCTCCTTTTATGCTGCCCGTTTCGTTAGCTCCAATCACACTGACCGTCAGTGTGCCGCCCGCATCTTCCTGAGCCGTACCTCCATTGTCTGCCGGTGTTTCTTCCACCGGTTCACCGGATACCGGCTCTGCAGGTGCAGGTGTTTCCGATTCATCCGGCACTGATTCACTTATTTCAGTGACGTTACTATCCGTCCGGGACCTTATGACAAGCACTCCCAACACAACTGCCATAATAATTACCACAGCCGCCCCGGCTCCAATAATGACGATCGGCAAAACTGACACTTTAGGTGCCGGACTGCTTTTTACATAATTGCCGGCAGCAATCTTCTTAAGTTCAGAATCCGCGTCATCCTTGACAACATAGACCGTCTTATCATCGCCTATCTGCTCTCCGCAGTGCCTGCAGAACACCGATCCGTCAGCTATCTCTTTTCCACAATTAGTACAATACATATTCTCCCCCCTATTTCCGCATTTTATCGCCCATTCATGAAACCTGCTGTTCACATCCCCATCATGAAACAATTTCGGTCTGCAGTCTATCTGCCAATTCTCTCAGTCAGCAGATAAACTAATGGTGAATTCCAGTATATAGTCACCTCATTGGTTGAATAGCTCTGCACATTATCCACATAGCACATTGCTGCCGGCACATCTGCCAGCACTGATGCTGCATAGGGATCTTCAAGTCCGCTTGCGGGACCGCCTACCAGCATTCCCGGCATTGCAGCACCTGCCACCTGTGAAGGTCTGTGATGAGGATCTTCCGGCTTAAATGTACCGAAGCCTGTTACATAGCAGTATCCCAGAGGATTTGCGCCTAACAGATAATCGAGCTGAGCTTCTGCCAGAGCCTTAAAATCATCCGCAGTATATCCCTTTGAAGAAGAAGTACCATTTGCTGCCACATCCGCAGCCATACCGAATAATACACCGTTATTTGCGACAGTCATATTACTGCCCCAGGGATAATTATTCATAAGCCCCATCATATATCCGTCAGCCAGTGATTTTTCCGCAAGTTCATCAGCTGCTGCCATAAGCCTTCCTGCCGCATCAGCTGCTCCGTCCTTGCCGGACATTGCCAGGTCATATTCCGCATAAAGTCCCATATCCGCCCAGCCGAGACCTTCATTTATATCAGATACTGACTTTATTGTATCCGCAGGATCTGCTTCCGGAGCTGCATAAAGGTCCTCTGCAATATACAGCTCAACTGCTGCCCAGTATATTTCATCAGCATTATTTCCATCCGGATACTCACCGGTTTCCATCCCTTCGGGATTCTTAAACCCGGCCTCATCCTTATTGGCTATGGCATATTCCCACGCCTTAACTGCAGCATCATAAGCCGTCTGTGCAAACTCGGGATCATAATCCTTATAAACCACAGATGCCATTGCCATTACTGCCGCAAAATCAGCAGTCGCAGTTATTGATACAGGTGAAAGAATAAGCTCATCAGTCTCTTCTTCAGGCGGTACAGCACCGGGAAATACCATGGCAGTAACCTTATGATATACGCCACCCTCAGCATTCTGCATCTTAAGCATCCAGTCAAGCTCAAAGCGTGCTTCATCCAGTACATCAGGAATTCCGTTACCGCTTTCGGGAATGCCAAGATCATCTGCGTCATAACCATTATAAGTATACGCATCAATAAGATCAGCAACAGACTTCGCACCTGATACTACATATCTTCCATAGTCGCCTGCATCATGCCAGCCGCCGGACACATCCACTTTTTCATTAGTTCCGTACACTGTTGCTTTGTCCATATGGCACTCAGCATGGGCATAATCTGCACCGCTTATGGCCGGATCCGTTTCCACACCGCACCGCTGCCTGTAGAACATAAGCACCGTCTCAGCCATCAGTTCATCATATACATCTTCGCCGATCTTAAATGTATATGTAGCACCCGATTCAGTGTAAATATAGTATTCACCTGCTTCTGTCACCTCACTGAAATCACCCTTGGCGATTTTTGCACCTGCGGCCTTGTCTTCAACAGCTTCTGAAAGAGTCCCCTGATAGACTATTGTTTCAGAAGAAGCATCGCAGACATAGAAAGTCTCATTGTCATTTTCGGTCTTTACAAAAACTGTCTTCGTGGAATCCGGTGTATATCCCACCTGGTCAGCATTCACATTAAGATATGCCGGAAGTCCGCCAGTTGCCTGCGCATTGTCAGCATTCTTTACCACAAGTTTTACATTGTCAATATATATATGATGATCACCGGGATCAGATGACATATCATCCATCCTGCCCATATTAAATACTATACGGGGAGAAGGATCGGAAGCCTCTTCCATAGTAAAATCTACGGAAAAAGACGTCACATCCGGGCCTATCTCAATATAATCTCCCTGATAAGCATGGTAGTCACCGCCGTTTATCTGAAGCCTGTATTCTATCTTGCGGGTAATGTCAGATGAAACATCAAAACTGTATGTATATTCACAGCCCTGCACAAGTTTAAACCCGTCCCAGTATGCCTGATTGCCATAGTCAACGGAACCGCAGCTGTGTATAAAGCAGTCCAGCGCACCATCCGTATTTGACAGGTCATAGAATCCGCCATTAGTGTATATAGTAAAGTCATCCACTTCGCCATCATCAAAATTGACATCCACAAGCACATCCCCTGTAACAGGAGCTGCATCCGCCGAAGCCTCTGCATCCGCAGCATCGGTATAGGGAGACGCATTTGCAGCATCATTATCCGCAAGCGTTGCGGGCTTCTTCTCAGCCTTCTGCCCCACCATATCACCATTAAAACCGGTATCGACAGCACCCGCCTCAGGTGTGGTTTCTTCTGTTGCGGCATTCTCGGAAACTTCAGTCTCTTCCGGTACCTTTTCTTCTTCTGCTGACGTACATCCTGCCGTCTGTATCAGTAACACACCGGCAAGTGCAGCGGCCATTATCCTTCTCTTTTTCATAATATCGATCCTCCCTTTTATGAACAATGCGTCCCTGATCTGCATCAAAACAGCGTATCAGAACTTATAGTTTATTAAGTGCTTCGCGCTGTCATAAAATATTATAAAAATAATCGTAATAAACCAAAGAATATAATACCATAAATACTGGCTTCACGCCATCTGTGGCTCACTTTATAAGCGACCTTTTTTTCCTCCTCACTCTGTTGATATGACGCTCAAAGTCCCCGCTTTTTAAAAGCTCCGCCATCACGTACTGGTCGAAAGTAGGCACCGTACAGGAATAGAACCCCAGCTTTTCATTAAACTCATTAACAAGTGCTTCAGGCAGTATCATATAACCTATACGCATTGACGGTGCAAGTGTCCTTGAAAATGTGTTCAAATAGATTACATTCACTTCCCTGCCCATAGAAAAAAGCGGTTCTTCCACCTTTCTCGATACTGTCAGCTCCGAATCATAATTATCCTCTATAAGGATACCGTTACGCTTTTTTGCCCACCTCAGGTACTCGAGTTTTTTTGAAATATCTGCTGTCACTCCTGAGGGATAGCTGTTAAATGGTGTCACATGAAGGACATCTGCTTTTGTTTTTTCCAGTTCCATGGTACTGATCCCGTCAGCTTCCATGGTAAGCATGTCACAGTCAATTCCCATTGCCCTGTATACATCACGTATCTTTGCATATGAAGGATTTTCAAGAGCCACAGTTCTTCCCATTCCTAGAAACTGGGCAATCAGGCCATACAGATACTCAGCTCCGGATCCCACAATTATCTGGCCGGGATTCACGGATATCCTTCGGCTCCTGGCCAGATACCCGCATATCGCATTCCTGAGTTCCGGCAGCCCCGGATTCGGCGACTTTACCATTATATCTTCCCCCCTGTCCAGTATTACTTTTCTCATAGTCTTTGCCAATACCGAAAAGGGAAAATCCCCGATATTATGATCTTTTAATTCTTCAAATGGTGCCGCCACTTTCCCCGCTGCGTTTCCCAGGAAATCATCTCCCCTGTAGATCACATACACGCCGCTCCTTTCCCTGCTCTGTACATAGCCCTCTTCTCCCAGCAGCGTTATGGCATGGTCAGCGGTTATCACGCTTACCCCGGTCTCGTCTGCAATCACCCTCTTGGATGGAAGCTTACTGCCGTATGGATATACCCCCGAAACAATATCCTCCACGAAAAAACGATAGAGCTGGATATATGCCGGCTGTTCTGAATTCTTGTCTATACTGTAGTTCATTAACTAATGTTCCCCTTTCAGTCACATACTGATTTAATATGGTCAGGATCCATCGTTGCGAGCAGAAATCTGGTCATATCATTTTGTTTCATTCTGGTTATTTTAATATATCCAGTTTGATGATATCTTTTTTTTTGTCAGTTGTAAAGAACATACACAGAGCAAATAATTTATCGCAGTCGACGTAAAAAACGGAAGGCTCTGAACAACTGCTTACAGGCTTGAATTACAGGAGGACAAAAACTATGGTAAAGAAAAAACACATACCGGCAATCCGCATAACCATCGCAGCATTTTTTATGGCTCTTAATATCGTCATGTCATCCTTCGGCATCCCGGTGCCCGGCGGACATCTCTATCTCTGTGACGCGGTTATCTGTCTTGCTGCACTTCTGTTAAATCCGTTTGAAGCATTTATCGTAGGCGGCATAGGTTCATTCCTTGGGGACATGCTTTTCTATCCCACCCCCATGTTTGTTTCCCTGGTAACACACGGACTGCAGGCAGTGGTCATATCCCTTATCGCACATAAGACACTTAAAAACCACCCCAAGCTTGCTTCCGGCATAGCCGTTACAGTCGGCGCAGTTATCATGGTTGTGGGTTATACCCTGGGCAAGACCTTCGTATACAGCACCTTTGAATACGCCATGATAAAGCTGCCCTATGAGATAGCACAAGGAACCCTGGGTGCAGTATTCGGAATGATGCTCTGCTGGAGATACGGCGTTAAGAACCTTTTCGACAGGTATCTGGGAAACGAACAATATAAATAACTGCCCGGTTCCCATCACTCTCGGACAGTTAAATATAATCGCTCAAAAAAACCGCCTCCACATATCGTGAAAGGCGGTTTTACTTTTAAAAAAATATGCTTCAGCTATCAGATCTCCGGCTCTATCAGGCCGTAGGTATTTCCTTTTCTCTTATATACTACATTGACCTGATCTGTCTCTGCATTGCAGAATACATAGAAGCTGTGGCCAAGAAGCTCCATCTGTACGCATGCATCTTCGGGATACATGGGCTTGATGTCGAACTTCTTGCTGCGGATGATCTTGATCTCCTCATCATCCATGAAATCTTTCTCAAGGTACTCCTTCTTGAAATATCCGCCATCCTGATGCTTGTCAGTGAGCTTGGTCTTATACTTCTTAAGCTGTCTCTCGATGATCTCCTCTACAAGATCGATAGAAACATACATATCGTTGCTTATCTGCTCTGACCTGATGATGCTTCCCTTTACGGGGATGGTCACTTCGATCTTCTGACGGTCTTTTTCAACGGAAAGTGTAACATGTACCTCTGTTTCCTCGTTGAAATACTTTTCAAGCTTTCCGATCTTTTCCTCTACTGCACTCTTTAATCCTTCCGTAACCTCGATATTTTTGCCTAAGATCACAAATTTCATATCAGATCCCTCCTTGTCTAAAATGCGGTTCACACTGCGGTTCACACTACGCGGCGGATCATAACACTTCCGCGTGCATCTGATTTTATAGATGAGATTATAGCATAATCAGAGCTTTCTATCAATCCATAGCTTTGGACTGCAGACAGTGCATTTCAACAGCCGGAATCAGTGCCTTTTACCTTTAGAACTTTTCTTGCTTTTTTTGTACAGCTTATTCGAAATCAGCTCATTCGGGATCAGTTTTTCCGGAAGGCAGATCAGAGCATATGCTGCTGCCCCCAAAAGGAACAGAACCACTCCCGGCACAAGTCCCGGCGGAGTATAACTGAAGCTGACCGTATGCTCCCCCGGTGTCAGCTTTACTGCATACAATGCATTTACCGCTTCACACACACATTCGTCCATGTCCGCAACTCCCCTGTTTACCAGGTCAGCTGCTCCGGATGCATTCCTAACCTTTCCTGTCTCAGCATCTATATCGTCCTTCACTGCACTCTTTATTTTCTTTCCATCCACCCTTACGGTCCACCCCGGCTCATACGGAATGGATGTCATCAATATCTGTCCCTCTTTTACACTGACTGTGCCTGTAAGATATCTGTCAGTAGTTTTATTCCCGTCAAGCACCCATACATTCTCCGACAGTTTAGCCAGATCACTTTCAAACAGTGTCCTGTCAAAGCCGGCTGCCAGGACATCCTTGTATATCACAAAGTCGTTTGCCACAGTCATCCTTAAGGTAATCTTTGTTCCGGCATCATATTCGCCAAGACGCAGCACTATATAATTATCTCCTTCAAAATAAACCCCGCTGAATTTAAATCTCATATCACTGTTAGCCTGAAGATCTGCACAATGCCTGTCAAAAGCTTCGCATTCCGGATGTTCCGCAATGTAACGTTTTTCACAATCTTTCCATTCCTCTGCAGTCCAGGAAGCAGTCCAGAGATTTACCTCATGTTGAAATTCTGTCTTGATGAAAAGATAAACGGGAGCATTCTCTGTTACGGTATAATGGAAATCAACAGTGGGATCCCCCTCCCCCGTCACATCGTATTTTATCTGCTCACCGTAGGGCGAGTAAGTAAGGGCTAGTGCCACATACGGTTCATCATCCTGAGTTATCTCATAGAAATACCTGTTCCAATTACTTAAATGCCCCTCTTCATCAAAAACGGTATTTCCTGCCAGTGTACTCAAATAAATATTCTGGCTTCTGAAAGGATTATCATTGCCGAGAAATTTTATCCGCAGTATATCTTCTGATGCCATATAGCCTACTGGAAGGGCATTTTTATTTTCGTAATACTTTATCGAAACAGGAACACCGTCATGATCCTCATAGTCATACGCAAGACCAAGATCTTCATACGCAGGATTCAGGCACCTTTCATTTGCAACAGAACCGTTTTCCTTTGCCATCACATACTTTATGCCCAGCAGCGAATCAGAAATCTCGGTATTTCCGTCATATCTTGAATAATAGGACTTCGTATCATAGCCTAATGCTTCGAGATATTTAAGTATCCTTGCGTTCATCACGGATGATGAATGCGATATTCCCCTGAGCCTTAGTGCATCGTTATCATTAACAAAGCGGAAGTATGTTTTCTCCGCACGGTAGAAACCGTCATCATGGTTCCTAAGCACCGCCGCTGCAGCTTTGCTGTTCTGTATGTAGTTCTGATAGGTTCCGTAATATGCGTAGTCAAGCTCATCATCCACATTTTTCATTGTATCATGGGCATTCCAGGTAAGCTCTGCTGCTGTTACGACAAGCAGAGCCAAAACTGCAGACAGCTGCTTAATATTTTTCCATTTATGTGTCTTTGCACTATCCAGGTCACCTGACTTATCCCTGTCGCCCCCGGGATACAACAGGAAGAAATAAAGGATCAGATAGATTACCGAAATATCAGCAACTATCCATCCAGCCCGGTCCGCCATCTGTTCAAAGCCGATAGCAAAAACAGTCACATCCAGTACCAGCACCGTGATAATACTTGCGATAAAGTGCTTCTTTTCCGTACCTTCCCTCTTGGAAAATGCTTCTGCCGCCATTGATAGGAAAACAAAGGAAAGCAGGAAGGAATACCTGAAAGGCAGCCAGTTGGGAGACTGTCCCCCGTGCCACCACATATCGACCGGGACTATCAGCATCGACATAACAATGACTGCTGTAAGCACCGATACTCCGATTTTCTTCCGGCGAGTGATATCCCTGTTCGTGAAAAAGAACGGGATCAGCAGCACCGCAAAGAAGCCGCAATAAATCTCCGGTTTTCCCCAGACATTGACGGAATCATACTGTCCGGGAAGAAGCTGTGGCAAAAGGTCAACTATATCAAGCAGCAGGACTATTATGCCCTTATCAGCAAGGTTCTCGGGAAGGCTTCCGGACATCCACCCCCTGACAGCCTCCATATCGTCTGCTGCCCTCTCCGTATTGGGAGTACTCTGAAACCGGAAAGAATAATCGGGATCCGCAGTAAAACTGAATTTTCCCAGTGAAAGCGCATTAACCGTAGGAAGCAGCATAAAAGCAGCCAGACACATAGCGATCACCGTGGCATATGCCATCCTCCACAGGCTCTTTACCCCCTCGCTCATATCAAACTTTTTCTCACTGCCTGCAAAAACATAATAAAAGAAATACATCGCCACAAATATGCATATCATATAGCCTATGTAAAACTGGGATATACACATAAGCGCTAACGACGGGATATAGAGCTTCACATTACCTTCATCAGCTAACAATTCTACACCAAGGCAGATAAGCGGCAGGAACACCAGACTGTCCAGCCACATGGGATTCATAAGCTGTATGACGCCGTAGGCCATCATCGCATACATGGTGGAAAAAATAAGCGAAGGGGCTTCGGTTACTTTTTTTGATCTTCTTACATAGTGATTAAATGTGACACCTGCACAGCCAAGCTTTCCAAGCTGCATAAGAAGGATTGCAAGCTCGACGTTTTTTTCCGGCAGGATAACCGCAAGGATTGAAAAAGGCGATGCAAGATAGTAACCGACAGTTCCCATGAAACCGCCGGAAAGATTCCCCGACCAGTCATAGAAAACAGAGCCGTTCCCATGGAAGGCCGCACGCAGCGCCTCAAAATAATAGACATACTGGCCGTTTAAGTCCAGCACCAGCAGGCTTCTTTCCCCAAAGGGATACAAACCAAAGAAGGCATACGCAAGATACACTAAAACCGCCGGTATTAAAAAGGCAGCAATATATGTCCAGCTCAGTTTTAAAATTTTCTTAATTCGTTCCGTCATCTCACTTTTATTATATATACCGATTCATATCCCGAATCGCTGACCCCCTCGTAGACAACTTCTCCCAGGCTGCAGAGGAACGCCGTATCTATTTCACCTGAATACCTTGCGTATTCCCGGCTGCCGGCAAAAACATATTCCACGTCGTATTTATCAAGCAGCTCCCGCACCATATCTTCGTCACCAAATGATGCGGTGTATATGTCATCAACATCCTCATTGCGTCCGTCAATGGGATCCACATCATTATGCCACAGCCATTCGTGTGTCCGCCACCCTGCGACTGTCCTTGTCGCAGCAAAAACAGATACCCTGTCATCAAGAGTGTATGCATCTCCACGGGCTTCCAGCACTATGGTTCCCGGTGCAACATTTTCCTTTACCCATTCCATCGCATAGTAGTCTTCGTCAGCTTCCCGCTTAACGAAATAATCCGCCTCAAGCTCTTCCTTTTCGTTTTTATCCAAAACATTTCCGTACCACCTGTTGGCATATGCAAAGAAATATGTACATGACACCAGTGTGAGCAAAAGTGCGATAATCCCCCACTTCCTCTGTCCTCTCATTTCCGGACGCAGAATAAAACGTATCAGAATATAGCCCATAAAAACTGCCATCATTGAATTTGTCTGATATGTCAGTTTAAACATGGTATTGAAACGCTCATACGCACCGGCATAGATATCCTTAAGATATATGACTTCCGGAATCATTACCAGTCCCGCCGAACATAAGCAGGTCAGCATCAGGTACAATTCATCCGGAAGAAGATTCCTTAAAAATCCCCTGAAGCTCTTTCCCGCCCGGTTCTTTATGAGCATTACAAAAAATGCAGTAAACATACCGAAGGGAAGCCCCCACATTACAACAAGCTGGTAAAACCTCGAATGCTTTGATGTAAATGCAATACCGCTTGCCATAGGCACAAAACTGACAACAAAAGGCAGCGATACGATCAGCCCGCCCAGAACGAACATCCCCCCCTGAGCAGCCGTCAGCAGGATAACATTCAGTATCTTTTTATGATTTCTGATATTGAGTGCCAGAAGAATAGATCCGGCCACCACATAATAGATGGCCACATCCCATGAACTGCACATATAAAATATCCCCATTAATGCAGCACAGACTATAAGCCTCGGATCCAGAAGCTCGCGCAGCCAGTCAACTCTGTCCTCTTCACCGTCCTGTCTGCGGTTGCGCACATCAATCATAAATGAAATCAGAAGTCCGAGAAAAGTCATGACATACAGCTGGTTCACCACATGGGCGTGAAGATCTCCGGTCACCATGGAATATGCCCCAAATTCAACCGCAGTCTTGTCCTCCACATCCGGAATGCTTCCGATATACCTTGAAGAATCCGCATACCAGTATTCCTGATAATCCTTTGTAAGCTGAAGCATTTCCCTGACCATCGGCACCAGCTTGCTGTAGATCACGTACTGCATATTTGCCGAAAAAACGGATACTGCCGCCGCAGCAACCCCTGCACTTAAGCAATGAAAACGCTTGTGCTTAACATTCTCCGCGTTTTTAACGGAAACTGACATAAGCTCAAAGGCAAGCACAAAAGGCAGAGTAAAATATACCGCAAAGGCTGTACCCATACCGAAATTATATCCCAGGGATACGTTATTACCCGAAAGCTTTGTCAGATATGTAAAAATATACTGTCCGAAATAATAATAATTCAACTTCTCCCCGGCAAACCACATATCATCAGGCGGGAAATAGTCAGTATAAAACATACGGTTCATGAAACCGAAATCCATCATCTTTTCCTGCCCGAATGCCTCCGGCCTGAAGCACCTGTAGTAGCAAAAAAAGAAAAAGGAAAGCATAAAAATAAATTCCATAAACAGCAGGGAACCGCAGGGCACACCATAGGGGAATAATGCTTCAAAAAAGCCGCCATCTTTCCCTGCTTTATCTTTTTTTATACTTATAACTGCCGGAACAGCTGCCAGAAGAACTGCCATAAGCACCGCTGTGATGACACAGGCTGCGAAGGAAAACTTCATCAGATGCACGGATGAAAAAAGCCACATCATATATCCTGCAAGCAGCCATCCCAGTATCTTTGAAAATATCCAGCCCTTGTCCGAGAAGTCCTTAAAAAGCCTGCTCACAGCCGGATATGCTGCCGCACCAAGCGCAAGCATCGTCAGATACCATAGCATCATATATGGAAAATCGTTTCCGAATATGATCCCTGCTGCCGTTACCAGCAGGATGAAAATAACAGGGTACACAATCCCCTGCACTTTGCTTAACCTGAAATTATTGTAGTTGCTTATCTTTTCTTTCGCTTCCATGATCAGTCCTTAAATCAGATCGGCTCCCCGACGGCTCATCAGTATTTCTTCAGCCACCTTCAGGTCATCGGGTGTCGTTACCTTTATGTTTTCATAGTTTCCCATAGTGATCTTTACTTTTCGGCCGGAATACCGCTCTGCTACCATAGCGTCATCCGTGAAAAATCCGCTCAGACCTTTCTCTGATGCTTCTTTCTCAGCCTGCTCATAAGCAGCTTTTATTAACGGCATCCTGAAAGCCTGAGGCGTCTGGATTATCCACGCCCTCGACCTGTCTATGGTACTTTCCACGAACCCGTCCTCATCAGAGAGCTTTATGGTATCCTTTGACGGCACTGCGGCCACACATGCACCGTATTCACGCGCATCAGCAATGGTCCGTTCTATGACATCCGTCGTTATTAGTGCCCTGGCCGCATCATGTATGAGGACTATATCCGCATCAGATACAGCACGTATACCGTTATACGACGAATTGTAACGTTCTTTTCCACCGGCCACCACACAGCTCACCTTTGAAAAACCGTATGCTTCTGCAAAATCCCGCCGTACTCTTTCCTCATCTCCCGGTGTCACCACCAGCACTATTTCCGATACGCTGCTCTTTTCAAAACAGTCAATCGCATAATAAAGCAAAGGATGCCCGCAGAGTTCCAGATACTGTTTCGGAACATCTCCTCCCATCCTTTTTCCTGTACCGCCCGCAAGTATCACTGCTGCGGATCTTGTCTTTTCCGTATTCATGATCTCTGTCCCAGCCTCAGATTCGGCACAGCATTCAGATCCGGTCCGGCAAAACTCCCTTTCAGGTATTCGTAGTAAGCCGCTGCCCCGATCATTGCCGCATTATCAGTGCAGTATACAGGTGCCGGTCTGTAGAAAACTATATCCCTTTTTGCACATTCTTTTTCCATAGCATCTCTCAGGTGCCTGTTGGATGCCACGCCCCCGGCTATGGCAAATTTCTTATCCCCGCTATTATCAAGCGCCAGCATTGCATGTTCGGTAAGCACGTCCACCACAGCTTTCTGAAAAGATGCCGCCACATCGCTTTTATTTATATCTATCCCCTGCATTTTACACGAATTCAGATAGTTCAGTACCGCACTCTTTAAGCCACTGAAAGAAAAGTCATATTCTGAATCTCCTACTTTAGCCCTGGGGAAAGCTATCGCCTCCGGATTGCCTTCATCAGATACCTTGTCTATCTTAGGTCCCCCGGGATATCCCAGGCCTATGGCTCTGGCCACTTTATCGAAAGCCTCGCCTGCCGCATCATCCCTGGACATACCCAGAACCTCGTATTCACCATAGTCCCTCACTCTTACCAGATGGGTATGGCCTCCCGATACCACCAGACAGGGGAAAGGAGGTTCCAGCTCCGGATGGTCGATATAGTTTGCAGATATGTGCCCCTCTATGTGATGCACTGCAATAAGGGGCTTTCCGGCCGCGAAAGCCAGTCCCTTCGCAAAGGATACTCCTACCAGCAGGGCTCCTACCAATCCGGGACCGTAAGTAACTGCCACAGCATCCACATCCGAAAGCTGCATTCCGGCCTGCACCAGACTTTCCCTGACCACCCGGTTTATCCTCTCAGTATGCTTTCTCGATGCTATTTCAGGCACCACGCCGCCATACAATGTATGGATATCTATCTGGGAGGAGATCACATTAGACAGGACATTCCTTCCGTTCAGTACCACGGAGGCTGCCGTCTCATCACACGAAGACTCTATTGCCAGTATCTTTACATCATTCATTTATTGTGTACCGTCCCTTTTTACCATATCGAAGCCCAGTATCTTCCATCTTCCGTTTTCATCCTTGCGCAGTATATATACCTCTTTGGTACTCTGGTACACTGTTCCTGACTTTAGCGTATATGTGGAATACAGTCTTGCGCAATCGTATCCGTCATGAGTGAAATATTCAACCTCCGTAGACGGAGATACCACACTGTCGTATATCGTAATATTTGATGCTTTAAACACCTCTATATCAGCCTGAAGCGCCACCAGGTAATCCACGTCGCTCTGCTGGTCCTTAAGCTCTTTATCAAAAAGAGTTCTTGATATCATGGAAAGACTGGTAAGCTCCTGATCGCTGTATTTCTCGTTATAGAAGCACTTGGTTATCTCGTTATAATATTTGACTACCTGTACAGGGGTGGCGGGATACTCCTTGTAAGGCGCTTCCGCAATTATCTTCTGCACTGCCGTCATTTCCTTTGCCGTTTCGGTCTCCAGAGACCTCTCTGTCTCTTTTCCCCGCTGCATGGTCATAAAAACATAGCCGCCGATAAGAACTGCGGCAACGATGATCATTATGATGACCGTCTTTATTATGTTTTTCTTCCCTTTGCCAGACAAATTTTCTATGACCTTCCCGTGCAGATACCGTTACCTACAGGCATTCCACCTCAAATACGGATTTTGTGCAGCTTTTATCCTTAACTGCCGCTGTTTCTTATCTTAAGCTCCGGGTTCTTGACACTTACCCTGGTATTAGGCGGAACAGGCTCCGTTATGAAGGCACTTCCGCCGATGGTCGAATTCGCACCGATCACGGTATCACCACCAAGAACCGATGCATTTGAATAAATCGTCACATTGTCACAGATAGTGGGATGGCGCTTTACCCCCTGCAGAAGCTGTCCCTCTCTTGTGGAAAGCGCACCTAATGTTACACCCTGATAAAGCTTCACGTTATTACCTATCACGGTAGTCTCACCTATTACCACGCCTGTTCCGTGATCGATAAAGAAGTACTCGCCTATTGTTGCGCCGGGATTGATATCGATCCCCGTCCTTGAATGGGCATACTCGGTCATGATACGGGGTATGAACGGTACCTTACGAAGATACAGCTCATGGGCAATTCTGTATATGAATATGGCATTGAAGCAGGGATATGAAAAAATGATCGCTTCTTTGCTTAAAGCAGCGGGATCACCGTCATAGGCAGCCTGTATATCCGTAAGCAGCACTCTCTGTATCTCAGGGAAACACTCAGCAAACTCATAGCTGATCCTTTCAGCCTTTTCCCTTATGTCGACCGATTCACTGTAGCCTGCGCAGTCATAACTCAGCGCGATCACGATCTGCTTAGTCAGTTCCTCTATGATCGAGCTAAGCATCTCGCCTGCAAAATAATGCGTTGTGGTCTTTTCAAACGCAACCTGTCCGAAATATCCCGGAAACATAAGCTTGCGTATTGCCTTAACTATCACTATTATCCTGTCCCTGTCCGGAAGCCTGTGCCTTCCCAGGGCATTTAAAAGCTCTATCTCCTCATAATTTTTGTTCATCTGATCGACAAGCTTATCCAGAATAGCCGTCTTTTCTTTCTGAAGCATTTTTGTCTACCTCTCTTATATGATCCGGTCAGTCCACTATTGCCTGACACACTTTTTACTGCCTTTATTATTCCTGTCCCTCATCCTCAAACATCAGCTCAACACTCCGTCCGTCCTTTGCAGCATAGGCATTGGGGAATATCCCTCTGACCATCTTCATGTATGGTTCCGGGTTGATCAGTGCAGGACTGTAATGGGTAAGCCACATTTCCTTTGGCTTCGCCTTTGCGGCAAGTTCTGCCGCTTCCCTGAATGTCATATGCTTTTTACTTTTGGCTGAATCCAGCTTCTCATCTTCACCATACATCCCTTCACATATGAAGATATCTGCTTCCGAAGCATTTCTTATTATGGATTCCGCAGGCCTGGTATCCGTTGCATAGGTTACTTTTATGCCTTTCCGCTCCGGTCCCATGACCATATCAGGGGTGTATATCTTATCATCCTCACTTATAGTCTGTCCGTGCTGAAGCCTGTTCCAGTACTGAAGTGGAATCCCCAGCGATTTTGCTGCCTCCGCATCAAAACGTCCCTTCCGTTCAAGCACTATGCTGTATCCATAGCAGACCACATTGTGATTCACTTTAAATGCCTGTATGTATCCTCCGGGTATATCGATCCTTTCCTCAGGACTGTTCAGTTCGTGGAACTTTATCCTGAATGGCAGTTCCCTGGCGATCACCCTCAGTGAATTAACCACCCTTTCCAGTCCCTTCGGCCCTATCATCAGCACGTCTTCTGTCCGTTCCGAATTGGCCATATTTAAAAGCATCCCCGGCAGGCCGCTTATATGATCTGCATGATAATGGGTAAAGCACATAATGCCTATGGGGTTTGCGCTAAGCCCCTTCTTCGCCATTGCGATCTGGGTACCCTCACCGCAGTCTATAAGTATGGTGGTGCCGTTGCACCTGGCAGCAAGAGATGTGAGAAACCTCTTCGGAAGAGGCATCATCCCCCCTGTCCCCAGCAAACAAATATCAAGCATATTGATTCTTTATACCTCTCACACTAACTCCTTTTCCACATTATCAGGGCATCCTCAACAGGTTCTCTGTAAAAGCCTTTCCTTAGCCCTTCAGTCTTAAATCCAAGCTTTTCATAAAGTGCTATGGCAGGCAGGTTTCCTGCCCTTACTTCAAGGGAATAATTCCTTACCCCTCTTAACGATCCGGCTTTCATCAGTTCAGCAAGGAGCTCTGATGCCGCGCCTTTCTTTCTGTATTCCGGTCTCACAGCCACATTTGTGACATCTGCTTCATCAAAACTCAGTATGAGCCCGGCCTGTGCTGCCAGCTTTCCCTCCATATAAGCCACATAAAACATATATATATCCGGCTTATCCAGGCTGTCCCTAAAAGCCTGCAGGCTCCATGGAGTAGAGAAACACATTGCCTCCAATTCCGCAGAAGCTTCCAGATCCCCTGCCGCCATAGGGCGGATATCAATCTCCATTCTGTTCCTTTCTCACACGCTCAGCCTGGGATACTCTCAGATACTCAGGGGCAAAATCCTCTGCCGGAATTACCTTGCCGGCCCTGTAATAGCTTTCCGCAAGTGCAGCCAGACATGATGCATCCTGTTCGTTCCTGTGGGGAGGTGCGAATATTATCCCGGATTTCACAGTTTCACATATTATGTCCCGGTATACAGGAATACCATCGCCCATAAATATAATCTTCTTTAAACTTTCTTTTGCAATTTCATCTGCAGCCCGGCACTGATCTGCCACATCGAGAGCATCCTGATGCTTACATTCTATGAGTCGGCATGCTTTGTCAGATGCATCATATTCAAAACTGTAGATCCCGCTGTACACCTGATTCCGTCTTGCATCCATCATAGGACAGATAAGGTCGCTCACGCCATAGAACTGATACGCCATTGCTTCCAGGGTAGGCACCGCTATAATCGGTATCTCCAGCGCCTCAGCCATTCCCTTTGCCAAAGCAGCCCCTATGCGCAGCCCTGTAAACGATCCCGGACCTGATGCCACAGCTATGGCATCAGCCTTTCGATTGTCAAACTCCGTCATCCTGCCCAGTTCTTCGAGCATAGGCAGAAGTGTTTCCGAATGTGTTTTTTTGTGGCAGGTAGTATACGTACCGGCAAGCACGCCGTCCCGCATTAAAGACACTGTCGCTGTCATACCACTTGAATCAATAGCAATAAGGTTCATACTTTCCTCTGTTATAATTTGTCAGTTAAAATCTGATTCTGCAGTCAAAACTATTTACCGCAGAGCCCTTTATTTAATCTGCATTTATTTTTATCGTGCGATAATTTTCACCCTTAGCCGGATCTTTTTCAATAGTAATACGTCTGGCATGGTCCGGCAGTATATCTTCTATAAGTTCTGCCCATTCTATCATGCAGACTCCCTGCCCGAAGATATAGTCATCAAATCCCACTTCCTGCATCTCCTCGGGATCCTCGATCCGGTAAACATCAAAATGATAAAACGGCAGCCGTCCGCCCTCGTATATCTGCACAATGGTAAAAGTCGGGGAATTGACATATTCATCTATCCCCAGCCCTTTCGCTATTCCCTGGGCCAGCACCGTCTTTCCGCATCCCAGATCTGCATAAAGGGTTATGACCTCACCGGCCTTTGCCTCCTGCCCCAGTCTCACCCCGATATCAAAAGTTTCCTCGGGGCTGAAAGTTTCTATTATCTCTTCTCTCATTTACACCCTGCCACATTTATCACGCTTAACCGTTCAGAACCCGTTGTTCCAAACTGCTGCTAAAACCTTATCTTTACCTTCTTCGGCTCCATATATTTCCCGATAAGCGACATCAGCGCCGGCAGGTCATCTCCCAGCTCTTTCCTCGGGAATATCGACGCATTTAACTTACCCGTATATACGATAATGCTCTGTTTTGTGGAAACAGCCTTTGTACACTGATCCCAACTGACCTGTCCGCTCTCGCCGTCCTGAAAAACAGATATCCCATCTGCGCTTATGTCATAGGTTATAGGCTTCTTGAATACCGGATTCATCATCTGCACCTTAGACCTGTACCACAGGTTTATAGGAAGATACAGTATCAGCAGAACGCCAAGCGCAAGATACATGATCTCACCAAAACGGAAATAAAATATAACACCTGCCACGCCGAAACAAACCGACAGTATCCCGGATACTTTTGTGTATGCATGATACAGCAGAAAGTCATAAAGGACTTTGCTCGTCATATTTACGGTAAAGCGCAGTTCGCTGGGGCTCGCAGCCCTTTCGGTATTTTCCTTATCTTCCATCTTTTTCTCTGTTTCCATAATATGATCAACTCGTCAAAAGCAGCCCTCAGGCAAGCCTGTGTATAAGAAAGCACTTTCAGCCGGGGAATCATAGTCTCAGCCATGTTAATAATTTCCCCTTCAAAACACAGTTCGGGCATAATATAACAATATAACATAATACCAAAAAAAGAGCCTGCTTGCAAATACAGACTCTTAAGCTTTCACGAAGTTACTGCCCTTGCATTTCATACTGAGCAGCCCCCGGCAGTTACACTCACCGTTAACAGTACTCACCCTCCGGATGTGCTGTCAGTGTTTTCCTCGGGCTCGATCATCCAGACATTCATGTCCACATTGACCTTGATCCCCGGCACGGCTCCATCCGTACTGTACTGCCACATCCTGACAGGATACGGATAATACATATAGTTATTGTAAAATGCGTACCAGACAGGATACATATATACTTCCTTTATATCCAGCATCTCCGCAAATGTATTCGTACCGCCGTATATCATCGGCTCGTAACCGGCCTCCTCTATACACTCACAGAAAGTCTTCACAGCCTCCGTCCTGACTTCCCTGGTGATCTGGTTGCCCCTTGCCGTGCTGTCATCCGGACGTTCCACGTCGATTGCAACCGGAAGCTCTATCTTGTACGGGCTTATTGCATCAATAACAAATTCTGCCTCTTCCCTGCCTTCATCCGCATCTATAGCCTGGGTATAAAAATATACCCCCACCTTGATTCCTGCCTTAAGAGCCCCCCGGATGTTATCCTCGAAGTAATCATCCGTCACGAGGGCACCGCTCCCATATCCTCTGAAGCCCACTCTTATCATGGCATACTCAACGCCGGCATCCGCCACGGCCTGCCAGTCTACAACTCCCTGATGCTTGGAAACATCTATCACATGAGCCACTTTTACATCAGAATCGCCGACATACTCCATCATGCCGTTATCAGATACTGCAAAATCATTGTGAGAATAATTATTTCTCGGGATAGACTCATCTACAGGTACAAAATGGTACCCTCCGCCGGACATAAATATCAGATACTCCGGGTAAAGCTTCCTTATTACATCATTTATGGAGGATCCCTTTTCCGTGAGCTCTATCCTTATGGCTTCTTTTACTGCCTGCCTTCCTTCCTCAACGCCTTCCTGTCTGGCATCGTACACAAGAGAATCAACATCCAGTCCCGCATACTCTTCCTGCAGAGCGGCAAGCTCAGCCTCGGCCTTTGCGGCACGCTCGTCACTTTTTTTCTTCCCGGCAAATGCTGCTACCGCAAGTACCGCCAGGGCTATCACCGCAAATGCCAGCAGATTGCATATCGTTATCAAAGGTTTCTTTCTCCGGCCACCCCTTTTATCCGGAGCACTTTTTCTGCCATCCCCGTTTCTGCCGGGTTCCTTTGAATCCGATTCCTTCCTGTCCGTATCAATTTCATTCAGATAATCCAAATCCATGTCCTATAAATTATCATAAATATAAGAATTTATCAACCACTCACACATTTGCGGTTTTTTCACAGATGTGTTATAATTTATATACAATTATATTAAACGGATTGGGTGTTTGCATTTTCCGTGTCAGACAATATCTTATATGCATGCATTATCTGCCATGAAAGCGCATTAATTAAATTCGTTTATTATAGGAAGAGCAGCGATCAGGTATGAATGACGGATCAAACAATATAAACAGAGAATTTCCGGGTCGAGTGATAAAACTGAACTTTTTTAATGTTGCTTCCGCAGCCTGCGGACTTTTGGCACTGTTTTCCATACTTACCGGTGTATTCCCTCTTTTCTTCGGAAGCCTGTCGATCATATTTGCAGTACTTTCGAAAGGAAGCGACCTTTATATGAGCAAGCTTGCAAAGTCATCGGTCGTAACATCCGCATTCAGCATGATAATAGGCGCAGTACTCACGTTTTTTGTAGTTTATAATTTCGTGGCTAACCCCGACGCCGCCAGATACATTGACGAGGCGTTCATCGCCACATACGGTGTGACATACGATGAGTACTTCGAAGGAATGGAGCATTACAGCGAAACCGGTGAGATACCGGAATTCCTGTTAGATACAAACGGCAATCTGCGTTATTGACGGAGGTTATCTATGATTACCGGGGCTATAGGTGCTATCGGCGGATTCGATCCGACCGCCTATACAGTTACATACAGACCTGCTACACCTGCCGAAAAGGCCACAGGTGAGGTTAAGGGCGGTGATTTTGTCCGTGAAGATGCAGATGTGCAGAAGAGCAGCGATGATCCTGTTGCAAAATCCGCCAAAAAGGGCGAATGCCAGACCTGCAAAAACCGGAAATATGTAGACGGTTCTGATGAAAATGTTTCCTTCAAATCCGCCGCAAAGATCAATCCCAATGCGGTTTACGCAAGGGTTCGCGGACACGAGCAGGAACATGTGGCCAATGCATACGATAAGGCAGAGCAGAAAGGCGGCAAAGTCCTTCATGCCAGTGTAGCCATCCATTATGCTACCTGCCCTGAATGTGGGCGCAGATATGTTTCCGGAGGTACTACCTCCACCATGATCCGCTACCCTAAGGACAACGCTTACGGCTCAAACAAAAAAGCTTTCGAAGCAGAAGCTACCAAAGGAAACAATATAGACTTTGCTGTGTGAACAGCAGTTTTGATCATATACTAACCGGCTTAACTATGGGACAATTAAAAAAGAATTCAGAAATCAAAGCCAGCGCAAGGGAATACCTGCTTGGCAACTATGTAAGAGTCATATCAGTGCAGTTTCTTTTCCTCTTCTTTTCCTGGGGAATATCCACAGTATGGAACGCTATTCCGGGCACGGGAACGGGAGTGATGATACTTACCGGAGCATTGACTTTTTTTTCGTATGTGCTCATTCAGGTTCTGATCTTCGGACTGAACAGAATGTATTTGAAGCTCTGCTGCCGGATGGCTTATGGGATGTCTGATCTTTTTGGCGGGCTCCGCGACAACCGTGTGGTACTGAGTGCGCTGTTACTTGCTGCGCTTCAGTTTCTCTTCACTTTTCCGGCAGATATACTGGCGATGCTTTCTCTAAGAACCAATGATCCTGCACTTGCATCTATCTCGTTGGCAGTCCGTCTGATCGGAATGCTGATATACTATATCATATGGCTGCCCTTTTCACAGCTCTATTATGTTCTCCTTGACCTCCCCGATAAAGGAGTCCTCGACTGCATCAGGATGTCATTCTGGCTGATGAAAGGACAGAAATTAAAATTAGTGGGGATACAGCTGAGCTTTATCCCTCTGATCCTTCTAAGCATACTGACCGTAGGTCTCGGTATGATCTGGGTAACCCCCTATATGAACGCTTCCTATGCCTGTTTCCACTTAAGTCTCACCGATGCAAAGTCTGCAGGCTGACCTTTTCACCGCTGACCACTTTTCTTAACATATACCGGCACACAGAGTAATTCCGAAATTGACTTCAAAAAAAGACCTGCATTCAAGGCAGGTCTTTTAAGGTCCTTTAAGATATTTCAATACTTTGCATTTAACTCAATACTGCAAAAATCACATGTCATCCCCGGAATCATCATTTCTGAGAGTTCCCTGGCTGGCATTCTTAAGGTATGCATTGATGAATCTGTCTATATCGCCGTCAAGCACTGCATCGGGATTCCCCGTTTCCTCACCTGTCCTGTGATCCTTTACCATCTGATATGGCTGGAGCACATATGAACGGATCTGGCTGCCCCATCCTATCGCCTTAAGGTCGCCCTGGATTCCCTTAAGCTTAGCCTCATCCTCCATCTGTTTACGCTGGAGAAGCTTACCGCGGAGGATCTCCATAGCCTTATCCTTATTCTGGAACTGTGATCGTTCATTCTGGCAGGTTACTACTATGCCCGTAGGGAAATGAGTGATACGGATAGCCGACGATGTCTTATTGATATGCTGTCCGCCGGCACCGCTGCTTCGGTATGTATCTATCCTGATATCATCGTTCTTTATCTCTATCTCGGAATCATCCTTGAGCTCAGGCAGGACATCAAGCGACACAAATGATGTCTGTCTCTTTCCCTGTGCATTAAAGGGCGAGATACGCACCAGCCTGTGGACACCCTGTTCGCTCTTAAGATAGCCATAAGCATTTTCACCGCTTATCTGGAAGTCAGCAGACTTAACACCTGCCTCATCACCTTCAACCATTGTCAGTTCTTCAAAAGTAAAGCCCTTTCGCTCAGCCCAGCGCATATACATACGGTAAAGCATTCCGCACCAGTCGCAGCTTTCGGTACCGCCTGCGCCGGCATTAAGGCTGAGGATCGCATTATTCGAATCATAAGGACCTGTAAGAAGTGTCTTTAACCTCATTGTCTCCAGGCGCTCCTTAAGCGAATCAAGCTCACTTCTTACCTCTTCTATCATTGAAGCATCATTTTCCTCATTTCCCATAGCTATAAGAACTTCTATATCCTCATATGACTGCTCCATGGCCTCACATTCCTCCACGGTATCCTTGAGGTTCTTCGCTTCCTTTGACAGCTTATTAGCCCTGTCCGGATTGTTCCAGAAATCCGGCGATGCCATATCCATATCCAGCTCTTCCATACGCTTTTTCTTCGCAGGAATATCCAGGGAATCCCTTACTTCCGCAAGAGGTTCCTTATACTGCTGTAATTCAATTTTCATCTGGTCAAGTTCAACCATAATATGCTCCTTTTATCCTAAATCTCCAAAACTACAGTTCCTTTAATTTATGAATTCAAAGCTACTGTTTTTTAAGATACTCAGGATGGCACTCCTTAACTTTCCTGCCGCTTCCGCAGGGACAGGGTGCGTTGGGATATATCTTTACCGCTGCCCGCTTTACAGGAGTCTTTACGGCACTTTCATCTTTATTTGTTCCGGTCACCTTAGCTACCTGCTCACGTTCAACCTTCTTTTCAAGCCTTATCCTGAAGAGGATACGTACAGTCTCTTCCTTGATAGCCTGCTCCATGGCATTGAACATTTCAAAAGCGCTCTTCTTATACTCGGCAAGAGGATCCTGCTGTCCCATTCCGGAGAGACCTGAAGCCTTCTCCAGCTGATCCATATCATCGATATGGTTCATCCACTTCTTGTCTATTGATTTAAGCAGGATTACACGTTCAGCCTCGCGGATCATCTCAGGTTCCGGGAATTCTGCTTCCTTAGCCTCATAGAGCTTCACAGCCTCTTCCTTAAGCTGCTGCACTACACTGTTCTTCTTCTTTTCGATACGGTCAGCTGTAATAGGCTGCAGCGGGATTAAGGGCAACAGCAGTTCATTCAGCTCCTTAAGATCCCAGTTTTCCGCATTATTCTCCTCGCCGAGAACGGTCTCTACCGCATCTTCGACGATATCCTGTATCATCTTATAGATTACATCACGCATGCTCTCTCCGTTAAGCACGCGCCTGCGCTCCGCATAGATTATCTCACGCTGCTCATTCATAACCTGGTCGTACTGCAGAACTGTTTTTCTGCGTCCGAAGTTGTTGTTCTCGATACGTTTCTGAGCCTTCTCTATAGCGCCGGAAAGCATCTTATGCTCTATGCGCTGGTTTTCGGGAACACCTAATGAATTGAATACATTTATAAGACGTTCCGAACCGAAGAGCCTCATCAGGTCATCCTCAAGGGAAATATAGAAAACTGACCTTCCGGGATCACCCTGACGTCCGGAACGACCCCTTAACTGATTATCTATACGTCTGGACTCGTGACGTTCCGTTCCCAGTATCAGGAGGCCACCCGCTTCCCTTGCCTCGTCATCCAGCTTAATATCCGTACCACGCCCCGCCATGTTGGTTGCAATCGTAACAGATCCATGTATACCGGCATCAGCGACTATCTCTGCTTCCTGTTCATGGAACTTTGCATTCAGCACGTTGTGCTTTATGCCTTCCTTTGTGAGCAGGCGGCTCAGTTCCTCTGATGCATCGATATTTACGGTACCTACCAGTATTGGCTGTCCTGTTGCATGTACTTCCTTGACTCTCTCAACGATCTCATGCAGCTTTTCCTTCCTGGTACAGTATACGCAGTCTTCTTCATCCACACGGGCTACCGGCTTATTCGTAGGAATGGCGATAACGTCCATTCCGTATATGTCACGGAACTCCTGTTCCTCTGTCATTGCGGTACCGGTCATACCGGCTTTCTTCTCGAACTTATTGAAGAAGTTCTGGAAAGTAATGGTGGCAAGCGTCATTGACTCACGCTTTACCTTAACATGCTCCTTTGCCTCTATCGCCTGATGCAGACCGTCTGAGAAACGACGCCCCGGCATGAGTCTTCCGGTGAAGGCATCAACGATAACAACCTGGTCATCCTTTACGATATAATCCTGATCCTTAAACATCAGGTAGTTGGCACGCAGGGCCAGTATTACACCGTGCTGGATCTCACTGTTTTCAGAGTCTGCAAGATTTTCGATATGGAAAAACCTTTCTACCTTTGCAACGCCCTGTTCCGTAAGGTTTACCAGCTTGTCCTTTTCATTAAGGATAAAGTCGCCTGTCTCCTCCGGCTGGCTGTCGGTATGCATCATTGAATCCATAACAGCATCCAGCTTGTATATCATTTCTTCGTCATCACCGCGCTTCATCTGCTTTGCAAGCACATCGCACACTTCGTAAAGCTTTGTAGCCTTGCCGCTCTGACCTGATATTATAAGGGGCGTACGCGCCTCATCAATAAGGATTGAATCCACCTCATCGATGATCGCATAATGGAGCCCCCTCTGTACAAGCTGCTCCTTATAGATGACCATGTTGTCACGGAGATAATCAAAACCCAGCTCGTTGTTTGTGATATAGGTGATATCACAGCCATACATTGCACGGCGCTCTTCGCTCTTCATATCGTTGGTTATATAGCCAACAGTAAGACCTAAGAACTTATGTATTTCTCCCATCCACTCAGCGTCACGCTTTGCCAGGTATTCGTTTACCGTTACCACACACACGCCCTTGCCTTCAAGGGCATTGAGATATGACGGAAGCGTTGCCACAAGCGTCTTACCTTCACCGGTACGCATCTCTGCGATTCTCCCCTGGTGAAGCACGATACCGCCGATAAGCTGTACACGGTAATGCTCCATATCCCTGACTCTTCTTGCAGCCTCCCTTACCACGGCATATGCCTCGGGAAGCAGTTCATCAAGAGTCGCTCCCTCCGAAAGACGCTTTTTAAATTCATCAGTCTTGGCACGAAGCTCCTCGTCACTTAAGGCCATCATGCTATCCCTGTAGCCTTCGATCTTATCTACTATCGGATATATCCTTTTCAGCTCATGTTCGCTATGAGTACCGAAAACTTTTTCAAGAATATTCATACTTTCCCTTTCTGCCGCTTTTAACGGCGTCGCGAAGAGAATTTCTTTCCTTTCGCATAAAGCATTTATAAATGCACTAAACGCTTTATTATAGCAAAATATAACAGGCTCTGCAATGCTGTGCAGATATACAAACAAAGCAATAGGGAAGATGCCTTTCCGACATCTTCCCTATCCTTACGGTCATAACCGACCAGCTTATAATTCTCAGTATTTCATAGCTTCCTCTTCGCCGTTCATCACGCGGAGTGCCCCCTGGGCAAGAGCTAAGAGCTCGTCTTCACCGGGATATACGGTAACGGGAGCAATCCACTCTACACGCTCCTTTATCTTGGATACGGCAAGCTTTGAATATGCGATACCGCCTGTAAGGATTATCTGATCAACCTTTCCCTCAAGGACCGTTGCCTGTGAGCCCACATTCTTGCATACCTGGTAAACAAATGCATCGTAAAGCTCGATTGCTTCCTTATCGCCTTCAGCACACTTGCCTTCCACGATACGCGCATCATTCGTACCCATGTAGGCATTGAATCCGCCGCCGCCTACGAGCTTTTTATAAATCTCCTGTTCCGTATACTTTCCTGAAAAACAGAGTTTAACAAGATCTCCGGGAGGCACTGCTCCTGCTCTCTCAGGTGAGAATGCACCGTCACCGTCAAGCGCGTTAAAGATATCTACAACCTTGCCGTTTAAATGTGCACCTACCGATACACCGCCACCCATATGTACTACGATAAGCCTCAGTTCATCATATTTCTTACCGTTTTCCTTTGCATATCTCTTGGCAACAGCCTTCTGATTGAGAGCATGGAATACAGATCTGCGGGGAATCTCAGGAAGACCTGAATACCTTGCAAGAGGCTGCATCTCATCAACAACCACGGGATCAACTATGAAGGAAGGCTTGCCTACCTCGTCACCGATCTCTCTCGCAAGTATGCCGCCTAAGTTTGACGCATGCTGTCCTGTCTTACCGATCTTAAGATCCTCAAGCAGGTCATCAGTCACAGGATATGTACCGCCGGTTATAGGCTTAAGCATTCCGCCTCTTCCTACGAACGCATCAAAATCTGCAGGCTTAAGATCCTTTGACGCAAGGAAATCAAGGATGATATTCTTTCTGAAATCCTTCTGCTCAAATATGGATCCGTACTGAGTGATCTCTTCTGTGCTATGTCTCAATGTTTCTTCGAATAAGAGCTTTTCATCCTCAAATACGCCTATCTTGGTAGATGTAGAACCGGGATTGATTACAAGTAACTTTGCCATCATAAGCCTCCTTTTTATTTATTAAGCTTCTCTGCAACAACAGCCGCAAGTGCAATGGAATTTACCTTTACCTCTACGCTGTCGGAACGTGACGTAAGAATAACTGGAGCCTTTGTTCCTGTTAAGATATTACCGTTCTTGCAGGGTACCATATGTACTATGCTCTTATACACCAGGTTTCCTGCATGGATATCCGGGAACACCAGTATGTCAGCATCTCCTGCAACTCTTCTGCCTAACGCTCCTTTTTCCTCAGCTGCTTCTTTGTAAAGAGCTATATCCAGGGAAAGAGGTCCGTCAACTATACAGCCTTCGATCTCGCCGTTTATGTTCATCTCGGTAAGCTTAGCGGAATCTACACATACAGGCATCTTCTCATTTACTGTCTCGAGCGCTGCAAGGCAGGCAACCTTGGGCATCTCCACGCCGCAGGCATTTGCAACTTCCACAGTATAGTCGATCATGCACTTTTTTTCTTCTACCGTAGGATAGGGCATGAATGCAACGTCTGTAAGGAATAAGAGCCTGTCGAAGCCCGGGATTTCAAAAACGCAGACATGTGAAAGCGGCTTGCCCGTACGTAAACCGACCTCTTTGTTGAGTACGCTCTTAAGGAATGTTCCCGTAGGAAGAAGTCCCTTCATGTACATGTCAGCCTCACCGTCATGCACAAGCTTTACAGCCTTGAGTGATGCTTCGGTGATATCCTTTTCATCTATTATGCGGTACTCAGACATATCCATGCCAAGCTCGGCACCGATCTTCTTTATCTCTTCCTCGTCGCCTACAAGTATCGCATCAGCGATCCTTCTCTCCTTGGCTACCTTCACAGCCTCCAGAACAGCCTTGTCCTGCGCAACTGCAACAGCCAGCTTCTTCGTGGCACATGCGTTTACCCTTGAAAGTAAATCTTCAAAACTCCTGCTCATATTACTCCTTTCATACTGCGGCTGTATGCCGCCTTCCCTATTTTTTACAGCATCTAAGCTGCATTTCACTTGATCAGATCCTTTACAACCTCTTTTGCTTTTTCAAGCTGGTTGTCAGTCTCAGTCTTTTCATATTCTTCCAAGTCGAATTCTTCAACAACATCCGGCTCAATACCTACTCCGTGTATGTCATTCCCATTAGGAGTATAGTAATGACTCACCGTGACTTTCAGTGCCGACTCATCTTCCAGCTCAAATATCTGCTGGACTATGCCTTTGCCGAATGTAGTGGTTCCTACTAACGTTCCCTTTTCATAATCCTTAATAGCACCGGCAAGTATCTCTGACGCACTTGCACTGTTGCCGTTTACCAGGACCGCCATGGGAATCTGAAGTTCATTGCTGCCGTTTGAAGTATAGTCCTGTCTGTTGCCATACTTATCCAGGGTATAAACAACAGTTCCCTTGGGAAGCATCATTCCCGCAATGGCTACAGCAGCGGGAAGTGATCCGCCGGGATTGCTCCTCAGATCAAGTACTATCCCCTTCGCCCCCTTGCCCTTTACCTCGGCAAGAGCTTCCGCAAACTGGTCAACAGTCACTGACTCGAATCTTGCAATTGCAATATATCCGATGTCATCCTCCATCATTTTCCAATCTACGGTAGGAGTTTCTACCCTGCGGCGCCCAACATCAAATTCAAGCAGCTCTCTTTTGCCTTCCTCCCCCCTGGCTATCGTCAGGTGTACACTCGTGCCTTCATCTCCGCGGATCCTGGCGACCACAGCCTCCAGGTCCTGATTGTAGACATCCTCACCCTCAACTTTCATGATGTAATCATTTTCTTTTAAGCCGGCCTCTTCGGCGGGAGTACCGGGTATAACACCTGTGATCCTCGGGTACATGTACTCTTCATCAAGCATAAGATATGCACCTATGCCATAATAAACGCCTGTTGTATCTTCCTTCATTTTCACCCATTCTTCAGGCGTATAATATGTGGCATAAGGATCGTCAAGGGCCTCTACCATGCCCCTGTAAAGCCCTTCGCTCAACTTATCATTGCTGACACTGTCGATAAATGCCCGGTCAATATATCCTTCGATCTCATTCAGCTTGTCAACAGTCTCCTGTGATTCAGTCACAAAACCGTCATCCGAAACAGAACCTGCCTGCGCAGGAGAAACCGGAGATGTCCCGCCTGCCCGTCTTATGAAAACACTTATGCTCAGAGCAACACAGGCTATGAACAGAAAAATAACACTGGCCGTTAAGAAGCCAGTCCAGAATCCACCGTTTTTTTCTTTTTGCTGAAGCTCTGCCCCGTTCCTGTTATTTTCTTCCTTTCGCAAAGACTCAGCCTCATTATTGCTATACTTACTATCCTTATTGTCCATCGAATTTTTCCTGCTTATTTTTTTATATAAAATGATCAACTTGCCAAAAGCAGCTTTACAGACTCACACGCATACTTCCATGGCAGCCGCAACTATTATACATCTTTAACCGCCGGTTTGCATCAGAGATAATTCCAGGGGCTTACATATTCGCCATTGAGCCGCACTCCGAAGTGAAGATGGTTTCCGGTAGACCTTCCTGTCGTGCCTACTGCCGCGATCTTCTGTCCCTTTGTAACCTCTGTCCCCTTAGAAACGTAGAGCGCAGAAGCATGCATATAGATCGTTATCAGACCGGCACCATGATCTATCATTATATAATTGCCCATGCTGGACGAGTAGCCTGCAGCCACAACCTTTCCGTCACATGCCGCAAGTATGGGTGACCCTCCGGGTGCCGCCATATCCAGACCGTTATGGAACTTATTGACGCCAAGCGTAGGATGAACCCTCCAGCCAAACTCTGATGATATCCTGGTATATGACGGTGCGGGCCAGGCAAAGGCGCCGCCCGTATAATAAGTCTTCCTGTTTGCTTCCTCTATAGCCTGCTTTTCCGCAGCCACCTGGGCCTCAAGCGCTTTGATTATGGAATTCTGTTCGGCGATCTCCGCATCATACTCAGCTATGGCGGCTTCATTGGTAGCAATGTCTGAATTGAACGCCGTGATCTGCTGCTCCTTTTCGTCTATCAGGACATTCAGGTCATCCTGCTTTGCTTCAGCCGCAAGCTTAGTCTCCTCAAGGACTTCCTTTTCCTCCTCAAGCACTTCCCTGCTAAGCTCCACATTTTTTATCACCAGCCTGTACTCATCAAGCATCTTCCTGTCATATGCCGAAAGATCCTCGATATACTCCGCCTTATTCAGCATATCCCCGAAAGAATCAGCACTGATAAGCATCTCTATGACAAAACTGTCGCCACGCTCATACATAAACTGTATGCGCTTTTTCATGGCTTCATACTGCTCATCAGCCACCTGCTCAGCCTCAGCCAGTTCTTCCTCCGCTTCCGCTATCTCCAGTTCCTTTGCTTCACACTGTGAATTCAGATCATCGATACTCTCCTGAAGCTGGGTAACCTCCGCATCAAGCTGAGTGACGTATGCGGACATCTCATTCTTCTGGCTTCTGAGGTTATTTACAACCTTCTGGATGTCAGACCTTCCGGCCGCAAGCTCGGCCTTCTGGCTTTCCAGATTGTTTATCTTGCTTTCTTTATCATTTATGCTCTGCTGCAGTTCCCCAACCGTACGGTCATCGCTGTCATCCTTGTCCGCAAGGGAAGAAAAGCCGGAACCAAATACCATTCCGCCTACCAGAAATGAATATGCGATTATCCATAACAGTTTCTTTCGCAAACTACACCCTCAGATGCTTCCTTACAGTGAAAAAGCTTCCTATGAAGCCTATGCCTATGCCCACAGCAAGACAGACCGGGAAAAGATATACAAATACCTGATCCACCGGCAGGAAATTAAGCACCGTTGAGATGCTCTGGAATCTCTCCACCATATAAAGTATCACTCTGTCATAAAGGACATAAATGATCCCGGCCGGTATGACTGCCCCTATAGCACCTATCAGCATGCCCTCTATTACAAAGGGAGCTCTTACGAAGAAGTCTGTTGCACCCACATATTTCATGATGGCAATTTCTTCACTTCTTACGGATATACCGATCGTAACTGTATTGGAGATAAGGAATACCGATACCAGAAGAAGCACAGCTATGATCCCCACCGAAACATATGTGAGCAGGCTGTTGAATCCGCTCAGCATATTTGCAGTGATCTCAGAACGGTTTACCCTTCGCACTCCGTCGATACCCTCAAGATAGCTTACCAACTCCCCCTGTCTCGAAACATCGTTGAGGTAGATCTCATAGTTTTCGGAATCGGCTAAAGGATTTTCCGTAAATCCATCTGCATACTCTCCCAGGTATTCTCCCTTGAAGCTTTCCCAGGCTTCATCCGCAGACACAAACACCGCTCGCGAGACAGCTGTATGCCCGGTTATGAGATTTCCGATCTCAGCTATTCTCTCATCCGAAATTCCTTCATCAAAGAACACGGTCACAGACACGCCTTCTTCGGCAGTCTTTACCATATGCTGGACATTGTATATCAATGAAAAACCTATACCGAAAAGGAACAGACATGATGATATCGTTGCTATGGACGCAAGTGTAAACCATTTGTTTTTAATAGTGCTGGCCACACCCTGCTTTATTATGTAAAATAAAGTCCTAAT
This sequence comes from Lachnospiraceae bacterium UBA4364, assembly GCA_002393955.1. Classification (GTDB taxonomy): domain Bacteria; phylum Bacillota; class Clostridia; order Lachnospirales; family Lachnospiraceae; genus NK4A136. Next base: position 25,820 of record DGSK01000002.1, on the reverse strand, counting down.
CTTCATCTTCGTAGTTACCCTCTTCCCTGTCGCTTACCACAACACCTTTCTTGATGGTAATTACCCTATGGTGCATATCATTAACGATCTTATCGTTATGGGTAACCACTACCACCGTAGTGCCTTCCTTGTTGATCTGCTCTAAAAGATCCATGATCTCGATGGTATTCTTGGGATCAAGATTTCCCGTAGGCTCATCCGCAAGAAGAATGGAGGGCTTGTTAACAAGCGCTCTCGCAAGAGCCACTCTCTGCTGCTCCCCGCCGGAAAGCTCATCGGTCTTTGCACGGTATTTGCTGGCAAGGCCGACTTTCCCAAGTATTTCCGGAACATTCTTCTTCATCTCCCTTGAAGAAGCTTCCACTATTCTCTGTGCAAAAGCCACATTGTCATAAACATTGCGGTCCTTTAAAAGCCTGAAATCCTGGAACACCACACCCATGCTCCTGCGGAGCTTCGGCACCTTCCACCTGTTCATCCTGTCAAGCTGGAATCCATTGACCGTAACCGTTCCGCTGCTGGGCTTAAGTTCACGCAGAAGCAGGCGTATAAGGGTAGATTTACCAGACCCGCTCTCTCCCACTATGAATACGAACTCACCTTTTTTGATCTTAATATTTACATCATTGAGAGCGGGTGCAGGCTTGTGCTCATAGTATTTCGTAACATGCTCAAGGCATATTACGGCATCATCCGCTTTAGAGCCTTTTTTCTTTCTGTCACGGCGCTTTGGCTTGCTTTTTGCTTCTTCAAATTCCTGCTTTCTCTGGCGCCTGTATTCCTTTGACTTCTTCTCACTCTCAACAACAGCCTTGGCCACATCACTCATGGGATTCGTATCCCTGAGTGTCTTTTCAAAGGTCTCGCTGGGTTTTAATCTCCTGTGTTGAGGCTCATCTTCCTCATCATAATACTCTTCTTCAGCCTCTGCTTCTGCCTCTTCATCCTCATAGTATTCCTCATCGTAATACTCAGCATCCTCGTCATCACGGTATGCCTCATCCTCCGGAGCTTCTGCTTCAGCCTCATCATATCCAGGATCTTCATCATCATATCCAGCGTCATCCACGGCTTCTTCCACCGCAGCTTCTTCTGCCGTATCTTCTTCTTTCGCTTCCGGCTCCGATGCTGAAGCCTCCCTGTTTTTTGAAGACTTTTCCTTAAGATCAGCCACAGCCGCTCTCAATTCTTCCGAATCTTCTATGTATCCTCTCTTTTTCAAAATCCGTCCCCTTTAGAATTCCTTGCTTTCCATATACTTCATATACTTGACCACCATCAGCGCAATCTTGAAAGTGATCGCATCCTCAAACACCCTGAGATCCAGGTTAGTGCTCTTCTGCAGCTTATCAAGCCTGTAAACCAGAGTATTTCTGTGTATGAACAGCTGCCTGGATGTTTCCGAAACATTAAGACTGTTTTCAAAGAACTTGTTGATGGTAGTGATAGTCTCCATATCAAAATCCTCAGGATTCTTGTCGCCGAAGATTTCTTCAATAAACATCTGACATAACGGCATGGGAAGCTGATAGATCAGTCTTCCTATTCCCAGCTCCTCATAATAAACTATCTTCTTGCCGTCAAGGAATATCTTGCCCACATCGAGTGCAACCTTCGCCTCCTTATATGAACGGCTCACATCCTTGATCTCTTCCACGACAGTTCCGCAGGCTATCCTTACATCCTCTATACCGCTTTTCTCCAGGTGCTCGATTATAAGCGCAGAAGTCTTCTCCACTTCAGCCAGTATCTGAGCCTGGTCATCCGGAAGCTCTATTACGATTATCACATTATTCTCATCTACGGCTGTGACAATCTTCTTGGAGCCGGTAAGGCCAAGACAGTCCTTAACCAGTTCTACCGCATTCGCATCCCTGTTGGAGCCGGTCTCTGCGATAAGCACTACACGCTTTAGATTGATCTGCAGGTGAAGCTTCTTTGCCCGGCTGTAAACATCCACGAGAAGCAGGTTATCCAAGAGCAGGTTCTTTATGAAATTATCCTTGTCGAAACGCTCCTTGTACGCCACCAGCAGTCCTTTTAACTGAAAAGCAGCCATCTTACCTACAAGATACGCATTCTCGCTGTTTCCGCCTACGATCAGAATATACTCCAGCTGCTGTTCGTCAGATATCTTGAAAAAATGACACCCCTGCATCTCCTGGCCATCGGCAGGCGACTTGACAAACTCCCTTACTGCAGCCGAAAAATCCCTTGCCTCGGCATAGGTTGCCACCACCACTTTACCGTCGGTATCGGTAACGCAGAGTTCAGCTCTTGATATTGCGTTAATACCGTCTATTGTGTTCTGTAAAATCTGGTTTGAAATCATAACCCCGTATCTCCTTATGCAGTCTCATGCATGAATCCTTATGCAAAACCGACAATTACTTATCACCAATATTTTATAGTTTAGCCATAATGCCAAAGTCATTTTAATCTATTTAGCTAAAAAAATCCATAGTTTTGTAAACTGAATTTATAAAATTTATACAAGTCTTTTATCTCTGAATGATTCCTCCGGAAGAGCTATCCACAGCGATGCAATGAGAATATTCCTCGCTTCCATTAATATGCCAGCCTGCAGCCGCCATGGAAGCACCGAGATCACAGCCTCCGGCTCCGATCCGTTCAGGGCATTGTACAGAGTGTCTCCCGTTCTATACTCTGACAAAGCGCATACCACTATATCAATATCCTCATATTCGCGCATGACATTCCTTTTGATCCGGTCAGCCTTCTCCGTATCTTCCGTGACCAGCGTAACATTCTTGCCGGTTCCCTGAAGATAGCCTAACAGGAATGCCAGATAATCCTCTGCCTTCATATTCCGGTTATGCTGCCTGAAAACACCGAAAAAACTTCCCTTATCATTGCCTGCCACATCAAAAACATTAAGGCTTGCCGACTCCAGCCAGTTCTTTTTTTCTTCACTGATATCGGTTCTGAAAAAAGAAGCCTCTGTTGTACATATCACCAGATCAAGTCCTGGTCTTTCCAACAGATTCCTGGTCATATCCACCGCATCCTTAAGCGGCAGATCCTCTATCATCATTCCGTCGATCTCTATACTGCTCACGGTTCTCTCCTTAAAGTTTAAGAATTCCTTGTATTATATCAGATACAATGCTTATTACAAACAAACACACACAGATTGACTTTCACACTCCCTGCTGATAAAATATATCTAATTACATTAAGGAGGTTGGTGCTATGGAAGTTGGCGGAATTCAGGGTGTTATAATGGATGCTACATCCAGCTTAGCTCAGGCTGGCGTAATGAACCAGGTCGGTGTTGCGATGCTCAAAAATACCATGGAGCAGAATGAGATCCAGGGTGCCGGCATTACCAGAATGATGATGGAGCAGTCAGTTAATCCCGCAGTAGGCGGAAATTTTGACATGTCGGTTTAATACATTTTCTTCATACATTATATGAAAATTAAGAAATCATCGCCGTATTAGGCTATGCTTTTTTGTTTTGTTTCATGTTAAATTACGGGAGGATCATCATGTCCGGCGAATATGAAAGACTGCTGCAGCATAACAGAAAAGTCATTTGCAATGCTTGCGGCGGACCGCTTAAATATCAGAGTTCCGGTGTATACGTGTGTGACAGCTGCGGTGCCACCGAGTATGACGACTTTGGAAAGATAAAAATGTACCTGGCCGAAAACGGCCCCACTTCCAAGGAAGAGATTGTTGCCGCCACAGGGGTCAGCAAGGAAATGGTAGCAAGATATCTCAAAGAACAGCGTCTCATGGTGCGCAGCGAAAAGAAAAGCGGCACCTGCCGGATCTGTGGCAGCAAGATTGCAAACGGGCTTCTCTGCGCTAACTGTGCCGCAGCCGACAAAACCTCCCCCGGCAAAAAGGGCACAAGCGGAAAGATGCGGTTCCGCAGAGAAAAATAGGCTGTCATACAGCAGTTATCTTTCCATCTTCTATCTTCACTTTACGTTCTTTGTATAAATGCCCTACGGCTCTTTTGAATTCATTCTTGCTCATTCCCGTATAGCGCTTTATCGTCTCCGGGTCAGACTTTTCGCCAAAAGGAAGTACGCCTCCGTTTTCCTCTATAAGCTTAATTATCTTCTCCATGTCCGGTTCCATCTGGAGATAAGCCTTCTGCCTGATACATAAATTAAGCTGCCCGTCATCCCTGACTTTTGTAACGCGAAGGCTAATGGGATGTCCCAGCTTTATATCCTCACCGAAAAGCTCATTCCTCGGAATGATCGCGGAATACCTGTTATCAACAGCCACGAACACCCCCAGCCTGTCATTTATCTCGTACGGAGTACCCGTAACCATATCACCTGTATGATAGGGCGACTCCCTGTCCAGCAGCCTATAGACCTTCATTGTAGCTGCAAGCCTTTCGCTTTTGTCGGTGTAGAGGCTCACCAGTACCAGATCTCCGGCCTGAAGCCGTCTGGTCTGCTGCGCGTAAGGCAGAAAAAGATCCCTTTCCAGACCCCAGTCCAGAAAAGCACCTATCTTCGTAACAGAGACAACCTCCAGGAGTCCGATCCCTCCCAGAGTCAGTTTCGGTCTGTTTACTGTAGCTATGGGTCTGTCATCAGAATCCCTGTAGACAAAAACCTCTATCTCATCATTTATCCCCAGTCCTTCGGGAACCTGCCGTCCGGGCAGAAGAATGCGTTCGTCATCCGTACGGTCTGACAGATACACCCCGAAATCAACTTTTTTTACCACTCTTAACTTCTGTATTTCACCTATCTTAAACATTCTTATATTCTCCCTGTAGCCGCTTTGACCGATGCCAATATCTATTTTACCATTTTATCTCATACTGTTCATATACAAATCCCGAATTTTTATTATCCTCCCTGTCAAAACTCGGTTGTTACTGCCTGTCTTTTAAGATATAATATGATCAGTTGATTATGGGGGTTATCTGCCGGAATCAGCAATGGCTGACCATTTTTCCGACAGTATATCAGCATATATAGATGAATCCTAACAATAAAAACAAACGTCTTGTCGAAGTAATAGTATCTGTCATCATGTCCATAGCAATGGGCATGGTATCTACTATCATTGTATGCTTAAATCCAAATGCCAATACACCGCCTTTCATTATCTTCTGTCTCCTTAATGTCACAGAGTCCATAATAACAGGCGTATGTGTTGCGCTTTTTATTCCATTGGGGAAACTGAGCGATATCCTGACGAGAAAACTAAAGCTTAAGAATCCGTCCCTGGAATACAATCTCGTATATTCAATCCCTCTTGCGATAGGAAACGCCCTGATAGTAAGTGCGGTAGTAAGCTTCATAAACATCGCCATCGCATACACGAGGCTGGATCCTGCCCCGTTTCCCCCGCTGCTTGTAATGTGGGCTTCAAGCTGGCTGCCCCTTATCATTCCAATGAACATAATATCCTATATTTTTTCCGTAATAGTCTACCCTATGGTCACCGAACATTTTGCAACAATTGCCAATGGATCCGGCGCCGGAAATAAGATCAGGAATTTTCGCATGGAACTGCTCCTTGTATTCGCAGTCGTAATAGTCGGTGTAACGATCGTTGTTGACCTGGTGGTAGTAGACAGGTCAAAAACCGCACTGCAGAATAAAGTTTCTGAACTGGTTGCCATCAACAGCAGGCAGATAGAATTAAATATAGACGCCTACCTTGATCGCATGGAGACCACCCCCACCCTTCTTTTCTCAGATGAGATCTACTACTGCTATGATGCAACAGACGCAAAAATAAGCGAATATGACAAGGTAAAAACGGAGGAGATCATCACCGACAGGATCGTTGATATCGGCCTTATGAATAACTACAACGATTTCGGCATAATCTATGCGAATGACCACAAAGTAGGCTGGATATCCCATGGGACACAGCATTATTTTGAAAACAGCAGCCTCTATGATTCTTTTTCAGACTATATCCGTGATAACCATAAGGGTGCATGGCTCTTCGGAATTAACGGCAGCAACGACAGGTTTTATTACATAAAAAGGCTTAACCCCAATGCGATACTCATATCTTCGGTATATACAAACGAACTGTCTTCCGTTTTCGTTTATCCCAGACAGATAGACGGAATGGACATAAGGCTGGTAGATGAGCATGACACTATCATCTACTCCTCAAATCAGGAAGAATCCGGAACAACACTTCCTGCAGAAATAATCGCAGCCTCGACCGGATCTGCAACTGAATCCGGAGACTCCAGCATGATCATCGGAGATGATTACCTGATAAATACAAACGTATGCTCAAACGGCTGGCGGGTAATCTGCACGGTTCCCACCTCCATAATCGTAAAAGAAACAGAAGAACTTAAATCCTTCACCATGAGAATATCAACCCTTATGGCTCTGATATTTGTACTCGCCGGCCTTCTTATCATAAGGCGGGTTTCGCTTCCTATGAACGATCTTGTTATGACGCTGCAGTACAAAGCAGAAGTAGACAGGCTATCCGGTACAATGAACAAAACCACTTTCCAGGAGACTGTCGAAAAAAAACTCGAAAGCGGCGCTCCCGGCATCCATCGTGCATTTATAATGATAGATATGGATAATTTCAAACTGATAAACGATAAAAACGGTCACAGCTACGGCGACCAGGTAATAATCCGTTTCGGCAAACTGATAAGAAGTCTTTATGACAGTGAAACCCTGATCGGACGCCTGGGGGGAGATGAGTTTGCGATCTATATGGAGTCGGACGATGTACAGACGGCTGACGTTGACAGTTTCCGTCAGGCAGTAACAGCAGGTCTTGACAGGATCATGGCAGGCTTCAACGACGAGTTTAAAGAAGAAAAGTCAGACTGCAATATTTCTGTCAGTATGGGCGCTTACCTGAGCAGTGCTGCAGCACCGGCTTTCAGCACAATGTATGAAAAAGCAGATAAAGCCCTGTACCATTCTAAAGAAAACGGGAAAAACCGCTACACACTGTACGAGGAAGGAGCGGATAATGCGCAATCTTGAACGCGAGCATATACTGATGGTGATTCTCATTTTTATGCTGGGAGTCAGTGCTGCGATCATGCTGCAGCGTGAAAACGGCAGGATCTCACTGGCAGACAGTATTTCCGACAGACACGAGAAGATTCTCCTTCTTTCCTGGTGGGGCAATGATCCAAGGCATGAGTATACCATGGACGGAGTAAACCATTTCACTGACATCAATCCCGATATAATCGTTAACTACCGCTATGGTGAGTGGACCGGTTACGAAAAGAAAACAAAGGTATGGATGCTTTCAGAAAGTGAAGCAGATGTCATGCAGATAAATTATGCATGGCTTGATGAATATTCCGCAGACGGCACAGGTTTCTATGACCTGAATGAGCTGGCGGACTATATCGACCTGAATACATTTACCGAGGAGCAGAAAGCGTACGGCACAAGAAACGGTCATCTTAACGCACTCCCTATAGCCATGAACTCCCATGTTTTCTACTACAATCAGGATGTGCTTGACGACTATGATCTAAGTGCGCCAATGTCCTGGAATGAAATGTTCGATGCCGGGAAAAAACTGAAAAAAGACGACCGCTATCTCCTGGGAATGGGCAAAAAGCAGACATTCCTGCTGCTTATAGCTTATTACGAACAGAGTACCGGTAAAGCAATGTTTGATTCCGACGGAAGCTTTAATGCCACTCCTGACGAGATCTCCGAGCTGTTAGTCTTTTATGGGAAGCTGCTGGAAGACCATGTGCTCTGCCCCGTTGACAGCTTTGAAAGAGCAGACTATATGAATGGTGAAATAGTCGGAACCATGTGTTGGATAAGCGACACTCCGGAATACTGTGACGCATTGGAGGAAAACGGCGTAAGAGTTACCAGATGCCTCTACCCTATGCTTCCTGACGCAAAAAGGACAGGCTGGTACATAAAACCCGCCACCATGTGGGCCATAAGCAAAGACGTCAAACATCCGGCTGAAGCAGCAGCACTGCTCAACTACCTGCTGAATGATCCTTATATGATAAAGCTGCAGGGTGTCGAAAAGGGTATTCCCGCAAGCAGCAAGGCTGTCGAAGTGCTTGATGCAGAGGGGCTTAAGGACACCAATGAATATGCCGCAACAGAAGACATAATGGCGCATAGCAGCGAAATGAACATCATAGTTGCAAATATGGAAAAAGAAGACGTAATAGAAATTTTCAAACAAAACGCTGATGAATTCATCTTCGGCCGTATGAGCGCGGACGAATGTGCAGATATTATATACGAAGAAATAAAGAAAACCTGCGCTGAATGAGACCTTGTGCTTTTCTATTTTTTCACTACTACGCCCATGATCTTTCTGTCACAGTACTTGCAGACATAATCACTGTATGCTGCACCGGTAATGGGTGCACCGCAGGAGGGACAGCTGTCCTTTATTATTTTTTTGGCCAGCGCTACCTGCATCACCCCGTTATGCTTCTCTACAGTACAGTTTCTTAAATATCCCTTCCGCATAGCCCGTCTTACCCGGGAAAGTCTGCTTTTCGCAGTCATTTTCTTATCAGCCGGAAGGCGTGATGCGGCAACAAAAGGTACCTTTACGGTTGCAAAAAACTTTGCGTTACGGTCTGCGGTCATAACAAGCCTTATCCTCAGTATCCGGTTTACCAGCAGCGGCATAAGGCCGAAAAACAAAAACGCACTGGTAATGATGGTTTCTATCAGGTCATAGCGTATGAGTTCAAAGCTCTGGAGGTGTTTTTCCGGATCCAGCAGGGTTTCCCTGTAGTATTCCTCATTATTCAGATTAGACAGGGCATCCGTGCCCATAAAAAATGAGATTATTATGACAAAAAGTGACAGTCCCATCAGTATGGGAAATTCTTCTCTATAACGGCACCGCAGTTCACACACTCGCAGGTGCATGTCTTGGAAGCAAGCTCTGTCTTACCGCCGGCATTCCTGTAATTCTTCATATAAAGAATCCTGAAAAGCCTGAGCTGAAACGCTACCATGTGAGGGTTCCTGCCCAGGACTTCAGCAAGCTCAGCATCAGTCACAGAGCCATCAAGGTCACCCTCGAAATAACTGTTATAAAAATATGCATCCCCTATCCATTCTTTTGAAATATAAATGATAAGGAGTATTACAGGTCCTGCAATCACCCAGAATATGAAGTCCGGTGTCGCCCTGGCATGGGCTATGGTAAACCAGTCCCCCCAGTACCTGACCACCAGATACAGTTCCCATGATACGGAAACTATAAGCGACAGTATCGTGTACACCGCGAGCACTGCATTTTTTATCTTAAGAACCTTGACAAGCTTTTCCTTCAGATACATAAATTCCTAAAGCCTCCTTACAGCCAATAGGGATAATCCTCTATGGTCACCGCCCCGTTTTCATCCTTATCTATAAAGCAGGCCAGGAAGGCATCCGCAAAGCTTATTCCCGTTGTATACAGTATGCATATAGGAAACATAAGGCCTATTATTCCCATACACAGGAAATATGCTGCCTTTTTATTGTTATAAAGAAAAAGCTGACCCCCAAAGCTGCCTAACAGGAATCCCAGCCATATGTAAGGAGTCTTTTTTACGGTGACCGGATTTTCAGCCGGAGTGGGATCCTCCACGATCCTCCGGCATGTATTCTTCATAAGGATAAGCAGCACTATGCTCCCTGCCATGGAAATGAAAGCAAAAGAATACCCCAGCACGCTCATGATCTTCGCAGCGGAGGAGTACGCCTCATATAAGGGTGTAAACTCAGGTTCATAGGTGATCATGTCATACATGTTTCCATTCTCCATCATTTCCGTGAGCTCGACCTGATTGCTGTACATGAGCTCATCAGACAATCCCGTGCTGAAAAAAATAATCTCAAAAAAAGCCCTGCCGATGATAACCAAGGCAGATGACAGCATGATCATCAGCACCACCATCAGTATCAGTCCCTCAATGTGAAGATTCCTTATGTATTTTGTTTTACTGCTGCAGTCTTTTGGAGGAAACAGCTGCCCCATAGCTCACACCCCTTTACACTGAATCATTACTGCTAAACCCCACGCGTTTAGCACGGGGGCGTAAGCGTGCCACTAATATCTTAAACATTTTGATCTCTATCAGGAACATATTTCATGATCACTTCAGTCAGAGCTTTCCTGTTGACAGGCTTGCTCAAATAGTCCTGAAATCCTTTAGACAGATACATTTCTTTTGAACCGCTTACTGCATTCGCAGTTAGCGCAATAACCGGAGTCGAGGCGTTTCTCCCATCTGCTTGGCGGATCTTTTCCAGGGTTTCTATTCCATCCATTTCCGGCATGAAATGATCCATTAAGATCAGATCGTAGTCATTATCCGCAGCAAGATCAAGCGCTTCCTGACCGCTTTTTGCCTTAGTGACTTCAATACATGACTTTAATAACAGCTTTTCCATCACAAGGAGATTCAGCGGAGTGTCATCCACTACAAGGACTTTCATTCCCGGAGCTTTAAAGTCCGGCTGTGAAGTATTATTCTTTAAATCGGCTTCAGGCTTATCCCATTCGCCTACCGGATCAAGTTCCTTTATCTTTTGAGGTAAAGTCACAGTGAAAGTACTTCCAATCCCGTACTCTGACTCAACCGATATACTGCCATTCATTTTTTCAACTAGCCGTTTGGTAATGGCAAGGCCAAGTCCTGTGCCGACAACGTTGCGGTTTTTTCTGCTGTCAACCCTCTCGAAACTTGCAAATATCCTGTCAAGATCCTCCTTGTGTATTCCGATTCCGGTATCTTTTATTTTGAAAATAAGATCCGCAGTCTTTTCATCATCGGAAATACTGCCGCTTACGGACAATGTTACAGTCCCCTCTTTTGTGTATTTAAAGGCATTGGATAAGATATTGATCAGGATCTGCTTTATTCGGTTTTCATCTCCAAAAAGTGTACCCGGCAGCTTCGGATCCACATTTACGATCATTTTTACCTCGTTGTTCTGCGCCTTGTTCTTTGCACTTATCATCTGACATGTGGTACGAATTATCCTGCCAAGAGAATAATCATCTTCAATGAGTTCCAGACGGCCTGCCTCAATCTTAGAGAAATCCAGAATATCATTTATGAGCGAAAGAAGAGAGTTGCTGGCATCATTTATATACCCCGCATACTCCGTAATCTTTTCATCCATCGATTCCCGGAGTATCATATCATTCATCCCGACAATGGCATTTATGGGAGTGCGTATTTCGTGTGACATATTAGCCAGGAAATCGGATTTTGCATTATTTGCACTTATGGCGCTTTCCCTTGCTCTCTGAAGTTCAGCCATAGTATGCTCCATGGCTTTTATATTGGACTGAAGCACCGTGTCATCAATAAGCTCTATGAGATACCCGTTGGTACGGCCAAAGCGTCCGGTCCTTTTTTGAACGGTTGCCTTATAGATAAGCTCGCCATAGGAGAGGAACTTTTCCTCTTCTGTCTTGTCTGATGCCCTGAAATCGTCCAGCCATGCGATCATGGTTTCATAGAAAACACTTTCTTTTGGGTAGTTGGCTGTTTCTATATGGACATGTTCAAGTTCCGGAAACACCTTCAGGGCGTTACTGTTGTAGTCCATAAGTTTCAGTGAATTGTCAAGAGAAATAAAGATATAATTCTGTTTTTTCTCATATCTTGAAATTATGCTCTCGGGCATTCCATAGAGCTGGTTTTTATACGATATTATCAGATAATTTACTGCGACAACGATATAAGAAAGAGGCATGAGATCAACCTTAAGCCTGATCATGCGCTCCAGTATAAACAAAAAGATCGTAAAACCAACGCCCGAACTAAGGAACACTATGGTGGCGTATGATGTATTTTTCTTCTTTACCATAGAATAGATAACTATATATGCAGACAGTATGGTTTCCAGCACCAGGAGTATTATGTAATATGTATGCCCCCAGGCATAGTCCTTCGACAGATAGGCAACCGGCCCGATGAACTCTATGGAAGCATCCTTATAGTATATTGTGCTGAATCCGATAGTATTTATTAAGACCAGCTGCATGACATTAGCCGCCAGCAGCAGAAATACGACAGGCTTAGCCAATGTCACCTTGCAGAACTGCGCATTGGAAAGGATCACGAGCACGGGCAAAAATGCTCCCAGATAGGATATTTTATTTGCTAGCAGCGCCTCTTCAACAGTGGTTGAAAGAGCGAGAAAGGTATATCCGAAATTAGCTATACAGACAAATACGAAGAAAAGAATGTGCAGGACATTGTGCTGTCTTATCACAGCCAGGATCAGGTACAGCAATACGCAGGAAATCAGTGTACATATAATATAATACGCAAGTATGGCCATGTATGCATCCTTTCTTCCGTGCCTTCTGCCGCATTGCACATCATCGTCAGACGAATTCAATAATATCTGCTAAAACCGGTAGTTGCATATATTATTTTAACATATTAACATTGCACAAGTGTGAATATAATGGTTTATATCATAAACACCGGCATCATAGTCAACCATGATCCCGAAATCTTCCCTGCTGTCCAGTATCTCCAGATCCATCCCCCCCCTGAAAAATAAGGCACATCAGATCCTCGCCATAATACGCGCCTGATTCTGCTGACATCAGTTATTCTGTTCTTTCAACCCTGATACCGTAAATCCCGGCAAAATAAATGAACTGCGCATCCGGAACAGTAACCGTCGCCTTCTGTTTTAATCCGTCCCATTCATAGAAACCATTTGCCGGAACAAGGCATCGTCTATTTATTATATCATCAGAAAACATTGGCTTTTCATGCAGCGTTTCAGCCCTTGCATTGATAACCAAACCCTTATTTACGTTTGACGGATATCCCTAGGAACAGATCAGCCCACACAGTTTATCTGCTTTATTACGGATTATAAAACATACTTATAACATCTTTTTAATTTAAACTCTTTTCAATGATACGAACTATCCGAAGCAAGCCTTCTTCATCATCCTGACTGAATCTTTCCTTTACAGGACTGTCTATATCTAATACGCCTATGATCTGTCCCCCTGAAAATAATGGAATTACGATTTCTGAGGCTGACGCACTGTCACAGGCTATATATCCCGGAAAAGCATGGACATCTGCAACACGCATAATCTGCTTTTCAGCCACAGCACTACCACAGACTCCTTTTCCAACGGGTATCCTGGTACAAGCTGTTTTCCCTTGGAAAGGTCCAAGCTGCAGCTCACCTTCTCGAATAAGATAAAAACCTGCCCAGTTTACATCTTTAAGACTTTCAAAAATAAGTGCAGAAATATTGGCATAAAGCGTTATATCCCATTGCTTATCTTTGGAAAGTTCTTCTGCCTGCCTGCATATCAGATCATAATCAGTCATAATTACCTCTTCTCTTTAAATCTTATCCTATCCGTTCCCTATTTTATAATATCCAGAATATCATCCGGTTTATCAGCAAACAAATAAGCACCTATGCTCTCAAGATACTCTTTGGATCTGAATCCCCATAATACAGATAAGCATGGCAGTCCGGCATTCTTTGCCGTCATAAAATCAACCTCTGAATCGCCTACATAAACAGCTTCTTCAGGATTCGATTTCAGTTCCTTAAGTGCTTCAAATACTGTGTCCGGGGCAGGTTTTCTTTTTATGCCATTTCTTTCGCCTATAGCGACTTTAACTGAAGGATAAAAAAACCTGTCATTCAATTCCTTCACTGCAGAATCAATCTTATTTGAAACAATCGCAAGCTTATATCCCCGGCTGTCAAGTTCGGTAAGAAGATTCGGTATCCCGTCATAAGGCTTAGTCCTGTCAAGGCAGTGAACATCATAATGTTCCTTAAAAACAGGCAGCATTCTATCTATTGTCTCAGCGGTGGTTTCCTCCGGCACAGCTTTTTCCATAGCATATCTTATGCCGTTTCCGAAGAACTGCCGGTATTCGTCTTCCTTATGTTCCGGCATATTAAAGCTTCTCATTACGTAATTCATGGATATTGTAAGGTCTTGCAGTGTATCCAAAACAGTGCCATCCATATCAAATATTACGGTATTTATTCTTTCCATTATTGTACCTGTAAAAATTATGTAATAACCATCTACATTATATATTTTATGATAACAGTTATTATATCATTTAATATACATTTCCTTTAGTAATCTTACTTGCCCCTCTACTTATATATATCCGTTTTTAGGGAAAATCTTTCACTTAAAAACAAGTTCTATTGCTCCTTTCAACTCCTAAAGAGATCCGTATAGCTTATAAGGCTATGTCGCCAATACTCAATGAACTTTGATCTTACTATCTTAAAACCTTTACTTTAGCCTGTTTTTGGTAAAACGCTACTCCATAGCATAGTATCTGCTCATAACCGGGGGCACCTTCAGCATACTTTTCATCTATGATCTGTTTTAAAGCCTTATCGCAATCCTTATCCAGATCAGATTCCCTATCGGATTTCTTCGCTTCTATGATGATAGCCCTGCGATTTCGCCTGTCTTTTAAGAATATATCCGGTCTTCCAAGCCCCTTTTCCTTATTGGACTCAACACTATATCCTCTTCCTACAAAAACCCCGGCGAGGAATGCATGATAATAATCCTCATGATAATCATTGTAGCTAATAGTATTCCACAACAAATCGGATAGGATCTCGGTCGCACGCTCTTCATCACTATCCCATAAAGAATTTAGAAGTTCATTTATTGAATCTGTATTAACAGTTTCATTGAAATATTTGACTACTGTATCTTCGAATATTGATGCAATCTCTTTATTCGGGATTTTAAGGGAAACCATATCATCGTCCTCTTCAGGATCCGCCTTGGTAATATATCCCGTCATCAGAAGAACGCTCCACAAATTATCCTCTGATGAATGCAGCGTATCATATGTCAGTTCAGCCGAAATAGACTGATTGATTATGCCACCATTCAAGAGTGTTTCAAACTTATCCGCAACATCAAAATCCGTGTGCTTTACAAAAGTAAGCAGGATTCCGTTATGGCTGGTATTCTTCCAGTAATTCTTTGGTCTGGCATCCGGATATTTCCGAAGCTCCGAAAGAAAATTAATTACATCCCACGGACAATAAACAAAGTTGTTTCCGAATACATATCCATCGTACCATTCCTTTATGGTATCTTTCCTTTTACTTCTGTCTGCCGCAGCAAGCATGGCATTTACTTCATCATCGGTGAATCCAAAATATTCTGAAAAGTTCTTATCTATCACTGAGTAGGATGCAAAATTATTTGTGCCTGTAAAGATGCTCTCCTTTGCAATGCGAAGGCATCCGGTGATCACTGCAAACTGAAGAAACTCGTTATCTTTAAGAGCAGTGCTCATGATGCCCTTTATAACATCAAGCATCCTGGAATAATAACCGTTCTTTGCAGTATCCTTCTCGCTCGCCTTTGCAAGAGGAACATCATATTCATCGACCAAGAGAATAACTTTTTTCCCATAAACAGCATTCATCATTCGCATAATTGTCTTAAGCGAATTCTTAACATCTGCAGGTGTACTTTTCTCAGATTGTAACCTGTCAAAAGTTTCGCTATCATACTTGTTTACTTTATCACCATCTACCAGATTGGATAGATCCTTACTGATATCTGCAAGGCGAACTTTAAGCATCTCATATGCGCCGTCAAAATCTTCTGCTTCTACATCCTTAAACGAAACAAATAATACCGGATACTGATTCATCCACTCCTTACAGAAATCCTCATGTTCCGTTATGGCAAGTCCTTCAAATATACGTGCGCTTTCCTTCCGTATGCTAAAGAAATTCTCCAACGTACTCATCATGAGCGTTTTTCCAAACCTGCGAGGCCTGGTAAAGAGCGTCACCTGATTATCGGCATCATTAACAAGCTCATAAATCAGTTCCGTTTTATCAACATAGTAATTACCTGATTCTCTGAGTGCTGCAAAATCAGATTTTCCGACGCCCACCTTGAAATCCATACAATAACCTCCTCCCGAGGGATACATCTGATACAATGCTATTATATTATAGCATTACCAACCGGAATATTCCGTCTCAGCTTGATAAGTATAGTTAATCTATATTATAAACCATTCGACACCTTACAAAAAAGACCGGGAGCAGGATATTTGCTCTTATTTTTAGCTCTTTATTAATCGTACTACTAATAATCATGATGATTAGCGGTACGATAATGATGATAAAACTCGATATTAGCAACTTTATATGCAGCTTCTGGATGTCTATCACAAATGCCATTTTGGGCTTTTTTGAGCTGATAATAAACCTGATTTTCAGACGGAAGCCCCATAAAAGCCATAAAAACCACACTGATGCATATTATAATCAGAACACCATGCCTCCCCGCATTTTCCCCAAGAGCAGATTACTTGCTCTTATACTATGCATTATCTGTAGCACGGTCGGATTCCACAGGTATTATGTCGGCAGGCTGCCTTCAGCCTTTTTATATATGATCACTTTTGGGTTTTGTGGTATAGGCTGGATAATCGATATATTTCTCATCATATCCGGAACTTTCAAAGATTCAAATGGACTGCCGTTAAAACAATGGTAAAAGCCCATATAAACCCGATCTTTCTTGATGCAGAATAACAGAAGAGTACCCATAATGGATGCCCTAATGAGTCATTGGAATATCAAGAGCATACTTAAGTAATAATAAAGGCTATCGCACAGTACTGTGAATAGCCTTTAAGTATCAGCGTTATGTCAACATAAAAGAAGAACCGTTCCTCTGTCTTATGGATATATTTTATTGATTTAATCAACAAAATATACTGAAGCCATCTCTTCTGCTAATTCCATAGCTTTATCATCAAACATTTCCTCTGTCATAATATGAGGGGAAAATATTGTTACACCTCCCTCAAACATACTGATATAAACCATTACATTTCCAAGATCTCCTGATTCAAAAAATGCTTTTTCTTTGGTAACCGGATCTGTATATCCAAAACTAAAGATTACAGGAAAGTTGTCATGATATGTAAAGTATGCATCTTCATCTTCAGGACCACCATCACCCTCATAATGACTGTTTATTATTTCCCATCCGTGAAGCATAAATTCTTTGTCTTGTTCGATTACAGCGTCAATATCAATAAGATCTATATTATTACTATCCAGCCAAATAGTTCCATCCTCATATAATGTATTAGGTTCCGGGTAAGTAAAATACCTCTCATTTACAATAGCCTGATTATGATCCGTCCAAGTGGGAGTTATAGAAATTTTTTCTGTATAGGGATATATCTCTGAATTCTTAAACTGCTCACATAAATCATTCCATGAGCTGCTTAATTCCGTAGACCTCTGAAAAGAAGGGGCTTCAGGTATTTTTTCCCAGTCTGCAGTAATAGTCATACCATAAGCCTCAACAGTAAATCCCTTCTCTTGCTCAATGTAATTCTGATATGTATCATCATCTACTATCTGACAACCGAAAGCTTCCTTAAAGGCATCAAAATAGGCTTCGGTAAGGGTTTCTTTTGTATAATTATTTTTGACATTTGCTTTAGCTTCTTCTATAGCTTCATCATAAGCTTTTCTTTCTGCATATTTTGCGTCTAATACTTCTTGCTGTTCCGGGAGCAAATTACAAAAAATAGTAATATGGTCTTCGTCTTGAGTTAAAAAATCAAGCTCTTCTAATGTCATTGCTGCCATCTCGTCATTTTTTTCATTTATAATCTTCTTCTGCTCCGAGGTTAAACTAAACCAAAGATCTGCATGTTCCTTATCTTGAGCAAAGAAATCAATCATTTCCTTAAATGACATTGCTTCAAGTTCTTCATTTGGAATAGGGAGCTTATTTTCTTCAACTTCAACAACAGTTTCTTCTTCAGGATATATTATTTCAACCTCCTCTTCAACAGAACCATTAACAGGTGTCAGATCAAGCTTCTTGTTATTAGTCTCCTTACCACAAGCAGTCATAAGGATAGCAGAAGTGATAATACCTGAAATCATAATTCTTCCAAATTTACTCATAATATTTTCTCCTTTGTTGTGTTGAAAAAAATTATCTTACATTCTCATTCTTAAAAAGTCACGCTCCGTCTACTTCTCTAAGTACATAGCCGGACGAACGCCTACATAATCACTGTCAACATCATCACCATATGACATTCCGACTGTACCTTCATGACCATATACAAAATTGCCAGTATTAGATTCTTGCCCCGGGGTTCTTAGCCACCACCACGCACACACCTTTCCTAAACAATCAGTACTAAAACTATACTTTGAAATAACTTCTTCCGTACTCAGCAAAAAAATCTTATCTGTAGTTGCATTTCCACCAGGAGTTCCAAATTTTGCATTATCCGGATTAAGAAGTGGTGTGTTCGCTATTTTAGCCTGTTCGTTTTCCGTAAACGCATTCATCATAAACTCACCGTTTAACCAGGATCTTAAACTGCATTCCTCCCATGTAATCGGAACATTCTCCGTGTTGTATGGTTTTACGTCTAAAATATATCTGCTTATAAGAAGCACTCCATTCTCATCATTTTCTAATACTTCCCATTCAATAGGCTCGGGACCATTTGATTCATTGCCATCCTGTTCATATCTGCCCCAAACAACATAGTCATCCTTCGAGTATGGCAAGCCATCTTTCATAATAACATTTTCTGCAGTATCTGAAGTATCTGTGATATTTTCAGATAAACCATCGGAAATTTCCGCAGAAACATCTAAAGCTTCTCCATCAGATACTGTATAATCAGGTTCAGCTGTTCCATTTTTTGCAGCACATCCTGTAATAAGTGATACTGATGTAATTCCACATATTGTTAACATAGCGCTCTTTCTCATAAGCACATCTCCTTGTGTAATACCAGAAAATATGTTTTTATATCATTAATCCTTTGCTGCACATTTTCATCTGGAATCGAAATCATTTCCAAACTGCAGGATTTTGTTCTCCGCAAGTAAATGATGCAATTAGTCTAAACACCACTTATTCTTAGATTTTCCTTTAGCTAAATACAGCACCGATATCTTCATAGATGCACTGATCCAAAAGATATGTTGTTATTACATTATCAATCTGAGCATAATTCTCGGGATTAATCTGCTTATAAAGATTCTCTGGAGCATAGAAGTCAAGGTTTCTTTCAGCTTGTAATTCATAAAAGCAATTATGAACATCCTCAAGGATACGGTTTGCATACATAATAAATACTGGATCCCACTCCACCAATACCTTTTCTGCCTTGCGAGCTCTGTTTCCTGATGCTATTGCACCCACAATAGCCAAAACCAAATACAATACATCCAAAAAAATGAAGAATCCCCCTAAATATTCCAGCGATAAAAAATCTTTCATTATAGTCATGCACGCCAACGGCATCATGACCCCATGGAGCACTCCATATACTAAAAATAGTAATACTTTCCAAATAGTTCTCAAATAACTCATAATATTCAAACAACATATAAAAACCGGAACTACTATAAACATTGAGGAAAGATTAACACCTATTCCATCCTCAATCAATGTAATCAAAAAAACCTCAAAAATAATGATAAGAATATAACAAATAATGGGTTTAACTATTCCCTTTTTCTGTTTTACTTCATTGAACAGAAAATTCTTATCATGATTCCGCCTAAAATCACTTTCAAGCCGAGTTAATTTTTCATGCAGTTCTTTTTCTCTTGAATCATTTGCATATTCATTAACGATTCTGATTTTTCTCCGTTTAAACTCCTGGTAACACTCAATATTCTTTATGCAGGTCTCTGAAATCTCCTCAAATTGACTCTTCTCTGCTTCATTCGCACAGTTAATGGCGTTTACAAAATCTGAATCCCCCCGCAAATCAATCTGATATTTTGTGAGATCCTCTAAGCGGATATTCTTTGAATTACACATACGAAGCCAATAAGCGGCAGCAAATGCTGGATCTTCCGCAATAGCTTTTTTTAACATTTCATTGCTTGAATCGAATCTATATGACAGATTATGACTTAGTGCAGCGTTATATATTTTTTTTACATTTATATCATGCAAATCCCTGCTGTTACTCTGACCGTCCACTTTAGTTTTTCCAAAACGGTTTGGATTTTTTTGCTCAATATACCTTTTCACATTGAATGCCAGATTGCCTAATGCACCTGTCTCTGTCAAAATTTGATTCTCACGCCTTTGAAAGCTTGAGGGAAGATTACCGATATCATTGCATGCGATAAAGAGTTCTTTTTTTGTATCAACTTCCCTAAGCTTTAAAAATCTACTCCACTCATTCTTTAACCATACAGCATTAATATAATCCTCATTGCACAACAAAAGTATCATAACCATAGAACTCTTTAGTGCAGAGAAAATATATGGTTCATACTCTGTTCCCAATTTATCTTTCATTGTAATGCAGGAAAAGAATACCTTAAGCCCGTAGCCGGTCAAGTGATTGTATAATTCCAGTCCCTTTGCTTTATCATCCGTAGGCTTCCCATTCTCGTCAGTGTCCTTATAACATATAAAAACATCATAAGGTGGCTCCTTTTTGGCAATATCAATGTATTTTTTTAATATTCGGGATATTTCACTTGCATCTCTTTTTAATTGTTCCTTCTGTTCATCATCTGCAAGATCTATTGCCTGTTTATATAATTCACACTCAAAAATATCCTCATCTTCTATACGGTTAAGTGTGGGTAATTTTTTTGAAGATATAGGATCCTCCACATACTCTATGCCATATCTGCAAAGAGTTTTTCCCCATAAGACTTCTACAGTAGGAGGTGCTTCATCCAATATCTCATCATAAACTTTATCAGCATCATCAAATCTTTTTTGCTGACGGTACTGATTAGCACGATTTATCTTCTTTACATTTTTTATTCCTTTTGAACTAAGCAGATTAGTGACACCACAGTACTCACAGGTACACATAGACTTGCAGTTAAAATTTAACGCTGCACCACATGAGCTGCAAAGCAATGACTCAATTTCCATATTCAAAAAAGACCTCCAAAACAGAATTTATAAAAGCAAAAAAACTCAAATTAAATTATACCCCCCCCCTAAAAAATCAAGCCCTGATTTATCTTTCAGTGTTTCTGTGTTTCATTTTTAATGTCCGAAGCTAAAAACAGCTAGGATGTAGTTTTAGATATAGTATGAAATCAAGTCCGTGTAAAGTCCACATAAAAATGCGGGACCGTAGTGGCTCCGCATTTTATCTTAAATATGTATTGGATTTATATAGGAGTAAAAGAACAAGGCATATTTATAACTTCAAGGTATATTAAGGAATCGGAACAGGAAGGAAGAACAGAACCACGAATGCGATAAGGGCGATTCCAAACAGTACCGCAAGGATTACTCCTATAAATGTTATAGCTGCTACTAAGAATGATACTATCGCTATGATCGCCCCTCCGAAGAACGAAAGCGCTGTTCCTATAACCCCTATGATAAACGATGCTCCGGCAACCAGTAATCCGACTACTACAGCAACTCCAATGATTCCACCTATTATAGCAAGCACTTTCTTGGCAGTGCTCTTCTTTGACTTAACCTGACCATATTCCTGATATGAAGACTCTGTATAACAGCCGTCATTAACTGCATCCTCTACTTTCTCAACGATATCTGAATAATTAGTCTTTGATGAATAGAATGCCTTTTCAAAACCTGTCATTGTTGCTGTTATATCCTTTTCCTCCTTGGTGGTAATCCCTTTTATTATCAGCGGCTTTTCCGCTTTCCCTTTGCTTTATGTTTCAATTATATAGATCTGCCGGTCCATAATATATATCCGGTGCAGCATGTTGAGAGTCTGTAATTTGCTTTTTTGGCCTATTAAAAAAGAGATCCGCACATCTTTATATGTTCCGGATCACTTTTGAAGGAAATATACCCAGTACCATGCATCTGAGCGGAAATACCGGGCTAAAGCAACAACAACACACAGTAGTAGAAAGGAGTCTACTTTTTGCAGGCTGGCTAATCACATCTCCTACCTGCTCAGCTCAGATGCATATCAATATATTTATAACCACAGCCCTTAGCAGGAGATAGCCATTCCCGGGACTCTATGGTATCTATTGTCAAATTTACGCTTTCCGGGACCTTTTTCCCGGAGCTTTGATACATTTTTTACGCCTATGCTCTTGGCATGTTTCGGATCCCTATCGATTTTCTCAATTAATCTGCATAAACAGACTCTTTCATACACTGTCATAAGCCTCTCATCCTCTCATTTAATGCCTGTTTTCAGACTTCCACGAAATCAGCATCTTCTACAAAATCATAATCACCATCGCTTGAATTTGCAGGAGTATTTGATGAACATACTGTTTCAAACAGTCTCTTTATAAGTACAATGGCTACTGATATATCCGTAACTGTTCCTATAAGGAGTACCGCCAGATCATCAAGCTGTCCAAGTCCTATTGCAACATCAGGGATTATATCAAACGGTAAAATAGCGTATCCCAGGGCAAACAATGTAGCACCGGCACCGATAGCTATAGGAACAACGGGGTTCTTCTTCTCATTAATCATTTCATTCTTCATAATAGTTTCTCCTTTCAATGCTGTAATGTGTTTTGTGTGTTTTTTGTTTGTTGCTTTGCTTTATGGTTAAAATATATGGCTTCAGAGGCTAATAATATATATCTGAACCGGCAGGATATTTGCTCTTATTTTTCGGATTAAGCGAATTATAAACAGCCTATAAAAATATTCAGATCACTAAACAAAACAAAAAAAACGAGCCTGATAACTCAAGCCCGTTTCTTACTATATCCTTATGGTTCTTCCTCTTACAAGTGTACAAGCTGTTCACATTTTACTGTTCCGGATAGACCGTAATAGTTCTTCTGTTAGTATACTTATTAAATTTATGATAGTTTAATTAAAACGGTCTCCCACTAAAATAATTTCTTAAATTATTTTTGATTCTAAATTAAAATATATCATAAAACTTATATTCTGAATAGATGAAATACGACGCCTATAAGTACTTCTACTCATAGACGCCGTATCGCTGTATATAAGCTAAAATAAACTACTATAATTCTTTAAGAATTCCCTGGTCAAAGAAATAGATATTTTCTCTTTTGTATCCGTATCGGGAGCCACGTACGCTGATGTGCGGTTCAAAGGTGAAATAATCGACATCACTGAGCTTCGCATGGTTTCCCTTCTCGATATACACTCTGTCTTCTCTCCTACGAACTATGGAGTGTCCGAGATTTCCCAAAAAATCCAGATTGATAAACCCTTCTTCAAGAATGAACTCATTCATCTGAACGTATAGTTCTTCAAATGTCATCTCCGGGTTTACGATCGACCTCATCCTTTTATGAAGCTTCTTTTCCATTTCAACACCGGCACGCCACTCAGGATTCATGATCTCGTCATCTGACTGAACAGCTTTTCCGTTCTGGATAATGATGGTTCTTGCGTAATCCCCCCAGGTATCACCTGACTGCGGACTCATATCTATGGTAAGAATATCATCTGCCGCAATGATCCTGTCCGAAGTAATATATTCTCTTCCGGAAACGGAAACCGTAGTCTCATCCCCCGAGAAAACAAAAGCTCCGATATCATAGTACCAGAAGGAATCCGCTCCAAGCTCATACATTTTCTCTTCACAAAGGCGTCGCACTTCTGTCAATGCCATTCCGGAGTGTATTTCACCTTTTATATATTTGATCGTATTCCTTGCTATCCTTTGAACTTCACTGTATTCCATCGATTCTCCACCTAAGTCTTTTTCAAAATATACAATATCCATTCTGTCATTTATCCGATCTACCGTGCCCGTCCGGCGATAGCCGAGCTTCTCGTACAGATGGAGGTTGCCCTCTTCCTGCAGAATTGTATCAAGACACCAGTGATCGGAGCCGTAAATCTCTTCAACCGCCAGCATTGCCTGCTGCGCATAGCCTTTATTACGATACTCAGGCATTATCCAAAGCGGTGAAATCCGCTTTCTGCTCCCATCCTTTTTGTCAACAACACGGACAGCGCCTACCTTTTTATCCTCAGCGACAATGAAGAAGTACGTTGTCCAGGGCTGTTCATATCTCTCGGATACTTTCCCTATCCCTTCAGCTGCAGGGCTGGTATCATAGTCCCGGTATTTTTCCAGAAGCCCGGAAAATGCTGCAACCTGCATTTTCCAAAGTGTTTCTATCTCTGTCCTCTCTACCGGCTTCAATACAATGTTTTTACTCAGTTTATCCATGTTTTCGTCTATAAAACCGATTTGCCTAAGTCAGTTATACTGAAAGTTATTTTTTCTTCAGTACTGCCAATGCAGCATAATGAAGTACCTCGAATTGCTCAGGCGCTATTTCATCAAGCAATTCCCTGTGTTCTTCATCCCATTTTTCAAGTTCTTCCTCCGACAATGACGCACCCACGCCTCGAGAGGCTTTCATCCGCCCATGCCATGATTCCTTAGTAAAGGATATCTTCAAATCATATTCTTCATGATTTTCCAATTCGAAATACTCATAAGTCACATTGGGGATCCATATTGCATGTTTGGTCTCCCCGGCACCTGTCCAGTTAGGACTATATTTCAGAACAAGCTCCTCACTTTTTCCTGCTATCTTATCTTCAAAGGGAAGCCATGCCATATATAGGATCAGCAGCCTTCCATCCGGCTTAAGAATGTCAGCCAATTTGGGCATAACCCGCTCATGATTGAAATACCAGAAACACTGACAAGCCGTAATTACATCATAGCTTTCTTTTTGAAAATCAATTTCTTCTGTAGGTACCGTTTGAAAATCAATCTTCATATCGGCGTCTTCCGACAGGCGTTTAGCTTGTTCTATCTGTTCAGGAGAGATATCAGTTCCTGTCCAATTTGCTCCATACCGGTACATATTACGTGGCAGTACGCCGGTTCCTGTCCCAAGATCGAGCACATTCTGTCCATCTATGCAAAGCCCTCTATCTGCGATCCTCTGATAAAATTCATTCGGATAGACATCCCTGTATTTTGCGTATTCTTCAGAAGTTCTTCCCCAGTCAAACGCCTTCCCGGCATCTATACGTCTATCAATTATCATAGAAATAATCCTTCCATTTATTCCATTTTATTTAAATAATACATGGGGGTATTATATTGCGAAATAACGTTCTATCGTTCATCCCGACAAACATGAATCTGTCTATCTTTTTGTCTGCTTGTTGATCTGCACCGTCGATACAATTGCATAAATGACAACACCAACTATCAGGGGTATCTCAAGCAGAAACAACTTGTCTTTATGAAGCAAAAGAGATGTCAGTATCGGTCTCCATATTCCTTTCGTGCTTCTGCCGTCCATTTGGAGATGAAATCCGTCTTCGCATCTGTATATGCATCCCGGTCATGCTCATATTGTTTCCAAAGCCGGAGCTTCAAGGTTTCATATTCTTTTGCCACGGCAGGATGCTCGTTCAAATAATCACGGAAGTACAGTTCATCATTGTCCCCGGCGTACCGCAGATGGATATGATATACTTTATCCGCAAATCCGTTTTCAGTATATCCCTTATTAAGTGAAATCCGGTTTGCCTCGGCGTACATGACGGTAAAACCGCTCTGTTCCAATAGTTGTGCTATATCTTTCATGTCAGCGCTTTGAGGAATCTCAATCATCACATCAACAATATTTTTAGCCCATATTCCCTGAATGGCGGTGCTCCCGATATGACTGATCCGCACAACAGGCTGAGCAGCTAAAAGACCGGTCAGCATTTGCCTGATCTCATTGAAGCCATCCTTCCACCAATCATCGTGCGGCACAAGAAAGATGGGAAACAATGCCCATAACTCTTCCAATGTCATTTTAGATAAATCTTTTCCCATGCCAAAGGCCTCCATAAATCCC
>DGSK01000044.1:10999-11865 GCA_002393955.1 Lachnospiraceae bacterium UBA4364 | reverse complement strand
ACGGACCTATGGGCGTATTTGAGAATCCTACTCTTGCAAAGGGTACTATCGCTGTCGCTAAGGCTCTTGCTGAGACAGATGCTACAACCATCATCGGCGGCGGTGATTCCGCAGCAGCATGCAACCAGCTTGGCTTTGCTGACAAGATGAGCCACATCTCAACAGGCGGCGGTGCTTCTCTTGAGTTCCTCGAGGGTAAGGAGCTTCCCGGCGTTTATGCTGCAGATGACAAATAATTAGGATTTTATAGACGGCTGCACCGGATCGTGTGTCCCGTGTACCGGACAAAAGCCCGGCCGGGAACATGTGAGGCTGCAGCCGGATTTTAAAAAGCAACAGAAAAAGGAGAATAAAAATGGCAAGAAGAAGAATCATAGCCGGTAACTGGAAGATGAACAAGACTCCCTCTGAGGCAGTCGAGCTTTGTGCTACACTTAAGGATCTTGTAAAGAATGATGATGTGGATGTAGTTTACTGTGTACCTGCTATCGACATCGTACCTGTTGTTGAGGCTGTAAAGGGAACTAACGTAAAAGTTGGTGCAGAGAATTTCTACATTGAGGACAAGGGTGCTTTCACAGGTGAGATTTCCGCACCTATGCTCAAGGATGCAGGTGTTGAGTATATCATAATCGGTCACTCTGAGAGAAGAGATATCTTTGGCGAGAATGATATCCTTATCAACGCAAAGGTTAAGAAGGCTTTCGCTGCAGGACTTAAGCCCATCCTCTGCTGCGGTGAGTCACTTGCTCTCCGTAAGGCAGGAACATACAAAGAGTGGATCGAGAGACAGATCAAGTGGGATCTTACAGATGTGACAGCTGATCAGGTTAAGGAACTTGTTATCGCTTACGAGCCTATCTGGG
>DGSK01000044.1:0-10958 GCA_002393955.1 Lachnospiraceae bacterium UBA4364 | reverse complement strand
GCCTATCTGGGCTATCGGAACAGGTGAGACAGCTACAGCTGATCAGGCTCAGGAAGTCTGCAAGCTTATCCGCGACCTTATCGCAAAGCTTTATGATGATGCAACAGCTGAAGCTGTACGTATCCAGTACGGCGGATCAATGAACGCAGGCAATGCAGCAGAGCTGCTTTCCAAGGACGACATCGACGGCGGACTTATCGGTGGTGCATCCTTAAAGCCTGATTTCGGCCAGATCGTTAACGCATAAGCTGAGAGCTGAGAGCTGACCATAAAATAAATACTTGAATTTACTTGCGCATAGTGTTAGAATTTCAAGCGTAGGGTTGTAATTAAGAGTAGGCTTTTGGCCTACTCTTATTGTTTATCCCACGGACTGTACGGAAATCTCCGGAATAAAGGAGGCTGTGTCCGGTGGGAAGAAAAGGATTTTACGCCCTTTTCTATCATGGCAAGGTTACGTAAATATGGCAGCAAGAGATTATGAAAAGATAGCTGAAGATATCGCAAAGGATATTACCGGTCCTCTGGGAATAGATATCTATGATGTGGAGTATGTAAAGGAAGCCGGTGAGTTTTATCTTCGGATTTATATTGATAAGCCGGACGGAGTGACTATAGATGACTGCGAGAAAGTGAGCAGGGCTCTTTCGGATGAGCTTGATAAGTCTGATCCGATCCGGGATGCATACATATTGGAAGTAAGCAGCCCGGGACTTGGCAGGAAGCTAAAAAAAGACCGTCATTTTGAAAAGAGCATCGGGGAAAAGGTAGAGGTGAAGCTTTTTGAGGCAGCAGACGGCAGCAAGGAATATACGGGAATATTAAAATCCTATGATGCGGAAAGCATTACTGTCAGTGATGCGGAGGTGCCTGCAGCGCCTAAGAACAGTAAGGGCAGAAAGCCCTCGAAGAAAGCTGCGGCAGAAGCTGAGTCAAAAGCTTCTGAAACGAAAGAAATGACATTCAAACGCAAAGAAATATCGACGGTAAGATTAGTCGTTGAATTTTGAATAAACATATTTAATATTTTTTCAGGAGGAAAAAAGAAAATGGCTACTGAAACAACACTCAAGGATGCGCTGGATTTTCTCGAGCAGGAAAGGGATATCAGCAGGGATGCTATTTTTGCAGCTATAGAGGATTCTCTTATGAAGGCCTGCAAAAAGCTTTTTCTCAGTACGGAAAATATCCGCATAGAGATCGACAAAGAAGAGTGCATATATCATGTCTGGGCAGAAAAGGAAGTCCTCAGCGAGGAAGAGGTTGTAAGGGATGATGAGATTGAAATAAGCCTCGAAGATGCAAGGGCGCTTAAGCCGGATGCCAAAGTAGGGGATCTGATCGAAGTAGAAGTGGATCCCAAGAAGTTCAGCCGTATTGTTACTCAGGATGCCAAGAATGTCATAACCCAGAAGCTGCGCGAGGAGGAAAGGACTACTGTTTACAATCAGTTTGTCAAGAAGCACCGTGAGATAGTAACAGGTGTTATACAGCGCAGGGTGAATAAGGGCTGGAGCGTGAACTTAGGCAAGACGGATGCCCTGCTTCCCGATTCGGAGACTGTTCCTTCAGAACACTTAAAGACAGGAAGCCGTGTGAAGGTATATGTTCTGGAAGTTAAGTCTACGACCAAGGGCGCCAAGATCACTGTCAGCAGGACTCATCCGGAGCTGGTTAAGCGTCTCTTTGAAGATGAAGTTACCGAGATCAAGGACGGAACTGTTGAGATAATGAATATAGCAAGAGAGCCCGGCAGCAGGACAAAGATTTCTGTTGTATCATATAATGAGAATGTTGATCCCGTGGGAGCATGTGTCGGTGTTAACGGAATCAGGGTAAATGCTATAGTTAACGAGCTCTATGGAGAGAAGATCGATATAATCAACTGGGACGAGAACCCGGGTGAGCTTATCAGAAATTCGCTTTCTCCCGCAAAGATCGTAAACGTTTTTGCAAATCCGGAGGAGAAAACGGCAAATGTCGTTGTTCCGGATAATCAGCTTTCACTTGCTATCGGCAAGGCAGGACAGAATGCAAGACTTGCCGCAAAGCTTACGGGATATAAGATAGATATTAAGTCTGAAACGCAGGCCCAGGATGCATTCGGATTTAGGCTTGAGGACTATATGAGCGACGGTGAAGAAGAGTATTACGAGGAAGAATACGAGACAGAGTATTCCGATGAGGCTGCTTCCGGTGAAGCTTATGAGGAAGCACCCACAGAAGGCAGCAATGGAGAGGCTGAAGAATAAGAGGTAGGAAATGCCGAAAAAGATCCCTCAGAGAACATGCATGGGATGCGGTGAAATAAAGGATAAATCCGGACTGATGCGTATTGTGCGTAAGGCTGACGGCAGCGTGATGCTTGATGTTACGGGACGTGCTGACGGCAGGGGCGCATATGTGTGCCGGAATGCAGAGTGCATGAAAAAACTCAGAAAAAGAAACGGGCTGGCAAGGGCTTTTTCCATGCAGATACAGTCTGAAATATATGACAGGCTGGAAAAGGAGTTTGCGGATGAAGGGTGACAAGGTCCTGTCCCTTTTAGGGATGGCGCAGAAAGCCGGGCGGATTTCCGGCGGATCCTTCCAGGTCAGTGAGAGTGTAAAGAGTGGGTCGGCAAGTCTCGTGATCATCGCTTCTGATATATCGGAAGGATCGGAGAAAAAATACAGGGATATGTGTTCATACTATGAAGTGCCGCTGTACAAATACAGTGATATGGATAGTCTGGGACACGCTATAGGGAAGGAATACAGGGCTGCGGTTTCAGTTAACGATGCAGGATTTGCAAAAGGACTAATGAAGCAGCTCAATTCAGCAGATACAGGAGGTAGTCAGATCAATGGCAATGAGAATCAGTAATTTTTCTAAGAAGTGGGTAAACGAAAAAGGGGACGCTTTGAGCAATAAGCAGACCATATCCCTTCTGGAAAAGCATGGCGTTATGGGAAAAACAGCCAGCAGCAATATTGAAGATGCGGATATAGCCTTGATCGTACCTGATATTAAGGCCCAGGGCTACAGAGATACAGAGGAAGGCAGTGCGCCTGCCTCAGGAAATGCTGAAAAAAGCGCAGAGGCAAAGAAGGAAGAGAAGAAAACTGCCCAGCCTGTAAAGGCAGAACCGGCTAAAAATGATGCAGCAGTAAATACGGAGGCGAAAAAGCCCGAGGCAGCCAAGCAGGAGACAAACAAGTCTGTATCAGCAGCTAAACCTGAGGGGAATAAATCCGCAGCACCGAGGCCTGCAGGACAGCCACAGGCCGGAAACGGCCAGCCGGTCAAGAAAAAGAAATTATCGGGTGTTATCATAGTCGGAAGGGATGGCGGCAAAGCCGGAGCTTACAACAAGCCTTCGGGGAACGGAGCTTATCCCGGACGTGGTGCCGATAACAGGGCGCGCGGCCCCATCAGGCCCAGGGAGAATATGATAGACAGGGCCGGAGCTGCAGCAAGACGTGAAGAAGATGCAAGAGCTGAAGCAGAGAGAGAAAGTGCAGCAAAGATCGCAGCGGAGGAGGCTGAAAAAGCACAGGCAGCGCAGGTCACAGAGACTCCGGCTGCTGAACCTAAAACTGTTGAAACCAAGTCTGTTGAAAATAAGCCTGTTGTAACAGAACGTCCTGCCGCATCGGAAAGCAGACCTGTTAACCGTGAGAATACGGAACGTCAGCCTCATAATCAGGCGGGAAAGTTCCAGCAGAGAGAGCAGAATGGCGGAGCAAACAGGTATCAGGGAAACAGGGCTGACGGACAGAATCGTTTCCAGGGAAACCGTCAGCAGCAGGGTAACCAGAACCGCTTCGGCGGTAATCAGGCAGGTGGCAGCAGACCGTCAGGCGGACGTCCTATGCCGGGAGCAAGACCGGCTGCAGGAAGAACAGAGGCGGCACCTGTTCCCCAGGATAACAGAAGGAATAAGCATTCTGAAAAGGATCGCGACCGTGAGAACCGCCGTGATTCCAGATATATGGATGATGACGGACGCGGAAAGGACCGCAACAGTAATGCGGGAAGATTCGTTAAGCCCGTAGCCAAGAAAGTAGAAGAGCCTGTTGAGGATATCAAGCTCATAAAGCTTCCTGAAATGGTTACCATTAAGGTGTTTGCAGAGCGTATGCATGTCCAGCCGGCTGAAATCGTTAAAAAGCTTTTCATGCAGGGCAAGATGGTGACTGTTAATCAGGAAATCTCTTTTGAGGAAGCAGAGGAGATTGCACTTGATTACGAGATCATGTGTGAGAAAGAGGAGAAGGTCGACGTTATTGCCGAGCTTCTTAAGGAGGATGAAGAGGATGAGTCCAAGATGGTTTCACGTCCTCCCGTTATCTGCGTAATGGGACACGTTGACCATGGTAAGACTTCCCTGCTTGATGCCATAAGAAAGACTAATGTAATAGACCATGAGGCGGGCGGTATTACCCAGAAGATTGGTGCATATACAGTCAAGGTTGACGGCCGCAAGATCACTTTCCTGGATACACCGGGTCATGAAGCATTTACTGCAATGCGTATGAGAGGTGCAAATGCAACGGATATAGCGGTTCTTGTGGTTGCAGCGGATGATGGTGTCATGCCGCAGACTGTGGAAGCTATAAATCATGCAAAAGCAGCCGGGATAGAACTTATAGTTGCTGTTAACAAGATCGATAAGCCCGGAGCAAATATTGACAGGGTTAAGCAGGAGCTTACCGAACATGAACTTGTGGCTGAGGACTGGGGCGGAACTACTGTATTTGTTCCGGTATCGGCTAAGAGCGGTGAAGGTATTGAACAGCTCCTTGAGATGATACTTCTTACTGCAGACGTGCTTGAACTTAAGGCTAACCCCAACAGAAGGGCAAGAGGTCTTGTTATAGAGGCTGAGCTTGATAAGGGACGTGGTCCTGTGGCAACCGTGCTGGTTCAGAAGGGTACGCTTCGTGTCGGAGATTTTGTATCCGCAGGCGTATCTCACGGAAAAGTAAGGGCAATGATCGATGATAAGGGCAACAAGGTAAAGGAAGCAGGGCCTTCCACTCCTGTTGAGATACTGGGACTGAGTGATGTGCCTAATGCAGGTGAAGTCTTCATCTGTCACTCAAGCGAAAAGGAAGCAAAGAGCTTTGCAGCTACTTTCGTGGCACAGAACAAAGAGAAGCTTGTTGCAGATACCAAGGCCAAGATGTCACTGGATGATCTCTTTGATAAGATCAAAGAGGGTAATCTTAAGGAACTCAATCTTATCGTTAAGGCTGATGTTCAGGGCTCTGTTGAAGCTGTTAAGCAGTCACTGGAGAAGCTTTCTAATGATGAAGTCCTGGTTAAGGTCATTCACGGTGGTGTAGGTGCCATAAACGAGTCCGATGTCGTGCTTGCAAGTGCTTCAAATGCCATCATTATCGGTTTTGATGTAAGACCTGATGCAGTAGCTAAGCAGACTGCTGAGCGTGAAGGTGTTGATATAAGGCTTTATAAAGTAATCTATCAGGCAATCGAGGACGTGGAAGCCGCTATGAAGGGTATGCTTGAGCCTATCTATGAGGAAAAGGTTATCGGACACGCAGAGGTGCGCCAGATATTCAAGGCTTCTGCTATCGGTAATATCGCGGGTTCTTTCGTAATGGATGGCCGTATTACCCGTGACAGTAAGGTAAGGATCACCAGAGAAGGTGAGCAGATATTTGAGGGACCTCTTGCATCACTTAAGCGATTCAAGGATGATGTGAAGGAAGTTAAGGAAGGCTATGAGTGTGGTCTTGTATTTGAGGGCTTCGATAAGATACAGGAGCTTGATATGGTAGAGGCTTACATCATGGTCGAGGTTCCCAGAGACTGATACGGAATAAAGAGGAACAATGAAAAAAGACAGTATTAAAAATACAAGGATCAATTCCGAAGTTATGAAGGTCCTGGCAGAGCTTATCCGCAGTGAAATAAAGGATCCCAGGGTGCCGGCATTTACATCTGTTACGGATGTAATAGTGGCACCGGATCTTAAGACCTGTAAAGTGTGGGTGAGCTTTCTCTGCGATGAGGAGCAGGAGAAGGAGGCTTTGAAGGGGCTTAAGTGTGCAGAAGGTTTTATGCGCAGGGAGCTTGCAAGAGAACTGAATCTGCGTAATACGCCGGAGCTTACTTTTGTGGCTGATCATTCCATTGCTTATGGCAATCATATGAACAGTGTGATAGATAAAGTTTCTAAAGAGGATGCAATGATGCGTCAGAAACGCGGCGAAGAAGAATAGAACCGTTATAGGCTTTTTAGGAGGCGGATATGGATCTTCTGAAGGAACTGGAAGGTGCAAAAAGAATAGGCATAACAGGACATGTGAGGCCGGACGGGGACTGCGTAGGTTCCTGCCTGGCTCTTTTGCATTATCTGGAGAGCTGTATGCCGGAAGCGGAAGCGGAAGTGTTTCTGGAAGATCCGGGAAGATCTTTTGCCGGTATTAAGAAACGTGACTGCCTGATCTGTGATTTTCCTGACAGGGATCCCTTTGATGTTTTTATAGTATGTGATACGACCGGCAGTAAAGAGCGCATAGGTGAGGCTATGAAATATTTTGAGTCTGCTGTTAAGACCATAAACATAGACCATCATATAAGCAACAAAGACGGATCTGCAATGGTTAACCGGGTATGTCCGGAGGTTTCTTCCTGTGCTGAAGTTTTGTATGAACTGATGGATGAGAGCAGGGTGGACGCTGTCATAGCAGAGCTTATCTATATGGGGATGGCACATGATACAGGCGTATTCAGATTTTCGAATACATCACAGAGGACTATGGAGATCGCCGGAAAGCTTATCACATACGGATTTGATTTTCCGATGCTCTTAGATGAGACTTTTTATGTGAAAACCTACGTCCAGAGCCGCTTTCAGGCCCAGGTGCTTTTGAATGCCAGGAGATATCTGGAAGACCGGGTGATCGTGGGGACTGCTGATAAGATGTTTATGGAGGCCATGGGTGCCGGCAAGGATGACACGGATGGTGCCGTAAATGAACTGCGGAATATTCATGGAATAGAATGTGCCATTTTTATTTATGAAAAGGCTCCGGGACTGTACAAGGCAAGTCTCAGGGCTTCGTCGGATAAAGTAAATGTAGCTAAGGTCGCAGAAAGCCTCGGTGGCGGTGGCCATGTGAGAGCTGCCGGATGTGACTACAGAGGGGCAATGGAGGATATGGTATATATCCTTCTGACCGAAGTTTCGAAACAGCTGTGATATATGTATAACGGTGCAATAAATGTCTATAAGGAAGCCGGTTTTACTTCGTTTGATGTAGTTGCAAAGCTTCGCGGGATACTCCGTCAGAAAAAAATCGGTCATACAGGCACGCTCGATCCGGATGCGGAGGGCGTGCTTTTGGTGTGTCTCGGAAATGCCACGAAGCTTGTGGAACAGCTTGTGGACAAGGTAAAGGTTTATGAGTGCGTAATGCGTATGGGCGTGGAAACCGACACTGAGGATATGAGCGGCGAGGTGCTTAAGACATCTGCGGTCGACTGTACATCTGATGATATTCGGAGTGCCGCCATGTCATTTGTGGGAGGATATGACCAGCTGCCCCCGATGTATTCGGCTCTTAAAGTAAACGGACGCAAGCTCTGTGATATTGCCAGGGCCGGTGGGACAGCGCAGCGTACGCCGCGTCACGTTGATATTCATTCCATTGAGATAAAGGATATTGACGGAGACAGGGTGACCATGAGCATAGAATGCGGCAAGGGTACATATATACGGTCATTATGCCGGGATATAGGTGAAAAGCTTGGCTGCGGAGCAGCAATGGAGCATCTGATAAGAACCCGCAGCGGTGATTTCTATATTGATAAAGCATATAAGCTGTCCGAGATTGAGGTAGCGGCAAAAAACGGAAGCGTTGGAGATCTGATACTCCCCACAGAGGCTTTTTTTATGGATATCCCCGCATTCAGGGTAAAGCCGGAAAAGGCAGCGGCCATAGATAACGGGAACATGCTGCCTGCTGCCGCATTTGACGATGGGGAAAAGATCAGCACAAAAGACGGAGAACGGATCAGGGTTATAAATGACCGTGGGAATTTTGTTGCGGTGTATGCATATAGATCAAACAGGGGGGCTTTTGTCCCGGAAAAGATGTTTTTATGAGCATGGAAATAGTTACCGATCCCGCAGGGATGATCGTAAAAGAAAAAACTGCCGTTGCCATAGGGAAATTCGATGGAATACACATCGGCCACAAAAAGATACTTTCGGAAATAATGAAAGCCGGTGAAAAGGGCTTTAAGAAGGTGATATTTACTTTTGAGCCGTCGCCGGAGGTATTTTTTGGTGCACCGGACTGCGGCACGCTCATGACAAGGGATGAAAAAAGGGAATACCTTGAGTCATGCGGGATAGATATGCTGATAGAGTATCCCATGAATGAGGAGACCTCAGCTGTTGAGCCGGAACTCTTTATAAGGAAATGCCTGAAGGAACAGCTGAATATGGGATTTATCGCGGCAGGATCGGACCTGTCCTACGGAAAAGGCGGCAAGGGTGATTTTAACCTGCTGGACAGCCTGAAGACGGAGCTTGGTTATGAAACTGTTATGGTCGATAAGGTGCGCCATGGAGGCTTTGTGGTAAGCTCCACCACCATAAGGAATGCCGTGGCGGGAGGAGATATGCATACGGTGGAGGAAATGCTGGGACGGCCTTATTCTTTCAGTGGCACAGTAACGACAGGAAAGCAGCTGGGACGGACTATAGGTTTTCCCACTGCTAACATAGATCCGCTCCCCGGCAGGGTGATACCTCCATATGGTGCGTATTTTTCTGATGTGGAGCTTTCGGACGGACGGGTATTTAGAGCAGTGACAAATATTGGCTGCAAGCCGACAGTGAAAGCGGATAAAAAAGTGAATATAGAGTCTTACCTGCTTGATTTTTCCGGTGATATATATGGCGAGCGGATCACTGTAATGCTTCGTGAGTTTAGGCGCCCGGAACAGAAATTTACGGATCTGTATGAGCTTAAGGATGTGCTGCAGGCAGATATAGCGGGGCGCAGGCTTTGGCATTTTCACAACTAAATGCACGGACAGGAATAATCTTTTGTGTAAAAATACATATTGCCACTTTTGAAACTATATTTTAAACTCTATGATGTACGAGTAGGGCGAGTGAATAAGATAAGAATGAATTAGAATTCCGGGTGAGTCCCGGGGACGAGGATTGAGATGGGTTTCGCAGAGATAATGTCGTTGTGCGCAGGATTAGGGCTGTTCCTGATGGGCATGACACTGATGAGTGAAGGTATTGAAAAGGCAGCCGGTGCAAAGCTTCGTGGCATACTGGAGATGTTTACCACGAACAGGGTAACCGGAATGCTGGTGGGTCTTATATTTACGGCGATAATGCAGTCGTCATCAGCCTGTACATCTCTGGTGGTGAGCTTCGTTAACTCAGGTCTTATGACTCTGTTTCAGGCAGCCGGTGTCATATTCGGTGCCAATATCGGTACTACCGTTACTTCACAGCTTGTTTCATTTAATCTTTCAGCATATGCACCTATCATACTTATCACAGGCGTTGTGGTATCAATGGTGGCAAAGAATCAGCTTGTAGAAAAGATCGCGGATATTGTTGCAGGTTTCGGTGTGCTTTTCTTAGGCATTTCCACTATGTCTTCGGGAATGAGTGCACTTAAAGATTCAGAGCAGGTGATAAATCTGCTTGCGGGTCTTGAGAATCCTTTCCTCGCGGTACTTGCGGGTCTGGTGATAACGGCTGTTGTGCAGAGCTCCTCTGTTACAGTATCGCTGGTACTCCTTATGGCACAGCAGGGATTATTCGGGGATGTAAATATCTGTCTGTATATAGTGCTTGGATGTAACATAGGTGCCTGCACCACTGCACTTTTGGCATCGCTTGCAGGTAAGAAAGATGCAAAGCGTGCGGCTATGATCCACCTTCTGTTCAATGTGATCGGTACAGTGATAATGTTCATTATTTTTCAGATTGCCGTTGATCCCATTTCTATGTGGCTGCATAGTTTCTCAGCAGATGAGGGAAGGTTTGTGGCGAATGCCCATACCATCATAAAGATAACCCAGGTTATCATGCTTTTGCCGTTCTCAAACTGGATAGTAAAGCTTACTTATCTTATTATTCCCGGAAAAGACGAGAAGGTTGGTTACAGGGATACCTTCCAGCTTAAGTATATCGGCAATAAGGTGATCTTCAATCCTTCGACTGCTGTAGTTGATGGTCTCAAGGAGCTGGAGCGTATGGCGTCTCTTGCCAGCGACAATTTAAACCGTGCCATGAACGCACTGGTTACCCTGGATGAAGAGGATATACAGGAAGTCCGGGATATGGAGGAAAATATCAATTTCCTGAACCGGTCAATAACGGGCTATCTGATAAAGATAAACCAGTCCCCCCTCCCCATAGACGACCTCCAGGGCCTGGGATCCCTGTTCCATGTGGCAAATGATATAGAGCGTATCGGTGACCATGCGGAAAATATTGCGGAATTTGCTGAGCGCAGGAAGAAAACGGGAGCATCATTCAGTGATGATGCCATAAAGGAAATGACGGAGCTGCTTAATCTGGTGAATGACCTGATGGGACAGGCGATAAAAGTTATCGTGGGTTCCGGCAGCGAGGAAGATATGGAGCGTATGTCTGCAATGGAAGATGCAATTGATGCCAAGGAAAAAGAAATCCAGCAGCATCATGTGGACAGGCTCACAAGACAGGAGTGCTCACCTGAGGCGGGAATGATCTTTTCGGATGTCGCAACCTCGCTTGAGAGGGTGGGAGACCATGCATTCAATATCGCGGTTTACATCATAAAGAGAGATAATACGGAATAAGGACGCCGCAATTCCTGATCAAACATAGTCCTGTAGCGGTATCTGACTAACTAAGACTTCCCACATATAGTCTGTGGAAAGAGAACGACGACTCGCATATGCACCGGAACCGATGCAACGC
>DGSK01000047.1 GCA_002393955.1 Lachnospiraceae bacterium UBA4364 | reverse complement strand
TCAGTTAGTGGGAAGTTTTAGTTAGTTAATCAAAAAAAGACACCGCTAAGGAGTCTTTTTTCTCTATTATTTCATGCTGGCATCCAATCAGTTTTACTCCTCCGTGATCATTTCCACCGGGATCAGTTTCTTTACTCTTAAGCCTTCCGCACCGGCTGTTATGACCGCAATGGCAAGTATTCCGGCTACTGTAAGGATCACCCAGAAAGGTGAAAGCCCTATCACCAGATTATTTAGCTCAAACATTGCAAACATACCGCAAATAAAAGCCTTTCCGATATCTTTTGCCACAACTCCGCCGACCACCGCTCCCAATACTATAGCAGGCATATTTGAAAGCATTATCTGCAGCATCAGCCCACCTGTGGTCTGTCCCAGCGCCTTGCTGACACCCATATTTTTCCACTCCTTGCTGATCTTGGCACGGATCACCAGGGATTCCACGAATACCACTACAAAGACCGTTATAATCACTATAATGATGCAGAGAGCCTGCATTGACATTACCACAGAATCCACCGTTCCGCTGACAAATCCCTGCATGTCTATGACTTCTATGTCATAGCCTTCTTCATCTGCCATTTCGTAAAGATCCCTTTCAAGCTGTGGATACAGTACGCCCTCCTTTGCATATACATAGTACATCGGATGAACCGTGCCTCCCGGAAGGATCTTCTTCAGCCCATCGATCGTCATATTCATACCGCGTCCCATATTCTGTATGGACTGGTTTATTCCGACCACTATATAATCAGCCTCATCCTTGTCATACTTAATTGTTACCACATCCCCTGCCTTGAGCTCAAGATCCTTTGCTACACCGGAAGTTACCATCACCTCATTATCGGTTTCCGGCATCCTGCCCTCCACAATATTGGTAGCCGTGGTATATTTCATATCATCATATGCTATCGTATAAATCCTCTGATCAAGATCTCCCGATGTCACCAGCAGTTCGTATCCTGTATAGGATAAAACGGAGGCAACACTGTCCACACCTCTCATATCATCTGCAAGTCCCTCGTAATCACTGATATTATTCTTTTCTTCCACTGCTGCTGTTCCGAATTCCACGCTCATTATCGACATTATCTTATTCGGATCTGTTCCGAAGTTTTCAAACATACAGAATCCGATCAGTGTAGAAACGGCAAGAATGCATACTATAAAAGCCATAAGGAGATTACGCCTGATGCCGCCAAAAGTTTCCTTAAGTGCAAGCACAACAGGTACAGGGAGCACAGTCTTTTCGAAAGGGAAGAAATTCCGCTTGAAATTGTGCGTATTTATGCCGCCTCTCAGCGCATCTAGCACACTCACTTTATTGTATGCACCGCTTACGATCATCGAAACAAGTGCGATCAGGAAGGTCATTCCGATCAGTATATATGATGCCGCAGCATAATTAGCCGGCTGATTCCATGTAAGGCCAAGGACTATACTTATGATATTGCCGAACCCCCTGAATGTCACTGCTCCTATCGCGATTCCCAGGGCGCTGCCTGTAAAGGCGATTGCTCCTATCTGCAATGTCAGGGCAATTCTAAGCTCAGCCACTGTGTATCCGCATGCCTCAAGTATGCCGGTGTTCTTCATATTCTTCCTTATGAAATTCCTTATACTGAATGATATGATCACCACTGCGATCACAAGTATCAGTATGGCAAATATAAGTACCGTAGCGATTACAATAAGCGGGAGGAATTTAGATCCCTCTCTCATAGCGTCCCAGTTTAATATCGTATAGTCAGAGTTCTGCTTTTCATCCTCCGGGTATTTTTCAAGTTCATCCTTGTAAGCATCTTCTATCTTCCTTTCAAGATCCACCGTCTGTATCGAACCTTCAGCGATCTTACCCTTATATACAAAAGTCCGCATCAGCATGGCCTTGGGATGAGTATCCTTAAGCTCATCCATCAGCTCCTGTGTCATTACAACACTGTATATGGAAATGTTCATGGTAGAGCTAAAATACGGATCTTCAATATATCCGGCCACATTAAGATCGTACACATCATCACCTATCTTAAGCTGCAGAATATCTCCTATGGCATAGCTGCCCGACATATTGTAAGGAAGCAGTATATCATCATGCCGTAAATATGCCACTGGCATCGGGATCTTCATAATATTCTTTTCTTCATCAAAGCTTTCCACGAAAAAATTAAAAGAATTAAAATTTCTTTCTCCTTTACGCCTGTATCCGGCTACCATCTGCATAACAGGTGTCACTTCATACTCTGTTATGTACTCGCTTTCTTCAAAAACTTTCTGAGCTGATTTTTTTTCAGCATCAGACCCCATAATGTAAAGCATTATGTGGGCACCGTTTATTTCTTCGAACTTAGCATCCATTATCCTGTCCATACCTGTAATTGCGGATATGCAATCAAAGATCATCAGACCGGAAACAAAAGTCAGCACAAGAAAAGTCAGCATGTCCCCCTTCTGCCTTTTCATATTGTTTTTTGCTATCACAAATAATTTATACATTTTTCCCAGCCCCTGCATTCTTTAATTTGTAACTATTCAGATCCAGTAAAAGTTTTTTATCATTACTCTTCCGTGATCATCTCCACAGGGATAAGTTTCCTTACCCTGAGTCCCTCTATCCCGGCAGTACCTGCAGCTACCAGCACGATTCCCACCAGCGTAACCATAGTCCACCCCGGTGACAGATAGAAGGCCATATTCTTCATCTCGAAAAGCGAAAACATAGCCGTCATTGTGGCCTGACCTGTTCTCTGAGAGATAAAGGTTCCAAGCAATCCTCCAAGGACTATGGTCGGCAGATTTGAAAGCATAAGCTGCAGCACTAATCCGCCCGTCGTCTGACCGAGAGCCTTGCTGACACCCATATTTTTCCACTCCCTGCTGATCTTTGCCCTGACTATAAGCGACTCCACAAATGCAACAACAAATACCGTTATGCATACAATCAAAAGAGCTATAAGCTTCATTATCATGAATACGCTTCCTACCGTATCAAGGATAAGACTTTTAAGATCAACTACTGAGAAATCATATCCCCAGTCATCTCCCGCTGCATATATATTTCTTGATAATCCCTCATAGGTCATTCCCGCCTTGGAATAGACATAGTAATAAGGATGAACTTCACCACTGGGAAGCACCTTTTTCGCTCCCTCTATAGTTAGAGATATGCCTCGTCCCATATTCTGAAGCTGCTGGTTTATTCCCACCACCAGAAAGTCTATTTCGTCATCACCGCTCTTTATGCTTATCACATCACCGATATCTATCCCCAGGTCCCTGGATATACCGGTAGTAATAAGTATCTCATTGTCTGTTTCTGGAACCCTGCCCTCCGTAAGTGATAAATACTCAAGCTTCCTTAAGTCGTCATAAACTGAAGCTGTCACGGCACGCTCGCTATCACCGGTTTTAATGGTCATTGCATACATGGACATTGCTAAAACCTTCTCCACTCCGTCAGCTTCACTTAAGACCGCTTCTACTTCCTCATAATCTCCATCATCATCAACCTGGGCATCGGCCACTTCCATGGCAAATATCCGAAAAAACCTGTCAGGATCGGTGCCAAAGCTGTCATACAGGCCGAAACCAACATTGGTAGAAACATCCAGGAACATTATCATCAGTGCTATAATAAGGCTTCCCCCCAGGCTGCCGAAGGTATCCTTCAGTGCAAACACAACAGGTATCGGAAGCTTAGTTTTTTCAAAGCTGAAAATATTCTTTTTGAAGTTATGGGTATTTATCCCGCCCCTTAAGGCATCCAGCACGCTTACTTTGTTATATTCAAAGCTTGCAGTGCGTGCAACCACCGCTACGATGAGAACTGTCCCCAAAACTGTAACTAATGCACAGGTGACATCCACAGCCTGATTCCAATAAAGTCCCAGCACGATACTGATCATTTCACCGAAGGCACTGAATGTTGCGATTCCTAGTACCA
Organism: Lachnospiraceae bacterium UBA4364; assembly: GCA_002393955.1. Classification (GTDB taxonomy): domain Bacteria; phylum Bacillota; class Clostridia; order Lachnospirales; family Lachnospiraceae; genus NK4A136. Next base: position 35,801 of record DGSK01000047.1, on the reverse strand, counting down.
CTCCGCATAAGCTTCCTAAGAAGGAAATGAAAGACATCTGGAATACAAGAGCCCATCTCAGCTCATTTACCGTGTAGCCGCTGGCTTCAAGGATACCGGTATTTTTCATATTCTTCCTGATAAAATTCCGGATGCTGAAGGTTATGATCACCACTGCGATTGCCAGTATCAAAAGTGAAAAGACAAATACTACGGCGATAAAGATAAGCGGTGCAAAGGACGAGCCTTCTTTCATAGAATTCCAGTCAGTCTCCAGCCAGAAATCTCCTGCCGTCTCGTCATCATACTTTTCTGCTTCCACCGCGAAATCCTTGCAGATGTCATCACCTAATTCTGCCAGCCCATAGGAATCATTCAGAGTCTTTTCGTCAGCATGAAGCTTGAATATATATCCCGCCGTAGCATAATTCGGGTGTGCATCCTGCAGCTCAGTTAAGGTTTCCCTATCCATGAGCACATAGTATATTGTTATACATATAGTAGAACACATGTAGGGATTCTCTGTATATCCCACCACCCTGAAATCATATATGTCATCCTCAAACTTTAACTGAAGTACATCACCTACCGCATACATACTCTTCATGTTGTAAGGAAGGATCACCTCATTCCTTCCCAGATGGCTAACAGGCCTTTTCAGTTTCAGTAATTCAGTTTCCTCATCAAAAGCTTCTGCAAGGAATTCATATGTACTGAATTCCCTTGTTCCTTTCTTTCTGTATTTTGCTATCAGCTCGGTGACAGGCGTTCCTTCATATTTGTCAATATGCTCATTGTCCTGAAAAGTCTTTTCAGCAGCCTTCACTGTCGCATCATTATCCGGGCAGGTAAAAATAATATGGCATCCGTTTACAGCTTCATAACAGGAATCCATTACCCTGCCGGTCCCGAGGCCTGCCGCAACGCAGTCAAAGATCAAAAACCCTGATATGAATGTCAGGACGAAGAATGTGATCATATCACCACGCTGCTTCTTCATATTATTTTTTGCAATCACGAATAACCTGTACATGCTCAATTTCCCTAATCACTAAATATAAAACTTTCCACTCAATGACCCAGATAGAACGACACTCGCAATTGCAGCGGTTCCGGTGCACATGCGAGTCGTCGTTCCACTTCCCACAGACTAAATGTGGAAAGTCTTAGGCAAACGCACTCACCGACAGTTTGCACTCTGTGCAAACTGTCAGGTTAACGATTACTCTGCAAGAGTAATCGTTAACACTACCATCCCTGCTTCTGCAAAAATTCCTTAAGCTTCCTGTGTCTTTCCACCGCCTGGTCCTTGTAAGGATTTGTATCATCCTTGTAATCTCCCAGATAAGCTCCTAAGTCACACTCATCCGATATTACACCGTCAGAAAGATATATGATGCGGTGGCCCCGCTCTGCAGCGCTTACGGTATGTGTTACCATCACTATGCTCTGACCTTCATTATTCAGATCCGAAAGAATATCCAGAACATTTATGGTATTCTGTGAGTTAAGAGCTCCTGTAGGCTCATCTGCAAAAAGCACCTCCGGCCGGTTGATAACACCCCTTACAACTGCAACTCTCTGCTGCATACCTCCGGAGAGCTGTGTGGGGAACTTACGAGAATCCGACTCGCTTATTTCTACCCTTGCAAACAGGTCTCTCGCTCTGGCTGCAAGCTCTTTACGGTTCTTTGACCTAAGCAGCCCGCATACCATTACATTATCCATGGCGCTCATAGAGTCATTAAGATAATTCTGCTGGAATACAAAGCCTGCGTGGTTTCTTCTGAAAAGTGCCAGCTTGTCATTGGAAAATCTTGAGATTTCTATCCCGCCATCCTTTTTCTTAAACGCCTTATCCTCTACATAATACGTGACTGTTCCCAAAGACGGCCTGTCCATTCCCGACAATGCATACAGCAGCGTACTCTTCCCGGATCCGGAGTTACCCATTATTACGGTGAAATCCCCTTTGTAGATATCCAGATTCAGATTTTTCAGCACATGCTGCTGCACGGATTCATTCGAGAAAGTCTTTGACAGGTCCTTTGCACTGAGTATGATCGTTTTTTCCATATTCTTGTCCTTCTATATCTTAATCTGCCCGTTAGTTCAACTTCCTTATGACTAACCGGAGTCAATTTTTTGAGTTGCAGTTCCCGGATATTAATTATACGAAACCGCTGAAGCATTTACTGCGTAATTGTCACAGTTTCCCCGATCAGATCCCAGTAGGTTGCGGCATCAACAAGTACATGGTCGCCTGAATGAAGTGAAGCACTCTCAACTGAACTTTCACGCTTACCTTTGTAATTTACGGTCACTTCTCTCTTTTCAATAGTGCCGCTCTCTGTATCGGAGGAGATGGTCAGCACATATTTCTTCCCATCCGTATCAGTATATACGGCTTCATTTGGAACTGCCAGCCCTTCCGGCTGCTCATAAGCTATAAAGGATGCTTTACCGTTCATTCCTATGCGTACATTTTCATCAGGCTCCTCTAAAAGAATCGTTACATTGAACTCTGCGTCCTTTCCTGAAGTATCGGTCTCGCCATCGGCAGTCTTTTCAGTATAGGCTGCCACTCTCTGTACAGTACCTGTATAATCATCGGAATTCTCAGCCTTAGTGGATACTGATACAGCCATGCCCTCACTCACGCTGTTTATCTCTTTCTCGGAAACCTTTGCGGTAAAGATAAGGTCGCTTGTATCCTCAATTACGAAAAGCACGCCGGTTGATGCCTCGCCTACATTTACATTTACAGCTGTTACCATTCCGGAACATTCAGCTATAACCTGTGCGTCAAGGAGCTGGTCATTAAGCTGGGCAAGCTCCAGCTCTTCTACCGTCATATCCCCGTTTATCATTGCCTGATTGATCGCTGCCTGGCTTAAAGATTTTGCATTTTCAAGGGATTTTACTGCTGCCGTATATGCAGTCTGGGCGATTATGTAATTGTAGTTTGCATCCTCTGCCAGTTTTGCATAATCAGCAAGCTTTATATCGCTCTGGCGCAGGAGATTATCCCTGTTCTCTATTGCCTGTACATATGCAAGGCTTGCGCTGTCCACTGCATCCTCTGCCTCTTCCTTTTCCAGCTTTGAAACTCCATGTGTATCATCAAGTTCATACTGCCATGACTTGGCCTGCTGAAGCGAATTAGCCGCCCTTGCAACACTCTGGTCTGCTGATGCGAGTGTAGGATCCATTCCCATGCTTACCGACTCTTTGTAATCATCATAAGTTTTCTGTGCGCTCTCGTATGTTTCCCTCGCAGCTTCCATCTTTGCAAATGCTTCCACAAGATTCATGTCGGTTCCGCTTGCAAGACTTTCGTTATAGATATTGTACTGTGTCCTTGCTGCAGACACATCAGTGGAGGCTTTCTTTTCGGACCTCTCTATTGCAGCCTGCTTTACCGCAATCTTATCCTCTATAGTCTTAGTATCCAGTACGCAGAGCAGCGTGCCGGCAGTCACATAGTCTCCTTCCTTTACTAACACCTCCTCTACCGGAAGTGAAAGGGTGGAATATACGTAATGCGGCTCTGCGCACTCTACCGTTCCTTCGGCAGTAAATTTTTCCGTATAATCTCCTGTCGTAACAGTCGTAATCATTCCCCGGCTTATCCCTTCGCCTTTACCGCATCCGGTCAGAACCGATGCTGTAAGCAACACTCCTGTCATAAATACAGCCGGCATGGATCTTCTCATCATCTTCTTCATTATCATTACACCCTTTTTCATTGTCCCTCTCCTTATCTCCCTGAAAAAAAGACTTTAAAACTAAAAAGACTTTCACATCTCGACACTGTTAATATACAACAGGTGTCCTATGAAAGTCTTAAGCTGATTCTTCTGTAATCCTTAAATATTTCTTAACTTGATTAATGGATCAATTGACTGTCGTATGCTCCCTTGCCCTCTTAACCACACCATTCATATTCATGGTACCGTATGTGCAGTACACTCCGCTTATTGCAACATTTATCTTCCTGTCTGAAATAAGCTTCCCTGCACGTGCCACGTCCGAATCAAAGAAGGATTCGTCTGTTTCGAATCCAAAAGCTGCAAATTCTCCGCCACCCAGCCGGTAAACATTTTCATTTCCGAATACTTCCGAAAGGCATTTTGCTGTATCAGCAAGTACATTATCTCCGGCTTCATAGCCCCGGGTGCTGCTGATTTCCGCAAAATCTTTTATCCTGCATGAAACGTAACCGAACGCAGATGATTTATCAAGACCTTCATCAAGAAATTCTTTGTATGCTCTTCTGTTCCCGGCTCCACAACGCGGATCATTATAGCTGTAATATTTCAGATGTTTCTGTTCCTCACGCTGTGCTATGAGCTGTGTAACAAAGTATGTGAGAAGCGATATAACCTCTGCTGCTGCCTCCTGATCTGCCGCCGGAATATCCAGTAAGACAAGAAATCCGGTAAGCCTTCCGCTGTTTTCAAGCGGTCCTCCTACCAGACTGTTAATATTGCTGGATTTAAGCAGGTTATAGAGAGCCGGATGCACAGACTTAAACTCTTCCGTATCACGGATTATCAGCTTTCTGTCATTGTTCAGATACGATCTGTACAGCTCATCCACGAATCCTTCATAAGGCAGATAGAGAATATCGACACCATCGGATGTCAGGTCCTCCCTGTACCATTCGTAAGAACCGCGAAAACGTCCGCTGCCATGTTCCTCAAAGATACATACCCGCGAGGCCTTTAATTCTTTTCCCATGTATCCCAGCATGGACTTGATGCACTCATCCGGGGATTCCGGTGCCAGGGCATACTGAAGCGTCCTGTTGACGATACGGTCTCTCTCAATCCCTGCCCTATCCTTGCTCCACCATCCTGAGAAAACATAAAGCGCATATACCACAAAGAATACTATGCCACACCTTGTGAGATCCCCATTTGTATCATTGTGGCTGTGCTTAAATACAAATATCAGGATATCGGATATTACACAGACTGTCAGACCTCCAAAGCCTATATAAAACTTTCTGAGATAAATAGCAAGCCCGTTAGACCGGCAATACATTCCATTATCAATTATTATAACCAGGGAAAGCATTATGAGCAGAGCCGCCATTACGTATATCATAACAGGGAAGGACTTTGTCATATCTATCCCCGCAATATATCTTAATGCGATAAGTACCACCAGTTCAATAAACGCTAACCAGAAGGCAATATGTTTATACATATCACGCTTTGCAGCTGTAAGCGAAACAAGGAAACATATAAATGAATACTGAGCCAGGAATACCAGTGTCTTACCAATATAACGCCACAGATACAGATATCCTGTATAAAGCTGGGGTATATTGGAATCTGCCAGAAGCCAGGTTCCCATTACTATGCAAAGGCATCCCAGTGCCAGCAGATTAAACGGCATATTCTCCTTATCCGGAATTGCCAGATATACCAGAACCATGAATAAACCCAAAAGTACGATCGTAACAGACACAAAAGCAGGTACAAATCCTGACCTGAGTTTTCCCTGAATATAGTCCTCTGCCGGACATACCCACGCTTCCCGTAATTTACCTGAAACAGAGTTTTCATATAGAGGGGTCAGTTCCAGCCTTATGTACTTTCCGGCATCAGCTGCACAAAGTCCCACCACATGATATGCATTCCCGTAGCCGATGCCTGTAAGATTATCCTCTCCTGAAAAGGAATATATCACCTCGTCATCGATCCTTATGCTGACACACACATTTCTTGACGAAAAGCAGAAACAGTCCCCATCGTTCAGATCATCCGGAAGTCTTTTCCTAAGCTCTGCCCCGTTAAGCCGTTTTGTGCTTGCATCATCCAGTCTCCAGACAGTCCCGTTGGAGGCAGACCATCCTTCCGAAAAAGAATGCATATCCTGCCCGATCTCTGTTCCAAATGCTTCAGTAAATAACAACGAATACAGTAACAGCGCCATGAATATAACAGCGCTGCCGAATCCATATACTCTTTTGACAGATCTTGATTCCCTCTTCAAAAACTACTCTCCCAGATAATCTTTAAGTATCTTTAAAAGGCCTTCCCTGTTAGTTGACTTTAATACATACCCCTGCGGGCCAAGACTTATGATCTTACTGAAGTTTTCCCGGTTACCGGCACCCGTAAGGAATATCACGGGAATAGATTCAGTCTCAGTCCTTTTTTTCAGTATTTCAAAAACCTCAGCCCCATCCAGCCCCGGCATACAGTAGTCAAGCAGTATAAGATCCACTCTGTTAGCCTGCAGAAAACTTACAGCCTGCTTTCCATCCGTGATCATTGTCATTCGGTAATCAGTTTTAAGCCATTCACACACGGTAGTTGCATATAACGGATCATCGTCAATGACCAGAATTTTCTTAAGCGACTTTAACCGCTCGCTGTTTTTGCACTCCTTTTCTATCTCGGAAAGAAGTACCGGCATGTCGATCGGACGAGGGACAAACGGGAAACTCTTGATATTCGGAACAGCTTTTTTAAAATCCGGCATATCCCCCTCATCTGCTATGATGATCAGGTTCTTCTGGGCTGACTTTATCTCGCTGCTGACCAAAAGAAGCCTTCTGGCTGCATCCTTATCGTTAAAAACCTCTTCCGGAAGATATACAATAAAAACATCCGTCATATCTATAGCCCTGTTAACAGCTTCCGGATCATCAGCCATTCTGGTAACTTCAAATCCCCTCTCCTGAAGATCCTTTTCAATGGTCCTCTCCACAACACTAATACTATAGGTAATGACCACAACACTTTTTCCCATATTTTCTAAATTTTTCCTCCGTTATCCAGTATCTTAAGCATGCCGGCAAAATCTCCCGATTCGAAACAAGCCCGAAGCCTGCTTATCTTTTCCACAGCCTTTGGGTCAAGATCATACTCATCTATTTCCCTAAGCGTTGTCTCTATCAGATCATCATCTTTCTGTTCAGCTCCCTCACGCAGAGTCTCATATACACACTCTACGAGAAAGCTGTTAAACCGCCCATCAGCGTCCCCCGCAGCCGCGATATCATCAGAGGCAGCCACAGAACTTTCAGCCGTCTCATCTACAGAATCTGTCCCCAATAAACAGGTATCCCCTTCAGCAAATACTGCCGCAAGCGGTTCTTTGAAAGCCCTGAAATCTTTCATCACGCCGGAGTGATTTGCCTTTATATACTCCACATCGTTCTCTTTTGCAGCAGCTTCAAGTGCCTGTGCGCCATCGGCCAGCTCATCGGCTCCTACAAGTCTTGCCGAACTCTTTAAGGCATGTACTTTGATGGTGTAGTTTTCCCATTCACTTCTTTCAAAATATCCATCAAGCTCATCGCTCTTTTCATCAATGGACTCGTAGAAGGTCTCCATAACAGTATAATATATGTCCTCATCCCCACTGTATTCCATACCATGCCCGGAATTTATTCCGGGAATCTTCTCATACCAGCACTTATCCGTGTCAACTTTTTTCTCTTTTTCGGCCTCAGAGCCCTCTGTCTCTGTTTCATCTTCATCTCTGTCTCCACCTGTTCCTGTCACAGCTTTATCTTCGTCTTTAATATGCAACGGATCGGTATCATTCATCCATGTATCCACATGCCCTTCATTAATATCCATTTCCGGATTTTTCTGTATGTATTCATCCGTTGCCGGATTATCAGCCTCCTTCTTATCATAATCCTCCGAAAAATCCTTAGCTTCAGCAGTTTCATTTATGAACAGGTTTCCAATATCATCCCCGGTCTTTTCCGCATTTATATAGTTAAAAGCCAGTGCACCTTCCCCGCTCTTTATCACCATAGAAGCGGAAGATTTCTGGAATACTATATTCTTGAAGTCACAGTGTTTCCTGATCTGTTCCTTCATCTTCTCTATCTCATCAGCCGAAAGCCTTGAATAAGATACAATCAGCACATCAGTATTCGGATGAGCGAATCCTGGAAATGAATAAGATATAAACTTTTTGTAACATGTATCAAGCTCGCCCATGGTAATGCATCCCGGTACAAACTGTCCGTTCTTTATCCTAAGCACCGGCCGAATACTCATGATCCTGATAATATTATATATACTCTTGTCAGCGAATCCCTTTCCTCTCCTGAAATATGCCCCATCAGTAAACAGACTGTAATACATTCTGCCCCTGATACGCTCAAGCTCGTCTAATATTTTCTCCGGGCTCTTTCCCTGAGCACTCATACGCTGCGCCATCAAAACCAGCATTCCAAGACAGCCCGAAATATTTTTTGAATCAAATACCCTTACATTGCCATAGGCCTTTGCTGCCTCCATCGCTCTGGAATACTCTTCACTTAATTCCGATGAGATAGAAATATAGATCAGGTTATGGGCTTTCTTTAATCCCTGCCCAAAGAACTTTTCAAATTCCTCAACGGTTGGTGGCTCCGATTCGAACTCCACTCCGGCCTGCATATACCTGACCATCTCATCCACGCTTGCCTCCGGGCCATCATAAAATGTCCCGCCATCTGCATGAATACTGTAGGGAATTGTATCTATCTGCTGAGCAGCAAGCACCGCTGCAGGCAGATCGCAGGTAGTATTCGTAGTTATAAGTACCGGGATCTTGCGGCTGTATGTACCGGCGGCATTGAGCTGCATACTGACAAAATCCTTATTACCGGTCCTGATCACTTTCGATGCCGGAAGATGCGCTATTACCACTTCCTCAAGCTGTCTTCCCGTAACTGGTTTTATCAGATATCCGTCAAAACCGCTCCTGCTGTAAAGCTCACGATTTTCACTTCCGGTATTTGCCGTGAGAACAACTATGGGCACATGGTTATTCAGACCATCAAACTGTTTCCTTATATGCTGCATACATTCGATACCATCCATGCCTGGCATAAGATGATCCATTAGTATAATGTCATAGCGCACGGCCCGTGTCATGGTAAGAGCCTGCTCACCGCTTGTTGCCGTATCCACCTGTATCTCTGTGGAAACTATAAGCTTCTTTTCCACCTCCAGGTTCATTGTGTTGTCATCAACGATCAAAAGCTTAGCCTCCGGCGCCTTAAAATCAGGCTTATACCTGCCTGTATTACCGGATCCGCTAAGACTGCTTATATTTATCTCACCTATAACCTCTTTCCTCGCGATTATCTGCCATAGGGTAACTGTAAATGTAGATCCCTGCGTATAAACGCTGTTTACGGTAATCCTGCCATCCATAAGATCCACAAGCTGCTTAACGATTGAAAGCCCGAGACCGGTACCCTCGATATTTATATTCTTTTCCTCATCCACTCGCTGGAATGCATCAAAAAGATAAGGCAGAGCATCCTGCTTGATACCAATTCCCGTATCTATAACAGAAAACATCAGAAGTACCTGATCATCCCTTACATCTTCTTTTTCTATACGAAAAGTGACACTTCCCTCGCTTGTATATTTCACGGCATTATTGAGAAGATTTACCAGTATCTGCTTTATCCTGACTTCATCACCAAAAAGCTCCGAAGGTATGGAGGGATCCACCTCCAGCTTAATCTCCAGTCCCTTTTGCTCGGCTCGAAGCCAGATCATATTTACGAGCTCCGACAAGAGTGCCGAAACGCTGTAATTTACAGGCACTATATCCATCTTACCGGCTTCGATCTTTGAGAAATCAAGAATATCATTTATGAGTGCCAAAAGCATACGGCCGGCACCCTGGATATTTCCCGCATCCCTGCGTATCTCTTCCGTAGCTTCTTCCTGGCGGAGTATGATCTCATTAAGCCCGAGAATAGAATTTATGGGGGTTCTTATTTCATGACTCATATTGGAAAAGAAACGATTCTGCGAGCGGTTCATCTCCTCAACTTTCCTGGTTTCTTCCCTTGCCCTTTTATTCTCCTGTATGTACAGCAGATTCTGGAACCAGGTCATGATAAAGCATACCAGTCCCACTTCTATTACGCCCAGAAGCAGATCCATATAGAATATTTCCCTTGTATGAGGATATATCAGCTCCGGATGGGTATAACCTATGAAAAAAAGGATAACGATAACAGCGGTAAGCAGCGCAATAAAAACAAGGCGCCACATTCCTGCCACCACCAGTCCAATGTAAAGATAGCTGAATATAAGCCAGGGAATCCCTCCGCCCTCAAGACCTCCGCCGAAAATAAATATGATCGGCAATATTACAAATATCAGGCCTGTTGAGATAAGCCGTGACACAAGCGGTACTTTTTTCGTCTTTATGGCAGTAACCGTTGCCACCGGTACCATAACGGTAGTCGCAGTCAGGAGAATGATTTCCACAATATTCTCGCCATACAACAGGTCACCAATAAGAGCAACCGCCGCAACAACAAGAGCCACAAAGGTCAGCAGAATGAAAACTTTTTCACTGAGTTCCCTGTCAGGATCGTTAAGCAGCTTTTTTATCCGGTCATCCAGTCTCATATGCTGCCTCCCTTCCCGCCGGTCCTGCCGGGAAGCACCCTGCTGACATTTCGTTCAAACTCGTTCATATGTATGGGCTTACTGATGAATTCGTCAAAGCCCTCATTTAAGAACATTTCCCGTGCACCGCTTATGGCATTAGCCGTAAGCGCTATTATCTTGAGCACCCGGCCCTGATCTGCGGCAACTTCTCTTAAACGCTTCATAGCTTCCACGCCGTCCATTTCAGGCATCATATGGTCCATAAAAACTATGTCATATTCATTCTTCCGATATTTCTCTATGGCCTCCCTGCCGCTTGATGCCGTATCAATATACATCTTGTATTCCCTGAATATTCCGGTAGCAACTACAAGATTCATCGGCTCATCATCCACTACCAGTGCCCGTATGCCCTCAAGTACCGGCCTTCTGTCATCTTCGTTTCCGGGTGTAAGTGAGCCGCCCACATCTCCATTTATGACCCTCACGACAGGGCATCCGTACAGAGGCTTTGGCATAACTATGACGCCGCTTCCGGAATCGGCTTTAAAACCATCCTTTGCAGACACCGCCACTGTTATTCCACCTGCAGAAAGCTCATCGAAATATTCCGGTGCCTCCTCATACTCTTCCTGCCCCATAAATACATGGGTAATATCGCCACGCTGTATAAGCCTGTCAAGCTCTGACCGGTCAGGCGCAGAATACAGATTCATCCTGAGTCCCGAAGCCATGGAAGATGCCATGAGTCTGTAAAAATCCCTCACCTTGGCTGTCTCGTATTTTTCCGGCATTACATGAAAAGCAATACTGGTATATTCTTCCCTGTCCACGCTAAGGCAGGGCGACGGATCGATAACTACCTGCGCAATGCTTATACGGACTGTAGTTCCCTCACCTTTCCTGCTCTCAATATTAACGAAGCCGTTCATCTTGCGGACAAAACCGTACACGATCGAAAGTCCTAAACCGATTCCTCCGGTATTCCTGTTCCTTTTGGTATTAGCCTGATATAAGCCCTGTGAAATCCTGTCGATATCGTTCTGCCCCATCCCTTTTCCGGTATCCGTCACTTCAATGATAAGATTGACACCATAGTCCCTTTTTATGGATGTGACTTTAAGATATACACCACCACGCTCCGTAAATTTAAACGCATTATCAAGAAGATGAAGGATCACACGGCTTATCTTTCCCGAATCACCGCGCATCATGGCCGGCACATTAGGATCCAGGTCAACAATAAGATCAACATTTTTGTCCGGTTTCGCTACCTGATAATTCGATATGATATCATTCAGAAGAGAGGTGATCATGTACTTTTCCTCCTCCAGTATCACATCACCCCGCTGTATCTCACTATAATCCTGAATATCCTCTATCTGGCCTGAAAGCCGTAACCCCGCATCCCTTATGGAAACCACATCTTCCCTGTCCTCTTTTTTTAAGATCAGGCCTGACATTCCATTGATCACATTGACGGGAGTACGAAGTTCATGGGAAATATTAACAAGGAAATCTTCCGTTTCTTCCTTTGATACCTGCTGTTCCCTGTATAGCACTTCCAGCTCATCCCTATCCTTGCGGTTGTTCTTTAACGCATCATTCAGCCCCTTATAAACACCTACAGCTACCACGCAGTGGAAAATGATCCTGAATATCATCAGAGAATCCGGCTTGACCCCATCTATCGTGAAGGCCATGACACTCTGTACAGCCATCAGCAGAAAAAACTCACCAAGGAGCAGTGCCAGGAATTCCCTGCGTCTTACCATAGAAAACGTAGCCATCAGCAATGTAGATACGGCAATAATATCAAAGAAGCTGGTACTGTGAACGCCATGGTAAAAGGCAACCAGCATAGCATATATCAGATAATAATTTTCCCTTGAAGTCCACGTCCCGATCTGGGCCACATGGAGAACCCACATACCAATAAGACCGCCTATGATAAGCGGCGGCACCCAGAATTCCCAGCCTAATGATATATTTACCAGTGCGGTCAGTGTACCTGCCACTGTCAGTATTATCGCAACAGAATTATGTATTCTTGCGTTTTGTAATGATCTGTCGTTCAGTTTTTTTTCCTTCCTGTAAAGAGTCCGCCATTGCCGGCAGATCAGACCAGTTTAAGCTTCATCTTCTGCCTTCAGTTTCTCCATAACAACATCTATCTCCACCGGCTTTGAATAATAGTATCCCTGAAAGCTCTGCACATTATAATTCATCAGGACTTCACGCATAGCAGTATTCTCTATTCCTTCTACACAGATCTTAGCACCAAAGGATTCTGCCAGATTCGAGAAGTTCTCAACCAGCGCCTGCTCTTTTCTGTCTCTATCCACATGAAGCACAAAGCTCCTGTCTATTTTTATGATATCAAATGTAATATCCTTAAGAAGTCCAACAGAAGCAAAACCTGTTCCGAAATCATCCAGGGCCACTTTGATGCCCCTGCCCCTCAGATTAACCACCACATTCTTTAACAGCTCTATATCCAGAAGCCTGCAGCGTTCAGTTACCTCCATGCAGATATTTTCATTAGGCACACCGATCTCCCTGATCAGCGAGAAAACAGTATCCAGAAAATCCGCTCGCTCAAGCTGGGAGTAAGAAAGATTCACATTCACCACAAAATCAGGCCTGAGCTTAAGTATCGGCTTGGCGGCAATTAAAGCCTCCCTGAGTATCCATTTCCCAAGCTCCGGGAAAAGGGGATCATTTTCCAGTATCGGAATAAATACGTCCGGAGGCACTATCCTGCCGTCATCTCCGCGCCAGCGCAGCAGAGCTTCCATCCCACTGATACGCTCTGTTTGCGCCTCTACCACCGGTTGGTACAGCAGGAAGAAACCCCTACAGCTATGGCTTATGGATGACCTTATGGAATGAATTTTTTCGATACGTACCCTATCGTCCTCATTAAGGGAATTGTGGAATTCTATCATATCCCCCTGACGGTGGTACTTAGACTCATTATATGCGAACTGCAGACATGAATATATAGTCTTCTCGTCTATGGAAAAATGATCAATGGAAATAGCGCCGGCATTCAGCTCCAGAGCCACGGACCTTCCTTCCACTTCTATCCCCCTGCGGCAGAAATTCCTCATTTCCTCATATCTTACACGCATCTCCTGAACAGAGCGCGTATTTGTCATAATAACATATCTCGTTCCGTCAAGCCGGTAAATACATCCGGAATTTCCCAGTCTCTCAAAGAAGATCCTTCCCAGCCGCTGTAAGACACTGTTGCCGTAATCATACCCGTATATCTCGTTTATATCGGAAAACCTTCTGATACCGATCATAAACAGCCTTGTGTCCGTGCCCTGCGTCATATTCCTGCGAAGGTCATCAAAGAATCCGTTCTGATTCCTGAGCCCGGTTAAAGAATCCATGTTGCCCTGCATCCCATGATTCCTTATGACCCCGGCAAAATACGTAGGAATCCCCTGCCGGTTTCTCATCACCAGTCCCCTGCAGGTACATACATCATATTTGCCCTCCGGTCGTCTTGCCCTGTACTGCATGTCGTGGGCTTCCATACCGCCTGTAAAAATAGCCTTTATCCCCTCTGCATATAATGCCCTGTCATCGGGGTGTATCTTTTCCTCCCAGATAGCACCGGCATGGTACATATATTCTGAAGGAAGCTCAAAAGTATCCACTGCCGTTTTCGACCATCTTGAATAGTCATATTTCATATCGCAGATAAAAACGTAGCTTCCCTCTGCCACAACAGAAAAAGCATCAAACAGGGAATCCAGCATTGCTTTACGAAGAGCATCGATCTCACTTTGGGAATCTGACTCCGAATTTACCGTCTGATCATCCTCCCCTTTCAGTTCGCGCTTATTCAGGTACATCATATTATCAGCCCTGTCAAAGACATCCGTCACCTTCTCATCTTTTGAGGGATCGAATACAGCCATACCGACAGCCGCCACCGGGCCATCTCCCGTCGCCTTATTCTCACATATCTGTTTCTTAATCTTGTCAAAAAGGGCAAGCCTTCTGCGGCAGTCTGACTTTCTCAGATAGACAACAAATTCATCACCACCGATCCTGTATACATAGCTATGTGGAAATGTATCTGACAGCAGCTGACATAACGACTTGATATATTCATCACCGGCCTTATGCCCCATTGAATCATTTACCAGCTTCAGATTATTCAGATCACAGACTACAAGGCATATTTCCGGTTCAAGACCATTATCGATTTTTTCCTGCAGTTCCTCTTCCAGTCTGCCATATGCATTTTTGTTATTTGCACCTGTCAGTTCATCCCTGGTCGCTCTTTCATTGGCAGAATTGATGGCATTGACACGCGCTCTCTCCCTGGCCACCTCTTCATCTATATTGATAACACCTATAACAATATGATTACGGTCGCTTACCTGTGCGATAGTCATCCGGGTATTCTGTATCTTTCCGTTAACGATCAGCCTGTAATCTACGCTGTATGATTTTTTTCCGGCGATCAGGGCCATCAGGTTATTCTTTTCCACTATATTATTTATCCTGAATCTGTCCTGCGGGAAGATGACCTCCTCTATATTCCTTACGGTATCTTCAAAGAAATTACTTTCCTTCACCTGTATATCCAGGCTCTGTGTTTCAGCATTTTCCCTGAATTCGGAATACTTTCCACTTTCAGGATCCACATAATAGATCACATCATATTTTGCAGTCAGGCTCTCTACTATCTGGCTATAAATGTCCCTTTCATTTTCCGTCCTGTCAGCCTGTTTTTTCTCGAGTACCAGCCTGTCAACGTTCTTTATGCCCATCACCAAAAACTCCACGTCCTCGCGGCAGTCATGGTTTATACGAAGCTCGTGATATACAGGCTTTCCACATATTTTCCACCTGTAGACCACAGACATTTCCCCGCCTATTTCAAGCTTATTAAGCAGATTTTCTTTCTGAAGATCCTCCTGAAAGATGTGAAGATCAGACGCATAGACATGCTCTGAAGCATATTCCATCATGAACTTAAAAAAATCATTCCCGCTTTTCTTTATCTCAAGGGTATGAGAATCCGGAGAAACAAAATAGCAGATGTATTCATCTGTCGCTATATCAATGTAATAAACACTGACAAAATTCGGTAATAATACATCCGCTATCCTATATAAACATTTTCTGCTATCGATCATATACTATCCTCCCCTCAGGAAAATACAATCAATAACATTATACTACTTTTTTATTAAAAAATCACATCACAGCTCGTCCTGTATTGGCCAGATATATGCCGGCCTGTCATCCATAAAATCCTCGAATGCATCTATCTCATCCAACGCCCCATCTGTACTGCCCAGGTCGGGATAGCGGGCAAAAAACTGGTCATAAAGCGGCTCATATTCTGATCTGTAGCGCTTAATATAATCGTCCACATAATCCTCGGTATATACTTCCAGTGAATAATCCCACAGACATTGCTTGTAGTCAGCCTTAAAGTCTTCATTTGTCATAAGCAGTGCAAACATCTTCACCGCCGGATTGTCGCTGTCCGTATCCAGCAGCTCTTTTTTCTCTATCATATTTTCACCCGGATTCAGAGCGCAGCGGTCCAGGTCCTGAAGTATGAAACGCCAGCGTCCGTCAGCAAGATCATCATCCGTAACAGTCTTGCTTCTCCACAGGGACCAGTTGGTTTCCGGCCAGTCCTGATTGTCCAGCCATATTTCCACTGCAAAATACTGCATCACATTATCCGGATCCACCACCTCACAGAAAGCCTCATAGTCAGCTTTATCACTTAAGTCATCAAAGCCGTCCATGAACGCATTCAGTTCATTTATATAGTACATCTCATCATAGCCTTCCGGGACCTCACCCTCGTCCAGCCTGCAGTCGCCGGTTCCATAGGACTTATACAGCACTGCATCGTCCTTTGCGAGTCCGCAGACATCCTCGAAATACTTTTCGGTATAATCCTCCGTCAGGATGTACAGTCCCCAGTATTCACCGTTCAGATATACTATGCAGGGTCTGGTCTGCTGAGTCGGAAGTCCGCTTGCCTCCGCCGACATATCCTGAAGCATCGCATCTCCGAATTTGGCCTGTTCCGTGAAGCCTTCAGAACAGCCGCTCCTTAATACCAGATGCTTGAATGACTCAGCCTTATGATCCTCTCCGAAAAAAGGATAGTCAAACTTTTTTGCACCATACTCTTCCCTGGCATAGAGTCTGAAGCTCTTCTGCAGCATTGCCCGGGAATAATTCCCCTGTATCCTGATACCACAGTCCTGTGAGAGCAGCTCCTTTACATATCCGTTAGCTGATACCGAAAGGGCATCCATACGCACTGTGCGTTCCCAGTCCCGTCCCTTCCCCCTGTAATTTGCATCCGCCCAGGGAAGGCTTATGTGAGTGTCATTCTCAGCAAGCTCCTGTGCAAGATTATCATCAAAGGCTTTTCCGGCAACATATATCCCCTTCTCATAATCAAAAAGATCGTTATAGTCTGCCTGTATGCTGATCACTATCATATCCCTGTCAGATGCTAAGCAGCTGTCCGTAAGTCCCTCGATATGCTTTGTCATATTTCCGGCAAAATATACGGCACTGACATCCTCAGACCAGGTACCTCCGATCTTCCTGAAAGCAGCCCTTACAACTGTACACTTATCCACATCACCGTCTTTCGGAACAGACACTTCCCCTGTCACTTTATCGCTGCCCTCCTTTACCTCTCCGAGGCACGGTGCGATAAGAAGCGGATCGATAGCAGACAGCACATTAGGATCCTTGCTGCGGTCCCTTATTTCTATGGGTTCTTTTTTCTTGTATTTTACTGCTGTTTCCGACGTCCTGGGATCACTGCCATCAGTGGTATACCAGATGCTCCCCCAGAATGACTCATCCGTAAGAGAAATGACAGTGCCTTCAGCATATGCACCTGAAGCAGCAGAAAATACGGGTGCCGGCGGAAGCTCTGCCTCCTCACCGCAGGCAGTAAAAATCCATGATGAACAAATCAGCGTACAAATTGTAGCTACAGGTAATATTTTTTTGCAAAATTTCATGATCAGTACTGTCCATATCCTTTCCCGCTGCAGTTGGAAAGACCATATGCATCTGTTTTTTTATCAATCTTCGTCCGCAGCATTGAATGGGCCGAGGCACTCCCAATTATTTATATCGTATATGTTATCATGCACTGTATACCAATCCGATTCTTCCGTATCAAATACTGATATTTCCCTATCAATAGCAGTCTCGGAACACGATGTGATCTGAATTGTTCCCTCCGATTTGATACGTCCTTCCATGTCAAGTTTTTTCCCTGTAAACGGGTTAACAGGCTGCTCTATTATCCCCCTAAGTGCAAGTGATGGCACATCTGCATTGGTCATAAATTCCTCACTTACGCAATATCCCGTGCTGTCAAAATCCTTGAACAGCAGCAGGGGCATGAAATTTTCAAGGTCAAAACCATTCTCATATATCATATTTTCAAACTGGCCTTCATCCGTCCCGTGATCTGAAACAATGATTATACGGGTATTGTCATACACGCCTTGCTGTTTCAGATAATCGAACCACTCCCCTAAACATAGAAATGAAGCCATATTGATATGGTAGTAGTAGTTTCCACCCTGATCCGCATTAAGGATATTTCCATTACCATCTTCACGATATGAACTATAATCACTATTATCAACATATCTGGAAAATGTATAATCCGGAAGCTGAAGTTTCGCCGAATCATGAGCCAGCTCACTGGTCATCATAAGAAAATGATCCCTCCCTGCATCCTCAATAACTGTTACCTGATTTAGATGTTTCATTAATACATAATTATTCAGGAAATCCACCGGTATATCCTCTGCCGACAGATAATTTCCCCTGTCATATACAATCTTTCTCATCACCAACGGCACTGTTCTATACACGCTGTAAAAAAAGAATCTTCTTTCTCTTGCTCGGTCTATAAGCATAGTTATATCCTTGTCCTCTATCAGATCTAAATATTCTCCGTTTATTGTTGTGTATGTACGCATTCCTGAATAGTCATCATATATAGTAAGATCACCTATCTCCTGGTAATTGGCATAAGGCGGATCCGTCACGGTAGTATCAAATCCGGTATCATAGAACAGTACCGGCATCACTTTCAAAGCCTCATCATGTTTCTCTACCATCAACTCGTTTTTTCTCTCATTCAATTCAGTTGGTGTATACTCATATCCGCCAAAAAGTGCAGGCGCACCGAATCTGGTATGTCCACCAAAGGATACGGTGTTGTGAAAATAAGTGAAACCATCAAACTGTTCAACAAGCTCCGGTTTTTCATGCATGATGAATGGCACATACCCACCTACTGCTCTGTCAAGCATCAGTACAATGACATTCTTTCCGCGCTTATCCAGATGAATAAAAGCCTCCCCTTCTTTACCACCGGTTTTCTTGCCGCTTGTTGTATCCTCTTGTATGCTATTTTCTTCCGGAACAATCTCTTTATCAACATCGGACTGGGCGTACTGATGATCACTCTGAACAGCC
Organism: Lachnospiraceae bacterium UBA4364; assembly: GCA_002393955.1. Classification (GTDB taxonomy): domain Bacteria; phylum Bacillota; class Clostridia; order Lachnospirales; family Lachnospiraceae; genus NK4A136. The sequence goes on along the minus strand of DGSK01000047.1, from coordinate 16,917 downwards.
TTTGTTTTATCGGTGCTATCACTCCCTTTTGATGATGATACAACAGTTCCTGCTTCCTCAAGCTTGGCATTGACTTTATATGCGTCCAGACCGGCCAAGGCAAAACAGCCAAGCAGGATCACGATCATTCCCCCGCTTAAAAGCCACATAGCCTTTCTTCTGAGCAATATGACTATTCCCATAGCTGCAACTATTACGATTGCATTTATGATGATGATCAGGAATGAAAAATACACTTCCGATGAAAATCTAAATTCCGTAGACAGCACACCAAAATCATCAGCAAACAACATATGATCTAATAATGCTATAACAGCAAGTACCGTGTATATTTCTGCATAAAACCCTCTCCACTTTTCCCGGATCAGGAAATAAATTATCCCGCCCCAGAAAAAGAAGAAACCAAGGCTTATACATACGCTGCTAAAAGAATACCTTAAAGGAGACAACGATTCTCCCGCAGTCACAAATTCAACAGGAGATGCACTTATCACTGAAAGCGGCACCAAAAGCCCCAGTATACTGACCAGCACCAGTCCGGACAATACCCAAAGTCGACCGTTATCTGCAGAAACACTCGCCTTACCACCTTTCTCTACATCACAGGATATTCCGGCTAAGCTCTCGATGTTCCATTTTATAGCAGCTTTACCAACAATATTGCCCACTCCCTTTTTGTCCATATACAGCCTTATAAGCATCACTAAAAGAGGTATCTGCATCACCAGGAACATAAATACTGCCATGGCAATATGACTCCACGCTATCACCTCAGCACCAATCTCAAAATTGAACTTTGTGCATCCGCCTGAAGCCAAAAAAAATATTATCATTGCCCATCCCATAATGGAAACCAACACGCTGATTACCTTTCCCGGCTTCTTTACATATTTCATAAAAAGATTTTTACCAAACGAAAAAAGATTATTCAAAGTCCAATACATTACCAGACCCGAGGGGCAGTTATACAAAACCACCAGGAAAACAAGAGCCACAACATACAATTGTATATTCTCCTTTATGCTAGATTTCCCTTTGGTATAAATAAAGCTTGATGCGAAATTTATGATCGTCATAAGTATTGGAAGCATATTTATGGACATTGTTCCTATCTTTATAAGCCCATCAGGCTCAGACAAATCATTCAGGAATAAGAAAGATGCCCCCTGGAGAAGAACCAATTCTGACAAATATCTATACGCAGCTAAAAGAAACGGAATCTGAAGTAACAAAGTCACCATTCCTTTCAATGCTGAAAGTGCTGTATATCTCTGTTCCTTATAATAAGTCTGGGTCATCATAAAACGCTCATCACCGGTGAAGTTATTGCGGATATGATCCAGCCAGGGTTTCATACGTTTCTGTTTATCACGTTCCATTTCCTGAACAGCATCAGCTCTTTTGTACAAAGGAAAACACAGCACATTAACCGTCAGACTTACTCCCACTATAGCAAGTCCTACGTTTGAAAACACTCTGAACATCACAAAAAAAGCCAGCTCAACCAGGTAATATACCGGAGTAATCAAGACATTATAAATTATTTTTCCTAACATTGTTCCCATATTCAATCCATAACCTTTTAGTTACTTTTTCAATCCGTATAAGTAATAATCCCTATAATAATTTTCCCATTCCATTTCAAACGGAACTTTTTTAATAAGTTCATACCTGTCCTCTCCGACATCGATAGGATCGAGACATATCACATAATCTGCCTCCCCATTAATAAGTGCATTATCCTGAGCATCATAGAGTTCCGGCAGAATAATATTACAATCACAAAAATACTTAAGAAACGGAACATTATCCATTACGGTATGTAACCCAAGATCCAATGACCCATAATTAAGAATCTTTAACCCCGCCGTATCTCCGCATTCCCGTTCAAGTATTATTTCCTTAAAAATATACTGTGGCATCTGTTCACGGTCGTATTTTAACAAATACGTATTGTCACCGAAAGTCCGGACAGAAACCGAAGCAAGCATTATTGATAATACAACAGAAAGCATTTCCGCATGTGTTATTCTATCCAGTACAGCTGCATCCATTTTTTTCATTATCCCTGATATCACCCTGCTGCAGCACCGATTAGCAAGTACCAGGCCGGTCACTGAAAACACTGCCAGTACTTCCCCCCAGTATCGGTTATACTGTCTGCTATAATATATGGATACAGTAGTTACTATACACAAAACCAAAAGTCCTACAGAAGTAAATAAGTCCTTTTTTTCATTCTTCTTACATACGCCTCCTATAACAAACCATATCACCCCACCAACAATCATAAGAGAAAATCGCTTGTTCCTCCAGAAAGTCAGCAATACCTTCCTCAAGGAATATTCGAAACGACTCATGCCTATATCACGTTCGTTATATCTGAAAATAAGATTGTAAAAATATACCTGCCACAGGTCACCCAATGCATTATTTATCAAAAAGTATATCAGCACAGGAATGGTGACTGACATAAATCCCGCAACAAATGCACCTGCGCATTTTATAAGATAAATATAATTTCTGCGTTTTATCTGCACAAAGAGCATGATAAATACCAATCCCAAAAAAAAACCTGTGAGCGTATATTTAACCCAAAAAAGCACAGCCGTCCACAGACCACACAGAAATACTTTTGATAACGGCAACTCATAAATATGCTTATCAAAATCTTTATCTTCTATTACTTTGGCTTTGTTTACCTTCTTTCCCAGCTCAAGAAATGTATATAAACCCCACATAAGCACTGGGAGAGCCAACTCCTCCGGCTGTCCGCCATAAGAAAAGGCATCCCCTGACCATAAGGCGCAACCGAACACAGGAAGTAAAAACAGATATGTTTTTTCTTCACAGAGGCAGACTATCTTCCATGCGTACCATAAAGTAAACGTACCACATATCAGTTCAATAAGAAAAACTCCAATAAAAGTCTCATGAGAAAAAAGGTATGCACAGCCATATAAAAGATACAAAATCAGACCTTTGTGTTCGTATATATCCCGATAAAGTACTTTACCGTTAAACAGTGATTTGCCCACTGAAAAAAAAGTATTGGCATCTAATCCATCCTGAAACGGATAAAGCGGAGAATTCTTTGTGGCGAAAAGAAGCACAGTAAATGCCGATATAGCACAGAACGTAAATGCAACTACGTTTCTATCACATTTAACTTTGTAATTCACCTGTCTATTCAAAAAAGTCACTATCCTTACTTAAATCATAACTCATTCTGCATAGGCCAAATATATACCGGCCTGTCACCCATAAACCTGTGCAGCTTATCAAAATGCTCCCTTGCTTCATCAACACTTCCATCCGATGGATAACGGCGGTAATGCTGCTCTAGCAGTTCATCACACATCAAGTGTTCATATTTTTCAAAATAATTATTAACTCTTTCTTCACTAAAGGTATCAGCAGACATTTCCAGAAGTTTTGCCTTATACCTTTCCTTGAAGTCTTCATTAGTCATAAGATACGCAAATACTTTAACCGCCAGATACGGAGTATCCTTTGCTAATAGTCCACCATCCGAAACAGTAAAAGAGTCTGTGATGGTATTTCGTTCTGCCTCTCCGCTAAAACTTCCACACTGATCCAGATCATTTAATGCCATTCTCCACCTGGTATCTCCAAATTCATCATTTTCTTTTTCTATCGTCCGCCACATTATCCAATTGGCATCCGGCCAATCCATATTATTAAGCCACACTTCAGCGGCAAAATATTCTAAAAAAGAATCCGGATCCACAAGCTTACAAAACTCCTCATAATCCTTGTCATTTTCAAGTCCGTCAACCTTATCAAAATAATTATTCAAATCCCTGAAATAATACATTTCATCAGTAACACCTGCCGGAAGTTTCCCCCCCTCAAGAGTTGGAACAAAATCATCCACCATCTTATAAAAAAGTACATTGTCCTTCTTCAATCCATGTATCGAAGCTATATACTGGGCACAGTAATCGGAAGTCAGATTATATACTCCCCAATATTCACCATTAAGATATACCACACAGGGACTTGTCTTTTGGAATTCAACATTTTCCATTTCGCTGCCATACAACATATCCTGCAGCATCGCATCCTCGCACTTTGTCATATAAGCAGGACCATTATATCCGGATCGCAGGATAAGCGTATCGAATGTATCAACACACTCTCCTTTATCATCTTTCAGATTTTCCCCAAAGAACGGATAATTAAAAGCATTTGAACCATACTCCACACGCGAAAACAAACGAAAACTTTTCTGCATCGCAGATCTGCTGGCATGACCCTGTATACGGATCCCACAGTTCTGAGTTGTCACCTCAGATACGCTACCGTCAGGTGCAACCTTAAGAATATTCAGCGCAGCGGTTTTCTCCCATTCCCTTCCACGCATATTGTAATTTGCCGCGGTCCATGGCGTTATCATTTCATTAAGTTCCTCGCCTTCAACGCCATTATCTTTAAGAGCTCTCACAGCCTCATCAAAAGCGGCACCTTTAACATATATGCCATTATCATAGTCCAGAAGGTCTTTTTCATCCATTTGTATACTTACTATGAAGAAGTCCCAGCCGGCAGATGCACACTCAGACGCACCTTTCACGTGTTCTGATATATCGCCTATAAAATAAAAGCCCTGATTCTCACCATAAGTCGTTCCGGACTTGTCAACACATACAGCTCTTATAATTGAACACTTATCAACATCTTCATTAGCAGGAAGCACTGCATCATTTTCCAGCGTCCCATCCTCAGCAACTACAGTATTAGTTATAGTGAACAAGCCCGGATCTACTGCTGATAAGCGGTTTTCTTCACCACTTTTATCCGTTACCACAACAGCCCCATCATACAGCATCCGCGTAGGACTATCCGAAGGATCCGTGCCATCTACCGTATAATAAATGCTCACTTTTGATGCATCTTCTATCACATCTTCATTCACAATCATTTCAAGCCCAAATGCCTCATTATAAAAGCCTGAATCGACCGAAAAAATAACACTCTTCCCTGCTAAAAGTTCACTTGCACTTTTAGCATTTGGATTTTTTAAAGGTACAGCACTGTGGCCTTCGCATGCAGTAAAAATAAAGAGAATCATAATAATAAGACTGATTCCCCTTACGTACTTTAACACAAGTCTGACCGCTGTCTTTTGTTTGTCTCTGTACCACAAATAATTCATTGAATGATTAAATCTTTCCACATGTCCTGATTGACAAGATATAAATTTTTCCCAAAATAAAGACCACGACCGCCCTATAATCAACATTTTACATTTATTATAAGGCCGCCGTGACTAATAGATCATTTCCTAGTTCTCATCCACGCTGTAGTTAGGTGCTTCCTTCGTGATCTGGATATCATGAGGATGGCTTTCCTTGAGGGAGGCAGCGGAAATCTTTACAAACTTTCCGGTCTCCTGCAGAGTCTTTATGTCCTTTGCCCCACAGTAACCCATTCCTGATCTCAAACCGCCGATCAGCTGGAACACAGTATCCTCTACTGTTCCCTTGTATGCCACGCGGCCTTCGACGCCTTCAGGGACAAGCTTCTTTGCATTCTCCTGGAAATATCTGTCTTTTGAGCCGTTCTCCATGGCTGCGATAGAGCCCATCCCCCTGTATACCTTGTACTTACGGCCCTGGAAAAGCTCGAATGTTCCGGGGCTCTCATCACATCCTGCGAAGATGCTTCCCATCATACATACGCTTCCGCCGGCTGCGATAGCTTTGGTGATGTCACCGGAATGCTGAATACCGCCGTCTGCGATTATCGGTATATCGTATTCTTTAGCAACTGCATAGCAGTCCATGATAGCACTTATCTGGGGTACACCGATACCTGCCACGATACGTGTAGTACATATGGATCCCGGTCCGATACCTACCTTTACGCAGTCAACCCCTGCCTCGATAAGTGCCTTAGTGCCCTCGCCCGTTGCCACATTACCGGCTATAAGCTGGAGATCAGGGTACTTTGCCTTTATATCCCTCACACATCTGATGACATTTGCAGAATGTCCATGTGCGGAATCAAGCACGATCACATCAATGCCTGCCTTTACAAGCGCATCTACCCTGTCAAGTGCATTTGCTGTTATGCCAACACCTGCTCCGCATAAAAGCCTGCCCTGCGCATCTTTTGCGGCATTCGGATACTTGATGGCTTTTTCAATATCCTTGATGGTAATGAGTCCCTTTAAGGAGAAATCATCATCAACGATAGGAAGTTTTTCCTTTCTGGATCTTGCAAGGACCTCCTTGGCCTCCTCAAGGGTGATACCCTCTTTTGCCGTAACAAGATTCTCGCTTGTCATAGACTCACGGATCTTCTTGCTGAAATCTGTTTCAAACTTAAGGTCTCTGTTGGTTATGATACCCACGAGCTTCCTGCCCTCTGTGATAGGCACGCCGCTTATGCGATACTTGGCCATGAGATTGTCTGCATCAGCCAGTGTATGATCAGGTGAAAGAGAAAAGGGATCAGTGATGACACCATTCTCGGAACGCTTTACCATGTCCACTTCAGCAGCCTGATCTTCTATCGACATATTCTTATGTATGATCCCTATACCGCCCTGTCTCGCCATTGCGATTGCCATACGATGCTCGGTAACTGTATCCATACCTGCGCTCATAAGAGGTATGTTAAGTTTAATACTCTTCGTAAGCCTTGTAGAAAGATCTACTTCATTAGGGATGACTTCCGAATAACTTGGCTGCAAAAGCACGTCATCAAAGGTAATGCCTTCTCCAATAATGGTTCCCATCTTTTCCTCCTTTAGTCTAAATATACTTTTCCAAGTGCATTATTTTGTATTATTTTAACAAATTCGGGTGACAAATCAAGAATTACTTTGGTTTTCGTATCGTAAAACATCACATAACGTTTTTCACCCATTTCGTTACCTTCCTCAATGTCGGTGCCGCTGCTCAGGTCCACCACCTTCACCCCTTCCAGGTCATAGCGTTTCAGCTTTTCCGATCCCAGAGGAGCAAGAACACTCATTTTTTCAAGATCATAGACTGCAAACTGCTTTCTCTTTTTCCTGGCCATGACCTTGTCTATGGTAATTTCCTTTGCACAATAGATATAATCAAATTCCAGATCCGTCATAGGATATATGAAGAAATGGTAAATAAGCCAGTATATCAGCACCACGAAAAGCCCGAACATAACGAAATCCGGCGGAAGCCATATTATAGACATTATTGCCATATAGACCATAAGCGCCCAGTTAAGCACCCTGACCAGTTTCTGCTTATTTGTTGTTTTCTTTTTTACAGTGTATTCAATAAAATCATCCATTATTTTCTGTCCCACTTATCTGAGAGTGAATTGATCTGGTCGGCAAATTTTGCCATATCCTTATTCGAAATACCCTCGTTTTTATAAATAACAGCCATAAGCCTCTGACCAGCAGCAATAAGTCTTGCAAATACCTCAGAGATACGTGCTGCCTTCTTCTTGACAGGAACAGGCTTGCCTTCATAGATAAACTCACCTGTTATCATATTGAAGACTGTGCCGCTGTATGGCGCATAGGCATCGTACCCGTACTCATTCTTTAAGCACTCCGTGAAAAGCTTTGCCGACTCATCATCACCGTGTACCACGAATACCTTCTGCGGCTTATCTCCGATATTTTTAAGCCACTCAAGAAGGCCGTTCTTGTCAGCGTGGCCGCTCATTCCTGCAAGAGTCTTTACATCAGCCCTGACTTCAATTTCTTCGCCAAAGAGCTTTACTTCCTTTTTGCCGTCCACAAGTATGCGACCAAGAGTCCCTACAGCCTGATAGCCTACGAAAAGGATAGTACTTTCCGGCCGCCACAGATTATGCTTCAGATGATGCCTGATACGTCCTGCATCACACATTCCGGATGCAGAGAGAATGACCTTGGGTTCGTTTTCAAAGTTGATCATCTTTGATTCTTCACTGGTAATGCTTAAGTGAAGATTGGTAAACGTGATGGGATTTATACCCTTACGTACCAGCTCAAGCGCTTCCTCTGAAAAGCAGTTTTCTATATTCCTGTGGAAGACCTCCGTAGCCTCCACAGCCAGTGGGCTGTCCACATATACCGGGAAATCCGGAAATTCCGGAACAAGCTTTCTTTCCTTTATTTCACGGATATAATAAAGCAGCTCCTGCGTGCGTCCTACTGCAAAAGAAGGTATCACCACATTGCCGCCCCTTGAAAGAGTTTCGGAAATGATCTTTGCAAGCTCACCTACATAGTCAGGCTTCTCCGTGGTATGAAGCCTTGCTCCGTATGTGGATTCCATAATGACATAGTCAGCACCTTCCACATACTGAGGATCTCTGATAAGGGTACTCTTCTTATTTCCTATATCACCGGAAAATACCAGCTTCTTTGTGACTCCGGATTCAGTGATCCATATCTCAATGCTTGCAGAGCCAAGGAGATGACCCACATCAGTAAATCGGAACTTTATGCCTTCACAGAGATCTTCTATTTCGTCATAGGGAAAAGGCACCAGATGCCTGATGGCACCGTCTGCATCTTCCATGGTATAAAGAGGTTCAAGCACCGCATTATTTGCAGACCTCTGGGCCTTTCTGTTGCGCCACTCAGCTTCCTGCATCTGTATGTGTGCGGAGTCCCTGAGCATTATACTGCACAAGTCTGCGGTAGCTTCCGTAGCCATTATCTGTCCCCGGAATCCCCTTGCATATATCAGGGGCAAAAGTCCCGAATGGTCGATATGCGCATGTGAAAGCAGCACATAGTCGATCAGGCCTTCTTCGAAGGGCAGCTCTGCATTTTCAAACACATTGGTGCCCTGCTCCATACCACAGTCCAAAAGAATCTTCTTACCGCAGGCCTCCAGCACATGGCAGCTGCCGGTAACTTCATGATCCGCTCCGATAAATGTAAGCTTCATAACCGTAACCCTCCGTTTTCATACAGGACGCAGATACGCCCGCCGTTTCAACTTACCCCCTTCAGCAAATTATGGTGACTGAGCCTTCCCTAACGGAAAATCTGTTCACCCTGGAACCTTTTTCAAACTCACCGTCCAGTGACCAGTCCGGCATGTCTTTGCATGCGATCTTTACATTTTTTACCTTTACCATACTTACAAGGCCTGTGGAAAAATCCCGTTCCACCAGAGCCCTCCTTATGGAATCCAGCTCCAGTATATCATCAGGCTTCATTATCATCAGGAGTTCAAAGTAGCCGTCCGAAAGATCCACAGAGCTCTCCTCAAAATTCATCATTCCCCCCAGCGAATATGTATTGCACAGTGAAACAAGTGAATATACGCCTTCATACTGGACGCCGTCAGCCTCTATGGTCATTTCCATGGGCACAAACTCACTTAAATCCTTGATTCCCCCCATAACATATGCAAAATGACCCAGAAGATTCTTTACCGCCTGCGGAGTTTCGTATGATGTCTTGGAAAAAAGTCCCGTAGTAGCTGTATATACGAATCCCCTTCCGTTGAAGACGCCTGTGTCTATCCTGCGTCCCCTTCCGGTCATTATACGGTGTGCCGCCTCATCCGGCTCCTCCGGAAGACCTAAGCTGGACGCAAAGTCATTGGTAGAGCCTGCAGGTATATAACCGATGGGTTTATCCCAGCCTATACTGATGCATCCCTCTATCACCTCATTTAAAGTACCGTCGCCTCCCATGCACACGATAAGTGATATATCGTCACGTGCATGTTTTTTAACCAGTTCAGTACCGTCGCCGCTTTTCTCCGTGAAACAAATAACAGTCTCATAGCCATAATCGGAGAACATAATGATTATCTCACTCAGCCTGTTCTCCCTGCGCTTTATTCCGGCGTTGGGGTTGATTATGAAAAGAAGTCGTTTATAGTTTTCCATACTTTGTATTATACCACAATTATTCTTTCCGTAAGTAAATGTTATAGATGAAACCTCCCTCATGGATGGATAGCCCCTATTAAACACCATCAGGAAAAAGCTGCACGGTATGGGAAGTTTTAGTTATCTTTCAAAAAAACCCCCGCCGATCACTCTCGACGGGGGGACATTTGCTTTAGCATTTTATGCTAATAGTGACAGAAGCTTATTGGACCTTGCAACGAACTTGGTCATTGCATCCGGATCCAGCGGCTCATTCTGGAGACGTGCCAGATCATAGAGCTGCTCGAAAAGGAGCTGTGAGTTCTCGCTGTCCTGGTCTTCAAGTATCTTCTGTACAAGCTTATTTGAGGTATTCAGGATAAGTGTCTGACCTTCCTTCGGGAAGCCGCCCATATCCAGGCCGTTTGACGCATACATCTTCATCATATCCTGCATACGCCTTGACTCCTCGGAAACCGTGAGGAGTGAGGAAATATCTTTATTCTTGAGCTTGTCAGCCTTTACTGTGATGTTGTCCTTCTTGATGGTCTTCTTGAAGATCTTCTCAAGGATCTTGGTCTGCTCGGCCAGTTCCTCCTCTACCTTGCCGGACTTCTTAGCTGTCAGATCCTCAGTGATCTCAGCATCTATGCGCAGGAAATGAATGTTTTCATTCTTACGCTCAAGCTGCTGCATGAAGGGCTGGTCGATATTGTCCTTGAGTACGACAGCAGTTTTCTTAGCCTTACGGAACATATTTACATACTGGCTCTGCTGCTGCATGTCGGTAACATAGAAAATCTTCTTTTCCTTGGGTTCCTCTGCAGCCTCTGTACTGTCTGCATCTCCATCAGGTGATTTCTTCTCATCATCGTTAACTACCTCAGCCTCCACCTTGTTGCCGTCTTCATCTACCGCACTCTCTTCAGACTCGCTGTCCTCAGTATCAATCGGCTTAACCTCAAGGCATTCAGGAAGTGTCATGTATTTGCTGTCAATGTCTTTAAAGAGGATGTAGTCGGTCATCTTCTCGCAGAATTTGTCATCCTTTAAGCAACCGTACTTGATGAACGGACTGATGTCGTCCCAATATTTCTCGTACTCTTCCCTCTCTGTCTTGCACATTCCCGCAAGCTTGTCAGCCACCTTCTTGGAAATGTACTCTGAGATTTTCTTTACAAAACCGTCATTCTGCAATGCTGACCTTGAAACATTAAGAGGCAGATCCGGGCAGTCTATTACTCCCTTTAAGAGCATCAGATACTCAGGGATGACCTCCTTGATGTTATCCGCAATGAAGACCTGGTTGTTATAAAGCTTTATCACGCCCTCAATGGACTCAAACTCCATATTGATACGAGGGAAATAAAGTATACCCTTTAAGTTAAAAGGATAGTCCATATTCAGGTGGATCCAGAAAAGCGGCTCCTTGTAGTCATGGAACACCTTTCTGTAGAAGTCCAGATACTCATCCTTTGTGCACTCATTGGGATGCTTTGCCCAGAGCGGCGTGGTATCATTCAAAGCCACAGGACGCTTCTTGATCTTAAGCTTGTCCTCACTCTTTTCCTTTGTAGTATCTTCATTTCCGTCTGCATCTTTAGGATACGTGCCGGGGATTTCTTCCAGTACCACGTCTGTGTCGAGCTTCTCCGAAACCTTTATAGTCTCGGTCAGCTCCTCCCCCTCCTTTGAAAGGAATATCTCATAGGGCATGAATGAGCAGTACTTTTTAAGCACATCCTCAGCCTCGTATTTATTGCAGTACTTAGTGCAGTCTTCGGATACATGAAGTGTGATCTCTGTACCCACTTCAGTCCTGCTGCCCTCAGTCATCTCATAATCAGTACCGCCGTTGCAGCTCCAGTGAACAGGCTTCTCTCCCTCACGATATGAAAGGGTATCGATCTCAACCTCCTCAGCTACCATGAATGCTGAATAGAATCCCAGACCGAAATGACCGATTATCTGGTCCTCGTTAGCTTTATCCTTGTATTTCTCTATGAAATCCGTAGCACCTGAAAATGCGATCTGGTTGATGTACTCCTCAACTTCCTTCTCACTCATTCCGAGACCATTATCGATAACCTTTATGGTCTTGTTCTCCGGGCTTAAGATGATCTCGATCTTGCCCTTATATCCCTCCGGCAGAGTATACTCTCCCATCATATCCAGCTTCTTTAATTTGGTGATGGCGTCAGAACCGTTGCTGACCAGCTCCCTGTAGAAGATATCCTGATCGGAATACATCCATTTTTTAATGATCGGGAAAATATTCTCGCTGCTGATTGATAAGCTTCCCTTACTTGCCATTTTGATACACATCCTTTCTTTTATATGATTCTTTAAGGTACATTCCCTGCAAATCCGTATGCATCCCAACGGAGCATTCGTAGTAATCAGATCACTCCGATCACTATAAAGAGTTTAAAACCGGCTGAAAAAAAAGTCAAGAGAAAATTAGCACTCATTTTTAACGAGTGCTAACAAATTAACTGTTTTCGTCTTTCTTATGCTTTAGTTCCCTCTTTCCTCCCGGTCTGCAGACATGCTGCCATAAATGCGGGAATCATTGAGCTGCACCGGGATTTATGCTACTATAATTTAGTGTCCGTTTATCCGGATCATAAACTTTCACTGACAAAATTACTCTTACGCAGGCCCATGGCAAAACGTACGCCGGGCTGTTTGTGAGGCACCTGGATGCTTTTTAATTCGGCAACTTTTCTCTTTGTGTTTTTACCGGTCGTACTGCTCGGGTGGTATGGTTTGAACCATTTTGGGTTAAACCGCACTGCTTTATGCTTTTTATCCGCAGCCTCCCTGTTTTTCTATGGTTATTTCAAACCGTCATACCTGATACTGATACTTGGCAGCATACTCATTAATTTTGCCCTGATGAAAGCAATAAAGAGATTCAGAAAAGCCGCCGGTGTACTTCTCTTCACAGGTGTATCCGCAAATATCATACTTATCGGCATTTTCAAATATCTGGACTTTATCATTTCCATAGCAAACGATACTCTTCATACCGATCGGTCTTTCTTTAATATCCTGCTGCCCTTAGGAATCAGCTTCTATACCCTCCAGCAGATTGCCGGACTTGCAGACGCTTACCGCAGTAATGCGAAAAACTACAGCTTCATAGAATATCTTGCATTTGTGACCTTCTTTCCGCAGCTGGTTGCAGGACCGATAGTCCTTTCAGATGAGCTCATCCCCCAGTTTGCTGATAAGAATAACCGTATCTTCAATTACGAAAAATTCACACAGGGACTCAGCCGGTTTATTATAGGTCTTTCCAAAAAGATGCTGATTGCAGACCTGTTCGGACACATAGTGGATTTCGGCTTTGAAAAAGTCTACTGGATAGATACCGCATCAGCATGGATAGTTGCGGTATGCTACAGCATACAGCTTTATTTTGATTTCAGCGGATACAGTGACATGGCCTGCGGACTTGCGGGAATGTTCGGATTTACGCTGCCGGAAAATTTTGACAGTCCGTATAAAGCTGTCAGCATAGGTGATTTTTGGAAGCGCTGGCATATGACACTGACCCGATTCTTCACCCGATATCTCTATATTCCCCTTGGCGGAAGCAGAAAAGGAAAACTACGCACATATTTAAACATTCTCATCGTATTCCTGGTAAGCGGTCTCTGGCACGGTGCCGCATGGACTTTTGTAATCTGGGGTGCCATGCACGGAATCGCAATGATATGGGACAGGCGGAGTTTCCTTAAGATAAAATACAAATGGTTATCCGGCTTCTTTACCAGGGCCTTCGTGGTGGTTGCATTCATAATATTCAGAAGCGACAATATCGATTTCATGCTGAGAATGCTGAAAGCAATGTTTGTATATAACGGCGTATCATTTGTGCCTGAGCTGGCGTCCTGCCTCTCGGACCTGCCGGAATTCTACATTCTCACAAGGTCCGTGGAAGCACTTATGCCCGGTATGTTAAATGCCGTATATCTCCTGCTGATAACCGTGCTGCTCGCAGCTGCGGCGGTTATTCTTCAGAAAAAAAATGCAGCCGCAATCTGTACTGAAATAAAGGAAAAAAACTATCCTATAGCTTACGCGGTATACCTTGCCGCTCTTCTGGGGATGGTGGTGATCAGCTTAAACCAGGTGAGTACGTTCTTGTATTTTAATTTTTGATATTTTTGTATGACAAACTCAGTTTCCGATGAATATATGCGTTTCCGGGAACCGCCAGGGAGCACGGATCACTTTACAACATCAGACTGTACTGTGTGGACAATTCTATTTACAACATAAGACTGTACTATGCGAGTATTTTTTTTAAACTAAGAAATGAACACAAAAGATAGATCAAAAAAATTCATAATACTTCTGTTAATATGCAGTGTCTGCTTTTTAGCTGTTCCGGCATTTATTGTCGTACTGTTCGATCCCTTCTATCACTATCATGCTCCCCTTCCCGGCATGAAGGCCGTACTGGAAGAGCGGGACTATGAAGTAGCAGGAACCCTAGACCATTTTGACTATGATGCAGTACTGCTTGGCGACTCGTTAGTAGAGAATACAAATACCGCAGTCCTTTCGGAATATTTTGATGTAACCGCAGTTAAAGCCATACGCGCAGGCGGAAGCAATGCGGACATACTCTTCTATCTTGACAGGGCATACGAGAAACATGATCTGAAAAAGGTATTCTACTGCATCGACAAGGCTGTACTTGTGGCTGATACAAAGGTAACCTTACCCGAAAATGATTATTATTATCTCGTGGACAGAAACCCGCTTAACGACTGGAAATACCTTTGGAACAAAGATGTACTGCTAAAAAAAATACCGTTACAGTTAGCCTATAACACAGTGCTGGACTATAATGAAAACGAAGCATATGCCTGGTACAGCACCAAGACATTTTCAAAAGAAGCAATGCTGACACACTATGAGCCCGAATCAGATTTTAAGGAACAGCAGCCGGTACCGGATACATTTTATGAAAATCTGGCTCTGTTAAAATCCGAGATAACAGCACACCCCGAAACTGAATTTTATCTTTTCTATCCGCCTGCCTCCATGCTGTGGTGGGACAGCGAGCTCCGCGCCGGCAACCTGGATGCAGATTTGGAAATAATCAAGGAATTAAGTACAGCATTTGAGGATTGTCCCAATGTAAAGCTCTACGGATTTTATAACGCAGATGAGTATACACAGTCTGACAACTATATGGACGTGGTGCATTTCTCACCTGAAATAAACCACGCAATGTATGACGATATGAATAACGACCGCTATCGTATGCAGGCTGATACGATAGATGAAGAACTGTATGAACTACGGGAAAAAGTGCTTGCATTTTCTTCTGAGGAAATAACCGGGTATTATCCTGATGCGACAGCGTATCTGCAGTAATCCCCGCTGTTCATTTTCCTTTGCCCTGTATTTAAATTATCTTTTTTGATCCACACTGAGCCTAAACGTCATTTGCTAAACGTCATTTCGCCCTTATGCGGTGGAATGATTTGCTAAAATATGCTATAGTAAGCTAAGGCTTACTACATTACCGCTATGCGGATGCGTACATATCGTACATATTACACAAATTGTCAGAAAATATTAAATAGTACCGGGGATATTATTATGGAAATGACAGTAGAGTTGTTTGACAGCATAATAAACACATCGCAGGACTGTGTATTCTGGAAGGATAATGAACGCAGGTTCTTAGGCGTAAACCAGGCGTTCCTGGATTTCTACGGCTTTGAATCGGCAGATGTACTTATAGGCAAAACCGACGAGGATATGGGCTGGCATTCAGATCCGGAGCCCTTTAAGCATGACGAGCTCCTTGTCCTCTCCGGCAGAAGCACCTATAAAGTCCAGGGAAAATGTTTTATCCGCGGCGAAGAAAGGGATATCATCGCATCCAAGCGTCCCCTGTATGAAGGAGACAAGATAGTAGGACTCGTAGGCAGTTTCGTGGACATAACAGACGTGCTGCGCCGCAAAAACGGTACGGACAGTTCCCAGGTCGTATATACGAGAGAGAGACTCCGTAAGTTCAATTTCTTTGACCGCATCATAGACGAGATCAGCCTGGATGAAATCCTGGATCCGTTGACAGGGGTTCTGTCTCGCGCCTACGCCATGAAATTCGTAAGGGCGCTCATCGCTGATAAGACACCCTTTACTTTTACGATCCTGGATCTGGATAACTTCAAATTCATCAATGACAGCTACGGACACAGTGCCGGCGACACAGTATTAAAAACAGTTACAATGGAACTGGCTGAAGCTGCTGACGCTTTTGGTCTGGTAGGACGTTTTGGTGGTGACGAACTGCTGCTGATAGACCTAAAAAATACCGACCGGGAATCAAAAATCGATTTCTTTGAAAAACTATATACGAACTCCTCTGCACTTCGGATCAAAGTCCATTTCGACAACGGTTCATCTCTCATCACCGGAACTGCCGGATGTGCTACATTCCCCAATGATTCCGACAACTTTACGGACCTGTTCGGAATCATCGACAAAATGCTCTATCTTGGTAAAAGCCGGGGCCGCAACTGCTATACGATCTATGACGAATCCGAACACAAAAATGTAGAGATTTCCAAAATTGTGAAACAAGGCGTATTTACTGCCATGCACCGACTAAGGCTCGATACTGAAAATGCTGTGGGCTTTGAGAATAAAATGAAAACCGTAATGCCCCTGTTAGCAGATATACTGCAGGTATGCGACATGTACTATGTCCTTGAAAACGGAAGAATGAAAGCAGTCAACGACACTTCTTTCGACGAGGATGCCGGCGATATCTCAAACCTTATGACGGAAGATATTTTCTCCGAAAACACACTGGAACGTGTCGAGAAGGATTCTCCCGTATTCTATGATACGCTTATTAAAAACGGTTTCGAATCCGCAATGGTAGTCAGGATCAGAAAGTCAGACACCGTGTACGGCTATCTCATATGCGCCGTTGAAAGAAGCCACCGCATCTGGCAGGAAAACGAATGTGCCATACTCTACTACCTGGCAGGGTTACTGGCAGAATAAAACGGGGCTGTCGCACTAAAGTTGTGT
>DGSK01000040.1 GCA_002393955.1 Lachnospiraceae bacterium UBA4364 | reverse complement strand
TTCAGTTAGTGGGAAGTTTTAGTTACTAAAAAATGTCGCCTGCAGGGCGACCATTTTTATTTTGCTTTTTTCTATACTTATCTCAGAACGAAGGAATGCAGAGCCGGACACCGGCAGAAAGCGAGGTAAGTTATGAAGAAGGGTTTGACAGAGATAGTATTTATTCTTGACAGAAGCGGATCAATGGCAGGGCTTGAGGCTGATACCATAGGTGGGTTCAATTCCATGCTGGAGAGGCAGAAGAAGGAAGAGGGCGATGCAATTATTTCCACTGTGCTTTTTGATGACAGGACCGAGATACTCCACGACAGGATAGATTTAAAAAAGGTGGAGAAGATGACAGACAGGGAGTACTATGTGAGAGGTTGTACCGCACTGCTTGATGCTGTGGGCGGCGCCATCCGGCATACAGACAGGATGCAGAAGGAGATGCCGGAAAGTGAAAGACCGGAGAAGACGTTATTCATAATCACAACGGACGGAATGGAGAATGCCAGCAAAGAGTATTCATACGCCAAGGTTAAGAAAATGGTGGAGAAGAAAAAACGTAAGCACCATTGGGAATTCATCTTTATGGGAGCGAATATCGATGCCATCGAAGTGGCAGGGAGATTCGGAGTGGCTGCCAACAGGGCCGTAAGATATGAGTGTGATGAAGCCGGAACTGCTCTTAATTTCTCTGTTATGTCAAAGCTTGTAAGCTGTGCAAGGTCATGCGCAAGTGCAGAGAAGATGGGTGCAGCCTATGATGAGGCAGGCGATGAAATGCTTGATGAGATAAGGGCTGATTATAAAAAACGCCATGGGGCATGAGCAAAAAAAAAGCCGTGTGCATGAGTGCAGAAAAGGCTTTGGGTATCATTGATGCCCGAAGCCTTTTGACTATATTTAACAATTTCTGAACTTTACAAACAGGACATCACTCAATCTTGAAAAAAAGACTGCGATTTGGTAACATTATACCAAAGGGGCGGATGCCTGTTCACATATTTTATCATGTGGAGGGATTGGGAATTATGAGGATTTCGAGCGTTTTAAATATTAAGAACTATAGTCTGTTAAAGCAGGTATCATTGTTCGCAACTGCTGCTGTTATTTTTGCGGCTGTCTTTTGGGGGACATCATTTAATACACAGGCGGCTGACGGAGGCGGGGTTGAGTTTGTGCCTGTTCAGGAAGGATATTATGCTGTCAGCGGTACTGCGTCTAAGGATATCAATACATCCTATAATCTGGGTGTTGCGGTGATAGGCGCTGCATACAAGGAGGCAGGTGGACTGGCATATCTTGATGTGAAATTCATGAAGAAGAACGGTGTTTATGTTATGGTCCTTTCACATAACGATGTAAATACGCTTAAGAATCTTCATACTAATACCATGAACTGGCTGGCACAGAATGCTCCCGCGATAGTGCCTTCGGGAACGAAGCGGAGTGATGCGATACTTAAGGCGGCAGACTGGGTGGCAGACAGGATGACATATGATTATACTGCTGTCAATAATCCTCAGCTCCTTGCATCGTATCAGAATGCCATGAGCTGTTATAAGGATGGCAAGGGCGTGTGCACTACTTATGCAACGGCTTTTGATGCAATGATCGCTTATCTTCCTATTAATCCCAAGACTGGATGCGTGGATTATGACTGCGCATCGCCTGTGTACATAGATGCCATGCTGGTGGCTAATGCAGACCACGCGTGGTCAGCGTTGGCTGAGACAGACGGCTGGCATATGTATGATATCACTTTTTATGATAACAATAACCTTTCAAAGTGTCCGCAGTATCTCGATATGGACAGCGCAGCACTGAATGATGGATTCCATTCGAATATCACCACAATGCTTGCCGGGGATACTGCAAGTACATATGCGAGCAGGTAAGAGCGGATAATAATTTCACAGTACTCAAAAAGTCCGGTTGTACCGGACTTTTTAATTATCTGAATTGTTTATTCCCTCGGACAGATACATTTTGCATAGGCTTTTTATACAGAGGGGGAAATTCAAGCTGTATATGATCAGCTATGGTCGGAGGGATTACAGCTCCTCCCTGAGACGCATGCTGTATTTTATTATCAGTCTTTCCAGGGCAAGATTTTCGTCCATTATCCCGAATCTTACCTTTTCCTGTACTTTTATGGTGTCGTCAATAAAGGCGATCAGTTCTTTTTTTGAAAAGCGGGATGCGGCCTTCATCCTCATCTTGGCAGCATAGGGCTTGTACTTAAGCTTAGCGGCTATTTCTTCCTCAGAGGCGCCTTTGGCGGACATATCCTTGACAATAAGCAGCACATTGAACTGTGATGTCAGCAGGGAAATGATGCTGTACATGGAGGTATGGTTGTTCAGCAGATTGTAGTATGCTTTCAGGGCAGACGTTTTATCTCTTTCCGAAAGGGCGTTGACCAGAGGAAAGACATTGTCCTCGGGTCTTGCGGATACTATGGCATCCACATCGGCTATGGTAATCTCCTCCCGGCCGTCAGTGTAGCATATGAGCTTTTCGAGCTCTGAGCGGATGATGGTCATTGAGATACCTGTTTTGGACAGAAAATACTCATAGGTGCTGGGGCGGATTTTCTTATTGTTCTTTATGAGGATAGTAAGGATTATACGCTTAAGACCATCCTCATCGAGCTGGGTGTATTCTACCAGTCTTCCGGAATCCTCGGCCTTTTTGCATATTGCTTTTCTTTTATCAACGGCATTTTCGGCAAAGACAATATAGGTGGTATCCGGGATATGCTCCAGAGCTTCCTCCATAATGGCGTTGCCGTTCTTAAACCAGCCGGTGTATTTTACGCAGATTAGCCTGTGCTCTGCCAGGAAGGGCATGGTGCTTACGGCTGATGCAATCTCTTTGGCAAGCTCCTGGCTGCCGTGGCCTTCACCATTGAAGCTTATAAGGTTCATTTCGGCGTTTTCCGGCATAAGCTGTTCCGAGAGCCTCTTAAATGAGGCGTCCCTGAGATACGTTTCTTCGCCGTACAGGACATAGATATGCTTTAAATTGCCTGACTTTATATCAAGCTCCACCCAGTCGGGGGCAGGAGCTTTCCTGTTTTTTTTGTAGTCTTTATTATTAGCTGCCATGAGTACAATTTTAAAGCTTGGGAATGGTGAGTGCAAGTACCGGATTGCTGCAGACCTGATCTGATGGTTTTAATTGAACGGGGCATGCAGTAGCGGTGATATGAAAAAAATGCTACAATACGGATAGTCTTGCTGTATGGTCGATCAGGTATAGTACGATGGGAATATCGGTGCTTCCGGGGCAGGGAGAATAAGCCGGGGCTGGGTATGACAGTGGAATTTCAGGAGACAGAAAAAATCTTAAGGAACTATATCGATGTATCTCCGGAGGATATCCGGGAGCTTGACGCAGGGCATATAAACAGGACATTCCTGGTTACTGCGGGTGATATGTTCGTTCTTCAGTGTTTGAATAAGAATCTGTATTCGGAGCATCTGACGGAGCTTGAAAATAATTACATGCAGTACATAAAAGTATGGCGCAGATGTTCAGGAGAATTGTGTGAATGGCAGTGCCCTGAGTGGATAGAAAACAGGGAAAAGAAGTACTTTTCTGTCGACGATGCCGGCAGGATCTGGCGCTTATACCATTACATACAGGGGGATGTATATAATGGTGATACAAAGCCGGATCCTATGGAAGCAGGTATGGGATTAGGCAGACTGCACAGGATGCTTATGGAGTGCCCAAAAGGAAGTATTAAAGGTATATTCAGGCATCTTCACGATTTGGATCACTACTACCGGGAGTATCGCATGCAGGATCAGTCCCCGCGTCCCCGTGACAGAGAGCTCGACAGTATCATTTCCCACCGTTATGAGGAGTTTAAAAGGATAACCGTCCCAGGAGGAAATATTATTCACGGTGATGCCAAGATCGGCAATATGATATTTAATAACGGAAAGGTAACAGGTTTTATTGATCTGGATACACTGACGGACGGCTCGTGTTTTGATGATATGGCGGACTGCCTCCGTTCACTCGGTATCGGTAATGCTGAGGAAAATATCAGCCGTTTTATTGAAGGCTATGAAGCTGGCAGAGATGCAGCATTAACGGATGATACGGTTGAACTGTTGATATTGAATTGCCGCAGGATACGGTTTATTCTGGGAATGAGGTATTAT
Organism: Lachnospiraceae bacterium UBA4364; assembly: GCA_002393955.1. Lineage (GTDB taxonomy): Bacteria > Bacillota > Clostridia > Lachnospirales > Lachnospiraceae > NK4A136. The sequence goes on along the minus strand of DGSK01000040.1, from coordinate 37,646 downwards.
ACGGATTATCTTGCTGGTAATGTTTACTTCAGGGAGAACCATCCCGGTGAGAATTTAGAGAAGGCGAGAAGGAATATTAAATTATGAGCAGATTTATTTTTTACAGGAATACGGCAGAGGTAAAACTTATAGAAGATATTTTGGATCTTCCAGGACGGATAGCAGAGACAGGAGATAAAACACTTTATATGGAAGTGTTTTCGAGGCTTTTTGAGACGGCATCTTTTGCAGGATTTGAGGGGGATCTTTGGCACAGACTGCTTACGGAAGCTCTGGTATACGACGAGAATGCGTACACAATAGCCTGTGAGAGGCGGTATGCACCGGAGAGTCTTTGGAAAGCTGCTTCGCCTGATATGGAGAAATTTTTTGAACTGTTTGCTCTTGATATTGATGAATATCTGTCTGATACAGTTCCGGAAGGCTTAAGGTCGCTTATAAAAGACTATAGTATAAAAGATCGTGGCGGCAGATCCTTAAACGGAATAAAGTATAATCCCGTGATACAGGATACAATAAACAGATTAGCAGTGGAACTTGCGGGAGCGGACACCGCATATGCAATGCGATCGGTACTTGAGGATTTTTATGGATCCTATGGCTTAGGGAAGTTCGGTCTGCACAAGGCCTTCAGGGTAAATGCAAAGGATATGGGATACGATGTGGAAATCTATCCCATCTACAACATAGCAGTCACCGGTCTGGATGACCTGGTAGGGTGTGAATTCCAGAAGGCTGCACTAAGGGAGAATACAGAGAATTTCCTGATGGGTCGCAGTGCGAATAACTGTCTGCTCTATGGTGATGCAGGTACCGGAAAATCCTCAAGCATAAGGGCAATCCTGAATGAGTATTATAAGGATGGACTCAGGATGATAGAGGTCTACAAGCATCAGTACCGTGAGATCAATTCCCTGATAGACACACTGAAAAACAGGAATTATCATTTTATAATATATATGGATGACCTTTCATTCGAGGAGTTTGAGGTAGAGTATAAGTATCTTAAGGCTGTGCTTGAGGGCGGGCTCGAGAGCCGTCCTGACAATGTGCTGATATATGCTACTTCCAACAGACGTCATCTTGTGAGGGAGAATTACACCGACAGGGAAGAAGGGGAAAATGACAAGCATTCAGCCGAGACTGTGCAGGAGAAGCTATCGCTTTATGCAAGATTCGGGCTGAGCCTGTATTTCGGAGCCCCGGCTCAGGACGAGTATTATGAAATAGTGGATACCCTTGCGCTACGCTACGGTATCAGTATGGAAGAAAAGGAACTGCATCTGCAGGCGTCCAGATGGGCGCTGAGCCGAAGCGGTTTTTCCGGAAGGACGGCAGCTCAGTTTATCGATCACTTACGGGGGATTAAGAATGTCTGAAAAAAATAAAAAGGTGAGGACTTTTGCGGCCATTGATGTGGGCAGTTTTGAAATGGGGCTCAAGATATTTGAGATTTCACAGAAAAACGGCATAAAGTGCATCAATTCCGTAAAGCACAGGCTGGCTCTCGGTAATGACAGTTATGTCAGGAAAAAGATCAGCTATGAAAAGATGGAGGAGCTTTTCAGTACCGTAAATAAATTCAAAGAGATAATGCGGGAGTATGAGGTAAGCGACTACAAGGCATACGGTACCAGTGCTCTGCGGGAGACGGAAAATACTGCCATCATACTGGAGCAGATAAGGAGCCGTACCGGGCTTGAAGTAGAGGTGTTGAGCAATTCTGAACAGCGCTTCTTAGACTACAAAGCTATCGCGGCAAAAGGAAAGCTCTTTGACAGGATAATAGAGAAGAGCACTGCCATAGTGGATATAGGCGGAGGCAGCATACAGATTTCCCTTTTCGATAAGGACAGGCTGGTGCAGACGCAGGCTTTAAAGCTTGGCGTGCTCAGGCTTCACGAAAGACTGCAGGAGATAAGACCCAGGTCTACTCAGACTGAGGATCTTTTAGATGAGATGATAGGCTCCCAGATAAAGACCTTCCACAAGGTTTTCCTCAAGGACCGTGATGTTAAAAATCTTATAATAATGGATGAGTACCTGTCTCCCAGGTTTCACCATATAGTAGACGGTGTAAGTGCTGAAGGAAGCATATCTACGGCAGGGTTTATGGATTTTGCCGAGGGCCTTCTATTAAGACGTGACGAAGAACTGGAAAATGATATGGAGCTTCCGGAAGAAAAGATCGCTCTTTTCAGGCTTTCGACGGCAATAATAAAAAGAGTTGCCGAGAATTTCGAGGTCGATACCATATGGGCTACGGGGGCAGAACTGTGTGATGGTATAGCTTACGAATACGCCGAGAAAAAAAAGCTCACCAGAATAGCGCATGACTTTGAGGATGATATCCTGGACAGCGCACAGACCGTTGGAAAGCGCTACCAGAGCAGCACAAAACATGCCGAAGCAGTTGAAAAGGCTGCCCTTTCCATATTTGACGGAATGAAGTCCGTGCATGGCATGGGCAGGCGTGAAAGACTGCTGCTCAGACTGGCAGCTATCCTGCAGGACTGCGGTAAGTTTATCAATATGACAAATGTTGGGGAATGTTCCTTCGCCATAATAGCAAATACCGAGATAATCGGGCTGTCACACAATGAGCGTATAATCGTGGCGTCTGTGGTCAAGTATAATCACGGACCCTTCGAATACTATCCGGAGATGTCAGGCAGGATAGGCGTGGACAGACGATCGTATCTGACCATCGCCAAGCTTACGGCCATACTGCAGCTTGCAAATGCCCTTGATAAGGGCAAGGGAGAAAAGATCAAAAAGATCGACGCGGCCCTTGAAAAAGATGAGCTTCGGATTTATGTTGATGCAAAAAAGGATATGCTTTATGAGCAGGAGCGATTTGATAAGCGTTCCGGATTTTTCGAGGAAGTTTATGGTGTGCATCCGAAATTGTACAGGATGAAAAATAAGTGAGAAGTTTTAGATATAATGCATTAGGGGTTAGTAAGGGGTTAATACAGAGAGGTGTGAAATTATGGATTATCATAATTACGAGTATTTTACAAACCGGGAGAGGTCCTGGCTGAGGTTCAATGAAAGATGCCTGTCAGAAGCAAGGGATGAGGCTATACCGTTATTTGAGCGGATGAAATTTCTCAGCATAACAGCTTCAAACCTGGATGAATTCCTTATGGTAAGGATAGCTTCGCTTAAGGACATGGTCCATGCAGGATACAAAAAGACGGACATAGCAGGCATGAAGGCTGATGAGCAGCTTGCCATGCTTTATCCTGCGATGCACGAGTTTGTTGACATGCAGTATGAGTGTTACAACGGTCTGGCGGATGCCGCCTGCGGTGTGGGGATGGTCCTGCTGGAGCATCACGAGGAAATGACTTCGAAGCAGGCAGAATTCGCAGACAGGTATTTTGAGGATAATGTATATCCTGTGCTTACCCCTATGGCGGTCGATGCATCCAGGCCGTTTCCCCTGATAAAAAATAAGTCCCTGAATATAGGGGCTCTCATTGCAAGGAAAGAGGGAACGGGACTTGAGGCGTACCGTAATGCAAAGTCTTATTCAAAAGCCATTCTTTCCGGAGTGGATGTGACTGATGATATAGAAAAAAAGAAAAAGAAAGATAAGATGCAGATGGACTTTGCCATAGTCCAGGTTCCCGGCGGACTTCCCAGGATAGTGGAGCTGCCGCCGAATAAGGAGGGCCGCAAGTACATCATCCGTCTGGAAGAGATAATAGAGAGAAATATCTCTAAGCTTTTCCTGAATTACACTGTCGTATGTGCATCTCCTTTCCGGATAATGCGTAATGCTGATCTGGACATCGAGGAAGAGGAAGCAGAAGACCTGCTGATGGAGATAGAGAAGCAGATAAAGAGAAGACAGTGGGGAGAAGTTATCCGGCTTGAAACCGAGAAGGGCATAGACAAGAAACTCCTTGATATATTAAAAAAAGAACTTCGTGTTACAGGCGAGGACATTTATGAGATAGACGGACCGTTGGATCTGACTTTCCTGATGAAAGTCTATGGGATGGAAGGCTTTGATGAATTTAAGAACAGGGGCAATATACCCAGCGATGTGCCGGAGATACCTGCAGGAACGGATATCTTTGAGGATATCAGAAAGGGAGATATCCTGCTCCATCATCCTTATCAGTCCTTTGAACCTGTGGTGAGATTTGTAAGAAGCGCCGCTACGGATCCCGATGTACTGGCCATAAAGCAGACCCTGTACAGAGTGAGCGGCAATTCGCCAATAGTAAAGGCTTTGGCTCAGGCTGCGGAGAACGGAAAGCAGGTAACTGTACTTGTAGAGCTTAAGGCACGTTTTGATGAGGAGAACAACATAGTCTGGGCCAGGATGCTTGAGAAAGCAGGCTGCCACGTAATATACGGACTGGTGGGACTTAAGACGCACTGTAAGATCTGCCTGGTGGTAAGGCGCGAGGAAGACGGCATACGCCGCTATGTACATCTGGCAACCGGCAATTATAATGACTCGACCGCAAAGCTTTATACGGATTTCGGCCTTTTTACCTGTGCGGAGCCTGTAGGAGAGGATGCAACAGCGGTATTTAATATGCTGTCGGGCTACTCGGAGCCTCTTAGCTGGAACAGGCTTGCTGTAGCGCCGCTATGGCTTAAAAAGAGGCTTTTAAAGCTTATAAAGCGTGAGACCGAAAATGCAAGGGCCGGCAGGAGCTGCGGAATAAAGGCAAAGATGAATTCCCTTTGCGATCCTGATGTGATTGCTGCCCTGTATGAGGCGTCATCTGCAGGTGTGCCGATAAAGCTGTTAGTAAGAGGGATATGCTGCCTCAAAGTAGCGATCCCGAATGTGAGTGAGAATATAAAAGTATATTCCATAGTCGGTGACTATCTGGAGCATGGAAGGGCTTTTGTCTTTGATAATGACTGTGATCCGGAGGTTTATCTTGCCAGTGCGGACTGGATGCCCAGGAACCTGGAGCGAAGGGTGGAAATAATGTTCCCGGTGGATGACCACAGGCTGAAGGAAAGGGTGATGCGTATACTGGATGAACAGTTTATGGATAATGTGAAAAAACATGAACTGATGCCGGATGAGCGTTACGTGAAGGCTGTGCCTCAGGATGATTCAAGATACTGCTGTCAGATGGATTTCGTAAAGCAGGCAAGGGAATATGCGAAGTCATCTTCTGTTTCAAAGACCGACGGCAGGCGTTTTATTCCCATAGAGAGCAGTGAGAGAAGGGTAAACGATAATGAAGAATGATACGGAATATATCCTTGCATCAGGCTCGCCCCGAAGAAAGGAACTGTTAGCCCGGGCGGGACTGAAATACCGGGTGCTTGTATCTGATGTTGATGAGGATTATCCGGAAGGACTTAAGCCGGAAGAAATCGTAAAGCTCCTTGCAGGAAGGAAGGGGCACGCGGTTGCGAAACTGCTGAAGAAAGATCCGGCAGAAGCTGCGGAATTCTCTAAAACAGACGATTGCGCGACAGTGCAAAATAATATCATAAAACATATATGTGTGATATCTGCGGATACAATTGTAGTTTTAGATGACAAGATCCTAGGAAAGCCTGCCGACAGAAAAGAGTCAGAGGCTATGATTCGGGCCCTTCAGGGCAGGGACCATCACGTCTGGACCGGGGTGCAGGTTTTGTACCTGTCAGCAGGGGACAGGAGCATAGAGCGGGAGATATGTTTTGCGGACTGTACGGCAGTGCATGTGGTTCCTATGGATGATGCAGCCGTAAAAGCCTATGTCGATGGCGGCGAGGGCGATGACAAGGCAGGGGCTTATGCAATCCAGGGAGATTTTGCAAAATACATAAGCGGATATGACGGCGACTTCGATAACGTAGTAGGCCTGCCGGTCACACATCTTATGGAAGTGCTGGGCAGCGAAATATAATAATTATAGTTGATCAATATTTTGATTTCGGAGGTGTAAAATGTTTGACGATCTTGTACTGGAAGTATTTTTAAGGGACCAGCTGAAGCTTTTTTCGGAGCCCGTGGCTGAAACCAGGGATGAGGCAGAAGGCTTCCTTGAGGAAGTGTTTGCCGAGGTAGTAGACAGTCCCGAAGAGGTACTCGAATATCTGGATGAAGCAGGCATGGATGTCACTGACATGGGCAAGGACGATATCGCAGAAATAGAGGAAGTATTTCCCATAGGTGACGGAAGATACCTGATAGTTAACGCATGATACTCTGTTATCGGGAGTTAACCTTACGGTTGCATAAATTATACTTCCCTTTCACAGACTAAATTAGAACGACACTCGCAGCTGTTTGCGGACGGTCACGATGCGGTTTTAGCTCCGGGAAAATCCACTGCCTAGTGTGCCTCAGCGTCCGGTACAGGGCTGCGAGACAACGGTTTTTGTTGGCTCGCATGTGACGGACGCATAGGCACAGTTGGCAGTTAGTTTCACGGAGCGTTGCATCGGTCCGCAAACTCTGCGAGTCGTCGTTCTTTTTTTACAGTAAATAAAAAGTGGGTAGTTTTGAATTAATCAGATATAGGTTGAATCAGGCATACTTAAACAGCAATTCTGCCAGCCCGTCGTGGTCGTGGTCGGAGGCTGTTACTACATCCGCAGCTGCCTTGACCTCGTCTTCCGCATTCAGCATTGCTATGCCGGTGCCGGCTGCTTCTATCATGGAGATGTCGTTCTGGGCATCACCGGCAGCGAAAGTGTTTTCTATGGGAATATTCAGTAAATCTGCCAGTTCTGTGATGGCGAGTCCTTTGCCTGCATCTGAAGGAAAAGACTCAAGATAGCAGGGGGTGGATTTTAAGCATGAGACACGTCCTTCGCAGGCTTTCTCTATACGTTTTCCCAGTTCTGCAAGCTCAGCCAGGGAGGTTTCTCCCGATGGAGGTGTGAATTCATTTCCTTTATCGATCGTATCCGGGAAAAGCTCTATGCGTCTTTCGTGTGCCTGTATGGCATACTCATCGAAAACCTTTATGCAGAGTACTTTGCATGGTGCTTCTGTAACGCCCTCCGGAAAGTTATCTAGTACCCTGAAAGGGAGATGCACCGTGTGTGTATAGCGGCAGAGCTCATCATCCAGGGCAGAAGTGAGTATGTGCGTCAGGTTATAAGTCTGAACATGTATACCCATTTCTTTTGCTATGGATGCAATAGTACGGACGTCATCAAGGCTTATGGTTTTTTTCAGTATGTCCCTGCCGGAGGTGTCCCTTATCCATGCTCCGTTGAAAGCAACCGCATAGGTTTCAAATCTGTCCAGTGAAAGCTCTCTGATCGTATCTTCCACGCTGGTCATGGGACGGCCGGAATTAATGGCAATAAGATTCCCTTTGGAAGCCCAGTGCTCCAGGGCTTCATAGGTACGGGGAGTTATTATCTTGTCTGAATTAAGCAGTGTGTTATCCAGATCCAGATGTATGATCTTCTTTGCCATTTGCAATCCTCTGTAATGTGACGGAAGCCAGCTTCGTTATCCGTCAGTTCTCGTCGTCTTCTATCTGTGCCTTGTATACGGTGCGCTTCCTTGCCATTTCATCGTTTGCCAGGTATTCGTCGTATGTAGTGATCTTGTCGATCATTGTACCATCAGGCAGTATCTCTATGATGCGGTTAGCTGATGTCTGTGTGAACTGGTGGTCGTGGCAGGCGAAGAGCACAACGCCCTTAAATTTCATAACACCTTCGTTGAGCGAGCTGATGGACTCCATATCCAGATGGTTTGTAGGCTCGTCAAAAATCAGGCAGTTGGCTCCGCTGATCATCATCTTTGAAAGCAGGCATCTTACCTTCTCGCCTCCGGAGAGAACCTTGACTTTCTTAACGCCATCTTCACCGGGGAAGAGCATACGTCCGAGGAATCCTCTTACATAAGTCACATCCTTTACGGGAGAGTAGCCCATAAGCCACTCTGTTATGGTGTAATCGTTGTTGAATTCCTTTGTATTATCCTTGGGGAAGTAAGCCTGTGAAGTGGTTACGCCCCATTTGTATGTGCCGGAATCAGGCTCGATCTCACCCATAAGGATCTTAAAGAGAGCTGTTTTTGCCTGCTCATTGGAACCTACGAAAGCAATCTTGTCATCATGTCCCATTGTAAATGAGATATGATCTAGAAGCTGTGTGCCGTCCTCGCCCTTAAGGCAGATGTCCTCAACGATAAGTACTTCGTTACCGATCTCTCTGTCGGGACGGAAATCGATATAGGGATATTTCCTGCTGGAAGGCTTGATCTCGTCCAGCTGTATCTTTTCAAGGGCACGCTTACGGGATGTAGCCTGCTTTGATTTGGAAGCATTTGCGGAGAAGCGGGAAATGAATTCCTGCAGTTCCTTGATCTTTTCTTCTTTTTTCTTGTTTGCTTCTTTCATCTGTCTGATGAGAAGCTGGCTGGACTCATACCAGAAATCATAGTTTCCGGCATAGAGCTGTATCTTGCCATAGTCGATATCTGCTGTCTGGGTGCAGACCTTATTTAAGAAATATCGGTCGTGGCTGACCACGATCACGGTATTTTCAAAGTTGATAAGGAACTCCTCAAGCCATTCGATGGCATCCAGGTCCAGATGGTTGGTAGGCTCGTCCAGGAGCAGTATGTCGGGGTTACCGAAAAGCGCTCTTGCGAGCAGGACCTTCACCTTTTCGCTTCCGTTAAGGTCTTTCATTACGGAGTAGTGGAGGTCAGTGTCTATTCCGAGCCCGTTTAAGAGAGTGGCGGCATCGGATTCGGCTTCCCAGCCGTTCATTTCCGCAAATTCGCCCTCAAGCTCGCTGGCCCGGATTCCGTCCTCATCGGAGAAATCTTCCTTTGCATAGATGGCATCCTTTTCTTTCATTATCTCAAAGAGTCTCTGGTTGCCGCCTATGACAGTATCGAGGACCGTCTGGTCATCATATTTGAAATGGTCCTGTTCAAGCACTGACATACGCTGACCCGGGGTTATGATTATTTCACCCTTGGAGGTTTCCAGATCCCCGGAAAGGATCTTTAAGAATGTGGATTTTCCGGCGCCGTTTGCTCCGATCAGACCGTAACAGTTCCCTTCAGTGAATTTGATATTTACATCCTCGAAAAGAGCCTTCTTTCCGACTCGGTATGTAACGTTACTTGCTTCTATCATTTTATGACTCCTTAAAAATAAAAATAGTTTTCACACGAACCATAACAGTTTCGCATAAAAACGTTCTTTTTTCAATATATAAATATAACAAGGAATATACACGAACGGGGCTTATGTATTTGTCATATAGACAAAAAGAACAGCGCAGGTTAAGTCCTGTTGGGAACGTAATCCTCAGGAAGCTTGGATACTACCTGGTTCTTGCCGTTGCGCTTGCCGTAGTAGAGCTTGTCGTCCGCTTGCTGTATCAGATGTTCTATGGTGAAGCCGGGGATCGATTCAGCGGCACCAAAAGTCATGGTGACTTTTACATCACCGGTTTCGCTTTCGCATACGTGTTCCTCAACGGCCTTGCGTATCTTTTCGACTGTGAGCAGGCCGCTTTCCAGGGAATCACTCATCATGATGAGTATTTCTTCACCGCCCCAGCGGCATACCACATCCTGTGAACCAACGTTGCGGGAAATGATCTCAGCGACAGAGGTAAGCACCAGGTCACCTGCATCATGACCGAAGGTATCGTTGACATGTTTGAAATCGTCTATGTCTCCAAGCACCAGGGTAAATCTTTTACCGGTCTTCTTGAGCTCGAGCATGCGCTCATCCATTTTCTTATTCATGCTGCGGCGGTTGTACAGATGGGTGAGTGGATCCTTGTGTGCCAGTTCATCAAGCTGTTCATTCTGAAGCTCGAGTATTCTCTGCTTGCTGAGAAGCTCCCATACGAACAGGAAGGAAAATCCTACCATCAGAGCCAGCGCTACCAGTGAGTTGATAACAAAGAGCAAAGTCGTCAGACCTTCGGATAAAGGCTCAAAAGGGTTAAGCATGGAGCTTAACAGATAATTGAAGAAAAATGCCACTATCAGCAGTACTGAAAGCGCCAGCGAGAGAATATTCCTTTTTGAGCCCTTGATGATAAAGGGAAAATAGAATGCACCCGTGATAGCGGAAAAAAGGAAACACTGAAATCCCGCTTCCCAGCCGATAGTTAAAATGGATGCGGTGGTCATAAGTATGACTTCGGAAATACCGCCTAAAAGTACAGAAAGGAGCTGTCCCTTTTTTACGAGTTTGGGAGCGATCGTATAGATGACGATGCATACCACGATGTTTGCGATCATCAGCTTGTACGACTGGCAGATGAGCATAAGAATAGAAATGATGACATGGATAAAACCTAACACATAAAGGGAGTACTTATAGATAAGCTCTCCCGAAAAATAAGAATTCCCTGTCATCAGAGCATTTACGTAATGCTTAAAGTTATCAGATGTTTTGTTTTTTTCTACCATACATAGATATGATAACACTAAGGGGAGCTATTATCAAAGGAAAAATGAGTTTATACGAAATATAAAAACGCACAAAAACTGCTTGTCAGTTTTGGACAAATCGCCCATTGAAATTAAAGGGAAAAAAGAATTATATTATCTCTTGTAGTTAGCACTCAAACAAAATGAGTGCTAACAAACTAAAGAGCGAAAGAAAAATGAAATCATAAGGAGGCATGTGTCATGAAATTAGTACCTTTAGGTGACAGAGTAGTACTCGAGCAGCTCGAGGCTGAAGAGACAACAAAGTCCGGCATCGTTCTGCCCGGTCAGAGCAAGGAGAAGCCCCAGCAGGCTAAGGTTATAGCTGTAGGCCCCGGCACTGAAGAAGTAAAGATGGAAGTAAAGAAGGGTGACGAGGTCATCTATTCAAAGTATTCGGGAACCGATGTCAAGCTTGACGGCAAGGAGTATATCATCGTTAAGCAGAGCGACATCCTTGCTATCGTAAAATAAGTAACTGCGAAGGGTTCTGAATAGTTACAGAAGATTATTGTTTGAGAAAATTTTCAGGAGGAAAGAAAAATGGCTAAAGACATTAAATACGGTGCAGAAGCACGTGAGGCACTGGGTGCCGGTGTAGACAAGCTTGCCGATACAGTTAGGGTAACGCTTGGACCTAAGGGAAGAAACGTTGTACTTGACAAGAGCTACGGCACACCTCTCATTACAAATGACGGTGTTACCATTGCAAAAGAGATCGAGCTTGAGGATGAGTTCGAGAACATGGGTGCACAGCTGGTTAAGGAAGTTGCTACAAAGACAAATGACGTAGCAGGTGATGGAACCACAACAGCTACCGTTCTTGCTCAGGCTATGATACATGAGGGAATGAAGAACCTGGCAGCAGGTGCTAACCCCATCATCCTCAGAAAAGGTATGAAGCAGGCTACTGACTGTGCAGTTGAGTCCATCAAGAAGATGAGCACAAAGGTTAAGGGCAAGGAGCAGATCGCAAGAGTTGCCGCTATCTCCGCAGGTGATGATGAAGTGGGCGAGATGGTTGCAGACGCTATGGAGAAGGTTTCCAAGAACGGTGTCATCACCATTGAGGAAAGCAAGACCATGCAGACAGAGATCGACCTTGTAGAAGGTATGCAGTTCGACAGAGGATATCTCTCAGCTTATATGTGCACAGATATGGAGAAGATGGAAGCTACACTTTCCGATCCCTATGTACTCATCACAGATAAGAAGATTTCAAATATCCAGGATCTCCTTCCTCTTCTTGAGCAGATCGTTCAGAGCGGCGCAAGGCTTCTGATCATCGCTGAGGATATCGAGGGTGAGGCTCTTACCACACTGATCGTTAACAAGCTCCGCGGTACATTCAATGTAGTAGCTGTTAAGGCTCCCGGATATGGCGACAGAAGAAAAGAGATGCTCAAGGATATCGCGATCCTTACAAATGGCGAAGTGATCAGTGATGAGCTTGGTCTTGACCTTAAGGAAGTTACAATGGAGCAGCTCGGCCGTGCTAAGAGCGTAAAGGTTACAAAGGACAACACAACTATCGTAGACGGTGCAGGCAGCCAGAAGAAGATCAAAGAGCGTATCGCTCAGATCCAGGCTCAGATGGAGGCTACAACATCCGATTTTGATAAGGAAAAGCTTCAGGAGCGTCTTGCAAAGCTTTCCGGCGGCGTAGGCGTTATCCGTGTAGGTGCAGCTACAGAGGCTGAGATGAAGGAAGCAAAGCTTCGTATGGAAGATGCTCTTGCAGCTACAAGGGCTGCCGTAGAGGAAGGTGTTATCTTCGGCGGCGGATCTGCATACATCCATGCAAGCAAGGCTGTTGCAAAGCTGGTTGATTCTCTTGAGGGAGACATTAAGACAGGTGCACAGATCGTACAGAAGGCTCTCGAAGCTCCTCTGTATTACATAGCTGAGAATGCAGGTCTTGACGGAAGCGTTATCGTAAACAAAGTAAAAGAGTCCAAAGCCGGCATAGGCTTCGATGCACTCAATGAAGAGTATGTAGATATGATATCTGCAGGCATCCTTGATCCTGCTAAGGTTACCAGATCTGCTCTTCAGAATGCTACAAGTGTAGCAAGCACTCTTCTTACCACAGAGTCAGCAGTAGCAAACATCAAGGAACCCGCACCTGCAATGCCTGCAGGCGGAGCACCCGGAATGGGCTACTAATAAGCGGCGCAGGGTAAAACTGCTTAAGTCAAACTAACGGATCCCCCGGATAGAAACATCCGGGGGATTTTTTTACCCCTTTATTGTAGGAATCTGTTATAATAGTATGCGGTTTTGTGAGAAAATCGTAAAAAGCTTAAGCAATACAGCCGGTGATACAGTAGAGAGGTATTTTCTATGTCTGAAAACAAGGTAAAAAGAAATGTGCTTTTGAATCCGGGACCGTCCACTACTACGGACAGCGTGAAATATGCGCAGATCGTGCCGGATATCTGTCCCAGGGAAAAAGAATTCGCCAGGATAATGGCGCCCATGCGTGACGACCTGGTAAAGATCGTGCATGGCGATACTAAGGAGTATACGGCGGTGCTTTTCTGCGGATCAGGCACCATATGCATAGATATAGCGCTCAATTCACTTCTGGAAGAGGGTAAGAAAGCTCTCGTGGTAAGGAACGGATCCTATTCGGCAAGAGCCTGTGATGTGCTTGAATACTACGGCATGCCTCACGTCATCCTGGACCAGCCTTATGATGCGCTGCCGGATATGGACGCACTTGAGGAGCTGCTTAGAAAAGAAAACAATATCGGCTATGTTTATATGACACACCACGAGACCGGAAGCGGTCTGCTGGGTCCCATCAGGAAAGCCGGTGAGCTGGCACATAAATACGGTGCTTTTCTTATAACGGATACCACATCATCCTATGCAATGATCCCCATAAATGTATATGAAGACAATGTGGATTTCTGCATGGCTTCCGCCCAGAAGGGCATAATGGGAATGACCGGCCTTTCATATATCATCGGACGCAGGGATATCATTGAAAAGTCAAAGGATTTTCCCAAGCACTCTTACTACTGCAATCTTTACAGGCAGTACGCTTATTTCGAAGAGACCGGTGAGATGAATTTCACGCCGCCGGTACAGACCATTTATGCCGCTAAGCAGGCTCTTATCGAATATTTCGAGGAGGGTGAGCAGGCTAAGTGGGAGAGGCATCAGCGTATTATGGCAGCGATCAGAAAAGGTGCTGACGAGCTGGGATTTAAGGAACTCCTTCCCAGGGAGATACAGTCCGGGCTTGTGGCTGCACTTATCTATCCCGATGATGAAAACTGGGATTTTGAGAAGATCCACGATTACTGCTATGAAAGGGGTTTCACTATCTATCCCGGAAAGATGCAGGGTAAAGGAACCTTCAGGCTCTGTGCCCTTGGTGCGATCGATGCTCCCGATATCGAAGCTTTCTGGGAAGTATTCAAAGAAGCTCTTGCGGAGTACGGCATAAAAGTGCCGGTAAAATATAACTGAAAATTTTGCGGATATACGAATCTGAGCGTCAAAGCCATATTTGATCAGATCTGCGATTTAGAGAAAGGATAAGTCAAAATGTTACTTTATATCGATCCCGGAACGGGAAGCATGCTCTTTTCAGTACTCATAGGCGTGTTTGCTACGCTTGTCTTCTTTGCTCAGAAACTGATACTTAATCTTAAGTTCGCCATGAGCGGAGGTCGTGCGCAAAAGGAGATGGCAGAGAAGGTTCCTTATCTGATATTTTCCGACTCGAAAAGATACTGGAATACCTTCAAGCCTATCTGCGACGCTTTTGAAAAAAGAAAGACGGAAGTTGTGTACTGGACCGCATCTCCTGACGATCCTGCACTTGAGGAAAAGTACGAATACATAAAAGCAGAATTCATAGGTGAGGGGAATAAGGCATTTGCAAGACTTAACCTTGCCAAAGCAAATGTGCTCCTGTCCACCACCCCGGGACTTGATGTGTACCAGTGGAAGCGCTCCAAAAATGTGGACTGGTATGTGCATGTGCTTCATGCCGCAGGCGATCCTGTGATGTACAGGATGTTCGGTCTTGATTTTTACGATGCGGTTTTTCTTTCAGGCGAGTTTATGGAGGATGAGATCCGCAAGCTTGAGGAACTGCGAGGCATTCCCGCAAAGGAGCTTCCGCAGGCGGGCATACCTTATCTGGATGGCATGAAGGAGCGCCTTGACAGCGAGAAGGCAAAGGGCGAAGCTTCCGATAACAGGGAAAAGAAGGATACCAAAAAGCCCACCGTTTTGGTGGCACCGGCATGGGGACCCAGCGGACTGCTTACGACTCTCGGCCCTGAGATGCTCACTGCTCTTAAGAATACCGGCTACAACATAATAGTCCGTCCCCATCCCCAGTCCATGACTGCGGAAAAGTCGCTTATGGATAAGCTGATGGCAGAGTATCCGGATAGTGATGATTTCCATTGGAATTTTGATAACGACAATTTCAATGTGCTTAAGAATTCCGACATAATGATCTCGGACTTCTCTGGTGTCATCTATGACTATACGCTTGTATTTGACAAGCCTCTTATCTATACGGATACCGGAGCCGGCTACAATAAGGATGTGTATGACTGCTGCTGGCTTGAGGATGAGCCCTGGATGATAAAGAAGCTGGCCGAGCTGGGAACCGCCCTTAAGAAAGAAGATATTGGAAATGTGAAAGAGATAATAGACAAGGCTCTTGCTTCCGCTTCCGACAGCAATGCAAGAGATACGGCGCGCTCCGAGACCTGGGTAAATATCGGATCTGCCGGAGAGCATATCGCTGACTATATGATTAAAAAGGAAGCCATTCTTGAGGAAGAGGCGAAGAAGAAGGCTGCCGAGCTCGAGGCAGAGATGGCCAAAAAGAAATCCGGAAAAAAGAAGAAAAAGGAAGAAGCAAAGACAGGCACGGAAAATGATACGGCAGAAGGAGAGAGATAAATGAAAACAGTTTATACATGTTTTACTACCGATGTCATACATGAAGGCCACCTGAATATAATTAGGGAGGCTAAAAAGCTGGGAAGGGTTGTGGTAGGTGCCCTCAGCATAGAGGAGTCCATACGGTACAATAAATTTCCCATTCTAAGTATTGAGGACAGGATCGCACTGTATAAAGCAATTCCTGAAGTGGATGATGTAATAGTCCAGGAAAATATGAACTACAGTGATGTGTTTGAAAAGGTTCATCCCGACTATATCGTACACGGGGATAACTGGAAGTCAGGCCCGGAAAGAACCATAAGGGAAAACGTCATCGCACTTATCAAGGCTGCGGGAATGAATCCTGATGAGGCTCTTGTGGAGATTCCCTATACATATAATGAGACTGTGAAGAAGATCGACAGACAGCTCAGGGAAAAGCAGGCTATGCCTGAGTACAGAAGAGGAAGACTCAGACAGCTTATAGATATGCGTCCTGTGGTAAGGATAATGGAAGCTCACAGCGGACTTACCGGCCTTATCTGTGAGAAGACTGTGGTTGAGAGCGAGGGCAGGCTGGACCAGTTTGACGGCATGTGGGTAAGCTCACTCTGTGACAGTACCGACAGAGGCAAGCCTGACATAGAGCTTGTGGATATGACCAGCCGTTTAAGGACTATCGATGATATCCTTGAGGTTACCACCAAGCCCATAATCCTTGACGGAGACACCGGCGGACTTGCTGAGCATTTTGTATATAATGTACGTACCCTCGAGAGAGTGGGCGTATCTGCAGTCATAATCGAGGATAAGATAGGACTTAAGAAAAATTCATTATTCGGTAACGAAGTCGTACAGACTCAGGACAGCATAGATAATTTCTCCGCAAAGATAGCAGCAGGCAAGAAGGTGAGCCTTACGGATGATTTCATGATAATCGCCCGTATCGAGAGCCTGATCCTTGAGCAGGGCATGGATGATGCGCTTACCAGAGCATTCGCCTTCAGGGATGCGGGAGCTGATGCCATCATGATTCATTCCAGGAAAAAGGATCCTGCAGAGATATTTGAGTTCTGCGATAAGTTCAGGAGTTCGGATAAGCATACACCTATAGTTGTAGTGCCTACTTCATTCAATTCCGTAACGGAAGAAGTACTGGCTGAGCATGGCGTAAACATCGTGATCTACGCAAATCAGCTCATGAGGGCTGCTTTCCCTGTTATGGTATCTACAGCAGAGGATATACTTAAGAACCATAGGGCGCTGGAGGTTGATTCCAAGCTTATGCCGTTTAAGGATATCATCACCCTGATCGACGAACTGTAATAATGCTAACCGCTCCGGATCACGGGCGGTGGCAGAGAATATAAGGATTATGTTCCGGGGAGGGACAAAATGGCTGAAGAAACCGCCATACTGATGGCAGCGGGACTTGGATCCCGGATGCGTCCCCTTACAGAAAGGATCGCAAAGCCTCTTGTAAAGGTGCACGGGAAAAGAATGATAGATACCGTTATACAGGGGCTTATAGCGAGGGGCGTGAAAAAAATATTTGTTGTCACCGGATATAAGAGCGAACAGTTCGAAGTGATGGAAAAGGAGTATTCCGATCCTGAAAAGGGAATAGTCCTGACAGTGCTTAGAAATACGGAGTATGAAACCGTAAACAATATATCTTCCGTAAAGGCTGCCTGTGATGCAGGCGCACTGGGAGATACGGATACATTTATATGCGAGGCTGACCTCTATATCCCGGACCCTGCCGTGTTTATGTCAGATTTAGAGCACTCCTGTTATTTCGGCAGGATGGTTGAGGGCCGGTCCGATGACTGGGTATTTGAGCAGGATGCCGCAGGGCGTATTACCAGAGTAGGGAAGGGCGGCAGTGATGTGTACAACATGGTGGGCATATCATGGTTTAAAGCATCGGATGCTGAAATATTAAAGAAAGCCATTTATGAGGCCTATGAAAAAGGCGGATATGAGGAGCTTTTCTGGGATGATGTGGTGAATGACAATCTGGATAAGCTGGACCTGACGGTTCATCCCATAGCGGAGGGAGCCATAACGGAGATTGACTCCATAGATGAATTGGCAGCGGTTGATCCGGATTGGAGCAAAGAAAATTAATATAAACTTCCCACATGTAGTCGGTGGGATGCAGAACGATGAATTTCTGAATTATATAACAGCCCCGCATGGTTGCGGCAGAAAGGGAAAAAATGACAGCAGAAAAATTAACTGAGATACTGGGCGCGGAATTTTATGCAGGTGTTCCGGACAGCCAGCTGAAGGCACTGTGCAATTTCCTGATGGACAGGTACGGTATAGATGCCGCACGGCATGTGATCGCAGCCAACGAGGGCAATGCGGCTGCACTGGCAGCAGGCTACCATCTGGCTACAGGCAAAGTTCCTGTTGTATATATGCAGAACAGCGGCGAAGGCAATATCATCAATCCCCTTGCGTCGCTTCTTAATGACAAAGTATACGGTATCCCTATGATCTTCGTGATAGGCTGGAGGGGTGAGCCCGGAGTGCATGACGAGCCGCAGCATATCTATCAGGGCATAGTAACTGTTAAGCTTATGGAAGATATGGATGTCAGGACATTCGTTATAGACAAGGAATGTACGGAAGAGAGTCTGAGGGCTGCCATGAAGGATTTTGAAAAAGACCTGGCAGCAGGCAGGCAGGTGGCCTTTATCATAAAGAAGGGCGCCCTTTCCTATGACGGAAAAGTGGATTATAAGAATGATTATACCATGAACAGGGAGGAAGCAATCGCACACATCACGGCAGTAAGCGGTGATGATCCGATAGTTTCCACCACCGGCAAGATCAGCAGGGAGCTTTTTGAAAACAGGACTGCAGGCGACGGTGAGCACGGCAGGGATTTCCTGACAGTAGGTTCCATGGGACACTGTTCATCCATAGCCCTGGGTGTAGCTGTGAACAAGCCGGACAAAAGGGTATGGTGCATAGACGGAGACGGTGCGATGCTTATGCACATGGGTGCAATGGCAGTAGTCGGAAAATTTGCACCGAAGAATCTTGTACATATCGTGATCAATAATGAGGCACACGAGACTGTAGGTGGTATGCCTACCGCCGCTTCCTCCGTGGATGTGGTTGCTGTGGCGAAGGCCTGCGGTTATCCGAATGCCGTGAGTGTTTCGGATTTTGACAGCCTTGATGCAGAGCTTAAAAAGGCAAAGGAGGCAGGTGCGCTCAGCCTCATAGAGGTAAAATGCCAGGTGGGGGCAAGGGATGACCTGGGAAGGCCTACCACTACGGCAATGGAGAATAAAGAAAACTTTATGAAGTTCCTTAGTAAGTAGTTGGACGTTTCAGAATAAGTAAATTAAAAGAAAGAGGTGTCTCATGGCTGACAATTTTCAGAATGAAGAGAAGTTAAAATCATATGTCAGGACTATTCCTGATTTCCCCAGCGCCGGGATACAGTTCAGGGATATCACCACACTCATAGGCAATGCTGACGGCCTTAAGCTTGCCATAGACACTATGGCTGAGATGGCATCGGATGTTGAGTATGACGTGGTAGCAGGCGCTGAGTCGAGGGGATTTATCTTTGGCGCACCTCTTGCCTACAAGGAGGGGAAGCCTTTTGTGCTCATCAGGAAGAAGGGCAAGCTTCCGGCAGAGACTGTTGAGATGAGCTATGACCTGGAATACGGACAGGCAACCATTGAGATGCATAAGGACAGCGTGAAAAAGGGCGACAGGGTGCTGATCGTTGACGACCTGATCGCAACCGGTGGAACCACCGAGGCTATGATCAAACTGGTGGAGTCTCTGGGAGCTGAGGTGGCAGCAGTGGTTGTACTGGTGGAGCTGCCTGACCTTAAAGGCAGGGAGAAGCTCGAAGGATATAAGCTGTATTCTGCAGTAAGATATTCAGGGGACTGAGATAAATAACGCATGATACCACATGAGCGGTGTCATGCAGTGCGGTAACGATGATTGTTATGAGGCTGGACGGATCATTGAAGGCAAAGGTAGAAAATGGAGAAAATGCTATAGAGGAGATCGATACTGCGTCTTTTTCGCCTGCAGTGTCTGAGGAAAAACAGGCAGCTGCGGCTCCTGTTGTCATTGACTATGGCCGCATAGAGAATATAAAAGAATTCCAGAGCCCTGAGGAACTGTACCGTGAGCTGACGGACAGAGTCAGAAAGTATCACCCTTCAGAAGATATTTCACTTATTCAGAAGGCATATGAGACGGCATGCCGTTTTCATAAAGATCAGAAAAGAAAATCCGGAGAACCGTACATAATCCATCCCCTGTGTGTGGGAATAATACTTGCCGAAATGGAAATGGACAAAGAGACCATAGCGGCAGGTCTTCTTCATGATGTGGTGGAAGACACCGTCATGACCAAAGAAGAGCTTACGGAAAGCTTCGGTGAGGAAGTCGCTTTCCTTGTTGACGGTGTGACCAAGCTCTCACAGATCCAGTACAGCTCAGATAAAGTGGAACTGCAGGCGAGAAATCTAAGAAAGATGTTTCTTGCAATGGCAAGGGACATACGCGTCATCATGATAAAGCTTGCGGACCGTCTGCATAATATGAGGACGCTTTCATACCATACTCCTGAAAAGCAGAAGGAGATCGCACGAGAAACCCTTGATATCTATGCTCCCATAGCACAGCGTCTCGGTATTTCCAAGATCAAAGTCGAGCTGGAAGATCTCTGCCTTAAGTATCTTGAGCCGGATTTTTACCACAGGCTGTCCGTGATGATAGCGGAGAGAAAGTCTGAACGTGAGAGAGTGGTTCAGGAAATAGTTAATGAGGTCACGAAGCATATAAGTGATGCGGGCATATCTGCCAAGATCGACGGAAGGGCCAAGCATTTCTTCAGTATCTACAAAAAAATGAAAAACCAGAATAAGACTCTGGATCAGATATACGATCTCTTTGCGGTGCGGATAATCGTTGCCAGCGTAAGGGACTGCTATGCTGCCCTTGGCGTGATACATGAAATGTACAAGCCCATACCGGGAAGGTTCAAGGACTACATTGCTGTTCCGAAAGCTAATATGTACCAGTCTCTGCATACCACCCTTGCAGGTACAAACGGTGTGCCTTTCGAAATCCAGATACGTACATACGAGATGCACCGTACTGCGGAATACGGTATCGCAGCTCACTGGAAATATAAGGAGTCTTCTGACGGGAAGAAGCCGGAGCTGCAGGAAGAGGAAAAGCTCAACTGGCTGCAGCAGATACTTGAATGGCAGAAAGACATGGGCGACAGCAAGGAGTTCATGAGCCTGCTGAAAAACGACCTGAACCTGTTTTCGGACAGTGTTTACTGCTTTACGCCTACAGGTGATGTAAAGAATCTTCCGGCAGGTTCCACCCCTATAGATTTTGCATACAGCATACATTCCGACATAGGAAACCATATGATGGGAGCCAGGGTAAACGGCAAGCTGGTGACCATTAATTACGAGATAAAAAACGGCGATGTGATAGAGATCATGCAGTCGGCCAATGCCAGGGGACCCAGCAGGGACTGGCTGAATATCGTTAAGTCCACTCAGGCCAAGACCAAGATCTCCCAGTGGTTCAGAAATGAATTCAAGGAAGAAAATATAGAAAAGGGCAGGGATATGCTCCAGACTTATTTTAAGTCCAGGAACATAGAAGCTTCAGACCTGCTCAAGCCTGAGTATGAAGCGCATCTTCTGAAAAAATACGGCTTCAAGGACTGGGACAATATCCTGGCTGCCATCGGTCACGGTGCACTGAAGGAAGGGCAGATCGTCAATAAGCTGATAGAAGTCAGCGGCTATGATAAAAGGAATGTTCCGTCAGACGAGGATATCCTGGAGGAAATCGGCGAAAAGGAGCAGAAAGCCGGCGTAACACGCAGATCGGGCTCCATTGCAGGCAACAGCATAATAGTAAAAGGCGCGGGGAATGTAGCCATAAGATTTCCCAAATGCTGTACGCCTCTTCCGGGGGATGATATCATCGGCTATGTGACGAGAGGACGCGGCGTGACCATTCACAGGAAGGACTGCGTAAACATACTTACCATTCCCGAGAATGAAATGGAGAGACTGGTAGAGGCTGAGTGGGAGCTTGATGCGGCTACATCACCGGGCAGCAGGTATATGGTAGAGCTTCTTGTGTATGCGGAGAACCGTTCGGGGCTGCTGGCGGATATTTCCAGGGTTATGTCTGACAGCGACATTGATATACAGGCGCTTACCACTAAGACAAATGCCAGAGGGATGGCCACCATGAATATCTCCTTTGAGGTATCCAGCCGTGATGAAGTGAGCATGATCGCAACAAAGCTTAGAAATACAAAGAGCGTAATAGATGTTAAGAGGCCTGAGTAGAAAAGGCAATTGAGGGGGGTGACGAATGAACAGTGCAGATTACAAAATAACGGGCATGACGCTTGGAATGGTAGGAACCAACTGTTACTGCATTTATGACAGTAACGGTACGGGAGTATTTATCGATCCCGCAGACAGGGGAGACTTCATAGCTGACAAGCTTGGAGAGATGGGAATAAAGCTGGCAGCGGTGCTTCTGACACACGGGCATTTCGATCATATGACCGGGGCGGCGGCTCTCTGTGAAAAGACCGGTGCAAAAGCTTACTGCCTTGATAAGGAAAAGGATCTGATCATGAATCCGTCTCAGAATGTATCCCTGGGCTTTTGCGGGGAACCAATCACATTCAAGCCGGATGGATACGTAAGCGACGGACAGTGGCTGACCTTCAGTAAAGACGGAATGGAAATAAGTGATGAGGAAAAGGACGGCTTTTCCTGTCAGGTAATAGCAACTCCGGGACATACCGTCGGAGGGTGCTGTTTTTATTTTAAGTCTGCCGGTGTTCTTTTTTCCGGCGATACTCTTTTCGAGGAATCCGTAGGGCGTTCTGATTTCCCTACCGGAAGTATGAGTACCCTCGTAAGAAGCGTAAAGGAGAGACTTTTTGTGCTGCCGGATGAGACGATAGTTTATCCGGGGCATAACGGTGATACCACCATAGGACATGAAAAGAAATACAATCCGTTTTGCATATAGTAATGATAGAGTAAAGATGCTTATGCGGGAAGGACAGGATGCTTACATTAAAGATAAACAGAGAAGAGAATGAATATGATGTTTATGCGATGGTTACATCATTTTATCCCGAGCAGGGGATAAAGGTTGTCATAGAAGATTCAGAAAGCGAAAGCGGAGAAATGGACGCAGATGGTTCTGCTGACACAATTTTCGCTTCGTTATCGCAGGAAAAGAGTGAAAGGGGTTTTATCCGTTTTGTTTCCGGTGAGATAATTGCAAGGGATGCATTATTTGTTTTTAAAACTGCTGAAGAAGAGCTTACTGCCGTAAAGAGGCAGTGGAAGCTCTTTTTGTATGACACGCTGTCAGAGTATACCGGACGCACTCTTCCCTGGGGAGCGCTTACGGGGGTAAGACCCACAAAGCTCATCATGGGGATGCTGGCCGGAACATCTGCTACAGCATATCCATCCGGGCAGAATGCTGATGATGGCAGTGAAGCTGAGGAGATATCAGGGCAAAATGCAGATTCTACAGGTAAGACAATTGAGGTACCTAAGGCTGATATACAGCGGGTAAAACAAGATCTGTATGAAAGGTACCGGGTATCCGATGAAAAAGCAGAACTGGGGATAAGGATTGCAGCTCTTGAAGGCAGCATACTTAAGCCCTTTATAAATGATGACGGATACAGCCTGTACATAGGTATACCATTCTGTCCCTCCAGATGCCTGTACTGCTCTTTTACCGCGTTTCCCATTGATGCATATTCAGACAGGGTTAGGTCATATCTGGATGCTCTGAAATATGAAATGGAGCAGATGCGGATCTATATGAAGGGGAAGGAACCGGATACTGTTTATGTTGGTGGCGGCACTCCTACATCATTAGATGAACAGAGCCTTGAAGTCCTGCTCAGCTATATAGATGAATGTGTGGATATAAAGGCTCTTAAAGAATTTACGGTGGAGGCAGGACGTCCGGACTCTATCACACCGGGGAAACTAAATGTGATGAAAAAGTACGGCGTGACCAGGATATCCGTAAATCCCCAGACCATGAAGGAAGAAACCCTGCAGCTTATCGGAAGACGTCATACTACGGAGGATATAAGACGGGCTTTCAGCGAGGCGAGGGATGCAGGCTTTGACAATATAAATATGGACATGATTCTGGGGCTTCCCGGTGAGACTCTTTCTGATGTGGAAAGAAGCTTTGATGAAATCGCTGAGTTTAAGCCTGACAGCATCACTGCCCACTCGCTGGCAGTAAAGCGGGCCTCCAGAATGAAACAGTGGATAGCAGAGCATGGCGCCATAAAAGGACTGGATGCAGACAAGGCAATGCTAAAGGCCCATGAGACTGCAGCGGCTCTTGGTATGAAGCCGTACTATCTATACCGACAGAAAAATATGGCAGGAAGCCTTGAAAATACTGGTTTTGCACTTGATGGAAAGTATGGCCTCTACAACATCCTGATCATGGAGGAAGTGCAGTCCATAGTGGCAATCGGCGTCGGCACCGTGAGCAAGAGAGTCCACAAGGACGGCTCCGGTCTCATCGAGCGGTGCGACACCCACAAGGATGTAAGCCTGTATTTATCGGACTTAGAGGCCATGGTGGAGCGGAAGAGGAAGCTGTTTGGGGAAAGAAAGTAGGATACAAACCCGAATCTGTTAAGACGGTTATGAGAGAAATCCCATAGCCGTTTTTTTTATTATGCGAAACCAAACCAAAACCTCACGAACGCCTGTTTCCCATTTTTATAGGATAAGTCATTTGCTACAATAGGGATAAATGACGGACAACAGCTTGAGTTTGGAGGACTGAAAAAACCTGATTTTTGACATTAGAATACTTTATTTAGCGTCATTATAGCACAATCTAAGGAGGAAAAAAGATGAAGAATGTATATTTCACAATTACAGGCATGAACTACTATTTCGGAAGCAGTTTCCTGAAGCTTGGGATGAAGGTTAAGCTGCGTAAGGAGCCGGACAATGCATACGACAAAGAGGCAATCAAAGTAGAGCTTAAAGGCCTGGGCACGATAGGACATGTTGCGAACAGTACACGCACAGTACTGGGCGAAAGCAGAAGTGCCGGACGTATATATGATAGCTTTAAGAAAAAGGCAAAGGGAAGGGTTCTTTATGTTACTGATAGAGGTGCGGTGTGTGAGCTTATGTGAGGTTGATAGGGGGATTTAGCATAGGGAAATACAAGGATAGCATATGTCTGTAAGTTCCAAAATTTGGTATAATAATACGTGTTTTTAATTGTTAAAAATAAGTGGAAATGGTGCCATAAATGAACAAACTTATAGATATAGAATCCTATCCTGTTGCTAATGTATTAAAGCTGCTTATAAAGGATAAGACTACCGGAAAAAATATAATCCTTGCCACGAGTGCATATACCATTAAAGGCCGTGATATAGCAGAAACTGAGCAGATCACGGAAAGTCTGCTTAAATTCTTTGGTAGCGATATCATTCAGCCGCGCGTAGCAAAATCTCTTGAAGAACAGAATGAACGTACCAGAAGAAAGGCTGAAGTATTCACTCCGTCATGGATATGCAATAAGATGAACAATCACTGTGATACAGAGTGGTTTGGTCGGGAAAATGTTTTCAACGTAGAGAATGGACAGACTTGGGAACCGACTGAAGAACCAGTGGCATTTGATAAGGAAAAAGACTGGCAAGTATATGTTGATTCTAAGCGAATTGAAATAACTTGCGGAGAAGCTCCGTATATAGTATCACGTTATGATGCGACTACCGCTGACCCATTACCTATAAAACGACGCATAGGCATTCTTGATAGAAAAATGCGTGTTGTAAACGAAAATACCCAGGGTGAAAAGGAATGGCTTAAGTGGACGTATCGGGCTTTTCAAAGTGTGTATGGTTACGAATTTCAGGGTGATAACCTGCTTATTGCTCGTATAAATTTGCTTATCACTTTTGTGGATTATATGCAGGATAGGTGGGGCAGGGTTCCGACAGAGGCAGAACTAAAAAAGATAACAGATATAATAGTATGGAATATTTGGCAGATGGATGGAATAACCGGAACGGTTCCGTTCGGAAAGCCGAAAGAAGAGTATCACCAGATAACTTTTTTCGATTATATGCAGGAAATAAATGATACTGAACAGGAAGAAATGGACTGCAAGATATATGATTGGAGAAGTAACGAATCGATGACATTTAATAATATTAGGGGGAAGAGAAAATGAGTGCGGAAACTATAGGAAATGATCAGAGTGCAAGTAAAACACTCGGACATGATGATGAAAGTGGTTTTAATTTTGCTAAGGAAATGTTAGGAGAAAATCATACGGCTGCTGTTAATTTTGATCGTTTGCAGAAACATCCAATCAAAGGATATATTATATTTGAGTATCTATTATGTGAAGAAAGGCAAGCGGTTTCTCCTTATACCAGTCATCCTAACAGATATTGGAATAAGAATATGAATAAGTTTCTTTCATTATGGAGAGCTAAGCTTGATCTTAATGCTACTCTATATCTTGTAAATTATGCAAAAAAAGGAACAAAGTCGGAAGATGAAGTGTTATTGATTGAGGTTCAAGACATAAACGAAAATGGAATTATAAAGGAGAAAAAGACTAAATATACTAGGGAAAGCTTTAAAGAATGGTTTTCTAAAATTAATAATGAGTGTTTAGAAAACACTGATTCGATTATTGCTGATATCTATACATACAAGTCATTAGAAGAGCATAAAGAATATGTTATAGATTATGGAAAATATAGTGGAAAAACGTTGGGGGTTGTTAGTGATGAGGATCCTGAATATTTAGAGTGGGTAGTTAAAGAAAAGGCAAGGCACTGGAAGATTATTGCGGCATATTTAGAGAGAATAATTAATAGAGAATAATTAATAGAGAACAGTAACTGATTATATATTTCATAAAGAAACGAGGATGATTTTGATGAAGTTTGATTTTGTTATAGGAAATCCACCATACCAAGAGGAGTCAGAGAATACTTCCGAAACAAATGGACAGGCTCCGAGAAAGAATATATTTCATTACTTTCAGATAGAAGCTGATGAGATTGCAGGGGATAGTTCTGTTTTGATATATCCTGGAGTAAGGTGGATGCATCAATCAGGGAAAGGGCTAAAGCAGTTTGGAAAGGAACAAATAAATGATCCAAAATTATCATTGGTAGAGTTTTATCCTATAGCTAAGGAAGTATTTGGAAATGCGGCGGATTTAGCAGATGGAATAACTATTGTAACGAAAAAACAGGATAAAAAAGAAAAAGGTTTTAGATATACATATAAAAAAGATGGATACATTAAGACAGTAACCGTAGATAATCCAGGTGATGATTTATTGCCATTGAATCCAAATGATTTATTGATAACAAAAAAGATAAAAAAATTTGTAAAAGATAAAAATATTAATTTTTTACATGAAGCGATTCTTCCACGTTCTTTGTTTGGCGTTGAAAGCGATTTTGTTGAAAAGAATCCTGCAGCGGTAAGACTATATGAAACATCATCAAAGATAAACTATAAAAAAGAAATAAAATTGTTTACAAATGACAAGGCGGGAAAGGCGGGAAGAGCTAAATGGTATATTGTAGATAGAAGTGTAATTAAACATAACCCAGAGTATATTGATGAATACCAAGTTGTTGTGTCTAGTGCAAATGCTGGTGGACAAAAAAGAGACAACCAGTTAGAAATCATAGATAACCATTCTGCATATGGCCGCGCTCGTGTGGGATTAAGATCATTTAAATCATTAGAGGAAGCACAGAACTTTTATAGTTATGTAAAATCATATGTTATTAGATTTGCTTTTTTAATGACTGATGAAGCATTAACATCTTTAGGACTTTTAGTTCCCGACATCGTTGATTATAAATTTGATAATGGAATAATTGATTTTAACAATGACATTGATGAACAGTTATTCAAATTAATAGGGTTTTCTACTGAGGAAGTAAAATATATTAAAAGTACTATAGATAATTTGAGATAAATTAGGGGAGAAATAATATGAATAAACCTAATATTCAGTCAGCAAAAAAAGTTGTGCCAATGATATATGCATATACTACTCCGGGGATTACATACCATGACGGATATATCAAGATAGGTTATACAGAGCAGGATGTTGATAAGCGAATAGCACAGCAGTCACATACTGTCGGAGTCAAGGTTAAAAAGGAATGGACTGGTAATGCCATATTTGATGATGGCAGCGGTGATACATTTACCGATAAGCAGTTCCATTCGTATCTTCGCCGAAATGGTGTAAAGCAGCCACAGGACGAAGGCAACGAATATTTTGATAAAGACGATAAGAATGAATGGTTCCATATTAGTCCGAATGATTCAAAGATGAGATTCTTTGAATTTCGTTCCAACCGAGGTGTCGGGGGCGATATTCATGAAATATCTTCATATACCTTAAGGAAAGAACAGGATATTGCGGTAAGCCAGACTGTTGCTTACAGAAACGATAATAAGAATGGTGAGTTTCTTTGGAATGCGAAACCGAGGTTCGGCAAGACGCTTTCTGTTTATGATTTTATAAAGAGAATAAAGGCCCAGAAGGTGCTTATTGTGACGAACAGGCCTGCAATAGCAAATTCATGGTATTCGGATTACGAAACATACTTGGGTAAAATTTCTGGATATGCTTTTGTCAGCAATGTTGATGGCATAAAGGATAAGCCGTTAGTAATGAGCTATGCACAGTATGAAAGGGAAAAGGAAGCCAGAAAGAAGGATCCTTCGCTGGTTGCTATGGGATATGTCGCACAGCTGGGGCTTATAGAATTTGTATCATTGCAGGATCTTAAGGGATCAATATATTTCAGCGATAAAGCTACTGCCATAGATAAGCTGAAAGAAGTAAGTAACCTTATATGGGATGTGCTGGTAATTGACGAGGCACATGAGGGTGTGGATACATACAAGACTGATATTGCTTTTGATAATATCAAGCGTGATTTCACTCTGCACCTGTCCGGAACACCTTTTAAGGCTCTGGCAAACAGCAAATTTGCGGATAATGCCATATTTAACTGGACATATGCTGATGAGCAGAAGGAAAAGGAAGAGTGGGACGTGGATAGTCTTGAAGAAAATCCCTATGCGGTTCTTCCAAGGCTCAGCCTTTATACGTACCAAATGTCAGAAATTATTCGTGATGAGCTTAAGCAGGGTATTGAGATCAACGGTGAGACAGAAGAATATGCGTTTGACCTTAATGAATTTTTTGCCACCGAAAACGGCAAGTTTAAGTATAACTCGTCAGTTGATAAATTCCTGGATGCACTTACGCTTCAAAAGAAATTTCCGTTTTCAACAGAAGAATTACGTAATGAGCTGAAACATACATTCTGGCTTCTCGACAGGGTAGAGAGTGCAAGGCTGCTGGCAAAGAAACTGAAAGAACATCCAGTATTCAAGGACTATGAGATAGTTCTGGCGGCCGGTGACGGAAAGATTGATGACGATGACGAGAATATGAAGTCTTATGACAAAGTGGTTGATGCAATCGCAAATCATGAGAAGACCATAACTTTGTCAGTCGGACAGCTTACAACTGGAATCACTGTTCCCGAATGGACTGCCGTTCTTATGCTTAGCAATGTGAAATCACCTGCATTGTATATGCAGGCTGCTTTCAGGGCACAGAACCCCTGCCTTTTCCAGCGTGGCAACGAATCCTGGAGAAAAGAAAATGCATATGTTTTTGACTTTGATCCAGCCAGGACGCTTACCATATTTGAACAGTTTGCGAATAACCTGAATCCGTCAACTGCAACTGGTGGAGGAACTGCAGATGAGAGGGAAGCCAACATCATGACACTTCTTAATTTCTTCCCTGTTATCGGTGAAGACGAGAACGGCGAACTGGTAGAGCTTGACGCAAGAGAAGTGCTGGCTATACCTAGGAAAATCCGTTCTGTTGAGGTTGTTCGTCGGGGATTTATGAGCAATTTCCTTTTTCAGAACATTAGCAATGTGTTTTCAGCACCGAAGGAAGTGCTGGATATCATAGAGCAGTTTGAAGCTATAGAGGAACCGGCTGGTAAGATAAATCTCACGCAGGAAGTAAAGGATGACCTGTCCCTTAATGATAATGGAGAGGTGGAACTTCCAGAGGATTATGTCATAGGAAGGACATTGGATGTATTCGGGGAGAAGGTATTTGATGTTGAGATGTCCGTAGCGGTGGCAAATAGCATAGCTCAAATTGAAGAACAACCGGATGATTCTGCAAAGGCGATAGATAGGCTTAAGTCATTCCTGAAAGAAAAGACTGTCAAGGGTGTTGTTGAAGTGGCCCAGAATACCTATGGGGCAGATATGAGGACATCCGATAAGCGTCAGATAGAGAATAAACTGAATGCTGAAGCAGACAGGATGCTTAACAAGCTGAACGGAAATTTCCAGAGAAATCAGAATATACTTGAGAACGAGCGAAAAGTGGAAATGCAGAACCGCCATGAGACCGGCAGAACCACTGAAGATATAGAAAAAGAGTTTGAAGAAAAAAAGAAGACACTGGTTGAAAGTTTTGAGAGTGAGCTTGAAACAGCCGTAAAGGATTTTGTGGATACATCTGCCCAGACAACTGTCCGCACAGTAGAGACCAAGAAAAAAGAAAGAATGAAGACAGAGATAGAAGATGGCATAAGGGATCATCTTAGAGGATTCTCAAGGACTATACCTTCATTTCTGATGGCATATGGTGATGACAGTGTGACTCTTGCTACATTTGACAATGTGATCCCCGGAAAAGTATTTCTTGAAGTGACAAGCATTACTCTTGAACAGTTCAAGTTCCTTAGGGATGGAGGCGATTATGTTGAGAAGGAGTCTGGTGAGACAAAGCATTTTGATGGAAATCTTTTTGATCCGGTAGTATTTGACGATTCAGTAAAAGAGTTCCTTGCACTTAAGAAAAAACTTGCGGACTACTTTGATGAGAAGAGCGTAGAAGATATTTTTGACTATATTCCGCCCCAGAAGACCAACCAGATTTTTACACCGAAGGATGTGGTAAAGCGTATGGTAGATATGCTCGAAGAAGAAAATCCGGGATGCTTTGATGATAAGGACAAGACTTTCATAGACCTTTATATGAAGTCTGGATTATACATTACTGAAATCGTAAAGCGGCTGTATCAAAGCGAGAAGATGAAAAAGGAATTCCCAGATGATAAGGAAAGACTTAAGCATATCTTTGAAAAGCAGGTTTATGGTCTTGCACCGACTGAAATCATATACAAGATAGCAACTAGCTATATCCTAGGATTTGCTGATAATACGGATGAGCTTACGCATAATTTCCGCCAGATAGATGCTCTGCCGTATGCAAAGGAAGGTACGCTACAGGAAGTGCTGGACAAGGAGTTTGGCGAAGGAAAAAAATAGCCTTTGGGATAATATATTGTGAAACGGGAAATCCTTTTCAGTAAGAACTAAGAGAGGGTAGTTATATGTACACAAATGATGAGCAAATTACTGATTTAATGAAATGGGCTGACAAAGGTAAGATTCAGCTTCCTGATTTTCAGCGTGGCTGGGTTTGGGATGATGATAGGATAAGGGGACTTATAGCTAGTATTACGAATAATTTTCCGGTTGGAGCCGCTATGTTTTTAAACTACGGCAATGAAAATGTTCGATTCAAGTATCACGGGCTTGAAGGTTCAAAAATATCGGATGATGTTATCCCTGATAACCTAATTCTTGACGGTCAGCAAAGACTCACTTCCATTTATTCGGCATTAGTTACAAAAGACGCTGTGAGTACAACTACCACTAAAGGTGAACCGATTAAGAGACATTATTATATCAGTATAGAAAAGGCATTAGACTCCTACGAGGACCGACTGGACGCAATTATATCTATTCCAGAAAATTTGATGATAACATCAAATTTTGGAAAGAAAATAGAATTGGATCTAACGACAAGAGAAAAAGAATTTGAACAGAAATTATTTCCGCTTAATATTATTTTGAACCATATAGATGCTCAAAAATGGCAAAATGAATATTATGCATTCTACAAATACGATCCTTCTGTCATACAACAATTTACTGAATTCTATAGCAGGGTTGTTATGGTGACAATGCAATACAAGATGCCAGTGATTTACCTTGAAAAGGATACACCTAAGGAAGCGGTATGCCAGGTATTTGAAAATGTTAATACCGGGGGTGTGGCACTTACTGTTTTTGAACTGGTAACAGCTATTTTTGCTATGGATGATTTTGATTTGAGAAGTGACTGGAGAACCAGAAAAGAAAAATATTTTGATAATTCCCTGTTGAAGGACGTTTCAGCAACGGATTTTTTGACATCCTTGACGCTTTTATATACATATAAAAGGGTTCATGACGAAGGAGAAGGTACTGTAAGTGCTAAGAAAAAAGATGTTTTATCACTTCCTTTAGAAGTGTATAAGAAATATGCGGATGCGTTGTCAAAGGGGTTCGTTGCAACGGAAAAAATACTTGAAGAAGAGAGAATATTTTCTGTGGATAACCTTCCGTATTCAACGCAATTAGTTCCAATGGCAGCATTGTGTACCCTGCTTGAAGAACAACATAAGCTAACAGTGGCGACTGTGAGAGAAAAAATAAAGCGTTGGTACTGGTGCGGTGTTTTTGGTGAACTCTATGGTGGTGCAAATACGACAAGATTTGTAAATGATATTAATGATGTTATGAAATGGGTGGATGATGAAGAGTATATACCCAAGACTATAGCTGACTGCTTTTTTAGTCCTACCAGACTTCTTTCTTTACAGACCAGGCAGAGTGCAGCATATAAGGGCTTGATGGCTTTGATATTACAAAACCATGCAAAGGATTTTATTAGCGGATTGGAGATGGATTTTGCCGTTTATAAGTCAGAAAATCCAGATATACATCATATTTTTCCGAAGGCATACTGTGAGAAACAGGGGTATGATAAAGCAAAGTGGAATTCAGTAATAAACAAAACTCCTATAACATATAGAACAAATCGTGAAATAGGTGGTGTAGCACCAAGTAAATATCTGGAAAAGATTGAGAATGCTGGTAAAGTTACACCATTAGATTTGAATGGATTTTTACTGACTCACTATTTAGATGTTAATAGCATGAGAAATGATGATTTTGAAACACACATTATTCTTCGAGCTAAGGCTTTATTAGATGCAATAGAAAATGCTACAGGAAAAAAGATTTCTGGAAGAGATTCAGAGGATACGATAGCCAGATATGGACAGGCTTTGTTATAACCCTGATTCCTGCGGGATGATAAGAGGCTAAATGCATTTCGGTAAATAGATAATAATGAGCCAAGATGATAAAAAGATATTTGCGGTAGTGTCTGCTATTCTCGGAGTAGTCATACTCGGAGTGGTACTTGCATTTTGGATTGATGGAAGGAAGCATCCGGATTCTGTTTCTGGTAATGAGAATAGGCTTGCGGAAAGTACTGTTGAAAATCATGATCAGGTAATAAACGATTACAGTTCTGGAAATGTTGATTATAACGCAGTTCCTGTACAATCGACAGATGCGGATATTGATTACACGATTTCAAATGAGGGAGAATCTTACCCTAATAGTGAAATTGCTGATGATAATAGGAATCAGGCTCTGGACACTGAGAGCAATTCAGCAGTAGAAACTGTCAATGAAAATCCCGCACAAACCGCTACACCTACTTCTACACAGACCACAGCATCTACACCAACGCCGACAGTGGCTCCAACTCCAACCAATACACCAGATCCAACAAAATCACCTACTGCAACGGCAACAGAAACGCCCAGTAAAGGGGAGTTCATAGTTACATTTATTGATGTCGGTCAGGGGGATGCTATTCTTATACAGGATAAGGGTTCTGTTATGATGATTGATACTGGACCAAAAGATTCTGTTGATAAAATAGAAACTGTACTCAATCAGTATGATATAGAGACTATAGATGCGATAATCCTTTCGCATAATGATGCTGATCATATACAGGGTTCGGTTAATCTTATGCAGGATTATAAAGTATCTGCATTATATATGTCGGATTACGAGAAACCAACGGGCACTTTTGGACTTGTTATGGAGACCGCTGGAAAATTTAATGTTCCGATATATTATCTCAAGGCAGGAGAAACAATTAATTTTGGGACGGCAAAGTATGAAGTGATTGGACCGATTGTTGATGAAGGCATACAGTACACGGATAGTAATTCATACAGCATAGTTTTAAAAGTGACTAACGGATCAGATTCATTTCTTTTTATGGGTGATGCTCCAGGTGAAGAAACTGATAATATAATAAAGGCTGGATATAACGTTAAGGCGAATGTTTATAAGGCGGCACATCATGGAAGTGCACAGTCAGGGTGTAATAATGATGGATTTTTGAACAGTGTCAGTCCCGATTTCATGGTTGTATCATGCGAACTTTATAACCGTCATGGTCATCCGCATGGTGAGCCGTTGGAGTGGGCAAAGAAAAATGGCTGTGCGTTATTTAGAACAGATATCCAGGGAACTATAACCTGCATAAGTACCGGAAAAGGCGTGCAGTGGGACAAGGAGCCGACGGATAATTATACCAGGGGACAAGAAATGAAGTAGCTGCTGAGTAGGATTCTTCAAATCAGGGGTAATCATTAGTGACATGGACTGAATACTATGACAAATTCTATGACTGGTCGGAGAGCACTCAAATAAAAAAGCTTTCATCTCTAGAATCCCCTGGACCAGCTGACGAAGTAACAGAGGTCATGATTGATTTAGCCTATAATCATGAGGATGTCGTGAACTGGATCGCAAGGAAGGCGATAGAGCAGAAACTGGTGTTTCCTGCTGAGAATATTGCGGATCTGACGAACCTTATGGATGAGGGATTGCAGAAGCAGCTGGTGTTTCAGTCTGCCGGCAGCTTTTCAAAGGATGGCCTGGAAAAGCTGATAGGGCTTGTTGATGCCGGTGTTGTTGTAGAGCTGTATAAATCAAAGGAATATATAATACCGGGAGATTATTCGTATCTGGATGACAGTTATGGTTTTGATGATGCTGATGAAGAGTATGAACTTCCGGTAAAAGCTATCAGGGAGATGATCATAAATGCACATTGTCACCGACTTATGACAGATGAATCCTGCGTACAGGTAGCTCTTTATGATGACCGATTGGAAGTTACATCGCCGGGAGGACTTTATAACGGACTTACATTTGAAGAGGCGTTACAGGGACGTTCAAAACTGAGAAACAAAGCAATCGCCAATGTATTCAGCCAGATTGGTCTAATTGAGGCATGGGGGACCGAACTTCAGAGGATACAGAGTTCGGCAAGGGAATACGGCTTGCCAGAACCGGAATTTGTTGAGATGCCGGAGTCATTTAGGGTGAATTTGTATCGTAAGTCATTAACACCGGAGATGCGTCAGGATGGTGATGAAATATCGACTAAAGACGGAGAAAGTTCGGTGAAATTCGGTGATTTGTCAATAAATGAAACTCAGAAGGGCATATTGCGGGTAATCGAAAGAAACAATTATATTTCTGCGGCTAGTATAGCTGAAACTATGGGTGTGACTACAAGAGCGATTGAAAAGAATATTAAGGAATTACGTGAAAGAGGTATTTTGATTAGGCATGGTGCTGCACGTGGCGGATATTGGGAAATAAAGAAGAACAAGTAAAATTTAAGGTTACAGCTGCAATTGCGTTTGGAAATAAAGGAAGATGAGTTTTTTTAACATCTTTTCAAAGGAAAATAAATCCCAGCCTGCGTATGATTACGATCCGGAAAAGGAAAAGCCGGTCATACGTGCATCCATATGTACCGGAGAGCAGGTTGCCGGTTTCAAGAGCAGGAACGGCGGCGAATTCCATGAGGTGATGCTGATCCGGGATAATGATGACCTTAAGGAATTCATGAAGACATACGGACTAGACCATGTTGATAAGGAATACTGACAGCACTATCCTGTGAGATGTTGTGCTTCCGAAAGAAGATTTTATAACGTAGGAAAATGCAAAAACTTTCGGATTGCAGATAGTTGTCGCAGAAATGGAGAAGATAGTTAGTGACCTGGGCTGAATATTACGACAAATTCTATGACTAGTCGTAAAGTACACAGGTTAAAAAGCTTTCATCGGTGGAATCCCTTGGACCAGCTGACGAAGTAATAGAGATCATGATTGAACTTGCATATAATCATGATGATGTCGTGAACCGGATCACAAGGAAGGCTATTTTTGCAGGAGTCGGTTCATAATAGGTGACGGAGCGATTCAAATGACCGCATAGACATGACTTACGACCGAATAGACATAATTCGTTGTCAGCATATAAGACGACCGCTATACTTTGATCATCAGCAAATAACGCTTCGAAAATGTAAGGAGAAAAGACGGAGGAAGCAAAGATGGAAGAGAACAAAAACATGGCATTAGCGGACGAGAAAATGCAAAATGTAGCGGGCGGCAAAACGATGCCGGACGGACGCTACTACGAAGAGAGGGCACGGATCGTTCGTGAAATCTTCGAAAACCCGTACCCGGAATTGATTTTTGCAGAACATGATATATGGGATGATTGCCAAAGAGATGGCTGCGGTGTATATATGATTCAAAAGGAGAATTATGATTTTAACTACGCCACAGGACAGAAAGGCGTCTTTAAGCCGGGGGATATTGTGGGAATCGTGTTAATCAGGAGCTATTACACAAACGATATTGTCGGCAGGATTGAATAATAACCATGCGTAACAGAAGAATGAGAAAATAACTATGTGAAAAACAAGGATGCATATCCGGTAAAGAAAAAGAGATTAACCGGAAGGCACCTGTTTGACATGGAGACTATATTGGATGATGGGTAACAGGCACTGTTACATTATCTAAAAAAAGTGGTAATGTATATAAGGTATCTATGGTTGCGGGCTCACGTTAGAGAAAAATAAAGCGCTGACTACGATAAGGCGCATAATCGTAAAATGAATATGTGGGCTGATTATTGATTTTTTGAAGCAAGCAAAGCCTTGAGTCTGGCAATTTCTTCATCTTTGCTGGCAAGAGACTGATCCTTTTCAGCAATTGCCTGATCCTTTTCAGCAATTGCCTGATCCTTTTCGGCGATAGCACGCTTCTGCTTGGCGATAGTCTTTTCACGGTCGGCAATGCGGTCGGCCAGATCCTGCTCACGCAGCAGATAGTCCTCGCGAGCTTCGCATTGCTGTTGGATGCGCTCATCTTCGGAGAGCTGATATAGAGTTGTAGCGGCGGCATTAATGTTGATATCCTGTGCAGCAAGCATTTTTATATCCTCCCACGTTTGTGATTTAAAGAGCTTCGCCCATTTGTCGATATTATAGCGTTGATCTTCAGGGGTTGCAAGCGAGATGCTGGTGAGATCAACTACACCGATAGTGAGCTTGTCGGTAAAGATATGATGATTCTTGATATCGCACAGCTTGTACGTACTGTAAAAGGCAGGGGAATCTGGAAAGAGATTAAAGTCGAGAAAACCAATCTGCCAGACGGGTTTTATAACGCTGTACTTTTTTCCTTTGTTTAGCTTGGAAAAATTTCGGCAGGCGTAGATAGTAGAGCGTTCGGGCCAGTTAAGTTCGTTAACGACCTGCATTTCGAGATTGATCCGGCTTTTGTTGTTGAAAACAACATTAACATCGAGTATGACGGTTTTGTCAGTGATACTCTCACCTGGAAGAATTGGATTTGTGATGGTGACATTTTTAACCTGAGTGGGTGAGAAATGCAACAGGGAGCATATAAGTGACTTCAGTACTTGGCTGTTTTCCTGAAGAAGTCTTTTAAAAAGGTAATCATTAGTAAGGCGGATGGTGACTGGCCCAGTGGCGTTTTTTAAGATTTCGTTTTTTGTGGTAAGTGTTTTTGCTTCTTTGTTTGACATAGGATCCCCTTTCCTGATCTGCGAAATCCTATGATAGAATATAAAAACACAGAGATTTGACAGATCATCTTGCGAAAATTTCATGTTATGTGTCAGTGAATGTATGGCTGAATTGCCACTCAGGGATGCACTGCCTCGGAATCTCACAGTGCAGAATGTTCACTTCTTTTGTGGGTAGATACTAACAGATTTTTAGGTATATGTCAATTGCAAGTAGTTATATTGGCAGCACGGGGACAGATACTGTTAAGGAAGGGGTAATATTTTCAAAATATTGTGGGGGCTGTCGCTTTAGACAATATGT
>DGSK01000005.1 GCA_002393955.1 Lachnospiraceae bacterium UBA4364 | reverse complement strand
AAAGCTGACGGTGCGATAGAGGAAGTGCTGGAGGAGCATCTTAAGGGATGGGAATCGATTTACGGAACCGAATACTCCTCGGAACCGCAGGATGCGAGATTCAGATACCTTTTGGAGAAAGCAAATAAGATCACCGGCAAAGAGGCTGTCATACTTGTGGATGAATACGATAAGTCTTTGCTGGAGGCCGGTGACAGTGAAAGGATCGAACATAATAAAGCTGTATTCAAGGGCTTTTTCAGTACACTGAAAAGCTATGACAGGTATATAAAATTCGTATTTATCACCGGAGTGACCAAGTTCAGCAAGGTGAGCATATTCAGCGACTTAAACCAGCTGAATGACATATCACTGGATAAGGCCTACAGCAGCATATGCGGCATTACGGAGAAGGAACTTACAGAAAATTTCGGACCGGAAATAGCAGCGCTTGCAGAGTCGGCAGGTACGGATGATGCGGAATGTATGTCAAGATTAAAAAAGATGTACGACGGGTATCATTTCAGCCACAGTTCAGAGGGGGTATATAATCCTTTCAGCATATTGAATGCTTTCTCGAAAAAAGAATTCGGTATGTACTGGTTCTCCACCGGAACGCCTACATTCCTGATAGATAAGCTGAAAGAATCATCCTTTGATCCGAAGTGTATTACGGAAGGAGAACTGTATGCTAATGAAAATGTGCTTACGGATTACAGGTATGACAATACCGATCCTGTGCCCCTTTTCTATCAGACAGGTTACCTTACGATAAAGGATTACGATAAGAAATACCGCAGCTATCAGCTGGATTATCCTAATGATGAAGTAAGGTATGGTTTTCTGGAAAGTCTGGCACCGATGTTCCTGCATAATGAAAAAACAGGAAATCCGCTTGATATACGGGCTTTTGGGATAGATATCGAAAAAGGCGATACCGACAGCCTGCGTGACCGTTTCACGGCGCTTTTCGCAAGGCTGCCATATCCTGCTGATGAGAAGATAGTCGAGCAGAATTTCCAGAATGTGATATATATCGTGTTCATGCTGCTGGGACAGTTTACCATGACGGAGATACATTCAGCCAAGGGCAGGGCGGATGTCACAGTAGAAACAGATGATTATGTATATATATTCGAGTTCAAGAGGGATAAAAGCGTAGAGGAAGCCCTTAAACAGATAGAGGATATGGGGTATGCAAAGCCCTATGCGGCAGACAGCCGCAGGCTTATCAAAGTAGGGGTGAACTTTGACTCAAAGGAGCGGACTATCGACGGCTGGGAAGCGGTGAAGTGATATCTTTTTTACATAGGAAAATGAGCAGGATCGGAAATTCTCCGGTCCTGTTTTTTGCGTGTGCACTTTTTCACGATTATATTAAATTTTAGGAGGAAAAGGGAAAATGTTTTGCGGAAAATGCGGAATTGTCGAGATAAAAACATTCCTATATTGGGATCGTAAGAGGCATATCTATCTGCGCATATTTTGATAATGCTGGAAGAATCTGTTTTTTTTTGATAAAATACAATCTAGTGTTTTCATCCAAACAAACAGGAGGATTATTTAATGAAGAATGCACTGATTACAGGTATCAACGGACAGGACGGCTCGTATCTTGCGGAGCTGCTGCTTTCAAAGGGCTATAACGTATATGGAATACTCAGAAGAAAGTCCGTTGTTGATTACGGAAATGTAGCACATATAAAGGATAAGATAAAGTTCATTTATGCGGATATGACAGATGTTGTCAGCCTTATCAACGCAATGCGCATATCCCAGGCTGATGAAGTATATAATCTGGCTGCACAGTCATTTGTTGCCACCAGCTGGGAACAGCCCATAGCAACGACAGAGATAGATGCAGTAGGTGTTACCAATATGCTCGAGGCTATCAGGCTGATCAATCCCAAGTGCCGTTTTTACCAGGCGTCCACATCAGAGATGTTCGGTAAGGTACAGGCTATACCCCAGGATGAGAACACACCGTTCTATCCCCGCAGCCCGTACGGCGTATCCAAGCTTTACGGTTACTGGATAACCAAGAACTACAGGGAGAGCTTCGGACTCTTTACCTGCAACGGCATCCTCTTCAACCATGAGGGTGAGCGCAGGGGCAAGGAATTTGTTACAAGGAAGATCACAGATACCGTAGCAAGGATCAAGCTGGGATGCCAGGACTGCCTGGAGCTTGGGAATCTCAATGCAAAGCGTGACTGGGGACATTCCAAGGATTATGTAAAGGCCATGTACCTCATGCTGCAGCAGGACGAGCCGGATGACTATGTGGTGGCAACCGGTGAGACCAGGACAGTAAGGGATTTTGCAAAGATAGCATTTGAAAAAGTCGGAATGAATGTTGAGTTTTCAGGCGAGGGAGTGGATGAGATAGGAACGGATACCGCTACCGGCAAGGTAGTCGTAAAAGTAAATCCCGATTTCTTCCGCCCTGCAGAGGTTGAGCTCCTTATTGGAAATCCCAAGAAGGCTGAGGAAAAGCTTGGATGGAAGCGTGAGATCAGCTTTGACCAGATGGTAGAGAGAATGGTTTCCACGGATCTTGCTCTGGTAAGCAGGGAAATAAAGCTTGCAGGAAGCCTGTAAATCTGAAAACGTATAATAACTGATAATACGCGGAATGCAGAATATATCTGAAAAGTTTTATTTAATAGCGTAAAAAAATCCGGCAGGCCTGCCGGATTTTTTGATTGCAGCGCGCCTGACGATCATTTTGCTTTTAGCTTTGCCTTCTTTTCAGCCAGCTTGGAGGGACTCCAGCGGGCAACTTTCATATTCTTTCCGTCGTTCTTTCCGTTGAATCTTAAGTTGAACAGTTGCTGGATAAACTCAAAGCTTACCTTTAATGAGATCTTGGATTCGCCGGACTCGCGGTCGTGGAATGAGTAGGGAGTCTCCAAGATTTTTTTCACATTACACTGTGAGATCACTTCGACCATTATCTTCCAGCCTATGGGATTGAGCTCTGCTCCTTCAAGAAGTTCCCTTTTTACCATGAAAAGTCCGCTTGTGGGATCGGATATGGGTCTCAAGCAGGGCAGGATGATCTTTGCAATGTATCTGGCAGAGCCGGATATGATCTTTCTGAGTATGTCGAGTCCGCCATCGGAACCGCCGGGAATAAGACGGCTGGGAATGGCCATATCTGCGTGGGCTAACATTGCCGCATACATATCCATGAGAACTTCGGGCGGGTGCTGGAGATCCGCATCCATACATGCAACAAAATCTCCTTTGGCGAGCTTAAAGCCTTTAACGACCGCAGTAGCCAGGCCTTTTTCGTTTTCCCTGTGATGGAGTACCACGTGCGTGTTGGTTTCAGCAGCCTTCTTTATCACTTCAGGGGTGTCATCATTACTGTCATCCACAAAAATGACTTCGTAATCAATACCGGGAAGAGCCTTGTCAATCCTGTCAAGAAGAGGATTGATATTTCCCTTTTCATTGAATGTAGGAACAACTATAGATATCATAATAACCTCCTTGCGGATGCCCGAAAAACGGTTTGTGGGAACCCAATCTGTATTTTACCATATCAGGCTGCTGTTTTTCCATATCAGAAATATATGATATAATTCCCTACAGATTTTGGGATATACCCTGTGGTGTTTCCTGTGAACGATTTACGAGTACTTTATGACAGCAGACAGACAGCCCGAGCAGAAAATGCGGGGAAAAAGTCGGGCAGATCCGCACGGGCAACGAGGAGAAAGGAAGAATTATGAAGACTACAGCATTGATATTGGCAGGAGGAAAAGGAGAAAGATTCTGGCCGGGAAGCAGGACTTCCCATCCGAAGCAGTTTTTGTGCCTTACAGGAGACGGCAAGACGATGATACGGCATACTGTGGAGCGTATCCTGCCTATAGTTGATATGGAAGATATCTATGTTTCCACCAATGAGAGATACAGACAGCTGGTTTATGAGCAGCTGCCGGAGCTTCCGAAGGAAAATGTTATATGTGAGCCGGTGGGAAGGAATACCGCACCCGGCATAGGCCTGGGGGCTGTATATATGCGCAGAAAATACGGCGATGCAGTTATGCTTGTCCTGCCCAGCGACCATCAGATCGCATACGAGGATAAATATACGGAAATCCTTAAGAAAGCGGTTGAAACTGCGGAAGATGGGGGCGAGGGTGAAAGGCGCCTTGTTACTCTTGGAATCACACCGAATGCACCTGAGACCGGTTACGGTTATATCAAGTTTGACAAGGCTTCCGATACTGACGGAGTGTGCAGGGTTGAGAAATTTGTTGAGAAGCCGGATCTTGAGAAGGCAAAGCAGTACCTGGCTTCGGGAGACTATCTCTGGAATTCCGGAATGTTCATATGGAAGGTTTCGGCTATCCTGGCTTCGATGGAAAAGAATATGCCTGAAGTTTATAAAGGACTTACCGATATTGAGGCGGCGATCGGCTCCGGAGATGAGGCTGCGGTGCTCAAGTCTGCTTTCGAAGCGATGCCTTCCCAGTCAGTTGACTACGGTATTCTTGAAAAGGAAGATTCGATATTTGTATGTCCCGGAGATTTTGGCTGGGATGATGTGGGGTCCTGGCTGGCCCTCAGCAGGCTTAATGCCCCTGATGAAAACGGGAACGTGTTTATGGGAAATGTGGAAAGTACATCTACGAAAAGGACTATTGTTAAAGCCGGCGATAAGCTGGTGGCTGTGGTCGGACTGGAGGATGTTGTGGTTGTGGATACGGAAGATGCTACCCTTATATGTTCGGCTGAACATACCGCTGATATAAAGAAGCTTCTTGAGGAACTCAGGAGCAAGGGCAGAGAGGAGTATCTCTGATTTGACTTTAGGTCCTGCGACAATAATAAATCTCATAATATGGCTGGTTATCTTTCCGGCTGTTTCGGGGATTGTTCCTTCTGAATTCATAAAAAGAAGGGACAAATCCCTGATGGAGATATATCTTTGCGGACTGTTTCTTATGTTCGCTGTTTTTGAAGTCTGTGCGGTTCCCTGCATTTTAATGCATAAAAGTCTTGTTTTCATGACCGTAACTGTAATGATGGTAATGACGGTGTTCTGTATTGCGTCAGTTATCATAATCACATATGCTTTTGCGACCAGGACCGTAACTATGTATTTTCGCCTTTCATCTTTTGAAGGATTTAAGCTTGGAGATGCTGCAGTCTGGCTGGTTTTTGGCGTGGTTTTTGCCTTGCAGCTTTTTCTTTCATTGTTTGCGGCGAGATCCTACACTGACGATGCGGCCTGGATAGCTGATGCTGTCGCTGCCTCATCCGGTGGTGAAATGTATGTGGTCTATCCTTATACGGGAATGGCGGGCGGCCATCTGTTAAAGGACATAGTCTCTCCTTATCCTATGTTTGTTGCCATGCTTTCTAATGTAAGCGGACTTCATGTGCTGATCATAGCACATACGGTTATGCCCGTTTTTCTTGGCATCGTTTCATGCATAATATATAAGGAGATCGCCGTAAGGCTTTTTGATGGGAATATAAGGAAAGTTCCTGTTTTTATGATGATAATGAGCATGATAAACCTGCTGGGCGGATATTCTGAATATACCAGAGAAGTGTTTCAGGGGATTCTGGCAGAAAGCAGTGAGGGGATAACCGCCGGCGTTTTTGTTTTATATGCCTTTATGATCCTGTGCACCATATCACAGCGCTGCAGTGTCGGAAATGATGATAATGCACACGAGTCTTTAAACGGACTTGGCGTAATGCTTTTTATAATAAATACGGCTGCGGCTCTTATAGGTACGGTCACGGTTTTTATGATGCTTTTCATGGAAATTGTTCTGATCGTACTCCTGGCAGTAAGGAATAAAAGACCGGTTATGTTATTGAAATGGGTTTTCTCGGCAATCCCGGGAGTGGCCTGCATCATGTTTTACCTGACATGATCACGCTTTTATGCGCTGTATCAGCAAGTGACACAGACTGTCGTGAATAGTTATGAAAGAGGTTCATAATGGCAGAGATACTTAATGGTATTTTTACAGCATACTCCCGGTACAGTGGAAGCGGTGTGATAATGATCATCTTTTTCGTGGGACTGATCTATATTGCCGTGACCGAAAAGAATTCAGGAACACGTACCATACTGGTGGACGTCAGTGCGCTACTTTTGCTGGGAATATTCCTGCCTCCTGTC
Organism: Lachnospiraceae bacterium UBA4364; assembly: GCA_002393955.1. GTDB lineage: Bacteria > Bacillota > Clostridia > Lachnospirales > Lachnospiraceae > NK4A136. The sequence continues at coordinate 61,697 of DGSK01000005.1, read as the reverse complement.
TATTATATCTACACAAAGTTTATTAATGGTGAAACATATTGGCAGCTTTTCTGGATGCTTCCAATAGGAATAGGCCTGGGCTATGTGGCCAGCAAGCTTATAAGGGAACATACCTTAAGCGGTGTTACGCTTGTACTTGTGGTGCTTTTTTTCGGAGGCGAGTTCATATCCACATCCATAGAGGATGACGATCTGACCAATCTTTCAAATGTATACCGCATGCCGACAGAGGTAGTGGAAGTTGTGGACAGGCTTCATGATATTTCCGATGAAAAAGTGATCCATGTGGCTTTTACAGAGGAATTTCTTCCCTATGTGAGGCAGTATGATGCGGATATTGTAATGCCGTATGGGTACAGCGTGGTGACATCAGACCGGCCTGCGCAGTTTTTCATGCTTATGAGCAGTGAGATAGCGGATTTCTCAGCGCTGGAGCAGGAATGCATTCATACAGGTACTGAGTATCTGGTGCTCCCGTCGGACAGAAAACCCAAGCGTCCATTCGGACATTATGCTTTCAGGCGCGTGGCAGAAGTTTCGGGATACAGCATATATCAGTATGCACCGACCAACGGCAAGGTGGTGGGCTCAGATTAACCGGGGAAGCCGTCTGCGTCATAAACATCTTACAAAACCTGAGTAAATGGAAAAAAAAGGCCGTCTATGGTAAAATAACATCTTATGGGTAAGAATAATAGGAATAATAATAGGAATAAGGATAAAATTGAATTCATAGATATCGACGATACCGGCGTTCTTGAGCGCATGGTCTCCGATGAGCGTTATGACAGGGAGCCCGAACCTTTAAACGATGAGGATTTCCTGGATGAGGATTATGCCGAAAACGGAGACGATAGTTCCTGTGACTACGATGATGCGGAGGAAGAACCGGAATATGACAGCCATGTAGAAGCATTTGAGAATAGCGGTACAGATGAAGAACACGCCGGCAGCGAGGTGTTCCAGGGGGAGATCCTGGAGGATGTTTTTGTGGATGATATAGTTACAGAGGATGGTCAGGATGGAGCGTCCTCTGTAAAGAGGGAATCTTCGAAAAAAAGTCGCAAAGCCAGAAGAGTACGCAGGACTGAGCAGGATATTGATGAATTTGCAGACCTGGATAAGTATGATGAGCCGGAAGTTTTTGATGATGAGTATGATCCGGAAGATGATCCCGAAATTGATGAACTGCCCGAAATAGATGATGAGTTCGGGAACGATGGCTATGATGATAATGATGGCTCTGAAGACCGGGAAGACGAAGCAGATGCGTCTGACTATGAGGAAAGTGACAGAAGAGGTGATGAAGAACCGGAGGAAGAGTATGACGAATCTGATGATGGTGATATAGAGCCTGACGGGGATGAAGTCTCGTATGATGGTGAGGAGAGCGATGAGGATCCGGATGAGTACGAAGTCGAATCCGATGACTTTGAAGAAAATGATGATGAGTATGATGACGAAGCTGATGATTACGGGGAAGATGACGATGAACTTTCATATGTAGAAATAGATGATGCTCCTGTCAGCAGGAAGAGGACACGTCAGGAAAAGACTGATAAGGCAGAGAAAAAAGCTGATGCAAAAATAAAAGACAGCAAAAAGAAAAAAAAGCCTGCCGATAACAAAAGAAAGAAAGATAAAGAGAAAGTAAAAACATCAAAGAAAAAGACCGATACGGCTGTAAAAAAGAACAAAAACGGTGTCGTAGAGAAGCCCTTTAAAGAAAAGGACTTCAAGGAAAAGGTCACTTTTATTGCTGATAAGCTGATGCATGACAAGAAGACTCAGCAGATCGCGTCTATCGTTGCGGCGGTTGTTCTGCTTCTGCTGTGTCTGGTTGTTTGCTTTTCCATCAATTCCGGAAGGAATCAGAAGAAGTTGTCAAAGCAGATCGCCGATACGGGGGCAATGTTAGGAAATGTTTCCGTAGCCGGTGAGGCAGGGCTTATGGCGGTGGCTGACTCAAAACTTGCAGCCAAGCTGGCGGCTGAGGCCGAAGAGGAACAGCAGGAGGAAGAGGATGATCAGGCCGAAGAAGATGACGAAGAGGATGGTACGAAAGTAAAAGTAACCTTTACTTCGCTTGAAAAGGATCTCAAGATAAAATTTATCAATGATGAGACAGACCGGCTTGTTACGGATACGGAATTCACGGTACATCTGACGGACAGGAATGATAAGGAGACTGTATTCAAGGACTCCGATCTGGATGGCATCATTTATGAGACCAATGTTGAAAGCGGCGACTACACTGTGGAAATAGATCCCGTAGACGGTCTTGTTTTTGCGGATTATGACACAAAGGTCCATGTGGAAGATAAGATCGTATATGAACAGATCGATGTTACCCAGGAGATAAAAACGGAAGCCGAGGTCAATGTTGCTGTCGAGGATAAGGAAAACACTGCACCTCCGGTTGTTGAGGAAGCTCCGACAGTTACTGATACTGTGGAATATGTAGAGTCCAGCCGAAGCGTAAAGACCGGTGCGGACGAGTATGAAAAAATAAGCAAGGAAGATATACCCGATCCTGCCGGCACCGCAATGAATACAGCTTATGTTACGCTTCCTGCAATGGCGGCTGATTCAGCCTGTGGTGAAAAATATGTGATGGGAACAGTAGTCAGGACCTCTGAAGGTGATCCTACTACCGTTGCCACTGAAAATCCCACAGAGGAACCCGCAGCAACGAGCACCCCTGAGGCAACCGCCACAAGTGCACCTACGGCAACGAGTACGCCTGAGCCGACGCCTACCAAGGCGCCTACGCCTACTCCTGCACCGACTCCAACCCCGGTGCCTACGGCTGCGCCCACACCCACTCCAACTCCTACGCCTACCCCGAAGGCCACTGCGACACCTACTCCTACGGCAACAGCTACACCGAAGGCCACAGCTACTGTTACTGCGACACCGTCGGCATCTGCTTCGGCTTCAGCCTCGGTAACAGCTACGCCAAGTGCCAGTCCCAGTGCCAGTGTCACAGCCACTCCTACGCCTACACCCAAGGGGATGGACGATAAGAAGACACTTCTTAAGGACAGTAAGGGTAACCAGATATACGTAAAGGAAGATGGCAAGTACAGGGAAGCTGTTGTAGCGGATTATTACACCGCTGAAAAGTTCTATATTAAGAATGAAGATGCTTACATCTATAAGGGATGGCAGACCATAAACGGTAACGTTTATTACTATGACAAGAACGGCAATAAGGTTACCGGCACACAGATCATACAGGGGGTAGAGTACAAGTTTAATGACGAGGGTATTCTTTCTGTTGATAAGAACGGTTCCATCGGAATAGATGTATCGAAATGGAACGGTACCATAGACTGGAATGCAGTAAAGGATTCCGGCGTCAGTTTCGTAATAGTACGCTGCGGATACAGGGGATCCTCCTCCGGAGTACTGGTAACCGATCCGAAATTTAAGAGCAATGTCCAGGGAGCCAGGGCAGCAGGACTTAAGGTGGGAGTTTATTTCTTTACTCAGGCCATAAATGAAGTGGAAGCCGTGGAAGAAGCCTCAATGACGCTTTCTCTTATAAAGGGAATGGGTATAGGATATCCGGTATTCATCGATACGGAGGCTTGTGGCGGAAGAGCCGACAGTATAAGCGCAGAGCAGAGGACTGCGGTCTGCAGGGCCTTCTGTGAGACAATAAGGAGCGGCGGATATACTCCCGGTGTATATGCATCAAAGGCGTGGTATAATAATAATGTTAATTTCGGTTCATTGAGCGGATACAAGATCTGGCTTGCCCAATATGCATCTAAGCCTACCTTCAGCGGAAAGTATGATCTCTGGCAGCATACGGCTAAGGGTTCAGTGGACGGAATAAAGGGCAATGTGGATATGAACATCAGTTATTTAGGATATTAAAAAGAAGGAGATTTGCAGCAGATGAAGACTTATCTTGTGACAGGCGGTGCCGGATTTATCGGATCAAATTACATTCATTACATGTTTGAAAAATACGGTGATGATATCCGTATCATCAATCTGGATGCCCTGACCTACGCCGGCAATCCGGAAAATCTGAAAGACATTGAGTCCAGATCTAATTATACATTTATAAAGGCAGATATAACTGATAAGAAAGCCGTATCAAAGATCTTTGCGGAAAATGACATAGACAGAGTGGTACACTTTGCTGCTGAGAGCCATGTGGACAGGAGCATTAAGGATCCTGAGCTTTTTATCAAGACCAATGTATACGGAACAGGTGTAATGCTCGGATGTGCCAAGGAAGCGTGGGAACTCCCGGAGGGCCCGGATCCTTTGGGAAATTACAAGCCTGATAAGAAATTCCTTCATGTTTCAACTGATGAGGTTTATGGTTCACTTCCCGAGGGGGACGGTTATTTTTATGAGACTACTCCGTACTCGCCGCATTCTCCGTACTCAGCAAGCAAGGCAGGATCCGATATGCTGGTAAGGGCATATATGGATACATATCATTTCCCGGCCAATATAACAAACTGCTCCAATAACTATGGACCTTACCAGTTCCCGGAGAAGCTTATCCCGCTTATTATCAATAATGCGCTTCAGGGCAAGAAGCTCCCTGTTTATGGTGACGGAAAGAATGTCCGTGACTGGCTGTATGTCCGGGATCATGCCAAGGCTATCGATATGGTACAGGAGAAGGGAAAGCTTTTCGAGACATACAATGTAGGCGGCCACAATGAGAAGCAGAATATAGAGATAATAAAGATAATACTTGAGACCTTAAGGGAAATGCTTCCGGATTCCGATCCCAGGAAGGCAAATGTTTCAGAGGACCTCATTACATATGTGGAGGACCGTAAGGGGCATGACAGAAGGTATGCCATTGCTCCGGACAAGATAAAATCGGAGATAGGCTGGGAGCCTGAGACCATGTTCAAGGATGGCATAAAGCTCACCATAAAGTGGTATTTTGAGCATGAAGACTGGATGAAGAATGTCACCAGCGGCGATTACATGAAGTACTATGAGACTATGTATAACGTATAATATGGTAACCGAAAGAATCTGTCGGTTCTTCCGGGTGAATTTACAGTTTGCTCGTGACAGTAAATGTTTCGGGATGTCCTGAGTGGTTTCATGGCAGATGATACTTGCAAATAAGGTTTTGTATGTCATGAAAGCTGCAAATACCTAATTCGTTTAAATTATATATTGGTGTATAGTAAGTGGGAAGTGTTGTTACTGATAAAATGACCGTACACGGAGGTGAATGATGAAGGGAATAATACTTGCCGGCGGATCCGGCACCAGACTCTATCCGCTAACAAAGGCTGTGTCAAAACAGATAATGCCTGTTTATGATAAGCCCATGATATATTATCCTCTTTCTATCCTGATGCTCGCCGGTATCAGGGAAGTTATGATAATCTCCACCCCCAGGGATCTGCCTGTGTTTAAGGAGCTTTTATCAGACGGTTCGCAGTTAGGGATGCGTTTTGAATACGCTGTACAGGAAACCCCCAGGGGGCTGGCCGATGCCTTTATAATCGGTGCTGATTTCATAGGCGATGACAGTGTATGTCTGATACTTGGAGATAATATTTTCTATGGTCAGAGCTTTTCAAAGCTTTTAAGAGAAGTGGCTTCCAGGGATAAGGGCGCTACCATATTCGGATACTATGTGCGTGATCCCAGGGAATACGGAGTGGTAGAGTTTGATGAGAATGGAATGGCTGTTTCAATTGAGGAAAAGCCGGAGAATCCCAAGAGCAATTATGCTGTACCGGGATTGTATTTCTATGATAATGATGTTGTAGAAATCGCCAGGAATGTAAAGCCCTCCGCAAGAGGCGAGATAGAGATAACCAGCATCAATAATGAATATTTAAATCGGGGAACCCTCCGGGTAGAGCCCTTGGGACGAGGCTTCGCATGGCTGGATACGGGAAACCATGATGCGCTGCTTGATGCTGCGGATTTCGTGGCAGCATTCCAGAAAAGGCAGGGCTTGTATATTTCCTGCATAGAAGAGATCGCATTCAAGAGAGGCTTTATCACAAAGGAACAGCTGTTAAAGCTTGCCGAGCCTCTGATGAAGACCGCATATGGCAAATATCTGACCGAGGTTGCTAATGGACTCTAAGGTGAAGTTCTTTGCCATCGTGGCAGCAGTGAGTGTCGTGCTCTTTGCTTTTGCGCTGGTGTGGTACACGAATAAGCCGGCGACACCGTCTGACGGGCATCCTGCAAATGTACAGGAAGCCGTGGAAGAGGATGACGGTTACAGGGACTTTTTAAAGGATGAAAACTTTTTTGATCCGGATCCGGTAACGGGATCCGATCAGTCACAGACGGAATCTGTGCCGAGGCTGTATCTGCAGGGATACAGTGTGATGCAGGATATCAGACTGACTGTTACTGATTCCAGGGGAAACCCGGTGACAGGTCAGTCTTTTTATGTCAGTATAGATGGCATAGGGGAATATAAGGATCTGGATCAGGACGGAATGATATATGTTCCTGAGATAAAGGCCGGAGACTATTTCGTGACACTGCAGCCTGTTGACGGCTACATAATCCCTGATGAGCCTATGCGTGTAGCGGTGAAGGATCAGATAGAGTATGAAGTGATAGACGATATCCGCTCACTTATGCATGATGAAAGCGAGATAGACGCTTCCGTGGAAGATACGGAAGAGCAGAATGAGATAGAGGACGTGGATGATACGGAAGTCCGTACCAGGTGGGAAGGGTCGGATGCCGTATTCGGCATAGATGTTTCCAAGTGGCAGAAAGATATAGCCTGGGAAAAGGTGGCGGCATCAGGTGTTGAGTTTGCCATCATACGCTGCGGTTACAGAGGATCTTCCAGCGGGAGCCTGGTGGTGGATCCTTACTTTGAGAAGAACCTTGCGGGAGCAAAGGCGGCCGGAATAGATGTAGGTCTCTATTTCTTCTCCCAGGCCGTAAATGAGGTGGAAGCTGTGGAGGAGGCATCCATGGCAGTTTCCCTTCTTCAGGGGCAGAAGATAGAATTTCCTATCTTTATAGATGTGGAGTCCAGCGGCGGACGTGCAGACTCCCTGGACAACGCCACCAGGACTGCGGTCTGCAGGGCATTCTGCCAGACTGTAGATAATGCGGGGTACCATGGCGGCGTATATACCTGTCGGTCGTGGTATTACAATAAACTCAATGACAGTGAGTTAAATGATATAACCCACTGGCTTGCGGAATACAGGAAGACGCCGTTGTATACCGGTGATTTCGCACTTTGGCAGTATACATCGTCGGGAACGATTGATGGGATAAATACGAGAGTTGATCTGGATCTTGTATGGAACAGATGATAATAATGCGTCTTGCATTGGAAAGCGGTAAACTCACGGTGCCTTTGCACTAAGCTCCAGTGAAGGACGCAATGAATATAAATATAGGAGGAAGAAATGGGAAAAATTACTGTTGAGACATGTGAGATAGAGGGACTTAAAGTTATTACCCCTACAGTATTCGGTGATAAGCGCGGATACTTTATGGAGACGTATAACTATAATGACTTCGCGGCAGCAGGAATTGACTGCACATTCGTACAGGATAATCAGTCTGCGTCGAAGGGCGGTGTACTGAGGGGACTTCATTTCCAGAAAAACTTCCCCCAGGATAAACTGGTCAGGGTTATAAAAGGTGAGGTCTTTGATGTGGCTGTTGATCTGAGGAAAGGTTCAGAGACTTTCGGTAAGTGGTTCGGTGTTGTCCTTTCCGAGGAGAATAAGAAGCAGTTCTTCATTCCAAAGAATTTTGCCCACGGTTTCCTGGTACTTTCGGATTATGCAGAGTTCTTTTACAAATGCACAGATTTTTATCATCCTGATGATGAGGGCGGATTGCCTTACAATGATCCCGATATAGGGATAGAGTGGCCCTTTAAGGATGGCGTGGAACTCAATCTTTCCGACAAGGACACCAAATGGGAATCTTTTGCAAAGTATAAAGAGGCGCATTGATGAAGCCTGTTTCACTCTTAAAAGAGCTTATAGATAACAGAGCACTCATATGGAAACTGTCATGGAATGATTTCAAGAAGCGTTACGCCGGTTCATACCTGGGGTTTGCCTGGGCGCTGGTTCCGCCGGTAGTAACGGTTCTTATGTACTGGTTTGTCTTTGATATCTTCTTCGGACAGAAGGCGCAGTTAGTAAAAGAGGGAATAGAACTGCCGTATGTGGTGTATCTTACTGCAGGACTTGTACCCTGGTTTTTCTTTACGGAAGCACTGCAGCAGGCTACTAATGCGCTGCTTGAGTATGTATTTCTCGTGAAGCAGGTTGTATTCAAGATAAGCATACTGCCGCTTATTAAAGTTACGGCGGCGCTTTTTGTACACGCCTTTTTCATTGTGGTCATGCTGGCAGTGGCAGCGGTTTACGGTATGTATCCGAGCCTTTATACGCTGCAGATTTTTTATTATGGCTTCTGCCTGTTCGTACTTGTATTAGGAATATCATATGCCACCTCGGCAGTTGTGGTATTCTTCAGGGATTTAAGCCATCTGATACAGGTGGGACTGCAGATAGGCATGTGGGCAACACCCATACTCTGGAACATCAATAATGTCGCAGGTCATAAGAAGCTTACCTTTGTGCTGGAATTAAATCCCATGTGCTATATAGTAAATGGCTACAGGGATGCCGTGGCAGGAACTGCGTGGTTCTGGCAGGATCTTTCGGGAACAATGTATTTCTGGGGATTTACCATAGTGACATTTGTGATCGGTGCATTTATATTTAAGAGATTAAAGGTGCACTTCGCGGATGTGCTGTAATAAATATTAATATGAGCGAAGAAATTAAAAAGAACGAAAAAGCGATCACAGTATCTCATATAGAAAAAATCTACAAGCTGTACGACAGGCGGTCGGACAGGCTCAGGGAGGCTCTGCTTCCGGTGGGCAAGAAAAGGCATAAGGACCATTATGCCCTGAAGGATGTGAGCTTCGATGTGGGCACCGGAGAGTGCGTGGGCATAATCGGAACAAACGGTTCCGGTAAGTCAACCATCCTTAAGATCATCACCGGAGTGCTTACGCCTACCGCAGGTACAGTGGAGATCAACGGCCGCATATCTGCACTGCTGGAGCTGGGCGCAGGCTTTAATCCCGAATACAACGGCATAGAGAATATTTATTTAAACGGGATGATGATCGGCTTTTCCAGGGAAGAGATTGATAAAAAGCTGGATTCCATACTTGAATTTGCAGATATAGGCGAATATGTGTATCAGCCGGTAAAGACCTATTCCTCAGGTATGTTTGTGCGTCTTGCCTTTGCGCTCTCCATAAATATCGATCCGGAGATCCTCATAGTGGATGAGGCACTGTCTGTAGGTGATGTATTCTTCCAGGCAAAATGTTATCACAAATTTGAGGAATTCAAGGAACAGGGTAAGACCATACTCTTTGTATCCCATGATATGTCCAGTATAAGTAAGTACTGCGACAGAGTGGTGCTGCTTGATAAAGGCATAAAGCTTGCAGAGGGCAGTTCAAAGAAAGTGATTGATATCTACAAGCAGGTACTGGTGGGCCAGTACAAGGCTGATGATTCCGTAATGGAAGATACTGTTAAGAATGCCGGGGATAATGCTGTTGGTACGGAAGGTTCGGTTGAGACGAAGAAGGATAATGGAAGTAGGTCAGTTTCTGAAGACCCCTCGGCTGGTAGTCAGTCAGATACGCAGATCGATTCCAGTGTAGGAGCTGCGGAATCAGATAAGAGCATTTCTGATGTCAACGGTGCAGAGAGTTCAGACAGTGAATCATCAAAGAATGACAGCAGCGTAAAGACCGGTCCTTCAAATTTGGAAAAGGATACCCTTGAGTACGGAAGCGGCAAAGCAACGATAACTGATGTTTATCTTACTGATGAAAATGACAGGAAAGTAAATGCCGTAGTAAAAGAAACATATTACACTATCCATATGAATGTGTCTTTCTCACAGGACTGCCCGGCACCGATATTTGCATTTACGATTAAAGATGTAAAGGGAACGGATATAACCGGTACCAATACCATGTACGAAAAGGCTTTCCTTTCATCTGTCAAGGCAGGAGAAAAAAAGACCATAACCTTCAGGCAGAAAATGATGCTGCAGGGCGGAAACTATCTGGTTTCCTTTGGCGTGACAGGTTTTGAAAACGAGAACTTCACTGTTTACCACAGGCTCTACGATGCCATAGCAATGGAAGTCATTTCGGATAAAAATACCGTAGGCTACTTCGATCCCGGCTCTGAAGTGAAGGTGGAGTAAATGAAAGAAGAATACATCGGCAAAGTAAAACTGAATCTTGAGAAATATCCCGGCGAGGATTTTTACTGTGATGGTGCCATAGAGGACAGGCTATTGGAGATTGCCAGGGACCATGAGGCATCGGAGTATCCGGAGATCATCGCAAAGGAAAACAGCTGGGAAGTCTTCTATCATTTTTCGGATAAGAGACAGAACATTATCGAGTGGATTCCCATTGAAAAAGATGCAAAGGTTCTGGAGGTCGGCAGCGGGTGCGGTGCTATTACAGGTATGCTGTCAGCGAAGGCAGGTTCAGTGTCCTGTGTAGAGCTTTCCAAGAAGCGCAGCATCATCAATGCCTGGCGGAACCGCAATGCGGAAAATGTGGAGATTTTTGTAGGCAATTTTGAAGATATAGAGCCGGATCTTCCGGAGAATTACGATTATATTTTTCTGATCGGTGTGTATGAGTACAGCCAGGCCTATATCCATGCCGCGGATCCCTATGACGAATTCTTAAGGATACTTAAGAAACACCTTGCACCTGAGGGACGCATAGTGATCGCCATAGAAAACCGCATGGGTCTTAAGTATTTCGCGGGCTGCCGGGAAGACCACCTTGGTACATACTTTGACGGCCTTGAAGATTATCCGAAGGGTGGCGTGGTAAGGACCTTTTCAAAGCGTTCCCTTGAAGAGAGATTAAAAAAGAATTCAATTTCAGAATATTCATTTTACTATCCTTATCCGGATTATAAATTTGCAACCCAGATCTTCTCGGACATGTTCCTTCCGTCTGAAGGAATGCTTCATGAAAACAACAGGAATTTTGACAGATCCAGGATGCTGCTTTTTGACGAGACCAGAGTATACGACAGCATGGTGCGTGACGGGTATTTCCCTGATTTCTCCAATTCATTCCTGCTGATCCTGGGTAAGGGAGTGGATGTGGAGTATGCCAAGTATTCCAACGACCGTGCCCCTGAGTACAGTATCGTCACGGAGATGGTAAAGGATGATTCAAAGATAGCGGGAAGGGTTGTAGTTAAGCGTGCATTGACGGATGCGGCCCAGGAACATGTCAGAAAGCTTGCCGACACGGATAAAAAACTGTCAGAGATATATAAGGGAAGTTTTGAGATTAATCATGCTGCGGTCTATAAAAAATATGGCCGTGCATCAGCTGAGTTCGATTATTTAAAAGGTGTATCATTAAACTATCTGCTTCATGAATGCAGGCGCAGGGGGGATAAGGAAGGATTCTTTAAACTGCTGGATGAGTTCACCCACAGGCTGGATGCCGGAAGGAATGCCGAAATCTCCAACCTGGACATGGCCTTTTCAAATGTGATCATTACCGGTGAAGACAGGGACATCTGGAATATCATTGATTATGAGTGGATAACCAATGAAAGAATATCTGTCAAAATGATACTTTTCAGGGCACTCTACTGCTGGTATCTTGAGGACAGGTCTGCAACGGAGGAGTTTTATAAAGCGGCTTTGCAGAGGTTCGGTTTTGCTTCCGAAAAGGAAGCTGAGCTTGCAGCGAATGAGGCGGTATTCCAGAAAAAAGTTTCCGGCGGACTTCCTTCCCTGAGCGATATGTGCTTTAATCTCCAGCATCCCGTATATGATGTTAAGAAATACGGTGAGGATGTCAAAGAAATCCCCGTCGCACTGTGCCAGGTATATTTTGACAGGGGGGCAGGATACAGCGAGGCCGATTCGGTTTTTCCTGCAGAGGAAGAAATAGAAGGCAGTGAGAAAAATCTTTTCACCCTGAGCTTTGAAGCCGGAGCGGATGTTAAAGCTTTCAGGTTCGACCCTGCAATGCAGTCATGCATGGTGAGAATAGTAAAGCTTACTATAGGTCAAAGGGAATATAATGATCCTGCATCTGTCATAAACGGACATAATGGTACGGATATAGGCGACAGTGCATTTATCTTTGACAGCACTGATCCTAATATATCCTTTAGTTTGGATGCCATTAGATCCAAGGGAGATCTGCAGATCTGCATAGTGTATGAGCGGGAGCTTTTGTCGGAGACTATGACCAAGGGGCTTATGAATAAGCTTAAAAAGAAGAAGGGACTTTTCGGTGGCTGAAAAATGAGTTACACCTGGAATGACTGGTATAAAATTGTCTGCGAAAAACAGCAGAATCTGAATATGAACTTAACCTCTGACCTGGCAGAAGCCGGAAGGATCAGGGGAGAAAATGAATTTAAGTTAAACAGGATAGTGGGACGCTTTCCCTTCAAGATGATCTATGGGGGGAAGGGTGTGCCCGCAGCAAATGGTGATAATGGTCAGGATGGATCCGGTAATAACGCCGGGACTGACCGGCAGGATGCGTATGTGACAGGCACCGTATCTGCTGGCAATGACAGCAACCTTGCGTTTAAGTCTGCTGTGTCTGAAAGCAGTGCATCAGTTTCTGTAATGCTCTTAAGCAGCGGCAGGCCAGAGTATCTGAAGGTCTGTATAGAGAATCTCATTACAAGAACAAAACATAAAGCTATAGAACCGGTGATCGTTGACGGCAGCATAAATCCTGATGATAAGCAGAAGACTACAAGGCTTCTGGCTTCTTTTACAGAAAATCATGGCCTTCGGTTTGACCATGTAAATGTGGCAGATAAGAAGCTGTTTTCTGACGGCATCAGGGCCGGGGCTGAAGTTACCAAGGGTGAGTATGTTCTTATCATAACTGACGGCGTAAGTGTTATAGAGGAAAGCTGGCTGGATCATATGCTGGCTGCTGTTGCTGATGGCGTATCCGCGGTGGCCGCTGTACCCTGGGCTGAGGATTTCTGCCTTAAGGCTGAAGGAAACTGTGAGGCGTCGGAAGAAGAGGTCAGATCCGCCGCATGTCTGTTAGTTAAGAGAGAGCTTTTAGATGCCCTTGAACTGCCGGAAGAAACGGCGGATGCAGGCGACCTTTATGCTGCGATATACAATGCCGCTGTGCAGGGCGGAGCAAAATGTATTTCCTGCGGAAGCGTTGCACTTCTTAAGTTTAATGATAGCAGCAATACATATTATGATGTGATAAGCGAACTGCATTCAGATAAGGTTGTAGCCGGGGATGGTGCGGCTTCAGATAGTGATAATTCTGAAAATAGTAATCCGGAAAATTATGATTCTGAAAATGCCGATACTACCGACTATATCGCCCTGTATCTTAGCGAAAAACAGCGTACTGAAAAATTAAAGATAAGGATAGAGCAGGAGCGTGCTGCGGCAGAGGCGGCAGGAAAGCGGCTGGCAGAGATTAAATCTACCGGAATATGGAAGCTCTCCGGCCCCGCAAGAAGTTTTTATCATTTTCTCCAGAGAACAAAGGATCGCGTGTCAAGATACGGTTCCATAAGGGGCATAGCCAGGAAAATTTCTTCCAAGTCAATTGAGAAAAAGGCCAGGCTTCAGCACGGTACGGCAAGCTTCCCTGATGCGGATGAGAGAAAGCGTCAGGAGGAAACTGTTTTTCCGGAAGGTATAAAGATAAGCATACTGGTGCCCCTCTATAATACGCCGCAGAATTTCCTTCGTGAGATGATAGATTCCGTGAAGGCTCAGACTTACGGCGGGTGGGAACTGTGTCTGGCAGATGGTTCTGATGATGCACATTCCTTTGTAGGTGATATCTGCAAGGAATATGCAGAGGAAGACAAAAGGATAATATATAAAAAACTTGAGAAAAATGAGGGAATATCCGGCAATACAAACGAGTGCCTTAAGATGGCTACGGGAAGCTATATAGGACTTTTCGACCATGATGACGTGCTGCATCCCTCGGTGCTTTATGAGTATATGAAACGCATATGCGAGGAGCATGCGGATTATATCTATTGTGACGAGACTACATTTAAGGGCAACAAGACCATAGACCATATGCTGACTCTTCACTTTAAGCCGGATTTTGCGCCGGATAATCTGAGGGCCAATAATTACATCTGCCATTTCAGTGTGTTCAAAAGAACTCTGCTTGACGGAACAGAGCTTTTCAGGACACAGTTTGACGGCAGTCAGGATCATGACATGATACTGCGTCTCACATCAAGGGCAAATAAAGTAGTGCACGTGCCTAAGATTTTGTATTACTGGCGTTCCCATGCAGGTTCTGTTGCCTCCGACATAAATGCAAAGAGCTATGCCATAGACGCTGCCAAGGGAGCTGTTGCGGATCACCTGACCCGTAACGGATATAAGAATTTTGAGATTACCAGCACCAAGGCTTTCGAGACAATATTCCGGATAAAATACGAGATAAGATCCATACCTAAAATATCCATAGTGATACCCAATAAGGATCATGTATCAGACCTCAGACGTCTGCTGGATTCAATACTGAATAAATCCACCTATGAAAATTACGAGATCATAATCGTGGAGAATAATTCCACCGACCAGGCAACATTTGCTTATTATGATGAAGTCTGTGCCGCATCGGATAAAGTAAAGTATGTGCGTTACAGCGGTGAGTTTAATTTTTCTAAGATATGCAATTACGGTGCGCAGTTTGCCACAGGAGAATTTATACTGCTTTTAAATAATGACATGGAAGTCATAACAGTCAACTGGCTGGAAGAGCTTCTTATGTATGCGCAGCGTGAAGATGTGGGCGCGGTGGGAGCCAAGCTCTACTATCCCGACCATACCATACAGCATGCAGGGGTGGTCATAGGACTCGGTGCGCACAGGACTGCGGGACATGTGCATTACCGTTGCGCAGATACAAACTTAGGCTACATGGGGCGTCTCTGCTATGCCCAGAATTTCTCGGCGGTGACAGGAGCCTGCCTTATGGTCAGCAAAAAGAAATATGATGAGCTGGGGGGACTGGATGAAAGCTTTGCGGTAGCCCTCAATGATGTTGATTTCTGCTTAAGGCTTTTGGAAAAGGGCTACGTAAATATCTGGACGCCCTTCTGTGAGCTTTATCATTTCGAATCCGCATCCCGGGGTTCGGATGTAGAAAAGCCGGATCCGGAAAAGGCAAAACGCTATGATGAAGAGGCAGAGCATTTCAGAACCAAGTGGAAGACTCTTCTTGAAAAAGGCGATCCTTATTATAATGTGAATTTTTCACTGGATAGAAGTGACTTTACTTTGAAGGTAGAATTATCTTAAACGAATTAAGATCATGTGGATTTGTCTGAGGATGTTTATGAGAATTGTGCAAACGGCGTCGGTATTTCAGAAGTTCCGAAAACCAGGCGCCGTTCTGCATTCTAAAGACTATACGTCATGATATTTTATACAAGTGCCATATTTTTATTATAGGTTTCTATCATCTGCGCTCTGATGTTTTCCGTCAGAGTTTTTCTTTCTTCTTTTGTCATCGTCTGCACATCAACAGGCGGCAGGTACTCTACAACTACATGTACAGACTTTAATCTGGGTGCATGGTTTTCAAATATGTCGGGTGTGTTGTTCAGTACTACAGGTACGATCTTGCACTTTGCCATTTCTGCTATCTTGAAGCTTCCCTTGTGGAATGGCAGCATGTCTTCATTAGTCTTGTTCCTTGTGCCTTCGGGAAAGATAGCCATTGATATGCCATCCTGAATGTTCTTGGCTGATCTCTTAATGACTTTCATTCCCTGACGCAGATTTCCTCTGTCAAGGAATTCACAGTGCAGGAACATCATCCATGTGCTGAGAGTCAGGAACTTGTTCATCTCCTTTTTGGCGATATAGCCTGTAGGACGCGGTACCTTTGCGTAGGTGAGAACGATATCAAAGATACTGCGGTGGTTTATTACATAGAGTACCGCTTCATCCTTTGGAACATTCTCTATACCCAGAACAGTTTCTTTTACTCCGGCTATTTTTATCACCGTGCGGAATGCACTGTTGACTATGGCGAGGCTTTTCCTGTCGCATCCATCCTTGTCAATGAAACTGTACAGCACCATTGCAAGCTGTATGGGGATGGAAACCGTCAAAAATATGGCAATGAAGATTCCTGCGATAATAATTCTTATCATTTTGAATTCTCCCTAATCAGGTATATTTTACCGTATCATTATTCCAGTGATCTCAGCAATATACATGGTATGAATGGAATCATTGTCATACCACTGCTTTACGATGTCGTCATTTATTGAATCAAGGGCGATATCCTGTCTGCACATTGTCTTGCAGAGCAGTACAAAAGAAGATTCGGCAAAATAAGGAAGTCCGTTTTCTTTTATTATATTCAGTCCGCTCTTGGCAATCTTATCTTCGTCTCTTCCCGAAACTTTGCCAAGATACTGCTGTGTCTCCCTGAAGTTTTTTGGATTGAGGAAATTTACGGAAAAGCATCCGGCTTCATCGACAAATTCCTTAGTAAATCTGGTCTGCCTGATGTAAACGGTAGCAGTGGGTTTATTCCATATAGTGCCTGCTGCACCCCAGGATGCGGTCATGGCATTTACGGATCCGTCAGCCTTGGCTGCACAGATCTCGGCCCATCCCTTGTCAAACATTGTAAAAGGATTACCTACAAAATGTGTTACGTCTATTTTTTTTAATTCGCTCATAATATATACCTCCCAAGGAACTGTATTGGTAACTGTTCATAACAGCCGTCTGTATTATACCATAATCGCACTGCCCCTGCTATTAAGGTTTATTTTGCGGGACCTGTCTGTCTTAGATTTTACACTGTTATATTACTTCGTGGTACTAACCCATACTTTACATTGTAACTTGTAGTGTTATAATTCATGACATAAGCAACTTTTCGTTTATCAAACTTGCGTTGTAGCATTCTATAATCAGATCTTAATCCATTCGAAAATTCTTGCTTATAACCACACATTTTTTATAGGCAGGAATTGACATGGATAGGGACTCTTTATATCACTCAGCTCCTGCCGGAATCAAAAAAGGAGGAGTTCATATGAGTAAAAAGAGGGTAATGAAGAACTATGAGGAGCTGAGGTTTTGTGATGACTTCATGTTCGGCAAGGTGATGGAGGATCCGGAACTGTGCAGGGAGGTTCTGGAATGTCTGCTTCAGGAACCTGTAGGGGAGCTGAAGAAAGTTCAGACACAGAGGGAACTTCGTTATACGGTAGATGGCAAACCGATCCGGTTGGATGTGTATAATGAAGACAGCGACGGAACGGTATATGATGCCGAGATGGAAAATCTTAATCACAGGTCGGTAGAGTCGCATCAGCTTCCGAAACGGAGTAGGTATTATCAGGGGGCGATTGATATTGATTACATGGATAAGGGTAATTCTTATAAAAAGCTCCCTGAAAGCAGAGTGATGTTTGTCTGTACCTTTGATCCATTTGGAAAGGGCTTAAGCAGATACACTTTTCGTGAGAGTTGTGAAGAATTTCCGGAACTTAGGTTGGAAGACGGCACAAAGAAGGTCTTTTACAACTGCAGATATAGTGGCGAGGATATTCCGGAAGAATTACAGAAATTATATGAATATGTAGAAGATGGTCGCGTGGATAGTAATCTTACACGCAAGATAGAGCAGGCGGTAGATAAGGGACGAAAAAATGCGTTATGGAGGACACAGTATATGAAGGAATGGGTTGTTATACAAGATGCACGGGATGATGGTTTTGAGGATGGGATGGAACAAGGAATAGAACAAGGAATAGAACAAGGAATAGAACAAAGTATAGAGATGATGCTCCATAACGGCAGGAGTGTAGAAGAAATCGTGGACTTTTG
Source organism: Lachnospiraceae bacterium UBA4364 (assembly GCA_002393955.1). GTDB lineage: Bacteria > Bacillota > Clostridia > Lachnospirales > Lachnospiraceae > NK4A136. The sequence continues at coordinate 43,763 of DGSK01000005.1, read as the reverse complement.
CGGTTATTCTTATGAACTGGTAAAGAGGATTGAGGATAAGATGCAGATGAATATGAAGTCTGATTTTTAGAATTCAAATCATTTATGTACCACGCAACACGAAAGGAGACAGCCATGTCGGACAAAGGATCAAAAACAGCAAACACAAAAAAGCGCATCATCTGCTTCGGGGATTCCCTTACCTGGGGATTTGATCCGGCCAACAGGGTGCGCTTTGATGAGGATACCCGCTGGCCGCAGGTTATGCAGAAGGTGTTGGGTGATGGATACGCTGTCATTGAAGAGGGACAGAACGGTCGCACCATTGCTACGGATGATCCGGCAGAGGGTGAGAAGAATGGACTTAAGTATATCGGACCGTGTATGGAGTCCCATACGCCCTATGACATATTTATCATCATGCTGGGCTGCAATGACTGTAAGCATAAGTTTGCATATTCTGCGATGGACATTGCAGGCGAAATGCAGATAATGCTGGAAAAGGTGCAGAGTTATAACCGGTTCAGATGTAAGGATTCTTTCAAGGTCCTGCTGGTATCGCCGCCGACAGTTTCGGATGCAATAAAGGATTCCTGGCTGGGGGACAGTTTCGGCTATGAGAATGCAGTAAAGGTTTCAGGGGAGCTTGCCGGGTGGTATAAGACTTTGGCAGAGATGTATGGATGTGAGTATCTGGATGCAGCACAGTATGTGCAGGTCAGTGATGCGGACGGAGTACATCTGGATGCGGAGAACCAGAAAAAGCTTGGCGAAGTGATGGCGGAGCATATTAAAGAGATGTGAAAAAGCTTTTTATCCGGTAATAACACGAATACAAGGGCTTGTGCAATGCTGCACAGGCTTTTGTTTTATTATCCTTGATGTAAAAGATTTCTCTTTCGTGTCTATGCAAGAGCAGGGGGCGGGATGACTGTGATAAGCAGCTGTTCAGACTGAGTTATGGCAGATAATCTGTAATTATGGTAAAATACTCCCCGTATGCGATTTCATAGGGAGGGGATACTCATATGAAGATAGTGATCGTCGGCTGCGGCAAGCTGGGGTTTGCGCTGGCCAGACAGCTTAGTGAAGAAAAACATGATGTTACCGTAATAGACCTTAACGGTGAGAAGCTTGAGCGTGCCCTGGCACAGCTCGATATACAGGGCGTAGAGGGAAACGGCACGTCATTCAGGACACAGATGGAGGCCGATGTCGGTGGAAGCGATATCATAATCGCCGTTACCGGTGCTGATGAAGTCAACCTTCTGTGCTGTCTTATCGCAAAAAAGGCCGGAGTAAAGAAGACCATCGCCAGGGTGCGCAACCCTGTCTACAATGAAGAGGTAAAATATTTTTCGCATGAGCTGGGACTGTCAATGACGATAAATCCGGAGCTTGTCTGTGCAGGCAATATAGCCAGGCTTTTAGAGGTGCCGGGGGCTCTTGAGATCACATCTTTCGCAAGGGGGCGCATAGACCTTATACAGGTGCCTATCCCTGCGGGTTCGGTTCTTGAGGGTATGAGCGTCTACGAGTTTTCATCCAAGATACATAAGGGTACTCTTATCTGTGCCATACTCAGGAATGGTGAGGTAACGATCCCGGATGGACGTTCGGAGCTTCATGTGGGAGACAATATGTATGTCATTACGCCTCCCTCTCAGATCCATAAACTTTTATCCAAGATAGGGATCAAAGAAAAGCCCATCCGCTCAGTCATGATAGCCGGTGGCGGTACTACGGCTTATTATCTGGCAAAGCGTCTTGAAAGAGATGCTATGGAAGTAAAGATCATAGAGCTGGATAAGACACGTGCCGAGGAGCTGAGCGAGCTCCTTCCGGATACGATGATAATAAACGGCGATGCATCAGACCGTCAGCTTCTCATGGAAGAAGGTATTTCCGACAGGGACGGTTTCGTCACCCTTACAGGACTTGATGAGGAAAATATGGTGCTCAGCATGTTCGCAGGCAAGATGGGACATGCCAAGACTATCACCAAGCTGAATCATGTTTCTTTTGAGGAAGTGGTTTCGGATCTTCCTATCGGGGCAATAGTAAGTCCAAAGGCAGCCATAGCCAAGATGATACTTCAGTATGTTCGTGCTATGGAGAATTCCTACGGCAGTAATGTGGAGACTCTTACAAGACTTCTGGACGGAAAGGTGGAGGCCCTCGAATTTGTCATCAGGCAGGAATCGGATGTTACAGGAAAGCCGCTTATGGAACTGAAGCTTAAGAAAGGCATACTTGTGTGTGCCATAGTCAGGGAAGGGCGTGTCATTACCCCCGGTGGTCATGATGACATAAGGATTGGAGATAATGTTGTGATAGTTACTACAAACGAAGGTCTCAATGACATCAAGGACATACTGTTATGAATTACGCAATGATTTTTTATCTGCTGGGAAGAGTGGTGCAGGTGGTGGGAGCCATGATGGCCGCACCGTTTATCGTATCCCTGGTATATAGCGAGAAGGCGGGTTGGTACTATCTTTTCTGCGGAATTGCAATGTTTATAGTGGGGACGCTGCTGACCATCAGGAAGCCTAAGAAGACTGCCTTTTATGCAAAGGATGGTTTTGTGATGACATCTTTAAGCTGGATAGTGCTTTCGGCAGCAGGTGCGCTTCCTTTCTGGCTTTCGGGAGAGATTCCCTCATATGTGGATGCTTTGTTTGAATGTATTTCGGGATTCACCACTACCGGTGCATCTATAGTTCCGGCGGTAGAGGATCTGTCCAGATGTACAAATTTCTGGCGCTGCTTTATACAGCTGATAGGCGGAATGGGAGTTTTGGTATTCCTGCTTGCGCTCCTTCCCCTCACCGGCGGTCGTGACCTTTATATAATGAAGGCGGAAAGCCCGGGACCAAGTGTGGGAAAGCTTGCTCCGAAGGTTCGCCAGACCGCATATTATCTGTATATCATCTATTTTTTCCTGACGGCGGCGCTGTTTGTGTCGCTCCTTATAGCCGGTATGCCTGTCTATGATGCTCTATGTACGGCTCTTGCAACTACCAGTACAGGTGGTTTCGGCGTGAAAAATGATTCGCTGGGGGGGTACAGTCATACCATACAGTATATTGTGGCAGGGTTTCTTTTCTTTGCAGGACTTAACTACAATTTCTATTTCTTCCTGTGGACGAGGAGGTTTAAGGAAGCTTTTTCCATAGAAGAGATACGGGCCTATGCTGTTGCATTCTGGGGCGCTGTTGCGCTGATCGCCGTTAATCTCGTATCTGCAGGAACCTATGGGGCTGAGCCTGCATTCAGGCACGCTTTTTTCCAGGTGGGCTCCATTATGACCACGGCCGGTTTTTCTTCCGTTGATTTTGAAAACTGGCCTGCTCTGTCCAGGGAGATCATGATCTGTCTGATGCTTGTGGGCGGTTGTGCCGGAAGTACCAGTGGCGGCATAAAGGTGAGCCGTATCCAGATATATGTAAAGATGCTGGCGAGGGAGCTTTCTTCACTGTGCCACCCAAAGTCTGTCAGGGTGATCTGCATGGACGGCAAAAGGGTCTCCTCGGATGTGCTCAGATCCACGATGGTATTTCTGGCTGCATATGTGGTAATATTTGCGGCATCGATACTGTTAGTGAGCCTGGACGGCTATGATTTTACGACGGATTTTACCGCAGTGGCTTCGGCTCTGGGGAATATAGGTCCCGGTTTTTCACTGGTGGGACCTGCCAGGAACTTTGCCTTTTTCTCTGATTTTTCAAAGGCTGTGCTTATGTTTGACATGCTGGCGGGACGTCTTGAGCTGTTCCCGATGTTAGTGCTTCTGTCACCTGCCACCTGGAGAAAAAACTGATATAAAAAAATTCGTATAATTTGGAATTTTATGGTAAAATGATAATACTTATCTGAAAGGAGAACGGGGGTTTATGTTAGCGACACTTATTCCGCTTTTTGACCATAATACGAATGTCTGTGCTTATTCTATTTTTGCACAGAAAGAGAATTTCCTCTTGAATCCCAGAATGCTCGGCGTCGGACGATATGACGGTGCTTCGAATATTGAGGGTATGGAGATTGTCGAGAATATGGGACTGAATACCATTTCGGATGACAAAATGGTATTTATTGAGATGAACAATGTCTCATTATTCTCCGATATTTCAGGGCAGTGCGCCGCCCCTCATGACAAGCTGGTTCTGCTCATAGATAAGGATATTCCCCCTGAAGAAAAGTATATAAACAGGATACAGGAGCTTCGCGGCGACGGTTATAAATTTGCTATCCGCAAGCTCCCGGTTAATCAGTTTGAGAATTATAAAGAGATACTCAAAATGGTTGATTATGTCCTGCTCAATCATAAGAAGATAGACATCACCAAGGCTAAGGTGTATTTTTCCAGGATGTATCCCAATGTTAAGCTGGTAGCCGTGAATGTTAACTCAAAGGATGATTTTGAAGTCCTGAGAGAGGGAGGCGGCTACGATGTATACGAGGGAGATTTCTTCCGTACGCCCGTTAAGCACGGTGAGGAAGAAATTGCACCGTTGAAGGCAAACTACCTTGAACTTCTTAATATCGTTAACGATGTGGATTTTGATCTGTCGGATGCAGCGGATATCATAGGGCGTGACCCTGCTCTTGTAATTTCACTATTAGAGATGGTTAACAGGATGACTGTCAATGCCGGGATCACTTCCGTACGTCATGCGGCAGCGATGCTTGGTCAGAAAGAACTTAAAAAGTGGATAAATACGGCGGTTACTAAGGAACTCTGCGCAGACAGACCCAGCGAGATCATGAGGGTGTCGCTTATCCGCGCGAGATTTGCAGAAAACCTTTCCGTTGTCTTCGAGATGGCAGGACTTTCATCAGAGCTTTTCCTGATGGGACTTTTCTCCGTGCTGGATGTAATACTTGAGCAGCCTATGGCAGAGGCATTGGAGATGGTCAAGGTGTCAAAGGAGATCAGGCAGGCGCTGGTCGACAAAACCGGTTCATTTGCACCGGTGTATGATTTTATTCTTCAGTATGAGAATGCATCATGGCAGGAAGTATCCAGACAGATGGTACTCATGAACATCAATGAGAATACCATTTACAAGGCATACATTGATTCACTTCGCTGGTACAAAGAACTTTTTGAGATAAAGCGTAAATAAAAGAGTATCATTTTGCACACAGAAAAAGCCGGCACTTTTGCCGGCTTTTTATCGCACGGGCTGTGCAGGAAAATTTTTCGGCTTGCAGCGGGCTGCCTAAAGAAAATTTTCGGCTTACTCCGAACTGTGTAATTGAATTATTCGGCTGTATTTACTTAATGGCAAAAAAAAGAAAAAAGAAATCGAATATAGGCAGCGGCAATATCCCCGGCTCATGGAAGTTTGAAAATAAGAAGCATGCCGGAGTGAGACGTTATGTCTTCGATATGATCGAAGTAGGCTATGATGAGGATTTTGTCGGCAGGGGCTATGACATACTTAATCTGATGGCTATCGTAGTCAATCTTTTAGTCTCTATTCTCATGACCTTCAAAAATATAAATGATGTGTATGGTGACACGCTGCGAAGCATAGAATATGTGACCATTATTTTCTTTACGGGGGATCTTGTTCTCAGGCTATGGACCTCATCATTCCTTTATACCGAGATGCCGGGCTGGAATGCCTTGCTGAGATACTGTATAAGTTTCAACGGCATCGTGGACATACTGTCCTGCGTGCCATATTATCTGCCGGTGATCTTCCCAGGCGGGGCTGTTGCTTTCAGGCTGTTCAGGGTGTTACGGATATTCAGACTCTTCAGGATAAACGCTTACAGCGATTCGCTGAACGTTGTAATAGAGGTGGTAAAGAGCAAAGCCCAGCAGCTGCTTTCTTCGATGTTCATAATCTTTCTCCTGATGCTGGCGGCAAGCCTTTGCATGTACAGTGTGGAAAATGCAGCACAGCCTGATGTTTTTGACAATGCACTCTCCGGAATCTGGTGGGCCTCTTCTTCCATACTTACGGTTGGCTATGGCGATATTTATCCCATTACGCCTGTGGGCAAGATACTGGGAACGATAATCGCTTTTCTGGGTGTGGGACTGACAGCTATCCCTACAGGTATCATTTCTGCCGGATTTGTTGAACAGTACAGCAGGCTGCAGCGGCTGGGGAATGGTATGGACCAGCGTATGCAGTTTATAAGAGTGGAGCTTGACGCAAATGACTCCTGGATCGGCCTGAAGATAGCGGATATAAAGATGCCAAATGATATGATGGTCGCTGCAGTTTCCAGGAATGAAGAGGTGATAGTTCCTAGAGGGGATCTGGAGCTTTGCCGCGGGGATGTCATGGTCATTGCAGCGGAGCCGTATGTAAAGGAACTCAATGTGACATTGCACGAAATGGTGATAGATGAAGGGCATGAGTGGAAAGACACCATGATAAAGGACCTTGATATCTCCAGACAAACTTTCATAGTGGCGGTTCACCGCAAGGGCAAGTCCCTTATTCCCGGTGGAGCACTTAAGCTCCGCGCCGGTGATACAGTAGTCCTGTATGAAAAAAGAAAAAGATAACCGGAAGGAAAAGCGGCCGTTTAGTTTAGCTTATTGACAATTGTAGTTTCAAAAGGATATACTTACTGTTGCCGTATGGTGATCAGACTTTGGCCGGTATGGCCGCCCGGTATAAGTGGCGTCGATCTATGGGTCTTGCACAATGCGTGCCTGTGAACCGTGTCAGGGTGGGAACACAGCAGCACTAAGCGGGAATGTCGCATGTGATGCGAGGCAGCCTGTGGGGAGTTAACTGTACCGGTAACGCATGCCGGTGTCATCTGGTCTCCATGCGGTTTTTTATTTTGTAATGATGTTACGGATGAAAACGTTATACCGGTATCGCATGATGTCTGTCTGACAGTGGGAGTGTGATACGCAGGGCACATGTGCGGATAAGGAAAACAAGGGTGGCTGACGCAGAAATGAAACAACTGAATTTCCGGCCGATTATCTATTTGTATATATACATACCGATCCTTCTTTTTGTGGCGGGCTGGTATAAATGGTATATTTCCATTCCGCTTGTCTGTGGAATGCTCTATGTTTTTTTTCGCTTTTTTATGCAGGACAGAAAGGAAGGCAATGCCGAATCTGCTGTCGGATACGCTATCAGTGTTCCGGATATCATATCTTCTGTGATAGTGTTTCTGATTCTTTTATTCTGGTGCATAGTCTCAGGACAGGGGGGATATGTGACTCAGACGGGGGATTGGGATAAGCATAACACGGTGCTTAATGTGCTGACATCGAATCCCTGGCCCGTCAGGGGGAATTTCGATGGTAAAGAGGGCGTCCTCACATATTATGTGGCGGGGTATCTTGTTCCGGCAGTCTGCGGAAAGATTTATGGAGGATTCATTACCGCGCAGTTTATCACATTGTTCTGGACTCTGGCAGGTCTGATGCTGATCATGCATCTTATAGCGGACATACTTAATATAAAGAATCCATGGTTAAGGATAGCGATAGTCCCGGCGTTTGCATTATTTTCATCCTTTTCCGTGCTGCTCAGTATGGCGTACAGTATCGTTGTTCCGGGAGACCTATACTATAATTCGACTCATTTCCTAAGCAATTCCATACTGGTACAGTTCACCTCAAATATCCTTAATCTGAGCTGGGTTTATCCCCAGGCCCTGGCGGGCTGGCTTTTAACACTTATGCTTATAAAGGATGTCAAAAGGATAGAACGCTGGGGGGTGATAATTGCTCCCGCAGCGATTTATTCCACATTTGTCTTTGTTGTACTCCTGGTTTTTGCCGCAATGCTGCTTCTGTTTAAGGAAAACGAAAATCTTGTCAGGGGGACAGAAATAAAAGGCCTTCTTAAGGAGGCGTTTGGCGTATCAAATATCATAACGATAGTTCTGGCTTCGACTTTTGTCTGGTATCTGATGGGATCGATTCTTCAGGACAAAAGGGGATATATGGACATGGGATACAGCCTTATTGATTACAGGGGGCATTTGCGCACCTTTGTATTCTTAAGCCTGATGTGGGGGATGTGGGCCCTTCTTCTTATAAAGAAGGAATACGATAATTTCATATTCTATGCAGCATCACTTATGTTTTTCCTGCTTATGGTTGGGAAAATGGGTTTTTTCAATGACCTGTGCATGAGGGGCAGCCTGGTTCCGGTGACGGTTTATTCGGTGTTAGTCATAAAAAATCTTCTGGATGAGCGCAATGACAAATGGTACAGAGTGCTGCTGGCGGTGTTCCTTATATTAAATGCTCTTGGGGGAATATGTGAGGTGATAGGCCTTGTGAAAGCGAACGGGATAGATTTTGAATCGACAGAGCGGGGGTATTCCACGCTCTCGGAGTTTGTAGCGATGCTGGGCAGGGAAAAGCTGATGCTGATGCGTTATCAGTATGTTAACTGGGAGCCTGACGGCTTTGTGCGCTTTCTGCTCAGATAAGCGAAAAGAGTAATTTAAAGATAAATCTGATATAATGATATGATGTGTTTTATGTAGATAAAGCCTTTGTGCTTTAGATGATCATCAGGGGGAAAGATGGCCGGAAAACTTAAGGTGCTGCTGACTGCCGGGGGCACGGGGAGTGCGTGGCAGATAGCAAAGACGATAGACAGATACTATAGGGACAGGATAGAACTTTATCTCTGTGATACCAATGAGATGGAAATGGTGGCCTCATCTGTATATTCAGACCACTTTTATACCGTTCCGCCGGTAAAGAGCAAGGGGTACGCAGAGTATATGTACAGCCTGATAAGGGAAAATGGTATCGATATAGTAATCCCCCTTATTCCATGGGAACAGGGATATTTTGCAGAGGACTATAAGCATTTCCATGAACTGGGGATAAGGAGTACCGCCCCTCTTGTCAGGACTGCCAGGACGCTTAATCATAAAAAGAGGCTGCATGATTTCTGTGTGGAATGCGGGATACCAACCATCCGGGTTTTTGAAACGGATGAGATAAAAGCGAATGATACATATTTTGTAAAAAAGCTTGACGGATTTGGTTCAATGGGGGCTAAGCGGATAAAAGGAGCTGATCTGCTTGCTGCAGACAGGAAAGTGCTTGATAAGCTGGTGATACAGGAGGATTGTACAGGAAAGGGCAGCAGGAAGGATGAGCCGGAAGAAGTCACTGCAGAATGCTTTTATGACGGCGTAGAATGCCAGACTGTGATAAGGGAGAGACTGGAGACCAAAAGCGGTGTCTGCACCAAGGCCAGATTCAGACATGATGAGGAAATCGACCGGACGGTAAAGACTTTTACGGAATTGCTTCCCTTCCCTCCGATATTCAATATACAGTTTGTACGTAAGGGAAATAAATGGCTGGTAATGGATGTTAATTTAAGGCTGGCTGCGGGAACCGGGCTTTCCGCAGCGGCAGGTTTTGATGCTGTGAGGGCAATGCTTGCAAACATACTTGGGGAGCAGGTGGATCCGGAATGGCTTAAGCTCGATACGGAGGTTAAGACTGTGCTCAGAGTATATCAGGAGGTAGTTATAAAGTAATTGTTATGAGCGTAAGAGAAGATCTTTTACAGAAAAGAATATTCATAATGGATTTGGACGGTACGCTGATCGACAGCAGGAAACGTCACGCGGTTGTCATGGAGGAGATCCTTGCACACACAAAGCGCAGCATTGATCCTGAAGAGTACATGAATTACAAAGCAGAAGGCAATTCAGGTCTTAAGTATCTTAATGAGGTCATGGGGATAGATATGCCTGATGCACGTGAGATACAGCAGGAATGGAAAGCAAGGATAGAGTTTTCGGGATATCTTCTGACTGACGAGCTTTACCCGGATGCTGTTTCATTTTTAAATACCGTATTTGAAAAAGGCGGCGTGATATTCCTGACTGCCAGAAAAAACAAAACAGGGCTGGATGGTGAGCTTAAGAGACTTGCAATACTTCCCTATGCGGATTATACGATAGTGGCTGATCCGGATGATGCAATGTCCCAGAAAGAGAGAGCTGTCAGTGTTATACGGGAGGCTTATCCGGAGGCAAGGCTTACTGTTATAGGTGATACGGAAAATGAGTATGAGCTGGCTCAAAAATTCGGACTTGAGTGTATGATCCTTAACTGCGGTTTCCGCAGCCGGCAATATTGGGAAAAAAGAGGAGTAAAGACATATTCATGTCTTGGTGATGTTTTGCGGGAATTATTCAGGACAGCCTGAAGTTCCCCTTGTTTAGGGAGCAGCAGCGAATAAATTTTGAGATGGCAATTCGCTGTTTTCGGAGCATAGGATAGGAGCGTATATTGGAATTATTTATAAGGACAGAAGCCAACCGGACTACGGCAATGGGGCATATGATGAGGTGCTTAAGTATTGCTGACGGGGCAGTCAGATCGGGTATTTCAGTAACGTTCATAGTTGCGGAAGACGGCTCAGCGGAGATACCGGAGGAGAAGGGGTATGAGACTATAGTCCTGGGGACTGTATTTGATGATCTCGAATCAGAGCTTTCTCTTATGAGGAAAATAATTGAAGAACGTGCTGTGTCAGTTCTTCTGGTGGACAGCTATTTTGTTACGGAAAAATATCTTGGGACGCTGTCCGCATTGACGCATGTGGCATACATGGACGATCTCTATGAGGCTGTCTGGCCGGTACAGACTATAATCAATTATTCGGTAAATGCGTCAGAGTTGCCTTATGAAAAAGATTATCAGGGAGTGCAGAGGCTTATCGGATGTAACTATATGCCTTTGCGGCCTGAGTATTCTCTGGTTACAGGCGTGTATGGCGGCACTCCTGTCGTCCACACCATAAAGAGCGGTGTCAAAGAGATACTTGTTACCAGCGGAGGATCGGATGAGCACCACTTTCTGCTGGGTTTTATAAAACAGGCAGGAAAGCAGGGATTCTTAAAGGGTGTGCACATAACTGTCATTGCCGGAAAGTTCAATGAAGACCTGCGGCTTATGAAAGAGGAAGCGGCTGCCCTTAGGAATAGCATGTGGATTACTGTATATGATTCCATCCCAACACTCAGGGATGCATTTCTTAAAAGCGATATTGCAATAAGTGCAGGCGGAACAACATTATATGAGATAGCGGCAACAGGAACGCCGGGAATATGCTACATAATGGCAGATAACCAGAAGAAGAATGCAGAAGGCTTCTATAAAGGCGGCTATCTGGAATATGCCGGAGACTTGAGAGAAGACGGGTTCTACAATTCGCTTTTCGAAAAGCTGGAGTCTTTGATGGCAAACACATACAGGCGACAGGATATGTCACAGAAATTAAGAAAACTTGTTGACGGACGGGGGGCAGAGCGGATAGTTGATGCGCTGTTTGAGAGAAGCATGCCGTGACGGAATGAAGTGATTGTTCCTGATTGTCTGTCGGAAAAGTGCTTTGTAAAGAGATACATTGGGAAAAGGTGTCTTGAAAATAGATACTTTGAAAAAATGCTTTGAAAAAAATACTTTGGAAAAGTAGTCATTCAGTAAGATGTCTGAGTGATTACGAAGGGAATATAACAAACGGAATGGATTTGAAAACAAAAAAAGTGATATCTTCCCGGGATGCGGGTGTAGAACTCCTCCGTATAGCAGCAATGTTTATGGTGATCACCCTGCACTATATGGATAAGGGCGGTTTGCTGGCAGACTGGAATGAAGGTGTTAAGGGGAGTGCAAATATATACTGGCTTTTGGAATCAGCTTCCCTCTGCTGCGTGAATGTTTATGTGATCATAAGCGGATATTATTCATTCAGGTCCCGTTTTTCGATCAGGAAACTGATAATACTCTTGCTGCAGGTACTGGCATACAGTGCCGGGATTGCTGTTTTATTTTTTGCGGCCGCATTCATAAACGGTGATGAGGCTTTCCTGACTCAGTGGAAAAATCTATATAATCTCCAGTTTTTTGCCCTGCCTGTATCCAATGGACACTATTGGTTTGCCGGCAGCTTTATAATGTTGTATATCCTGACGCCGGTACTTAATGCATCTATGGATAAGCTGGATAAAAAGACGCATGGCTTAGTGGTTTTGCTTATGCTGGGGTTGTTTTCTGCTGTCAAATCCATGCTTCCCTATGTCCTGCCGATGGATGACAGGGGAAACGGTCTTGTGTGGTTTATCACACTGTATGTGACTGCCGCATACATCGGAAGATACGGGATGAGTTTCATAAAGGGAAAAGCGGTTACAGCGGTCTGCTATGTACTGTCGGTGTTAGGGATCTTCATTTCATATCCTATATTTGTTTCCCTGGGAAAATATGTGGGAGATGAGGTGTATCCGGTTCAGATCCCATCAGCTTATAATTATATATTTGTATTTACGGCAGCTGTTTCTCTGTTTCTTTTTTTCAAAGAGATTGATATAAAGAATGATGTTATTAAGAAGATAATATTTGCAGTGTCTCCCTGTGTGTTTGGAGTTTATCTTCTGCACGAGCATCTGTTCCTCAGATATGAATGGCCGAAGTTTTTTGGAGTATCTGCAGATGAAGGCCTCTTGGGGGCTCTGCTCAGGTATGCAGGAGTGAGCGTGATGATCTTTACAGCGGGAGTGCTGCTTGACCGTATAAGGATCATGGTATTTGATATCTGTGAAAAAATATATCTTTCCAAAAAGGAAGCCTTTGACTATCTGATAACAGGAGGTCTTACTACTGTCCTCAATTGGGTAGTGTATATTGTATGCGCCCACGCTGTGCTTTTGTACCTTGTGCCTGCCGAAAAGGTGAGGGAGAGTATAGCTAATTTTATTGCATGGGTAGCAGCAGTTATCTTTGCCTATATAACAAACAGGATATTCGTGTTTCACAGTGACAAAACCGGTTTCGGGCCGGTCATGAAAGAATTTGCGGCCTTCACAAGTGCCAGGGTGATATCTTTTGTAATAGAGCAGGTGCTTTTTGTAGCTGCCCTGTATATTATGGATGATATCGTGGCAAAGCTTCTTATCGGCATAATCGTCGTAATACTGAATTATGTTTTCAGTAAGCTCTGGATATTTAAGAAGACACCCGTAGAAAAAAAGGATGTGCAATAGGATGAACAAAATATCATTGTCGGATAAATATGTTTTGATAACCGGTGCAGCAGGATTTATCGGCGCTAATCTGGTAATGCGTATAATGAGCGAGGATCCGTCCTGCCGTATAGTGGGGCTGGATAATCTTAATGATTATTATGATGTATCCATAAAGGAATACAGGCTGGAGCAGATAGAGAAAACGGCGGAAAATTCCGGAGCTTCCTGGGAGCTTGTAAAAGGCAGCATTGCCGATAAGGGGCTGGTAAATGAACTCTTTGATAAATACCCTTTTTCAGTGGTTGTGAATCTTGCGGCACAGGCCGGTGTCAGGTATTCACTGATCAATCCGGATGCCTATATAGAAACAAATATTATCGGCTTCTATAATATCGTGGAAGCCTGCAGACATTCGTACGATGGCGGAAAGACCGGAGTAGAGCATCTGGTATATGCATCTTCATCTTCGGTATATGGTACCAACAGCAGCATTCCTTACAGTGTTGAGGATCCCGTGGAGCATCCTGTGTCTTTATATGCCGCAACGAAAAAGTCAGACGAGCTGATCGCACACGCCTACAGCAAGCTTTATTCGATCCCGTCCACCGGGTTAAGATTTTTTACCGTATATGGTCCTGCGGGAAGGCCGGATATGGCATACTTCGGATTCACCGATAAGCTGAAGAAAAATGAGAAGATAAAGATCTTTAACTATGGAAAATGTAAACGGGACTTTACCTATGTGGATGATGTGACACTTGGAGTATATAAGGTGATGCAGGGAGCACCGGATAAAAGAACCGGAGAAGACGGTCTTCCGGTACCGCCCTACGCACTTTACAATATTGGTAACAGTTCGCCTGTAGAGCTGATGGATTTCATCGAGATATTGGGCGACGAGCTTAAGAAAAACGGGGTGCTTCCCGGGGATTTTGATATAAAAGCCTACGAGGAGCTCGTGCCTATGCAAGCCGGGGATGTGCCGGTGACATATGCGGATACTACGGCATTGGAACGGGACTTTGGATATAAGCCGGGGACCCCTCTTAGGGATGGGCTTGAGAAATTTGCAAAATGGTATAAGGAGTTTTACGGATAAAATGAAAAAATTGCTTGAACAGATAGTTAAATTCGGTTTTGTAGGTGCCTTCTGCTTCGTGATAGATTTTGTCATCGTCATGGGGCTTACATATATCGGTGTTCATTATCTGATAGCCGGAGCGTCCGGTTTCGTTATTTCGGTGGTGGTAAATTACCTGCTAAGCTTTAAGTTTGTATTCGAGAGAAAGCAGGATATGGACAGGCGGGCCGAATTCGTTATATTTGTGATCCTTTCAGTGATAGGTCTGGGATTGAATGAGCTCTTTATATGGCTTTCGGTAGATGTGGTCTATATGCACAGTGATCTGCTTATGAAATATATAGATTACAATATTGCAGTGGCAGGGGGAAAGATATTTGCCACAGGCCTTGTTATGATATACAACTTTGTCACAAGAAAATTATTCCTGGAACAGAAGAATGCCGGAAAACAAGATGAAGAAAACGAAAAAAAAGAACAGGTGGTATGAAACCGTCATATATATCGCATTGCTGGCTGTATTTTCTTTGTGGGGATATAGCCGGGGTGCTGATTTAAGCGATACGACCTATAGCCTTGCAAACTACCGCTTTATGGATGAGCTGACAGGAAGCTGGAAATTTGCCACTTTTCTTTCTAATCTTACCGGTGTTGTTTTGCTTAAACTAAGCAGTCACGCAGGTGCTTTTTTATTTAAGACCGGCGGCAGCCTTCTTTTTATGAATATATTTACAGCTGTTTTGCTTTTGGCTGTAGTTCTGGTGATATTTTTTTCAATGAGGAAGTTTATTCCTTCGCCGGTACTTTTTCTGGGGCTGGTTACGGCAATCGGTCTCTGTCTTATTCCGAAGGTCATACTTTATCAGTATTTAAGCTTTTACCTGTTTACATTTTCCTGCATGCTTATTCTGTACGGAATAAAGAGCGGGAAAAATCTTTATTATATTTTTGCAGGCATTGTGCTCGGAATAAATCTTTTCGTGCGTATTTCCAATGGAGTGGAAGTGCTGCTTATTGTGTGGGTATGGTACGGTGAATACTTAAAGAAAGAGGCTGCAGCGGATAAGCTGCTGATCAAAAGGATCCTATCGGATACATTGATGTGCGTGGCAGGATATGCAGCCGGGGTGCTTATTGCCTTTATAATATTTGTAATATATGCTTTGTCAAACGGCAGCAGTCCGGTGGCGGAACTGCAGGCTGTTGTTGGCTGGGTAATGGGACTTCTTTCCGGGGAGTCCGGCTCATCCGCGGGCGGGTATTCCATGGGAGACATGCTCTTAGTGATACTTGACAGCTATCTTGGGAATCTTAAATGGGCATTGCTGCTTATGGCGGAGCTTGTGCTGGGAATGGTTTTCTTTAAGCTTGTATTCACGGATATAACAGCTGAAGGCGGAAGTGACAGTGAAACGGGGAAAAAAATCGGAGGACCGGCAGCATTTATTAAAAGCAATGAGAAGTTTTTAAAGATAGCTTTCACTATTCTATATGCAGGAGGTGTCCTGTTAACCTTTGCTTATCTTGAGCGCAACGGAATGTTTAATTTCGAATACTGGAATACGGGGAGCATATACAGGTTATATGTGGTTTTTCTGATAATCAGCATTGTCTTGTTTGTTTTGACAATCGTCAGTAAGCGGTTCGAAACGGATGCGAAACTCTTGTCTTTTATGAGCCTTTTGATAATCTGCATTACGCCTCTGGGTACAAATAATCACCTCTATGCGGTAATGAATAACTCATTCCTGATCGTGCCGGTGGCTTTTTACATCATAAGCCGCATCGTGACTATGCTTAAGGGAAAAAATATGTTTTATCCTTTTGCTGTAATGTTTTTGGTGCTGACCTCGGTTCTTGTGATACAGTCTGCACTTTTTGGGATGACCTATACCTTTAAGGATTGTGAGAGCGGGGAACAGACAAGAGATGTCTTTGGGTTTTATGTGCCGGAACTGACGGGGATGGAGGCTGAGGCAGGGCATACAGAGGCGCTGAAGGAATTGTACTTATCACTGGATACTCTGTTCTGGAAAACGGACAAGGGGCTTTATGATGACGGACTTATCGCCTGGGGATCTGTGCCGGGGCTGCATTATGTGCTGGATGTACCGCCTGCGCTTTCTACATTATGGCCCAGCCTGGACAGCTATTCCGGAGATGATATGTTTGATGAGCTTATGGCTATGATGGCAGTTAAGAAACACCCTGTAGTCATAGCTTCGGCAGAAGAAGCAGAAATAATATCCGGAATAATGGCCGGCTCTAAGCCTGCAGAGGATGAAAGCGCCATTGCGGGAAAGCGGCTCGTATTGGGGGGATTCATGATAATGAACGGATACGAAGAGGTGTTCTCCAATACAGGTTTTACGGTGTACTATTAGATACCGGGTAATTATGCTATAATATAAGGTGGTTTTTATATTTTTTGCTCTTTGTGCCTGCACGAAGAGACTTTTGATATTGAAGAGGGATAATATGATTAATTTCAATGTACCGCCGCATACGGGAAAAGAGCTAGATTACATAAAGGAATGTGTGGAAGCCCAGAAGATATGCGGTGACGGCAAATATACCAAAGAGTGCAGTAAGTGGTTCGAGGAAAGGACAGGTGCAAGTAAATGTCTGTTAACTACCTCATGCACTCATGCAACCGAAATGGCGGCTCTTCTTTCGGGAGTAGGGGAAGGTGATGAAGTGATCATGCCTTCATATACCTTTGTGTCCACGGCAGATGCTTTTGTGCTGAGAGGAGCAGTGCCTGTGTTTGTGGATATACGGCCTGATACAATGAATATTGATGAAAATAAGATAGAAGCTGCGATCACACCAAAGACCCGTGCCATTGTTCCTGTGCATTACGCAGGGGTTGCCTGTGAAATGGATACCATAATGGACATAGCAGCAAGACATAACCTTCTTGTCATTGAAGATGCAGCACAGGGTGTTATGGCAAAATATAAAGGCAAGGCACTGGGAAGCATAGGCGATATGGGGTGCTACAGTTTCCATGAGACCAAAAACTACAGTATGGGTGAAGGCGGAGCCCTTCTGCTCAGGGATGAAAGATTTATAGAAGATGCGGAGATAATCCGCGAAAAGGGAACCGACAGGAGCAAGTTCTTCAGAGGACAGGTGGATAAGTATACCTGGGTTAATTTCGGATCCTCTTATCTGCCCAGCGATATGAATGCCGCTTATCTCTATGCACAGCTTGAGATGGCAGATGAGATAAATGATTACCGAAAGAATATCTGGAATACATACTATGAGGGATTTATGCCTTTAGCTGAAGACGGGCTTCTTGATCTCCCTGTGGTTCCGGCTGAATGTGAGCATAATGCCCATATGTTTTATATAAAGCTCAAGGACATTGAGGAGCGCGGGAAGCTAATTGCTTTCCTTAAGGAAAAGGAAATCCTTTCCGTTTTCCACTATATTCCTCTTCACAGTGCCCCTGCGGGAAAGCGGTTTGGAAGATTTTCGGGAGAAGATGTTTATACCACAAAAGAGAGCGAGAGGCTCTTAAGGCTTCCGATGTACTATGGACTCACAGAAGAACAGAATGCTTATATCATAAGTATGGTAAAAGAATTCTTTATGGGAGAATAATACAGCTGATGTCGTCAAACAGCGTGGAAAGAAAAAAAACTATTATAGCGGCGGCTGTGACGATCGCTGTTTTTGTCATAACTGTCGCGTGTTTTGGTGTAAGGCTTTCTCTGAATGATGATGTGATGATAGGTGATATTCTAAGCGGATGCTATTCAGGTGAGCCTTCTGCTATGACGGTATATATGCGTGTACCTTTAGGTGTGGTATTGTCTGTATTTTACCGTATTATACCTGCTGTTCCCTGGTTTATGGTCTTTCAGTGTGCCTGCTTTGTCTGCGGATTTTATTTGGTTTTAAGGAGGGCGCTTGCACTCTGTGATTACAATAAAAAAAATGTGATCCTTATAATAACGGCACTGTTACTGGTTTTTTCGGGACTTTATGCAGGAAGCCTGATAATGCTGCAGTATACAGTTACGGCTGCGATGGTCGGAACAGTCGGCATTTTTATGATGCTTACTACGGATACAAAGCTGAAGGACAGGGCAACGGAAAAGCCGCAGTCTGCAAAAGAAGTTTCGTCTGGTCAGAAGAATGGAGATGTTCTTTCCTATGAACAGGTGGGACGACTTCTGGGGGCAGGGGTGTTATTGCTTCTCTGTGATCAGATAAGGCCTCAGGTTTTTGAAATGGTGCTGCCGTTTTTGGTTGTCTGCGGTGTCATGATGTTTTTCGAGAGGTGGCTGCTGGTACAGCGTACTGCATCTAAGCAGAGCAAAAAAGAACTGATGTATCTGGTTGAGGTTTCTACGGTATTTCTGGTGGCCTATCTTATACTGCTGGGAGCCGACAGGAGTTCCTATGCGGGGGATGAGCTGGAACATTATGAAAAATACAATGCGGCAAGGACTGACCTGTATGATTATGCCGGGGTATGGGAAAACGAAGAGGCTGTTGAATATTATAAAGAGATAGGCATAGATGAGACTGAGCAGGCTGTCCTGAAGAATTATGCCATAGCAATAGATGAAACAGCAGATGTGCAGACATTTGAGTCAATGGCGGAATACGCTTTCAGCAGAAGGGACAGGTTTTCCAAAGATTCCGTTAAAAACGCAATATGGCTCCTTGTACACAGGATGTGGCTTTTTAACGGCGGGGATGGCAGCGTCGGGGACGGCATTTACGGCTGGATATTTACCCTGATCTGGCTGGGAACTTTATTTTTTATGATACTCAACAGGGATGTCATTTCGCTTGTATTTCTGTTTCCCGTGGGAGCAGGTTTTATGAGTATGTATCTTTGGCTTATCCTGAGGGGGAGATATCCGGATAGAGTTGTCATATCTCTCTATCTTATAGGAGCGGCCACCGTGCTGGGAATATTGTACAGGTCCAGATTCAGGGCAGATTTGTACAAAGTCCTGACGGTGCAGAAGCCGGAGGCGGACAGCAGAAGAATAAAGCTGCCTGCACCTGATAAAAGCGTAGTGCTGAAAATCATGATAATAACTGTCGTGGCAATGCTGGCGGCTGCTTCTGTTATATCAGTAAAAAAGGCATATGAAGAAAAAAACAGGTTGGATGCTATTAATGCCGACTGCAAGGTATTGTATGACATTATGAATGCCAATCCGCTGGATGTTTTCATTACGGATGTATACTGTTGCGTGGATTCATCCATCAGTCCACCGACAAACCTTGTTTCTACAGGCGGATGGATGACCGGGACCCCGAACTGCAGGATCAGGCTCGAAAATCTCGGAATCATGAGTCTGGATCATTTCTTTTCATCAGGAAAGGATTTCCGTTATGTCTGCCGCGAGGGGAAAGGAATGTCTCCGGAAATACTAAGTGACTATCTTGTTTCGAGATATGGATGGAGTAAGAAATTTGTGCTTGATGAGTGTATATATACGGACTATGGCAATTTTATGATATACAGTACAGCAGAGATGTAGAAAGTCAGAGAAGATGGGCAATAGGGATCTTATCGAAGGGGAAAAAGTTAATCTCCGCCGTATGACTGAAAGGGACACGGAAAGTATTGTTGCCTGGCGCAATAAACCTTTTGTGGTGGAGCATTTTATATATAAGAAGCCGGTTACCGCTGCGGACCATAGGAAATGGATACATGAAAAAGTAGAAACCGGTCTGGTTGAACAGTTTGTGATAACCGTTAAGGATAACGGACAGGAGATCGGAAGCGTATACCTGCAAAAGATAGACCGCAGGAAGCACACTGCAGAGTATGGTATATTCATAGGGGAAGAGAACGCCCTGGGGAAAGGGTACGGAAGTGAGGCTATGCAGCTGATGCTCCGGTATGCCGAGGAAAGTCTGGGAATAGTTAAAGTAGACCTGAGGGTTCTGGAAGATAATGCACCCGCAATGCAGGTGTATTTAAAGAACGGCTTTAGGGTTGTTGAGGGAATAGAAGTCTCTTTTACCGAAGACGGGAAAAAGATCATTCATATGGTGAGAGGATAATATGTCAGATAAGCTTGTTAGTTTTGTTATACCCTGCTATAGGTCAGAAAAAACGCTTGATGGGGTAGTGGATGAGATACGTGACACTATAGTAAAGCTGAAGGGATATGATTACGAGATCATACTTGTTAATGACTGTTCGCCGGATTCTACCATGGATGTCATCAGGACTCTCTGCGGAAAGGATCCTAAGATTACGGGGATAGATTTCGGACGCAATTTTGGACAGCATTCTGCACTTATGGCCGGACTCAGGCAGTCGGCAGGTGACATCATAATCTGTTTGGATGATGACGGGCAGACACCGGCAGACCAGATGGACAGGCTTTTGAAAGCTATTGAGAATGGGGCAGATGCGGCATATGCCAGATATGATAAAAAGAAGCATTCGCCATTCAGGAATTTTGGAAGCTATGTTAATGAAAAGATGGCGGAATTTATGCTCGGTAAGCCCAAAGAACTTTATGTGTCCAGCTATTTTGCGGTAAAAAGATTTGTGGTCAACGATATGATACGGTATGAGAATTCCTATCCGTATGTGATAGGACTTGTGCTGAGGGCTGCTAAAAACATAGTTAATGTCGATGTCGACCACAGGGAAAGACAGGTAGGAGCGTCAGGCTATACGCTTATAAAACTGCTTGGGCTCTGGATGAACGGATTTACTTCGTTTTCGGTAAAGCCGCTTAGAGTGGCGACCATAGTCGGGATAGGTTCGACTTTTGTTGGTTTTATATACGGGCTGGTGATCATAATTCAGCATTTTACGCTTCCGGACAGGCTTTTGGGGTATGCTTCCACTATGGCTGTGCTGATATTCTTCGGCGGGATGATAATGATAATGCTGGGACTTATCGGCGAGTATGTAGGAAGGATATACATAAGCATTAATAATTCACCGCAGTATGTGATAAAGGAAATCGTAGGAAACAGGACAGACAATATAAGAGATGATATCAAAAGCTAGAACATTTTGTAACGGAATAATAGATAAGGTCTCTGCTCTCAGAGGGATTCTGCTGGCTGTTCTTTTTTACATGTGTTTTTGTGCGGGTGTTGCTTTTGTAAACTCCCCTAACAGCTACGAACAGGCAGTAAATTTCAGGCTTTTCTGTATAGGCATGGGTCTTATAACGCTTTTTATCATGGACTGGAAAAGCTGGATCAGCCTGCCTGTGGTCATATGGATTCCAATATGGTATGTGTTTACCCACTTTGCGTATGAAAAGCACTGGATAGCGGATACCTGTAATTATGAATTTGTTGATATCATCAGGTACGGAAAGCTGGTGATACTTGTCTGGGGAGCGGCGCTTATTGCTAATATCTTTACTATTCCTAAAATGATAAACAAAGAAAGCCTGCTGTTGGATATAAAGAAACCTTCGCATATCATCAGGCTGCTCTGGATATTATGGATCATACTTCTGGCAATATTCAATCCGGGATACGGATACACGGCGTTCATTGTGCTGGGGTACAGCCTGTTTTTTTATGTACAGTCTGATAAGGATATAAGGTGTGTGGCAAGAAATGCTTTTTTTGCGGGAACCGTTATGTCCTTTGCTTTTGTATCCGCCAGATCGGTTCTTCAGAGACCGTTTGATACTGAAAGGTACCAGCTTTATTTTCAGAATGAGAATGCAGCCGGTGAGTATCTGGCTTCCGTGACTGCGGTCCTTTTCTGCAGGCTGGAAATGATATGGCATGCGGAAGACGGCGATGACATACTGCTTATAAACGGACTGGTGCCGGGCTTTAAGTGGTTAAAAAAGGGCCGGGGTATAAAGATTGTGTCGCAGGTGTTTTATTATCTGCTGATGATCTGGGATCTGATATTGGTAGTGCTAAATTATACCAGGACCACAATACTCGCAATGAGCGTGGCATTTTTGACCGTTTTTGTTATAGATATGATAAGATCACGCAAAAAGATCTTTGTCCTGCTGCGTTATCTTGCAATTCCGATTCTTACGCTGGTCCTGCTTTATCCGGGATTTCTTCTGGTAAGGTATATGCCTTCGAAATTTGATGATCCTTATTTTTATACCTGGGAATATAATCCGGAGACAAAAGTTGTTCAGGGGGATCCGGCCCAGTCGCCGAAGTATACGGAGTTTACGGACCTGGTAAGGATCATTTTCGGAAAGTGGGGAATCCTTATAGATTTTGCGGGGGACGGAACTGCGGTGACACATGATGGAAGTGCGCAGACCGAAACCATAGAAATAGATCATAAGGATGTGTCAAATGGACGCAGTACCATATGGAAAGCCTATATACCGAGGCTGTCCTTTGCGGCCCATTATCCCGGAAATATTGACCTTGAAGACGGGACACTGATATATCATGCCCATAATACATATCTGCAGGTTGCATATCAGTATGGAATACTTGCAGGTGCAGTATTGTTTTTGCTTAATGCTGCATCGGTTATCGTTGCTTTGATCCTGTACTTTAAAGTCGGTGAAAAAAAGGCATACCTTTCATACCCCCTTTTTACTGCGATAACTGTTTCCCTTGGAATGATGACTGAGTGGATGGGGCATCCCTCATATGTCATATTTGTTGCCCTTATTTTTGCAATCGGGATGCTGATGCACGAAAGTGTTTCGAATAAACAGAGTATAAAGACAAAGGAATAAAACTATGAACGACAGAATAAAGCTTAACAAGCCGTTTAATACCTTTTTGCTGACAATGATACTCGGCTTTATTGCGCACGGCTTCCGCCTGACGAATAAATTTTTCTGCGAGGATTCGTTTAATTATCTTGATACCATATCTGCGTCCTGGACGATTTCCATCGGGCGGTTTCTCCTGCCTGTTGTTGAAAAGATAAGGGGACCTAAGGAAGCTACCTGGGTTATAGGTGTGCTGTCGTTAATCTGGATTTCGTTTACCGCAATTGTTGTGGTCAGGCTCTTTGATATAAGAAGCAATCTGTATGTGCTGCTTGTGTCGGCAATACTTGTGTGTAATCCCGTAGTAGCAGGAACCTTTTCATATATGTATACGGCAGACGGTTATTTCTTTGGACTGCTGCTTTCGGTACTGTCGGTTTATCTCGCGGTTAAGGCTGAGAAATTTTTTAATCTTGCAGCCGCGTCGGTTCTGTTAGGGCTTTCCATGGGCTTTTACCAGTCGTATGTATCTGTCACTATACTGCTTTTGGAAATATGGCTCATACTGATGCTGAATGACAGGGAGAAAAGCCTGAAGGATTTTTGGAAAAAGACAGGCAGTTTTGCGCTTATGGGGGTAATGGCCATCATAGTTTATTACCCTCTTATGAAGATCGTTATGAAGGTGACGGATCATGAAGTCTCCGGTTATATGGGGTTAGACGGCGGGGCGTCTTTTTCGCTTGGAAGAATAGCGGATATTCTTATCAATTCGTATGTTGAATTCGCAAGATATTATCTGGTGCATTTTAAAGTGGATTTTTATAATGTTTCGAATGTGCTGATGTTTATTCTTACTGCGGCACTGTTAGTAATACTGATGTTTGGCAGGAAAGGCGGAAAAAAAGAAAGTAAAAAATCCGGAGCCGGAGAGATGGCATTAAGGCTCGGGATAGAGGCGCTGCTCCTGCTGTTCATACCCGTGGCAACGCATATCTTTTTTGTACTGTCACCGGATGTTAAATACTTGTCCGCACCGATGCTTTACAGCATGGGAATCTTTTATATTTTTCCGGTCATACTTCTGCAGATACTGTATAGCGGGGCGGGCGACACCAGCTCATGGAAGAGCAGGAGTGATGTGATGAAACAGATCCCACAGGGAATAATGCTGGTATTTATGTTTGCCATCTGTTTCCATTTTATTGTGATAACCGACCAGGCATATGAAAGCATGTACCGGGCTAACAAGAATATGGAGAATCAGCTTAACCGCATACAGGTACGTCTTGAAATGACGGAAGGATACAGGGAGGGAATGGAACTGGCTGTGATCGGCTGCACATATCAGCTTCCGGAGTATCTTGAAAGTGCACCAAGGCTTTCCGGCGTCGTGTCAAATCTTTTCATGACAGGCGGAAGTGAATACATAAGCGGTCTTAACTGGTTTCTGTCGACAGATTACGGCGGAACCTCCTTTGAGGAACGTAAGGAAATTGTAAACTCGGCAGAATTTGCGGAGATGACCATGTGGCCTCAGGAGGGCTGCACAAAGGTGATCGGCGATATAATGGTACTCTACTTGGATGACAGGGATATAGATCAGTATTATGAGTGAAGAGACTCAGAATAAAACAGATATTGAAAACATGGATAAGACATTGCATGTGCTGCATGTAATAGGCGGACTGGGAATGGGCGGCGCAGAAAGCCGGGCCATGGATATGGTAAGGAACAGCGACCCGTCAGTCCTCCATTACGATTTCCTGCTGTGTGAACCCGCAGGGATATATGAAGAGGAAGCTAAGAGCCTGGGATGCAGCATATACCGAGTTCCGAGATTTTTGTTTTATAATTATTTTTCCTATGTAAGGGCACTGAAAAAAGTGTTTTCGGAACATCCGGAGATAGACGTTGTGCTTGGGAGTATGACAAGTACTGCTTCCATTTATATGCCTGTTGCAAAGAAGTGCGGTGTCCCCCTGACTGTAGCTTACGCCAGATCTGCCGGAGTGGATCCCGGTATCAAAGGTCTGCTTACCGGGATGCTCAGGAAAAACCTTTATAAAAAATGCGATGTCTGTGCTGCGGTTTCTGAAGAGGCCGGAAGAGCGGTATACGGAGATAAGCGTACAGACGAGGGAAAAGTGTGGATCCTTCACACTGCCAATAATCTGAAAAAGTTTATCCATAATGATGATAATGCAGTGCTTCGCAATGAAATCCGTGAAAAATACGGACTGCAGGATAAATTTGTTATCGGTCATGTGGGGCGGTTTCATTATGCCAAGAACCATCTGTTCCTTTTAGAGATATACAAAGAATATCTGAATAAAAATAAAGAAGCCAGACTGCTGCTTGCAGGTGATGGCGGTACAAGAAAATCAGTGGAAAAAAAGGCGGAAGAGCTGGGAATTTCCGACAAGGTGATATTTGCGGGAGAAATAAGCAGTCCGTCCGGATTTTATCAGGCCTTTGACCTGGTAATATTTCCTTCGTTTTATGAGGGCCTTCCCGGGATGATTGTTGAGGCAGTATCAGCGGGACTCCCATGTCTTATATCGGACAGTATCACAAAAGAAGTGGATGTGCCCGAATATGTGGAATACTGTTCTTTGAATGAGGGCGCAAAAGCCTGGGCTGATAAGGCGGAAAGGCTTTATGAGCGTGTTGCTTCCGGACGGCCTGACGGAAAAAGGCTAAACGACCTGAGGGGGTATGAGTCCTTTAAGAACATGGGATTTGATGCAGGAGAACAGGCCCGTGTGCTGCCGGGGATATTTAGGAAATTCATCAATGAACACTCAGAGAAGTCAGGATTTTCCGGAAAATAAGAGAGTACAACGGTATATGCTCTGCTGGAAGAATACGTGAGGTAAGTATGTGCGGAATATGCGGTTTTGTCAGCAAAAAGAAAATATCATATGATGAGCTGAAGACCATGAATGACAGCATGGAGAAGAGAGGCCCGGATGATTCCGGTGTGGAGCTTTTTTCAGGTGCCGGCGATTACAATGTGGGACTGGCACAGCGCAGGCTTTCGATCTTTGATCTCTCTCCGCTGGGACATCAGCCCATGTCATCTCCGGATGGGCGGATCACGCTGGTTTTCAATGGTGAGATCTATAATTTCAGGGATCTCAGGGAGGAACTTTCGGAGTATACATACAAGAGCAGCGGCTGTGATACTGAGGTGATCCTTGCGGCATATCTTCGCTGGGGCAGGAATATGTTTCCCCATCTGGGCGGCATGTTTGCAATCGCGCTGTATGACCGTGATACGGACGAGCTTATATTTGCAAGGGACAGGATAGGAAAGAAACCGCTGTATTACTATCATGAAAACGGTGATATCGTTTTTGCGTCAGAACTTAAGCCCATCATGCTCTATCCGGGCTTTAAGAAAGATATCAATACGGAGATCCTTTCAAGATACCTGTACCAGAATTACATAAACGCTCCGGACAGTATATTTAAGAGTGTACATAAGCAGGAGCCGGGAACGTATTCGGTATTTAAAAACGGCACCATCAGCTCGGTAAAGTACTGGGATGTAGCTGACACATTTGCGAAGAAATCCGTATCCCGGACACTTGATTATGATGAATATAAAAAGGTGCTTTATGATATTCTTCTTGATTCCGTAAAGAAAAGGCTTTCGGCGGATGTGCCTGTGGGTACATTCTTAAGCGGTGGCTTTGATTCGTCGCTGGTTACGGCTTTGGCCGCTAAAGTATCGGACACACCGGTAAAGACTTTCTGTATAGGATTTGAAGATCAGAAATACAATGAGGCTCCCTATGCTGCGGCTATTGCTTCATATCTGGGAACCGAGCACAGTGAAACCATAATCAGTGAAAAAGATATGCTGGGACTTGTGGATTCGCTTCCCTATGCTTTTGATGAGCCTTTTGCTGATTCATCACAGATTCCTACCATGCTGGTATCTAAGGCGGCAAGAGAGAAGGTCACCGTTATTTTATCAGGTGACGGCGGAGATGAATTCTTCTGCGGGTATGGGGACTATGACAAAGTAAGGATGGCACAGTACCTGGATTTCCCGGGTGCCATGGCGCATGCTGTCGGAAATATCAGCATAGGCGGAAAGAAGCTGGAAAAGAGATATCCGGGAAAGATAAAAGTCATATCTGCCAACAGGGACAGGCGCAGACAGACGCAGCTTCAGGCGGATATAGTAAGGGGCTTTGCCCTGGCGTTTCCCCTGGAAGAGGCGGGAGTTCCCATCGATTATCTGACAGAGGATAAGTATGATACTAAAAACTGGGTGCAGAAGAGAATGCTTCTTGATATGGATAATTATCTGCCGGGAGATATTCTTTGCAAGGTAGACAGGGCAAGTATGTATTATTCTCTGGAAGCAAGGTGTCCGATACTTGACAGAAAAGTAATGGAATACTCTTTTGCAATACCTATGAAATACAAGCTTCGGGGAAAAGAAAAAAAATATATTTTAAAAGACATTACATATGACATGATCCCGCAGGAGTTTTTGGACAGACCGAAGAAAGGATTTTCCGTACCGCTGGACAGCTGGATGAGGGGACCGCTAAAGGAGAGGCTCCTTTATGCGGCAGATGTGGAAAGACTTAAGAGTCAGGGCTTATTTGATGCGGACAGGGTGTCCGGAACGGTTAAAAAGTATTTAGCTTCAGCCCCGTTATCGAAACTCGGATACAATTCTTTTGTGAGGCTGCTCTGGGCATTTATGGTTTTTCAGGAATGGTACGAGGTATGGATGTGAAGAAAAAAGTTGCGATAATAGGTCCGGTTTATCCCTACAAAAGCGGCATAGCTCATTATACAGGGCTTTTATCCAAAGCGCTGGAAAAGAAATTTGAAGTGGCGGTTTTTTCATATTCGCTTCAGTATCCCAAAATAATGTTCAAAAGGGAGCAGAAAGATTATGAGAATAAAACTTTTCAGGCATCGGATACAAGATACATTATAAATACCGCAAATCCCTTTAACTGGCCCGGTGCAAAGAAAAAGATACTGGACTGGAAGCCGGACATGCTCATAGTCCATTGGTGGCATCCTTATTTTGCGCCCTGTTATCAGGCTATACTTTCAGGGATGAAAAAGAGATTTCCGGTAATATTTGTATGCCATAACGTGCTGCCTCATGAGCGCTTTCCCATGGACAGGATGCTTACAAAGAATACTTTAAAGCTGGGCACCTTAAGCAGCGTGCATTCAAAGGAGGACGCTTCGGATCTGGAGATGCTGCTTCCTGCTATGCCTTATAAGAGGACTGTAGTACCTACGTACAATGCTTTTAAGATAAAGAATATGAGCAGGGAGGAAGCAAGGGAACTGCTCGGTATACGTGAAGATGAGCAGATGCTTCTGTTCTTTGGTATTGTGAGAAAGTACAAGGGATTAAAGTATCTGATAAAAGCAGTTCCGGATATAGTAAAAAAGCTTCCGAAGATTAAGATATTTGTGGTTGGAGATTTCGGCGGGCAAAAGGAAGAATATGAAGCACTTATGAAGGAATATGATACGGAAGGTCATATTAAAGTATATGATGAGTATGTTCCGGACAATGAGATAGAGAAATTTTTTGCGGCAGCAGACCTTAATGTCTGTCCATATGTTTCGGCAACGCAGTCTGCTATTGTACAGATCGCTTTCGGTTTCGGGCTGCCTGTCATTGCGACAGATGTTGGCGGGCTGCCTGAAGCAGTTACAGACGGGAAGACCGGAATTATTGTGCCTTCCGAGGATGAGAAGGCACTGGCAGCTGCAATAGTAAGATTCTTTGAGGAAGATAAGGCTTATGAATTCAGAGCCAATATAGCCGCGGAGGCGGAAAGATTTTCCTGGGACCGTACATCCGAGATCGTGGAGGAACTCTTTGCTGAATACGGGAAGTAAAAATGAATATGCGGTCGTGATACCGGCATATAAAAAAAGCTTTGACGATGATGAGTACTGCTGCGTGAAGGCTTTTTTTGAGGTCCTTACGGGGAAAAAGTATTTTGTAGTGCCTGAAGGTCTGGATACTGCATGGTACAGTGAAAAATTTCCGGAAGGGAAGTATAAGACTTTTCCGGATAAGTTTTTTACCGGTACAAAGGGCTATAATAAGCTGCTTTTGAGCGAAGGCTTTTATGACGTTTTTTCTGACTATGAATTTATACTCATAGCCCAGCCGGATGCGGCGCTCTGGTCAAAGGAAGACCGGATTCCGGAATATATCGGGAAAGGCTTTGATTATATAGGTGCCCCCTGGATCCCGGAAAGACGCATATGGGAATGGACTTTCCCTAAGAAGGCAGGCGGACGGATAAAGTGCCTGAAAAAGGCAGGACATGGGATCACCATGGGGAATGGAGGCTTCTGTCTGCGGAATGTGAAAAAAAGCAGGGCGCTTATACATGAGTTCAGGTGGCGCAAGGTTTACTGGTTTTTTAAAAGAAGCGAGGATATTTTTTTCGGCGTATTCGGCCCGGATAATAAGACCGGTTACCGCCTGGCAGACATTGAAACCGGTAAGGGGTTTTCACTGGAATATGGTCTGAGAGACAGTGTGGTTAATGGTGCAGTTCCCTATGCTACTCACGGCTGGTCGAAGGAATTCGGAAGCTATGGTGAAATGAAGGCATTTCTTGCGGATAACGGGATAGATATAGTATGACTTATGTTTCACGCACCGATAGCTCACCGGCGGGAGGTTTTTAGTCATACGTACATTTGGGAAAAAGGGAAAAAAGTAGTATAATTGTACGAGTTATGTATAATGCAATGTGAAAGTCGGGGGTAAATATGGATAGTACGGTTTTTGATAAAAATTCAATAGACAAGATAAGCGTCATTGTGCCGGTCTATCAGGCCGAGGCTAATTTGAAGTCCTGTGTGGACAGCATACTGGCTCAGACATACGGAAATTTCGAGATCATACTTGTGGATGACGGCTCCAGGGATGCGTCTCCTGAAATATGCGATGAATATTCGGAAAATGAGATAGTGAAGGTGTACCATCAGGAAAACAGGGGTGCGGCCGCTGCGAGGAATTTCGGGCTGAATAAAGCTGATGGTCTTTATGTAAGCTTTGTGGACAGTGACGACACTGTGGAGGCAGAGTATCTCTCTTATCTTAAGAGCCTGATCGACAGAACAGAATCCCAGATAGCCGTGTGTGCACATGATGATATTTATCCTGTTGGGAACGAGGGCTCAAATGAGTTAAAGAAGAGCGCAAAGGAAATAACGGAAGGTCTTAAGCGCGGTGCGGCGGATGCTAAGGATTATGTTAATACTGAAGTCCTGGAAAAGCCGAAGGCCTCAGAGGAGATTTATTTTTACTCAGGCAATTCCGCACTGGAGGATCTGCTCTATCAGAGATATTTTATGTCAGTGCCCTGGGGAATGCTTTCCGAAAGGAAGCTGTGGGATAAAGTACGTTTTCCGGAAGGGACTGAAGCGGAAGATATGGGTACGATGTACAGGCTCTTTGCTGAGTCAGACGGCGTGGTATATGGCTGCAGGAGTATGTACAACTATTACCATAGAAGAAGCAATACCATGAACTCGACAAAGGTAAGCCGGAATGTGGCCTATTATAAGCACAGCCGTGATATGCTCAAATTCGTTAAGGAAAAATATGTGCTGTATTATCCGGCGGCGCTCTCCAGGCATTTTTCTGTATGCTGCCAGATACTGGCAGAGGTGGAAAAAACAGATAATGAACTGCTGATAAAGCATGTACGCAATGATATAATGAAGCTTGCGCCAAAGATCGCACGTGACCAGAAATGCCGTTCGCAGAACAAATCTGCGGCGGTGCTTGCCATGATGAGTGTTGATGCGCTTAAGGGAACGCTTAAGACATACGAAAAGGGCAGGCAGCTTTATCTGGACTGACGAATAGAATAAGCATTACAGAATAAGTATTATAGAAAATTATAGAAAAGAGGATGAAAAATGAGCCTTTATGATAATCTCAAAAGTGGAAAAGAAAAGCTTTCCCTTGTTGGACTTGGATATGTGGGAATGCCTATTGCAGTGGAATTTGCAAAACGCGGCGTAAAGGTAATAGGCTATGACCTGAATGAAGCCAAGATTGAAATGTATAAAAAAGGCTTCGACCCTACGCACGAGGTGGGGGACGAGGTGATAAAGAATTCGGCTGTTGATTTTACATCCGATGCGGAAAAGCTTAAGGAAGCAAAGTTCCATATCGTAGCGGTTCCCACACCTGTAAATGATGACCATACGCCTGACCTTACACCGGTGGAGGGTGCAGCAAGGATACTTGGCAAAAATCTTACGAAAGGCTCCATAGTAGTATTTGAATCCACTGTTTATCCCGGCGTGACGGAAGATATATGCAAGCCCATACTTGAAAAGGAATCGGGGCTTAAGTGCGGTGAGGATTTCAAGATCGGTTATTCTCCCGAGCGAATTAATCCCGGTGACAAGGAACACAGACTGAATACCATAAAGAAGATAGTTTCCGGTATGGACGAGGAGACTCTGGATATCGTAGCAAACGTGTACAGCATAGTAGTTGATGCAGGAGTGCACAGAGCAGAATCCATAAAGGTTGCGGAGGCGGCAAAGGTTATCGAGAACAGCCAGCGTGATATTAATATCGCTTTTATGAATGAGCTTTCAATAATTTTTAACAAGATGGGAATAGATACCCTGGCAGTACTTGAGGCGGCAGGTACAAAGTGGAATTTCCTGCCCTTCAGACCGGGACTGGTAGGTGGACACTGTATAGGTGTTGATCCATACTATCTTACATATAAGGCTGAGGAAGTGGGATATCATTCCCAGATAATCCTATCCGGACGCCGTATAAATGATGATATGGGAAGATACGTTGCGGAGAGCTGTGTCAAGCAGATGATACAGCTGTCAAAGCCTGTAAAGGGGGCAAGGGTAGCTATACTCGGATTTACATTCAAGGAAAACTGCCCGGACACTAGGAACAGCAAGGTCTTTGATATAGTAAAGGAACTCAGGGAGTACGGCATCGAACCCGTGATCGCAGATCCCCAGGCTGATGCGGATGAAGCAGAAAGACTCTATGGAATAAAAATGAGTCCTATGTCTGAGATAAAGGATATGGATGCTGTTATACTTGCAGTAGCACACAAGGAATTTGCAGGCTTATCTGTGGGTGATGTAGACAGGTTTTTTAAGGATGATATAAAGCTTCTCCTTGATATAAAGGGCGTATTCAATAAGAAAGCGTACGAAGACGCGGGATACAGATACTGGAGATTATAGTATGGGTTATTTGGATTTAAAGTTTCCGGAAGATACGCTTTTTCTTGTGACCGGCGGAGCGGGTTTCATAGGCTCGAACCTGTGCGAGGCTATATTGAAGCTTGGGTACAGGGTAAGGTGTCTTGATGACCTTTCTACAGGCAAGCAGAAAAACGTGGATATGTTTGCCGGTAATGAAAAGTATGAGTTTATGAAGGGCGATATAAAGGATCTTGATACCTGTCTTAAGGCATGCGAAGGAGTGGACTATGTTTTAAACGAGGCTGCATGGGGGTCTGTGCCTAGGTCCATTGAGATGCCGCTTTTTTACTGTATGAATAATATAGTCGGAACCCTGAATATGCTGGAAGCTGCCAGGCAGAAGGGGGTAAAGAAATTCGTATACGCTTCCAGCTCGAGTGTATACGGAGATGAACCGGTGCTTCCAAAAAAGGAAGGCCGTGAGGGTAATCTTCTTTCGCCGTATGCAGTATCGAAGAGAGCTGATGAAGAATGGGCTAAGCAGTATACCAGACATTACGGACTGGATACTTACGGCCTCAGGTATTTTAATGTATTCGGGAGACGGCAGGATCCGGACGGAGCATATGCTGCAGTCATTCCGAAATTTATAAAGCAGATGATGAACGGTGAGACTCCTACCATAAACGGGGACGGGAAGCAGAGCAGGGACTTTACATACATAGAAAATGTAATCGAGGCAAATCTTAAGGCATGTCTTGCAGGCCATGAGGCTGCAGGTGAGGCATTTAATGTTGCCTATGGCGGACGTGAATATCTTATAGACATATACCATGATCTGGAAGAGGCACTTGGTATAAAGGTGGAGCCGAACTATGGTCCTGACAGGGCAGGAGATATCAAGCACAGCAACGCCGATATCAGCAAGGCCCGCGAGCTCCTCGGCTATGATCCGGAGTGGAGCTTTGAAAGAGGCATAAAGGATGCAGTAGAGTGGTACAAGGCTAATCTGTGAAAATGCGAGAGTTGTTCTGTTAAGTTCAGTAAGTGGGAAGTTTTAGCGGATTAAGATAACCATATTTCGTATATAACAGAGAGAGGGACATAGATTGAAGTTATCACTGGTTGAATATCAGGGCAGACAGGATACCACAGGTCGTCCCGTGGGGCATGCGCCCAAGGTCCTGGCACAGTATTTTGAGATAGTCCGGGACTCTTTTGATACGGATGTTTTTGCTCCGGAGTGCATCCTTAAGGAAAGCGAAAAAAAACTTTCGGACAGGAAGGCCTGGGACAAAAGGAAAAAAAGCAGGAATATTCATATACTTCCCCACAGTCTTGTGATGAAGGGGAAGAATTCTTTTTCGGATAAAGTTCTCAATAAGTTCCGTATGTTTTCAAATATAAATAAGGCGTTGAAAAACTCACAGGCCGATGTGGTGTGGTTTTTTAATACGGAATATTACCTTATGCTCTATCTGGCCGTGGTGGGGAACCATGGGAAAAAAGTATGCGTCACATCTTTCATGGAAGGCTTTACCGCCAAGAAGAACGGAAAGTTTGCAGGGATCAAACAGAAGATATTTGAAAGGGCGCAAAAGAAGATAGCGCTTATTATTGCTACGGGATACGGATACCGGTTTAAGAATGTGAAGAGTGTGTACATACCGGATTATACTTACGATAAGAGCATATATGGCAGATATGCAGCCGGAGCGGTGGCGGCTGAGACTAAGATTGTTGTTCCCGAGGGCAGATATGCTGTGTGCCTTGGGACGATGAATCCTGAAAAGCAGCTTGAGGAAATGACAGAGGCCTTCAGCCGTATCGGATATCCGCTTATAGTGGCAGGAAGATTCTATGACAAAGAGCGGCTGGCAAGACTTCGTGATGCGGCAGCAGATAATGTTACTTTTATAGATTCGTATCTGTCTGTTGATGAGTATTATATGCTGCTTACAAATGCTGAGTATGCAGTGCTTCCTTATTCACCGGAGCAGTATGGCAGCCAGACATCAGGCGTGCTTCAGGAAGCGGTATTCTGCGGCACCATACCGGTATCATACAGCAGGGTGCTTGACGGCAACCGGGTAAAAGGAATAGGGTTCGAAAGTTTTGATGAGCTTAAAAAGGAAAATCTGGAACTCACATCTAAAATGCGGCAGGACTGTCTGGATGAATACGACAGGCTGCGCAGAGAAGTCTATGACAAAAATAAAATAGAGAAGGACCTTAGGGCCGCATTAGCTGGGTGTGTATGACTGTTAACTTACAAAAACTTCTCAAATATTGTCTCTGGGAAGCAGAACTACAGCTCGTAGCTCTGTAAAGGTTAACAACGGGCTGTAAGCGCTGGATTTACCTGAGGGCTAAAAACGCATCGTGATTGTTCCGAAACATACGTGAGCGTCGTTCTGTTTAGACAGTAAGCGGAAAGTTTAAATTACAGATCCACCCGGTTATTTATATAGCTCTCTGTGGCATTATCCCTGTGGTGGATCACTGCAGGATTGCCGATCACTATGCTGTGGTCGGGCACATCAGTATTTACGAATGCGTTAGGACATATCATCACATCATTTCCGATCCGGACATTTCCGGTTATGACGGCGTTGGTGCCAATCCAGACATTGTCACCGATAACCGGGACACCTTTTCGTTTTCCTCTGTTGGCCTGGCCGATGGTCACGCCGGTAGAGAGATTGATATTTGAACCCATTTTTACATCAGGATGGACTATCAGCCTCCCCAGGTGTCCTATGTAGAGGCCTGAGCCTGCCTGAACTTCCCTTGGAAGGGTTATCTGTGTGCGTTCCTGCATTTTATCCAGTCTCCAGCCATACCATTTTCTTAAGAAACCGCCTCTTCTATAGTAAAATGCGGCTTTTCTCCACAGGATCAGGTACTTTGCCTGCAGGGGCAGACCATGCCCAAACACAGATGGCTTTTTCTTTATACCCAGTCTGTGTAAGTCTGATCGTATGAGTTTTTCAAGTTCTTTATCCATGCTGTATATGATAGCATAATCGGGTGATAACCGCCATCTGTATTATGCCATTAGTGATGAAGACAAGTCTGGTTACGACCTGCTTTGAAAAGATGTCAGGGAAGCGACTCCGAATCGTGGAGTATCTTGAGAAAGCCCACGGAATGAGATATAATTAACGCTGAAGGTTTTGGTTTTGCCATAGATGTTCGCTTGCTTCTGTGGACTTATCTTTGGGTCCGGATGAAGGAAATGCAAAACATATGGCAGGTAAGATCGGTCATTTAGACTATTCAGACAGGAGGGTTACGATATGAAGAGAATAGGTATGCTTACAAGCGGCGGTGACTGTCAGGCTTTGAATGCTGCTATGAGGGGCGTGGTAAAGTGCCTTTATACCAGCGGCGAACAGGTCGAGATATTCGGATTTTTATCCGGGTACAAGGGACTTATAAAGAGCGATTTCAAGATGCTTACCGGTGACGATTTTTCCGGCATCCTGACCAAGGGCGGGACCATACTTGGCTCATCCCGTGTACCTTTTAAGACGATAGACGAGCCGGATGAAGAGGGAAATAACAAAGTAGAGTGCATGAAGCACACTTATCATAAGCTTAACCTTGACTGCCTTGTGATACTTGGAGGTAACGGCACACACAAGACAGCAAACCGTCTCAGGACTGAAGGCCTCAATGTCATCACTCTTCCCAAGACTATAGATAACGACCTCTGGGGAACGGATATGACTTTCGGATTCCAAAGTGCTGTAGATATAGCAACCGATGTTATTGACTGCATCCATACTACTGCTGATTCACATGGCCGTGTGTTCATAGTAGAAGTTATGGGGCACAAAGCCGGCTGGCTTACACTTAATGCCGGTATGGCTTCGGGAGCAGATATCATTCTGATCCCGGAGATACCTTACAGCATAGACTGCATCATAGAGGCAATACGCAGGCGTGAGAAGAGGGGCAGCAAGTTTACCATACTTGCGGTTGCGGAGGGTGCTATCTCTAAAGAGGATGCAAAGCTTTCGAAAAAAGAATACAAGAAGAAACTTGAGAAGATGAAACACCCCAGTGTTTCATACGAAGTAGCAGATGCCATTGCGGAAAAGACAGGACTTGAGGTTCGTGTGACTGTTCCCGGGCACATGCAGAGAGGTGGAAGCCCCTGCCCTTATGACAGGGTATTTGCATCGCGTCTTGGTGCCGAGGCAGGAAAGCTTATACTCAAGGGAGAATACGGTTTCATGGTAGGCTACAAGGACCGTGAGATAGTAAGAGTTCCTCTTGAGGATGTGGCAGGCAAGCTTAAGACGGTTTCCCCTGATGCTACTATTATAAAGGAAGCTAAGATGCTGGGGATAAGCTTCGGAGACGAGTAATGTCATATACAGCATTATACAGAAAATTTCGTCCTGCGGATTTTGATGATGTGAAAGGGCAGGACCACATAGTAACCACATTACGGAATCAGATAAAATCAGGAAGGATAGGCCATGCCTATCTTTTCTGCGGTACAAGAGGAACCGGAAAGACCACTGTGGCTAAGATACTTGCCAGGGCGGTCAATTGCGAGAATCCCAAGGAAGGAAGTCCTTGTGGTGAGTGTGCCATGTGCAGGGCAATTGCAGCCGGTGAAAACCTTAATGTGGTGGAAATCGATGCAGCATCCCAGACCGGCGTGGAAAATGTCAGGAATATAATCGATGAGCTGGCATACCCGCCTGTAGAGGGAAAATACAAGGTTTATATTCTGGACGAGGCTCATATGCTTTCAGAAGGTGCAAGGAACGCACTGCTGAAGACATTGGAGGAGCCTCCTTCATATGTTATATTTATACTGGCAACAACAGAAGTGCATCGTATACCGATAACTGTCATGAGCCGGTGCCAGCGTTATGATTTCCGCAGGATTTCCATAGACACTATAGCTGCCAGGATGAAGGTGCTTATGGAGGCTGAGGGCGTGACAGCCGAGGAAAAGGCACTCCGTTATGTGGCAAAGGCGGCAGATGGATCCATGCGTGATGGCTTAAGCCTTTTGGATCGGTGCGTTGCATTTAATTACGGTCATGAGCTGACTTATGAAAAGGTTCTGGATGTGCTTGGTGCCGTAGATACTGAGATATTCAGCGAGCTGATGAATGTGATCGTGGCGGATGATGTGCTCGGTGCCATGGATATAATCGAGCGTGTGGTCATGCAGGGACGGGAGCTTTCACAGTTTGTCACCGACTTTATTCAATACCTGCGCAACCTTATGCTTCTTAAGGCATCCGATGATCCCAAGATGGAGGATCTGTTAAATGTATCCGGCGATCATCTGCAGATATTAAAGGCAGATGCGGGCAAGCTTGAAATGGAAGCCATATTCAGATATATTGGAGTCTTTTCCGAGCTTCAGGGCAGGATGAAGTTTGCTTCCCAGAAGCGCATACTTTTTGAAATGTACCTGATACGCCTTATGCGGCCGCAGATGGACAAGGACGATGATGCTATTCTTATGAGGGTAAAGAGGCTGGAAGATATGATCGAGTCAGGTGCACTTGTGCAGGCTGTTCCGACAGAAGGCGTGGCAGCTAATCAGACATCACCGGTGGCAGCAGCCGTACCTAAAGCAAGCGGGAAAAAAGTGGTACTGGACAGGGCACTGCCTGAGGATATAAAAAGGATCTGCGAGGAGTGGAATGATATAGTAAACGGTACCCAGGATATGCTGGTAAAGAGCGTACTGAAAAGGGCTGAGCTTACCGTAAGCAAAGACGACATCCTTATGCTGGGGTTTAAGGACCAGGTGTATGCGGATCAGATAAATGATGAGAATAACCGGAAGATCCTGCAGGATATCCTAAATGACAGGATAGGCAGGGAGGTTGAATTTGAAACCACCCTGTATAAGAGTGATGTGAGATTCGATGAACAGTATGCCGATATAATGGCAATACTGAAGATTGATAAGATAAATACGGTTGAAGAGTGAGACTGAACATTGATGCCGTAAGCGGCTCAATGTTCATTAAACGCTATGCATAGCCGCTAAGGCGGCAGAAAGGGGAAAAAATGGGTAGAAGAGGCGGATATGGCGGAGGTTTCGGCGGAGGAATGCCGGGCAATATGACCAATATGCTCAAGCAGGCACAGCGTATGCAGCGCCAGATGGAAGAAGCACAGAAGACTATAGAAAATAAGGAGTTTACAGCTACCTCAGGCGGCGGAGCAGTAGAGGCGACCGTTACAGGTAAGAAGGTACTTACGAAGCTTGTCATAGATAAGGATGCAGTGGATCCCGATGATGTGGAGATGCTTCAGGACATGGTTATGGCTGCGGTTAATGAAGCTCTTAGTCAGGCAGAGACTGCTAATGATGAGCTTATGAGGGGAATCTCTTCGGGACTTGACTTAAGCGGACTGCCTATTTGACGATATTAGTTTATGGAATTATACAGCGGCGAGATAAATAAGCTGATAAGTGAACTGGCGGCTCTTCCGGGCATAGGATCCAAATCCGCTCAGAGGATGGCTTTTCATATACTTAACCTGCCCCATGACAGGGTTAAGATGCTTTCTGATGCCATAATAAATGCAAAAGAAAACGTGAAATACTGCAGCGAGTGCTGTACACTGACCGATGGCGATATCTGCCCCGTGTGTGCAAACACAAAGCGGGATCATGGCCTGATCATGGTGGTGGAAAACCCTCAGGATATGGCAGCATACGAAAAGGTCGGAAAATATGACGGCGTGTATCATGTGCTGCAGGGCGTGCTTTCGCCCATGAACGGCATCGGACCGGCGGACATACGATTAAAAGAGCTGATCGTCCGGCTGGAGACACATGAGGAGGTTCGGGAGGTGATCATTGCCACCAACTCGTCTGCAGAGGGTGAAGCTACAGCAATGTATATAAGCAAGCTTATCAAGCCTGCAGGCATTAAGGTCACCAGGATTGCCAGCGGCGTGCCGGTGGGCGGTGATCTTGAAAATATTGATGAGGTTACTCTGTTCAGGGCCTATGAGGGCAGAGTAGAGCTGTAAGGAAGCAAACAAACAACGGATTTTTCCGTCCGGATCAGGTGGTCTGTCGGTTTGGGCAGGCGGGGGCGTGAAAGCAGTAAGTTTAGACAATTAAGATATTATTTACGGGAGGATAGACGGAATGTCTGTGACCAGCGAGTTTTTCGGAAAAACAAGGGACGGCAGGGATGTGATCTGCTATACCATATCAAATAAAAACGGCATGCGTGCAGTTGTTATGAACTATGGGGCAAATTTAAAGAATCTTTATGTGCCGGGGAAAAAGGGCAAAGTGGATGATGTGGTCATCGGTTATGACAAGCTCTGGATGTATTTTACAAACGGCAGCAATTTTGGCTGCACCATCGGACCTGTTGCAAACAGGACTGCCAATGCTCAGTATAAACTGAATGGAAAGACCGTTAAGATGGCGGTAAACGACCATAAGACCAATAATCTGCATACGGACCTTAAGAATGGTTTCCAGCGCAGGATATGGGATGCAAAGACCGGAAAGAACTATGTAGATTTTTCTCTTGTTAAGAAAAACGGTGACTTATGTGCCGGCACGATGAAGGTAAGTGTTAGATATACACTTACGGATAAAAATGAACTGAAGATCACCTATCATGCGGAATCGGATAAGGATGCAGTCATAAATATGACGAATCATTCCTATTTTAATCTTTCCGGTCAAAAGAGTATGTCAATGCTGGATACAAAGATGACCATTCTGGCAGATCAGATCACGGAAGTTGACAAGAATATGATTCCTACGGGAAAACTCATCGATGTAAAAGGGTCTGCTTTTGATTTTACTGTGGCTAAAAAGATCGGCAGAGACATAGAAAAGACGGAAAATGATCAGTTAAAGAAAGCGCACGGATACGATCATAATTATGTGGTAAAAGGTTATAACGGTAAGAAACGCAAGATTGCGGTTGCGGAAGATGCGAAAAGCGGACGCATTATGGAAGTTTACAGCGATCTTCCGGGCGTGCAGTTCTATTCGGGCAACTGGATAGCAGAGAATAACGGCAAGGAAGGCAATAAGAACTGCAGGCGCAAGGGGTTTTGCCTTGAAACCCAGTATTTTCCCGATGCCATGAACCAGGATGGTTTTGAGAAACCTGTATTCGGTCCGGGAAAGAACTATGATACGGAAACGGTGTACCGTTTTTACTGGACTGACTGATGAAGATAGCATCTTTTGAAGAATATGAAAAAAAGGCAAGAATGCACAAGCTGCATGTGACGCTGGTAACAGCGGTCATAATAGCGGTTGTGCTTTCTTTAGTTGGATTTGCAGCTGTCTATATATATAACAGGATTTATGAAAGATATGTGGTGGTGGGGGAAGAAAAAGAGTATTCCACCGGCGAAGTGACACTTCTTGCTTTTGGTACGGATTTTCTTACATATAATACTGACGGCATACACTGTGTCAACGCTTCAGGCACCGACCTGTGGACCGGAACGTATGAAATGCAGTCGCCCATGGTTGAGGTAAACGGAAATTATGTGGTGGTTGCAGACCGTGGGGGCAGGGAGATTTTTATTTATGACAAAAAGGGACTTTGCGGAAAGATAAAGACAGGAAGCCCGGTAATCGATGTATCGGTATCCGGAGGCGGGATAGTTGCAGCGTCCGTTGACGAGGGGGATTCCATATCAATATATGTCTATGATTATACTTTGGACAAGGATGATAAATGCGTGTCAAAAGTATATTCAACCATGGAGGGAAGCGGGTATCCTGTTGCTTTTTCCTGCTCGCCCGGAGGAAATCTAATGGCA
Source organism: Lachnospiraceae bacterium UBA4364 (assembly GCA_002393955.1). Taxonomy (GTDB): domain Bacteria; phylum Bacillota; class Clostridia; order Lachnospirales; family Lachnospiraceae; genus NK4A136. Next base: position 2,999 of record DGSK01000005.1, on the reverse strand, counting down.
GTTTCCTATATGTCGGCATCAGGCGGAACTTTAAACAGTTCGGTGGCTTTTTATAATTTCGGCGAGGTGGGGAAGAATACCAGGAATAATCTTATGCGCTCATATTCATATATGAATGAGTCCGTTCCCATGATACGTTTTATGGATGACAAGACTGCTTTTGCGGTATCGGGTTCCAGGCTGGTCATTTATTCGGATGATGCCGGTCAGGATCCGGAAAGTATAAATGAGATACTGATAAACAGGGAAATCCGTTCGGTATATTATGACAGCAATCATATAGGTATCGTCTTTTCAACGGAATCCGTTGAGAATAAATACAGTATGGATATTTATGACAAAAAGGGCAATGTTGTTTCAACTGTACTTTTTAACACGGATTACGAAAATATTTATTTCCTGGGGAACAGGGTTGTGATAGTGGACAGCGATGAATGCTTCATATACAAAGTTGATGGGCGTAAAAAGGCAGAGCTTGAATTTGCGGATGATGAGATAAGGCTTATGCTTCCCACAAAGAGGTATATGGAGTTTACCCAGGTGACAGGGACAGGAATAAGACGTATACGTTTGAAATGATCCGGCAGAAAAGGCTGCTATCAAATTGTTTCTTGTGCAAAATCACATAATTATTCCGGAAAAATTGTGATTTTATTATGCAGTTTTGTGGTATAATATAATTTATTCATCACAATATAACTTCAGGGACGGATCCCTGAAAAAGGAGGCGGGATTAATGAACAGTAAGAAGAATGGACATCTCGTGGGGCATATCGTCACTATTGCGATCATAGGATTTGTGATCTATGCGATAATAACGAGTGCAGTGTCGGTCATTATGCTCAATGACGCATATCACAAGACTACACTTGAGGAGCTGAAGGTTGCCTGCGAGCATTTGAGCAGCGAGTTTGAAGGCCGGTATGACGGCGAATGGCACATGGATGGTGAAGACTTATATAAGGGCGACACAAAGATATCCGGTAATTACAAAGTCATAGATGAGCTTAAAGGAATGACAGGTGTTGACTATACTATCTTTTTCGGAAAGACACGTATGATCACTACCATAAACAAGGCCGGAACCAGTGACAGGGTTATCGGTACGGATGCATCAGATGGGGTTATCGCGGCAGTTCTTAACGGTGGCAAGGATTATTCCAGCACAAAGGTTGATATACAGGGGGCTAATTATTATGTTTATTATGTTCCCATGAAGGATTCAAGCGGCAAAGTTGTAGGCATGTATTTTGCGGGACGCCCATCGTCGGCTGTTGACAAGGCGGTATTTGTCAAGGCTGCCATTATGGTAGTGCTTTCTGTAGTGGTGCTTATAGTCTTGGTGATCGTGAGCATTATTCTTTCCATTAAGTATTCCGCTCTTATGAAGCAGATCGCAGAAAATGTCTCAGCTCTGGCAGGTGGTGACTTAAGAGGCGGGGTTGCGATAGCGCTTAAGAACCGAAATGATGAATTGGGCATAATAGCCGTCAGCGTGGATGAGCTCTCGGACAGGCTGAAGGATGTTATCGGAAATGCACAGAATGTATCGAACGAGGTTGAAAGCAAGGGGACGGATCTGGCAGAGTCTTCGGGGCAGGCTTCTCAGGCGTCAGAGCAGGTTACTGACTCTGTAGGAGAGATTTCCAAGGGGGCTGTTGCCCAGGCTGAAAGTGTTGAAAGTGCTGCGGCTGATACTGATCAGATCGGCAGAAATATCGATACGATCACTGACAATGTAAACCAGTTGAATTCATACACTGCTGATATGAAGCAGGCGTGTGATGAGGCGATGACATCACTTGAGAAGCTTCTTAAACAGAGCGAAGAAGTTACTGAATGTGTTGATGAGATCGGTAAAACTATCGTTTCCACAAATGAGTCCTCAAAACAGATATCGCAGTTTTCGCAGGCTATTGCGGATATCGCAACACAGACCAATCTTCTGTCGCTGAATGCGTCCATTGAGGCTGCAAGGGCAGGTGAAGCAGGAAGAGGCTTTGCGGTAGTTGCGGATGAGATAAGAGCGTTAGCTGATCAGTCCAGTCAGAGTGCTGACGAGATCAAACGTATAGTTGACAGTCTTCTTGCGGGTTCCGAGGAGTCCGTAGAGGTGATGGGAAGACTCAACGAGAATTTCGGAATGCAGGCAGCACAGCTCGAATCCACTAAGCAGGGGATGAATGTGATGTCCGAGAATGTCAGGAGCGTAAGGGAAACTTCTGAAGATATTGCAACCCGTGTCGATGATCTTACGACTGCTAAAAATGCACTGACAGAGATCATCACGGATCTTTCTGCCATATCCGAAGAAAATGCGGCATCTGCGGAAGAAACCAATGCTTCCATGGAAGAGTTGAATGCAACCTTTACTGTTATAGGTGAGGCGGCTTCCATTCTTCAGAGTGACGCGGCACAGCTTAAGGAGGCAATGGCATTCTTTAAAATTTAATCAGGTAATTAAAGTGAGTAACAGTATTCGCTGATTTCCAGGATGGTATTATTAAACCGCTCTGCTATGGCTAAAATGGCAGGGCGGTTTCTATATTATCGGTTGCCGATATAAGAATTATGTTATCCACAACAGGAAATTATAATAAAAATGACGGGAAAAAGACTTCTGAGAGCTTAAAATATAGTAAAAATTTCTGAAAAAAATTGTTGACTTAAATATACCCCGGTGGTATTCTAATTAAGTCGCCCACTTGAGGGAACGACAAAAGCACATTGACAAAAAAACAGTAATGCAACCCCGAAAGTTCCGGAGACGAACCAAGCGAAAGCGAGGGGAGTCAAAGAGAAATTTCGGAAGAAGTTCAAAAAGAACGAAACCAAGTAAAAAAGGAAACAAGCCAGAGGAAAGATCTGGACAGTTTCGGACACTTTAATCGAGAGTTCGATCCTGGCTCAGGATGAACGCTGGCGGCGTGCCTAACACATGCAAGTCGAACGGAGATAATGAGAGATTCTTTTAGATGATTTCCTTATCTTAGCGGCGG
>DGSK01000037.1 GCA_002393955.1 Lachnospiraceae bacterium UBA4364 | reverse complement strand
CTATATGTGGGAAGTTTTAGTTATTTAGCCGAATCTCTGTGCCGCACATTTCCGATGAAGTAACAACTAACACTCCCCACACTTGTCATACCGGCAACCAGCCTGACGGTGCAGGAAGTTTTAGCTAACAAAATCCGATCCACCCTCACTCAGGTAAATACTCGTTGGTAAAGCCAAAGCCTGCAGGTATCTCTTCACTGAGCCCATTCTCGGATAGCCATGTAAAGAATGCATCCCAGCGTGCCTGATCGATATATCCCCACTGTGACACCTCTGCCTTGTACTGATCGGCAAGCCAGTTCTGGCTTTCCTTTACAAGCTCTGCGTCAAGCTCCGGAACCTGCCTGCACAGGATCTCAGCAGCGGAATCAGGATCAGCTATTGCATACTCGTATCCCTTTGCTACTGCCCTTAAGAAAGCTTTGGCAGTATCAGGATTCTCGCTTAACCAGTTTGTATTGGAAATAATGACAGGACTGTAGTAATCAAACTCAGGCGTAATATCCTTAAAATATATCATATTTGTATCAAGCCCGGCCTGCTTGCAGCTTATACCTGCCCATGCATAGTAAACCCATATAGCGTCGATATCCTGCTGAAGTGCCACAGGCTCGTTCTCCACATACTCGGGGATCATATTTACCTTTGAAAAGTCACCGCCGTCCGCCTCAACGATATTCTGCATCATAGCCTTTTCCACCGGAAGATCCCATGTAGCATAATTCTTTCCCTCTAAACCCTTAGGCGAATCTATACCGTCCTCCTTTAAGGAAATGATACCCGATGTATTGTGCTGTATCAGTGCAGCAACAGCCTCCACAGGTATTTCTTCTTCTGATGTGAATACAGGTGCGAGATAATCCTGAAAATCGATCCCGAACTGGGCCTGACCGGAAGCAACCATTGCAACAGCACCGTCTTCAGGAGGCTGCACAATAGAAACATTAAGTCCCTCCTCCGCAAAATATCCCTGATCCTGTGCTATGTAAAAACCCGTATGGTTTGTGTTTGGTGTCCAGTCAAGAACAAGGGTAATGTCCGTTAATTCTTCAGCCTGCTCTGTTTCTCCCTGTGCTTCAGGAGCATTCTGAGTGCAGGCAGTCATTGATAAAGCCGTAACAGCGGCTGCACCTAAACCTATAAGTTTCTTTGTGATGTTCTTTTTCATAGTTTTCTCCTTGTTGTATTTATAATATTTATTTTCTGTCCTATCTGTCATCTAGATGTTCCCACGGCATGGATCTGTACTGTATGTACTTAACCGCTTCCATTAGCAGCAGACTTATAAACGAAACCAGCAGTATAACAGCAAACATCTTGTCATAAGAAAGAGACTTCTTCACCCTTGTCATATACACGCCAAGACCGGTAAAGCCCCCCAGCCATTCGGCTATTACTGCCCCCACGATGGAATAAGATACCGCAATCTTAAGTCCGGAAAAAAAGTTTCCCATTGCAGAGGGGAATTTTACATTCCAAAAGATCTGCATTCTTCCGGCGCCCATGGACTTAAGCAGTTTTACCATATCCGGATCCACAGACTGGAAACCTTCCAGCAAACCAACTGCCATCGGAAAAAATGACACCAGCACCACAAGTATTACCTTAGGCACTATGCCGTAGGAAAACCAGAGTATGAGCAGCGGTGCAATGGCGACAGGCGGTATAGTCTGAGTCAGAACCAGTATCGGATATAAGGCACTCTTAACAAGAGGAAATGTATCCATCAGTGCCGCACAACAGAAACCAAGCAGTACTCCGGCTACAAGTCCCAGAAAGGCCTCCAGCAAAGTAACGCCCGCATGGTGCATAAGAAGAGGAAACTCACTGACAAGCGCCGCACCCACATCAAGTGGTGAAGGCAGCATGAATCCCGGCACAAGTCCCAATACACAGACTATCTGCCATATGACAACAAATGCAATGACCGTGCCCAATGGAATCAGTATTTCCTTTGCCTTATTCTTTCCATTCATAAATAATATGAAACCCTCTTATGCCTGATGATGCTTTGCGGTCTTCCGTTCAATAGTAAGTTCTTCACCCGCAGGCTTGTATGTAATCTTTACATAGCTCATCACGCTGGGGGCTCCTGCCTCAATAGCAATGTACTGGCAGTGCTTTACGATTTCCATCAGTTCCTCATAGTCACCTTCCATTGCTGTTTCGCAGGGGCCCACATAATACTCCACTCCGGTACTCTTTATATAATCGATGACCTCGTCCACAATGCGGACGATTTCCTCATCTTCCAGAACTGACGGCAATACCTGAATAGCTACATTTGCATTTAGTTTTTTCATGATTTTTCCTTTCATATCTGCACTTCAACACACTTCTCAGAAAGCGCCCGCTAGTGCGTTGCCGGCTTATCGCACAAAAAAAGCTCTTCCTGCCACATCGGAAGAGCCCTGACATCATTAATACATAATACTCCCTACGCCGGCATTATCCGGATCAGGTTCTGGGGTTCTCCCATAGGATTGATGACAAAACAGCCATCTCTCAGCCTAATTCATTAAGCACTCCCGTGACATCTGCTTATTATAGTTTTCTGTTACTTGATTGTCAAACAGTTATTTTATTTAGTGCTCTTTTACCATTTCAACAAGCGTCCTTCCTATCTTCATCTTATGGTAATCCGGATGCACAAGCAGGTAATGCACATACGCATTCATAATGCCATCATCCATAGCACAGATCAGCCCAACCAGCTGGTCACCATCCCAGGCAGAATATACGGTCCGGAAATTTTCCATTGCCACAACCAGCTTATCCGGAAAATGTCCGTATGACCATTCCACCGACAGGAAAAGTGCTTCTATTTCCTCCCTGGTGAATCTTTTTATATCTTTATACTTAATATTCACAACACGCATCTATACACCCCCATCGTACATGTCAACGTTACTATCAGGATAGGTCACACTTCCTGCTCCTTCACTTCACAGAGACATCACTGGCGTTATCAAAATGCCACAGGACAGACTGGTCATACTTGCCGTTATCCAGCTGAGTCCATTCCCCGTCATCATATTCTACATACCACTGACCATCTTCATATTCCATCCAGCCATAATCACCGAAGTCGGAGGAAATATCTTCATACCAATACTGCCAGAGATTAGGACTCACATCAGTGTTGTACCATACATAACAGTCCGTATCTTTATCATAATAGCTCTCATAGGAATAGTCCCAGTAGAGCACCTTATCATAGTCCCCTGAATCAGAAAGAGAATATCCGTCAGCTCCGTTTTTCAAATACAGTGTGGAACCGAATATATCCGTATTGGACACCGGCTTGGAGGCTGATTCTACGTTTTCCACAGGCGTGTATGTATAATTTTCTCTGTATGCCCGGTTAAGCCTGAAAAATGTCCCCAAAAAAGACATTGCTGCGAATGAAAGAATAAAAGTTATCGCAGTTATCACCAAAGCTATGCTAAGCCCCTTCCTTTTTGCAGAAGAAATGCCATAATCCGGAATCTCATGATCAGGCTCATCCAGCACTGCTTCGATGATCATATTAGCACCGCAATTTTCACATGCCATGGTCTGACTGTCATCCGTCAGATCCCTTACGCAAGTGGTACCGCAATACTCACATCTTAGCGGAACATTCTCATATTTCTGATTATGTTTTAAGATAAGAGTCTCATAATGATCACCATTTTCATCATAGTAACCCTTTTTATATACAGTACCAGTCTCTATATCAGTCCAGTCTGCCGGATAAAATATATACTCATGCTTCCTGCACTTATAGCTGTTTACATATCCTGAACCGCAAAAGCCCCTCGGCTGATTTACTCTTGGTTTCACAAAATGCGTTGTACTTAAATTACGGTGACTCACAGAACTGTGTGAACTCGAACTGTGTCCATGATAACTGCTTCTTGACCCACTTCCGGAACTGCTTCTTGATCGCGAGCGACTGCCGGAACTCCTATGTGAACTATGTGAACGGCTGCTGTGTGAACTCGAACTGTGACCTCTCGGCGGCATATGCTGCCCTCCCCCATTTGATTAAATTATGTTTTCAAAACATTATACCACTTACAGCGGCATTTATGAATGACAGCCGGAATCTCACCACACTTCATATGTCTGTTCCGAAAGCCTGAAATCTACAGAATAGGGACCATACTCCATATGATAGTCTCCCTCCGAAAGCTCACCCAGCAGACTGCTCTGCATTTTAACTGACAGATATGAATTGTCCACTGCCTCAGCAGTAAGCATATAATCCGATGGCGTGATATCCACAAAGCTGCCGCCATCTGATATATACAGCTTGAATACATCCTGCTCTTTGGCAAGTCCGTTGTCATCAATAAGATAAAAACTCAGCGTAGTCTGTTCTTCTTTATCTACCTCACCGTAAATATTATAAGCCGCATTTTCGTGATCGTATTCGCAAAAGATCATAGTTACGCTTCCCACAGTCTTGGACGCACTGTACTCGCTTTCATCAACCCCAAGCTTTGTATACACATTCGGGCCGATATCCACACATGCATTATTGCTTTCCTTTCTGTCGGTAATATCCCCCCAGGCCTGTACAGAAGTATCATAGCTCTGATACATCCATTTGCTCTCATTCCTATCCCTGAAATCGCAGTATGTCAGCTCCGGTCCGTTCTTAAAATCTATATTGCAGCGTTCGTCCCCGCTGTCAAACATTACCGTATTCAGTGTTATCCTGCTGTCAAATGAAAGACGCACATAACAAAAACCGTTTTTTTCGGTAAATTCAGACTCATCAAATTCAAAATATCCATAGGGGCAGACACCGGAAACCCTTGTGCACTCACTGATAAGACCGCTGTCCACTCCCCCCTTCCCCGGGTTGTCAAAGGCAAGAACGATAGTTGAGATTTTCTGATCACTGCAGGTACCGACTGCGGTCAGTCCGAAAAGATTATCCGTGGGATACTCTTCCCAGAACATGTTCTCTGCTTCGATGCCGGAATACTCGGAGACAGCCTTCTCTGCTGCTGTTTTGCCTGACGGCAGACCACAGGCTGTAAGTGATAATGCTAAAACTATGGGAAATATTTTTTTTGCTGCACTTTTCATAGATGGCGCCCTTCCTTTTTAGCTGTACAAAGAGATTCAGCTTAATGCAATGTTCTCTTCGCCTGATATTTTCAGCTATGAAAGATACGAAAGTGACGCAGATTTTTATGGAAGTTTTTATTAAAAAATTAAGAGTTATTTTTTTTATTTTTCGATATTATCATATAGCCTGCGACTACAGCTGCAACTCCGAGTATAGCCAAAATGATGCTCACAAGTCTTATACTATTTCCTGCCTTTTCCTCACCCCCGGCAGGATCCATACTGTTATCGTGATCACTGCCATTACCATTTTCATGTTCACCATCACCACTATCATCGGAACTGCCGTCATAAACAGCTCCGTTAACTGACGGCTCACTATCCGAAGCTTTTGACGCCTCATCTGCCTCATCCGCTGACACATTAGCCGGCTCATCCTGTTCTGCCGCATTCCCACTCTCAGGCGCATCTGCTTTCAATGTATCATCTTCAGCATTATCCTTTCCTGTATCGCTCATATCAGGCACAGGTATCACAGCCGGCGCAGACACTCCGTTTACCGCAAGCATGCTCCTTAATGTCTCTTCAAATTCCCAACGAGACACCTTTCCATGTGGATCAAATTTCTGTTCCTCCTTCGTTGATCCCGGTTCTCCCTTTCCGCTCATGATATTCCAGGTTACTGCCCAGGTAACTGCTTCCCATGCGTACTGGTCAATATCGTAATAATCGGTATAATCATCTGTCCTTCCAAAATCAATTGCTCTTTTATAGCCCTTGTATTCAGAATAGCGCATCAGCATAAGTGCCATGTCCTGTCTTGTCACCCATTCTCCCACACCGAAACCATCCGATGAGACATCCGGATAACCAACACAGATTGAATTCCTTTCTCCCCAAAGCAATGCATCTTCATACCATGCATCTTTTTTGACATCTGAAAACCTTGAGTCTAAGCTGCTTACAGAAGGCTTCCCTGCCAGGTCATACAGAGTCCATATCACAGTTTCCCTGGTGACAAAATCTCCGTTTTCTTTCTTATCAGAAGCTTTTTCTTCAGAAGCTTTTTCTTCAGAAGCCTTCTCTTTTTCGGAGGACCTGTCAGCCGGTTCAGCAAGCAGGTTAACCGTATCGTCAAAGCAAAGGAAATACAGGTCATCATCACCGGTAGATGATTCTCCGCCGTAATCAATGGTCCAAGAATGACCGTTGCACACTGCAGATTCATCCTTTTTTACGCCATCTGTATATGTCTTTATGAGAAAACGGTTGCTTCCGATATCAAGTGTTGTGAAACTGTTTGTAAAGGCCTGCAGAAAATGCAGCTCTGAATTTTCTGACAGATCTAAAGCACCTATCTGATTATCGGCACAGTCAAGATAAAACAGCTTTGGATTGTGGGACAGATCCAGTAAGCGTATGCTGTTATAACTGCATATTAGCTTCTGTAGCTCGGGATTACCGCTGACATCCACTGATGTGGCACCATTGTAGGCACAGTTGTAATACTGCAGTCCCGGGTTATTGCTTACATCTATGCTGCCCAATCCCGGATTATTCCAGATATCCAGACGTTTCAGCTTAGGATTCTTTGTTACATCAAGAGCGGTAAGATGGTTCTGAAAAGCATCCAGATGTGATAGCTTGGGATTCCTGCTGACATCAAGGGATGTAAGCTCGCAGGTACCGCATGTAAGGTGCTCCAGTACAGGATTGTGTGTAACATCCAGAGTTCCCAGTGGATTGGTATTACATTCAAGAAATGCCAGTTTCGGATTATTTGACACATTCAGATATGTGAGATTACAGTCATAACAGTATACCCATTCGAGCTCCGGGTTCTCTGAAAAATCCAAAGATGTAAATCTGTTGCCGGAACACCATACGCCATGGATATCCTTATTTTTGCTTAAGTCCATCGACTCTATCTCGTTATCCTTGCACCAGAGTCCCTGCAGAGCAGTAAAGTATTCCACTCCTTGCACTGACCTGATTCCCATTCCCTCACAGTAGATATTGGTAGTAATACTGATCTCCGTCTCATCCAGTATCCCATTACCGTCCCTGTCTATATCACTTCCCGCAACGACAGACCTGAATACCGGATCCGGAAAATTCACCTCATTGATCTGAACTTCCTGAGCAGCCCGGACACTGCCTGAACCACACATAAAAGCCGTTACCGCTGCCATAATGCCTATCATACCGGCAAAAGCTCTGCCAATCACTTTTAGAAATTTCATATTGCCACCATAATATAAAGCTTTGTTTTATCGGATCTTATTATATGAACAAGTCAATGCCTCTCAAAAATTCTGAGAATTTTCACATGTTCATCAGACAGGAATTTTTATATGACTATCCCTTCCAGATGGTCGCACTCATGCTGGATGATCTGTGCTATATATCCGGCATATTCCTGAGTATGCTGCCTGAATCCGTCATCCAGATACTTTACCCGGATTTTTTTATAACGCTTTGTCTTCCTCACGCCATCCAGCGACAGACAGCCTTCTTCCGTATCATAGGGTACAGACTTCTGCAGTATCACAGGATTGACCAATACCACATCCATATTCCCCATCGATACGATGATGATACGCTTCTTATAACCTATCATATTTGCCGCCATTCCCACACAATGGTCACGGTTTGCTTTCAAGGTATCCTTCAGATCATCAATGACCTGCATGTCATCTCTTGTTGCTTCCTCGGATCTCTGCCCCAGAAAAAATACATCCTTAACTATCTGCTTAACCATTCCGAATACTCCATCAGCAACTACTGTCATATGATTCTCACGGTATATGTTTATACACCATATTTGAAATCTTCTTTCCCACAATTTTTCCGATTCAGGAATTTTAGTTTAGCACTATCCATTTCTATACTCAACGCATAAATAATATCATTATGCGATCTTTCCTGTTTTCTTCAGCCATTGGATCTCATCACGTATGGTTTCCCTGTATGATCTTGTAGCGTATCCCAATTCCCTTTTAGCTTTTCCTGAATCAAAATTATTATTTCTTGCCAGATTATAAACAGAGAAGCGTGTCATAAGAGGCTTTTCCCCGTTCTTTTTTGCTTTCTTTTCCATGATTCCCGCCAGGAATCCTGCAGCTCCGACCGGGAGAAACAGTTTTATCGGTCTGCAGCCGCTTTCTTCAGCTACCAGTCTGGTAAATTCCTTAAAGCCTACAGGCTCATTCCCAAGGATATAACATTCCCCGCTTGATCCCTTCTCGGATGCACTTATTATACCATTAGCCAGATCCCTTACATCACATAGATTAAAACTTCCATCTATACCGGCCGGCATTTTTCCGTTGATGATATCCACTAATGTTTTTGTAGTCTCTCCCATGGCAAAATCTTCCGGTCCGAGAATGCCTGACGGATGGACCACACAGGCTTCCAAACCTTCTGCGGCCGCTTTTAGTACAAGATTCGTTGCAAGAGCTTTCGACAGGGAATAGCACCCACGTATGCGTTCAGGATCAATTGGGATCTGTCCCTCACACTCATGTATAGCTCCGCTCTTTTCTTCGGGAATAGCACCCGTGGAGGAGCAGTATACAAGTTTCTTTATTTTTCTTTCCCGACAGAAAGCTATGATATTTTCCGTGCCGCCAACATTGACATCCATCACCTTTTTGCTATACTCCGGATTCACCGTAACTATGCTTGCGATATGTAAAACATATGTCTCAAACATATCCGTATCCTTAAAAAAGCGAGAAAGATCATCTCTGCTGCACAGATCTCCATAGATGATGTCAATACCGTCCGGCAGATATTTTACCGAAACATCTCCCGGCAATACTAAGGCTCTGACCTGCGCACCTCTTTCCAAAAGCTTTCTGCACACAGCACTTCCCAAAAATCCGGCTGCACCCGTTACAAGATATAATTTCTTATCCATGATATTTTCCTCCTTTTACCATTCTGTCTTCCACAGGCTATATGTGGAAAGTTATATTCGACTAAATATTTAATTAACAAAAACTTCCCACTTATTGTATACCTCTAACTTCCTCACACCGGTAGCTTGCCTGACGGTGGTGCCGTTCGCACTGCTCACTTAAACACCGTCAGACAAGGCTACACGGTGTGGGAAGTTTCAGTTATTAAAATTCTACAGTTGGGGAAAATAAAAAAGAACAACACAATCTCCCGAATGTGTTGTTTTCAGTTATAAAGGTCCCACCATAATTTTAGAATTGTGTTGATTAGCGTGATGGCTCAGGGTTTTATGATACATCTCCGGATCACGGTTATAAGTTCTTCCATAGGCATCTCACAGTCTGTACGTACCCACTCTGTAACCAGTCCCAATAATCCCTTCATGTAAAAAATCATTATGTATGGCTGTTCCGTCTCGGACACACCAAAACGTGTAAGTATGGGACTGAATATTTCCTCATACCATTTCCTATACATTTTTTCAGCCCCCAAAACATCATATTTATCATGCATAAGACGAAAAAGCTTACGATTATCCTTAACAAAAGTCAGATACGGTGCCAGATATTCGTTTCCAACCAGAAAAAGATCCCCTTCTCTTTTTTCAGAAACCCTGAACCCATCCTGATGCATAGACCCAAAACGGTCAAAAAAATCCTGATACACAGCTTCCATCGTTTCCGCAAGCAGATCATTTACGTTATCATAATGAAGATAAAAAGTCGAACGGTTCACACCTGCCTTATCGCAAAGCTCTCTGACCGTAATAAGCTCAAAATCTTTCTCATCCAATAGTGCGATCAGGGCATTGTGCATTTTATTTGCTGAATTTCGATATCTGCTTTCATTTTTATTCATAAGATTTTCTCCACTGCCAGCTTACATATACCAATCCCATAAAATCTGTTCACGCGCAAATTTTCCACTAAGCCTTTATTTTACGTAATGAACATCGGACAATTTAAGATTATGATATTATGACACAGGCATCTCCTGTTACCACTCCAAATATTCCGGCTTTCAACATTCATAACCAAACAATACAGTTATCACTTTATCTTAATCCCATGTCCGCATATGATCCTCTCAAACCGGTCAGCCCTGCGTGCAAGTTCACAGAGGGTACGACCACATTCCTCACGCCAAATATTATCCTCGGGATCTGCCGGTACTATGCCGCAGCCGATTTCATCGGATATTATTATCACATCCGGATTTCCTGAACACAGTTTTTCCGGAATAACGGACAAATCTTCAGCATGTGAAGTCTTTCTTCTGATATATGAATGAAAATGATTGATTATTTTATGTGACAGTAAATCATCATCACCGCATACATCACCATCTGCAACATCATTCTCATTTAATTCCTCATGGATATCCAGTACATACTTAAGCTTTCCCTGGCATCTTCCGCCTACATAAAGTTCCATTTATCCTTCTCTCTGCCTCAAATATATGCCATCCTGAACCTCGCCCTTTATCCAAATAGGATAGGAACAGACCACCTCTGCTACAGCATCTGCCTTTTTTGAAATTTCTCTGTTAACATATCCCAATGCCTCTATGTATTTAAGGCTATATTCATCGTATTCATTTCCATCTGAGAAAACATCTTCTCCTACAATTACCGCATTCTCAAAGTATGCAGCAGCGTTAAGCAGTTCCTCAAGCACATATTTTCCGGCATCTTCCCGTACAATGCCATCCTTAAACATTTCATTAGCCAGCAGTACTCCCACACTTTCCATAAGCACAGTATCGCTTCCGTACCATTTTTCTTTACCGGGTATATCCGTGCATTCTTTTTCATGTGTTCCAGACAGTTTTATATTCTGCACGCTGTACGCAAGAGTTTTTTCCAATTCCATGTCCACATCACAAGGTATCTCCAGCGTAATAAATCCTTTTCCTTCCCGCAGTTTTCTGTGACGTTCGATCCGTTTTTCTGCCGTTTTACTGTCATTTTTCATAAAAGCAAGATAGTACTTGCTCCCATCGCCGTTACGTATTCTTTCCGTTATCCCCTCCGCAAAAGCTGACTTACCGGAAGCAGATCCGCCGGTCACCAATACAAGCATTATCCTTTCCTGCCTCCCATAATGTCGGTTACAGCCTCAATAAATGTATCATTATCTTCGGAACACTTAACAGCTATACGGTGCCAGGTATCATCCAGTCCCCTGAAATTACCGCAATTACGGATCATTATCCCTCTTTTTATAAATTCATCTTCCGTGAGTGTATCACTTTTAAAAAGTATAAAATCCGCATCAGACTTTACAATCCTTGCACCGCTTTTTTCAAGCGCCTCAATCAGTCTGCTTCGCTCAGCACTGACCGCCTTCCTCACTGCATCTATATACTCTTCCTGTTCAAGAGCAGCTACACCTGCCTTGCATGCCATGCTGCTTACCTGCCATGGTGCACCGGCGTTTTTTATCTTCCCGGCAAGCTTTTCATCACCGCACAGACAGTAGCCAAGCCTTATCCCCGGCATTGCAAAAATCTTGGTAAAGCTACGTATTATGATCACATTCTCAGTGAAATCTTCTGCTAATACAGACAGACCATCCTTTATGAATGGCAGGAAGCATTCATCCAGTATCAGATATGTTCCACACTCCCTGCATTTCCTTAATATCTTTTCCAATGTACTGTTATCTGTAATCCGTCCGCTTGGGTTAGAGGGAACCCCCATTATCACAGCCTCCGTATCCCTGCCTATTTCACACGCAAGTCCGGCATCAATGTCAAAATCCTTTGCCCCGTCAGTATAATAGAAATCTGTTCTGCTCCCCGAAGCAGAAAACGCTGCATCATATTCGGAAAAAGCCGGCACAGGTATGAGTACATTCCTGCACCTTAACGCATATGCAATACGGTAAATCAGATCAGATGCGCCATTACCGATCACCATGCATTCTGAAGGAATACCATATTTGTTCGAAAGTGCATTTCTGAGATCAGTACACTCGTTATCCGGATACCGGTGTATATGATCCGTCTCATTAATAAAAGCTCTTTTTACTTCCTCCGGCACAGTCAGCGGACTGATATTTACAGAAAAATCCAGCGGTTCCATTCCATTTTCTTTCAGATAGGGATATATATTCCCACCGTGTGTATTCATTTTTCCATAGATGTCATCCATTGGTATAATTTTCTCCGAAGATTTTTTCGCTGCTTTTTACACACATGGCCGGACCATTTTAATTTTTGGGTTGTTTGCCGCACCGGATCCCGGTCGCTGCAGGCATCATATTTCTCTGCATAATCCATGTATACCCCCGCGGGGCATTATAGTAAACGCAATTGTACCCAAACAGTCACTATTCGCCGGCTATATAATTATGCAAAATGCTCATACGCCTTTATCCCGCCGGCACTAAATGTATACCCCTGCGTATACACTGCCAGAGCCATATCAAGCAGCGGCATAAGCGCAGCTGCACCTGTCCCCTCTCCAAGATGCATCCCGGCATTTATGGCGCTCTTTATGCCCAGCTTATTAAGGATCATTTCTGATACAGGCTCTGAAGAAATATGGCTCGCAATCATCGCTGCTGATGCTTTTTCCGTAAGATTCCATGCGGCAAGAGCTGCCGTCTGACTGCAGATCCCATCCACTATCATCGGGATACGATATATTGCCCCGCCTATAAAGAGTCCACACATCCCACACAGATCAAAGCCTGAAAGTTCCGAGAGTACTCCCAGGCCATCATTTTTTCTTACATTGCTTCTCTCCACTGCCCTTCTCACTGCATTTCTTTTTCTTACAAATCCCTCGTCCGAAAGTCCGGCACCGCGTCCGGTGACTGTATCGGGATCTATACCGAGCAGTACCGAAAGAACAGCCGCTGAAGTGGTGGTATTTCCTATTCCCATTTCCCCAACACCTATGATGTCATACTCTTTTGAAAGCAAGCGCATCTGTTCTATCCCTGCTATAACAGCTTCAGCCGCCTGTTCCCTTGTCATGGCAGGGCCATCGCATATATTTTCTGTTCCGTTCCCTATACGGATACTCCTTACACCGGAATGTCCTTTGTAATCCTTTATTCCCAGATCCAGGGGAATCACATCACACCCTGCAACTGACGCCATCCGACAGATTGAAGATCTTCCATCTGCTATGTTATCGGCAACAATTCCTGTCACACTTGAATCAGTCTGTGAGATTCCCTCTGACACTACGCCATTGTCAGCACAGCACACTGCCACGGCCTTACGTTTTAAGCTTACATCCGCATTCCCCACCAGTGCTGCGATACGCTTTATATCCTCCTCCAGCACACCCAGGCCATTCAACGGATGTGCAACAGAGTCCCAGCGCTTTGCGCTTTCTTTATACGCTTCTGAATCCGTATCTTTGATACTTTCTAACAGCCGTTTTAGCTTTTTTTCCTTATCTCCGATCAATTCCTGAACCCGATAACCTTTCTTTATTTAAAGTCCTGCGATTTTCCTTATCTTATCCATATCCACAGATGCTCTCACACTGTCAGCCAGTTTCTTTACGCTGCGTTCAAATCTCTCTTTTTTTGTTTCTGTCTTTCCTTCATCAGGGAATGCTATTTTTCTTTTTTCACACACAAGATTTAAAAGCTCATCAGCAAATTCTCCTGTATCAAAAAGTCCATGCACATAGGTTCCTGCAGCGCAGTCGTTAATACACCCCTCCGGGAGAATACAGTCATCTAAATCCAGCATAAACAGACTGTTTCCTCCTATTTTACTTTCACCCATGTGTATCTCATATCCTTCTACTGCTGCTCCTAAGTTGCTCCTTCCTTTTACCTGTCTCCTGTTTTTCTCCTTTGAAAATACGGTATCTACCGGCAGGAGCCCCAGCCCATCTTCATTTCCTCCCCCATCCTCACCATACGGATCGGAAAGTTTCTTTCCAAGCATCTGATATCCGCCACAGATACCGAATATGAAGCTGCCGTTTTCAGAGGCAGTAAGTACTGCCTCATACAGACCGCACTGTTTCATCCACCGCAGGTCGGAAACAGTGGTCTTTGTACCCGGAAGTATGATCATATCCGGATCACCCAGCTGTCCGGCATTCTCTACATATCTGACGGATAAGAATGGGTTATCCTCAAGCGGAATAATATCCGTAAAATTAGATATCCTCGGAAACCTTATCACAGCTATATCAACACAAGCCGCATCATTCATTTTGCCTATGGTTCTAAGTCTGTCGCTTATGGAATCCTCATCATCTATTTCCAATCCTGCCACATAAGGCACCACGCCTATAAGAGGAATCCCGGTCCTTTCAAAGAGCATTTCCGGTCCGGGACTTAAGAGGGTGGGATCCCCCCTGAATTTATTAAATACAAATCCCTTTATCCTGTCGCGCTCAGTCCGTTCCATCCATTCAACGGTACCAAGGCACTGGGCGAAGACTCCGCCCCGGTCGATATCCCCTGCAAGTATCACGGGCATATCCGCTGCTTTGGCAAGCCCCATGTTCACTATGTCGTTCTTATTCAGATTTATCTCAACCGGACTCCCTGCACCTTCCGCTATTATCAGATCATACTCTTCTGACAGGCTATCCAGGTCCTTTAATACCTCCAGCATGAAATCGCCGCGCTTTTTAAAATACTCTCTAGAATTCATGCTTCGGAGCACTTTTCCGTTAAGTATCACCTGACTTTCCGAATCAGCTGAGGGCTTTAACAGTATGGGGTTCATTCTCACATCCGGCATAAGTCCGGCTGCAAAAGCCTGTTCTGCCTGTGCCCTTCCCATCTCAAGACCATCGGCTGTCACAAAGCTGTTAAGTGCCATATTCTGGCTTTTAAACGGACAGACCTTCACACCATCTTCTGCAAATATCCGGCAGAGAGCAGTAACAAGCAGGCTTTTCCCTACTCCTGACATTGTCCCCTGTATCATCAGGCTCTTTGCTTTCATCTCACATTCCCCGATGCTTCATAAAGAAGCGCATTAACAAGCGCCGCCGCGATAGTACTGCCACCTTTTCTTCCCATGGCAATAATTGCAGGTACTCCGTATTCCGCGCATACTTCCAAAGCCTCATCCTTGCTCTCAGTAACATTGACGAAACCCACAGGCACTCCTATCACAAGAGCAGGCCTGAATCCTTTTCTTATAAGTTCAGAGATCGTAATCAGTGCAGTTGGAGCATTTCCTATGGCGTATACCGCATCAGGATACAATCCTGCTGCATGGCGCATAGACATCTCTGCCCTGGTAGTCCCAGCTTCCTTTGCCTCGGCAGCGATTTCCGGATTCCCCATAAAACATACTGCCTCTCCACCGAGCAATTTAAGTGTTCTATCATGAATTCCGGTTTTTGCCATGTTGGTATCGGTAACTACGCGGCTTCCATTCTTCAGAGAATCAATCCCGCACCTGACAGCATCATTTACAAACTTAAGATTCTCCGCATAGTCAAAATCCGCACTGGCATGTATTGCACGCTTCACTAACGGCAGTTCTTCAGTAGGAATGCTGTATCCCAATTCCTTGAGCTCTGCCTCTATTATCTCCATACTCTTATTCTCTATATCCATCGGAAGCTTTATCAATACTCTATCCCCAGTCTGGCCTTTACGCCGTTTTTTAGCGGATGCTTTATGCATTTCATCTCAGTGATATAATCCGCGCCATCCAACATCCATTGTGCCGGATTTCTACCGGTAAGCACTACTTCTTTGTCCCGTCCATACTCTATCGCACTCTTTATGATTATTTCATCCACACAGCCATACCTTACAGCTGCGCAGGCTTCATCCAAAATAATCAGATCAGGTTTTAACAAAATTGCGTCTTCAAGATTTTTGTCGTGGACTTTTTTTAACTCTTTCAGTTCTTCATCATTCATTTTCGATGCGAACTTACTCTTTCCCGAAGGCCTGATTACAGTTATACCAAGTGTTTCGAGATTAGCGAGTTCAGATGTATATCCCGCCTTTATGAACTGTACAAAAACCACTTTAAGTCCCGCGCCTGCAGCCCTTACGCTAAGTCCCACAGCCGCTGTGGTTTTGCCCTTTCCCTCACCATGATACAGATGTACCATTATCGCTTACGCTTTCCTTTCTGTTTTTATAATTCTGTTTTATTTTTCTGCCTTTATAATAAAACTTCCCAATTGTTATATACAACAAACTTTCCCCACCCCGTTTTTTTATTATAATTCTGTTTTTTATATCTCTGTTTTTTCACATGAATCAAGAAATCCTTTTATAAAACTCACACATCCTGCCGGATATAGATGCGGAAATCCGGCATATCCGCCGTTTTGCCTGTAAGCCTCACTCCAAGACCTTGTACTCATTGGTTTTGTCACCTTGTAGTCACATCCAAGATATTCTTTCCCGACATCATAATGATGAAAAGAATGACCGTTCAAAATGCTACCGTTCCCATCATCCATTGTCACATATCCAAATCTTACCAGTCCCTTGGTCCTTTTCGCACACCCGCCATACACACCCGCCATTTCATAGCGCAAGCCATTTTCTTCAATAGAATCCTGAAGGTACATAAATCCGCCACACTCTGCTATTACGGGCATGCCTGACTCAATAGCTTTCTTTACGGATTCTCTCATTGTTCTGTTATCTGAAAGTTCTTTAGCGTAAAGCTCAGGATATCCTCCCGGTATATACAGTCCCTTACAGCCATCCGGAAGCTTTTCATCATCGATCAGACTTACAAATTCTATATCAGCGCCAAGTTTTTCAAATAATTCCAGGCTTTCCTTATAGACAAATGAGAATGCCCTATCCTGCACTACACAGATTTTGACATCAGCCGCCTTTGTTACATTCTTTATATAACAAATATCTTCTTCATATCTGCAGGAGCTGATCATATCACTCAATTTTATCGTATCAGCCGCTTTATCCGCCGACTTCTTTATACCTTCGATCAGATCGTTATTTTCTGAAGCTCTTATGAGCCCCAGATGCCTGCTCTCTATTTTTATACTGTCCGTTTCTTCAATATATCCGAAATAATTAAGTCCCGTTTCCGCGGCTATAGCTTTTCCCATTCTTTCTGCCATCATAAGAGACGTACGATTCAGGATAAAACCCACAATATTTGCATTACGTCTGAATTCAGCAAAGCTTTTCAGCACAGCAGATACAGAAAACGAAAGCCCTTTTGCATCGATCACCATAATCACCGGAAGCCTCAATAATCTGGCTACATCATAGGAACTTGCCTTTTCGCTTATGCCGCCAAGACCGTCATAGAAACCCATTGCGCCTTCTATCACAGCGCAATCCTTTTCGCCGCACGACTCAGCAAAGATGCTTTTCACAGTATTCTCATCAGACATGAACAGATCCAGATTATGAGTATCCACTCCCTCCACGCATCTGTGAAATTCAGGATCTATATAATCCGGTCCTGTCTTAAAGGAACAGAGCTTTAATCCCCTGCGTCTTAAAAGCTCAAGCAGTGTCACCGTTACCATTGTCTTACCGCTTCCTGACTGAAGAGCGGACAACATAAACGAGATCATACCGCCTCCCCGCCAATATCAAAACTGATGATAAACACCGGACTCTCAGGTCTTAGCATATGACTGCTTCCTATCTTTTTTACATTACTTACAGCTATCTCACACATGGATGCTTCCATATTTTTTTCTTCAAGGTATCGGTGAATCTCACTTATTGTATCAATAGTAACTGCTGTCATCACGACATGTATCTTTTGCCCTGATCTGTATAAATATTCGAGTATGAAATACAGCTCCCCGCCGCTTCCTCCTATAAATACCACATCAGGATTTTCCAGACTTCCCAGAATATCAGATGCCGCACCGCAGATAACCTCCATGTTGTATGTATGGAATTTATTTCTGTTCTCCCTGATAAGTGAAACTCCTTCATCCTTTATCTCTACTGCCTGCACCGTAGCATCTGGGAAACACAGTGCAGCCTCCACGCTTACACTTCCGGTTCCGGCACCTATGTCCCATATGACTGATACCTTTCCTTTTGCAGCTGCCATTTCAGATATAACAGCGCTCCTTATATATTTCTTCGTCATCGGAATATCACCTCGGATGAATTCCTCATCGTCTATTCCCGGAATCCGTCTTTTATACACATGTACTTCCGGAACATATACGATATTCGGATCTGCAAATGTCTGTCCCAATATCACTTCAGCAGAATCCGATACTAATGTTTCTCCGCTTTCCCCCAGTGATACCCCGATATACATACACACATCTGACAGTCCGGCATCAACAAGGACTTTTGCGATGCGTGCCGGAGAATTTTCCCCGCCTGTAAGGAAAAAAACTGACCTTCCCTTCATAAGCGCACCTGTCACAGCTCTTTTAAACTCGTTCTCACTGCCGCATCTTCCGTGAAGCGAAACCAATGTGCTACTCCTGTAATCAACACCTATCCTTGAGGCCATCACAGAAAAAGAGGAGGCATTAGGTATGATCCTGTACTTGTATTCCCTTTCATCAAGTACTTTTTTTAATCCGTCTGCCCCAGAATAAAAGCCGGTGTCACCTGAAAAAAGTACACAGATATCACCCTCTTTATGTTCTTCAATGTATCCGACAATCTCAGATGCACGGATAATGCTTTTTTTCTCGCCATGTGTCCTGTCATCAGGAATATTATCAAGAAGACGCTTTGCACCAAGCAGACATTTTGCTCCGGCTATTAGCTCTGACTCCTCTATGGTAAGCCCTTCATACCCTCCGGCCCCCATTCCCATTATATAGATCATATCTTTCCCCCTGTGTTTAACTATTTTTATCTTATACCAGATCAAATAAAACTCTTGTTATATCTATTTGATCATTCAAATTTTGCGATTTCTTCAATAATCTCCTCTATCCCGATTCCTTCCCTGCCTTCCGGCCGCTTTATTACGACCATCTGTATTCCGCACTCCCTGCAGGCTGCGGCTTTCTCAGGAAATCCCCCGGCAGTACCGCCATCCTTTGTCACAAAATATTCTATATTTCTTTCCCTTATGGCTTTAATATTATCCTCTTTCGAAAATGGTCCTACCCCTGTCAGGATATTCTCTTCAGTTAAGCCGGAATCTTTTGCACTCCTTAGCGACTCATCCGCCGGCAGTATCCTTACAGTAAGCCGCTCCTTTCCGACCGTAATAAATTTCTTTAATTCCTTGGCGCCGGTAGCGATCAGCACATTTCCTTTTTTTTCTTTAAGATACTCTGCCGCATCTGCCACAGTAGAAAAAACTGCTGCATCATCCGGGATCTTACAAGCCTTACGTCCAAGCCTTAGCAGCCTGATTCCGGCACACTCTGCCGCCTTTTTAATATTTTCTCCGGCTTCGACTGCGTAGGGATGAGTAGCGTCAATGCAGGCATCATAATCCTTCATGAGCGTTTCCATTTCATCCTCAGTCATCCTGCCGGATAAAACTTTTATATGCCCTGAATCCCCATAGCTTTCTTCAAGAATTCTGCCGTATTCTGTCGCAACTGATGCCGTCACATCGTACTTTTCCGCCAGACGATATGACAATTCCCTGCCATCCGATGTACCCGCAAATATAAGTATTCTCATTTTCTGCCTTTCTATTTATATAGTAAACGACAAAACACTTTTTATTTTTACTGCGCTTACTATAATAATGCATCACCGGACACAGGATTGCATATGCTTAATCCTGTGACATTTTATATCCTCTTGGCGTAACTATATGACCATCTTTTTTATAACTCAGACTATTCCCTATAAAAACAGTATCTGACATTGTGACCTCATTATCACAAAGCCGACCAAGATCTGTTATTGTCACACTCTCACCATCACGACCTATACTATGCGCTATACCACAGACCGTAGACTCCGGAATACCACACTCCTCTAACACTTCTACCGCTTTTTTAAGTGCATCCGGCCTTCCCTTTGATGCAGGATTATAAAGAACTATAGGGAAATCCGCAGCGGCAGCACCTTTTAACCTTTTCACTATCACCTCATACGGAGTAAGCCTGTCAGAAAGTGATATCACACAGAAATCATTGCTAAGAGGTGCCCCCAGTATCGCTGCTCCTGAACAGGCTGCCGTGATACCCGGTATTACTTCCACGCTTACGTTCCTTTCATCAAGCAGCTCAAGAACAGGCGATGCCATACCATACACTCCGGCATCCCCGGTACATATCACGGAAACCGTCCGTCCTTTGGCTGCTTCCCCTATGGCATACCTGCACCGCTTAGCCTCTCCCATCATTCCTGTGTCATAGAAATCCTTATCCCGCATCCAGACCTCTTCTGAAAGACTCTCCTTAAGCAATCTGATATAGGCCGTATATCCTACTATCAATTCGGATTTTTTTATAGCATCTATTGCCTTTATGCTCATGTCCGCATATCCGCCGGGACCTATACCCACTACATACAGTACACCCATCATTTTCCTCCGCACAAACTCTATATCAGCTTACCACTGACTGACAGCATTTATTTCTTCTCACTCACCGGTGCTATTACTCCGTAAACAGCTGCCAGGGTAACTCCGTCATAAGCTGTCTTATGTACAGAAACTGCTTCTCCCGCCAGCTTAACTGCCGCCCTCTCACAAACGTTATCACATCCTGTGATCTTCATCACAAAATCCGAAGATTCAAACTCGCCCCGAACTTCCATGAGCTCTTCCGGTGAATAAAAGGCTATAGGTATTCCTTTCTTATCTGCAAATTCCAGCAGTCCCTCTTCGTCCTTTTTCAAATTTATGCTTGCAAATGCACTGACTTCATCATAAGGGATGTCGTTATCCCTTATGAAAGTCTCATATGCCTTTTCTATATCCTCGTACGAAGTTCCCCGCTTGCAACCTATACCTACCGTAACATA
The DNA here is from genome assembly GCA_002393955.1 of Lachnospiraceae bacterium UBA4364. GTDB lineage: Bacteria > Bacillota > Clostridia > Lachnospirales > Lachnospiraceae > NK4A136. Next base: position 99,696 of record DGSK01000037.1, on the reverse strand, counting down.
TCTCTTCTCATTCTTTTTTCCCTGCCTGCTTGTTATGACAGCCTGTGCTCCTGTTATTCCCGCTATCTCCTGAGCAATCCGGTTTGCTCCGCCATACTCCTCAGACAATATGGGGATTGCATACTTTCCGTCCTCATCCACTACCACTACCGCGGGATCCGAAGTCTTTGACCTGGGAAAAGCCGAAATCGCACGGACAGCTATCCCTGCCGCGCCTACGAATACTATAGCCTCTGACTCGTAAAACATGCTCTGTGTCCATTTTGAGAGACCACCTCTTTCAATGCGGTCGCAGGTAATATAATCCGGATTTCTACCTTCCGAATCTGTCCTATCACCGATAGAACAGCCTGCCTTATTCTTAACAGCATAACTATTCCTTAATGCTTCCGCTATTTTTTTGCCCAATTCATATCCTTTATCCGTAAAAGCGGCAATACTCAGCTTTCTTTTTTTCTTACCACTCCTGTACATAGTCGTAAAATCCGGATGATAAAGCTTAGATCGATCTCCCGCACCTTTCAGGAAATCACCCACCAGTATCAGGGCAGTCTTTTCTATGCCTTCCGCCTCCGCAGCTTCCGGAAGAGTATCTATTGTACATTTTATTATCTTTTCATCCGGCCAGGATGCCTTATAGACTATCGCAACAGGTGTATCCGGGGATAAACCGCCTGACAGCAGCTCTGTCTTTACCTTTCCCGTAAGAGAAGCTGAAAGAAAAATTGCCAGTGATGCTCCCGTAGCAGCAAGCACATGAAGCTGCTGACCCGCGGGCACCGGAGTACGCCCCTCTGCACGTGTGATTATCAGGCTTTGGCTCACTTCAGGCAGCGTATATTCTGCATCAAGCGATGCAGCCGCCGCCAAAAAGCTGGATACTCCCGGAACAGAATGGTGTTCTATTCCAAGCATATCAAGCTGCTCCATCTGTTCCCTGATGGCGCCATACAACGATGGATCCCCGGTATGGAGCCTTACTACCAAACCGTTCCGATATCTTTCCATGACGGATATCACTTCTTCCAGAGTCATCTTTGCACTGTCATAAACAGTGGTATTCTCCCCTGCATATTTTAAAAGCTCAGGGTTGACCAGACTCCCCGCATATATTATACAGTCTGCCTTTTTCAGGTATTCTTTTCCTTTTACCGTGATCAGTTCCGGATCACCGGCTCCTGCTCCTACAAAAACTACCATATCTAAATCTCACCGCCCCACTCTTTTATCAATTCCCTGCCTTTGTCAGTTACCCCGAATACGCCGTACTTCCTTGTAAGCAAAAGTGCGCCGATCCTCATATTCTCTCCTGCTTTCCTTTCAAGCCTGCTCTGTATGGCATCAAGTATCCCCTGTGTAGCAGCCTCCAATACATTATACTCTTTCAAGATATCCACACAGGCTTCCGTTGTAACCTGATCACCTATCTTTTTTATGCATTCAGCCGGTGCACCGCACATAGCAGCATGAAAGCCTATAACTTCCTGTCTTCCGTCAGCATAGGATGAGTGGGTATTCATTGCGCCACCGGCTATCTTTATGAGCTTTCCTGTGTGTCCGATAAGCATTACTTCCTTAAAACCGCCCGCCTTGCACAGCTCTATCGCATCCCCGATAAAGTTAGAAACCCTGGCATATCTGATGCCAAGCTTAGGATCCATGCACTTCTTTATAAAGTCTTCGCCCAGATTTCCCGGCGTGAGTATCACCCGCTCTGCACCTTCGCTGCGTATCTGCTTTAAGGCCACTTCTATGGTTTTCACCACAGCCCTTTCAGACATAGGCTCTACTATACCGCTGGTCCCGAGGATAGATATCCCCCCCTCTATCCCAAGGTAAGGATTCATTGTATTCTTCGCCCGTACCGCACCGTCCTCTGCGGATATCACCACATCAAAGCCTCCCTCGTATCCGTTTTCATCGGCTGCACGGATCACACTTTCCGTTATCATTTTCCTTGGTACGGAATTAATGGCAGCTTCTCCAATACTGCGGTCAAGTCCCGGCTTGGTCACCCGCCCTATACCGGCTCCTCCATCGATATTGACAGTACCGCTTTCGTTTAATCTGACACTTGATGTAATCTTTATACCATCCGTCACATCCGGATCGTCTCCTGCTCTTTTCTTAACGGTGCATACAGCAAGCTTTCCGGCTTCAAGAAGCTCCGATGACTCCGCCGACACGCTGACTAACATTCCTCCGGGCGTATACAGCGAAAGCTTATCCGGGACCTCCCCCGTAAGCAAAAGCATTGCCGCGCCATAAGAAGCAAGCGATGCGGTAGTTCCCGTGGTATAACCTATTTTTAATTTTTTATCACCGACTCTTTCATATATTCCGCCGGGATTCATTATCTCTTCGATCTTTTCCCTGCTTACATCATAAAGTCCTGACAGGATCTCAGACTTCATTACATCTTGGGGCAGACCATATTTATAAATCTTCCCGTCCTTTACCATCAGCACCCGGTCTGAAAAACTGTTTGCCAGAAAAAGATCATGCACAGACATAAATACAGTTACAGGAGACTCTTCCCTATGTGCAACGGAGGTTAAAAGCTCCATCATCTCTATCTGATATTTCAGGTCAAGGAATGCCGCAGGTTCATCAAGTATAAGCACCTCAGGGCACTGTGCCAAAGCTCTCGCTATCAGCACACGCTGTTTCTGCCCGTCAGACAGGTTATCGAAAAGAAGGTTCCTTAGCTCATAGCAGTCGGTTTCACGCATAACCTGTTCTATTATTTCTATATCAGCCCTTTCAGGGATACCAAACCATCCGGTATAGGGATACCTTCCGGCCGATACCACATCGAAACAGCTTTCATTTTCATGTCGTGTCCTGGCAGTAAAAAGCACGGCTGCTTTCTTTGAAAAATCTTTCCCTTTGATCTCACGGATATCGGTTCCGGATATATATACCGTACCGGCCATTGCCCCAAGCTGTCTTGCCACCACATGTAAGAGAGTTGACTTTCCCGCACCGTTTGGACCGATCAATGAAATCAGTTCCCCCTTCGAAATAGTAAAGTCAATTCCTTCCAGCACTGTTTTTTTACTGTACCCTGCTGAAATCCCACTCGCTTTTATCATGTCACTCATCCCGCTGCCCTCTCTTTCTCCCGGCCATTATAAAGAGAACTACCGGTGCACCAAAGAAGGCCGTCACGGTAGAAAGCGACAGCTCGATCGGTGAAAACAAAAGCCTTGCAACTATGTCGCAGAACAGAGTAAAAGCAGCTCCGGCAAGTATAAGTGCCGGTATCAGGATTATCGGTCTGGACTGCTTTATGAGTTTTTTTACAAGAAAGGGAACTGCTATGCCAACGAATGATACGGGACCGGCATAGGCTGTAACGACCGCGGAAAGAAAGCTTGAAAAAATGATCATCAGCAATTGAAGCCCACGAACATTGACCCCCAGACTTTCAGCATACTTTTCTCCCTGCATATATGCGCCTATAGGCTTTGACATAAGGAATACTCCTGCGATTCCGATAAGCACCAGTATCACGGCAGTATACGTTCCGGGAAATGCCGCACTGGAAAACCCTCCCTGCGCCCAGCCGTGAAGGCTTATTATAGAAGTGTCATCAGCAAATGTTACTATGAATTCAGTGACAGCCGTACAGATATATCCCACCATTATGCCTGCCACCAAAAGCACACTCATGCTTTTAACTCTGAAAGACAATATGAGTATCAGAAAAGTTGACAGCAGCGCACCTGCAAACGACGCAACGATCTTAAGGACTGATGTCATACTTCCACCACTTGCCACGACAAATGTCATGGCAAGAACCATAGTCATTTTTGCTCCTGATGATATACCCATTACATAGGGACCTGCTATCGGATTTCTGAAGAAGGTCTGAAGAAGATAACCAGAAACTGCAAGAGCCGCACCTGATACTGCCGCCAAAAGAGTACGCGGCAATCTGATATCAAAAATGATCATGCTGTCATTATCCGAAAGGGGAGCAAAGATATTTACGGAAACACTCCCGGCGGCAACGGATATGAACGCTGCCGTTCCCAGCAGCACTAACATTATCCCAAAACCTATGATCGTTCTTTTTTTCGTTCCGGCTTTTTCCAATCAGTTATTTCCAATCAATTTTTTCCAAGCTTTCTGAGGTGAACTGTCTCCCCTTCTCCTGTCAGCATATTATGTATATCACTGACTATTGTTCCTACTTCATTTGAGTTCTGATATAAAGAGCCTTCCATCACCCATACATTACCTTCCTCAAACGCCTTGAAATTAGCAAACATTGCATTCTTGTCTATTATATCATCCAGACTGTCGACATGGTCAATTGTAGCATCATATACCAGAAAATCCGCCTCTCCGGCAAGTGTCATGAATTCTTCCATTCCGTATTTTACAGTCGACTTTACACTTTCATCATTCTCATCTGCAGTAAGTATATAGTTTCCCCCGGCCATTTCAGTCATCCTTGCCAATGAGCTTCCACCCTTAGTACAGACTATCTGTCCATTGGCACTTACATAGCAGGCCACCACCGTAAAGCCTGTGTTTCCATACTCTTCCATTGAATCAACTATGGCTTTCTGTTCATTAAAGGCAACCTCCGCAACATCCTCTTTCCCGAGGATCAGGCCGTAAACCTTTATCCACTCCATCCTGCCAATAGGATCAGCCTCGTAGCTGGCACGATCTATCAGAACCGGTATTCCTAAGCCCTCAAGCTTCTCAACGACTTCAGGCTTATGGTTTACCATGGTATTCTCTATTGCAAGTTCACACCCCTCTGCCGTAAGTGTTTCATAATCCGGTGCACCGTAATTACCGCAAAAGATCATATCGCCGGATTCCATTGCACATACTGCTTCATCTATGGTCCAATCGTCTTTTTCTATTCCTGAAAACCTGACAGCATCAACGGCCTCAAGCTCTGCAAATTCACACATCGCCGCAGAATTTGCCAGATAGATATTATCCACAGGTCTTTTTATTACCGTCATTCCCATTGTATCCTCCGGGACCTCGGCTCCCTCGGGAACTATAAGGTATTTCCTGCCATCAGATATCTCTATAGATGCATAACCGCCTGCATAGTCAGTTATGGAAAACTCTGTAGCGGCAGCATTCTCCCGTATGCCGGTTATCTTCAGGGGCACAGCTCCGGCATCTGCTGCCTGATTTTCCCATTCTGCATCCTGTGGTATATTTTCCGCTGTATTTCCATTCTCAGAAACAGAAAAAGACTCTCCGCCCGTACATCCGCACAGGGATATACAAGCGAAAAGAGTCCATGTAATTACAAGTTTATTTACTTTTCTTCTATAGTTGAAGAATCGAAGCATATTGTATATTCAATCTCGTGAGGCTTGCTCATTGCTGTAGTATCTGCAACAAAGGGAATCTCAACATCAAAACCTACGAGAGGAAATGCAAATACTGACAAACCTGAACTAATATCTGAAGTATATTTTACATCATCCCATATGGCATAGTCATAATTGTCACTTGAAAATTCAACATAAACTGTAGCCTGACCGTCTTTAACAGTAAACTCGGCAGGTGAGGTAACCGATGCTTTACCTGTTCCGCCTGAAAGAACTGCTTTTACAGTATATTCGCCGTCTTTCAGCTGAATATCGGCTGAAGCATCCTCTGCCAGCTCAACCTTTACTTTATGGTCGTACCACTTTCCCTTTTTTCCTATGATAGCTACATCAAATTCCTCGCCGATCACGGGAACCGGAATGTCAAAGCCATTCACCACTTCGGTAGAACCATCATCATATGTCACCGTATCCTCGGTGGGATCAATTATCTTGGCGCCTTCCTTTTGTGCATCTTCGGCAGTTCCCTGGAATACATTCAGTACCCCATCTCCGGCAAGGCTCACATGGATCGTTGCCACACCATTTTTTACAGTAAGTGTTCCCTGATCGTTAAGAGTTTCATTTACATGAAACATGGAACTGTCTGTAGTAAATACTGCTGTGTATGTACCATCTGCAGGCAGCCCCGATGTTCCGTTTAAGTTACTGCTCAGAGTTATTTTTTTTTTAATGCTTCATCGATATGTGCTACATAGATAGCTTCTATTTCAGGAATAGAACCAAGTCCAAGGATCTGGCAGTCAACTGAATCAAACTTTCCGCTTGCTTCGAACATGCTCTTCCATGAATCCTCTTCGTCACCTGCCATATCGTTATTTGCATGGTCACCGGCAACAACCATGAGAGGTCTGAGTACTACATTTGTATATCCTGCAGCCGAAACATTATCAATAACAACAGAACATTCAGTGCTCTCAGGCTCACCCTCTACTGTTCCTACAAATACGTTATCATATCCAAGAGCATCAAACTGTGCCTGCATCTGCTCATAGGTTACCTTTGCCTTATGTGAAGTACCATGTCCCATAAGAACGAATGCTGTTCCGGCTTCTTTTGCAGCCTCAAGGCTGTCAAAACCTGCCTCGCTTACTGCAGCTGCAACAACTGCCTCTGCAACAGCCTTCTTGTCATCGTTGGTTTCTGTTGAATCAGCACCAACCTCACCCAGCATAGGCTCGGAAACGATGATGGACTCAAACTTATCATTGTATTTCTCAAGTGCTTCAACAAGCTCATCATACTCAGCACCATGCATAAGGTGTGTAGGCTGAACAACAAGATTCTTAACACCGTTACTTACAGCACGGTCCAGAGCCTGCTCCACATTATCAATAAACTCACCGTCACGAGCCTGTACGTGGTTGATTATGATCTGTGCGGTAAAAGCACGTCGTACGGACCAGTCGGGATATGCTTCCTGGATAGCTTTCTCGATACCGCCTATGTCATTTGTACGGCTGTCGTTGAATGATGTTCCGAAGCTTACTACAAGTATCTCATTCTCGCCTATTTCATCAGCATTAAGCGGATCGTCCTTTGATGCATCACCGGTATCACGGCCGAAATAATCGGGATCGGCAAATTCGCCTTCTACAAGTTCTTTCTGTGCATCTGTAAGTGCATCCCATGCTTCCTTTGCAGCAGCACACTGCGCATCTGTCTCGTCAGTCCTGGTCTGTACATAGATAGCATCGATAAGTTCTGCAACATTATCTGCCAATGCCTGATCCTCCTCTGCTGAACCCTCACTGCCCTCCTCAGTAGCTTCTGCAGAAGGAGCAGCTTCTTCCGTAGCTTCAGTCTCTGTTTCCGCAGGTGCAGGCTCACTGCCGCCTTCACAGCCAGTCATCACTGTTCCTGCTGCCAGCATTGCTGTCAATGCCATGGCAAAAAATCTCTTTTTCATGTTTTTTTCCTCCTTTGTGATCAACATCTGTTCTTAAATTTAATATAAGAACAAAAAAACTCCCTGCCGTAGGCAAAGAGCGACTTCCGGAACCCCCGTTTCCTTCCACACCGTAAACAGCCTGACCAGGACACACTGCTTACCGAGCTTTCAGGACACGACAATTCCACGACGCGCTCATGCCGGATCTCGCGGCACGCATCTTCGTAAGGCAGGTCTCCCGACTTAAGATCATCCCGGCCCACTTCCCTTCCCGGATTTCTCCAGTGGGCAGCCATATGAGCAGCCGGTCATTATCACGGTGACGAGCTCGTCAGGGATTTTCACCCTGTTCCCTATTATCCGGAGCATGACCTCCGGCACCCTGCGAAACACACAAGATTATAAGACTTTGTTTGCATTATTGCAAATAGTAAATTTCAATATTATTGAAAAAATCCCTTTCATAGACTAAAATAACCCATGGTAACATTTGCTGAACAAAACAAAGTAATTGAAATCCACAGTTAACAGACCATAAACCTTTTTTCAGGAGACATAGAAATGGCTAAAACAAAAGAAATAAAAACAATCGGCGTACTCACAAGCGGTGGAGATTCACCGGGAATGAATGCTGCCATCAGGGCGGTAGTCAGGAAAGCACTTGCCAACGGCATGACAGTGAAAGGCATAAAAAAAGGCTATCAGGGCCTGATCAATGAAGAGTTCATGGATATGGACAGACATTCCGTATCTGAAGTAATAGGACTTGGCGGAACCATACTTGGAACCGCAAGATGCGAAGAATTCAAAACCCCCGAGGGTGTACAGAAAGGCGCAGAAATATGCCGTAAACACGGGATTGACGGCATTGTGGTCATCGGCGGAGACGGTTCATACCGCGGTGCCCAGAAGCTCTCACATGAGGGCATCAATACGATAGGCCTTCCGGGAACTATCGATCTGGATATCGCATGTACAGACTATACCATCGGCTTTGATACAGCCATCAATACGGCAATGGAGGCCATCGACAAAGTCCGCGATACATCGTCCTCACACGAAAGATGCTCTATAATAGAAGTAATGGGAAGAAATGCCGGCTTCATAGCCCTGTGGTGCGGTGTTGCTAACGGTGCGGAGGACATCCTGCTTCCCGAAAAGTATGACTACAACGAGCAGACACTTATCAACCACATAATCGAAAACAGAAAAAACGGCAAGAAACATCACATAATCATCAATGCCGAGGGCATCGGACACTCCACCTCCATGGCTAGACGAATAGAAGCTGCAACAGGCGTTGAAACAAGAGCTACCATTCTCGGATACATGCAGCGCGGCGGTTCCCCCACCTGTAAGGACCGCTACTACGCTTCCATAATGGGTGCAATGGCTGCAGACCTTCTGAAAGAAGGCAAGACAAACCGTGTGGTTGCACAGAAGAACGGCGAGTTTGTTGATTTTGATATAGACGAAGCACTTGCCATGACCAAGTCAATACCGGATTATGAGTACGAACTTTCAAAGATATTATGATAACATCCGCAGCAAACGAAAAAATAAAGCATCTCATAGCATTAAGGGATAAGGCAAAGGTCCGCCGTGAGGAGGGCCTTTTTCTTGTGGAGGGAATACGGATGCTGCGCGAAATACCGCCTGCGGATCTGGATGCTGTATTTATATCTAAGGAGTTTTATAAGAAAAATCCGAACGCACTACCTTCAAATGCCGAGATCCTGGATAACAGGATCTTCGAAAAGGTTTCAGCTGTAAATACACCGCAGGGTGTAATCGCCGTTGTCAGACAAAAGCAATATGTAATAAATGACTTAACTGCCGCTAAATCCCCTATGCTCCTTATGTTAGAGACTATTCAGGATCCCGGGAATCTGGGCACAATGTTCCGTACGGCAGAAGCCGCAGGCTGCAGCGGGATCATCCTGACTTCAGACTGTGCCGATCCCTATTCCCCCAAGACAGTACGCTCCACCATGGGCGCAATCTTAAGACTCCCATTTGTCACGGTGCCGCAGCTTGATGATGTTTTTAACGTACTTAAGAGTAAAAATATAACCACATATGCGGCTGCACTTGAGGCATCGGTTCCATATACTACCACGGATTACACTAAGGGCAGCGCCCTGCTCATAGGCAATGAGGGAAACGGATTAAAAAAAGAGACTTTGGAAAAAGTAACTGCTTCAGGCGGATGCACAATCCATATCCCTATGGCAGGCAAAACGGAGTCATTGAATGCTTCCGTAAGTGCGGCTATACTTATGTACGAAGCTGCAAGGCAGAGATCGTTTATATCACATAGCTGACAGCTTTCGTAACAGACAATGCCTCACAGGCAAGCATTATCTGTCTCGAAAGCGCGATACATTCGTTACTATAATAAAATCTCATACAATAAAAGGAGGAACATCATGAACATAGGATTTATCGGAATGGGTAACATGGCCGGAGCAATGATTGGCGGTCTGTTAAAAAACGGACTTGAGAAAAAAGAGAACATTTACGGTTCCGATGCAAGTGAAGCTGTTGTGAAAAAAAGGACGGAAGAATTCGGTATCAATACTACCACTGATAACCGTGAAGTTGCTAAAGCTTCAAATTATCTTGTACTTGCAGTTAAGCCTCAGTATGCAGTATCTGCCATAAACAGTTTTAAAGATGTCATTACAGATGATACAGTCATCATCTCCATTATGGCCGGCAAGAGCCTTGCATGGCTTGACGAAGCTTTTGGCAAAAAACTCAAATTCGTAAGATGCATGCCCAATACTGCAGCCCTTGTAGGTGCGGCAATAACAGGTGTAACCCCTAATGATGCGGTAACAGAAGACGAACTAAAAAATGCGATTTCCATAATAGAATCTTTCGGAAAAGCATCCGTTGTACCTGAAAACCTTATGGACGCCGTATGCGCAGTCAGCGGAAGCTCTCCTGCATATGTATTCATGTTCATCGAAGCAATGGCAGATGCAGCCGTTGAAGAAGGCATGCCCAGGGCACAGGCTTATGAGTTTGCTGCCAACGCAGTTTATGGCAGCGCAAAACTTATGATAGATACAGGCAAGCATCCCGGCGAGCTCAAGGACATGGTATGCTCCCCTGCAGGAACTACCATTGCAGCTGTAAGAGTACTTGAAGAAGCAGGTTTCCGCGGAACCGTTATAGACGCTGTAGAAGCTGCCGCAGAAAGGTCAAGGGAACTGTAATCTTTAATCACCCATAGTTATCGGCGCCACCCCTTTACCTGAGGCAATGCATATGTGACCTTTACATTATCATTCCCCAGGACTTCCCGCAGTTCACTTACTAACTGTGCAGAAATCTCAGTGCCGCCTTCATCCGGATGAAGTACCTTTTTCTGATCTGATATATATCCTCTCAGTCCATCCAGCCCCGGGTGTTCGGAGAGGATTTTTTTTATGTCATTAATCTTATCATTTCGCTCAGCTTCGTCTTTATACTGTATCCAAAGAGTCTTCTGAACAGACTCTATACTGTCGATCCTTTCAGCGATAAGTTTACCGTCCTTTTCTTCCTCGGCACTGACTTTTCCGTTTATTATCACTTTACTGTCCTCGGCAAGCAGCGACCTGTACTGTGTAAGAGTCTTTGGAAATACTATGACCTCAGCCTGTCCCACCAGATCCTCCAATGTAACAAAAGCCATGGCATCGCCCTTTTTCGTATACTTGATCTTTATGGCTGAAACCATCCCTGCCAGTGAGATCCTTGAACCGTCAGACACATTCATAGTCTTAAGCTCGCTGATATTTTCGTATTCCTCCAGATACAGATCCGTAGTGTAATTGGTCACCAGCGAATCCCACAATCCCACGTATTCCTCAAGAGGATGACCGCTTAAATATATGCCAAGCACTTCCTTTTCCAGCTGGAGCAGTTCTTCACGATCAAATTCTCCTATATCCTTTGGTATAGCTGTCTCCCGCTGGCTCCTGCCTTCCTCTCCCATAAGATCAAACAGGCTGATCTGCCCCGCCATGGAGCTCTTCCTGTCCGCAGCTACCGAATCCATTATGTCAGGATAAATATACATAAGTTCCTTGCGCTTAACACCAAAGCAGTCAAAAGCTCCCGCTTTTATAAGATTCTCTATCAGGCGCTTATTTATGCCTTTATCCGATGTACGCTCGATAAAATCACGCATGCTCCTGTAGGGACCGTTAGCATCACGTTCCTTTACCACTGCCGCAACCACATTGCCCCCCACACCACGGACAGCATTAAGCGCATAATAAATCCCGTTCTCATTTACAGTAAAGCCCACTCCTCCATAGTTAATATCCGGAGGAAGGAGATTTATACCCTTTGCCCTTATATACATAAGGTACTCGGAAAGCTTTGTGGAATTATCAATAACGGATGTCATGATAGCTGCCATGAACTCCGCCGGATAATAATGCTTGAGATATGCCGTCTGATATCCTACCACCGCATAGCAGGCTGCATGTGATTTATTGAATGCATACTTGGCAAAGTCCATCATAGTTGCATAAATACGGCTGGCTGCCTCCTCGGATATCCCGTTCTTTACGCAGCCCGGAACAAAGGCAGGCCAGTCAGCCTCCGGAAGCCCCTTTTTCTTTGCGGCCTCTATCTCACTCTCATTGCCATGTATGAATATATTGCGCTCATGCTCCATGACATGTTCTTTCTTTTTGCTCATGGCACGGCGCACATTGTCAGAACGCCCCATGGAAAAGCCTGCCAGATCACGCACTATCTGCATAACCTGCTCCTGGTAAACTATACATCCGTATGTAGCCTTCAGTATCGGCTCGAGCTCCGGACATTCATATACTATGTGCTGCGGATCGTTCTTACCCGCAAGATACTTCGGAATGAAATCCATAGGCCCCGGACGATAAAGCGATATACCGGCAATGACATCCTCAAGACACTGCGGCTTAAGAGTCTTCATGAAATCCGTCATGCCCGCACTTTCAAGCTGGAACACACCGGTACAGTCACCGGATGAAAGCATGGCATAAACGGCCGGATCCTCATAGTCGATCTTTGAAATATCTATTGTCTTACCGGTGGCAGCCTTTATATTGTCTAAGGTATCCTTTATGACCGTAAGTGTCCTAAGCCCCAGAAAGTCCATCTTAAGCAGGCCCAGAGGCTCCAGTGTAGCCATGGTAAACTGTGCCATCACAGCATTGTCTCCCCCAAGTGCCAAGGGAATCATATCATCTGCAGCCTTGGGACATATCACGACTCCGGCGGCGTGCATGCCCGTCTGCCTCGGAAGCCCCTCCAGCTTGAGCGCATAATCAATAAGTGTATGTACATCATCGTCTCCCCTGTATTCAGCCATAAGATCCGGATTCTTTTCCAGTGCATCAGACAGGGTGATATTCAGCTCGTCAGGGACCATTTTAGCTAACTGGTCACATTTAGCATAAGGCAGATCCATTACCCTGCCCACGTCCCTTATGACGCCTTTTGCCAGGAGTTTTCCGAAGGTTACGATCTGAACTACCTTCTCGCTGCCGTACTTTTCCCGGACATACTGTATGACATCCTCACGGTGGTTATAGCAGAAGTCCACGTCTATATCAGGCATGGATACACGTTCCGGATTAAGAAAACGCTCGAAAAGCAGCTGATAGCGTATGGGGTCGATATCCGTAATGTGAATCGCATAGGATACTATACTTCCGGCCGCACTTCCACGCCCCGGTCCCACAGGAATATCATGCTCCTTGGCGTAGTTGATATAGTCCCACACTATCAGGAAGTAATTCACAAAGTCCATGGTCCGCATTACATCCAGCTCGTATTCCAGACGTCTGCATAATGCATTCCAGGACCATATAGGAGAAATACCTCCGTCATCGGCATATTTTCTTTTTATCTCATCGTCCTTTATGGCACTGTCTATCATGCTGTCCAGTGAACTGCCGGCATCTTTCTCAGCAGCCGGCTCAGGTACCGGTACCACCTCTCCGCAGCCCTCCTGTGAAAGCCTGTACTGCTCAGGATACCTTTCCCGCATTCCCATATCACAGAGGTAATTCAGATACTGCCAGGAACGGATATATTCATCTACGGTAGCAGTACCGTCAGTTTTTTCATTTCCTGATTCCCCTCCGGCTTTACGATAGCTGTCCTCACCTTTTTTTATGTATTCCCTTCTGGATTCCGGCAGACTCTCTATGTATGCATCACTGTCAAATTCTTCCGGAATCTCGTACACCGGCAGAAGAGGCTTGCTGTAATGTATTTCCACATGACAGCGCTCGGCAATTTTTGCGGTATTCTCTATCGCCTCTGTTGCGTAAGGGAATAGTTCACGCATCTCCTCCTCACTCTTTACATAGAACTGTCCGCCCTCATAACGCATACGGTTCTCATCGCTTAAATGCGCACCGGTCTGTATGCAGAGAAGCACATCGTGTGCCTGTGCATCATCGGCATAGGTGTAATGGCAGTCATTGGTGGCAACCAGCGGGATATCCAGGTCACGGCTCATCCGCATAAGCTCCATATTTACCGTTCTCTGTGCCGGTATGCCGTGATCCTGCATTTCCAGATAATAATTGCCCGCACCGAAAAGATTTTTGTACCAGAGTGCAGTTTCTTCCGCCTTCTCTATCATGCCCCTGGTTATAAATCTGGGAACTTCTCCGGCAAGGCAGGCCGACAGACAGATAAGTCCCTCATGATACTGCTCAAGCACTTCATGATCTACACGCGGCTTATAGTAATACCCTTCGGTAAATCCCTTGGATACTATCTTTACAAGATTACGGTAGCCTGTATCATTCTCCGCAAGAAGAATGAGATGGTTATACCTGTCGTCACCGCCTGAAACTTCCTTGTCAAATCTTGAACCGGGAGCAACATATATCTCGCAGCCAAGGATAGGGTTGATCCCAGCCTCCTTAGCAGCCTCATAAAAATCGACTACGCCGTACATAACGCCATGGTCTGTTATGGCTGCGGCAGTCTGCCCCAGCTCCTTTACCCTGCTGACATAATCCTTTATTTTGTTTGAGCCGTCTAACAGGCTGTATTCCGTATGCGTATGTAAATGGACAAAAGACATATTAACCCCCGTTTTTTAAAATGACTCCATAAGACCGCTTAAACCGCCTTCCCTGTATACATCTTTGTAATAATCCAATTCATCGTTTATCAGTGAATCGATCACCTGCATCCCCAGCAGTTCAACAGGTGCCTTGTCATCAGTAAGTACCAGTCCCGCACTCTCATGTACCGACAGCCTTTCCCTGACATCCGTAAGCTGCTTTTTCAGACCTTCATCAGGAACATTCTCACATCCTTTTGATAGTGCCGACATCATGTCCGTGTCGACAGATGCAAAAAGCTCACGGTTGGTGGAATTCCTCACATCGACTACAACCACATTTGGAAATACACTTGCCACCGTATCCGAAAGATAGTTAGTTATATCCGGACCACCCGCTTCATCATAACCGTGCATGTTCATATTGACTACCATCACACCACCGTCTTTCAGATGATCCCTTACCATTGTAAAAAACTCCACGCTGCTCATCTGGAATGGTATGGTTATATCCTGATAGGCGTCCACCATGATCACATCGTATTTTCCCTTATCTGCCTGCAGATAGGCACGTCCGTCATATGTATGGACCACTATGTCATCCGACAGTTCAAAGTATTCATGTGCAAGACCAGTTATCTTTTCGTCTATCTCCACACCGGTCACTTCAGAGCCCGGGAAAAACTTAGTACACTGCATACCGAAAGTTCCCGTTCCCATTCCAAGGATCAGTATGTCCAGATCCTCTGAGGATTTTGCTTTCTCTCCGGCATACATGGCCATAGTCGGTGCTGCCAGCGCGTAATCGTAATACATTCCTGTCAGATCACTGCTCTTCATGCGAATAGACTGTACACCGAATAAAACATTCGTGGACAACATGGTAGCCCGGTCAGAATCCGTCACCTGCAGATAGTTATATATTGACTCACCCTCATAGGTCAGCGAATCATTCCAAAATGCAAAATTGGAACGGTGCCCTAATATGCAAGCAAGCAAAAACAAAGCACTGCCGGCTCCAAGAATGATTTTTTTTATCTTCCCACTTTTTGCTGTCAGAAAATATACGGCAGCAATTATTATAAGTATCCCTGCAAAAATCAGGAATGTGGCAGATGTTCCTACGGAAGGGATAGTTACAAAAGTAGGCAGAAATGTCCCTATGATCGATCCGATCGTATTGCAGGCCCCCAGCTTTCCGGCCACGGAACCGCTCTCTCCAATATCAGATATGGTGTATTTAATAAGGGACGGTGTCACTGTTCCCAATAAAAACAGAGGGAAAACAAATATGATCATACAGGCAGCAAAGGATGACCAGATCAAAAGCCCTGTTGAAACCGTAACTATCATCAGGCCTGTTATGGCCAGTATGATATATTTCCCAAGGACAGGTATAAAGGCTATCCAGACCGCCGCTATCAGTATCCTTGTAAAAAGCTTGTCCGGTCCGTCTCCCTTATCGGCCCATTTTCCCCCGATCACATTTCCAAGTGCCATGGCGATCATAATGGTGCCTATTATTATGGTCCACACTATCTGTGACGAGGAAAAATATGGCGCCAGCTGCCTGGAAGCGCCCAACTCCACTGCCATCACTGCCATTCCTGCAAAAAACTCGGTTATGTAAAGGTAGTATCTGTTTTTTAATATATCAATCTTCACTGTAATTCCCCGCTCTCTAAGTATTTCGGTACAATAATATGTGCGGCTGACTGAACATCCCGCCTTCTGATCCGGCTCAAACTGCACTTGCACCTGCTCCGGAGGCCATTGCAGATGCGGTCGTCATTTCGGCCATAACATACAATATATGGATGATTTTGTTACTGACTCAGTATGCAAAAACACCGGCACTTGAGCCAACAACGAACTAATGTTCATTTTATCATATTATGGTTTCAAAAAAAATCATGTTTCGAAAAATAATACCGCCAATATAAACAGGCAGGTGTGCTATAATACAATTTATGAAACTTGCCATCACACAACCTTATCTTTTTCCATATATCGGTTATTGGCAGCTGATCGCAGCAGCGGACCGTTTCGTCCTGCTGGATGATGTGAATTATATTAAAAAAGGATTTATTAACAAAAACCGCATACTATACAATAATTCTGCCCATCCCTTTACCATATCCCTGGATCATCCGTCCCAGAACAATCTCATAATGGATTCAAAGCTTTCCGCCGATCCTGAAAGCCGGATGAAATTTCTGCGGCTTGTCAGGGATGCATACAGGCATGCTCCATATTTTGATGCA
This sequence comes from Lachnospiraceae bacterium UBA4364, assembly GCA_002393955.1. Classification (GTDB taxonomy): domain Bacteria; phylum Bacillota; class Clostridia; order Lachnospirales; family Lachnospiraceae; genus NK4A136. The sequence continues at coordinate 83,094 of DGSK01000037.1, read as the reverse complement.
GTTTATCCGATGGTGGAACGTGTGATGACGAATGCTGAGACAGACCTTACGGAATTTATTTTTTACAGCATCAGGGAGACAGCCTCCTACCTTAATGTGCAGACAGATTTTACAAAATCCTCCCTGGTAGAAAAAGATCCTGCCCTTCGCGGACAGAACCGGATTATAGCCATATGCAAAAAGCTCGGGGCAGACACCTATATTAATCCCACCGGGGGGCGGGCACTTTATGATCAGGAATCCTTTGCCGCCAATGGAATGCAGCTTTACTTTATCGATATGAAACAGGATATGGTTAGATACAGGCAGTTTGCAGAGCCTTTCGTTGAAAACCTTTCTATCATAGATGTGATGATGTTCAACAGCGTGGATGAGATCGGTGAAATGCTCAAACTGTATGAACTGAATGCACAGTAATAAACTTAACAGAACCAAACTGTCGTGTGCAGATCCGGTTACAGAAGCAATATCCGGGTAACCTTATTTCATAAACATATCTATGGCTTTGTTCATTTTATCCACCGCTTCCTTGTCGTCCTCTGCGACTGCTTCTACTATACAGTGCTCAAGATGTTCTTTCAAAAGTGCCTTTCCGGCATTATTCACTTCACCCTTAATTGCCGCAAGCTGAATGAGCACGTCTGCGCAGTCCTGCCCGTCCATGAGCATTTTTTTTGTTGACTCAAGGTGACCGATAGTTCGTGAAAGGCTGTTCACGATTTTCTTTATCTCGGCGGGATCATGGGTATGGCTGTGTGTATGATGTCCGTTGTGATCATGTGCATGCTGTCCGTCATGCCCCTGCCCATGACCATGTCCACTATGCTCCTCATGTTCATGCTGAGATGTATGCTTATGATATTCTGTATTTTCTTTTCGGATTCCCGCCATTTTTCTTCCTCTTTACTATCCGGTACAGTCAAAAATTTTCTTTTCTAAAGGTCTGCCAAAAGAATAAAACGATATCTTTCATATTCTTTCAGAACCATTTTATTATAAATCATGCAATATCGCCACAAAAAACTTGTTCTGAAACAGTTTTTAATCTATCATAGTATCCGGGTATTTTTCCGTATAAATAGCTTAAGAATATACCTTAATTCATTTTTCAAAAAGGAGCCTGATAATGAAACATATCACACTTGAAAAAGATATAAAGGATGTCGTTGTTTCCGTCATCCTGCCTGTTTATAACGAAATAAGGACTATCGAAAATGTCATAAACACTTTGCATGCAACTGACTTTAAAAAGGAATTGATCGTCATAGATGACGGATCCACTGACGGCTCAAGGGAATTATTAAAAAAACTCAGGATAGAAAAGAAAATAGACAAGCTCATACTCAACAAAAAGAATATGGGCAAAGGAGCGTCATTAAGGAGAGGTTTTAAAGCTGCCGCAGGTGACCTCGTCATAGTACAGGATGCAGACTTAGAGTACGATCCCAATGACATAAAGCTTCTCATAGTCCCCTTTGTCGAAAGCGATGCTGAGGTAGTATACGGATCCCGGTATCTAAAGGGCAATAAATACCGCGTAGATGGTTTCTACCACGAATTTGGAAATAAAGTTCTCACAGGTATGTCAAACATCTGCTCAGACCTTTCCCTTACGGACATGGAGACCTGCTACAAGATGTTCCTGCGTGAAGTCATCCAGTCTACAAAGCTCTGCGAAAACAGATTTGGTTTTGAGCCGGAGGTTACAGCCAAAATTGCGAAGCAGAAAAGAAGGATATATGAGATTCCAATTTCCTACTCTCCCAGGACATTTGAGGAAGGGAAGAAAATCGGAGTAAAAGATGCTTTCCGTGCGATATGGTGCATACTAAAATACAATTTCTTCAGATAATACAAAGCCCCGCCAACCGGCGGGGCTTTTTGTTTTTTTACAGCATGAACTTTTTCAGCTTACTCTGAATACCTCCATGGAACCGGACATGTAATTGCATTTCTCCTGCCCGTTCTCACAGTCCGTACAGTGTAAATCATAAATACTTTCAACCCAGATATTTCTTCAGAACATCAACCTTGTCTGTCTTCTCCCAGGGAAGATCAAGGTCATCGCGGCCGAAATGGCCATATGATGCGGTCTGCTTGTAGATAGGTCTGCGGAGGTCAAGCATCTTTATTATGCCGGCAGGACGGAGGTCAAAGTTTTCCCTGACGATCTCTGTCAGCTTATCATCAGCAATCTTACCTGTACCGAAAGTGTCAACAGATACTGAGGTGGGTTCTGCCACTCCAATTGCATATGAAAGCTGTATCTCACACTTGTCGGCAAGGCCTGCAGCCACAATATTCTTAGCCACATATCTTGCTGCATAAGCGGCTGAACGGTCAACCTTTGTGCAGTCCTTACCGGAAAATGCTCCGCCGCCGTGACGGGCATATCCGCCGTAGGTATCAACGATTATCTTTCTGCCTGTGAGACCGGCATCACCATGAGGCCCGCCTATTACGAAACGGCCGGTGGGATTAATGTAGATCTTTGTATCCGCATCGATAAGCTCCTTGGGAAGTACAGGATCAAAAACGTACTTCTTTATATCCTCATGGATCTGCTCCTGTGTCACATCATCATCATGCTGGGTAGAAAGAACAACAGCCTCAAGCCTTACGGCCTTGTCATTTTCATCATACTCAACCGATACCTGACTCTTTCCGTCAGGACGCAGATACTTAAGGGTTCCGTCCTTACGAACCTTGGTAAGCTGTCTTGTAAGCTTATGCGCAAGCGAAATAGGATAGGGCATAAGCTCAGGAGTCTCATTTGTTGCATAGCCGAACATCATCCCCTGGTCACCGGCACCTGTATCAAGGTCATCTTCAAGAGTGCCTTTCTTTGCTTCCAGAGCCTTGTCAACCCCCATTGCGATATCTGCTGACTGCTCGTCAATGGCAGTAAATACAGCGCAGGTGTTGCCGTCGAAACCATACTCGGAACGGTCATAACCAATCTCCTTAACGGTATCACGAACTACCTTCGGGATATCAACATATGCTTCTGTTGTGATCTCACCTGTTACTACTACGAATCCCGTGCAGGCCATTGTCTCGCAGGCCACACGGCTCATGGGATCCTGTGCCATGCATGCGTCAAGGATCGCATCCGATATTGCATCGCAGACTTTATCGGGATGACCTTCAGTTACTGATTCTGATGTAAATAATCTTTTTTCTGACATTTTTCTTCCTTTCTTTTATTTGATATAAATCGTTACCAACTGTTATTAGCCGGTGCAACAAGCATCCTTTCACGAAGCCTGAGCGGCTTTTATGAAATTTCCTGTCCCTCCGTCCTGCTGCATTTTGCCTAAGCCAGAAACCGCTTTCGCAGTCCTAACAGCAAAATAAAATCCGCTTATCAATAAGCGGACTCCCAAAACGAATCCTCTTATTGTTCGACAAAGGCTCGGCACCGGACCGTCCTCTCGCTCAGGTTGGCACCTTCCTTCATCTCTTCCGGGGTTGCCGTGGTTTCATAGGTCCTATGTACCTCCACCACTCTGAATAAGAGTTCATCAGCTATTCTTTTTTTCAGACATAAGCATACAACGACTGTGCCTATGTGTCAATAAAAAATTAAGTTTTCTCCCGCGTTTTAATTAACATAGACTATAACCATAAACGGTTAATAGTCTCTGTCCTGTAATAAATTTACAAAAACTTCCCACTTGTTGTATACCACTAACTTCCTCACACCGGCAGCTCCTCTCCGAGCAGCCATTTATACAGAGAATTGTTATTTCACTTTCATGCTGAGAGATATCCGCTTCTTGCCCGGATCTACTCCCAGAACCTTAACCTCCACAATATCCCCCACTGACACGACCTCAAGCGGATGCTTAATATATCTGTCTGACATCTGGGAAATATGCACCAGACCGTCCTGATGCACTCCTATATCCACAAAGGCACCAAAGTCGATGACATTCCTCACTGTTCCCTTAAGGATCATTCCTTCCTTAAGATCCTCCATGCTCATAACATCCGAACGGAGTATTGGCTTAGGCATATCTTCTCTGGGATCCCTCCCGGGCTTCTCCAGTTCTTTTATGATATCTTTTAAGGTGAGTTCACCTACGGACAGGTCTGCGGCCAGCTCCGATGTATTTTTTATTTTTGCTGAAAGTCCGGGCAGCCCTCCCTTTTTTATATCAGCCGTCGAATAACCAAGCTTTTCCAAAAGCTTCTTTGCTGCATCATAAGACTCCGGGTGTACCCCTGTCCCATCCAGAGGATCCTTTGCATCCGTTATCCTTAAGAATCCCGCACACTGCTCATAAGCCTTAGGACCGAGCTTCGGTACCTTAAGCAGTTCCTTCCTGCTGCCAAAGCTTCCGTTTTCTTCGCGATAGCTGACAATATTCTTTGCCAGGGTTTTATTAATTCCTGAAACATATTCTAAGAGAGATGCGGAAGCGGTATTCAGATCAACACCCACTCTGTTTACACAGTCTTCTACCACCGCCCCTAAGGCCTCACCCAGCTTTTTCTGGTTCATATCATGCTGATACTGGCCTACACCAATGGACTTGGGATCTATCTTAACAAGTTCTGCCAGGGGATCCTGGACACGCCTTGCTATGGATGCTGCGCTTCTCTGACCCACATCAAATTCCGGAAATTCTTCCGTTGCAAGCTTACTTGCAGAATAAACAGAAGCACCGGCTTCATTGGTAATCACATACTGTACCGGCTCCGATATCTCATGAAGCATTTCGGATATTATCTGCTCTGACTCCCTGGACGCTGTACCGTTGCCGACAGAAATCAGGTTTATTCCGTATTGTTTTATTAAAGCTTTGACAGCCGTCTTTGCCTCCTCAACTTTATTCTGAGGTGCTGTAGGATAAATCACTTTAGTATCAAGGACCTTTCCGGTAGCATCAACCACTGCAAGCTTACAGCCGGTACGGAAAGCCGGATCCCAGCCCAGCACAACAAGTCCGTGTATAGGAGGCTGCATCAGTAACTGGGTAAGGTTCTTTCCGAAAACTTCTATGGCACCGTCCTCGGCTTTTTCGGTAAGTTCGCTGCGGATCTCACGCTCTGTTGATTCTTTGATAAGACGGAGATACGCATCCTGACAGGCTTCTTCCAGACACACTGCCGCTGCATCATCCTTTCTGATGATCACCTTTTCTTCCAGATATCGTATTATATTTTCCTCCGGTGCCTGTACCTTCACATTGAGGACCTTTTCCTTCTCACCGCGATTGACAGCCAGAGTGCGATACCCGGTCATCTTAGAGACCGGTTCCCTGAAATCATAATACATCTCATAAACGGAAGATGCCTTTTCATCTTTAGCTTCGGAAATGATAGTTCCTTCACGCCTGGTGATATCCCTGATCCATTTGCGGTATTCCGGTTCATCGGATATGAGCTCCGCAATTATATCTTTTGCGCCCATGATAGCATCTTCAACAGTCATTACGCCCTTTTCAGCATCTATATATTTTTTTGCTTCCTCTTCCACAGAATGTGTAGAATGCTGAAGCTGTATCCATGTTGCCAGTCCCTCCAGCCCCTTTTCTTTAGCTATGGCCGCACGGGTCCTTCGCTTCTGTTTATAGGGACGATAAAGGTCTTCAACAGCCACAAGAGTCATTGCATCCTCTATCGCTTTTTTTAACTCATCGGATAGCTTTCCCTGTTCCTCTATGCTTTTTAAAACCGTATCCTTACGTTCCTCAAGACCACGAAGATAGTTCAAGCGTTCCTCAAGATTTCTGAGCACTTCATCATTCAGGCCTCCGTGCATTTCCTTACGGTATCTGGCAATAAACGGAATGGTATTTCCCTCGTCAATAAGACGCATGACCGTTTCCACCTGAGAAGGCTTTATCTTTAATTCCGCTGCTATGACCTTTGCAATATCCATTTATTATTCCTCCGTACAAAATATCTCTGAATATTTTATAACAGTTCAAAACTTTTTTCATTCGGTTTACGGCAATTTACAGAAACTTTTTATGATAAAGCAAGCCGGTACTGACATGACCACCACTAAAGAAAATCATATAACCGGGTTAATGATTAAGTGACAAAAACTTCCCACTTATTATATACCACTAACTTCGAGTAAAATGTCTGTTAATGACCTGTAACATAAATGTGCACAAATACTTGTCCTCCGGGGTTGACAATAACGTAATTTATTTTATAAAATTTTGCATAGTAATAAATTTGGTGAATTAAGTTATGCAAAATATGACAGTCTGATTCATCGAGAATAAAACCAACAGAAAGAAAAAAATGTACTGGATAACAACAAATATACAACTGGCTAATGGATACACTTTTCTCCCCTAAGGGGGATAGTGCGCCCTTTTTCAGGTATATTTGTTATATTTGGACTATAACACTGATACGGAAGTAAGCATTATCTCCATAATTTGTTTAGCATTATCAAACAGATAAGGAGATTTTTTTATGTTCAAAATCAAGAAACAGATAAATACATTATATTTGACATCAATACTGGGCAATCTGTCCATTACCGGAGCATGGGTTGCCATACTTGCCGCAAGGGGCTTTTCTCTTGTACAGATTGGTTTTGCGGAAACTGTTTTCCACATTACCAGCCTGATCTTTGAAATACCATCAGGACTGATGGCAGATGTCTACGGCCGAAAAAAGATGCTGCTACTCAGCAATCTCATGACAGCACTGGCTGGGATAATAATGGCCATGACAGACGGCTTTACCGGTGTCTGCATATCCTTCGTCTTCCATGCGTTGGGATACAATTTTGCTTCCGGTTCAGGAGATGCCCTTGCCTACGATTCATACCAGCTGGTAAATATGGAGGACCAATATGAAAGATATGCCTCCAATCAGCTCATAATCTATCGTGTAACCAGCAGCATCTCCACCCTGTGTGCCGGACTTGCACTGCTAATAGGCTACAAGCCTGCGTATCTCATAAGCGCAGCCTGGAGTCTTTTTACCATGCTGGTCGGATTCAGGCTTGTTGAGGTCAGACCGGATACGGCACGGAAGGAAAAAAGAGAATCCGAAACTAAAGGAATCCTGAAAGAATTGTTCTTCGATGTCATAAACTACTTTAAGGAAAGCCTGCTGTTCCTGATAAGGAATCCAAAGGCTTCGAAACTGATGTTTGCCAATTCCTTTGTAGGTGCCATCGATATACTGCTGCTTTTCTTCCTACAGAGTAAGTTGCGTACGGCAGGCATATCTGATATGGCACTGGGCATTGCCCTATTCATCATAGAACTGGGAGGAGTAGCAGGTGCAAAGCTTATATTAAAAGCAAAGAAAGTAAGATATGCCCGTCTGTTCATCATATGTACATGTGGTGTTCTGGCCGGAATACTGCTGGAACACACCTCCATAGCGGCACTGATGACTCTTGGCGGTTTCATTTCATCCATGGCAGATGATGCACTGCAGGTACGGACAGATGCCAAGCTCCAGGACAGCTTTCCTTCAGAACAAAGGGCAACACTGATATCCATATCATCCTTCACATTCTCTGTGATCATGATAGTGCTGTCGCCACTGGCAGGATTCTTCTTTGAGATGTGGTAATACCAGTATCCCAAAGACCAATTGTTTTGTAAAAACACAAAATAATACCCCCGCCCTTACTGTAATCCGGTAAGGACGAGGGATTTTTTAGCATGATCCTCACTATTGCTTTGAATTTATTTCTGCCAACATTGCCTTCAGTTCAGCATTCTCACGCTGACTTTCCTCAAGCTGAGCTTTAACATCGTCATATTGGCTCTTGACATCGTCATATTGGCTCTTGACATCGTCATACTGGCTCTTGACATCATCATACTGGCTCTTGACATCATCATACCGGGCTTTAGCATCATCGTATTGTCTCTTCATGTCCTCGATCATATATTTAGTCGTATTACGATCCATTATCCTCAATGCCTCCGAAAACATGCCGATCACCTCCCCTGGACTTTTCCTAAAGTCTGCGATATCCCTATATAATTCTATGAACTTTGGATAAGCTTGGACAAGCTTCATTATTTCCTCCGGCTGCTCGAATGTAAAAAAAGCCAGCCAAGCATCAAGTTCATTATTAATTTTATTGTGCATTTGTTTCTTGAAAGTGTCAAGGGAAACATATACGACATTCTCAAGAACTGTAACCACTGCACCACTACTATAATTGGTTATTTTTTTATGTATGTATTCCGGCTCAACATCAGCAAATTCATTCGAGCTTTTTTCCATAAGAACTATCAGAGTCACAGGTTTAAGATCCCTGTAGCTGAATTTATCCCCCTTTTCCGAGCGACACTTTCCATATTGCCGCATAATCATATCAGCAGTGTAGCATCCCGATCTCTCTCCCGGAAAATAATAGCCTATCCGCTGCATTTCTACATTCACTATGGCTCCTGTAGATGTTTTCACTATGATATCCATAATGACCTGACTTCCACTTTCCGTTATTGCTGTGCCTTCACGTGAAAGAATCTGAACTATCTTAACAGGCTCACCAAGTATCGCAGAAACAAGCGACTCAATTCTCTCCGGATAATCATCCGGCTTGAACACGTGCCGGAAAAACTTGTCCGAAAGGATCTGCAGTGATTGTTTTCCCTCCAGAAACAAAAGAATACTTTCCTGATCTTCCCTTGAAAACCCTCTCCACTCAATGTAGTGAGGATCTGATTCAATGAGGTCAAGTATTTCCGCACGTGTCCTTAACTCACCAAGGATATCGCTGAAACTTCCAACACTTTTTCTTTTCTCTTTTGACATAATACTCCCTTCTGTGACCGTACGGAAAGGAATGAAAACACACCATGACCGCCTGAATCACTTTGCATGTTTTATTCTGTGAATTTCGGAACGACTGTTCCTCTGATGCACAGCCATACGAAAAAGCTATGCAGAGACTCACGATTGTTACCACAAAAGATTAACAAAAAAATATAGAATATGTCAAGGGGACTTGTATGACTCAGGCTGTCATTCAACCGCTTGATTCCCAAATGTCATAACACATCTCCTTTGTGGCACCTCATAGTCAGAATCCTTTATATCCCGGTTCAGTATGAAACGTCGGGGTTGTCAATAGCTTCCTGTACAAGCTTTTTGTTCTCCTCAAGTACAGTAGTGGAAGGATAATTATTCATCTGTGCCAGCGCCGTCTTAAGAACAGGCTTGCTCAATGCAAGGTCATATCCGGACAAGAGCACACTTCCAGCATTAGGATATATATCCCTGCTTGCCATCACTTCCTTTTCATATGCAAGTATATAATCTGCATTCTGTGCTTCAAGCTTGCTCAGCGGATCCGGCCTGTTTTTGTCGAAATAATCCGGGGCATATTTATATGGAAGACTCAGGTACCAGCCTTTTGAATAAAACCACTGATTCAGAAGAGGATCCTTAAACTGTCTTCCATGTCTCGCAAATATCTCGTTCCGGGCAATCCTAAGTTCTGCAAGACTTAACCCCGCAAGATCCGCATCCGTCACTTCCCTCTGTGATGTAAAATCCAGTATGTAATCCTTGTTCATGTATACCATGGAGAATGCACCATTTATATCTGATACCGGTATATAGTTTCTTTCGGAATGTCCGATGTACCTGCCCCCCTCGGATGTATCTATGACCAGATCTCTGAATACGTCTGTTTCCCCCGTATTTGCCGATGTATACTCGATCACATAATAATCCTGCTGTTCCTTGTATATGCTTATATATATGTCCTGAAGTATGGACTCTATGTCAGAGTCATTAGCCGAATAATACCGTCCTGAACACTGAGTGGCAAGACTGCTGAGCGTAGCGGAATCATATCCATAGTCATCCACTCCGATGATATATACCGGAATGGATGTATTGCTGGCAATGTCTACCACATCATCAAAAGTATAGCTGCTGGCATTTTCTTCTCCATCAGTAAAAGCTATCACACATTTAGCGCCACTCTCGTAATAAGTCTGAAGCACACCTGAATATATAGCATCATAAAGAGCTGTCCCACCATTCGGATTGATACTGTCCACTGCGGACATAAGAGAAAACCGGTCACTTGTAAAGTCCTGATCCATAAAAACGTAATCATTAAAGGAAAAGATTGAAACCCTGTCGCCCTGATCGAGGCTCATGTAATCCAAAAGGCTTTTCGCCGCATTCTTCGCCTGTGTCATCCTGCTCCCCTGCATGGAACCGCTGGCGTCCAGCACAAGATTCACATTGACATTTTCTTCTCCGAGCATTTTATAAACATCATTTATTGAAGCCCTTGAGACATCACCCCCTGCGCTTATCTCCGTCACTTCCAGATCTGCAGGCTTAAGGTCCTCAATTGTATCTCCGTTCTCGTCAGTTACATATACATAAACTGATACCTGCGGAAACTGCGAGTTATCCACCTGACGCACCTCCACATTGATATCCTGCTTCTCTCCTATAAATGCTGACTCCGTCGCCCTACTATCGTTGCTGTCTCCACTATCCGATGACGGTGCCTCATCAGCCTGCAGGTCAGCCTCCTGCGCATCATTCCCCGTACCATTCTCTGCTTCTTTTATAAGAGTCTGCAATTCATCACTTTCCGTTAGATTTATTCCCACATTCAGTATGGCTAATGCAGCTTCATAATCATCCATTTCCATATAAAGCTCAGCCAGTGCCTTATATCCTTCAGGATTTTTAGGATCTATATCTATCGCTGCTTTATATGCGGCAATGGCCTTTTCATAGTCAAGCTCCTCCAGATATCTTGCACCCAGAGAAAGCTGATGATTATAACGCAGCTTAGGACTGCCCAAAGCCGTAAGACCGACGATTGCAATGATTGCGATGATCACGACGACAGCTGCTGCTATGACTATCGGAAGGAACTTAAGTAAACCCACCTTCTTTTTTATTGAATCCGTTGGAACTGTCGTCTCATCTGCATTGTTTGGCTTTGCCGGTGAAACTGCCGCCTTATCTGCGTTGTTTGGCTTATCCAATGAAACTGCCGGATTGCCAACCGGAACTGCATCAACTGCTGCAACCGGTGCACCGCATTTACTGCAGAATCTAGCATCATCATCCAATTGTGTACCGCATTTTGAACAAAACATAATCCATTACCCTCTACAATTTTCTATTCCGGTATTCCATCAAATATCTTGCCGAAGCAAAATATTCAGGTTATCATTTCCGACGAAATCATACAGATTCCTGATAATAATCGGAATGTCTTCAGCATCATGGTTATAATTATAAAACACTTTCTATCTTCCGTCATCAGGACAATCAGGACATATCGCCTGCACAGAGTTAACAACTGTATGCGAATTCATTAAAATTTAAGTCGATAACAGATTTTTGATTATTTTAATTTACGGGCTTTAACCAGAGGACCAGGCCGTCTGAGTAGAATTTTCTCGTTCATTCCAGCAGTCCCAGTAGTTCTTCGGTACTGAGCTCGAACAGGCTCTTGCCCTCACCGCTAAGGATTTCCTCAGCAAGATCTTTTTTTGCCTCCTGCAGTGCCAGTATCTTTTCTTCTATCGTGTCTTTGATTATCATGCGGTAAACAGTCACTTTTTTCTGCTGGCCTATCCTGTGGGCACGGTCAGTTGCCTTTTACACAGGTACACTCTATCCACTCAGTTTTCCAGCCATAGGAATACGAGCTCGCCTCTCCACATCTGCCCCACAGCGGGAGTTGCCGATACAAGTCCACTGCCTTGCTAACTTGTTCAGTATGCCAATTATACTGCGTTTGTGAATTAAGCCTCAAACCACGCGCCTACCATTATAGCAAAAAACTGTCATACTCTAAAAACAAAAAATGGCACATAAAAAACGATGCAAAATACAATTTCATATCCTGCATCGTCTTTATCTATACTTATATAGCGTCTATTTTATATAGTTGTCAGCTGCAAAACCTCATTCATCTTTTCTTCAAATTCTTCCATTGTACCTACATACGCCGCAATCTTATGGAGTTTTTTCAAGCATTCCATATCAGTAGTCTGCTCAAGTGTTTCGCTTACGCTATCAGGAACATCCCCTACTTCTTCCAAAAGCTCTAAAATAGCCTCAACTTTTGTATTGTGCACTGCATATCGGTTCTCCCGATCAATTATATCTCCAAATGTCATAACGCTCCTCCTGACTTCTGGATCCATTTTTACCTTACTGACATAGCTTGCAAGCTCCCTAGTTGCACTGTCAACCCTCATATGAGTTGCTGTTGCAAACATTATAATAACCTGTATCCGTTATATCTATATAGAAATACTTTAATAAATACATTCGTATTTTACAATATACTATATAAGTAGGTTTTCATATTCTTGTTTTTCAGTATTAGATCACTATCAGTATTAAAAATTGTTTAATTGGGATTTCTTTGATTGGAGATATTATGGAATACAATGAGAGTCTAAGAAAAATAGAAAAGCTTATGAATGAGCGAGGCTGGACTATGTATAAACTTGCAAAAGAAGCCGATCTTCCCTACAGCAGTTTAAATAATATTTTCCAGAGAAATACTGAACCAACAATTCCTACATTAAGAAACATCTGCAAAGGGCTCGATATCTCGCTTTCAGAATTCTTTTCTGATGAGCCGTCTCCGACTCGCTACGATTTCACTTCCGACGAAAAAAGCCTTCTTATTGAATACCGATCCATGAGAAAATCCGATAAGCAACTCCTGAAAACCTACGCCGCCGGTCTGAATAAGAAACTGCCCGAGAACCCGGAATAAACGCATCAGAAATATTATTATTTTCACGCTAATACACCTGCTCTATTCACTACGAAAAAAAAAGCCGCCACGTCTATGTGGCAGCTCTTTTCCTTTTTCAATACTAGTCCTTATTTATTCTTCCGGGCATCCTCCGGGTATCTTCAGCGTATCTTCCATCCCCCGGAGTCAACGAATACCGAAATCAGATAAACCCATCCAGCTTCTTAAGTCTTGAAGGAAGCTTAAGCTTCTTTATGGCTCTGGCCTCGATCTGTCTGATACGCTCTCTTGTTACGGAGAACTTCTTGCCCACCTCTTCAAGCGTCTGGGGCTGACCGTCACGAAGACCGTATCTGAGTATCAGCACCTCGCGCTCCCTTTCATCAAGAGCTTCCATGGACTCCATGATCTGCTGCCTGAGCATTGTCTTGGCTGCAGCCTCTTCGGGAGCGATGGTTGTCTTGTCATCAACCATATCTCCGATGGTGGTATCTTCCTCTTCACCCACGGGAGTCTCAAGGGATATAGGCTCGGCAGAGATCCTTGTGATCTCCTGTACTTTGCTCTCATCCATATCTGCTCTCTCAGCAACCTCTGCAGTGGTCGGTTCACGGCCAAGCTCTGCAGTAAGGGTTCTCCTGATACGCACTATACGATTTATGTTCTCAACCATATGTACCGGGAGTCTGATGGTCCTGGCCTGGTCTGCTATGGACCTGGTGATAGCCTGTCTGATCCACCATGTGGCATATGTTGAGAACTTGTATCCCTTATGGTAGTCGAACTTATCTACCGCACGCATAAGCCCTAAGTTTCCCTCCTGGATAACATCCAGGAAAGACATTCCGCGTCCCAGGTAGTGCTTTGCATTGCTGACTACCAGTCTCAAATTAGCGCTGGTCAGATGGTCGATAGCGACCTTTGAGTCTGCAATTATCTTCTTGTTATTGCGGATTTTTTTCTGATAGTTTTCCTTTTCACGCTTATCCTTATCCGTTATGTTCTTCTTATTCTTTATCTCATCGATCTTACGCTGGAGCTCCTCGTTCTCACGCTCAGCCGCCTTGCCCTTTTCGATACGCTTGGCAAGCTCGATTTCCTCTTCCATACTTAAGAGATCCACGCTTCCGATCTCCTTGAGATACATGTGCACGGAGTCTGCCATCTGAGAGTCATCGCCTACCACGTCCTTGTCGAACTCTTCGATTTCTCTCTCGATTTCTTCGCTTTCTCCGTCAATCTCGCTGAGCTCGGCATCAGTTGCATCGTCGCTGTCCTCAGACATAGAACTCAGTACTATGCCGTTTTTGTCCAGGGCATTCCAGATGTCTTCGAATTCTTCTTCTGTAAGTTCGTATTTATCAAAAACCTCTATTACTTCCTCGTAGGCAACAGCGCCTCTTTTCTTACCGCTTTTGATAAATTTGTCCAGCTCTTCTTCAAGAGCCTTCTGCATCTTCTCGTCCATTAAGATTCCATCCTTTCCTTTGCATTGCCTTAGGATCAGCCCCGGAATAAACCCGGCATCTTGCTTGCCTGAATCTGCACAAGCTTCGTTGTCGTCAGTCGTAGATGCCCGCATCGGCTCCTTTCTCCGCCTTTCTTGCGCTGATTCATCCGACGTAACATGTTCAAGTTATTTTATTACTGATCCTTAGAAATTCCGGTATGATCATTTCCTCCGAATGATCATTTTTGTTTTCACAGTTGATTTTACTCCTTGCCGTCCCAGCAGTAAGTACATACCTTGCACTGGGGCAGACCGATCGCCGTTATCATGTCATCAAGCCTCTCGTACTGCAGGGAATCAAAGCCCTGCCTCTTGCAGATTTCTGCAACCATGTGCTTGTAACAAGGATGATCCGGATTGCTGTAGTCATCAAGCTTCTCAACATCACTGTCCCCTTCAAAATCGTGTATCACACGTCTGGTAATAAGGTCCATCACGGATCTGGATCTTGAGAAGTTAAGGAACTTACATGCAAATGTGATCGGCGGGCAGGCCGCTCTTACATGAACTTTCTTAGCCCCGCTGTTGTAAAGATATTTAATTGTATCTCTGAGCTGTGTACCGCGTACTATCGAATCGTCGATCAACGCTATTCTCTTATCCTGAATAAGCCCGTCTACGGGTACCAGCTTCATTCTTGCGATCATTTCACGGACACTCTGGTTGGTCGGCATAAAGGACCTGGGCCAGGTGGGCGTATACTTTATAAAGGGTCTGGAAAAAGGCACATGCGCTTCGTTGGCATATCCTATGGCATGAGCGGTACCGGAATCGGGAACACCTGCCGCATAGTCTATATCCCGGCATGCCTCATCCCTTTTTGCGATCATGGCACCGTTGCGGTAACGCATTTCCTCAACACTGATGCCTTCATATACGGAATTAGGATATCCGTAATATATCCATAAAAATGCACAGATACGCATCTTATCTCCGGCAGGCTTGATTTCTTCCACTCCATCCGGGGTGATGAAGACCATCTCACCGGGACCTAATTCTTTATAATCCTTATATCCTAAATTTACATATGCGAAACTTTCAAAAGATGCACAGAATCCCCCTTCTTTATGTCCGATCTGAAGAGGTGTCCTTCCTACCAGGTCACGGGCTGCGTAAATCCCCTCCTTGGTAAGCACTAAAAGCGTCAGGGAACCATCAACCATTTCCTGCGCATATCTTATACCATCGGCAATATTGTCCTTTAAGTTTATAAGGGAAGCAACTAATTCTGTAGCATTTACTTCCTCGGAGCTCATTACCTGGAACTGTGTATGTCCGGACTTGTATGCTTCATTTATAAGCTCCTGCATATTGTTGATTTTGCTGACAGTTACCAGTGCAAAAGTTCCCAGATGAGACTGCACAAGTATGGGCTGTGGCTCATAATCGGATATACAGCCTATGCCCAACTGCCCTTTCATGGACTCAACATCGTGTTCGAACTTTGTCCTGAACGGGGTATTTTCTATATTATGTATTGCTCTGGAAAAACCTTCGCGCCCATATACCACCATACCGCCGCGGCGTGTCCCCAGATGGGAATGATAATCTATTCCGAAGAAAAGATCGTATACCGAATTATCCTTTGATGCTACACCGAAAATTCCACTCATATACAGGCAACCTCGTTAATGATTTGTAAGCCGACGCAACTTATCATTTATATTAATCAAAATTCGTTAACTATAATACCGCTTAAGTTTTTCAGATCAAAGCGGTAAAACATACATTTTATAACACAGTTTCGTTCTAAATACTACAAAAAGATATGTAAAAACCGTCCGAACGCACAAAGTGCACAATAAACAGATTGTTTAACTCAACAGTTCCTTAAGTATCTTATTGGCAGTACCGGGATCAGCCTTGCCCTTTGCAGCCTTCATGACCTGGCCTACTAAGAACCCTATAGCTTTTTCCTTTCCGCCCTTATAATCCGCAACTGACTGGGGATTAGCCTCTATCACCTGCTCACAGATACTCTTTATGGCACCCTCGTCATTCTCCTGCTTCATGCCGTGCTCTTCCACGTACTTCTCAGGATCTGCGTCTTCCTCAAACATTACCTCGAAGACTTCTTTTGCGGAATTATTATTGATCACCTTTGAATCAACCAGCTTAATAAGCGACGCCAGGTGCACGGGACTGAACCTTATCTTATCCGCATCCATGCTCTTTTCTTTTAAGAGCCTCATAGTCTCTACCATAAGCCAGTTGGAAACCTTCTTGGGCTGGCCGCAGATTGCGGTAGCTTCTTCAAAGATATCCGCCATACGCTTGGATTCTGTGATAAGCTCTATATCATAATCGGGAATTCCGTATTCTTTTTTATAACGCTCTATCTTGGCAGGTCTGAACTCAGGCTGTGAGGCCTTTACTCTTTCTATCCACTCTTCGGATATATCCACTGGGATCAGGTCCGGATCGGGGAAATAACGGTAATCCTGAGCATCTTCCTTGCTCCTCATGGCATATGACTCGCCCTTGGCATCATCCCAGCGTCTTGTCTCCTGAACGACCTTGCCGCCGGACTCCAGTATATCCATCTGCCTCTCACGCTCACCTGCAATGGCATGCATGATAGATGTAAATGAGTTAAGATTTTTCATCTCGGTACGGGTACCAAATTCCGTGCTGCCCACTTCCCGCAGCGAAAGGTTTACATCCGCACGCATTGAGCCTTCCTGAAGCTTACAGTCAGAAGCCCCCAGATACTGTATGAACATGCGGAGCTTTTCAAGATAAGCGATAACCTCCTCTGCAGATCTCATATCAGGCTCGGAAACTATCTCTATAAGAGGCACGCCGCTGCGGTTATAGTCCACAAGTGAAGCATCCGCCCAGTCATCATGGACAAGCTTTCCCGCATCTTCTTCCATATGTATCTCGTGGATACCTATACGCTTGGTCTTAACCTCTCCCGACTCTGTCATTCCGGCATTTTTCTGGTTAACGGAAAGCTTTCCCGTCTCAATCTCCACATATCCGTTACGGCATATAGGAAGATAAAGCTGGGATATCTGATAGTTCTGCGGGTTATCCGGATAAAAATAATTCTTGCGGTCGAACTTGCAGTGTCTTGTGATATCGCAGTTGGTCGCCAGTCCGACAGCCATAGCATATTCCACTACCTGCTTATTCAAAACAGGCAGAGATCCGGGCATTCCCGTACAGACAGGACAGGTATGTGTATTGGGTGCACCGCCAAAAGCAGTAGAACAGCCGCAGAAGATCTTGGTCTTCGTAGCAAGCTCCACATGAACCTCAAGTCCTATGACGGTTTCGTATTCTTTACTCATTCTAAGTCACCTCACGTTTAGATCAGGCAAACTCGCCACGTATCTTCTCATAAGTATATGCAGCCTGTATAAGCGTACTGTCCTTAAAGCAGTCGCCTATCAGCTGCAGGCCGATGGGCAGCCCCTTTGAATCCCTGCCGCAGGGCAGGCAGATTCCGGGAAGTCCCGCCAGATTTACCGATATCGTATAAATGTCTCCAAGATACATGCTTAAAGGATCCGATAAACTCTTTCCAAGCTCAGGTGCACTTGTAGGCGCCACCGGTCCAAGTATCATATCATATTTTGAAAATGCATCATCAAAAGCTTTCTTAATAAGAGCCTTTACCTTAAGTGCCTTAAGATAATAAGCATCATAATAACCGGATGAAAGCACAAAGGATCCAAGCATTATACGCCTCTGCACCTCAGGTCCGAAACCTTCCGACCGCGTCTTCTTGTACAGGTCGTGGAGATCCTTAAAATCCTCTGCCCTGTAGCCGTACTTTATACCGTCGAATCTCTCAAGGTTCGAGCTTGCCTCAGCATCAGCTATGGTGTAGTAAGCAGGGATCGCATATTTTACCAGGCTTAAGTCGAATTCCTCCACTATAGCCCCTGCTGCCTTCAGGTCATCTGCAGCTTTTTTCACTGCAGCGGAAACTTCCGGATCAAGACCTTCTCCGAAATAATCACGGGGAACTCCTATCTTCATCCCTGCCACATCTTCTATCAATGCAGATGTGAAATTTGTATCATCACGGTCAACTGAAGTTGAGTCCTTTTTGTCATATGAGGAAATGGTCTCCAGCATGACTGCGGTATCTGTCACATCCTTTGTGATAGGACCTATCTGGTCTAAAGATGAGCCATATGCTATCAGTCCGTATCTGGAAACGGTTCCGTAAGTGGGCTTCATTCCCACAACGCCGCAATACCCGGCAGGCTGTCTGATGGATCCTCCTGTATCAGAACCCAGGGCACACGAACACTCATCTGCTGCAACCGCCGCTGCAGAACCGCCCGACGACCCGCCGGGAACATGAGCGGTATTCCTGGGATTCTTTGTGACACCGAAAGCAGATGTCTCGGTGGTTGAACCCATGGCAAACTCATCCATATTGGTCTTGCCGATAACTATGGCACCTGCCTCTTCAAGATTTTCAACCGCCGTCGACGAAAATGTCGGTACAAAATTATAAAGTATCTTTGATGCACAGGTGGTCTTTATCCCCTCCGTGCACATATTATCCTTTATTGCTACGGGAACGCCCGCAAGGGGATGTTTTAAGGAGCCGTCACTTATACGCTTCTGTATGTCTTCAGCCCTTCCGTATGCCTTCTCCCTGTTAATCTCAAGATACGCATGTATCTCGCCATCTTTTTCATCAATAGCAGCAAAAGAAGCATCAAGGGCTTCCTTAACGCTTACTTCACCGGCACTGATCTTTTTCCCGAGCTCTACCGCCGAGAGCTCATTTAACTTCTTTTCCATAGTAGTCCTTCATGCCGAGCACTTTGTGTGAGGCACGCGCGGCAAATAACAGATTTGCCGCTGCGATCGGGCGATTTGGGCTCGACACAAATCGCCGGTGAAAAATCAGCTCTTTCAGAGCAAATTTTCACACTAGTCACCTGTAGAGCTGCTTTTAGTCAAATGTCCTTGGAACAACAAAGCTTCCGTCTTTTTCCTCCGGTGCATTTTTAAGGATATTCTCCCTGTCATCACCGTTCGTGACCTCATCCTCCCTGAAACGGTTCGTAAATGGATGCACATGAGTCATGGGCTCCACGCCCTCCGTATCAAGTTCCCCAAGCTGGTCTATATAATCGAGCATCTGAGCCAGATCCTTCTTGGCCTGTTCCTTCTGCTCGTCATCCAGCTTAAGCTTGGAAAGTATACCCACATATTCTATTGTCTCATCACTTATGACATTAGCCATTTTGTTTCCTCCACAAACAGGGATCACGTATCAGTCACGCACCTTGATATGAACTTCCCTGAGCTGCTGCTCCGTAACCTCTCCGGGTGCGCCGCACATAAGATCCTGTGCAGTGCCGCTCATAGGGAAAGGGATCACCTCACGGATATTCTCTTCATTCTTAAGCAGCATGATCATACGGTCCACTCCCGGTGCCATTCCTGCATGAGGCGGAGCACCGAACTGGAATGCGTTGTAGAGTGCGCCAAACTTTGCTGCGAGCACATCCTTGTCATATCCTGCAATCTCAAATGCCTTTTCCATGATCTTCATGTCATGATTTCTTACGGCGCCGGATGAAAGCTCCACGCCGTTACATACTATATCATACTGGTATGCAAGTATGGTCAGGGGATCCTGCTCCTCAAGCGCCTTCAGGCCACCCTGGGGCATTGAGAAAGGATTGTGTGTAAAGCCTATCTTCTTTTCTTCCTCATCATACTCATACATGGGGAAGTCATTGATATAGCAGAACCTGTACGCATTCTTTTCAATAAGCTCCAGTCTCTCGCCAAGCTCTGTGCGGATCTGGCCGGCATAAAGGCTTGCCTGCTTTTCCTTGTCTGCGATAAAGAATATGGTGTCGCCGGCCTGAAGCCCTGCAAGATCCTTTATCTCAGTCTTCATATCATCGGGGATAAACTTGTCGATAGGTCCCTTATAGGACATATCTTCCTGCACTTCCAGATAGCCAAGGCCGCCCATTCCTATGGACTGAGCGAACTTAAGCAGCTTTTCATGGAAGCCCTTTGACATCTGCTGATGTACATTCACCGCACGCACGCATTTTCCGTGGAAGGGCTTGAATGTGCATCTCTGGAAAAAGTCCGTTACATCTATTATCCTTAAAGGATTGCGAAGATCCGGCTTATCCGTTCCGAACTCCAGCATAGCCTGCTTATATGAAATGACAGGGTAAGGAGCCTGTGTAACTTCGTATCCTTCCGGGGCAAACTTGCTGAATGTAGCAGTAAGCACTTCCTCGCCTACCTTGAACACATCTTCCTGTGTAGCAAAGCTCATCTCGAAATCGAGCTGGTAGAACTCTCCCGGGCTTCTGTCTGCCCTTGCATCCTCATCCCTGAAGCAGGGAGCGATCTGGAAATACTTATCAAATCCGGACACCATCAGAAGCTGCTTGTACTGCTGGGGTGCCTGGGGAAGTGCATAAAACTTACCCTTATATCTTCTGGAGGGTACTATATAATCGCGGGCACCTTCCGGTGAAGATGCACAGAGAATAGGAGTCTGAATCTCCATGAAGCCAAGCTCTGTCATTTTCTGCCTGAGGAAGCTTATTACCTGCGAACGGAAGATCATATTATCCTTAACCTTCTGGTTACGAAGATCAAGATAACGGTACTTAAGCCTTACATCCTCGCGAGTCTCCTTGGATGTCATTATTTCAAAAGGAAGCTGGCGGTATACTTTGCCCAGCACTGTCACGCTCTTTGCTTCCACTTCGACTGTTCCCGAAGGGATCTTGGGATTATAGGTTTCCTCATCCCTCTTTTCCACAGGACCTTCTATGGATACACAGTCCTCTCTGGTAAGGCCTTCCAGCATGGAAGTATCACGCATAACTACCTGCACTACGCCATACATATCCCTAAGGTCAATGAATGACACTCCGCCGTGGTCTCTTATATTCTCAACCCAGCCTGCAAGCTTCACTGTCTGGCCGATCTTATCCTCACCTATCTCATTTAATGTGACTGTTCTGTACTGTTCGCTCATAACCGCCTCCTGAGTACTGTTCAAAATCTGACATGATATTATAGCACAATCTTAAGATTTCCCGCAATCTGTATCGATGGACTTTACATACTTTTTTCTCAAAATAACATGCTACTGCTCCGGAAAGATCTCCGTCCAGCATTCCGGATCCAGGATATTATCCTCCACATGATACCAGAATGCATCATATGGCCAGAGTCTGGTATCCTCATTTCCCTGCACTTTGGTATCCATGGCGCATATAATATCCGCGCCTTCGCCACTGTGTGAAACAATGGCATTGCCCGTGTACGGGTTGACAGGATCTTCGATCAGCCCCTCCAATGCCATTACCGGTGTCTCTGCATTAGTCTTAAAGGAATCATCCGTAACAAAGCCGGTTGCCCCGAAATCCTTTACCATAAACAGGGCATTAACGCCCTCCACATCCAGCTCTTCAAGGAAAAGCATATCCTCAAACTGTCCTAACGCCCTTCCGTGGTCTGCCACGATTATTATCCTGGTATTGTCATAAACTCCCTCCTCACGGAGTTTGTCAAACCACCTACCCAAAGACATTATAGCCGCCATATTGCAGTGATAATGGGATATGCCGTATTTTCGGTTATCTGTCCCGTAATCCAGCACTTTGCCGTCAAGCACCGGATTCTCATCCCAGCCTGCAAATCCGGTATTATCAACAGTCTCTGCCGGTGTATAATCCGGGAGCTGGAGTATGGCAGGTGCGTGGGTAGTATTGTTATCCATCATAAACAGGGTATTTCCCGTCACGCCTTCGGTAACGGTAACCTCCGGCATGTGTTCCAGCACTTCCCACGCTTTCAGGAAATCATTGTTTGCGGCCAGGGGCGCTGCTGCCATGTACTCGCCGCTGTCATAAACCTCGTCCTGCAGCATGGCGGGCACCACTTTGAAAATGCTATAGAAGAAAAAATTCCTCTCTATCATTGCCAGATAATTTTCCTGCCCTATGGAAGGCGTATATCTGCCCTCCACATTTACGGCATTTACATATGGATATTCATCAAAAACCGACAGATCTGACGGGATGCAGTAGTTAGCATACGGCGGATCCCAGGTAGTCACACGGTAGCCCTCCTCTCCCAGGAGTCTCGGCAGCAGTGTTATCGCCTCGTTCTGCTTATCCCGCAGCTTCACATCATCCCTTGCATTAAGCGCCGCTGCCGAATAATCATATCCTCCATACAGGGCCGGCGACCCATAACTGGTAGTCTGCCCGTATGAAACCGTATTGGGGTAATATACGAAACCGTCATACTGATTTCTAAGCTCAGGCTTTTCAGCAAACAGGTACGGTATATATGCACCTATCGCCCTGTCCAGCATTATTACCACCACATTTTTTCCTTCCTTTGAAAGCGGGATGGTAAGGTCTGCTTCAGCCGCAGCTTCTTCTTTTACTTCAACTATACGCTTTAATTCTGCTCCGGTCTTCGACATATTGACTGTGCATATTCCTAACAGGGAAAGTATAACGACAATGACGATATATTTCATCCAGTTCCTGCGAAACTTCCAGAGAACAAACGAAGCCCCTGCAATGCCTCCGGCCATAAGAAGATTGGCTACGCGCAGCACTTTCCCGTATTTCGGAATATGATCAAAGGAAAGCTCATTTGAAATAGTACCTATATCCGGCTTTACCAGCATAAAGTTTGCTATAAACATAAGGAGAAGCACAAATAATATCAGGCTGTATATGTCCTTGCCCCTTTTATCGGAAATATAAAGAATAATGCCTCCCCACACGATGAATACTCCGGCAAACATCACGCCCGTGGTAAACACATAGTGAAGTGGGGACATATAATTATAGACATTCACAAAATCCACCGGAGATGCGGATATCACCGACAGCGGGATATACACACCGCAAAACAGTGCGAGCGCAATCTCTAACAGCACAGGAAGCGACTTTGACGTCACTGTACCATCCTGCTTTACCGTATGCTTCTTTTTCCACAAAAACAGTACAAGAGGTGAATTAAACACACAGATAAGCACAAACCATATGAGAAAAGCTTCATAATCCCGTCCCTGTCTTCCGAACCATGAATTATACATCTTGCCGGATATTAAAAGATACAGGACGAATGCCACAGAAATACCGCTAAGCAGTATCCCGAGAAACCCTGCCGGATTCTTTATATGCTTCATAACTATATTTTTGCACAATGAATAAAGATTGTTCATGGTCCAGTACAGGACAAGACCTGACGGGCTCCGGTACAGAAGCACCAGGAAAACAGATGCCAGAACATATATCTGCAGCTTTGCCCGCAGGGGAAGATCTCTTGTATATACAAAGCCGGACACACAGTTTATCACTGTCATAAGTATTGGCAGAAGATTTATGTGGGCCACGCCGAGGGCTATCAGTCCATCCGGCCTGCCCAGATCGGCTATGGGGCCGAAGCTAATCCCCGAAAGCAGTGAAAGCGTAGACAGATAGTGATATCCTGCGATAAAGAACGGGATCTGCAGAAGAAGGGAAAATGCACTGCGCAGCGCGTACAGCGGACGGTAATCCATCTCCCTGTAATATGCGTTCTCTATCATGTAACGTTCGTCACCTTTGAAAAACTTCCTGATATGCTTAAGCCACTTTTCCATGGCTTTCTGTTTTTTCTGTTCGCTTTCCTGTATGGCATCGGAGCGCAGGTAAAGAGGGAGCACCAGTGTGCTGACCGTAAGGCTCACCGCAATAATAGCCACGCCTGCATTGCCGAAAAAGGAATACATTACCCAGAAGATGGTTTCTATAAGATATTCAATAGGTTTTATTATCAGATTGTAAAGCAAATCAGACATCTCCGCTGCTTAAAATTTACTTGTTAAAACGCCCCGCCACCGACAGCCCATTCCGTTCTATTCCGCAAGCCTTAAAAAAGGCAGTTAAAACGATACCGGCACTTTATTCGTACATATCAGGGTACAATTATCCTATTTTGTAAAATCATGCGTTAACAACTTTACCACACCCTAGGTTGTTTGGCAACTTTTATACCTATCCATGGCACAATTGTGTTAAAATTGAACTGTTGTTTTTTGGGGTACAGTATATTTGCGGGCATAACGGATCAAATACCGGTATGGGATGATTTAGAATTGATTACGAGGAGGTATCTTATGAAAGATATAATCATAGTCGGAGGCGGTACAGCAGGGCTTACGGCCGCTATATATGCAAGGCGCGCCGGCAAGAATGTCCTTGTAATAGAAGCTGACAACTGCGGCGGACAGATAATCAATACCCCCGAAATAGAAAATTACCCGGGTATAAAAAATATCTCCGGCCTTGAGTTTGCAAACGGATTAAAGGACCAGGCAGAGAGCCTTGGGGCTGTGATAGAAAACGCAAAAGTGACAGGGCTTGAAATCAAAGAAGGAAAGGTAAAAACTCTGCACACCACTGCCGGCGACAGGGAATGCCTTGCAATCATATTAGCCACAGGCGCTAAAAACAGACATCTGGACCTTGAAAACGAAGAAGAATTTACAGGCTGCGGAGTATCCTACTGTGCCACCTGCGACGGCGCTTTCTTTAAAGACAGCATCGTGGCAGTAAACGGCGGCGGAAATACAGCTATAGAAGACGCCTTCTTCCTCTCAAACTATTGCCGCAAGGTCTATCTGATACACAGACGCGACACTTTCAGAGCAGACGCAAAAGAAGTTGCAAAGCTAAAAGCAAAAGATAATGTTGAATTTGTACTTAACTCCACCATCACCGCCCTGGGCGGTAACGGTGACCTGGAATATATCGAGCTGGAAAACAAGCTGAACCATAATAAGAGCAAACTGGAGATTGAAGGACTTTTTATCGCAATCGGACAGATCCCCGATAATAAAGCCTTTGCAGATTTTGTAACTCTCGATGAAAAAGGATACATCACAGCCGGCGAGGACTGCAGAACTGCCACAAAAGGCATATTTGCAGCCGGCGACTGCCGCACAAAATCAGTAAGGCAGCTTACCACCGCTGCCGCAGACGGTGCAGTGGCAGCCCTCGCAGCAGTGGCATACTGTGGGTAAACATCATGACATATACATGCTGTCACACTCTCACATAAACAGCAGGGTGTACACATACCTCCATCATTGCGCATAAAAAGCGGCCGTCAAAAGCCGCTTTTCTTAAATAAATCTCTATCTCTTCCTGTTACTATTGATCTGACCGATCATTTCTTTTCATCTTTGAGTCTGCCCACAAACCTCTCGATCCTGCCTATGGCAACTTTCAGGTTGTCTATTGAATAGGCATAGGATATTCTGAGATACCCTTCCCCGCAGTCGCCAAAAGCCGTTCCAGGCACTACAGCCACTTTCTCTTCCTCAAGAAGTCTGGTAGCAAATTCCTCGGAGGTCATTCCGAATTCTTTTATGCAAGGGAATACATAAAAAGCACCAAAGGGTTCAAAGCAGGGCAGCCCCATCTGCTTGAAAGCGTGCATAAGATACCTTCGCCTCTGGTTATAGGCATCACGCATCATGCGCACATCCTCATCACCGTTTTTCAGTGCCTCTATGGCCGCATACTGTGATGTGGTCGGCGCACACATTATGGCGAACTGATGGATCTTAAGCATCTGCTTAAGGATCACCGCCGGAGCACAGACATATCCCATCCTCCATCCTGTCATGGCATATGCTTTGGAGAATCCGTTAATATATACAGTTCTCTCCTTCATGCCCGGCATCTGTATGATGGAAGCATAATCATCTTTATAATAAAGCTCACAGTATATCTCATCCGTAAGGACAAAGATATCATGCTTTTCCACTACCTTGGCAATCTCTTCCAGATCCTTACGTTCCAGTACAGCTCCGGTAGGATTATTAGGGAACGGAAGTATAAGAAGCTTGGTCTTTTCCGTTATGGCTTCTTCCAGTTCTGCCGCGGTCAGCCTGAAATCATTCTCTGCTTTAAGATTAATGAATACGGGAACACCGCCTGCAAGCACTGTGCAGGGATCATACGAAACATAACAGGGCTGCGGTATAAGCACCTCATCCCCGGGATCCAGCATGGCGCGAAGCGCCATATCTATGCCTTCCGATCCGCCAACAGTAACGAACACCTCACTGTCCGGATCATATACAACGCCGAGTTTCCGCTTTACATATGCGGATATCTCATTCTTGAGATCTTTAAGTCCTGCATTGGATGTATAAAAAGTACGGCCTTTTTCAAGGGAATATATACCCTCTTCCCTTACATGCCATGGCGTATCAAAATCAGGCTCACCCACACCCAGTGAGATAGCGTCCTTCATCTCGCTTACAATGTCAAAGAACTTCCTTATTCCGGAAGGCTTGATGCTCTCTACTTTTTTATTAAGGGGATTTCTCATGGTGTAACCAGCTGCCTTTCGTCTTCAGGCTTCTTAGCCATGATAGTACCATGATCCTTGTATTTCTTTAAAATAAAATGCGTTGAAGTACTAAGGACATTTTCCATGGTCGAAAGCTTTGAATGTACAAACGAGGATACTTCCTTTATGGACTTTCCTTCTATGGTAACAAGCAGGTCATATCCACCGCTTATAAGATAAACGCTCTTTACTTCAGGATATTTATAAATGTGTTCTGCAATGCCGTCAAAACCCTGTCCGCGCTGAAGCGTAACATTTACTTCTATGAGCGCAGTCACTTTCTCCATGCCGGTCTTTTCCCAGTCTATCATGGTATGATAGCCGCAGATGACACCCTCTTCCTCCATTTTGCTCATCTCTTCAGCGATGACTTCCTCCTCGCTTCCGAGCCTTACAGCCAGCTCTGCTATATCAACGCGGCTGTTCTTTTCAATAGTTGATAATATCTCATCTCTCAGCATATTGTGCCTCCATTGGCTTTCGCTTTCTTTCAGCCTTCCGGCTTTGTAAGGTATTGTACCTCGTCTTTATTGATCAAAAGCTTTTCTTTTCCTTTTAATGTATAACCTGCGATCACACAGGGAATCTTTCCATCCGCCGCCCTGCTTATGATTTCAACGGTTCTTGCACCACAGTGGGATGTAAGCACCATACAGCCGTCGCTTTTCAGCCTGTACGGATTCAGGTCAAACATGTTACACAGCTCTATGCTTTCCTGCCGTAACGGAATGCTTCTCACATCAATGTGCATTCCGATATGCGATGCTGCCGTCATGTGCCACAGCGCGCCATAGATGCCATCAACTCCACACTTCCATATCACGGTCTCGGAGTCTTCCGTTTTCACAGCAGACAATACCGCCTCTTCATAAGCAGCAAATTCATCCATGCAGACCCTGACATTGTACTTTATCCTGTCTGCATACACCTGCCCCAAAACTTCCGCTACCCGGCCATATTCAGTGGTCAGCAGATCAATAGTGGCAGGCAGAGCCGCGTAACCGTAAACAACAATGTCACAACCGGCTGCAGACTTTGCATCATTTTCGGATAAATCCTCGTGGCGCTGCATCAGGGATCCACAGAGGCACTCTGGTCCATCGCAGCCTGTGCTGCTGCGGCAGCTGCCATTTCATTGAGCTGTGCCGCCATGGCCTTACAGTTATCGATACTTCCTGTCGCTATAGCCGCCTGCATAGCCGCTGTATACTCGGGATTGGCTGAAGCTATACCCACAACCGCAGTTCTGGGAGTTGCCTTATAAGTACTGTTATTAACCACCTCACGGCTGACTTCCACGCCGTTTTCATAGACTATCTTCCAGAGCTTTGCAGTATATCCTATATGAGCAGATGTTGCACTTACATATCCTATAGGCTGTGAGGCATCTGCAACTATATCCTCATGATCGGGAACAGTCTCAGTAACGATCTCGCTTTCAAACTCAACTTTCCTGCCCGGATCCCTGGTCTCTACGCCATAGATATTGAAAGTGATCTTTTTATTCTCTGTATATCCCTCTATATAAATAGGATAATCCGTATTATTTACAAATCTGAAATCCTTTCCTGATGACTCAGCTATAGCGGCATCAGCAGATTTATCAACATAATTAACTACCATGGAATGGCTGTTTCTCTCAACCACCTGAAGCTCAGCCCTAAGTACAGCATTATACAGAGTGGATGACACCTGACAGATACCGCCGCCAAGGCTCTCAACCACCTGTCCGTTTAAATAGGATCCGGCAAGAAAATAACCGTTTTCTTCAGTAAATGGCTTGATAGTCTCATATGCGGAAAACTCTTCCCCGGGATAAAGAACAGTGCCGTTTATAAGCCTGCAGCCGTTAGCCACATTACCGCTCCTGTTGCTTCCGGATGATGAATAGCTTGTAGTAAATGAACCCAGAAGATCATGAACCTTAGCAAGATCCTCTACGGATGTATCCGGCTCTGTCGCCACAACAGGCAGTTTTATCGTAGTCTGCCCTGCCCTGTAGTCTGCATAGAATTCTTCCTCAAGCTGTGCAACGGCAGCAGGAATATCCAGCCCCTGCCCGCCTTCACCATTAATGATCGTAAAGTCATTGCCTTCCCTGACAAGAGTAGGATTCTCAACCGGTATATCGTATATGGAGCAGTTTTCCTCAAGGTAAGCGGAGAGAGCAGCATCATCAAATGTGATCTCCAAAGGGAAATTCAGGCCGTTATGCTCTATATCCTTTTTCATCTTGTATCTTGCGATAACATTTCCGTCCGTGGTATTCTCAGCCGCCTGCGAAACCACCTCCGGATTACTCCATACAGGTGACAAGTCAGCGACGGTAACGGGAACTTCCGTATCCTGCGCAACTACCAGCGTAACCTGGCTTGCGGAAAGCTGTGCAATGTAATCCTCAACAGCTGTCCTTGCCTCATCCTCTGTCATCCCGGATACATCTATATCATCGATATGTACCCCGGGGAAAATCTTGCTGTCGCTCTTTTCATCCTCATCATCTTCCCCGTCATCCGGCGGCAAAAATGTAAGTGTTCCCCTTACAATCTCACCCGCATCTGCCTTTATCCCCTGCAGGTCGTCAAACATGCCAAAACTCCCGGCTATTGCCAGGAATGCGGCAGTCATCATAGTAAAAATAATTGTTTTTTTCAGATTAGTCTTCATTATCACACCTCGCCTTGAAACTGCAGCCTGTCCCGTTGAACAGGTTGTATTCTGCTGTCCCCCGAATGCAACAAACGCTAACCCCCATACATGTGCATCCTTGCACTATAGTACAAAAAAGTCTAAAATATAGTCGTTGCTTTTACATAGAAAGGTATGCCGCTATAGACGGTAATATCATCGCAAGAGCGAGTATAACTATTAAAACAGTCCTCAACACCTTGCGTCCTTTGTTACTGTGCATATTAAACATTGCAATTTCTCCAAAATTTATGTTAAAAAATCGTCATTTTTTCTAATTTGGTAATTATAAATGAAAATGCCCGTTTTGACAAGTGTAGTAATATTCGTAATTTTGCTGTTCTGGTTCATCAAGCGCTCCGCAAAAAAAAGCAGAGATGAAATGGAAGCCTTTATAAGCCGGGAAAATGAGGCAAATTCAGCCAGAAGACAGCCAATCGATGACCTGCCCTACATAACGATCCCGGAAGAACTGTTCCTTATAAAATACAATGAATCAGCAAAAATGCAGGAAGTCATGCGAAATCTTATTTTTCTTAAAGATAAAAAAATACTTAATCTCACCGGCATCAGCAACACAGACCTTAAATTAAAATACGGAGCCGCAAATCTCCCTGAACTTTCGGAATGCGATGAAAGATATACACTTCTTGTAAGGTCACTTCAGAGCTTTGCGGAAAACCTTTCCGAAAACGGCAGCGAGCAGGAGGCGATCAGAATCCTGGAATTCTCGATTTCCACCGGAAGTGATATCCTCGGCAGTTATACCCTGCTGGCCGGGCTTTATGAAAAAGCCGGTACCCCGGAAAAAATTAATACGCTCAAGGAAAAAGCTGTCAGTCTTAACAGTCTGACAGCCCCCTCTATAATGCGTATGCTGGAAAAAGCATCCCCTGATACCTAATTAATATTCGCAATCTTTTCGGGAGTCTTATCCATTCCCCATATCAGACGCCTCCACTGGGCCACTTCATCCACTGTCATAAATCCATTTGAGGTTCCCATAAAACCTACCTTGTAGGAAGCAAAGAGCAGTGCATTCTTTATGGCATTTACCGAATCTTTTGTCTCCACATAATAATGAAGGAAGCAAGCAAACAGTGCATTGCCGGCACCAACCGAGTTCACCACTTCATTAGTCTTTACGCAGTCATAATGCACATGAATATTCTGGTCCCTGTCATAAAGTATAAGCCCCTTATTTCCCTGGCCCATTACCATAACGGATATGTCATACTTCTCTGCCACTTCCTTCATAAAGCCGAAAGGATCATCTTCCACACAGTCATCATCAACATAAAGAATAGATGCCGCCTTAAGGAAATCCTCATTATACTGTTCCTTTTCCTTTTCAAAGGTATGCATATTGACCGCTACAGGTATCTTGTACTTTGCCGCTATATCCAAAAATGGCCTGCAGAAATTTGCATTCGCAACAACAAGAAGTTCAGAAGATGCTATAAGCGGAGTCACCATGGACATATCATATGCCACATCACGAAGATCCTTGATGTCTTCAAACACCTGCTTCTTTCTGTCCTTTCCGCAGAGTATTACCTGGGTCGCTGTAGCTTCAGCTATAGGGAGTATGTGTTCGGTAGAAATCGTAACCTTTCTGTCCGAGGGATTAAGCACGCTCATATCCTGGTTACGCCCCACTATGGAAAGAAAATTCACTTCGTCTCCAAGCCAGGTGAAAGCAAGACTTTCATTAAAGGCATCTCCCCCGGCTTCCGTGAATATGGTATTCGGCATGCTGCTTGATGAAACATAAGGCACCGGGACCTCGTCCACATTGACAATGGTTTCAATCTGCGTTATACCCGCTACTGTGATCCTGCTCACTTTTCCCCTCCTTATTTCTCAAGAAATACAGTGGTGCCGCCCGTTATCTGCTATTTTCTATTTGCTAACAGCTAACCGTTGTCCACTTACAAGATTATAACATAATCGAAGAGCGTTAACCACACCGTGTTATCTTTACAGGACATTCCCTGCCGCCTCACCACGCACGCAGATTCTGTCCCGATATTTATAAAAATCGTTATACCATTTAACATATAAAAAGCCACCGCACTCCAGCACGGTGGCCTCTGTATACTCACTATAAACCTACGAAAGATCTACAAATCTATTATTTCTTTGCAGCTTTCTTTGCAGGCTTAGCAGCAGGCTTCTTAGCCTCAGCCTTTGCCTCTTCCTTCTTTGCAGGTTCTGCCTTCTTTACAGGCTCCTCTTTCTTAGCGGGCTCTGCTTTCTTTGCGGGAGCTGCTTTCTTGGCAGGTGCTGCCTTCTTTGCAGGCTCCTCTTTCTTAGCGGGCTCTGCCTTCTTTGCGGGAGCCGCCTTCTTTGCAGGTGCTGCCTTCTTAACTGCAAATACGCTCTTGAGCTCAGCAACCTTCTCAACATTACCCTCAACGCGGATCTTGCCCTCATTGAAAGCTGCTACAGCATCAAGCTTGCCATCTACGATATCGATTATATCGCTGCCGTCAGCAATGATCTTTGCATCATGATCATAATACTCATAAGGCTCAACAGCACCCTTGCCATCCTTAACAGCAACGTAGAATGCACCTTCGCCTTCTCCTGTCACATCGATCTGCACAGCCACATCACCGGTCTTGCTGACGTCAAGCTTTGCAAATTTCTTCTGCACATAATCAACAATCTTTTCGTATGTCATAGTTCTCTCCTTTTCTCTAAAGCCGTTCGCGTCTCCCCAACACCGGCTATTTTCATGTGAAAGCTTGCATAAACCAATATGCTCTCTTATAATTACGCTAACACTATATCCCAAAAAAATTTATGAGTCAACACTTTTTTCATATTTATAACAAAAATGACGCAAAAAAATCTGCAAAAAATACTAAACATATTGGACGAACACTATGGTACAGATACCAAATGCTACCTGGATCACGACAACGCATGGCAGCTGCTTATCGCTACCATTCTCAGCGCACAATGCACAGATGCAAGGGTAAATATTGTCACCAAAACTCTGTTTATTAAATATCCTTCCGTGAAAGCCTTTGCCGAAGCCAACCTTAAAGAACTTGAAAAAGATATACATTCCACCGGTTTCTACCATAACAAAGCTAAAAACATAATAGCCTGCTGCCGCATGCTCATCGAAAAATATGATGGGGACGTACCATCTTCAATAGAAGAGCTGACCGCGCTTCCCGGTGTAGGCAGAAAGACCGCTAACGTGATCAGGGGGAACATATATAATGAGCCCAGCATTGTAGTGGATACTCATGTAAAAAGGGTATCAAAAAAGCTGGGGCTTACTGAAGAAACAGACCCGGTAAAGGTTGAATATGACCTTATGAAAAAACTTCCTGAGGACCACTGGATACTGTGGAATCTCCAGATAATAGCTCACGGCCGGAGCATATGCAAAGCCCCTAAACCTGACTGCGAAAACTGCTTTCTGAAAGACCTGTGCGATACCGGGAAAAAACAGCGTTAAAAACAAAATGCCGCATCCTTTCGGATACGGCATTTCTTCATTTAATCTTCAGAACTAATTTTCAGAACTAATCTTCAGAAATTATTCCTCGGAAATAGCACCTACGGGGCAGTTACCTGCGCAAGTTCCGCAGCTGATGCATGTATCAGCATCGATATTGTACTGAGAATCTCCCTGAGAGATAGCGCCAACAGGGCAGTTACCCTCACATGTTCCACAGCTGATGCAAGAATCATTGATTACATATGCCATAATAGATTTCCTCCTCTTTTTTGTTTTTTTACTCTGTGCAAAGCTTAACACAGTACATTGGGTTAGTGTTAGAAAACCTTTGTTTATTACTAAAAACTTTTTTCGTTGTAACTAATCTATGATAGAATAACAACAGCTGTGCGACCGCGGTGCAATTTACACTTTCGTACCGTCTAAAGAATCTAAAAATAAAGTTAATAAAGGCAGTACTAAACGGCTGTGGAAAAACGCCATGACAGATGATGAAAAAAAAGAATTAAAAAAACTTCGCATAGATATGCAGTCTTACAAGGAGCAGCTTTATCAGCTCGATACCGCAATTTATGATGTGCGAAACCGCCGCGCATTTTTATCCCAATGGAAACACCGGTCACTTATGGGATTCCTGATTTCCTTTGGCGCGTACTTTTTTGTACTGGCAAATATATATTTTTTTGCCATCAACACTGTCGCCGCCTCTGCCAACGCTACCATTTTAGACTCCGCTGCAGTATTCGTTACCGCTATGGGTTCCACGGTGCTCGGGCTGCTGTTTCTGATCCACTTTGTGCTTTTGATATTTGTCGTTGTCAGTGGACTTACCGCAATTGCCGAAATGGGCAACAGCCGCCTTTCCATGGCACTAGCGGAGCTTCTCCACAAACGCAACTATCCCAGCGAATTCAAAAAAAACGAAGAGCAGGAATACCTGCTCCTCAGGGAAAAAGAACGTCTTCAGGCAGATATAAACGAAATCCAGCCAAGACTTAAAGAACTGGAATCCATGGACAGCCACTGGTATGGGGTGCAGTAAGAGCAGTTCTCTTGCGTTTTCTTTTTATATATCCGGCCTGATCGCATCAAGCGTCTTTTTGTACGATGGCAGGAACTCATTAAGAAAAACCTCAATCTCCTCAAGCTCCATCGCCTTTATTGATTCAAGGGTTGAATGTTCCGCATCGGCAAATTCATCATTTCCCGCTTTCTTCTCTTCCAGGCACTTTATGTAGGCAGATATTTTATCGGCAGCTTTTACAAGCTTCACTTCGTACGAGTATTTTTCTTCCGGAAAAAGGACCTTGCGGTACTCATCCCTTATATCTTCAGGCAGAAGCGTAAGCAGGCTTTCATTTGCATCATCCTCAATCTGCTTATATGCGCCTTTTATGGTCTTATTCCTGTATTTTACAGGCGTAGGCATATCACCGGTAAGTATTTCCGAAACATCATGGTACATACCGAACATCGCCGCATGCTCTGCATCAAGATTTTTACCAAATCTCTTATTTCCTATCACACACAGGACATGTGACAGCATTGCCACCTGAAGTGAATGCTCCGAGAGATTCTCTTCCTCGGAATTTCTCATAAGCGCCCATCTGTCTATCCATTTAAGCCTTGCCATCATGGCAAAAAAAGCATAATCACCGTCACCCATTTTCTTTCTCCGCTTTCGTCAGTCTTTTTTCTTAAACACCCAAACCTGCTGAACTTTATAGCTTATAAAGAACAGTATCGGATCGACTATTATCTTTGTAACCATCGCAGGTATTCCGAGCCACATTGTCAGATATTTAACTGCATTGGCAGATACCACCATCTGCACAAGCCACAGCAGAAAATACCTCGGACCGGATCCCGCAGCATCCTTTTTTTTGGTTTTGAATATCATACGGTTTACACAGTAGTTGAATATACCGGAACAGACACGCGCTGCAACCGTTGAGATCTCTATGTAACTGATGCTGATTTCAAACAGACCGGTATATAATTCCGGCATTCTGTTTTCGAGAAGGCACACAAGAACTGAAAACAGTACATAGTCCACAACAAAAGACCCCAGCGAGGATGCTATGAACTTAAAGAATACCTTGTATATCCTGATGGAATCTTTTATAGGGTTAAAGTGAGATCCTTCGTTCTCGTTAAGATAGATAACTTCTATGGGAACTTCCATAAAAGGTATCCCCAGATCATGAAGCTCAAATATCATATTCATCTCAAACTCATAGCGTTCCCCCGGAACTGCGCATAGAGATCTGAGAATATCTCTGTCAAAAACCCTGAGTCCTGTCTGCGTATCAGAAAGTGTTATGTCCGCAAAAAGCTTGAGCAGACTGCTGGTGAGCCTGTTACCGAATCTTGAACGGGGCGGTATCTTTGTGTCTGATTTAAAATCCCGGCAGCCGAAAACCACCGGTCTGGTTTTCCCTTTAAAATCAGTAAAGCCTTTGCAGCATTTTAATGTATCCGATACTGTGTGCTGTCCGTCAGCATCAAGTGTGACCACTGCAGAGACTTCCGGCAGGGATTCCAGGATATATGAAAACCCCGTCTTAAGTGCAGCGCCTTTCCCTCTGTTTACCTCATGATGCAATATGGTGATGTTTGCCACTTCTCCGATTCTCTCTACTTCCTTAAAGATATCTCCGTAGCTTTCATCACAGCCATCATCAACGACAACAATATTCGAAAATTCAGAAACCAGCTCTCCCACTACCTTTATCATCTCCCTGTCGGGATTGTAAGCAGGTATGAGAGCCGCTATGTCTTCGATCATCTTTCCTCACCCCGGGCTTTACTAAGCCCCTGTCCATCTTCCGGCTAAAATCACTTACAGCCACAAAAACCTGTATACCCACGAACAGTTACAAGTATACCAAAAGACAGCTATTTATAACAGTACAATACGGATACATAAAAAACTGTTGCATATTCTACAGGACCGTAATCCCACAAAAAAGGCCAGTATGTTCCTTATCACCCACTGCCCCCCGCAACGATTTCCAACGCAAACCATATATGC
The DNA here is from genome assembly GCA_002393955.1 of Lachnospiraceae bacterium UBA4364. GTDB lineage: Bacteria > Bacillota > Clostridia > Lachnospirales > Lachnospiraceae > NK4A136. The sequence goes on along the minus strand of DGSK01000037.1, from coordinate 47,282 downwards.
GTCATCGGATCTTTAAACTGTCTTCTGTCTCCGGTCACGTTACGGCATTGTATCATAACCATCCCTTAACGTCAAAACCCGGCTGACATTCCTGCCAGCCGGGTTTTCTAATTCAAGTATTAACTATGAAGCTGTCTTCAATTTAGTTCTTTGAATACAGTTCAACGAGATTTGAAAGATGTGTAAATCTTTCCTTTGCAGCCTCTTCTGCTTCCTTGAAGAGCTCTCCTGCCTTTTCCTTGTTAACCTTGGTAAGAGCGGTGTAACGAGCTTCTCCACCGATGAAGTCAGCGTAAGGAACTGTTGCAGCCTTGGAATCAAGAGTGAACTTCTTCTCAGCAGTAGGATTGAATCTGAACAGATGCCAGTAACCTGCATCAACAGCCTTCTTCTCTTCTGCCATTGCTGCGCCCATACCCGCCTTGATACGGTGGTTGATACAAGGAGCATAACCAATGATAAGTGAAGGTCCGTGATAGCTCTCAGCTTCCTTGATAGCCTTAACAAGCTGGTTAGGATTAGCACCCATTGCAACCTGTGCAACATATACATATCCATAGCTCATTGCTATACCTGCAAGATCCTTCTGCTTGATAGCCTTACCGCCTGCAGCGAACTGAGCAACTGCACCGATAGGAGTAGCCTTGGAAGACTGTCCGCCGGTATTTGAATAAACCTCGGTATTGAATACGAATACATTCACATCCTCACCGGAAGCAAGTACATGGTCGAGACCGCCGAATCCGATATCGAATGACCATCCGTCACCACCGAAGATCCACTGTGACTTCTTAGCAGCGTAATCCTTGTTCTTGATGATCTCCTTAGCATGTGCGTTGGAATCATTAGCGATAGCAGCAAGAAGCTTGTCTGTAGCTTCGGTATTCTTAAGTGTCTCATCGAAAGTAGCAAGGTACTCATCGATAGCAGCCTTGATGTTAGCATCAGATGTCTCAGCAGCAAGTGCCTCAACCTCATCCTTTACATTGCCGCGGAGTGTCTTCTGTGCAAGATACATACCGAAGCCGAACTCTGCGTTATCCTCGAAGAGTGAGTTAGCCCATGCAGGACCCTGGCCCTTCTTGTTGGTTGTGTAAGGTGTTGAAGGTGAAGAGTTACCCCAGATGGATGAGCATCCGGTTGCATTTGCAATGTACATTCTGTCACCGTAAAGCTGTGTAACGAGCTTAGCATAAGGTGTCTCACCGCAGCCTGCGCATGCGCCTGAGAATTCAAGATAAGGCTGTCTGAACTGTGATCCTTTAACGGTATCCATTCCGAACTTGCTTATTACTTCTGCCTTCTCATCAAGCTCTACAGCGAAATCAAAGTACTTCTGCTGTGCCTTAAGTGCATCATCAAGAGTCTGCATAGCAAGAGTCTTAACGCCTGCCTCAACATTCTTGGGAGCCTTATTAGCAGGACATACATTTGCACAGGATCCGCATCCAAGGCAGTCCATCTGAGATACAACGATGGAGAACTTGTACCCGGGCATACCTGTAAGTTCCTTGAGCTGCATTCCTTCAGGAGCCTTAGCTGCTTCTTCATCAGTAAGAGCAACGGAACGGATAGCTGCGTGAGGACATACATAAGAGCACTGCTGACACTCGATACAGGTATCAGGATTCCATACGGGAACAGCTACGGAAACTCCGCGCTTCTCGAATGCTGCTGTACCTGAAGGTGTAGAACCGTCGGTGTAAGTCATTGTTACGGATACAGGGATGCTGTTACCTTCCTGTGAAGATACAGGGATCTGGATGTTGTTTACGAAATCCTGTACTTCCTTGCTTCCCTTTGTAGCCTTAGGATAATCAAGGCCTTCATCAACGCCGTTAGCCCATGAATCAGGAACCTTAACTTCTACGACGCCGGTAGCACCGAGGTCGATAGCATTCCAGTTCTTCTGAACTACGTCATCACCCTTAAGACCATAGGTCTTCTTAGCGGCAGCCTTCATAAGCTCGATAGCCTTCTCCTCAGGGATGATGCCTGTAAGCTTGAAGAATGCGGACTGAAGAATAGTATTGATTCTTGTAGGTCCCATGCCGGACTCGATACCAAGCTTTGTACCGTTGATGGTATAGAACTTGATCTTGTGGTCATAGATGTACTTCTTAACCTGGCCGGGAAGATGCTTATCAAGCTCCTCTCCTTCCCAAGGGCAGTTGAGGAGGAATGTACCACCGTCAACAAGCTCCTGAACCATGTTGTACTTTCTTACGTATGCAGCATTGTGGCATGCTACGAAATTAGCCTTATGGATAAGGTAAGTAGACTTGATGGGCTTCTTACCGAATCTTAAGTGAGACATTGTGATACCGCCGGACTTCTTTGAATCATAATCAAAGTATGCCTGTGCGAACATGTCTGTGTTGTCACCGATGATCTTGATGGAGTTCTTGTTAGCACCGACTGTACCGTCTGCACCGAGACCCCAGAACTTACAGCAAACTGTTCCTTCAGGAGTTGTAACAAGAGGCTCACCTGCATCAAGTGAAAGATGTGTAACATCATCGTTGATACCAAGTGTGAATTTCTTCTTGTCTGTGTTGTGATATACAGCAACGATCTGCTCGGGAGTAGTATCCTTTGAACCAAGTCCGTAACGGCCTGTGAATACCTTAACTCCTGCGAACTTGTCATCGCTCATAAGTGCGCTCTTAACATCAAGTGCAAGAGGCTCATCGATACATCCGGGCTCCTTTGTACGGTCAAGTACAGAGATAGTCTTTACGCTTGCAGGTATAGCACCTAAGAATGCTTCTACAGAGAAAGGTCTGTAAAGTCTTACTTTGATAAGACCAACCTTCTCGCCCTTTGCGGCAAGATAATCGATAGTCTCTTCGATAGTATCGTTAACAGATCCCATTGCAACTATTACATGCTCTGCATCAGCAGCACCATAGTAGTTGAAAAGCTTGTAATCTGTACCGATCTTCGCATTGATCTTGTCCATGTATTCCTGAACGATAGCAGGAAGCTCATCATAAGCAGTATTGCAGGACTCTCTTGACTGGAAGAAGATATCAGGGTTCTGAGCGGATCCCATTTCACGAGGGTGATTAGGATTAAGAGCACCTGCTCTGAACTCCTCGATAGCCTTCATATCGATGATGTCATCGAAATCCTCATTTGACCAGATATCGATCTTCTGAATCTCATGAGAAGTACGGAAACCATCAAAGAAATTAATGAAAGGAAGACGCCCCTTGATAGCTGCAAGATATGCAACAGGTGTAAGGTCCATAACTTCCTGAACGGAAGACTCGCAAAGCATTGCACAGCCTGTCTGTCTGCAGGCATATACATCGGAGTGATCACCGAAGATATTAAGTGCATGTGATGCGATACAACGTGCAGCCACATTTACAACGCCCGGGAGTCTCTCACCGGCTATCTTATACAGGTTCGGGATCATAAGAAGAAGACCCTGAGATGCTGTGTAAGTTGATGTGAGTGCACCGGCTACCAGTGAACCGTGTACAGTACCGGAAGCACCTGCTTCGGATTCCATCTCGACGATCTTAACCGTCTTGCCGAAATAGTTCTTCCTGCCCTGAGTTGCCCACTCGTCGGTGTGTTCCGCCATAGGTGATGACGGGGTGATGGGATAGATGGCAGCTGTATCTGTAAAGATATAACCAGCATGTGCGGCAGCTTCGTTACCATCCATCGTCTTCTTGCTTCTTGCCATATTTATTTCCTCCTTATTAAATTTTATGATGCCGGAACAGAAAAAAAGAACCTGACACCATTATGCAAGTACAAAATATGTCGCTTGCTATCTTACCATTAAATATTGAAAAAGTAAACAAAAGCCGTGCATAATGCACGACTATTTTTGGTTATTTTGTCTAACGCAAATTAGATATATCTATTGTGGGTTAGGCGTGTATTACCATTTTGATATTCAGATCACTTACCATACCTTCCGATAAACATATCTACCAGCTCCGCGGTATTATCTGCTGCCATCTTGCAGAATTCACCGAAATCCATTGTAGATGACTCGTTTGCAGAATCCGATATGGCCCTGACCACTCCGAACCTGATCTCATTCACGCAGCATACCTGTGCGATTGCTGCGCCTTCCATCTCGCAGGCAACCGCCTGGAATTCGTCTACTATGGACTTCTTAAGCCCGCTGTCAGCCACGAAGATATCACCGGAAGCAACTGTTCCCTTTATGGCATGAAGGGCCTTTTTCCCTTCCTTTTCGCGCTCAAGGTTAACCAGTTCCAGGCATTCCTTTATAAGGTCTATGACTTTGGAATTTGCAGGGAAGAACCTGTAATCACTGCCGTAAAGCTGGCCCTTTTTTAAGCCCAGTGCCGTCACATCCATATCGTGCTGCACCAGCTGTTCGGCCATCACGATGTCACCTATAGAAAGATCCGTACTAAGGCTTCCTGCCACTCCCACATTCAGTATCACCTCAGGGTGAAAATTGTCTATCATAGCCTGGGTGCAGATTGCCGCAAAAACCTTTCCGGCACCGCTCACGGCCATTACCACATCAGCTCCCTTTTTCTTTCCCAGGGTATAAACAACACCGGCATGCTTTTCCTCCGTTACGTCGGTCATGCCTACCCTGATCTTCTCAATCTCAAGCTCCATTGCACAAATAATACCTATCATAATTCCTCCTTCTGCCGCATCTATACGGCTTTACAGTTCAACCCGGACACAGATCCGCTTTATTTTCCTTCTTCCGCAAGCGGTGATGTCTCATCCCAGGCCAGCAGTCTCTCCGGCAGGTATCTTTCTGCCGATTCCCATATCAGATACTTCGGCTTCGTAGTCTGTATCAGCGGCAGGTCATAATTATCATGTGTTGCTACATACGTGTATTTAAACGCTCCTGCCATATAGTAATAAAAGCCGGAGAATGAATCACATTTTATAACCAGGGTATCCCCTTCTTCCCTGTCCGTCATAAGACGCAGTATCTTTGAATCAGGCTCCGAAAAAATATGATATTCAAGTATTTCCGGTGTCCGATCCACATAGCCGCTTAACTGATATTCCGTATCTTCACCGAGAACATCTGTCATCTTTATCAGCCGTTCAAGGTCTGCCGCATATCCCATTGGCGCCTGCTCCAGATCATCAAGATCGGCAGCCTTTATGCCACACAGCTCATCCAATAAAACTCCTGCTGTCACATAGGCCCCCCTGTGGTTCCAATGAGTATCATAGCGGAAATAAATATCCTTACACGTACCATTATCCGCATCTTCCGCCTTTTGTGCAAGCATTGCTTCTGTTGGATCGATTATCACAAGATCAGAATTTGCCCTCAGATAATCCTCTATCTGCTGCATACAGCTGGGATCAGCATGCTCGCCGTACCTGTCCGGCATATATTCGGGATATACCGTGGACTTATTCGGAATGAACAAAAACACAAGAGTGGTTCCTCTGGCTTTCAGTTCATCACTTGTTGCGGTCAAATCCGCACAGATACCGGCCAGTTCCTCTTCTGTCAGAAGATTTTCACCTGTATAGTCTGCCAGCGGATCCCCCTCAGTCTCACTGTTGAAATAAAGGAAATTGTTTTTTCCTACTATAACTTTCCCTATCTCACTTTCATGGAAAGCGTACATATCTATGGAATTATTTGCCGTGATCAGCTGACTCCTGAAAGGAAGGTGATCCTCAACATAGGATGTCACAGCTCCCGGATAGTCCGACAGCGGGGTTTCTTCTCCCGGCCATACAGCAAGCGGCCGTCCCTCTCCTGTAGGATCGTCATCCTTAATGGCAGGTGAAAACATCAGCCATAGCGGATACGGCAAAAACAGGAACACCACCATCAAGCAGATCCAGCATATTTTTACGCTTTTTTTCATTTTCTTACACAACCTTTATTTTTATATCGAAAATCAGCAATCTTTATTTAGCAATCTTTACTCAGCAGATTCTATCACCAAATCCCGATCGGTAATTTTCTTCATCCGGTGTTACCGACAGCAACGTATCCTTCACCCTCCGTTCAGAACCTGAAATATATAAACGGATTGTACGTCCCCGCAGCAAGCATTATCACACAGTAAACGAATATCAGTCCGCAGAATACAAGCTCCGCCATGCTGCCTTTCCACTTTTCGGTAAGATGCAGTTTCTCTCCCGCAAGCTGCAGCGGGCCGCATCCGATTATTGCCAGAATCCCTATAATGATTTTCTTAGCCGAAAGGAAACGGTATGTCACATACGGAACAAGCTCCGGTGCGTCATAAATAAGGAACATCTTCTTTCCCAAAACATATACCGCATTCTGAGCTGTGGTGGCTGAAAACATTACCCACCCGATCACAACAACAAACAGTGTATATATGTGTCCCACTGCCTTGTGTTCATCAAGCCATTTTTTTAAGAACGCCCTCTCTATCACCATAAAGAATGCATAATATATCCCCCAGAGCACAAACTGGTATGCGGCTCCGTGCCAGAGTCCCGTAAGGAAAAATACTATTGCAAGATTTATGCAGGTCCTGACTTTGCCCCGTCTGCTGCCGCCCAGAGGTATATAAACATATTCCCTGAACCACGCCCCCAGAGTCATATGCCATCTGCGCCAGAACTCGCTCACCGAAGCTGACATATACGGATAATTAAAATTCTCCGGAATACTGAATCCGAACATTTTGCCCAGTCCTATAGCCATATCCGAATATCCCGAAAAGTCATAATATATCTGCAGCGTGTAGAATACCGCACTGGTCCACGCATAGAGCGGCGCCATCTGCTCTCCTTTCATGCTCCAGAAATAAGATGTGGTCATGGCAAGAGTATTTGAAACTATAACCTTCTTGGCCAGACCATATATAAACCGCCTGAATCCATCTATGGTAAGGTCGGCATTGATTTCACGCCCTGCCAGCTGCGCCTCCATATCCTCATAACGCACGATAGGCCCGGCTATCAGCTGCGGGAAAAATGAAATATACAGAGCAAGACTGAACAGGTTTTTCTGGGCCGGATATTTTTCCCTGTACAGATCAACGATATAGCTCATCGCCTGAAAAGTAAAAAAAGAAATACCGATGGGAAGCGAAATGTGTTTAAGTTCAAGTGGAGCACTCCTGAAAACTGTATCATTCAGGATACCTATAAAAAAATCACAGTATTTGTAATACCCCAGCAGCGTAACATTACCGATTATTCCAAATATCAGCCAGGCTTTCTTTAATGAAGTGTTCGAAGAATCTCCCGCTCTTCCTATGAGTAATCCCATAACATAATTAAATACTATAGAAAGGATCATAAGGAGAACATACACCGGCTCTCCCCACGCATAGAAAACAAGACTTGCCGCAAGAAGCAGCAGGTTACAGGCCCTGCCCCTGAATACCCTTGATAAGACAAGAGTGACAGGCAGGAATACCCACAAAAATATCATCGAACTAAATACCATATATCAATCCTTTATATCTGCCGTGAAAACAAACGTGTCGGGCAGATCTGAATAATCACATTTTTATTCCGTATCCTCTGCAGGATCTGATGAAATCCCGTCTGCTGCTCCTTCATCATCTGTAATATCCGTCAAAATACCTGGCAGCACATTTATATCCTGCTGCTCCAGAGTCTGTACGGACGAAAGCTTCCTCGTCAGAGCCTTGGTCCTGGTAGTCATCAGTGCATCCAGATCCTTGCTGGTCAGGTCAAGGTGCTTTTGCATCTTAACCAGCTGCTCGGAAAATTTACCAAACTCGGTCTTAACATCTGCAAGCACTTTCCAGACCTCATCACTCCTCTTCTGTATAGCCAGTGTCCTGAAGCCCATCTGCAGGCTGCTTAACATCGCTCCCATAGTACTGGGGCCCACGATATTGACCTGATAATCCTTCTGAAGGGTTTCAACCATTCCCAGATTTACCGCCTCGGAATACAACCCTTCAAACGGAAGAAACATTATACCAAAATTTGTGGTATATGGTACAGCGACATACTTTTCCTTTATATCTTTTGCTTCCAGCTTCATCACATTTATTAATGCCTTTTTCGCCGATTCTATTGCATTCCTGTCTGCACTGTCATACGCATCCTGAAGCTGCCTGTAGGAATCTCCGGGAAATTTGGAATCTATCGGCAGATAAACGTAACTTCCGTCATTTCCCGGAAGCTTTATGGCAAATTCCACACGGTTGCTGCTTCCCGGTATGGTTGCAACATCTGTCTCGTACTGCTCCGGACTTAAGATTTCGGAAAGGATGGCCCCCAGCTGATACTCGCCCAGGATCCCCCTGGTCTTCACTCCCGAAAGCACCTGCTTAAGTCCGCCTACGTCGCCGGCAAGGCTCTTCATTTCTCCCAGCCCTTTATAGACCTGTTCCAGCTGGTCACTTACATTCTTAAATGACTCATTTATCCGCTTATTTAACGTATCTGTAAGCTTTTCTTCTACTACGCCCTTTATCTCCTCAAGCCTCTTGTCCGTTTTATCGCCCAGCTCCTTCAGCCGCTTTTCATTATTCTCGTTAAGCTCGGCTATTTTCTTATCATTATTATTTCTTATCTCCGTGAGATTTCTTTCCGTGCTCTCCCTGAGAGTCTTTATGGATTCATTTGTTTCTTCCTTGAGATCTTTTACTTCCTTAGCAGTCCCCTCTTTTATTTCAGAAAGGCTGCGCTCCATATCCTCAGTCTGTTTCTTCATTACGGAATCCAGGGTGTCGAGTTTAAGCTTTATCAGCTCATTCATTGACTCCTGGCTGGATTTCTGTGACTCCGTAAGCTTAGCACCCAGCCTGTCCTGGGCAGTTACCAGTTCATCCTTCAGATTGGCCGAAGATGCTGTGAGATCTTCCTTAAGCGCAGCAGATGAAGCAGTCAGTTCCTGCTTAAGAGCCCCCTGGGAATTCATAACATCCTGCTTAAGCACTGACTGTGAGGACATTATATCCTGCTTAAAAGCCGCCTGCGATGTCATTATGTCCTGCCTGAATGATGCCTGCGATGTGAGCAGTTCCTGCTTAAGCTCTGAATTCTTCTGCCCCTGCTCGCTGCGCAGGGCAGACATTTCACGGCTTACATGATCCTCGATATCCTTTCTGATGTCATCACATTCATCCCGGACATCCTGCAGTTTAAGAACATCTGCTTTCTTATCAGCAAAACTACGTACTATGATAACGATATTCAGTATCACACTGAGAATCACAAGTATTACGATGATATAATCCATCATTTTCTTTTATTCCGCCTCCTAATGATAGTTTTCGGTGCTGCCTTTCGCCAGGCAGTTCAGATTCATGCCTTAGCCATCGCATCAGCCTCTGACCTGAGTTCCTGATACAATGCCCTGAAAGACCATCTCAGATTATGCATCGTAGCCACAGCCGTAAGCCTTATCCTCGGTATACCGGCTCCCTTCATGCCGTCAAAAAAAGCTTCCATTTCCTCATTCGAAAAGCCGTATAACAGTAATAACGGTTCCACCATGTCCCTTCTGTGGATCCAGACATCAGGAGCAGCAAGAAAAGCCATATCCGCTTCCGTTCCTGCAGACGGGATGCAGAGCAGCTCCCTTAACTCACTTCGAAGCTCTGTTTTTTCAACCTTAATATAAAGAACATCCTGCTCCTTTGCCACTGTCTTTAACAGCGCTTCATACGGTGTATCTTCCAGCTTGTATACCAGGATCTTTTTCACAGATTCTCCTCTACTTCCTTTCTGCAAAACCGCATTACTTCCTCCAGGATATCCCTGGGATCACCTTCCATCTCAGCGCCGGCAGCATTTTCATGTCCGCCACCGCCCAGCATTCCGCATATCTTTGCGGCATTTACCGGAAGCCTTGATGTAACCGATATCCTGCAGATACCCGGCTTATACTCACGTACCAGCACATGGACATGGGCAATACCTTTATCCGGCTTGCATATCTGATCCACGGTATTCATAAAATCCCCCAGATCAGGATCCGTTATGGCATGGTGGGCATAATCCAGTGCATTCACATAGCTTCCCACCACTTCATTGTCCTCTGAAAAAACAAGCCTGTCATATACTTCCTTTTCCATCCCTATCTGTCCCGGAGTCTTTCGCATGTAATGATGTCTTCCTATTTCAACTATATCAGCTCCGCATGCAGCCAGCTCCGCTGCCGCTTCCAGGGATGCAGGGGTTGTAGACAAAGAACGGAAGCACGACACATCCGTCACAAGCCCCATATACAGAAGATCTGCCATCTGCTTTGTTATGGACACCCGCATAAACTTTAACAGCTTTAAGATTATCTCGGCACAGGAAGCAGCCTCCGGCTCCACATATCTGTACGGCGCCGGCAAATGACTGTCATCAGATATCAGATTTGTCACATGGTGATCCAGTACATAATCCATCCCAACGTTCGAATTTCTTCCAAGACGACTCTGTGTTGCGGTATCAACAGCAATCCTTAATGTACGCACTGTTTCTCCGGAGTACAGCATGCGTTCGGCCGGATCAGTCTGATATCTGTACATTTCCGGAACATGCTGCTCGCTGTCAACAACCTTCACACAGGCCCCCAGAGATGCAAGACCCAACGCAAGACCGTAAGCAGAACCGACGGCGTCGCCATCCGGCCTTTTATGGTAATAAATTTCAAATCCCCAGACACTGTCGCCTGCGTGATCCAGCAGTTTCTCTGCAATTTGCTCTAAAGGGAGCTCCTTTTCCACCAGATTGTCTTTCATTGGATTATTGAACATTTCTGTCATCGTTTACCCTTTCCTATTTACAAAAAGCGTTGAAATCAATTCACCACCTGTTACTCTCCGTCATTAAATATTTTACGTGACATAGTAGAATTGTGATATTCGGTATCGCTGGTTACATCTTCACCAAACCACTCCGGCGGAACAAAATCCAAAGCCTCTGCCTCAGTCTCAAACTCTACTTCTGCCAGTACCAGTGGTGCAAACGGCTTATCAAAGACATCCAGCTCTATCGTAAGCGAGGTCCCATCTATCGGTATGAGATACCTTTTCTTCCTTATTACGTTCCCATCGGCTTTGGCAGCCAGATGCTCATAAGATTCCTTAGTCAGGGGAAGATTGTACTCCTCTCTTGAAAGAAATCCCTTTCCCTTGTATGTCAGGTAATATTCATCATCTGACCTTCTGACTCTTACTACCGGTTCGGTACTCAGATATCCCTGCTCTATCATATGAAAAGGATAAGCCGCTATATTCTCCGGCAGCCTCTCTATCAGAAATTTTCTCTCTATTTCCACACTTTCCATACTTTCCATACTTTCCGTACTCTCCATATTTTCCTTACTTCCCACACTCCCCATAACACCCGCTGTGTGATATCTCCGGGTGATGTCCGATGTACGTCACTCCTGCATGCCCCCTGCTGCATAATGGCTTGCATGCGATGCCTGCCGTTTTTGTGCATTTACATCATATATGCTTTGACACTCACAGTAGATAATTGTATCATAATAGTTGAATTTTTAAAAAAAGACCATAAAAAGGTCCGCCCCGTCCGTATCTATATCAGATAGAGGAGACGGAGCTCAGATGGAGCGCCATTGACAGAAATCGAATTTCAGGAAAAAATTTCTGCTGTTGCAGCCGGTGACAGAAATGCCCTCCGGGAAATATACGATGAATACCTGCCCTATATCTATACGGTAGTTTATGGCGTTGTGGGAAACAGGGAAGATGCAGAAGACCTGGCTGCCGACTGCTTTGTGCGGATATGGGAAACCGCCGGAAGGTTTAAGCCCGGCAACGGCCACAAAGGGTATCTGGCAACGATTGCCAGGAATATGTCAATAGACTTTATCCGGAAAAAGAACCGGGAAATGCCCGTGGACGAAGTTCCCGAGGACGACTCAGGAGGAAGTCCTCCGACCGCCGGAGAGGAAAGCAATGTAAATGTGATAAGCGTACGTGATGCAATATCCACCCTCAGTCCGCCGGAACAGACAGTAGTAAATATGAAGATACTGTCCGACATGACATTTAAAGAAATAGCAGAGTCATTAGGACAGCCTATAGGGACAATAACCTGGCGATACAACGAAGCAATAAAAAAACTCAGAACAATACTTGCAAGTACAGCCTGACCGCAAAGACAGGATTTGGAGCAACTGTTTATGGATGAGAAAATTCAGGACAATAGCATATTTGAAGCTGAACTCTCAGATCGTTACAGGGAGGAGCTGCTGACTGATATCCCTGATATCTGGGATAAGATTAATGCGCGCCTGGATAGTGGTTCTGCAGCATCTGCAGAAAATGCCCCCATTTCAGGCGGCACAGGCAATGCCAGCAGTAATATCTCATCTGCCTATATACCGATTGAAGAAACTGCGCCTGTTATACGTTACAACAAGGCTGCAGCAAAAAGCAGCCACAACGTCATTACAGGTTCTGCGCTCATGCGTTTTGTTCCTATTGCCGCTGCCGTAGTAGTCCTGTGCATCTGTGTTCCGGTCTTTATTAAGCTGCAGCACAGCGGGCAGACAGAAAGTGCAGTCGCGACAGCCGACAATGCAACGACGTACGAAAAAACTTCAGACAGCGCCACATTGACCCCCGATAGTTCAACTTACAATTTTTCTTCTGAAACCAAAACCGCTGGTGACGATATATCATACGAAGATGCATTTGCCGAAGAAGCCACGGAATACTATGACAACACTGCCGGTGACTCAGATGAGCGCGAGGCAGTGGAATCTGTTGCTTCTGAAAACAGCGAATCCGGAGCATACATAATGATCTATGTGGTTCCCGACACAGACTACTCAAAGATCGAAGAATTGATATCCGCCTATAATATGGATCTTGAATCCGACAGCTCAGATCCCAATGCATATAAGCTTTTCCCCGGATCCGATATGGATCTGAAGGAATTATCAGGAATATGTGATGAGATCAGAAAGTATGATTTTATCGTTCAGGCCACACCCATGGGCCAGTAAAAAAGCGGTGAATACTTCACCGCCTTTTTTCTTTACCTTCCGTATAAAACAGTCATTTTCCTTATAGACTCTGCCAGATTCTTAGTATAAGCATCCGGCTTCATACGCCAGCACCAGTTTCCTCCCAGAGTGGACGGGGTATTGATCCTCGCCTCGCTTCCCAGTCCGAGGTAATCCTGCATGGGAATTATCGCCGTGTCAGCCACACTCATCATCGCATGCCTTATCAGTACATAATGAAAATTCTTTGCACTCTTTATCCCCATGTAATCTCTGGCGAATTTTTTATCTTTTGCTCCCGCACTCTCGTACCATCCGACAGATGTATCGTTATCATGCGTACCTGTATAAACTACGCAGTTCTTGTTATAATTGTGGGGAAGATAATCATTCTCTTCATTGCAGTCAAACGCAAACTGAAGAACTTTCATCCCCGGAAATCCGGTCTTATCCACAAGCTTAAATACCGCAGGTGTAAGATATCCCAGGTCCTCGGCAATTATTTCTTTTTTCCCAAGCGCTTTCTTTACTGCGGCAAAGAAATCATATCCCGGACCCTTTTCCCAATGGCCAAATTCTGCCGTAGCATCACCATACGGAATATTATAGTAGGATTCAAATCCTCTGAAGTGATCTATCCTGACTACATCATATAATGAAAAGCACATTTTAAGTCTCGATATCCACCATGCATATCCGGTCTTCTTATGATAGTCCCAGTCGTAGAGTGGATTCCCCCACAGCTGTCCCGTTGCGGAAAAATAATCAGGCGGGCAGCCTGCCACACCGGTAGGATCATTATTATCATCTAACTGGAACAGTTCGGGATTGGACCAGGTATCAGCACTGTCATATGCAACGTAAAGCGGAATATCTCCGATTATCTTTATTCCCTTTTCATTAGCATAGTTTTTCAGTTCAAACCACTGCTTATAAAAATAATACTGAATGAACTTATAGCACATCAGCTCATCGGAATACTTAGGATCATCCGCATATTTTTTTATTGCCGGCTTTGAATGCTTTCTTATCTCATCCGGCCAGTAAATAAAACTCTTGCCCTTAAAATTTTCCTTTAACGCCATGAAGAGTGCATAATCATCCAGCCAGAATTTATTTTCTTTAGCAAACTTTATGAAATCCTTATCTTCTGAGATTTTACTTTTGAGAAATGCCTTCTTTAAAATCTTAAATCTGCTCTTATATATTTTTTCATAATCAACTTTTTCCGGATCAGCTCCCCAGTCCCTGCTCTCACAGTCTTTTCTGCTTATCCATTTTTTTTCAATAAACTCTTCTATATCCACAAAGTAAGGATTGCCTGCAAAAGTTGAAAAAGACTGGTAAGGAGAATCTCCGTATCCTGTAGGCCCCATAGGAAGAACCTGCCAGTACTTCTGTCCTGCACTCGCTAAAAAATCCACAAATTCATATGCTTCTTTTGAAAAACAGCCTATGCCGTATTTTGATGGTATTGATGTGATAGGCAACAGAATTCCGCTTCCCCTCATAGCATCCTCCGAAAACGTTTTCTATTGATTATAACATACAGGCACTTTTCGTCAAGATTTATCCCACTGCACACTATTACACAAATATATTAAATGAAATTATTCATTTACAGCTTTCGTGACAGACAATTCCTGATATGCAGGCTTTATCTGCCATAAAAGCACAATAATTATATTCGTTTATCAAAAAACAGCACATGCTTGATGTGCTGTTTTCTGATATAAATTATAAATAATTAATCTAGCGGATTATTTCTTAGAAGTCTTCTTAGTAGCTGTTTTTGCTGCAGTTTTCTTAGCAGTTGTCTTTTCTGCTGTCTTCTTTGTTGCAGCTTTCTTAGCAGTTGTCTTCTCTGCCGTCTTCTTTGTTGCAGCTTTCTTAGCAGGTGTCTTTGCTGCAGCCTTCTTAGCAGTTGTCTTCTCTGCTGTCTTCTTGCTTGCAGCCTTGGCTGTTGTCTTTGCCGCTGCCTTCTTAGCTGTTGCCTTTTCTGCTGTCTTCTTGCTTGCAGCCTTGGCTGTTGTCTTTGCTGCTGCCTTCTTAGCTGTTGCCTTTTCTGCTGTCTTCTTTGTTGCAGCCTTGGCTGTTGTCTTTGCTGCTGCCTTCTTAGCTGTTGACTTTTCTGCTGTCTTCTTTGTTGCAGCCTTGGCTGTTGCCTTTGCTGCTGCCTTCTTGCTTGCAGCCTTGGCTGTTGTCTTTGCTACTGCTTTCTTAGCTGTTGCCTTTTCTGCTGTCTTCTTGCTTGCAGCCTTGGCTACTGTCTTTGCTGCAGTTTTCTTTGTTGCTGTCTTGGCTGCCGTCTTCTTCGCCGGTGCCTTTTCAGAACTCTTTTCTGATGCTTTCTTTGATGTAGACTTATCTGCAGTCTTCTTGCTTGTGCTCTTCTTTTCTGTTGCTTTTTCTGAAGTCTTCTTTGTTTCAGGCTTTTTGGCCGCAGATTTCTTTGTTTCTGCCATGGTCTTCCTCCGTTAAATTAAATGATGTTTTTCAAAAAAAATTTACAATAAACTTTTTACACTCACGATTTTATCTTATTGTTTAAATCATTTCAACCATTTTTGTTGATTTTTCAAGGTTTTTTCAGCTTTCTATCAGCTTTTTTAATTCTTCTATCGTGAATTCATAATCCTTTTCACAGAAATCGCAGTGTAATCTTACGGGTTCACCATCATCTATCATTGCCTGCAGTTCTTTATTTCCAAGGCTTATCAGAGCCTTTGTTACACGTTCAATAGAACAGTTGCAATAATACCTTACCGGCATCCGATCTTCGACACTGACATCATCAAGGAGCTCATTCATTATATCTTCCATGCTTTTTCCTTGTTCTAATTCCTGTGTAACAGAAGAAAATGAAGCTAATCTTTTCTCTATAAGGCTGAGCGTTTCGTCCGAGGCAAAAGGCATCACCTGAATTATAAAACCGCCTGATGTCTTCACGCTTCTATCCCTGTCTATCAGCACTCCCAAAGCAACTGATGTGGGAATCTGTTCACTTTCAGCAAAGTAGTAGGTAAGGTCCTCCGCTATCTCACCTGAATGCAGAAGAGTCTGCCCTACATAGGGTTCCTTCATTCCCATATCCCTTATTACGGAAAGCATACCGCTTCCGATCCCTCTTCCCACATCAAGATGTCCATCATCACGCAGCGGAAGCTCCACGTGATTATTGTAGACCATTCCTTTAACATTTCCATTAGGATCAGCCGTAACAGTAAGGCTCTTCACAGGACCATCGCCATCTATCTTAAGCGTAATTATATCCGATTCATCCTTTCCCATTGCTCCCATCATAAGACCCGCAGTAAGCAGCCGTCCTAAAGCTGCAGTACAAAGAGGAGACAGATCATGGATCTGTCTCGCCTCTTCAACCGTATCTTTTGTATATGCAGCAAAAAACCTTATCTGGTCACCGAATGCGGTGCCCCTTATCATCTCATCTTTCATAACGGACATACCCTATTGTGCACCCTTTTTTTCTTTCATTATCATACTTTCCACATTCTGGCAGTACCGTGCATGATGAGCCTTCTTTATCCCATACATGTGTTTATCAGCAACTGCCAAAGCTTCTTTTATATCAAAATCTTCACCAAATGATGTATTGCAGATACCGTAACTGGCCAGTACTCTGTAATCCTTTCCTGATGTTTCATTATATGCATCAAGTGAGTCGTCAATTCTTTTTATAATGGCTGCTTCATCACACTCGCCTATGATAACGGAAAATATCTCATCTCCGCCAAACCTCACATTGAAAGCATCCTCCGGACAGGATTTTTTTACGGAAGCTGCAAGAGCCGAGATGGCCTGATCCCCCTCTTCGTGTCCGAAATTATCATTTATTACTTTAAGTCCATCCAGATCATACATTATGATAGTAACAGGAATCCCGGAATTCTTCTTTTCCTCAAGGATCCTGTCAAAGAACCTGTTAAAGCCGTTCCTATTGTATAGTCCCGTCAGAAGATCATGTTCATAATAGTCATTAACCTGTTTAACAAGATTCTTCTGGTAACTCATATTGATGTAACTGCCTATTCCCATGTCAAGTGTACCCGTGGTACTTGCAGTTCTTGTATACCTTGTATTATCACAGTCGGCATAGTTGTAGCAAACATAGCCCAAAGGAATATTCATATAATCAAGGGAATTGAATATGAGGGGATTTCCTGTCTCTACCATCCCCTTAAACAGCTCATTCTCAGTGCTCATTATCGTCTCACCTTCCCCAAGCTGACGAATGATCCGCCGTTCATCCATATTCACATACATGGTAAGATCTTTGGGATCAAGCTTATTATCTATCGAATCGAAATAATACGCATCAGTTCTGAAACAGTTCTTATTAAGCACCAGAAGCATATTACCCATTATATCCTGATCATAAAGCTTTCTGTCATTAAGCCTGTCTATCATTTCCTCCGGAGAGCCGCTGACCTGCATATCCATTATTATCTTGTACATCATCCGGATATCATCCTGATGCCTGTAAAATCCAAAATTAAAATTACTGAGAAGAACATCATTATCTATAGCGCGGGAAGAATCACCCGTTGACTCATTTGCTGCCAAAGCCGGCATCACTTTAGTGGATATAATATCATCTGATGTGAACGAACCGTTAAATACACCCTCTATATATTTTACGGTGGCTTCGGAAAACGCCGGCGTAAGACATACAGCAGTTGTTATTTTAGGAGATACCGTAAAGACTTCATCCATACCGTCAAAGCCGGTTATTACCAGGTCATCCGGAATGGAATAACCGTTCTGTTGAAAAACTTTCACGACATTTATGGCCATAATATCATTGGCACAGAATATCGCATCAGGTATCTTGCCGGATGTGATGAGCCGTTTTGCCTCTGCCGCAGCAGGAACTGCCCAAAATAGGCCATAGCTCAGCATGCTTTCGTCAAAGGTAAATCCGTACTCGGCTATAACCTTCTTAAATACATCGATCCTCTCATCGGAAAACTTATTGTCAGGAATCCCGGCCATCATATGCGGTCTTTTTATGTCCCGCTCTTCAAAAACATGGCGTACCACATTTTCAAATCCTGCTTTATAATCAAAGACTAATGATGAAGCATTTTCATACTCACCGTCAACCACAAGAACAGGCAGCTTATATTTTTGGGCATTTGCTATAACCTTCTCTGTAACAGTACGGCACTTTATCTTTTCATCCATTATGACGACAACATCTGCCAGATCATAAGGAATACTGTCAAAGACCGAAGCTTCAGCCGGTATGGCATCTTCCTTCCAATAGATATCCGCATTGACAGCAAAGATCAAGAGCACAGCATCCATTTGGGAAATGTGCTCGTTGACCTGCTCAATATAGTCATGTACCTGAGAATCAAATATTCTCGAAGTACAGAGAATAACTATTTTCTTATTTCCAACCAACCTTTACAGCTCCGCTAAAAATACTGTTTTTAAAACTCAAGTGCCTGCTTAAGATCGTCGATCAGATCTGCCTTGTCCTCTAAGCCGCAGCTCATCCTCACCATTCCCGCCGGAATTCCGGCTGCATTAAGCTGCTCTTCTGTCATCTGACGATGTGTTGATGTTGCAGGATTCAGACAGCAGGTTCTTGCATCAGCAACATGTGTCTCTATTGCTGCAAGTTTCAGCCTCTTCATAAAGCTTTCCGCCGCAGGCCTTCCGCCCTTCAGCACAAATGAAACCACGCCGCAGCCACCGCCGCCAAGGTATTTCTGCGCTACATCGTAATACTTATTGCTCTTAAGTCCGGGATAGTTAACTGATTCGACTTTATCATGCCCCTCAAGGAACTCCGCAACTGCCTGACCGTTTTCCACATGCCTTGGCATCCTTACATGCAGTGATTCAAGTCCGAGATTAAGGATGAATGCATTCTGGGGTGACTGTATAGAACCGAGGTCACGCATGATCTGGGCAGTAGCCTTTGTGATGAATGCCCCTTCCTTTCCAAACTTCTCAGCATATGTTATTCCATGATAAGAATCATCCGGCGTAGTAAGTCCCGGGAAAAGATCAGCATGTGCCATCCAGTCAAACTTTCCGGAATCAACTATCGCACCGCCAACTGCCGCACCATGGCCATCCATATATTTTGTTGTGGAATGTGTAACTATATCTGCACCCCACTCGATCGGCCTGCAGTTTACAGGTGTAGGAAATGTATTGTCGATGATAAGAGGCACGCCATGTGCATGTGCAGCCTTTGCATACTTTTCAATATCGAGCACTGTAAGCGCGGGATTAGCGATGGTCTCTCCGAATACTGCGCGGGTATTCTCCTTAAAAGCCGCATTAAGTTCTTCCTCACTTGCATCAGGCGCCACAAAGGTCACATCTATTCCCATCTTCTTCATGGTAACGCTTATGAGATTAAAGGTTCCTCCATAGATTGACGAAGAAGAAACGATATGGCTTCCGCATTCACATATATTAAAAAGTGAATAGAAATTAGCAGCCTGCCCTGATGATGTAAGCATGCCCGCAGTACCGCCTTCCAGCGCGGCGATCTTAGCTGCCACATGGTCATTTGTGGGATTCTGCAGTCTTGTATAAAAATAACCGCTTGCCTCCAGATCAAAAAGCTTGCCCATATCCTCGCTGGTATCGTACTTAAAAGTCGTTGACTGTACGATGGGAATCTGTCTCGGCTCTCCGTTTGACGGTGTGTAACCTGCCTGTACGCATTTGGTATTTAATCTGTAATCACTCATTTTTTCCCTCCAAAGTAAAAATAGCCGTTATTCCGCATAGGAATAACGACTATATTTTATCACTTGTAAGATGATAATTTCAATAATACCGTGAATTTGGTGCAATTGCTCCTGCAGCTTATTACAGGTTATCCTCATTCTTAAGCTTCCAGATATCCCTGTTGTACTCAGCTATTGTACGGTCTGAAGAAAAGAACCCTGCCTTTGCGATATTCGTAAGACTCATCTGCTGCCACTTTCTCCTGTCCTCAAAATCGGCAAACATGCGGTCCTTGGTCTCTATATAATCCTCCAGGTCTATAAGAGTCATGAACCAGTCCTTATTAAGGAGTTCCTTATAGAGCCGTTCCAGATTTTCTTTCTTTCCTACAGCCAGCGCCTGCTTTCCGACTATGAAATCAACCGCTTCCTTTATCACGGGACTCTTCTTATAATAATCTTTTGATACATAATCAGCGTCTTCATAATGCTTTATGACAGTGTCGCTGTCCAGACCGAACTCATAGATATTCTCAGGTCCTACCAGGTCACGGATCTCAACATTTGCTCCGTCAGCAGTTCCTATGGTAACGGCACCGTTAAGCATAAATTTCATATTGCCGGTTCCGGATGCCTCTTTGCTGGCAAGGGATATCTGCTCGGAAATATCGCATGCCGGGATAAGCTTCTCCGCATAGCTGACATTATAGTTTTCAACCATTACAAGCTTTATGTATTTATTCACATCAGGATCGTTATTGATGATCTCCTGAAGAACTAACAGAAGATGTATTATATCCTTTGCAATAACATAAGCCGGTGCGGCCTTTGCTCCGAAGATAAAACTGATGGGCCTTACAGGCTTTTTGCCATTCTTTATCTCCAGATACTTATGGATGATGTACAGGGCATTCATCTGCTGCCTCTTGTACTCATGAAGCCTCTTTATCTGTATGTCAAAAATCGAATCCGGATCAAGTTCCACGCCTTCGTGATCTTTTATATATGCAGCAAGCACCTTTTTGTTTTCCTTCTTGATATTCTCAAGACGGGAAAGTACCGCATCATCTTCCCGGTACTGAAGGAGCTTTTCAAGCTCATCAGCATCTTTCTTGTAATCCTCACCGATAAGATCAGTGATCATATCCGCCAGGGAATGATTGCAGGAAAGAAGCCAGCGGCGGAAAGTGATACCATTGGTCTTGTTATTAAACTTCTCAGGATAGATCTTGTAAAAGCTGTTAAGCTCGGTATTCTTAAGTATCTCGGTATGTATGGCAGCAACACCGTTTACGCTGAAACCGTAATGGATATCGATATGTGCCATGTGCACCTTATCATCCTTATCTATGATCTGAACCTTTTCATCCTTATACTTAGCTGCCACCCTCTTGTCCAGTTCCTTTATGATAGGCACAAGCTGGGGCACAACCTTCTCAAGATACTCAAGGGGCCACTTCTCAAGTGCTTCGGCAAGTATGGTATGGTTGGTATAAGCACAGGTCTTTGATACCACCTCTATCGCCTCATCGATAGTGAACGCCTTGTCATTTACAAGGACACGGATGAGCTCGGGGATGATCATAGTCGGATGTGTATCATTTATCTGGATCACTGCATGCTCATCCATATGGTGAAGGTCATAATCATGTTCCTTCATATCCTGCAGTATCAGCTGGGCCGCATTGCTTACCATAAAATACTGCTGGTATATCCTCAGGAGATTTCCTGCCTCATCGGAATCATCCGGATAGAGGAAAAGCGTAAGATTCTTCTCGATATCTTCTTTGTCGAAATCTATGCCTTCTTTTACTATTGACTCATCAACAGACTCCAAATCAAAAAGATGAAGCTTATTAATTCCGTTGTCATATCCAATGACATCCAGATCATACAGCCTGGAAACCACTTCCCTGTCACCGAATTTCACCTTGAAACGGGTATCGGTCTTATGAAGCCATGAATGCTTTTCCATCCAGGGATTTTTCTCAGCCATCTGCAGATGGTCTTTGAATACCTGCTTAAAAAGCCCGAAATGATAGTTAAGTCCTATTCCGTCTCCCGGTATGCCAAGGGTTGCGATGGAATCCAGGAAACATGCCGCAAGTCTTCCCAAACCACCATTTCCAAGAGACGGCTCCGGCTCCATCTCCTCTATCTTTGCCAGATCCTTGCCCTTAGAAGCCAGCAGTTCCTTTACCCTGTCATAGAGTCCCAGGTTGATCAGATTATTGGAAAGAAGCTTGCCGATAAGGAACTCTGCCGAGATATAGTAAAGCTTCTTTTCTCCGTTTATGACATCGCTGGTGGTCATAAGGGTTTTGGTCATATGGAGCAGACAGTCGTAACACTGCGCATCATCGCATTCCTCAAAGCTTTTTGAGAAATACTTCATTGCAAAATCATCAAGCTGCTGCTCAAGCCTTCCCTCTAGTACCTGTCTCTGCATGTTAGGTAAATTGTGCATTTTATCCCATCTCCTTTTATGATCTTCTTCTTTAGCGCCTATAGAGAATATAACAAGTGATCCCACATATTATAAGTTATAAAGTATTCTTACCCCATTCCTCTTCCCTGCGGAGCACATCCTCGTACTCCGGCATGGCAAGTTCGTGGGGCAGGATGATATTTCTTCCTTCTTCTCCCTGCAGAAGCCTTACAGCTTCCCTTACCGCCTCCGCTGCTATGCCTGAGAAATCCTGCTTCACGGTATGCATCTTCTGAGCCGCATAGGACATAAGCCCTATTCCGTCAAAACCGCATATGGGATGGTAAACATCCATCTCCTTAAGTGCGAACATTGCACCTATTGCCATAAGATCTGATGCACAGGCGATCATATCCGTATCATTGCCTTCCCGGAAAGTGATCTCCCTTGCCTTTCTCTCACTGAAATCCGCATATTCGATCTTAAGATTCAGTTTATGCTTATCGGCGAACTCCTTTATCCCCTGAATGCGTCCCTCTGTAACATATGCATTCTTTTTGCCGGCTATATACAGCACCCTGTCGCCGGAAACCTGGGGAAGAGTTGCTTCCGCCACCTCAAACTGTGCCTGCTTCTGATCGATCCAGACTGACGATATCCCGTCCTCCGCAATCGGTGAATCCACTATCACCGTCTTGAAGCACTTTCTGTATACCACTTCTTTAAGGACATTGTCGTCCTTGTTGAATCCAAAGAATATCACGGCACCTATGCCCAGGGACTGAAACTCTCCTATGATCTCATCGGCAGTCAGGTCATCCAGCATGGAATAAAAATAGGTCCTTACTGTCAGGCCCTGTTTTTTTGCTTCTTCCAGAGCCCCGGAAAGGTACCTCATATCCAGTTCATCTATGGACTGGGACTGCTCAACGGAATTGATGACCAGTGCGATGCGTATCCTTGTTTTGGAAGAAAGCGCAGCGGCAATAGCATTGGGCACATAGTGAAGCTCCTGTATTGCATCATTTACCGCCTGTCTTGTCTTCTCGCTGACATTCGGATAACCGTTCAAGACCTTAGATACTGTCGATATGGCAACACCCGATCTGTCCGCAACATCCTTTATAGTAACCATTCCAAAACCCCGAGAAAATCTGATCTAATCTTTGTTTCTGTCCTGCACGACCTGTGGCAGCCGTTGTTTTTGGCACCTAGACATTTTAGTAGGAATCACGCTAAAATTCAAGTGGAAATCGTTTTCCCCACCTCCCCGGATCCGATCAGATATCACTTCGGATTTTCATTTTTGCTCGTTATAATCAATGGTTTCAGCTATATACCTTACCTCGCAGTATGCAGAATACTCCGTCTGCTCCCACTCGGCCATAACGCGTCCTACTGCTGCTTCTACAGCTTCCTGTTCCATTTCCGGCAGTAGCAGAAAGAAACGGTTCTGTCTGCTCTGAAAAATTATATCCGTTCTCCGCAGATGTTCCCTCAGGATTTCTTCAAAGCACATGACCGCATCCGAAAGCGGTGTTTCTCCGCATTTTGCATCAATGGCAAAAAGCAGCTTGCAGGCTTTTGACTTAAATCTTTTTAGGAAACGGATCATTAAACGGTAATTGGCCGAAAAAGCATCCTGCCCCAGTACCATGGCACCCATGCCTGCCCCCCGTTCTTCAACGAGCCGTGTCACGCGTATCAGTTCCCTGCCCAGATCACTGTCAGAATCCTCTGTATCCTCTATCTGCGAACTGTATACTTCATATCCGTGTTTTCCCCCCTGCTTTACCCTGTACATACTGCTGTCGGCATACTGGAAGAGTACAGAATAATCCGTACCGAACTCAGGCACCAAAACCACACCGACAGATATTCCAAGGGGAATGCCGAACTCCTCCCCCATAAGTTTTTCGGCTTCGGCGGTCAGCAGGACGTTTAGCCGGTTTACCAGCGCCTCTATGCTGCTTATTTCAACCACGCCATCCAGGAAGAGCATAAACTCATCTCCGCCTATCCTGCTGGCAATGTCATTCTCCCTGATACTGCGTCGCACGATATCGGCAAATGCACCCAGCACCCGGTCTCCCATATCATGTCCATAAAGATCATTTACCAGCTTAAAGCTGTCAATATCAAGCACCATAAGTGCCCCTGTATTTTTCTCACATAGAGCTGAAATCTTTTCCGTTCCGCTGCTCTTGTTTAAAAATCCGGTAAGCTTGTCTGTAGAAGCTTCTTCAGCCAGGTCCTCGAGCATCCTGCTGTTCTTAACAATATTGCTTATGCGGCTGACCAGTATCTCTCTGTCAAAAGGCTTTCTTATAAAATCCGATGCGCCTTCCGACAGTCCCCGCTTTTCCGTCTCCGCATCTTCATCGCCGGTAAGAAAGATCACAGGTGTCGGGAGCCTGTCCTGATTCTTCTCATACTCCCTGAGACGCTTCAAAGCCTCAAAGCCATCCATTTCCGGCATCATAATGTCCAGAAGTATAAGATCCGGCTCATTCTTTTCCATAAACTTAAGCATATCTTTACCGGATCTCATACAGGATACTTTCATTCCCCGTGAATTCAGCAGTTTTCTTGCATTTGTAAGGCACAGGGCATCATCATCCACGACTGCTATCCACTCCTGCATCATTAACTCCCCTCTTCCTTGGGCCAAAGCTCCTCCTATACATCACCACTCTTGCACCGAACTAAAAATATTAAAGTAATTAAATATTATAACATATATAGACAGTACGAAACAAACCATCATATTTGATATTATCGGCTGATTACGATATACTTTAAGTTAAAATATAGTCAGGACAATCCGATATACTATATAGATATTGCAGATATGAAATCTTCATGGGGGGAGTTGTACTATGAAATCTTTTATTAAAGAATCTTTTATAAAAAAAAACTTTTTTACAATTATGAATGAAAAAACAAATAAAAAAAATGATAAAGGCTTTACACTGGTGGAGCTCATAGCGGTGCTGATCATACTGGCCATACTGGCAGCAATACTGATACCCACTCTGATCGGATATATTGAAAAGGCAAGGAATGAAAGATACCTGACCGCAGCAAAAGTTTGCAAAGATGCCGCTCAGGCGAAATTTGTCGAATTATATGCGTCTAATGGAAATATCGCGACAGACCATTCCGTTGTTACCGGCGAAAACCTCAAGGAAATAAGCAACAATGGAGACATGGATGTAGTATATAACGAGTTTGGCCAGGATATCCTCTCCATGGCAGGTGTTACCGGTGATACGGCACCCTATTTTTTCATGGTAGCCGTAGGCAGCAATCAGGACAAGACTACAATCAACAAGAAAAATGAAGACGGTCCCACAGAGCAGACTGAAGATTTTGACAAATTTACCATTTTTTATGCCGTATACATAGAAACGGAGGATGCCAAGCCCTGGTACTATTATAATGGTGAATGGTCAACCACCAGCCCCAGATACAATGATAACGGCAAGACTATATTTAACGGAAACAATGTAGTAACAGAGGGTCCGCTTAAAGGGAAAAGGCTGCAGTACTATCTGATCTCAAATAAAACAAAATATACTTCCCAAAAAAATAACACCAGAGGTCCATTTAACACACCGGCTTTTTGGACCTGGCTTAACAGCATGAAATAATCCGGTATAAAAATGATTTCCGAAAATCTGATCAGTATATTTCATATAGCGATACGAGAGAGGAACATTTATGAAGAATAAGAAAATTACTGCTCTGCTTCTTTTCGCAGGCCTAGGACTCTGCGCCATCAGCTGTTCGAATATAACTTCGGAAAATCTGAATACTTCAACTGCTGGATCTTCTTTATCTGAAAAAGGCACAGGAGCTGCCATAGAATTCGATAATGTCACAAATACACCATATGATGAAGACAGCTTACGGGATGCATACCTTGAGTATTCCTTTGACCTTTGCAGGAAAACTGTGGCTAATGGAGATAAAACAGAAAATATAATGATCTCCCCTTCCTCAGCATTCATTGCATTGGAAATGACCGCATCAGGTGCAAGGGGCAACACACTGGAGGAGATGAGCGGTCTGCTGAAAGGCACGGAGCCTGACATGCCAATGGAAGTCCAGCATTTTGCCATCGATTATCAGGACCGGCTCAATAATGCAAAAGGAGTAAAACTACGCTCCGCCAATTCCATTTGGCTTAATTCCGATATTCTGAATGGAAAAATTAATAAGGATTTCACAGATTACGCCGGAAGCAAATACCACTCTGAAATAAATGAATCAGCCTTCGGTCCGGATACCGTAAATGAGATCAACGGCTGGGTTGATGACAACACAGACCACATGATCCCCACCATCATCCGGGATCTCGATCCGCTCTCTGCGGCAGTCCTGGTAAACGCAATAGCGTTCGACGGTGAATGGGCTGTAAAGTATGAGGATGATCAGGTCCATGAAAATGATTTCACAAATGCTGACGGAAAAAGCGAGGACGCACTCTATCTTGCTGAAACAGGCAGTATATACTTTGAATCCGATAAGGCTGTGGGATTCATGAAGCCTTACGACGGCAATGAATATGCTTTCCTTGCAATACTTCCCAAGGAGAGAATAAACGCCAATGACTTCATGGCAGATTTCACTGCCGATGACTATCGTGAATTCTATGACAGTAAGACAGAAGGTGGTGAAGTCCGTACCATAATCCCTGAGTTCACCTACGATTACGAATATCTGATGAACGACACTCTTAAAGATATGGGCATTAATACCGCCTTTTCCTCTGCGGATGCAGATTTTTCAAATATCGCTGAATTAAAGGATAACAATCTGTTCATATCAAGAGTCATTCACAAGACACATATCGAGCTTGACCGGAACGGTACAAAAGCCGCAGCTGCAACAGCAGTGGAAATGAAAGAGAATTGCATAGACTACAAGGAAGTCTACCTCGACCGCCCCTTTGCCTATGCCATAGTAGACACAGAAAACGGAGTACCTGTTTTCATCGGTACTGTAAACAGCGTTGACGGCATGGCTGAACAGATTGAAGCTCATACTGCGGATGAAGAAACCGATGAGGCTTCGACTGAGAATGACAGCAACCCCGCAGTCAGTGATGAAACAACGGAGCCCGCAGCCGATTTTGAGCCGGCCGATCCCAGATTTGCATTCGAAACCAAAGACATATACGGAAATACAGTAAACGATGATATCTTCTCACAATATGATGTCACTGTTGTAAATGTATGGGGAACCTTCTGCTACTACTGTATAGTGGAAATGCCGGAGCTCCAGGAGTGGTATGAGTCCATGCCCTCCAATGTAAATATAATAGGCATAGTCTGTGATATACAAAATGAAAATGACTCCTATTACATCAGTGAGGCGCAGAGCATAGTAAAAGATACCGGAGTCGCTTATACAAATCTCATCCCGAAAGACGGATTATTAAAACTGATGGGTGAGATTTCAGCCGTTCCCACCACTTACTTCATAGACAGAGAGGGCAATGTGGTAGGCAGCACAGTGTACGGTGCCGATGTGGATGCTTATAAGCGTGAGGTCGAGAAACTGCTGAGTACTATTAAATGACAGAAAAAAACATCTCATCATTTCAATATCGTCACCGCTCCTTGCTGCAGCCTTTCTCGCTTTCGGCCTGTACCGCGGCGAGATGGAGATTGTGCTTCTTTACCCTAAGCCGGTTCGGAAAGAGCTGGGCGTTTTATTGAAATGGGGTAAGTTCGAATTTTCCCGCAGAGGTGAGACTGCCTGTGCCGGCATCCACAAATGCATTGTCCTCCGAAGAATATTTCATTGCATCCATTGTACCACCGAAGAAAGACTCTGAAATCAATGTTCCATCATTATAAAGATAAATATAATGATCGCTGCTGCCTCCCATTACATGTGTCGCGCCTAGATCGCTGTTCCAAACGATCACATCTGAAAACTGAGTCTGTGGAGCATCATTGATCAAGCCGATCAACAATTCATCTACCCCATCTCCATCCAGGTCTTTGAGTAGATATCCGAGTTTACCGCCACTATCCGTGCCGTCGGTCACAGTCACCCCGGATGTACTCTTTTTTCCATCCGCACCAACAACATACGCCTCCACTTTCACAGCTCCGGTTAATTTGTAGTCCTCCGGCTCCACCTTATCCCAACCTTTGCTGATCCCGTCCTGATAATATGCAATTGTATCTTTATACCATTCCTTCGGTGCCTTATTTCCACAAGCGGTGCATACCGCCACCGTAAGTATGGTTGATATCAAAACCGCTATTTTCTTCATCTTCTTCCCCCAATTTTCACCCTCCGGCAATCATATATCATAATTTAAGGAATCTTATATATAGTCTCCTTTAAGCACGCTGTTGCTCTTGATACTGTCCACATAGCGGTCCAGCTCCCGGGTGGCTTCATCCACGGCCATATCATCCCTGCTGTCCTGAAGATATTTTAGCATGTTTTTTATATCCCTGCTACCGCCCCGGCTGCCTGCAGTCTCCACCTATCTTCATTGCCTGTGAATCTCGACTGAACAGTCATTGAAAAAAAAGAAATCACAGAATCTTCACTACAAAATTTAATATACTGTCAACAGAACATCATGTCAAGGGTATTCCTTATCTACATGATCCAGTCCGTATGTATTCATGAACTCCTTGCTCAGTATTTCTTTCAACTGTGCTAGTGATTCTTCATATCTCATTTATTTACACTCCTTGGAAAAATGATGTAAAGACTCAACTGAAACAGCTGCATCAAATACTTCTACTCCAAAAGGAACATCAAAATTTGACCCGCATACAGTGATTATTTCTTTGTCCGAAAACTTCGACTTAAGTGCTTTCGGATTTTCACCTCTGGAAAATAATCCTGGCGCAGGGTCACTGCTCTATAGCGTCACAAACAATATGATACTGTTTTATCCCGCCTGTCTGGATCTTATCAATATGTTCGATCGTCAACAAATAATCCTTTCCGTCACTAAACTGTGCATGATCGACATCCCAAAGCTGAACTTCTATGTCACCCTTAGAATAAATGATAAAAAATTTGTTATCCAAATTACTCTCGTCAGAATCCCCGGTCGCTTTGACTACGACTGTTTTTCCTGCCATTTCATCACTGTATGACTGATGTTCCGAAATAGCTTCCGCATAATTCGCATCAAAATCCTCTATCGCCGCCTGGGGACTGTCATAGTCGCCATGTAGTTGTACCGACCCACAGGCAGTTAGTAAGATGGTACTCAATACCACAAATGTTGATTTTCGCATGGATTTCATAACGTTTTCTCCTTTTTCATTTTCATAAATTAGGCGTTTATGAAACGCCACAAGCCGCATGATTACGGCATTTTTTGTTGCAAAAAATCAAATAACTCCTCACCGGATATGGTATAATAGAGTTCCAGTATATATCCTCCTAGTTGGATCAAAGCTCTTCATTGTGCCTGATGCAGTGTCATAATATAGCGCAGTAATCTGAGGCCCCATATTTCTGGCTGCTTCTGCACGTTCCTTTGCTGCCTGCGATGAAGCCTTTGCAGCAGCAGCAAACTTATCAAGCCAGTCTCTTACCTGTTCTCCAGCGTTTGCCGGTGATGTAATGATTTCTGAGAGTTCATCAAATGGTGTTTCAAATATGATTTCATCAGATACTACCAGGTCTATTCCTGCCTTTTTAAACTGCTTCCTAAGTGCATTTACATATTTGTCGGTCGCAAAATCCTGTGTCAGATCAATGATAAATTTCCCACTCTGACATGTCATATTGAGCACAAGACCGCTTGAACAGTTTGAATACAGGTGTACCTCATCCACAAGTTCACCCGGCATATCAAACTGACCTATGTAACTTATAAGATAAGTGTCCAGCGCAAGATTTTCCATGAATCCAAGGAGTTTCTGTCTTCCTGCAAATGAATGAAAATGTCCTATGACACTCAGAAGCATATTGATATTATTAAATTCCTTTGCACAGTGATCATGCTCTTTCTGGGCATTGAGAAGCCTTTTATATTTCGCAGCTATTTCACTGTCTGAAAGGTTCTCCTCTTCTCTTCCGTAAGGCAGAGTCATACTCTTAACACAGTTTTTGAAGGTGTCATCACAACCTAATATATGTCTTGCGTCCATAGGGAAATTACTTACTATAGTCTTATCACAGTCTAAAGAAATCTCTTTTATCCCTCTGCTCATCAGTATGCTCAGATATGTGATCGGAGATGCGCCGATGCTCTTGCAGGCATCCATAAACTGCTTCTGTGAAAAACTGATCTCATAACGCCTATGATCATCTTTATTCTTTGTTTCAGGAAGCTTATATCCCTTGTCGGACAGGCCTTCAATCTTCATGCTTTTTCCATTTAGCTCGTACTTCTTTTCACACGGATCAGTAAGTTCGGCTACCGATAGTTCAGATGCAAGCAAGTGGTGTTCTTCTCTTATCTGCTCATATTCACCCATGTCAGCATTTTTATAATCACTGTAGAATCTGAGCAATGTCTCGAGAAATGTCTTTGCACCTCTTCCATCTGTAAGTCCGTGATGAAAGGAGAGTTTAAGGCTCTTTTCCCAATATGTAACTCCCATGAGATGATAGTTGTTACTATGTCCGCCCAGTGGGATAAATCCATCTTTGTGATACGCCTCAAGCTCCATTTCATTCCTTACCGCATAGAAATCTCCATCTTTTTCTATGAATCTGACGCCAAAGTAAGGGTATCTGATGACAGTGTCTGCTATCGCCAGTTTCAGAAGTTCACCATTTATGCCTTCCCTCATCCTGACATCATAAACCTCACTTGGAAGGCCCTTGGATCTGTATAAATAAGGCATTCCAGACAAAGCCTTGTCACCATTCTTAAGTATTGTTTCTACATTCTTATTTTCAGTCATTATGCTTCTCCTGTTATACATTATATTTGTTTTGCTCATTTACCTTTTTCTCTCTATCTTCATTTTTTCGCTCTCTGTTTTGAGCTTGATGTCATTATAGGAAAATAAGTGTGAAAAAAGAACAACACTTTTTGCGAAATGTATTGATTTCATGCCCTAGGGCCCCGACACGTTTTGCAAAAAGTGTTGATTTGTGAATCCGGTATGCTTTTTACGTTATTCCTTGCTAAAGACAACAAACGGACGCTCTTTAACGCACGAGTTGAGACCGCCGGGGAAAAGCCAACTTTCAAAGATGCCTGGCAGTCCCGCAGATGCATCATACCGGCTTCCTACTACTTTGAATGGCAGCACCTGAGAAGCTCCGACGGAAAAGTAAAGACCGGGGACAAGTTCGCCATCCAGCCAGCAGGCTGCACCATGACCTGGCTCTGTGGACTGTATCGCATCGAAGACGGCTATCCTGTCTTTGTGATCCTCACCAAGGAGCCGAATGTGGAACTGAGCAGGGATCCATGACAGGATGCCCCTCATGCTTCCCGAAGACAGGATCGATGATTGGATCAACCCCTATTCAAAACCCGAAGAAGTCCTGCCCTACGCATTATCCGATATGATCATAGAAAAGGCAGATGACGGACAAAAGACTGATCCATCTGAATGAATTTAAAATAACGATTTATACAAAGCCACATGCATAATAAAATTTGATGTATAATACTACCGTAACTCAATAAAATCCTTTACACAGAAACGGCATCCTTTCACTCTCCCCGGATGCCGTTTTTGATTATAACCTCAATCTTTGTAATAATATGCCCCATCCCTATACTCAAGATAATCCGTAGTGGTCCGGTTTATCAGGTCAACTGCGTGGTTATCCGGCAGCGGCATATACCAGTAGTAGTGCTCCCCCAGGATGAGATACTTATTCTCATGCCCATAAAAATATCCGACGACCGATTTTTCTTTCATCGTTGCAACAAAGCGCTCATACAGGAGCTGGTCATCATCTACAAGCCACTTCTTGATAAGATACTCATGCGGAGCTGTATGAGCATATGTGGAAGCGAATCTCCATTTATGGCTTTCAGCATACTTTTCTGCATCTTCAAGAGAAAAAGGAACGGCCGTGTCTTCCCTGGCCTTTTCTGCTTCCAGGGATTCAAGCTTCGAGTCTGCCTCCTCCCTGGTATCATATACTACCGGCTTCCAGTCTATCTTATAGGGTTCCGGGGCATCGCCGCCTGATACAAATAAGCCATATTTAGTTATGCCGTTATCATCAAATGACGAAACATATACTTCAGACATGATTCTTTCCCTTTTCAATGCCCCCGGTTTA
This sequence comes from Lachnospiraceae bacterium UBA4364, assembly GCA_002393955.1. Classification (GTDB taxonomy): domain Bacteria; phylum Bacillota; class Clostridia; order Lachnospirales; family Lachnospiraceae; genus NK4A136. The sequence goes on along the minus strand of DGSK01000037.1, from coordinate 14,956 downwards.
ATATTACCCCCTACAAAAATACGCCTTTATCATCAGTTGGCATTCAAGCCAAATTCTCTTGTCAGGTATCTGTTCTTGTACTTTGATTCCATTTCTATCACTTCCTTGTCAGACATCCGCATAGGCAGGATCTGAAGGATTATATACTTGAACTTATGGAAGTACTCTTCACCATGTTCATCAAACAGCTTTTGGAGTTCATAATTTCCGCCATGGCATGTAGCCGCATATGAAGCCCATCTTCCCCATATACCGTCACCACCATAAGCACTCCCGATATATAGTTTTCCGGTATTGCCGTCTATGATCATATATATCCCTTTTACAACTGACAGGGCATTATAATAATCATAATAGTGTCCTTCTATGGTTTCACGCAGTTCCAGAAACGATAATTCTACTTCATCATAGTTATTAAACGGAACAACTGACCGCTCCTCTGCCTTGCCCCAGATTTCTTCTACAATGAAATCAACACCGGTCACATCGTTATTGTAAAAAGAAAAACCTTTGGCCCTGTAAAATATCATCCTTCCGGCATACTCATCCATTACTATCGGAACACGCTCCCACAGATAGGTTGACTCACCTTCTGTTTTGATCATCTTTGCAGCAAATCTGTACCGGCACTTATTCTTATTTATTCCGGACATGATTATATATATAGTATTCTCGCTTCTCGGCCTGGACTTGGATAGCTGCAGGGTTTCAACAATCGGGCCGTCATCATTCATATAATCATCGGCAATATCGGCACCGAACCAGAATATGTTATAGTCTTTTATTCCTTCAAGTGATAACAACTGATCTAAATTCATATGAGTCCTCCGTTTATCCTATCGGTACCTGTCACTTTGTTCCAACTTTCTCAAATGCATAAAAATCTAAATTTCCCCGGCTGCATGTAGCCACTTCAGTATGGTCTCAGACTCGTTGCCTATTATTTCAGCAATTACTTCGGTAGCAATTCCCTTCTGATACATCTTTATCGCATCTTTTTTAGCTCTATCAGCATATCCCCTATCATAGCTTGCCTTACATTTCTCTTTATATCCATTAATAAACCCGAGTTCCTCGCCTAACTCTTTTGCTATATCCCATCCCTCCTGAAATCCAGATTTATCCCCTTCATCATATCCTGATTTAAGTCCCTCATCATATCCTTCATCATACCCGGATTCTTGTCCTTCATCGTATCCGGACTCATGTCCCTCATCATATCCAGACTCGTGTCCATCATCGTACCCGGAGTCGTATCCCGCATTATATCCAGCTTTATAACCCTTATCATATCCGAATTTATATCCTTCATCATAGCCTTGGCTACGCCCTGAACTATATCCTTCATCATAGCCTTGGCTACGCCCTGAACTATATCCTTCATCATAGCCTTGGCTACGCCCTGAACTATATCCGGCGTTACATCCTGCGTTATATTCTTTTTGTTTAATATTACTAAATTCAAGATTATTTAATTCAATCCCCATACTACGAGTCTAACCTTCCTTTCCGTGTGATACTCAAAAAATCCTTTGTTTTCTACATTAAACAGTTGCCGCTTTCTTTCCCCTGTCACCTCAGTATCCGCTCTATCTCTGACTCCCCTGCATCCGGCAGGATCTTGATCTTCTTCAGATGCTTCAGAATCCTGGCATAGGACTCCTCCGGTGTGCGATTCACCGTAACAGTACTTGGTACCGTTAACCGATTAAACCCCGATACAACTGCAGAACAGATCTGGAGAAATGACCATAGTGCTGTCAGGATTTTTGCTTGATGTGACTGCGATCTGTCCGTCAGCACGCCGACCGACCGTGACCTTTGTTCCGTCGGATTTTTCGACAGTTATCGTGCCTTCTTCCGCGCCGGCAGTGTCACCCCTGTTTGTTTTTTCCTCTGAAAACAGTCTCGTCCATCTGTGCTTAAAGCTTTCGATGATCTGTCTGTATTCAATAAAATGCTCCTCATGTATCAGGAAAACATACGAACGCTGCGATCCCTTATGGTATGTTAGCACTGCAGGTTTTGCTTCCGGGATCCGGTCGAACATAAAGCTGATATATCCCTGCCAGGCATCGTATGACCTTCTGCCCTTATGGCAGTAATAGACAACATCATGCCCCAGACTAAAATACTTTTCTGCCTCTTCCGGCAGGATGTATTTCTCCGCCCCGAGTTTAGTGGCATTTCCGCTTTCAAGCAGGCCGTTGTCCGGATCCATGAAGATCAGCTGGACATCTTTCATAACCGGTATGCTGTTCTCAAACCATTTATTACGGAAATCTTCCCTCGCTTTGGGCGATCCGCTTATTCCAAGCTTCTCATCATAGAAAGCAGCCCCGGAAAGGATACCGCTCTTCTGGATATCCTTAACTGACTTATCCTTTTTATGAGCAATCTTTTTAAGCACATCGAATACTTCCGAATCATACCAGCGCATACGATTTTCATTAAGATAGTAAATGAACCGGCCATCGTTAGATCCGTCATTGTCCGTAAGGTACCAGTTCACGCCGACACTGACCCCTGCATTCACAAAAGCCCGAAGGAGCGCATATTTGCCGTAATCCCCTATATCCCCAACATACTGGTTCTTCATTTCTCATTACCTTCCTGTTCTGCCGTAAGTATCAGATATAATAAACATAATCCCCTTTCCTGGGGGGCGGAGCCTTTGGTTCCTCAGCAGCATAACCGAGCGCACAGTGGCCTATGCCCTTGTATTAGCCCTCGCCGGTCAGTACGCCCCGAACCCTTTCTCGCCTTCCTTTATGGGTATCTCCGTCACATCCATGCTCTCTATATGCACGAACCTCCCGGCGGCTATGGTGCGGATCACGGAATCTATCTGCTGTTCCGTTCCCTGGATCTCCATGCTTACGCTCCCGTCATATTCATTTCTTGCCCAGCCGGTGCATCCGGCCTCATGGGCTCCCATCCCGGCACGGTACCTGAAGCCGACTCCCTGTACCTGTCCGCAGAAAACAATGTGTTTACGTATCATCATCCTGCCATATCCCCATCAGCTCCGTCACGCTTTTAAGCACTTTAGCGATACTGTCATGGACTACTATATCAGCCTTTCCTTCAAGCTTGGTCTTCGTCTTATTGATTATGATAAACGACCGCCCATGGTACATATGTGCCAGCTGTGCTGCCGATCCGACCTCCAGCGAGGTCCCGCCTATTATCAGGCAGTCTGCCTTCTGTATCATCCTTATCGACCGGTCGTAAGCTTCGTCTGGAAGGAGCTCTCCATACAGCGTCACATCAGGCCTAACCGTCCTGCCGCAATCCAGGCAGTGCGGAACTTCTTCCCTGCTGTCAAATATGAAATCTGAATCATATTCCCTGCCGCACGACACGCAGTGGTTTGTCCATATCGTTCCGTGTATCTCCTGCACGTTCCTGCTTCCGGCTTTCTGATGCAGGCCGTCTATGTTCTGCGTTATGATGCCGGCAAGCCTCCCTGCATGCTCCATTGCGGCCAGCGCCCTGTGGGCATCATTCGGCTCTACGGCCCTTGCATCCAGGTTTTCCCTGTAATATTCAAAGAACACCTCAGGCTTCTTCCTCAGGCATTCACTGCTTAAGAGATACTCCGGCTCATACGACGCAAAACGCTTCTTTTTCTTATGGTACAGGCCGTTCTTGCTCCTAAAATCAGGAATGCCGCTTTCTGTTGAAACGCCTGCGCCCCCAAGGAACACCACATAGGATGACCCTTCGATAATGTCACATATTTTTTCAGTCCGGTCCACTGTCTATCACCTCAGTATCCGCTCTATCTCTGACTCCCCTGCATCCGGCAGGATCTTCTTTAAATGCTTCAGTACCCTTGCATAGGACTCCTCCGGTGTGCGCTTATACACCGCATTGGAAAACTTCTTTCCCATGAACTTCTCAGGCGTTGAGTATTCCGCGATCCCCCAGCCGTATTCGTTGCCGAGCCTGTCCTTTGCATACCTGAAATCGCTGACCACCACATAGCACTGCTTCTGCAGCCTTGTTAGCGAAGCATCAAAGCCTTTCCGTCCGTTCTTTCCGTATCCGCCCATCTGCTTGAGCTCCTTTGACAGTACCGGGGCATTTGCATCTAACAGTTCATACAATTCCTTGTCATGGAACAGAGCCAGTCCGTCGTCATACCTCGCATCGAAGTCATATCCATCACGGCGGAAATTTGCAAAATCCGGAAACCACTTAGGGCTTATGTACATCGCCTTGCCCTTTAGGAACTTCCCGTAAGCACATTTCATTGACCGCACGGCCGGTCCCTTCCACTCCCAGGCAGGCCAGAATCCGCTGTCCGCATCGTCATACCAGCACCCTTCCGCAATATGATCCTCTATGGAAAAACCGGGGATCTCATTCCCGAAGAAAGGAACGAACCCCAGTTCATCTATCATGGCTTCCAGTTCTTCCTTGGATCCGATTGTAAAGTCATCCGAAAATGTCATTTAAACCGCTTTCATTCCTTATATATTGTAAGACTTACCAGCCTATGTAAATTAGCGTTCCCGAAAAAGCATTATCATCATACTTCATTCCCTATAAAAAAGGTGTGGGACACCCACACCAAATCGTCGGACCTAAACCTTTCGGCCATCCAGCGGTAACGTATGCTCTGTCGCTTATCAGCACAATAACATAACGTCAGTTAATATGCAATCCACTATTTTAGTCCAAACTTATCCTTGCACACTTTCAGCAGCAGGCTTGTTTTTCCTAGCTTTCCTTCTGGTAATATCCTCTTTTGCCTTTAACACCACTGCAATGATAAGCACAATCAACCCCAATATCAAAAGGTAAAAGCCGCTTTCATATGTAACCATTTTGGATAATTCAAGAATCATCATATCTTCACCGATAAACTCACTATCGGTGTGGTTGACCTCACAAGCATCTCGCTTGCAACCCCTGAAGATCAACGATATAATATCGACAAATGGGCGATGCTCTTTAAGTCACAAACGTGGGAGGATATAAAAATGCTTGCTGCACAAGATATCAATATTAATGCCGCTGCTACAACTCTATATCAGCTCTCCGAAGATGAACGCATCCAGCAGCAGTGTGAAGCTCGCGAGGACTATCTGCTGCGTGAACAGGATCTGGCCGATCGCATTGCCGACAGAGAAAAGACTATTGCCAAGCAGAAGCGTGCTCTCGCTGATAAGGACGAAGAAATTGCCCGGCTTAAGGCCTTGCTTGATTCAAAAAATCAATAACCAATAAGTTTCATCAGAAACTTATATATCACTCAGCAGATACAAGCAACTCCTTTTCCACTGCTTTCACTTGCTCTATGGGATAGCCACAGAATTCCGCTATCTCTTCAGCAGTCTTGCCGGAACGGAGCATTTCGGATATTTTAACGGTATCTCTTTCAAGATATCCATCCTCTCGACCATCCTCATATCCCTCGTCCCTAGCATCCTGTATCACAACCCACTCTTTCATGTACTGTGCCCTCCAGATTTCATAGCTCCTCTTAGTCCGATTTTTTCCTTAGATGCTCCCTTCTCAACATATTTCTGAACATCTAATATCAGTTTCTTTGAAAATCGTTCTTTCTTTTTTACCTTCTCCTCCAAATAATTCAGCGCCAGAAAATTATTGCGCGCTTCCTGCTCCGGCTTTAAAAAGTGCTTTCTTTCATCCCGCTCTATAACCTCATCAACCTGCTTTTCTGCTCTATTTTCTTTTTTTCTTCAATAAGATCATTGTTTAACATTTGAGTTGCTAAAAAACTCTGATACTCTTCTGCTGGAATTGCAGCCTTTCCGGTCAGTTTATTCGTTGGTCGGGCAACTTCTGATAACCCTTCTCACCGGAAGTACACTTTTGGGCGAAACAGACAATTCATCTATGCCCATCTCTATAAATTTTTCCGTAAGAGTAGTGTCTGCTCCAAGTTCACCACAGATACCGGTCCAGATACCTTCCTTGTGGCCATTGTCTGCAACCATCTTAATAAACTTAAGTACTGCCGGATGATGGGAATTATAAAACGGTTCAAGTTTTGAATTCTGACGGTCTATAGCCAATGTATACTGGGTCAGATCATTAGTACCTATACTGAAGAAATCCACATGTTTGGCCAGTTCATCTGAAATAAGTGCCGCTGCCGGTGTTTCTATCATGATACCTTCTTCAACACGGCCTGTCTTTATTCCTTCTGCTGCCAGTTCTTCCCTGACAGATTTAGATATTTCCTTTATCTTAAGTACCTCATCCACTGAAATAATCATGGGATACATAATGGCAAGGTTGCCAAATGCACTCGCCCTATACAGGGCCCTTAATTGCGTTCTGAATATTTCAGGCCTTGTGAGGCATATCCTTATTGCCCTGAAACCAAGTGCCGGATTGTCTTCCTTATCAAGATTAAAGTAATCAACCTGCTTATCAGCCCCTATATCCAAAGTTCTGATAATGACTTTTTTACCACCCATAGTTTCAACAACTTTTTTATAAGCCGCAAACTGTTCATCCTCTGACGGATAATCTTCACTTTCCAGATATAAAAATTCAGATCTGAATAAACCTATACCGCCGGCATCATTGGCAAGTACAGCTGCCAGATCCCCCGGATTACCTATATTGGCATAAAGATTTATCTTCTTTCCAGATTTAGTGATATTATCTTTACCCTTAAGTTCCTGTAAAAGCGCCTTCTTTTCATCATCGGCTTTCTTTTTATCAAAATATTTTTCTAATACATCTGCTGACGGGTCGACTATAAATTTACCTTCATAACCATCTACTATACCCATTAGTTCATCATACTCTTCCTTAATGTCAGCCCCTATAAGTGCCGGAAGAGCCATGGTTCTTGCAAGTATGGCTGTATGAGAGTTTGACGATCCGAGCCTTGTTACAAATGAGAGAAGTTTGCTCTTATCAAGCTGGACCGTTTCGGATGGTGCTAAATCCTCAGCAAGCAGAATAACCGGTTCATCTGTTATTGCTGCATTATCCGAAGCTCCTTCAAGTATTCTGATTACTCTCTCAGAGATATCCTTGACATCTGCACTTCTTGCCTTGAAGTAATCATCCTCCATATTGGCAAACATATCAGCAAAGTTATCTCCTGTAGTGGCAACCGCATACTCCGCACACACTTCCTGAGTAGTGATAGTATTGATGATTGAATCATTATAATCCTCATCATCAAGCATCATGATGTGTACATTAAATATTTCAGCACTGTCTTCGCCAACTTCATCTACTGCCTTCTCATATAAAGCACCGAGCTGGTTTACAGCTTCTTCTTTTGCCTTCTGATACCTTGCTATCTCACCTTTCGTATCAGTTATCTTCTTTCTTCTTATATCATTTTCTTTTTTAGAAAAATATTTTATTCTGCCAATGGCTATACCGCCACATACCGACTTTGCTGATATCTCCACCATAAGCGTACCCTCTCTGAAATGTCCTGCGCTGACTAATATCCGTGACAGACTGTATCATAATTAAAGGTTTTCATTGAAAAAGGCCTGAATAGCAGGTGCAGCGTCTTCTTCGTCATCACCCTCAATTGTGACGGTTACGGTCTCTCCGCATTTAACCCCAAGTGACATTACTGCCATGAGCTTCTGAGCCTCTGCAGATTTATCACCCTTACCAATTACGACTTTTGACTGATATTCTTTTACTTTTTTGGCAAGTGCTCCTGCAGGTCTTGCATGGATTCCAACTGCGTCTGTAATTACATAATCAAATTTAATCATATTCAATCCTCCTAATATTTTTTTGTTTTTTGCTACTTTTTGAACACCATACTCTTTATTTAATCATATTCAATCCTCCTAATAATTTTTGTTTTTTGCTACTTTTTGAACACCATACTCTTTAGCTTATAACAAGTTAAATCCATATCTCCTGTTATCTTAAGCTCTCTTTTCATATCCTTCTTTGGATAATGCTTTGTAGTCATTACATACTGACCATCATTTATATATATTTCCACCGCTGATACATCTGATATTATTCTGATGTTTTGCACTTTGCATGACATTTTTATCTTGCGGATGCTTCTGCCATATCCGGTATCTCCTGCAAATTTCAAACTCACTTCCCGGTCGTCTGCCTTAAATACCAAAGAGCTGTCAAATATTATCTCAAAGAATCCGGTAGCAGACTTTCCTGCAAGTTCATATATCCCCGGAAGGTCATAATTTCCATCCATATCACCTGCAACAACGCCGTCCCTGAGATTTTGAATCTCCTCTACAGGATTTTGTCTCACTATTCCCAGAGTATTATCATATGTGAGCACTCTTGGCAGTGTCAGCATATGCTGCCAGCCTTCTTCTATAGACGGGTCATGGTCATAGTCTGCACCGGGTATTCCCATCCAGCCTATAAGGATGGTTCTGCCTTTTTCATCCACGAAGCTTTGCGGTGCATAAAAATCAAAACCCATATCCCATTCTGTAAATTTATTTTCATCTACTACATATGATGCCGGGGATATTCCCTCTCTTTTTCTATCCGAAAAACCTTTGCAGTTCATATCCCAGGGCTTGTCATCAAGAACCATATAGCCTGACTGAAACAAGTTTTGATATCTGTATTCCTCTGCATCAAGCCCTTGCGGCGAGAATGAGAGGATATGCTTATCTGCTAATGTAAACAAATCCGGACATTCCCACATAAAACCAAACCTGTCAGCCGAGTCTACGAATCGCTCAAACTCCCAGTTAAACATGTCTTCTGAAGAATATATCATCACACAGCCGGCATCTTCATTGGTCCTTGCGCCAAGCACCATATAATATTTGTCATCCTGCTTAAATACTTTTGGATCTCTTACATGGCAGGACATATTGGAAGGATAATCATTATTGGTCAGAAGTACCTTTTTATCATCACAATGAATACCATCTCTGGACCGGCCAAGGATAACATTGTGTCCTCTGCCTTTGTAAACATAGTCATAATCGCCTTCCATCTTTACATTGCCGGTATAATAAGTATATATCTCATTCCCATGTACCAGGCCACAGCCGGAATAAACTCCATCCTTATCCTCAGGTATATCCGGTTTCATATACTCACCTGTGTACTCATAAGTGAGAAAATCTTTAGTTATATACTGTCCCCAGCTCTTTAAAGCTCCAAGAGGAGTGTCCGGAGAATATTGGAAAAATATGTGATACAGACCACCCAGCTGGCATAATCCGTTGGGATCGTTTAGCCAGCCTGTCGGTGGCATAATATGTAATTTCGGAATATAACTTTTTATTTTATCCATCTGATTCCTGTTTTATTTGCTTACTGTATAGAGTTCACTTCCCGCTGCCGTTTTACCCGTATTGGGCTTGTCGATATTTTTATAATCATCTGCATTTGTGACTATAACCGGTGTTGTAATATCATATCCGGCTGCTTTGATTGCTTCTATATCAAACTTAAGAAGTGGTGTGCCCATACTAACCTTTTCTCCCATTGATACCAGCTTCTCATAATGTTTTCCGTCAAGTTCAACCGTATTAATACCTACGTGGATAAGAAGCTCTATGCCATCATCTGACATAAGTCCTACTGCATGACCGGTATCAAATACCATAGTTACCGTTCCGTTAAAAGGTGCTTTTACAACTCCTTCTTTGGGGACTATAGCGCAACCATTACCAAGGGCACCTGATGCAAATGTTTCATCTGCCACCTGCTCAAGAAGGATAACCTCTCCGTTGCAGGGAGCATAAACCGTATTTTCTTTAGTTTCTGCTTTAACTGTTTTTTCTGTCTTTTCAGACTCGATCTTTTTTTCTTCTTTCTTCTCTTCATTCCAAAAGATAAGTGTAAGTGTAAATGCCACACCACCTGATATAAGGAGAAGTAATGCGTATGCCGGAATATTTGTAATAATGAGGAAGCCCGGGAAGCCGGTAACGCCATACGCTGTAGCCTTGAGTCCTGCGTATGCTGCAAATCCGCCACCTACTGCTGCACCGATCATAGCACAAACGAACGGCTTCATATACCTGAGGTTGATACCGAAGATAGCCGGCTCGGTAATACCGAGTGAAGCAGAAAGAGCTGCCGGTATAGCTACTGACTTTGTCTTTGCATTCTTTGATTTAATACCTACTGCAAGTGAAGAACCTGCCTGAGCAAAGTTGGCTGCTGTTGCAACCGGCATCCATGTATTGAAGCCACCTGCCTGGGCAAGCATACCGCTCTCAATACCATTATACATATGGTGAAGACCCATAACTACTGTTACCGGATACAGAGCACCTATCACTACTGCTCCAAACGGGTTGGTAATAAGGAACTTTGCTCCTTCAAGCACATAGTTTTCAAGAAGTGAAAACACAGGTCCTATAGCCATAAATGTTACAAGTGATGTTAAAAATATTGATGTAATGGGTACCACGAAAAGATCTAACATCTCAGGTACCTTCTTGTGTAGCCACTTTTCAATCTTGGCAAGTACCCATATTGCTATAACAATCGGTATTACATGACCCTGGTATCCATGTCTTGAAATCGAACCTAATACATATCCGCCTATTTGTATATTTCCAAACAGATTCCAGGTTGGAATAGATGTGGTTCCAAACATACTCATAATGGCATCTTCGCTACCTACGTTCCAGCCATTTAACAATGAAGGATGGACCATCATAAGTCCGAGTACTGCTCCGAGATAAATATTAGCTCCGAATACTTTGGCTGCCGAAATAGCAACAATAACCGGAAGGAAGGCAAATGCTGTAGCTGACATCATATCAAGGAACTGATACCAGGCTGTTCCGTTAAAATTAAGTGATTCAATCTTGCCAAGCGCTTCAACAATACCCATAAGGAGACCGGATGCTACAATGGCAGGAAGGATAGGTACGAATACATCTCCTACTGTCTTTATAGCTCTTTTCCACATGGGCTGCTTTGCCGCTGCTGCCTGCTTAACATCATCTTTAGAAGCTGCAGCAACTCCGGCCAAATCAATAAACTCATCATATACTTTGTTTACTGTTCCTGTACCGATGATTATCTGGAGCTGGCCTGCTGCCTCGAATACTCCTTTTACACCATCGATATTCTCTAATTTTTCTTTACTTGCTTTTGCATTGTCTGCAATTACAAGTCTTAATCTTGTTGCACAATGTGCTGCTGATACAAGATTATCTTTTCCGCCGATCTCTGTTAAGATATCGGATGCACATTTCCTGTAATCCATAATTGATCCTCCATAAAATCCTTTGTGTAGTCTTTTTTAGTTCTTTGTTTAATACATAGCGCTGCGTTTTAAAATGTGAAATCGTTTTCAGTTCTTAATGCAATTATATACTTTTTGATTCTTTTGTGTAAATTATCATAAATTAACAATTTTTATTGCTATTTCTGTACTACTTAAACAATAGGAATTATTTTTTTTTATAATGTATTGATTTTTAGGATCAGTTTTTATATTATTATTTTGTGAAACTGATTTCATATCTCTTTCACATTTATTTCATACTAAAGCACTATATTTTGCTTTGGAAAGGATCATTAAATATATGAAAATAAGCGATATTGCTAAAATGGCAGGCGTTTCTCCTGCTTCTGTATCAAGATATCTTAACAATGGCTACTTAAGCGAAGAAAAAAAAGAAAAGATTAAAACTGTAATAGAAGAAACCGGTTACAAACCTTCTTCCCAGGCTCAGACACTCAGAACCGGAAAAAGCAAACTGATAGGTGTAATCATTCCAAAAATCAATTCCTCTTCCATATCTCAAATAGTTGATGGAATAAGCACCGTTCTGTCGGAAAACGGATATCAGATATTACTTGCCAATACATTTAACAATGAACGTAAGGAACTGGAATATATCCACACTTTTAATGAAAATTTTGTTGATGGAATCATTAATCTCGGTACCGTTTCTACAAAAGAACACGCTAAAGCATTCCGAAATACAACTGTTCCGACTGTAGTCCTCGGACAAAATGTTTCATATGCATCCTGCATTTATCATGATGATTACAATGCATCCCTTGACCTTACAAAATATGTTCTTGGCAAAAATCATAAAAATATCGGATATATCGGTGTAACAGATAAAGATAAAGCTGTGGGTGTTCTCAGAAAAAACGGTTTCCTGGATGCGGCTAATTCTGCAAGCGGGGTAAAAACATATATTTGCTCCGGTGATTTCACTATTGATAACGGTTATCAGAATACCGCGATGCTTCTTAAGGAACATCCCGATATAGATGCTATTGTTTGTGCTACAGATACTATTGCTTTAGGAGCCGTTCAATACCTTAATAAACATGGTATAAATATCCCGTCAAAGGTTGCGGTTGCAGGTTTTGGTAATAACACAGCCGGTCAGGTTCTGATGCATCCATTAACTACGATCAGATTTTTCTATAAGGAATGCGGCATGGAGGGAGCAAAGATGCTTTTGGAAAAACTTGCCAATCCTGACGCTCCATGCAAGTCACTTATGCTGGGCTACGAAATTTGTGAAGGTTCTTCCGTATAAAATTATCAGAAAGGAAATAATATGAACAGATTATATGATATTATCAGTGCCGGTGAATTGTTGATTGACTTTACACCTTGCAAGGAAGCCCATACTTATACTGCTAATCCCGGCGGAGCACCTGCCAATGTTGCAGTAAGCGCTGCCAGAAATGGTCTAAAAGTCGGATTTCTGGGTATGGTTGGTAATGATGACTTTGGCAGACGATTGCAGGCTACTTTAACAGAAAACAATATTACACCTCTTTGTAATAAGCTAACTGATGAAGCTGTAACCACTATGGCATTTGTTACTTTATATGAAAATGGCGAAAGATCCTTTACTTTTACCAGGAAACCCGGAGCAGATTTATTAATCAGACCTGATGATTACAACCGGGACGATGCGGCAAACTGTACTATCTTTAATACCGGTTCATTCTCTCTTACAAATGAGCCTGCAAGAAGTACCTATATTGAAGCAGTAAAAAATGCATCAAAAGCAGGTGCTATAATCAGTTTCGATATTAATTACAGGGATGCCGTATGGCACAGTGAAGCTGCATGCCTTGATATTATCAAAGAAATAATTCCTTATGTTGATCTGCTTAAGATATCAGATGAAGAATTACTTTTCGTCGGTGGAGAAGATAACATCGAGACTTTTATGAATGAATACGGTATTACTGCAGTTATTGAAACTCTGGGCTCAAAAGGCTCAAAATATTACTATAAAGGAAAAAGTGCGGTTATTGAAAGTATGAAAGTAAAGGCTGTGGATGCTACCGGGGCAGGTGATGCTTTCTGGGGCGGATTCTTATCAAGTCTTGTTATGCAAAAGGTGACATCCGTTGCAGATATAAACGAAACAATAATTGAAACTGCTTTAAAGTATGGCAATACTTCAGGTGGATTGTGTGTAACAAGGATGGGTGGCATTCCGGGTATTCCAACAAAAGCAGATATAAATAATGCCTTGCATCCAGTTTTCCTTCGCCATCATATGCTCTGATCAGAAATTGCATGATACTTTCTTCATCCTACAGCACTTTCATCGGATGCCACCGAAGGCAGTCACCGGATACAAGCGAATAACGGATCCCATGCTTCTTACCACGAATACTGTCGTGAAACCTTCTTTCACCATGGCAATGTCCGTAGATCACCTGTTCCGCTCCATATTTCTCTGCCATCTTTGTAAAGATGCTTTTATTCTGAAGTACATTCGTCGGCATGTTCTGCTTCTTTTTCGTCCCAGCCGCATACATGTCCGTATCCATCCAGATAAAACGGGCCTTCAAAGGTGTATCCCTTGGTCCCTACCAAAGCACAATCCTCATATGCGTAATAATTGTTCTGCAAAAACTCCAGCCTTCCTGCATAAAGCTCATTTAAGCTTGCTGTTTTCTTTGCCTCCCAGAACATATCATGATTTTCCCGAAGTAATATCTTCCTTCCAAACTTATCCTTGCGCACTTTCAGCAGCAGGCTTGTTTTTCCTAGCTTTCCTTCTGGTAATATCCTCTTTTGCCTTTAACACCACTGCAATGATAAGCACAATCAACCCCAATATCAAAAGGTAAAAGCCGCTTTCATATGTAACCATTTTGGATAATTCAAGATCCCCCCACACCTTGTTTTTCAGCCTGGAATTGATATTAAAAAACTCTGCTACCGTCAACACGACTGACAATCCGGAAAAAACATAAAACGGCGGCTCCATCCTAAGAAACAGCATTGATATTACCACCAGCAACAGTATTAACAGAATCTTTCCATCACCCTCAATCAGGCGGCTGGAAACGACGGTTCCCAGAATGCTTGCTGATATCGTAGGGAGAAAAACACTTGCCAGCATTAATATGCTTCCCACCAGGGCAACAAGATCATTTATCCTTTTCCATACTTCCCAGCGTTTTGACTCTTTTTTCGAGAACAAGTCAATGTGTACCCCTAAGCTTGCTCCGCACTTTTTGCAGAACCTGCTGTCATCACTGTTTTCTGTGCCGCACTTCTGACAAAACATTTCAGTTCTCCTTATCGCCAACGTATTCCGTATCACTAATATGTAAATTTTATCATTATCAACGAAATCGCATCCCCACCAAAATGGTGGTGGTCTGCAGTGAGAAAATTTCAATTGGATGCTAAAAAGGGCATAAAAAAGCAATACCTTGTTACATCGGACGGCGATTACGCTGAAACAGTAAAAGAGTTGAAAAAAAGGGGCTGCGCTCTGTTGAATTACTCAACTGATATGTAATGACCTCCTGTCAAGAGAAAACTTACAGGGAGTCACCACAAACTTATTTAATTGTTACTGAAGGCATCTGGAAAGAGCCTCGGGGTATCAGTTCCCGGCATTGGCCACTCTGATATACGTGGATTGGTTACCGACAGGTCAATGGTCCGCCGTGAGCACTACCGTCTAAAGGCGTGGATCACAGATTACTCTGTGCCGACATAGTTATCTCGTAGATTGCT
>DGSK01000067.1:255-117578 GCA_002393955.1 Lachnospiraceae bacterium UBA4364 | reverse complement strand
TTGCATCGGTTCCGGTGCATATGCGAGTCGTCGTTCTCTTTCCACAGACTATATGTGGGAAGTTTTAGTAATAACTGTATAATTGTAATAATTATAACTTTCGTTCGCAACCGGATTTTGTATTTTACATATGTCACATATGTTTTTTTTACAGAACTCTTTCAGCGGGATAAACGGAATCCCCGCCCTGAATGATCACCGGCCGTATGTTATAAAAAAAGTGGACGATAGCCCTTGAATCATAGTATGATTTAAATCGACTGAAAATCTGATAGGAGGCGAAAGGAGAATAAAATGGCAGCATTTTTTGGCGCTGATGAAATATGGAATATACAGTCTCCCGAAGGCGACGAGGAACCGGTAATACTGGTAGGCGTATATAATACCGAGGGCGTGGAGTATACTTCGGAAAAAGATTTTTACCATTCACTGGATGAGCTGGCCGAACTGACAAAGGCCTGCAATATGACTCCCGTCTATACCATTACGCAACAGCTTCCCCAGGTAGATAAAGCCCTTTATGTCAGGTCGGGAAAGGCAGAAGAAATTGCATTCTATGCAGAGGATATGGAGGCCGAAAGGATCATTTTTAATGATACCCTCTCCCCTTCACAGATAAGAAACCTGCAGAAAGTGATAAAAAAACCGGTAACCGACCGTACACGACTGATACTTGACATATTTGAACGGCGCGCCGGCTCAAGGGAAGCGAAGCTCCAGGTAGAATTAGCAAAACTCAGCTACTTGAAGCCCCGCCTCATTGGCATGTGGGAAACACAGAACCGTCAGGGCGGTGCCTCCGGCGCCCTTTCCAGCAAAGGTGAAGGCGAAAAGCAGTTAGAAATCGACAGGCGTACCATCGACAGCCGTCTTGCAGAACTAAGACGCGAGATAAAGGAGGTCAGCAAGGAAAGGAAAACCCAGCGCAAAAAGAGGCAGAATTCCGGAATCCCGCTGGTAGCACTTGTCGGCTATACCAATGCCGGCAAATCCACCATAATGAACTCCCTTATAGAAGGATTCAAAAACGATACAGCAAGATCGGATAAGAAGGTATTCGAGGCCGATATGGTATTCGCAACCCTTGATACCACCGTAAGAAAGATACGCATTGAAAAGGGAAAAGAGTTTCTTTTATCCGATACCGTAGGTTTCATAAGACATCTTCCCACATCCTTAGTGGAAGCTTTTAAATCAACACTGGAAGAAGTGACGGAGACAGACCTGCTCCTGCAGGTTGTGGATGCTTCCGATGAATATGCCCACGACCACATAGAAGTCACAAAGAGTATAATAAATGAGCTGGGTGCAGGCGGCATTCCAATGATAACCGTATTCAACAAGGCTGATAAATGCGACCCTCCTGTAGATTATCCGAGACGTGGATTGAAAGAAACCACTGTAGACGGCGATATAAATGAAAACATCTACATTTCCGCAAAGGAACCGGAATCAATTACTTTTCTTACTTCCATTGTAGCCGAGAAACTGGATACCGGAAATGTCAGTATGGAGCTTATGATCCCTTACAGTAAAGGAAATGTCCAGGCATATATCATGGATAACGCGGCAGTATCCGGACTGGACTATCTTGATGAGGGCATCTTCATGCAGATTCGCTGCAAAGAATCCGTTGCCGGAAGGATCACAAAGATGCTTGGGGAGTAATTTACATATCACCCACCGCGTGTATTATCTCAGGCAGAAGCTGTTTCTTACGGCTCATTACATGCGGCATGTCATATACATTCTTATCGACAGCCTCGTAAGGCAGGCATCTGTTGCATCTGTGCTCTGTGCAGAGAAGGGCGCTGTGCTCATGTATGACATCCGTCACCATAAGTACCGCCCAGTTAAGTCCCTGTGCAACCCGTACCTTTTCAAGTGCATCCGCATAATCATTCTTATAATCCGCAATATCCTTGAGCGTCGTAACCTCGCACTGGCCGATCCCTATACGCAAACCATTTTCGGTATATGTCTTGAAATCCGACAGTATCGCTGTCTCGGGATCACGTTCCTTCAGTCCCTCAACACGTGAGAACATCGACAGTCCGTACTCCTCAAGATTCACCTTACACATAGATGCAAGGACATGAGCAGCCACCACATCATCACCGGTAGTAGTGGGGCTCTTTAAGATAAGTGTATCGGAGATAAGTCCCGTCAGGAGTACCTTGGCAGTCACCGGATCCGGAGTGCGGTTGTTCCTTATGTACTGCTGATAAACTATGGTGCAGGTACTTCCCAAAGGTTCTGCACAGATAAATATAGGCTGCTCTGTCTTGATCGCATCGAGTCTGTGGTGGTCTATTATCCCGACTATATTGGCTGTTTCTATTCCTCGTATGCTCTGCCTGGATTCGTTATGGTCCACCAGTATCACATTTTTTCTTGGAACATTTAAAAAACACCTTCTGGTAACATAGCCTGCATACCCGTTTTCATCATATACCGGGAGTCCGCGCTTTCCGGAATTCTGTAAGAGTTTCTTCGCTTCATCAAAAAGCTCATCCGCATCTATGGCGTCACCCTGAGGAGTCATGATCTCACGCACCTTCGGTATCGAAGTGATCTTATTATCCCGGGAAAGCTCACGCATCGTCCAGTTGGTAATATCATCCACGGTAAGCAGACCGTAAAAATCATCATTTTCGTACACCGGTATAGCACTGGGAGTATCCTCCCCATATACAGCCGCTACAGAAGTCAGTGGATCGGCTGCATTTATCTTATGGCCGCTCCTAAGCATCACATCCCTGACCTTCGGATACACATCACGCATGTATACCGGAATATCCGTATCAAGCTGTTCGAGTATGCTTCTGGTGCTGTCAGACAGATGTCCGCATCTGACAGGAATATATGTATTCTCGGGATCCTGCAATGTCATAAGCTTTGCATATCCATATGCACTGCACACACTGTCAAGATCCGGATTCTTATGCCCTGTAATATAAACTGTTCCCATTTTTATTTATCACTATTTTTTCAAAAACCTGACTACCGATCCATGCAGTTTTCTTCTCAGGTTATGCTCTCTACCACTTTCTCATAATGCATGCCGTGTGAGGCCTTGATGAGGATCGTGTCGCCGGCCCTTACCTGCCTTCTTATCATCCGGCATACTTCATCGGTATCCTTGTACCAGAGCGCACCGTCAAAAGCCTCTGCCATGGACTTGCATAACGGTCCTGCGCAGATGAGCACATCCACGCCTCTCTCCTTTGCATATGCGCCTATGTCAGCGTGAAGCTTGTTCTCATGACCACCCAGCTCGTACATATCGCCAAGCACAGCCATCTTCCTGCCCTCGGCCTTACATAAAAGGTCTATGGCCGCCCTGACGGAAGTAGGATTTGCATTGTAGCAGTCATCTATTATGGTAAGCTTGCCGGACTTTATTATGTTGCTCCTGCCCCCCGTCGCCTTTACGGATTCTATACCGGTCTTTATCTGCTTGCTCTTTAGTCCTAAGAGTTGTCCCACTGCTGCCGCAGCAGTAGCGTTAAGTATCATGTGGTCGCCCGACAGAGGGATATGGACATTTATCCTGAAAGCCTTCGGTCCCTTTATGGTCACGTCACTTCCGTACAGTCCGCAGTCCTGCACATTGTCTGCTCTGTAGTCAGGTGCACGTCCCTCCGTCATACCGGAAAAACCGAACCTTATTGGCTTGATGCCCTTCACTTCCGTTATCGTATTGAGCTCATCATCCATGCCGTTAAGTATGATGCCGCCTTTTCCCGTGAAATACTCGAATATCTCTGATTTCGCCTTTAATACACCGTCCCTGTCACCTAAGTTTTCCAGGTGGCACTCTCCTATATTCGTGATCAGCACGGTATCAGGTCTCGCAATATGGGAAAGTCTGGTCATCTCTTCAAAATGGTTTATGCCCATTTCCACCACGGCACATTCATCATCGTCACGTATCCGCAGGATCGTAAGCGGCACTCCTACTTCATTATTGTGATTACCCTCAGTGGCACAGACTTTTTTCCCCTGGGAAAGCACCGAAGCCACCATCTCCTTAGTGCTGGTCTTGCCCACGCTGCCGGTTATGCCTATCACGTGACAGTCGAGCTGTTCCCTGTAAAATGCCGCAATATATTTAAGTGCCAGGAGACTGTTATCCACCAGAATACATGGGCCTGCAGGATTTTCCGGCAGCTCCTCGCATACTACAGCAAGAGCACCTTTTTCAAAAACCTGACCGATAAAGCTGTGTCCGTCCACACGCTCACCTTTCGCGGCTATGAAGACGCCACCCTCCTCGATAAGCCTTGAATCAATGACTACGCAGGAAGCCTCCGCCGCTTCGTTATACTCGCCATGTATCTCGCCGCTGCATGCTTCTGCGATATTTTCGATTGTCATGTTTTTCATAATGATCTGTCACCTCGCTGCTTTCCGCCACACCCGGTCCATATAAACCCGGCGGGCTCTGCGTTCCCTACAGTCCCGGTCTTCCCTTGTAGTCTCTTAATGCTATCTCCATCAGTTTCTCACATAATTCCCCGTAGTCCATCCCTACGCAGGCTGCTTCCTGGGGAAGGAGGGACGTGGGTGTCATACCGGGAAGCGTATTTGCCTCCAGACAGTAAATATTTCCATCCTCACCCATCATAAAATCCAACCTTGCGTAGGCATGAAGCCTTAAGGCCTTGTATATCTTCTCGGCAGTACGCTGTATCTCTTCTGTCTTCTCAGCGGACAGCTCAGCGGGACATACCTCATTGGTCATCCCCTTCTGGTACTTATTCTTATAATCATATCCGCCTTCAACCGGCATTATCTCCACTATTGGAAGCGCCTTCCCGTCTATCAGACCGCAGGTGAATTCCCTGCCCTTTACGAATTTCTCTATCACAACATAGTCATCGAAAGCTGCCGCCGCCTTTATGGCTTCGTCCAGCTCTTTTCGGTTATTTACAATATATGTTCCCACGGAAGAACCGCCGTTATTTGCCTTGACTACTGCAGGATAGCCTATCTCACGCACTTCATCCCCGATGAAAAGTCCATATCCCTCCGGGGTAGGCAGGCCGTTCACACGCATTATATCCTTTGCAATGATTTTATTCATGCAGATACCGCTGCTTAAATAATCCGTCCCTGTGTAAGGAATGCCAAGCAGTTCAAAGGCCGCCTGTATCTTGCCGTCCTCACCGTTTGCGCCGTGAAGCGCCATAAATACCACATCCGCCATGTAGCATATCTCAACAACATTCGGCCCGAAGAAAGTCTTGAGGCTGTCAGTACGCATCTTTTTCACGGCCTCCGGATCAGGGCTTTCTTCCTTTATATCCTCAATGCCCTCAGCCCAGTCCCTGTCCATATCAAAGACATTTCCTATCTCATCGCGGGAAATATCTGCTCCCAGATATACATCAAGTAAAACTGCCTGATGCCCCTTTGACTTAAGCGCCCTGTATATGCCTGCTCCGGAGATAAGTGAAACCTCGCGCTCAGTGCTTGTCCCTCCGGCTAAAACCACAACCTTCATTATAATAAAAACTCCTCTGCAAATTTTTTACCTGCGTTACACCGCAGGCATTTTATTTATTTCTCACTCTGTTCCGTAACAGTAACTGTTCAGAACTACTTGATATATTCCTGTTACGGCAGTCCGCAATTGAAGACTGGCTATGCAAATAGCGGCCTGCCATCACATAATTTACTCCGTGTATGGCCTAAACAGCAGGTGCTTCGTGCTATCATGAATAGTTACCCGCTATGTACCTTGCCACATGCACACCGCTGGCTGATGCATGGGAAAGGGAGTGGGTAATGCCGCTGCAGTCACCTATTATAAAGAGATTCTTATAAGGTGTCTCCAGATTCTCATCAATGGCAACCTCCATATTGTAGAACTTGACCTCCACGCCGTAAAGCAGTGTATCATCGTTAGCCGTACCCGGTGCGATCTTGTCCAGCTTGTAGATCATCTCTATGATACCGTCCAGTATACGCTTGGGCATCACGAGACTTAGATCCCCCGGCGTAGCCGCAAGTGTTGGCGTAATGAAAGCTTCATCTATTCTGGACTGGGTGCTCCTGTGTCCGGTGATGAGATCACCGAACCGCTGCACTATTACGCCGCCCCCCAGCATATTGGAAAGCTTTGCGATACTTTCGCCATATCCGTTGCTGTCCTTGAAAGGCTCCGAGAAATGCTTTGCCACAAGCAGCGCAAAATTGGTATTCTCAGTCTGCTTTTCCGGATCCTCGTAACTGTGTCCGTTAACAGTCACTATGCCGTTTGTATTTTCATTTACTACAGCTCCCTTGGGATTCATACAGAATGTGCGTACCAGATCACCGTACTTTGCGGTGCGGTATACGATCTTGCTCTCGTACAGCTCGTCTGTCAGATGTGAAAAAACTTCAAAAGGAAGCTCTACCCTGACGCCGATATCCACACGGTTCGACTTTGTGGGAATATTCATATCACGGCAGACTGTCTCCATCCACTTGCTTCCGCTCCGGCCGGCAGAGATTATGCAGCACGCTCCCTCATGATATTCGTCACCGACCTTGATCTTGTAGCCGTCTTCTGTCTTTTCGACTTTTTCAACAGGAGAAAGGAAATGAAAATCCACCTTATCTTTGAGTTCATTGAAAATATTCTCAAGCACTACATAATTTATATCCGTGCCCAGATGCCTTACCGACGCATCCAGGAGATGCAGGTCGTTCTGAAGGCAGAGCTTCTTGATATCGGTATTCGCGGTGGAATAAAGCTTCGTACCTTCGCCGCCATGGCTCATATTGATATCATCAACATATTCCATCAGCTCTATGGCTTTTTTCTTTCCTATATACTCGAAGAGTGTGCCGCCAAACTGGTTCGTTATATTGTATTTACCATCGGAAAAAGCACCTGCTCCGCCAAAACCGTTCATTATGGAACATGGCTTGCAGCCTACGCAGCTTTTCACCTTTACACCGTCTATGGGACACTTTCTTTTTTCAAGCGGATTCCCCGATTCAAAAACCGATATCTTAAGTTTTGGATTAAGCTTCACCAGCTCATACGCACTGAATATGCCGCCGGGGCCCGCACCTATTATCAACACATCTGCTCTGTCTGCCATAAAAACCTCCGATGTAACATTTTCCCATCTGTTTTAATACCGCCCTAAAGGCCATATTTATTGTATTTTACCACTTTTTGTATGGGCTGTCTTACGCAGTTTTACTGCAAGTGCGCTGCTTTTCATTTATTATCACTAATTTTTTTATCCGTTATTGACAAAAATCAACAAAAAACCACCCGCATTACACCTTTTTTTATTTCCCTTTGACATTGTATTTTTACCCGTACACTATATAATCATACTGTCGCAGGGGGGCAACCGTAACTGTCTATACAGATTCAAAGCACTTTGATGAAAGGAAACAGGGTGATCGTCATGAACAACAAGTGGATGAGAGCTGCCGTACCGGCACTGTTGATACACTGCTCCATAGGAACAGTCTACTGCTTTTCCACATTTAAGGAGGCAATCGCACAGACCATAGGGATGGATGGTTTCTCCGTTGGCTGGGCCTTCAGTCTGGCAATATTCTTTCTTGGAATGTCCGCCGCTTTCGCAGGCCGACTGGTCGAGCTGAATATCCACAGATCCTCACTGATGTCCGCAATTTTCTTTACCACCGGAATGATAGGTACAGGCCTTACGATAATGTTCTTCAAGGGCATACCGGCGCTGGTCCTTCTGTACCTCTTCTACGGATGCATCATGGGCATAGGCTTGGGCATCGGATATCTTACTCCGGTCAAGACACTTATGCTCTGGTTCAAGGACAACAAGGGACTGGCCACGGGCATTTCCATCATGGGTTTCGGACTGGCAAAAGCCATCGCCACTCCCATCATGGAATTCCTTCAGAATAAATTCGGTATTGCGCCCATGTTCTTAATACTTGGCGGCGCATATTTCGTGATGATGTATGCCGGTCATATGCTTTTAAAGAAGCCCGAAGGCTGGGTGGAAAACAAAGCGGCTGATGACGGATTCAATGTAATGTCTATGTTTAAGAATAAGACTTTCGTCGGCATATGGCTTATATTCTATATAAATATTCACTGCGGTCTTATGCTCATCCCTTATGAGAAACAGCTCTTAAATGACAGATTTGCAGCACTCGCAATACTTCCCCTCATAGTAAGTATCGTGCCTTCAGTAACGGCACTCTGCAACGCTCTTGGAAGAATAGGATACTCTACCATTTCCGACAAAATGAAAGACAGAGCTTTGGTATATAACATAATCTTCATCTCCTGCATCCTGGTGACGCTGCTTACAAGATTCCTCCCCTTCGGCATGCTGGTGATCGTGATGCTCATGGTCATAAACTTAGGCTACGGCGGCGGCTTCTCTACTCTGCCTGCGCTTCTTGATTCAAGATTCGGAATGAAAAATATCTCAAAGATACACGGTCTCGCACTGTCTGCCTGGGCAGTAGCCGGGATCACCGGCAACAACCTGTCAGAGATAATACTCAATCATAGCAATAAGGATTACAATGTGGTCATTGTTGTAGCAGGTGTTCTGTATGCCGTTGCTCTGCTGATATGTGCAGCGCTGGTTAATAGAAAGAAAAACGCAGAAGCATAAAAAACACTTATTTGGCACATGCTGTAAAAGCGACTATATGATATAGAACAAAAGATATGAAAAGCAGGATAGTTTTTCACCCTATCCTGCTTTTTCAATTGTGCTTTTCGTATCTGCATAATCAGTCTATATCCGACAAACAGACCCGTTCCATATGTATTCTATCAAGCGGCAGCGAGGCTGCCTTCCTCTACCTCACCAGATCCAGGTGCTGAATGGTTCCCACGCTTCCGTCCTCATGCAGGAATACACCGGTCTCCCGGATAAGCCCGTTGGTTCGGTTGTCATACAGCGACTTAAGCGAAAAGTCCGTTGACTGTTTCTGCAGGCATATTGCGCCTACATCCGCAGACTTAAGAGTATACAGGGACTGTGAACCATCATCCTCCGTCACCCAGATACGGAGTCTGCTGTATATGCTGTCCGCCTCATCTATCCAGCCGTTGCCGTCCTCATCATATTTAGCCAGGTCCGCAAATCCGTCACCCGATGAAGTTCCGAAAAGCTCGCTTCCGTCATTGATGATGCCGTCACCGTTTAAGTCCAGTACCAGATAACCACTGTCTGAGTTAAGTCTGGATATACTGTCGGGCTCCCCGTCGGAATCCAGGTCGAAGAATACCTTTTCATCGGATACATTTGCAATATTCCCCCGCAGGTTAATAACTAAGGGATCCATTACATTAAGGGCGTTGTCCGCATAGATGTCCGTCTGCTTCATGTATTCTTCCCTGAAACTCCTGCTCATGGTGAGGCTCAAGTTAAAATCAATCTCCCTGCCATCAGCCGTAATGACCTTACCGACAGTAGAAAAGTCCGTCCTTTCAGTCTCCTCATAGGAAGCATACTCGCTGTATGAAGCTATAGGCACTCTCCCATCACTTCCGTAATTTGAAGAATATGACTGTTGTCCCTCCATGCCTGATTTTGCCTCGTATCCCTTGCCGAAAAGGATCTGGCGCAGTCTCTGCAGAAGGTACAACAGGCTCTCATGCCTTATCTGCTCCAATGATCTCTCCTCATCCTCTGCACGGTACCTGTTTGATACCGATGTCTTGAGATTGCTGTAGAGCATATCACCGGCAGACATTTCATCCATTCCGGTTACAGTTCCATCTGCGAATGACTTTAAACTGTTTTTAAAACTCTCCTTGCCTTTCTGATCCGTTACGCTTGCAAGCACATACGGATCGGAAGCGGCTGCGCCGCTGACTCCGTTGACACTTCTGCCGGACATGAGCCTTCCGGAAAAATTCCACATAGAAGCAGAACCGGAAGTACCGGTAATGGTCATGCTCCGCCCCCGGCTTGAGGCCTTGGAAAAGCTCCGCGCCGATCCCATATTTACGGTACCGGAACTAATGATCATATAATGACCTCCTTATGAAGCATCCACCTCTCACCTTAAAAGGTTCCTTCCCCGTAAAATAAGAAGATGCAGACAAAACAAGAATATCCGTTTTCCTGTTTCATCCACATCCATGTGTCCGCTGTTTTATTCACGGAGCTCACCTATTGGCCTGTAAATGAACTCCATGTATATCATATATCGGACTATTGGCTTATGCGCTTTATAGCTTCCTGCAATGTAGTTTTGACATCCTGAACCAGCTCAACAGGTTCCAGAGGAGTCACGAAATCACAATTCTGTATCAGGAATTGTCTGGCATTGATATAGCTTTTTTTATGGACTGTGATCCTTACATAATCCTCTGACTCATCCTTTTCAATATTAAGGGCTTTGCCGAAATTATCCACTGCTAAAGAAACCACATTTGCCTGACAACGGAAGGTAAAGTCTATGCGTTTATCATCAGGTGCATACCTCATCAGAGGATATGCAGAAATATACGCCTCCGGCTGGAACTTATTTTTTTTGAAATAATTATTCTTTAAGTCATCAGGGATTTCTTCTCTTTTTTCTTTTTGAGAAAGGACCCTGAGGGACATAATGCGGTCTATCCGGTAATGCTTTATTATCTGCTCATCCACACAGGTTGCGATGAGATAAAGCTGTCCCTTCTGCGAAACCATTGCGTATGGATTCAGCCTGATCTTTTTACCGTTTTCCCTTTCCACAAAGCAAAGGGTTCCGTTTTTCCCCGGGGAGTAATTTCCCTGCACCACTTCGATCTGGCGCTTATTCGTCACTGCATACCTGAGTATCATAACTTTTTTGAGCATAGTGGATCCCTCAGACGGCAGTTTCCCTCTTGTATCCTCTATCCTCAGTTCCGGGACTTCTTCATCAGCCTGCAGTCCAAGGTGTGAAAGCTGTGGAAGTTCAGTAAGTTTTGTACTCCATATATCGTAAAAATCCAGCTTTTTTTCATAGCCTTTCCTGCCCCAGTATCCGCCTGCTACCGCTGTTCTTGCAACCAGGTATTCCTTTTCCTCACCTGAAAGGTAGTGGTTACTCTCCACTGCTGAATTTATATAATGTACATCACTTTCCGAAAGGATGGGTTCGAAATAGTAATAGTTCGAGTGCGACTCACGATCCGCTTTTTTCCCTTTCATATCCCCTTCTTCTGCAACAACGACACGTCCTCCTAAAATCCTGTATATATCCAGCGGCAGTCCTGCCGGCACCCCTTCAGGCCATGTAATGGGATCTATAGATTCTCCGACATAGACTTTTCCCAGATCGCATAGTTCGGAAAGCTTTCTTCTGATCCGCTTATTCATATGTTCTTTTTCAGTACCGGCTCCAAAAGCATTTTCATCCGATCCCACAAAGAAGCGGTTTCCCAGCTCCTCTCTGATAAAATTGATCGTTCTTGGATTGTTTTTGTCAGAACAGGTTTTCAATACGCTTACGATCATGATATCTATATTCTGGTCTATGAATTTTTCCCACTTTGCTTTTTCCATAATGAGTAAATCCCCCTTCTAAAATCTATATAAGTCTATCAGCTCGGTATCCACATTGCTCACTTCAAAGGCTTTGCCTATGGCATACTCATACAGAGCAAGCTGTCCCTCGTATTTTTTCTTCATAGCAGCGACAAATTCATCTGCAGGTTTTCCGTTCATAGCATCTGATTTATAATCATAAACCTTTATGCTGCCGTCCTTTTTTCTTACGACCAGGTCAGCCTTTCCATTTACCCAGATAGTCTCACTGCCGATTTCTGTTTTTTCCTTTGCATTCTCCAGAAAACCGGAAAACCTTGAAACAAAATCCGCCCTCTCCTCATCAGCCACATAGAATGAAAAAGCATATTCGGGATAGATTTCCTCCGCATCCTTCATAACAGGTACGATAACTTTCTCAAAATACTCCGGCATCTTCGACATGAGATATTCAGAAAAATCTTTAGGATCGTCCTCAGGCCGCATATCATCTTTCGATTCAAGAATTGCCATATTGACCAGCCGTTCTATACGGCCAGACCTCTCGGATGCATTCAAATCGTTAAGCAGTTCGTATCCGCAAAACATCAGCTCATAAACCCTGTGCATGACTGTACCAAATACATTGGCCCCGGGGCGTTTTTCCTTAACAAATCCTTCATCACCATACTGAAATCCCGTCACTCCTGCCGGTTCCAAACCACTCGGGGTAATACTTACAAGCTGTCTCTTTGAAAGGATATCAAGATTTACGGAAGCTTTATTTGATTCAAGCTGTTTAAGTGTAAAGCGTACATTTGATATTCCGGAAGATGCAGACTTCAGATTATATATTTTTGGGTCGGCTTCTCTTTCTGCAATCCATTCATTAACATCCTTTAGAGAATCATACTGGTAGATTTTGTCCGAAAACCATGCGTTGGGATAAGTATTACCGAACACCACCGGCATGATGATAAGCGCATGGGCAGCTCTGGTTGCTGCAACATACTGAAGACGTATCGCTTCGGCAGATTCTTCATCCCAGGCCTGTTTCATACGATTAACATCCCAGCCGTATGTCGGAATCAATTTATTCTTTCCGTCTGCCATTCCACTTTCTTTATAGGATACCGTGGGATAATATTTGCCATTATTTTTAAAGCCACTGTATCTGCAATTTTCAGGATTGGACCTGTCAGCAATAATCACTATCTGTCCGGTAAGACCTTTAGACTGATGCACATTCATTAGCCTTACAGCATCTTCATTGCTTTCCAAAGGTATCTCTCGTTTTATCTCGCCCTCAATATAAACATTCATCAGCTCGGAAAACTGTGACATATCTCCGTCGCATTTCATAAGACAGGTTTCAACC
This sequence comes from Lachnospiraceae bacterium UBA4364, assembly GCA_002393955.1. Taxonomy (GTDB): domain Bacteria; phylum Bacillota; class Clostridia; order Lachnospirales; family Lachnospiraceae; genus NK4A136. Next base: position 104,738 of record DGSK01000067.1, on the reverse strand, counting down.
ATCTGATTGAGGCGGATTCTGTATTCCCTTACACGCTCTGCGCTCTGTGTTTTGCCTTTTGGTAAAAACAGTTCTTCATGCGCAAGAAGATATCGCATAATGGCCGCGGAATCCATTGAATTGTCTCTGAAATACTTCTTTAGAGCCCTTAAATCATCCTCTGCTTTTTTTAGATCTGCCTTATCAACCCCGGTCGCATCAAATCCGGAATAAACCTGTGCAGCTGCAATACGGCTTTTCTTATTTTTTTTGCCGGACAGATATTCCGTCAAAAGCACAAAGTTACGGAGTATCTCGTCATTTGATACCATGAATTTCCCCTGGACATTGACAGGGATTCCACTTGCCGCAAAGGCTTTAACATAATTGTCAATCCTTGTAGTATTCTTACAGATAACCATTATGTCCGAATACTTTATTTCACGAAGGAACGGCACGCCAAATGTTCCATCCGCATTTCTGACCGGTTCTTCGACAAAGCATTTTACATTTCCAACAAGCTTCTTTATAAGACTGACTACCGCTGTAACATCATCGTCTCTTTTATATTTAACAGGATTTCCCTTATCATCGTTGCCAAGGTTCGCCACGTACCTGTACACCCCATGCAAAGCATTTTTATCCTGTACCACCCAGTCAGTATCCATATTGGAATAACCGGTCGTCATAAGCTTTGAAAACTTATCATTCACCCATTCAACTATATCCTTATTCGATCTAAAATTAGTATCCAGGGAAACAGAGTCCGCATTGGTATCCGGCTTGCCATCCATCATAGCATCAAAACCGTCATAAACAGTTTTTTCAGCACCTGTAAACCTGTAAATGGACTGTTTAGGATCTCCTACGACAATCAGCTTGTCATCCTGAAGTTCATCAGCCATCATATCTGTGCCTGTTTTCTCTGAAATCATTTTTATAAGCTTAGCCTGCAGGCCTGTCGTATCCTGAAATTCATCCACATATATTTTAGAATAGTTTTTCCTGATCTTATCCAGAACCTCAGGATGTGACATAAGAAGCTTATCCGCACGAAACAGAATATCATCATTGGAAAGGACAAGTGATTCACCATCGTTTTCCTTCTGATATTCTTTTTGCATATCCTGCACATATTCCGCAACCTTGGAAGCTTTCTGAGAAAGAATCATGTATGTGTTGTACAGGGTATCGAAATCCCAATCCAGATCACAAGCCGGAAAAGCCGGCCTTGTGATCATGCTGTCATCCTCTGATTTACCATAGAATGATTTTTTCTTTTTTTCAAACTCATAAATCTTCTTTAATGCCAGAGAAAGAGTGACAGCTTCTTCACATCCAATATTGTTTATCCCACCGCTGTAAGCACCTTCAACATCTGCAATTTTATTGATTATATCTTCAGTGTCCTTAAGCAGTTTTTTGGGGTCACCATCTTTCTTTGTCGGACGATTCTTTATCAGATCATTCTTAAACGCAACCAGCATATTCACCCAGGTACTAACATATTTCTTAGCCTCCTGATCAAAATCCACTGAATGGTCCGTGGTGTCATATACAATAGATTCACGAATATTAGCAATATCCCTAAACATATTGAACAGAACCTCACGAGTTACATCCCTGTCTTTTCCCGTTCTCTCAACAGGAATAGTCCAGTCATCTTTAAAACGATTTCTGATTGCGTCAAAGTTTTCACTATACCATTTATTAAAGAAATCGGCTTTTCTTGCCTCATCCTCCTCTGACTCAAGCATTTTAGCATCCAGAACAATCCCCGTTTCAAAAGCATATTCACTGAGAACCTTAAGCAGAAAGGCATGGATTGTGGATATCTGCATAAGTTCTATGCTGTTTAGCGCTTCTGCCGCATTTTTCTTTTCTGTCTCATCTGCAGTCTGCGAAGTAACAATCTCATTAAGACGCATGCTTATTTTATCTCTCAGCTCAGCCGCTGCCGCATTTGTATATGTGATTATCACAAACTCTTCTATCGGTGTCCCCTCAGCAATCTGTCTTGATATGCGTGTACTGAGCAGTGTTGTTTTTCCACCGCCGGCTCCGGCCTTTATACTGTAATTCAGCCGGCCTTTCCCATTTTTTTCAAAGCCAATATATCTCTCAGATCTTTTTCAGATGGATGCATTTCCCTTCGCAGAATATGATGACACGAGCTTCACAGGAATACCGTTTCCCCGAAGCGCAGCAGATATTGACGGGAGCTGTTCATCCGAACTGTACAATACCAGAACATTTCCAAACGGATATCCCTTTTCAAAAATATCATTTGCTGCAAAGCTGGCCTCGTTAAAAGAGCCATAGCCTCTGTAAAACTCAGCTTTCCCCCTGCACCCGGAAAATGTATCCCTGCGAAGATCTTCCTCAAATGCTAAAACAGCAGGCTCATCTGTATTTATTACAGACTCCAGAATGTCTGATTCCAAACCGCTAAATGTCTTTATATCCTCTGCAAGATATGATATTTCCGCAAAAAAAATGTTTTCAAGCTCGCTTTTTCTTTCGGAAAGTGAGCTGATATACTTTAAAACCAATTCTTCTTTGGTGATCCGATCCAAAAGCTTTTCTGTCTCAAGTTTTTTTTCATACTCCGCTATCAAGAGCTTCAGATCAGATATTCTGGCATTGCCGTTTTCTTCTTTTCCGTTCCATCTGTTTGCCCGAACAAGCATAGCTTTGTTAAAAACTTCACGAACGGTAGCAGGATTCATCATCTTCTCATCATTGAAATATTTTAATCTTCCGATATTTTTTATGAGGACATCCTTAAAAAGCATTACTGCTTCCATATTATCAAGAAACCTGCGCTCTTCATCATAACCATCCTCTGAAAGCATATAGTTATACATCACATCAACTATCATGTTTATGGTCATACAGTTTATATTCCTGACCATGATCCCGGTCTTTTTTTCATACCCGCGGATAAGTGCATGACCTCTGGTGACATCTGATACTATGAGTATTCTTCTTCCCTGAGTTGCGCTTTTCAGATAATCTTTAAGTTCCATATACTTCAAATCTCCCTGTCAGTTATAAAACGTAATGACCATTACACTTAGTCATAACCATCCTGCTTGTTTTCACTTTTACCTTTATATCATGGACATGATACTACTGCTTTTTATGATAATATTTTACCATGATGTCTCATTAATATGCGGACAAGCTACATAAAACTCTTATGATAATCTATTTTTTATCTTTTTATCTATCCACTGCCCGGTAGTTCCTTAAGCCCCCTATACAAAAATCACATTCATCAAAATGCTTTTACAATACTATTAAACTATATTGCAGCAATTTAAACAGGATAAATTTATCCTTTTTGCCAATAAAAAACGGCCGTGAACGGCCGTAACAGCAGATAATTTACTAAAACAAAAAAAAGACCGGATTTTTCATAATGGAAAGTCAGGTATGACCGAAGGATATTTCCTATCAAGAATCTGCTGTACTATTATTAGAAATCAGCTGGCTTTCGTCATGCCCATTCTTTTTTCTTAATAACAGCTTCACGCACATTAAGAGTAGAACCATATAGAACAGCGCCATATTATAGATCATATATCTGCTCTGGCAAAAGATCAAAGCAGCTGTAACACCGACATTTACAAACACTGCACCGGTAACGACTAACGCTGCATCGGCCGTATCTCGCAGGCTTTTATTAAAATAGCAAAGTATGATCAGAACTATCGCGATCACATATACTATGAATGCATATATGTTCAGCAAAGTGCTCTTGTGTGCAACGGTATTAACCAGTCCCGTTAGCACAGATGAAAAATAAATCCTTATATACTTACTCAGATTATCCGTGATCAGACTTTTCACTATCACCCCGCTGAGTCTGTCTGCTTCCGCCTGAATCTCCATCTCATCACTGTACCCCTCGTTCCTTGCATATTCTTCGAAAAGCTCCTTTGTGGTGTCAATGGTTATCAGGTCGTAATGATACTCATAATGCTCTGCAAGAGATTCCCAGCCACTGCCTGCATATTTTATATTGCTGCCATTTTTATCCAGTATCGACATGGTCTCCGAAAAAAGTTTCTTCGCTACCACATCATCAATAAGAGTCGAATCCTCTTTATCAGCAACATATAGCGTGGTGGTAAGGACCAGATTCATGTCCCTTGTGTTCTTGGCAAACTTTCCTCTGAGTGCGAAGTTATATACCCCCATTATGCCGAATACAAGCATAACGCTTACCCCTAAGCCTGCCGCCACCAGAAATGCCCTGATAAAATATCTTTTTAAATTATCCCTTCCGATACGGCAGAGGATAACTGCTGCCATCGTCACTATGTAACCTACTGCCATCTGCTTCCTTGCAGCCATCATAACCGTAAGCACTATCATCACTAAAATATAAGCTTTTCTTGAATCATCCAGAACAGCCTTTATTAACAGGGTAATAAAGATGATCCACAGGGACATTGTGATCCCCTCGGTCATTATCATATTTGAATAAACAGCTCCACGCTCCGATATAAACTGGCACATAACTGCCACTCCGAAATGTATCAGATACATAAACACGGTCACTGCATCATTAAGCTCAAAGCGTTTTCTGAAGAACTCCACGCAAAAGCACACGGCAAAAGCCTGCAGCATATTCTGAAACAGTACCACCACATTAAGATAAATGCCTTCAGGGAATATCAGCCGGAAAAAAGCCAGTATCAGCGGATATACAGGCTCCCTTGCAGCTATCATATTAATATACCCCTTGGAATCAGCTCCCAGAGTCGGACCGAAGATAAAACAAAAAGACGCATAGAATGCAATGCAGACTATGCAGCGGATCAACATTATTCTATTTTCCTTTAAATATGATTTTATCTTATCAGTCATATTCTAACTTACAGTAAACTCACTCATCTGTACTACTATTCATGGAAAAACTATTTCTGAAGGGTCGCCCTTCTGTTATACACATTATATAACAGACTACACACCATAAAATTTTATGCTCATTCACTTCTGTATCAGCATCTTCCAGCGTCTTACTATATTATCCACGCCAAACAATCCTGCACATTCCGGGCAGCTCTTTTTATATGCATCTGCCAGCCTTTCATCTGTAAGCAACAGCATGACTCCTTCAAATAATGCAGATGATGCAGCCTCATCTTCCTTAAGGATTTCTTCCTTATCCGCCTCTTTTGCTTCACCGAAGGTCTCGTCCGCATTGGCTTTATTCTCAAAAGGCCTGGTAAGAATGCCATACTTCGCATACTCTATCCTGTCAGCAACTTTCATCACATCCGTACCCGGCGCGAGTATCTCTCTGGCCCCGGACTTCATATCGCAGCTTACCACCGGACATCCGCAGGCCACAGCCTCGGTAAGTGCCATGGGAAGCCCCTCATAGTCGGAGCACAGTACGAAAACATCTGACCTTGCAATATACATAAAAGGATTGTCTACATTTCCCGGCATATAAACATGAGAATCCAGCTCATTATCAGCCGTTACTTCCTGCAGGAATTCCTTTTGCGGTCCATCTCCCAGGATCATCAGACCGGTATCTTCAAGCCCCTCCTCATTCCTAAGCTTCTTCAAAAGCTTTATAAGTCTTTCCTGGCGTTTAACAAGAGTCAGACGTCCAACGGTAATTACTATTTTTGAATGCGCATGTATAAAATCCTGTGCCTCTTCCGGCAGAGTCTGATCCTTCAACCCTGCTATTTTTTGATTGTCAGAGAAATTATGGATAACCGATAAATCCTTTCTCTTAACTCCAAAATTTTTCATCATGTCCAAAGCTGCCAGCTTCGACACCATCACATATCTGTCGCTGAATCTGCCTATAAATTGATGAAAAAGCCTATGGACCAAAGTCGGATTTTCATTTGCTGAAGGCATGGAGTGGTAAACGCATATTACCCTGCACTTTTTCCCACATCTTCCCGAAAGCACATTTACGAGATTGGCACCATCCAGATGGCTGATGACAGCATCAAGCTTTTTTTCTTTCTTGAACTTCGCCAGATAAATCGTACGGTTTACGGTATTCATGACACGCCTGAATATCGTTGCGGTCTTTAATGGCGGCATATTCATATCTACAAGGCTGCCGCCGTGCTCATATATGTCATCGTTTTTTTCAAAGAGTACAAAATAGACATTATAGTCCTTGTCAAATACCAGCGTCTGGTTGGCCGCCATCCGCTGTGCACCGCCACCCACGCCCTGCTGAACCAGAATGGCTATATTCTTTTTTGTATTTTTATCGTTTTTCATAATCACTGTGACAATTAAGCCCACACAGGGGCATTATCCTTAAGCATCCAAGCATTATTATAACAGACATCGCCGCTTTTTGTTATACCGGCTGACTTGACAAACCCCAAATGATTCGGTATATATTGTGCATTGAACAGTTTCACTTGGAAACTGTAGCGGGATGACTAAGTTAATCAGCTGCAGTTCCTTACTATAACAATAAAAAGGAACCGGTATTTATTTCATGGCCTTCCATATCCGTCTGGATGACGCATGCGAAAAAAGAGATATTAAAAAGTGGGGCAGGATTGAAGACCTGTTTGATAAATATGGCATAAAGCCCCTGATAGGCGTGATCCCCCACTGCGAGGATTCCATGATGGATGAGTATGAATGGGATGAACATTTCTGGGACAGGGTACATGCATGGACTAAAAAAGGGTGGATCATGGCCCTTCATGGCTACTCCCACAAGTACACTACAACTGAGGGAGGGCTAAACCCGGTAAACAAACTGTCGGAATTTGCCGGAGTTCCCCTTGATGAACAGAAAGAAAAAATAAAAAAGGGTGTCGAGGTATTCCGGGCGCAAGGAATAGAGCCCTCGGTATTCTTTTCACCGGCTCACACTTTTGACATGAATACTCTGGAAGCCCTTCGTTCCGAAAGCAGCATAAGGATCATCTCAGACACGGTAGCTGACAAGCCCTACAGCAGATGGGGTTTTACATTCATTCCCCAGCAGTCGGGACAAGTCCGCAAACTGCCTTTCCATACCGTAACATTCTGTTACCACCCCAATGAAATGAATGATGAAGATTTCGAAGTGCTGGAAAGATTTCTTGCCGAACATAAAGAGAGCTTCATGCCCTTTCCTACAGAACAGGTTCAAAGAAAATACAGCCTTGGGGATAAAATGCTAAGCTTTTTATATTTTATACGTCGGAAATAATTGCCGAATAAATAAGTCAGACTTGTTGAGCTATTAAACTGATAATCCACTATAATCTGTGGTAAGTCTAATGACAAATATTAAGAGATTACGCTTTCATGTCCAGCAGATCCTTAACAGCCTGAAGATTCCTATTCTCGTAATCCTTCATAAATTCCACAGCTGTCTGTGACATTTCAAATGCCTTTGCATCATCCCTTAGGATTTCGGCTATGGCTTCTGCAAATTCCTTATTATCGTCAGTAATAACGGCAACCGGCTTTTTATAAGAAAGCCCGCGCATACCTTTTACATGCGTAACTACAGGCTTTGCCTGAGACAGCGCTTCCACCATTTTTATGTTGAGGCCCGCACCATGTCTTACGGGATTTATGATCACTCTGGCATCCCTGTAAAGCTCTTCCAGATCCTCCACCCAGCCAAGCTTCGTATATGCGTCACTGTCAGGCAGACTCTTGCATATGGATCCTGCAAAGATCACCTCCGCCTCGGGGCAGATCTCTTTAAGCTCAGGCAGGATTTCTTCTATAAAGTGCATTACCCCTTCCCTGTTGATGACATAGGTACTGCCCAGGAATACTACCTTCTTTGTATCTGCCACATGCGGTTCCTTTATCTCCATATTCTCGCCTATGGTGACAGCTTTGGTCACACTGCCTGAGCCCAGCATCTTCCTGAAGAATTCCTCTTCTTCATTCTGTATGGCGATCACCACATCAGAACGCTCAAGGGCAGCCTTCTCAGTTGCTTCGGTCATGGCGAATATATAATTCTTATAATTGACCGCATCATATTCCTGTCTTTTTACGGAGGAGACGTTCTGTGTCTCCAGTACTTTAAGAGTCCCCTTAGGAACAGACAGAAATGCTCTGGTATTGTATGTGCATACCACCCAGGCCTGGTCATAACTGTGGCTTTCGAAAAATTTCCCAAGCTCACTGCCAAGTTCAGGGCTTGTGCTCTCGTCAAGACTAAAATACCTGAAGGCAAAGGGTATGTGCAGTATCTCAAGTACCTTGCGGACTTTGCGTTTGCACCATACAGAAAAAGAACGCTTTCTGTTCATAACAGAAAAAAAATGTTCCTCCCCCATCCATTCACGGGTCTTCTCCGGATCATCCTCAGGATATGTGTCCATAAAAAGATAGTCAACGGTGCATCCTTCACTCCGCAGCAGATCTATCAGGTTTTTTACGCGCTTCCTATTGCCCCTGTCCATGGGGAAGAGGACAGTTTCTGAAATGATGAGAATTTTTTTCATTTTAGTTGTTAGTTGCCCATTCTGTATTGGTTACATTCTTGCACTATGATAAAGTTAACATTCTGAGTTCTTACGCATAATACTCTCGGCATATTCAAGCCATGTATCTGTTATATTCTCAGCGGTGTAAGCAGACGTTTTTTCTGCGGCTCTTTTTCCCATCTCCTCTGCAGCTTCCGGATCGTCTAAGATTCTTATCATCGCTTTGGACAGGGCATCTACATCCCCGACAGGAAAGAGAAGACCGTTTTTGCCCTCCTCTATAAGCGCTCTGGGTCCCCCCGGCGGGCAGTCGGAAGATATACAAGGCAGTCCCATGGCCATAGCTTCCATCAGGGCATTCGGCATCCCTTCATATACCGAGGAAAGCACAAAGGCTGACGCATCATGAAGCTTTTTTTCCAGCTCTATACTGCTGCCCATAAATAAGATTTTTTCGGTCAATCCATGTGAGCGCACCCATTCCTTCACCTGAAAAATCTCATTATCGGCACCCTTGCCGCCGTAGAGTTCCATTATGGCATCCGGATGTTTTTTCAGCACCTTTTCAAAGGCTTTTACCATAGTCATGTGGTCTTTCACATAGACGAATCTTGATGCGCTGACAATAACCTTTCTGCGCTTTGCAGGAGGCGCCATTCCGATATATTTTTTGTCGATAGGATTGACAATTATGGCTGATTTCCGGGCTATATCAGGTCCGAAGAAATCCCTGGCACCTTCTGTCTGAAACACTATTCCCTCGGCAGCCTTATAATACCTGTGGCTTAATATTTTCTGCGAAAGTGATGCATAGTAGACATTTGGATCACTCCTTACCGATACTACAGCAGGCACCCCCGTCCCCCTGGTAGCCGATACTGCTCTGTAATTAAGATTTCCACCAAGGGCAAATACCACATCCGGTGAAGTACGTTCAATAAGTGCCTTAAGCCTGGCCTTGCGGAGATTGATCTTTTTTAATCTGGATAACTTCTCCTCAGCATCGCTTAAGCCTACATTTTCTCTTATCACGCCCTCGGGAAGAGGATATTCCACTTTGTCGGTCCACTCGGTGGCAATAATGACACCGATGCCCTTTTTTACCATCTCGGCAGCAAGCGTAACGCCTACCTTTTCAGCGCCTCCCCTGCCGAGACAGTTAAGATGTATTATTGCCTTTTTCATATCATGCCCTCTGTGATCCTATGCCGTTACCGTTTCTGTTCTGTACGCATTCATAATCAAATACTTCGTACTGTACACCTGTCCCAACTGTTAGATTATACCACACAGTGCTCAGATATACATGACAAATGCCTGAGCACCCTCTTCACTTTTACATGTCCTTATGACACATATACAAGCTGCACCGGCATAGTTTTCACAAGACATCAGTCCATCAGCTATTGCTAAGCACCATATCCACAACACCATAGGCCACCGCCTCATCAGCACGCATCCAGTGGTCTCTGTCAGTGTCTTTGGCAATCTTTTTAAGTTCCTTGCCGCAGTTCTTTGCAAGTATCTCATTAAGTATCTGCTTTGTGTCCTTGATATGTTCAGCAGCAATGACAAGCTCAGTCGCCTGTCCTTCCATGCCGCCGGATGGCTGGTGTATCATCACTTCGCCATGGGGCAGTATTGCACGCTTGCCCTTAGCTCCTCCGGATAGGATGACTGCCCCCATGCTTGCAGCCCTTCCCAGACACACTGTAGCCACATCAGGCTTGATATACTGCATGGTATCGTAAATTGCAAGACCTGCCGACACGGATCCTCCCGGGGAATTGATATAGAGCTGGATATCCTCATCCGAAACGGCAGCAAGGTGAAGGAGCTGCGCTGTTATCGATGCGGACATCTCGTCTGTCACCTCTCCCACCAGGTGTATCACACGGTTCTCCAGGTTCTTTGAAAAGATGTCGTTACTTCTGCCTCTCTCATCTTTTACAATTGGATTGATCACCATAGTGTTTTCCTCCCTAATCTTTAAATAAGAACTTTGATATCTCCTCAGATGGTGGTCAGAACTCTCTCACCATGACTGAATTTTATCAAAGCCCCAAATTTAAATAGGTATAAATTTATCTCATTTGCTGCATCGGTCATATCTGAAAACAATAAAAAAGCAGATTCATACTTTCCATAGCAGAAAGCACTGATCTGCATTTCACAGATGCCTTAAGGGTAAGTATCTTTATGTCTGCATCGTCAGACGGTTAATCCGGAACATACATTACCACTTCCGTCTCATTATTTTCTGTTTTCATCATAATATCACCGCCAAGTCCCCTGGCTACTGCCCTGGCTTCATATAGTCCGATGCCGCTGCCCTCCTTGTCGGATGAGTTTGTGCCCCTATAATAGCAGTTGAAAACGAAGGGAATCTCATCCTCGCCTAATGTCGCACCTTTATTGATAACGCTGAAATATGTTATATCATCCTGTCTGTAGAGGTTCAGCCTTATGCCTGTGCCGTCGCCATATTTAATTGCATTCTCCATAAACTGTGTTATGCATCTGACTATGGCATCAATATCGCTCTGTACCATCGGATTCCCTGTAATATTGACACTAAAGGGAATGTCGCTTAGCTTAAGCCTGTTACCAAAAGCTTCCTCTATCCGTTTTTTGACATCCATTAGATAAAATGAAGATACTTTCGGAACAAAGCTTTCCCTTACAGCTCCCGGATCTTCCAGTATTCCCCTGACCAGGTCTGCGATATCATCTGCGTTTTTGCCGATCTTTTCCGCCACCTCGCTATCTTTCGGATCCGGTTCGCCGCCCCTATAAAGCCCGGACTGGATAGCCTCAGAGTAGAGCTTGATATTTGCCACCGGAGTCTTGATTCCATGAGCCAGAACTGATATGAATTTTTTCCTGTCATATAAAAGCCTGTCGATTTCCTTTCGGTCCGAATCCAGCTTACTCCCAAGCATATTCATCCCCCAGACATATCTGCCGAAAAAACGGTTCCTGGTTTCAGGTATCCCATCCGTGACAAGCCCCTTGGACAGCTTCTCCGGATATTCCGAAAACTCCCTGAAGGGCTTCAGTATTTTTTTGTCGAAATAAATCAGCAGAATAATAAGGGGAATCAGAAAAACCACAGAAGAAGCTTCCGCAAGCATGATTAGTTTCATATAGGATGACGACTCATATACGTATTCCACAAAGCCTGTCACCGCTCCCGAATCATCGGTAAGAACATAGACATAAGTATTATTACGGCCGCCCAGGTTATCGTAATTATTTCCGTCTTTTACATAATAGACATTGATCGTAGATGCGATGTCCTTATATTCAAAATCATTAAGGAAAGGCGTGACATCCGTGCTGCCGGACTCCTTCATCTGTGCAGTCATCCGGTTCATGAATACCGCCCTGGTATTATCATTTTCCCTTATCATTCGCATGCCTATTGCATAAACGATGACAGACCAGACAATAAAATATGCCGCTATTAACAGCACTAACTTAGTATACTGCTTCACATCATTCTCCGAATTTATATCCTACACGCCATACAGTTTTGATAAACTCAGGCTCCTTTGGATCATCCTCTATTTTTTCACGAAGCCACCTGATATAGACATTAAGCGAGCTCATTTCTGTCTCACTGTAATATCCCCATATTTCATCAAAAATGGCATTCTTATCCAGCACTCTGCCCGGATTCCGCATAAACATCACAAGGATGTCAAATTCCTTTCCGTTTATTTCAAGAGGCTTTCCATCCTTTGTTACACATCTTGACGCCACATCCACTTTCAGGTTCTTATATGTCAGCGTATCGTTCTTATTTTCGCCATAAGCTCTGCGCATAAGCGCCCTTATCTTTGACAAAAGAACAGGAACGGAAAAGGGCTTCTCAATGTAATCATCTGCACCGGTTTCCATTCCGAGTATTTTACTGTCATCATCCGTTCTTGCGCTCATCATAAGAACGGGCATGTTATATTTTTTTCTTATCCTGGTAAGGGCACTGAAGCCGTCCTGCCCGGGAAGCATCACATCAAGAAGCAGAAGCCTGTAACTTTCTCCGTCGAGCTTTGACAGTGCTTCCTCTGCAGATTCGGCAAGATATGCCGTGTATCCGGAGGCCGTTATAAAATCAAATATAAGCTTTCCTAATTCTTCATTGTCCTCGATAATAAGAATATCCATAATTCAGATAATAAACTACCGGCCCTTCCTGCTGTTTTCTGTCATTTACAAGATATCTGCGGAATGCTTTCCACCCGATAAAACACAGGCTTATCGACAACACCCTCCATCCCTGTAAACGCCACCTGAACGCTGCCTTGATGATAATCTATAATTATCATCTGTGTCAAATTATCACGGTGTACATTCTGAACTGCTGCCATGCCGTAAAGGTCCGTCTCCACTATTTCCTGCGTCATCGCATCTTTTAAATCCGCAGTACTGAATTTGTCCTTCGCTTTCACAAATTCGTTGTATTTACTGAAGCGAACTGCATTAACCCTGCTGCCGGAAATATTGTCATAGTTGCCTTCAGTCAAAAAAGAATTGATGACACACAGACTGTCAGGACTATCCCAGCTAAGTCCTTTCATAATAGGCGTTGTATTATCCCGGAGAGCTGAAAAACCTTCACCGCTATCCTGAAGTGCTCCCGCCGCATCTTCCGCACAGTACACCTCCCTGCCGTCATAGATCATGATATTATGGCTCCAGGTAAAATACTTACTGTTTTCAACCATATACTCTCCGCATTCCCTTGCTGTCGAATATTCTTCAAGACAGTGCCTGGTTGCAAAACTGTAACAGGTCTTTCCCTCATAAGTAAATTCCTGGTCAGATCCCGAATCATACATTGAAATAAATATTCCGTCATCGTTCACTCCGGAAATAACATCAAGAATTCCAAGAAAGCCGATGCAGGTAATGCTCTTATCGTGATTACGGATACGAAGTACCGTATGTATCCTGCACATACTCCTGTCGCTTCCAAGATCCCACTCCAGACATCTCACGCCCATCATATCTCCGGTAACCGTTTTTTCTCCCCATAGTGCCAGTCCCGAGCAGGCAGTAGGCCTCAGGCAATCAGGAATGATCTGGGAAAGCATAAACTCTTCATAGCTGAGCTCACCATCAGGAACTATCCCATGCTCCGTAATGCCCAGTCCGTCAGACACCCCCCGTACTTCCTCCTGATAATGAGGATCTATGGAATCAAACAGAGCCTGCATACGGACTTCAACAGGAGAAAAATCTTCCTCAATATCAGGAAAAGCCTCCCTGATATTTTCATAAAGGTAGGGTTCCAGTCCCGAACCGAAATCCGGATATATTTCCCTGATAGCAGTTCCGTATGCAAGACCCGCTTCATAGGGCGTTCCCTTTTCTTCATCCAGTGTCACATCAAAGTATGCCTCAGTTACTTTTATGGTGCAAAGTCCGTCAGGAGTAGTATATTCATTAAGAACTTCAGCCGTATCACCCTGATCACTGTATGACACCTTTTCATCAGTCATATAATTTCCGACAGGTGCTGCCGGTGCCTCAAGTCCATTATGGGACGTTTCAACAGGATTATTACATCCGCTTATCAAGATCATTCCGGCAGCAAGCACTCCCAGCGCCGGAATAGCTGCATAGCTGAAATTACTGTTTTTCATTGTGTTCATACCTCCACCCGGAGAAAGCCTCCCTGTTTTCTCTATTTCCGTATAATCAGCCTGTATCACCAGCCCATGTCGTCCAGCCAGTTTTTAAGCTTCCTCTCCCTGGCGGCACTCTCGCCGTCATCTGTCTGTTTTCCCAGTTTCAGCTCTCCCCTGATATTTCCATCCACCAGATATATGACTCTGTCAGAATTGGCTGCCACCTTTTCCGAATGCGTCACCATGAGTATTGTGGTCCCCTCCTGATTAGCTTTTCTGAGTTCCTTCATTACCTCTGCGGAAGCCTTTGAATTAAGGGCTCCCGTAGGCTCGTCCGCAAAAAGTATCTTAGGCGAGTTGATAAGTGCCCTGCAAAGACATGCTCTCTGAAGCTGTCCTCCGGACACTTCATATATCTCATTAGTGGCAATATCATCGATTCCAAGGCTATGCATCAGCTTCCTGGCCCGCTCATTGACTTCATCCTTTGATCTGGTTCCGGCCTGATATCCCGGCAGAATGATATTGTCCATAATGCAGAGTTTCTTAAGCATGTACATCTGCTGGAAAACAAATCCCATCTTGTGAAGCCTTAACGACGTCAGCTGTTTATGGCTCATTCCGGACATGTCCTCACCGTCAAATATCACCCGGCCCGAAGTCATTTTATCCATACCGCTTAAGGTGTACAAAAGCGTGGATTTGCCGGAACCCGAAGGCCCCATGATTGCAGTGAATTCTCCCTCTTCCAGTTTGAAGTCCACATTCTGAAGTACATTGTTACTGTACTTGTCAACAATATATGTTTTGCATAATTCTTTTGATTCCAAAACTGTCGCAGCCATTCTTTTCCTCCTATGTATCAGTCTTCACGGATTATCAGATTTCTATTTTTTTTAATGTATCAGTCTTCACGGATTTTATAGATTTCTATTTTTTTCACATATATCAGTCTTCACGTATTCTGCAGATTTCTATTTTTTTCACATTTCCCAGCGTAATGAATATCGTTACTGCCACTATGATCACAGCTGTCACCGGAAGCCCTATGTATTCAGCAATGATGTTGCGGTTAGGTACATAATTAACAATACTGCCCAAAGCATAAAATGCTTTCCTTAAAAGCATCAGCACTATGGTATTCAGGAAAATCACAGACAGTACCGAAGATACTGCAATGAGCATTACACTTCTCATCATCTGCCAGGCTTTTATATTTCCTTCGGAAAAACCGCTGCATTTAAGCAATGCTATATCAGGCGTCTCATCAATAATATTTACGCTCTGGTATAAAACCGTAGCAAGGACCACCATAGTGAGCATAATAGGTACCAGCACCCAGAGAAGCAGGTCAAATTCCTCCATCATATCGCCCAGTGAATATTCAACCTGTTCCCGTTCTGTGCGTATGCTTGTATTCCCATACATACTGCGCATCTTTTCGATGTAATAAGGCTTCATATCTTCCGGAGCATCTATTCTTCCGGGTATAACAGTTACCCAGTATCTTGCCCCATCCTTAAATTCATCACTCATAAAAACGGTCAGATCCGCCATAGGCTTGTCTGTGGTTCCGGTAACTAAAAAATCCTCCGATACCAGGGCACTGGTAAGTCCGTCATCATTAAACCTGAAGTATTCAACACTTATAGTATCCCCTATATTTATCCCGTATATTTCTGCATGATAGGCATCAAGCATGACCTCATTCCTTAGCTTCGGCCTTACGCCTTCATAAACATCTGTATACATGCCACCGGGAATGTGATACTGAAGAAAAGATGCATGCGAATTTCCATTAAATTCCGTAGTTACGTCACACCAGAGAAAGTAGTCCAGCTTTGCAGGAATATCCGCTTCCTGCAGTTCCTTATTCACAATGTCATACGCCCCTTTTATATTTCCGCCTCTTTCAATATATTTTTCCTCGACCTGATCCGGAAGATCCATGGCAAAATCAAAATCAGGATACCCCCAGTATTTCGTGATCCAGTATTTGCTATTTGCCGTAGCACGGACCTCTATGAATGCTAACAGAAGCGTGAGCGCCATAGTGTAAGCAATTATCAAAAAGGAATATCTCTTTATCATGTTGGTAAGGTCCGTAAGCGCAAGATAGAAGGGTATGTTGATCCTGCCGATCTTATGCAGGAAGATCCCCGGAAGTTTTTTAAACCTTTCGCCCCTGTTCTCACCAGCAATGACATCCATTATGCTTATCTTTTTCATACGCCTTAAGGCAAAGGCAACAAAGATAAGGATCAGGACAAATATCATAAGCGAAGCTGCCAGGGCAATAGGGATTATCTCAATGAAAGAAGGCTTAAGTTCATCATAGCAAAGATACTTAAGATCGAGTCCCGCCAGATGTATGCCGGCAAAAAATCCCACTACCATACCCACCAGGGATATCGTCAGATACTTTGCCGCAAAAAGCCAGTTGAAGGATACCGATTCCACACCGATAGCCTTAAGCATTCCCAATTCTTTTTCTTCGCTTTTGATAGCTGTCTTGATGGTAAAGCTTACCGTCATGAAAACCATGATTATCAGGAACACAGAACAGATCATCATGATCACATTCAGCAGTACCGAGCTCTCATGATCCGGATTGTAGCCATGTGAAGTGTATGAAGCCACGATTTCTCCGAATGCATCCTCCATCTCCGAAAGATAATTGATCACGCCCAGTTCCTCAACACCTTCAGCACCTTCACACATATCTATCATATATGCATCTGCTATGACGGGACTTTCAACCCTAAGCACATCATAGTCCTCCGGGTTAAAAAACAGCCTGTACCATCCGTTCATGGAAGGATCCTTTGTGAACGCACATATCTTAAATTCATATATATTACCCATTTGGGTTACAATACGAACCTTATCCCCTATTTCAGCCCCTCCTATGTTATGTATATACTGGGAAACAGCCACACTGCCATATGGTATATCCAGCAGATTACCGTCCATATCCGTTGCCTTATTGTGCCCGGCATCCGGAGCAAACGCATAATAATTTCTGTGTATCAGTGTGGAGCTCATCTCCTCATCAACACTTTCATAATCAACGGCATTGGAGTAGAAAACTATGCATTCGCTTAGCTCGACATCATCCACACTCTTACAGCTGTCAAGCCATTTTCTGACCGCATCCTGCCTGCCCTGCTCATCATCCAGGTCCCTTACGGCCAGCACAGTAACCTCTGCGGCATTCAGACGCTTCAGCGTCCTGTTATATCCGATACCGTTTGCATAAAGGACAATGGCGCTGCAGACCGTAAGCGTTGATGCAAGGCACATGAATATCAGAAGAATGATGTTTAACCCTTTCTTCTCCGTTATGTCCTTTTTCAGCATCCTGAAAAACATGTGTTTTCCCTCCCCGTATCAGCTTATGGCCACATATTAGCAGATCAATTCTTAAAAAATCTTTAAGAAATGGAAACTTTTTGTAAAAAAAAGAGATTCCACCGGATGCCTCCGATAGAATCTCCCTGATCTTAATAATAACTGTTCTTTATTCGGTTTTACCTGTCAGAACATTATTTCATTTCTTCTTGTCTTTCTCTGTCTTGTCGTCTGACTTTGCTGTGTCTTTCTTATCCTCTGATTTCTTTTCCTCTTCAGGCTTCTTTGCTGCTTCTTCAGACTTTGAATCAGCATTTGTCTCTGAAAGATTCTTCTGTGTCTTCTTCTTTGAAGACTTAAGGATGATCTTTACAACAATGATGACAACAACTGCTATCACTGCCAGAACTACGATGATAGGCAGGAAGATCACTGCAAGGTAAGGCAGGGATACTATGAAGTCTACGACGAAGTCTGTCAGCTCATCCTCTACATCCTCAAGGCTTTCTGAGAATCCCTTTGATATACGCTCAGCGACTGTAGGCTCTACTGTAGGCTCTTCAACAACCTCTGTGAGCTTGACAACTTCCTTGATAGTAAGGTTTACGGTACTGTAATCAACAAGATTATCATAAGTCCTGAGCTGTGACTCTATGCTCTCCGTCTCGTAACGGATATTTGCAAGCCTGTCCTCAATGTAGATCATGTCTTCTACTGTATCTGCTGACTCAAGCATCTCAAGGAGTCTCTTCTCCTCAGCCTTCAGTGCGCTCTTGCGGCTGTCCATATCTACGTAGTCAAGAGTTACGTCGCGTACGCTTTCATTCTGTGTTACCACATTTGAATTCTCAGCGACCATATTCAGGAATTCGTCCAGCTTGTCTGAAGGGATCCTTACGGTCATGGTAGCTTCCCTGAGACTGCCCTCGCTGTAGATGTTTCCGTTATATACATATCCGTCCTCTACATAGCCGCCCAGAGCATTTATCCTGCTTTCGATATCGTTGCGGAGCGCCTCGAATTCCTGTGTCTCGACATTGAGGGAAACCGTACGGATAAGCTTCCTGTTGGTGCTCTGTGCCGATTCCTGAACATCTACATCGCCCGTGCTATTATCACCTGTAGGTGTTTCCGCATATGAATCATAGCTTTCCTCATAATCATAGGCTTCTTCTGCTTCATACATTCCCATTGAAGCGTCATTCGAGTAGTCAGCATAATAACTATCCCCGGCTGCCATTGCTGCGGCTTCATAGTTTGCTCCCTTTGTTGACACGCTGTAAGCCCTGTCAGCAGTCGGCGAACTGTTGCCGCAGGCAGTTGCACAGAGCGTTGTTGCAAGCAGTGCGGTAAATAAAATTTTCTTAATAATATTCTTTTTCATAATGTTTCCTCCCTTTTTGAAGAACTGTTGTTTTGGTTGCTATCCTTTCCCCTCTTGTTTTGATAGCTGTCTTTTTCATCCTTCTGATATAGGTACGGATATAGGATTCTTTTTTTTGGGAAAAAATTAAAAAATTTTATAAAACAATTCGGGTGGCTATATGCTGTATATCAAATTTTCACATAACCACCCGAAAAACTACATAAATCTTAATTCAAAATACTGTATTACAGATCCTCACCTGTGAGCATCTTGTAGGCCTGCAGGTACTTCTCTATAGTCTTGTCTACTACTTCCTGAGGAAGTGACCAGTTTTCAGGCTCATTCTTATTCTCATCGGACTTAAGCCAGTCTCTTGCAAACTGCTTATCAAATGAAGGCTGCGAATGGCCGGGCTCATATCCGTCAGCAGGCCAGAATCTTGATGAATCCGGTGTAAGCATCTCATCTCCCAGCACGATCTCGCCATTTTCATTGAGACCAAATTCAAACTTGGTATCAGCTATGATGATTCCCTTTGTAAGAGCATAATCTGCACACTTCTTATAAAGAGCTATGGTAAGGTCACGGAGCTTTTCAGCATACTCCTGTCCCTTGCCGGGGAACTGCTTCTCAAGATGCTCTATGCTCTGCTCGAAGGAAATATTCTCGTCATGGTCACCTATCTCTGCTTTGGTCGAAGGTGTATAGATGGGTTCAGGGAGCTTATCGGACTCCTTAAGTCCCTCCGGAAGCTTTATACCGCATACAGTTCCGGTCTTCTGATAGCTTGCCCAGCCTGAGCCTGTGATATAGCCCCTTACGATACACTCTACGGGAAGCATATTAAGCTTTCTGCACATCATGGAATTTCCGTCAAACTGGGGCTGTCTGAAAAACTCAGGCATATCCTTTACATCAGCACTGATCATATGGTTGGGCACGATATCCTTTGTCATATCAAACCAGAATTTAGACATCTGGGTAAGGACAGTTCCCTTTTTGCTGATCTTGTTGGAAAGTATCACGTCAAAGCAGCTGATCCTGTCAGTTGCTACCATGATAAGGCTGTCACCGTTATCATAGATTTCCCTTACTTTTCCTTCTTTAACAGGTTTCATAGTTTCCATTTTTCTTCCTCCGGTTATGTTTTTTATTTTGTATGTACAATTAGCGGGGACATTGCCCCACAGCCTGTTCGTGCTGCGCTGAGCCATTCCCTTTGAGACGCTTAAAACATATTATACCACCTCTTCTCTCTTACGCTGCACCGAAATCCACTCATCAAGCGTCAGCGGCACATAGTCCGAATACACACAGAAACAATTGATCATATTGCAGGGAATTGACTGCTCTTCCTCCTGTCCGAAGACTTCACGAACAGTTTCCCTGGTTTCTTTCTGGAAGCGCATAACCAGTCTCTCATCCATGGTATCATGTACATGCCCGTAAAGCATATATGTCCGGGGATTGCCTGATGCTGACTTGCGGTACTGGCCGTTGTAGCAGAATATCGGATAATGGCTTAAGATTATCTTTCGATTATTATCATGAAGCTCGGCATAGCTTTTTACCCACTCAAAAAGGGACTTGTCGAAAGACTTATCTTTAAGGTATTTTTCATGGTTACCTTCTACGAGCATCTTTTTTCCGGAAAGCCGCTTTAGTATTTCCATAGTCTCGTCAGCTTTCCCCAGGGAAAAATCCCCCAGGATCACCACCTCGTCCCTCTTACGGACACGGTCATTCCACTTTTCTATCATATATTCATTCATTTCTTCCTCTGACGAAAATCCCCGCTTATCCATTCGGGTATTCAGGGCATCATGGAAAAAATGAAGGTCAGCTATATAGTATCTTGCCATTAACTTTCCTTTATTATGTTCGCTAAGGCTATGCGGTGTGGATAGTCTTTGTTAGTTACTTTCTCTTCCTATTTTTACTCTTCTTCCGCACAGAGTACCCGAATGAGCCCAGGCTGCCACCCAGTTCACGGTAGTTACCGTGTTCATAGGCTACGAGCCCTACCTTTTCCATATGGAAACAGTTTTTTTCATCCATATAGAGGTCGTCAACTCTTACCGCAACCACTTCGGCCAAAAACATATCATGTGTCCCCAGCTCAAGCACCTGTGTCACCTTACATTCAATGGATACCGGTGCTTCAAGTATAGAGGGCGCAGAAACTTTGCTGCTTTTCTCCGGTGTCAGATGGCACTCCTTAAATTTATCTATCTTAGCCCCAGTGGTGCATCCGCAGAAATCCAGCGCTCGTGTCAGCTCCTTATCCGGCAGATTGATCACAAATTCACCGGATTTTTTTATTATGTCATAGGAATACCTTTCAGGCCGTACGGAAATATAGGCCATGGGCGGGTCAGAACATACCGTCCCTGTCCAGGCAACGGTTATAATGTTCTTTTCCCCCTCCATTGTGCCGCAGCTTACCATCACTGCAGGCACCGGGTATATGAAATTTCCGGGTTTTGCAAATTCGGTTTTAGACATGATATTACAGTTCTTCCAGCTTGCTCAGATATGCAGTTATCACTTTCTTTCTAGAGAAATTCCGGATCATGCGCTGACGTCCGCGCTTCCCCATAAGCACTCTTTTTTCCTGGGACATATTAAGAAATCTTTCGATCTTCCCAACCAGTTCTTCCACGCTTCCGCCACGGTATATGTATCCCGTAACGCCGTCCAGAACGGTTTCCTTACAGCCGGGATTATCCGTGGTGATAAGAGGCCTTCCGGATGATGCATTTTCAAGAAGGACATTGCTCATGCCCTCGCCATAGGTAGAGGGATGGATAAGTGCATGTGCACGCTCAATGTACGGTCTTACATCTTTCTGGGAGCCCCTGTAATAAACTATCCCCTCTTTCTCAAGCTCAGCCAGTTCTTTCTCATAATGCATTTCCGTAGGCTCTATGAAGCCCAGCATATTGAATTCCGTGTTCGGATATTTGGCATGTATACGCTTTGCAGCCTCGATATAATCGTCCACGCCCTTGTCATGAAGGATACGCCCGATATAATTAAATACGATCTTCTCGCCATTAATACCATTGCCGCCTTCCGGATAAGGCATGTATGAAAACCTTTCCGTATTCACTCCCGACCCGGGAATCAGTATGAAATCACGGTTCCGCATAGCCTTACATCCGCCAAAGATCCCGTACTTTAAGGACATAAGCACATTACCGGCCTTCTTCTTTTTTCCAGTCACCATACCTGAAGTAACCGCCAGACGCATATTGGTTGAATTCTGGAACATCATGCATTCGGACTGTCTGTATGCAAATTTAAAAAGTCCCATTATGAGCTTCACCTTAAGGCCCGATTCATTAAGCACAGAGCCGAAGCCTGTCACATTGTTTATGACAGGAATCCCCAGGAGGTGTGCCGCCATGCTTCCGTATACATTAGGCTTAGCCGTGTATGCAAGGACCGCAAAGGGACGGTACTTTGAAAAAAGTGATATATAATGAAGAAGCAGCTTGCTATCTGCGATCACATCAGTTCCGCGACGGTCTATAGCCGGATCATCATAGATATAATCCACATCTTTCATCAGCTCGAATTTTTCGCCATAAGGGCAGGATATAAGCACCTCATAGTCCTCAGCGATAAGCGCCTCTATCAGTTCCTTACGGAAGCAGTAAATATCATCATCATTGTTTGTAAGAAGAGCGATTAGTTTTTTCATATTTCCTCGTAATCATCTGATTTAAAGCTTTCCACAGACTTAATACGGGCGGATTTTCTAAATTAATGCAGAACCGCCGCAACTGTGTCCAGCATTACCTTCATATCCCCTATAAGGCTGAACCTTTCTATCGATTCCAGATTGTACTTCATCTTTTCGGGAAGTATCTTTTCAATGTATACCTTATCCGGATCATCAACACCGTCCAATATATCTGCTTCATCCTTGTACTCTATGCTGGCCCTGCTGGTTATGCCTGCCGGAAGCAGAAGAGTGGCACGCATGGGTTTTGTGTATTTTCTGACATATTCGGGAACTTCGGGTCGCGTGCCCACAAAACTCATATTGCCCTCAAGCACATCAATAAGCTGTGGCAATTCGTCTATCCTGTACTTTCTGATAAACCGGCCAACCTTCGTGATGCGGCTGTCGCCTTTTATGGTTACGCTGCTGCCCCTTTTATCCGCATCTGATACCATTGTGCGGAACTTGTGTATCCTGAATATCCTGCCATAAGCGGTGATGCGTTTCTGCCTGAAAAAAACCGGCCCCGGAGAATCCAGCTTTATCATTACAGCCACAATGCACATAGGTATTGCAAAAACCAGTAAAAGAACGGCCGCAAGTATCTTATCAGCCGCAAATTTGATCTTTAATTCACTTTTTTTCCTGAGAAGCTTCCTGTAGTAATACAGTACTTCATCATTCCTCATGCCCTTTGGCATATCAGACCAGCTTCTAATCGGCATACTTCCTCTTCCTTCCGATTTAGCGTCCACAACGTTCAAATATTATCATATTATCCGTAACTATCCAGAGCCTGCTGTTCTTCCGGTTACAACAGCTGCCTTCAGCTTTCCCTTACGGCCGTCAGGGCCTTTTTATAAGTCCTGATCACATAATCCACATCATCATCACTAAGCTTCGTATGTAGTGGCAATGTGATCTCATTCTCATATGCACGGTAAGCGTTGGGAAAATCCTTTATATCAAACCCTAGAGCCTTATACGCAGTCATCATGGGAAGGGGCTTGTAATGAACATTACAGGGCACGCCTCTTACTGCCATCTCCTCTATAACCCTGCGTCTCATTGCATCATCCGCACCATTCATCCTTGAAAGATAAAGGTGACCGCTTGAAGTATATGTATCTGAGTAATGGCAGCGGTGTGTTATATCCATACTGTCACAGGCCGCATCATATCTTTGTATGATTTCTTTTCTTCTGGCAAGCATATCAGGATACCTCTTAAGCTGCACCAAACCTATGGCAGCGCAGACATCAGTCATATTGCACTTATACCAGGCGCCCTCTATATCATACTCCCAGGCTCCGACTTTGGTCTTTGCCAATGCATCCTTGGACTGGCCATGCAGGCTGTAGAGCTGATACTGATGATATATTTCCTCATTATCGATGCCGGCTATATCCCACCACGATGCTGCACCGCCCTCTGCGGTAGTAAGATTCTTAACCGCATGGAAAGAAAAAGATGTAAAGTCCGCAATGCTTCCTATCTTTCTGCCCTTATATACAGAGCCTACAGCATGTGCTCCATCCTCAATGACAAGCACCCGGCCTATTGCCTCCTGTATCCTTCGTCCCAGATCGGTATTCCCGGCCGGCTTAAACAAAGCCTTCTTCCGCTCCACTATATCCATTATCCGGTCATAGTCACAAGGGATTCCACCCAGATCTACGGGAACTATGGCCTTTGTCTTTTCATTTATCATGCTTTCCAGGGCATCATAGTCAAGCTCCGGGGAATCAGGCTGCGAATCCACAAATCTTATTGTGGCACCTACATGAAGTGCTGCCGAAGCTGAAGCTGTATACGTATATGCAGGCACAATCACCTCATCCCCTTCGCCGATGCCGGCAATTCGGAAATTCAGCTCCTCTGCTGCCGTAGCGGAATTAAGGCACACGCACTTTGATACCCCCACATACTCCGCAAACTGCTTTTCCAGCTCCTTAGTCCTGGGACCTGTGGTTATCCAGCCAGACCTCAATGCATCACCGACGGCCGCTATCTCTTCCTCCGTAATATCCGGAGGACTGAATATTATCTTTCGTTCTTCCATGATCATTATTCCTTTATATTTGAAATATGATTACACCATACAGTATTGTATCAAAGTTAGACAAACTTTTCATCAATTAGAGGATTATCCGATCTTTCGCACTAGAAGAATGTCTTTCTGTCTACATACTCTTTTCTAACAGCTTAGTGACTTCTATATCAGCTTCATGCACTGCAAGCACTATAGGGTATTTTTCCATCACAGCACTCAACGCATTATAGTTAGACTTTTCTTCGGAAAAGCCCATATGCCAGCGAATCTACTTTTTAGTAGTCCTCAGCAGCAAGTGCTTCGGGCTATCCTAAATAGTTACTTTGAAAGTTCCCTTAGTATTTCCGCTTTGCTTACTCCATCATTTGAATCTTTACACGGATGATTTATGATTGAAGATGTCTCGTCAGCATATACTTCTTTTGAAATTTCATTTCCATTTTTATAATAATATGACGCTGTTGCTTCACCATATTCCACTGCCCCGTATGTGCTCAATCCATCATCAAAAACAGGATCCAAACTGTAACAGCCAGGAGCCACATCATCATCAGGTCCTGCGTCACCTGCATACACACTTCCATGATAACCGCTTCTTTCGTAAAAATAATGACTTACCCCATGTGCCTCCATATTACTGTAACTCTGAATCTGCTTAACAGCTTGTTCCCGATACTCATATACCATTGTATTATCCACAGAATAGATTACAAGCTCCGGTATATTATCATTATCTATATAGAACAAACCATACACATTTGAAACATAATCCGATTCATCCGTATCCGAATTTTGTATAAAGGCAATATATGCATTCTTCCAATCATCATCACTATTGCCACCAGATAAAAGTGCTTCCATTTCCTTTAAGCTTACGCATTCATCTTCTATCTTCTTTTTGGTTCCAAGAGATGATACGAAACTGTTGTACTCCGCCTCAGTGATATTGGTTTCTCCCTTGTACCAACTTTCTTCATATTCATATCCGTAATCCTCTGAAAAGGAATCATATTCGAAACAACAGCTTGTATATGAGGTATTATCACTTTGAAACATCGGGAAAAAATCCTCCCCCTTGGAATCAAGCGGTGACTCCATCCATAATGTGGCACTCAGGTAATCTTTTTTTTCATAATAATAATAATTCTGATAAATCCAATTTCCCACTTTCGGAAAAAATTTATATGCATCATGTTTAAAGAGTTTAGCCTTCCCATTCTGGTAAGAATATATCTCAACCGTTTCATGACCATCTTGAGAACCATAGTCCAAATATCGTATAGCAAGCTCCGGTATTTCGTCATCGTTGATATATATCAGACCATAACTTATGCTATTTGCAATAATGCTGTTATATTCACTTTCCAGCACTCCATCAGGATCATTCAATATCACATCAAGATAAGCCCGCTTCCAGCCTTCATCATCTGCACCTGCGTAAGCATCCTCCTCATCAAAGCTGATCCATGCATACTGTTCATCCGCCGTATCATAAATATAATCCTGCTGATCATAGACCACTCCCGCATAGTAATAGCATGGGCACCAGAGAGGTGCACTCTCCGAAGGATCAGCGGTACTCTCATAAATCAGCCCGGTACCGTCATACACATATATTGTTACACCATCGGCCTCCATTAAAGACTTATTCCCATTACGGGCATTCCCAGCTTCTGTCACATAAAAAGTCTTTACAATCTCGCTGCCTGCATTGTGAATATACATCATTTCATAGCATTTATCCGCACCGTTATCCGAATATAAAAAAACATTTCCATCACTGTCAGACGGATGCCCGATAGTCACATACTCTTTTAGTTCAGTATTGAAGGCACAGAGATCCAGATCATGATCCCCTTCCCATGTAATCAATACATAAGCATCATCTTCGGGAGCCTCCGGAACCATTACCATCAAGGGAGACATGTCCTGTTCGGATACTCTTATCACTCTATCTAAGGAATTATATCCGGATGCAATGCAACTTACAGTATATTCACCTGCCGCAACATCTGTAAAAACAGCCACACCAGATTCATCAGTCTTTGCAGATATATCTGCGTCTAAACCTGACAGTTTCAGCTCCGCATCTTTTATTGGACCTGTCTCATTAGCTGCCATCACACATATTGCGACGCTACAACCTACTTTGGCAGCGTCATCACTATTATCATCATTTTCCCCAGACATGCCTGCAGTCATCACATTTATCTCAGCTAACCTATCATATAAATCATCGCTTCCTGTAGCCTTTATCCCTTCATTTAAAAGTGTAGCCGCAGCTTCATAATCCCCCATCAAAATATACAGATCTGCCAGTGCTTCATAAGCCTTCGGATTTTTTGGTTCTATCTCTATGGCCGCCCTATATGCTGCTATAGCCTTTTCGTAATCAAGCTCATTTACATATCTCGCACCAAGGGACAGCTCCCTGTCATAGTCTTTTTCATGGCTGCCATAGACAGCAGTTCGCATCAAAATAAAGACTATCACTGCCACGACACATATTCCAATTATTATAAAAGGGAAATATTTTATCTTCCTCACGATTTTCTCCAACCTGCTTGTATCCGGCAGTTTGCGCAAAATACTGGCATTTTACCAATCACTGCTCCAATCCGTTGCTCCACTGTCCCAGGTACTGTTCCCGCCCCAGTCGTAATCATTTGAATTTGACGACTTGCGGTCACTTGACGATTAATGATCAACCCTATATACCGTGCTTTTAGCTGCATCAGAAAAGGCTTCATCATATAAATCACTGTTTATACTTGATGAATATGTTTTTCTTAAAAAATGACTGTCTGTATCATATTTATCGTAACCATCAGGTTCCGTAGTTCTATCCTAATTATCTTGTTCGATATCGTATGCATACCATGATTTTCCTGCCAAATAATAGAGATCTTCATTATAAGTATAATATCCGTTATGCCAGTTTCTTTCGATATCATATATACAAGGATTTCCGGACACAATCAACAAAAACGCAATAAACGCTATGATTGATCCCGAGCCTAACGTTATCCAATCTTTTTTCTTTTGATTATTTGGGTTTGTGATTTCATCCTTTAATCTTTGCTATAATACATTTACAGCATACGCTTCATCCCATCCTTTATATCTAATCACCCTTTCACCGGTGTCTTTATTCTTATAAACGATAAATTCACCGGAATTTGTATCTTTATAAATACCGAACGCTCTGGGATTTTTATAATCTGTACCTATGAAAAATCTTGTTGTTTCTGCCGGTGGCAATTTTCTGTCCTGATACCATCGTTTTAATTCCTCAATCGTTTTTGGACTGCCATGATCTGTATGCCTACTTCTGTTGATCTCGCCACATTCCGGGCATTGATACAGCGAATCTTCATATGTACTTCCGCACCTCAAACAATACATATTTTTCAACTTCTCCTATAAGCTGAACACGAACGTCAATCGTCATTAATTTCAGTATACCTTATCCCTGTTGCAGCTTTATAACAGATTTTTGTTCTTAAACCACTCGGTTAATTCCTCTGTTGTCCGGGGCGTAGCATAATTTGCATCATCATCAAATATTGAGTAAAGCTGAAGGCCTTCGATTTTATGGAAATTAAGTTTCTTTTTGTCGACGGTCATTTGAGGATCCATACTCAGAAAAATATCTTCTAAAGACGTCATTACAACATTCATGCTATGAGTCCCACATACCACATTCTCTTTTTTCTCATAATATACAAAACAAAATGAAAATAAATTTTTTCCTTCTTTTATTGCATTATATGTAATAATTGCAGTCCAATTATCAATACCCGATTTAAACACTATCCGATTATTATCCGCATCTACTTTTATCATTGCGGGAATAGTAGAGCTTTTTTTTGCTATCGCTTTTTCAAAGTCTTCGTGCAAAACTGAAGTAGTATACCGTTGCTCATATTCCCAAAAACCATCTTCCCGATCAACTGTTTTTCCGCCCTTTTTTAATTTAATCTGATAAATCTTACCAGCAACAATAAAAATGATAACTATAACTACAGCAAGTATGGGAATCAATGCAGCTGCAAACTGAAATAAATTAGACATGTCAACCTCTCCTTCTATCGTTTTGATATACTGAACAAATGCTATGGAATATATTTGATGTGTATCTCGTTTAATATACCTTCACTATTGAAATGGAACTTATAATGCTTTTTCCCGTAATAATTCTCGGAAGCTTTTGAATATTCTATTGTATCAGAGTAGTTGGTTGGATCCTTATCATCTTCCCAATGCATATTCTCTGTAGGTTCTCCGCAAGCCGAAATAAGTTCTTCCATAGTAATATCTGTAGGAAAGTCGAAACTTATGATATCTTGTTGAGAATTCTTACGTAAATATAAACTCACTTCACATAAATAACACTCTGAAGCCTTTTTATTCTCTGAGGTGTCATTCATTGTACTAATAAATATAGACCCACCATCATCGAGTTCGATACTGAAATGCTGCGATTCATAATTCGGTCCTAAATTGTTGTCAGCATTTGCCAGATTACTTGATTTAAACGGAACTCCATCATCAATCATCGTCTGAAGCGTATCAGTACCAAGAATATACTTCTTCCCATTTACGAAAAAATGCATATCATCAAAATTGATAAAGCTTCCATCAAAGCTTCTGTTTCCAACAGAAGTCTGTGTTACAGTCTCATTATCTTCTTCAGTAAGATTCTCCGCTTCTTCTGTAATCTCTGCATTGGTTTCAAATGTGGTTGTTTCCTCGACTGCTGTCTGTGAAGCTGTAGCACAGCCTGCGAGTGATATCACAGTTAATGATGATACGATCACAACTGCTATACCTATATTTTTTTTCATTACAAAGGGTCCCTCCTTTTTATTATTTCCGTCCCCTTTTTTGCAAGAGACAAGAAACACTTATTCTTATTATTGTAACAAAATATCCCAAATCAGGATATTTTGATTATACCATTTTGGGATAATTATCTCAAGGTTGATGTTATGGAATTCCGATTGAAAAAACTACGAAAGCAAAAGAAAATTACACAGATAAAACTGGCTATGGATCTCGGTTTGACGCAGAATTCCGTCAGCAGATTTGAGACCGGATTGCGCAGACCTGACTATGAAACACTCATTTTGATTGCAGATTACTTTCATGTGTCTTTGGACTACCTTGTTGGCCGAAGTGATGATCCACATATTCATAAATAACCAATGAAATTTCCCTTTCCACTATCAATATCATTTCCCACAAGCAAAGTGTCCTTTACATTCTTTTAAGCACTAAAAAACCGTCAATCAACCGATCAACGGTTCGTATCTAAAACAATTCTCTATCTGTTTATTTAGAATTCTATTTTTGAAGCTGTTTGGTTATTTCCGTCCTGTCAACTTCAGCTATTCCAAGATTATTAAATGCCTGGTCTAAAGAAACAGATGTATTCTTCATCAGCATTTTCACACTCTGTGCAAGAGTGTTTATTCTGCTGATCTCAGCACTTTTTTGAGACTCTTTTTTTGCATATTTCTTTGCATATCTTTCTACTGATTCACACATAATTCCACTTCCCTTCTCTGTTTCTTTAAAATGTTTTACTCCGTCGGCAAGTACCTTATAATGCATTTCATTGGATTTTTTACAATTAAAATCATGTACGAGTTTTCCTATATCATCATCACCAAGATAATTTCCATTTACATATATTATATGAACACCATCATCATACAGATCACCTGTTTCCCTTATAATCCTATCGATATGATATATCGGTTTATTCTGTTTAAACATATCATGCTGACAGATAAAAATTATATAAGTATCCTTAATCTCCTTAAACTCCTGCTTTTCCTTAAGCATTCTGGTATCCATCATACTACTGTGAAATCTTGCTCGACGAATATGTGATCCCTTAGGATTTCTTTGCACCTCGACATCAAACTCAGTACCATTACCATCTATGGCATGAATATCAAGTCTAATGTTCCTTCCTTTAGGATATGGATTTCTAAATTCCTCCTGACCTTTTACACTGATAACTCTTATATCACTACGTTCAAGTATAATGTTTAGTAACAGCTCTGCAGCCTCAATATTCTTGTCAAAAACTTTGCTCATGAGGTCGTCATCAAAGAGCGTCATGTCATTTACAATTTTGGATATTTCAGTGTTTTGTCTACTCTGACAAACACTTTTAATTCTCGCTTTCTTTTTCACAGCTCCTCCTCTCAATAGTATCATTATAATCTTCTACTTACAACTGAAAGCATTTCCTCAAATGAATATGAAATAACAACCAATTTCAATCATATGAGAAACACTATCTATATTCCGTGAATAAAGCGGCGAATTGCCAGCATAGACGTGCCTTTTCAGAATAATCAGCACAGATATTCACAAGTTCTATAACAAGAAAATACTATTTTACGATGAAAAAGTCAAGGGGATATCCGCCACTACCCCTGCACATCCCCCTCGGGATGGTATGTCCCCACAATGGCTGCCACTTTTTCCTTTATGTGATCGTCATCATTGTATGCCGCATCCATTAAGTCTCTCAGCTGCCTGATGAAGAGATCGTTATCAAATTCCAACGGCTTGCCTATATGGATCAGATGGTTTGGGGTTGTCTGCATCCCTTCCTCGGCCATGAGCTTTTCCTCATACATCTTCTCGCCGGGGCGCAGGCCTGTATAAACTATCTGTATGTCCTCATCCGGCTTAAGACCTGAGAGCCTTATGAGATTTCTTGCAAGTGTGTCTATCTTTACAGGGCTTCCCATATCCAGGACAAATATCTCCCCACCCTTAGCATATGTTCCGGCCTGCATCACAAGGCTGACAGCTTCCGGTATGGTCATGAAATACCTGATGATATCAGGGTGAGTCACTGTAA
Organism: Lachnospiraceae bacterium UBA4364; assembly: GCA_002393955.1. Taxonomy (GTDB): domain Bacteria; phylum Bacillota; class Clostridia; order Lachnospirales; family Lachnospiraceae; genus NK4A136. The sequence continues at coordinate 73,290 of DGSK01000067.1, read as the reverse complement.
CAGGTCCCCCCTGGGCTATCTGTTCCTTAAACAAGGGAACCACGCTGCCGTTGCTGCCGAGCACGTTTCCAAACCTTACCGCTACAAACTCGGTATGAGGGAGCTCACTGCACTGCGAAGCAGCGCCCGCTATTACATTTTCACCATCTGATGATACTGCGTTTTTCTTCGCATCGAATCCCCCTTCACTGTCATAGTGGGTAAAGAGCTTCGGCAGATCTTCCGTCCTGCCCTGCTTAACCTTTGCATCAAAAGTCTGAATAACCATCTCGCACAGCCGCTTGCTGGCTCCCATTATATTGGTAGGATTAACAGCCTTATCCGTACTTATGAGGACGAAACGGTCACAGCCATGTGTCATTGCGGCATAGGCTGTCTTGTATGTTCCTATTGCATTGTTCTTTATAGCTTCCGCAGGGCTGTACTCCATAAGCGGTACATGCTTGTGTGCTGCAGCATGGTAAACGATCTGAGGCCGATACTTTGAAAAGATTTCATCCAGCCTGCGGCTGTCACGCACTGAGCCTATAAGGACTACCAGATCCAGATCCGGATGAAGCCTCTTGAGCTCCTGCTGTATATCATAGGCATTATTTTCATACACATCATAAATTATGAGTTTTTTCGGACCATGCTTTGCTATCTGGCGGCAGAGCTCGGAACCGATGGAACCGCCGCCGCCGGTAACCATTATGGTCTTGGCTGAGATAAATGCATATATCTCCGTCATATCAACCTTTATGGGTTCACGCCCCAGCAGGTCTTCGATGGAAACATTTTTCAGGTCGGCAACAGAGATGTTTTCCTCATCCACCATACGGTATACATCCCTTAAAAGCTTAAGCTCACAGTCCGTTTCCTTACAGATGTTCAGGATATCCCTTTTTTCCGTCTGGCTGGCTGACGGTATGGCTATATAGATCTTCTCGCACTTATATTTTTTGACCGAAGCAAGGATCTCATCACGGCCTCCCACAATAGGCACGCCGTCGATGGAACGCTTCCAGTTATTGGGATTGTCGTCAACTATGCATACTATACGCTCCCTGTTCTGGCCTATACGGTTGACCTCCCGTATGATGGCCCTGCCGGCTGAACCTGCCCCGACCAAAAGTACGGGCGCAAGCTCACTTGTATGCTGGGTCCTGGAGCCTTTGAACAGAAGAATAAACCTGTAGGAAAACCTGGCTACCAGTATAAACATGAACTGGAACATGATGCCCACTACATAATATGAATAGGGCATCCTGACATAATACATTCGCGGACAGAAAAGAGAAATTTCTATGCCGATGACCTGTACCGCAAAGCTGACCGCAGTAGCTATCACGATGCGCTCCAGCTCCATAAAGCTGGCAAAACGCCATACTCCTTTATAAAGGCCGCAGCGCTCAAATATCACAAGACATAGAACTGCGTAGATTGGCACGAACTGTATGAAGGGGTGCATATAATCCGCCTCAATGGCAGTAATATCCCCCTCAGCACTGAGCCAGAGCGGAAGAAAGAATGCCACACTTACCGCAATAGCATCATACACAGCAAGCAGTATTGCTATCACCTGCCAGTGCTTTATATTCCCCTTGTTATTTAAAAGCTTATTCATAAACCCCACTCGATATCATATCCGTATTTTATCACCATCTTACATTTTAACATTATGAAAGCGTTTTTTCCATAAAAACAAGCCCCCTGATCGCCTCTCCGTGGCTCAGTAATACTCCTTCAGCACAAGCTCTGTTATACCGTCATTGCTGCCGCCCTCTATGCGTTTTATGCGGGGTTCACGGCCGTAGCTGTATTCCTCCCGGATCATGCTCTTTATCCGTACGCCTCCGTGATATCCGTGTATGCAGCGGATACGGTATGTCCCGCTGCCGGCACTGTTAAGTGCTGAATCTATCTTCTTCTTTGCCTCCCCGGTACGCAGCCCGTGAAGATCTATCTCTATTATTCCCGTCAGATTCAACGACATAGAATGGCATCTCCTGATATGATTTACAACTTGTCCGGTTTCTACAGCCGCTTATTATATTACACTTACTACAATAAGGCGGCCTTTCACAGAATAATACATCGAATAAAAAACAGAATTTTACAGCACACCTATCACTATACCTGCCACTATCACGGCCGCACATATAAGCTTATGTACTATATTCTTTTCCTTAAACACTAAACGCCCGCCAAGGATGGTAACTATACATCCGGATTGCTTGATTAAAGTCATCACGGTCACCTTTGAATCTGGATCCTGATTGGCTATGAAAAGCGCTCTGTCCGCAAGTATGAACAAAACACTCAGTATCCATATCCAGTAATTCTTTACAGCCCCCTTAACATCCGCCTTTGTCCTTGACAGCAGAAAGTACGCTGCATAAAAGCATGTAAGGAAAAACATATACCAGAACTGAAGCTGTGACGGTGTCATATATATGGGAAGATCCATATTGGTAAGGATCTTGTCCATAAGTCCAGACACAGCATTGAGCAGACAGGAAAACAGAGCCATGAATACATATAAGGCACTCGTCTCCTCCGGCTGCTTTTTTGTGCCGAATTTAAGCAGCAGAAGCCCCCCGGCCACCACCACAAGTCCGGCAATCTGTGTCCCCTTAAGAGTCTCATGCAGAACGATCACGCCTAAAAGCGTAGCAAAGATCACTCTGGACAGATCCAGTATGCCAAATACGCTTACAGGAATCTTTTCAATGGCCTTGAACCCGCATATCCAGGCGATGAATATGACAAATGCCTTGACTGCCGTGAGCAGATACTGAAGCGGTGTCATCCTCAGGACAAAAGGCAGGGTAGGCAGCAGAAAAATAAATCCGAACAGTGTATAAAAAAAGAGTACTTCAAAAACTGTACTCTTCTCCAAAGCCTTCTTTTTTACTATCTCACGGCCACCCTTTACAACGCCATAGAATAAAGTATATATCATCCAGCTCATATTTTCGTTCCAATCTCAAATAATCTGATCTTATGTCCTTAATTTCACCCCCGCATATGATCGAAATATTCAATTTAAAACTTTTTTCTTTAACGCACCCGAAAGTTCGATTTTATTTTACTATCTCCGCAGAATCCAGCACTATGGTAAAAGGTCCTTCATTCACAAGGCTGACCTTCATATCAGCACCAAATTCCCCCTGCTCTACAGGAACGCCTTCCGCCCTGCATTTTGAGATAATATACTCATACATAGGCTTTGCCATATCAGGCTTGCCTGCTGTGGTAAAGCCCGGCCTGTTGCCATGCCTGCAGTCAGCATACAGGGTAAACTGGCTGATAAGCAGAAGCGCACCGTCCACATCCCTTATGGAAAGATTGGTCTTGCCATTCTCATCCGGAAAGATACGGAGTCCCAGCATCTTTGATACCATCTTATCAGCTATCTCTTTGGTATCCTCCTGAGCGACACCGATAAGCACCACATAGCCCTTGCCTATCTCTCCCCGTACTGCACCATCTATCTCAACTTTTCCCTGTGATACTACCTGAATTACGAAACGCATAACAATTAATAAAATTCTCTTCTCTATAGTAGCGCAATACCCGTTCCTCCGGCAGTCCGTATGCCTGCTAAAGATCACGAGGTTCAAACCGCATTAGCGGTTTGAACTTGCTACCTTCGTTTTGCATCGAACTATTCGGACGGCGCTTTGGCTCCTAATAAACCGGGTCGCGTCGCGCCGCCGACGTTCTCGCAAAACTTCAGTCGCTCGCTATCGATTCCCAGGCATACGTACAGCCTACGGAACACATACCCTATCTCAATGTTTTTTCAAAACCACTTAATACCCTAGTTCGCTAGCATCATCCTGTCATTTGCAAAGTGACCGCCGCTTGCCTCTTCAAATCTCTTAAGCAGGTCGCTTACATGAAGGGCTTTTTTCTCCTCACCGCTCACATCATATATCACATGTCCCTCATGCATCATTATCAGGCGGTTGCCGTGAGTTATGGCGTCCTTCATATTGTGGGTAACCATAAGCGCCGTCAGCTTGTTTTTCTCAACTATCTTGTCGGAAATCTCCAGAACCTTTGCCGCAGTCTTGGGATCAAGGGCTGCCGTATGCTCATCCAAAAGCAGAAGGTCAGGATTCTGGAAAGCCGCCATCAGCAGGGTAATAGCCTGCCTCTGTCCGCCGGAAAGGAGACCCACCTTGCTGCTGAGTCTGTCCTCCAGACCAAGATCCAATTCTGAAAGTTTCTGTCTGTACAGCTCTTTTTCCTGCTTTGTCACTCCCCATCTGAGAGTTTTATGCTTTCCTCTGCGGGATGCCAGTGCAAGATTCTCTTCTATGGACATGGTAGCAGCCGTTCCCGTCATGGGATCCTGGAATACACGTCCGAGAAAAACAGCCCTCTTATGCTCAGGCAGCTTTGTGACATCATTTCCGCCGATGACTATCTGTCCGCCGTCTACGGGCCACACACCGGCGATAGCATTGAGCATAGTAGACTTTCCGGCACCGTTTCCGCCGATTATCGTCACAAAATCGCCGGCATTCAGATTGAGATTGAGACCGCATAACGCAGTCTTCTCATTTATGGTGCCTCTGTTAAATACCTTATGAATATCCCTTAATTCAAGCATGTACTCTGACATATTAACCTCCACGCCGAGTCCGGATACAAAGCAGGCTGTCACGCACTGCTTACATCGATCACATCAATGAACTTACTCTTTTTTTGCTTCTTCCTGAGCCTTTTCCGGTACAGGTGCTGCCGCCGCTTTGACAGGCGGCGCTTTGGTGTACTTAGCCTTAAGATAAGGAATTGCCAGGAAGATGGCAACTATTATTGCCGAGAACATCTTCATAAGCTCCGAAGGCAGTCTCAGCCAGATAACCGTTGCATAAACAATGAAATATAAAATAGATCCGATAACCACCGAAACAAGAGTGTACCAGAAAGCCATCTTCTGCTTAGCACAAAAGCTTCCGAAAAGTACCTCACCTATGATAACTGCGGCAAGGCCTATAACGATAGCGCCTCTTCCCATCTGAACATCCGCAGCACCCTGGTACTGTGCGTAAAGAGCACCCGAAAGACCAAAGAAGGCATTTGATATCATCAGGGTCACAACCTTCATAAAGTTTACATTTATGCCCTGTGCCCTGGACATATTTTCATTACAGCCCGTAGCCCTTATGGCCTGGCCGATCTCAGTTCCGAAAAACCAGTAAGTCACGCTTATCAGAACTATAAGACCTACAATAAGTCCTACGAAGAACAAAGTCTTAACAAACGCATCTTTATTATTTACATATCCAAGGGAAGCTAAAAGATACTTGCCCTCCTGAGCCACTACAGGCTGGTTAGCCTTGCCCATTATCGTAAGATTTATGGAATACAGCGATATCTGCGTCAGTATACTGGCAAGTATTCCCGGAATGCCAAGAGTAGTATGGAGCAGTCCCGTGACCATACCACAGAGACCGCCTACCGCAAAAGCAACAACGATTGCTATCCAGGGGCTCACTCCCGCCCTTATGAGCATTACCGCCACCGCAGCACCTGTGGCAAATGAACCATCCACCGTAAGGTCCGCAAAATCAAGCAGCCTGAATGTCATATATACACCGATGGCAAGTATTCCCCATATAAGTCCCTGCGCCACACTTCCCGGCAGGGCATTTAACAATGAACCGAATTTAATAGTTGCCGTAAGCAGCATAATTTTAACCTCTTACCAATTAATACATTTGTCAAAATCCGCAACGATTAAGTATTTTATCATAAAAACGCAATATCGGCAATAAAAAACAAAAGAATGTGCACGCAGAGCAAAAAGAGACCGCACTCTGCCTCATCGGAAGAAATGCGGTCTCTGTAATAGTCTTTAAGAATAATGCCGGGATCAGATTATTCTATAGCTTCGTAACCTTCAGGAATCTCTACACCAAGTGCATTGCAGATATCTGCGTTGTACTTCTTTGTTACATTGGGTGCATACTGAACAGGCATTGTGGAAACATCCTTACCGTTTACAAGGATCTCGTAAGCCATCTCACCGGTGGTGTAACCAAGATCATAGTAATCAATAGAGAGTGTTGCAACACCACATCCCTTGCAGATGCCTTCCTCACCGCAGATGATGGGGATACCTGCAGGCTGGCAGATATTGTTAATAGCCTCTGTATTGGAAGCCATGGTGTTATCAGTAGGAATATAGATAACATCACATTCCTGTGTTGCACCTGTTACTACCGTCTGGATATCATTTGTATCAGCAATTGTGTACTCCTTGTATGCGATACCGTCAGCTGCAAGCTCTGCACCGAATACCTCTGCCTGATACTTTGAATTAGCCTCTGCTGAGCAGTAAAGGATACCCACCTGCTTTACATCAGGGAAGATTTCAAGAAGAAGGTCTTCCTGCTGATCAAGGGGAGCAAGGTCGGATGTACCGGATATGTTTCTTCCTGTAGTACCTGTCCAGTCTGCCATATCAAGTGCTGTAGCATAATCTGTAACTGATGTGCCGAGAACAGGGATATCAGTTGTAGCTGCTGCTGCTGCCTGAAGAGGTGATGTAGCGTTTGCAAGGATCAGATCGTATCCGTTAGCAACGAATGCATTGATCTGGGTAGTAGCATTGGTCTGCTCACCCTGTGCATTCTGTACATCGAATACAACATTATCACCAAGCTTGTCGGTAAGTGCATCCTGGAAGCCCTTTGTTGCAGCATCAAGAGCAACATGCTCAACCAGCTGGCAGATACCTACCTGATAAACAGTACCATCCGCAACAACTGCCTCGCCGCCTTCTTCAGGCTCTGTTGCGGCAGGATCTGCAGCAGTGCCGCCTTCACATCCGGCAAGCATGCCTACACACATAACCGCTGTCATTAACATTGCGATTCTCTTTTTCATAGTTTTTCCCTCCTTGCCATGACCATATAAATGATCGGCTAAAAAATGAACAATTGACAACGATTACTTTATAAAAAAGTGCTTTTCTTGTCAAGTTCTGCTTTCAAGCTGCACCTTCGCCAGGGCATCCTTTATCTTATCTATCATCGCTGAGTATTCCTCGTCAGACAACGTCACTTTCCCCGGATTCATCTCAAAGACACCGCCCCACTCGTAGCCGTCACGGTACTTCGGCACGAGATGCACATGAAGATGGCATCCGGTATCTCCATAAGCACCGTAATTGATCTTGTCAGGTGAAAAGGCAAGGTGCAGGGCTTTTGCCACCAGATTAACATCAGCAAAAAACCTGTTTCTCTCTTCATCACTGATATCAACAATTTCACTTACATGATCCTGATATGCAACTATACACCTTCCGGGATGGCTCTGCTCCTTAAAAAGTACCAGTCTGCTCACATCAAGCTCACATATCGGTATCCCAAAAGCGTCAAGGTACTCTCCCCCCTGACAGTAACCACATTTATCACCTTTTATTTTCTGTTCCATTTTTCTCCTTTCCGCCACTTGATATGGCCTTATACAAGTTTTCTTTTTTCCTAATTTTCAAAGATTCTGAAAAAACGGACTGTGTTTTCCAGAATCTGAATCCTCAGTTCCTCTTCATCAACACCTTTTACTTCCGCCAGTTTCCTTACCACATAAACGATATTTTCAGGAACATTGGGATTTTTAAGGCCTTTTATCCCGCGTGGCAAAAGGTATGGCCCGTCAGTTTCTGCCATAATATGGCCAGTCGGGATAGCCACAAGTGCATCCAGCAGCTCCGCATTCCTTCTGTTATCACATACCCAGCCCGTAATACCTATCATGCAGCCAAGCTCAAGATATCTTTCCACGGTCTCCCGATTTCCGGTAAAGCAGTGGACCACAGCCCTGCCTGCTGCCTCCGGGTGCCCCGACAGTATCTTTGTGAAATCTTCCGCCGCACTCCGCTCGTGCAGGAAAAGCGGAAGTCCCAGCTCCTCCGCCAGGACAATATGCTCTTCAAAAACCCGTCGCTGCACATCGGCCGGCGAGAACATCCTGTCATAATCCAGACCGCACTCCCCCACTGCTGCCGCAAATTTCCGATGATCCGTCAGAATCGACCTTATCTTATTCAGGGTATCTTTCTCACAGTTTTTTGCATCGTGGGGATGAATACCCGCAGTAAATGACAGTTTTTTTTCAGGATACTTTTCACAGAACTCAGCCGCCAGACGTGAGCTCTTAAGAGAAGAGCCCGTTATGATAAAGCTGACACCCTTTGCATGGGCATTTTCAACTATATCGGTCTCATGCCCGCGAAACTGCTCGCTGAACAGGTTAAGCCCTATATCGATATACTTCTTATCATTTTCCCTTTGCATCATTAAGACAAACTCTCCACTCAGTATCCGCCTCATCTCCGAAGTTCTTCATCACCCTGAGGAACCTTCTTACTTCTTCCCATGCAGCCTTACACTCAGGATAAAGCGTGAAGCCCATCTGGAAAATGTGGAACATGCCGGGATAAACATGAAGTTTTACTTTAACCCCTGCTTTTTTTGCCTTTTCCGCCACAGTCAGAGTGTCAGATAAAAGCATTTCCTGATCTCCCACCTGCATGAGCATGGGGGGAAATCCTGTCATATCCCCGAATACAGGCGAAATATATGGATTCTCGGGGGAATCATTTATATAATAATCATTCCTGTAAATAAGTGAATCTTTAGTTCCGCCAAATATCGGATCTATATCGAAATTAGCCGTATATGATTCGCCGCTGCCTGTAAGATCCGTCCATGCAGACATGGTAATAATCCCGGCCGGCAAAGGCATATCGTGATCTTTGAGATACAGTGTAAGCCCTAACACCAATCCGCCTCCGGCCGAATCTCCGGCAAATATGATCTTCTCGGGTGAATATCCATGCTCCCTTATCCAACGGTACGCACACAGCGCATCCTCCAGCGCAGCCGGAAAAGGAGCTTCGGTAGCCACCCTGTAATCAGGAGTAAGGATATCATATCCCTCACTCAGCTTGTTATACAGTGCCGCAGTATCCTTGTAAAGATTGTGCATGGGTTCATAATATCCGCCGCCGTGGAGCTGCAGGATTATGCCGTCCGTAGGGCCGCTCTGCATCAGGTCCGCCTTGAACATTCCTAAGTCAAGCTCGGTAAGCTTCAGTCCCTCCGGACATTTCCATGCAGGCTCTCTCTCATATTTGCGCAGCTTCGCTTCCGGATCCGATGCGCCCGGAAGGCTGTTTATCATCTTTACTACCTGTAATGCCGTCTTGCCCAGACGGCTTGCTTCATTATCGGCTGTCTGCATATCGGAATACCTTTATAAAAATCAAATGATCAAATATGAAAACGTCTCTTAAGCTCTGTCGTGATCTTTGCATCACCAAATATCACGGTTGCAAGCAGGAATACTGACGTGACGGCAATACAGATTATGACAAGTATCCCGTTCTGAATATACCCTGCAAAAAGCAGGAACAGTATGACTGCCCCTGCGACCTCCATCAGTATCAGAAGCAGCAGATAGCTGGTCCACCTGCCTCTGTTTAAAAGCATCAGGAAGAATACCACCGCATCACCGAAAAGGATGATGCTCGGTATCACCCACTGCAATGCCCATCCCCTGTTACCGGTAAGGTAATCTGCCAGGAATATAAAAAGGATGGAAACGAATATCTGAACCCCTATCTTATTGGCGAAGCCGGCATCATGCTTTATCCAGTAATCAAGCATGACATAGCCGTATATCATACCTGCCAGCACTATCAGCGACCACCATATCGAAGGTGTAAAAACAAAGTTCAATGCTATGGATGTCGCAGTTATCATTATCATGATAAAAAGTATGAGCCTGAGGGCAAATCTGACCAGCCTCTGCTTTTTCATGATGTCGGGATAAGGAGCCCCCTGCCCAAAATCATTCTTTATCTGTGAAACCGTTGCCTCATCCTGATCCTCCGGCACACAATGACAGAAAGGACAGGTATCACCGCCCTGAAGCAGAATTATGCCGCACTGAGGACACTTCTTTATGGAGCGCACTGTCTCCTCAGTCTGAATCTTTTTATTTGATTTTTTTTCTGCTTTTTCCTTTTTGCTCAAGCTGTCACCTCTACTCCCATACGCCGTTGGTGTCTACGGCAACATGTACGCCTTCGTCCCTGAGGCATGCAAAAAATGTCCGCAGTATCGAAAGATCCGCAAGTATGGTACTGAATGTAAGTATCATGGTATCCTTGTAGGTGACCACGGCGCCCTTCATATTCTGTCCTTTTGACATGGACAGCATAGCGTAAAAATGCTCCACATAGGGCTCATAGGGTTCTCTCAGCTCTACCTTTCCGACATTCGTCAGGGTGGAAGTAGTACCGAAAGCCGTAGCCTCATATACGTGCCTTATGGCTATATTCTTTAAAAACAGCGGTATAGGACGCAGGAATTTATTCTTTTCATTTGAAACATTATATGACAGTATGTCATTCAGATGCTCCGGATTGATCTGGCTCTTCAGGCAGTCAGCAATGATATGCAGAACTTCCTCATAGCTGTAGTCTTCCTTTTCGGGCCTGAATATCGCAGATATCATAACGAAGAAATTCTTAAGCGTATGTGAGTTGTAATATGAACGGAGATCTACCGGCACACAGCAGTTTATGGGTGTCTTTGACACATCTCCCCTAAGATATTCCTTATATATGGCATAAACATAAGTACCCACCAGGAACTGGTTCAGAGTGACACCGTATTTCTTTGCGGCAGCTTTCATTTCAACAAACGGAAGATAACAATGGATCACTCCCATGGTTCCGTTAGGCAGCTTTTCTCCCTTGAGGGTGATGGCCTTTTTCGATTTATACGCCGCACTATGATCCTTGGACTGCTTAAAATTCCGCAGATAGCTGTCTTCCTTATCAAGAAAGATTCCTGAAGATATCTGGTCTTTTTCAACGTTAAGTATCTCGGGATGCCGAATACGCAGATACTGGTAAAGCAGTTCCTTAAAGAATACCAGGCCGCCGAAACCGTCTGTAAGGGCATGAAAAACTTCGAGATTGATCCGTTTCTTATAATACGTAACCCTGAAAAGATACTGGTTGTTCTTGCTCTTATTTATATAGGATCCCGGGAAATCGTTCTCTTCCCTTACCTCGGGATACTTCATATCGTTTTCTTCGAAATAGTACCAGAAAATCCCGGCCCTGAGCCTCATCCTGAAATTAAGGAAATGGGAAAGCACCTTATCCTGTGCCTCCGCCAGCGCCTGCGGATCAACCTCCTCCGTAAGAGTAGCCGAGATGCGGTATACATTGCTCATACCTTCCGTAGCAATGACAGGAAAGAGCAGCGCCGTATTATCAAGTTTTTCCCAGGCGGGCAGTTTTTTCTTCTTTGGTGACATCTTTTAGTACATGATAATATTTCACAGCCTCTGTTCAAAAAGAGATTACGAACAGTTAGACTAAGGTAACATAACAACGGATGTTATTATAACTCAACACCCCGGCATTTTTCAAGGTTACTACGGCCCCGGACTTTCAAAACACCTTCATTATCCTCTCGATCCGCTCATCCTTCCTGTGCCATACCGGCTTAAGAGGCCACGGAATGTCTGTAATATAATTCCTGTCGGAAGAGTTCAGTTCCATAAGCTTTCTTTCAAAGTCTTCCGGCGCCTTATATTGCATCTTCCCAAACTCTGCTTTGACATAATCATCCGTTCTGGGATCATGGTGCGAGCTGTCTGCGGAAACCCCCTCCGTCGCTTTTTTCTCCACCCTTCTGAAACTCACTCTCCCGTACTCATTGGTTTCCTTTACGAATTCATACTGAATATTTTTATGATCCTCACCCGGCTCCTCCAAAAGTATCACATTCGTTTCCAGCAGGTAAGCCCATATTTCTTCCCTTATTTTTTCTTCAGGAACAGGATAAAGCAATTCATCATGAATCTCTGCCACAGACATGCCCAGATCAAAAAGATGACGGATCGCACCGCGCCCCGCCATCTCAAATGTAAAGCTGTCAAGTGCTTTATTGAAAGCCTTATTACTTTTTGTTGAATCTGAATACATAGTTTTCCTTATGTCCGCTTCTTATGAACTCTTCTATATACTCGATATATATATCTACCACAGGGTCATTTTGTGACGACTCCTTTACCTTTTTGAAATACTCAACTGATTTCTCTGGTTCTTTCAGATGGAAGAGCCTTACGCCTTCCTTGAAGTCATCCCTGGTGCGTATCCTTTCTTCACGAAGGTCGGGATCAAGGGCATCCAGGACCTCATATATAGCCTTTACTTCGTTTACACCGGCCACCTGTACCATTCCGAGGTACCTTATCTGCAATGAGTCCGGATCATTCATACGGTCAAGAGTATCCTTTGTTATTATCATCGCCGTATGATACTGCTTGGTCAGCGACTCCAGTCTGGAAGAGATATTAACCGTATTCGAGATGACCGTCCCCGACATTCTCTCATCCTCTCCCACGATACCGATACGTGCCATTCCGGAATGGATACCCACACCTATATTGATGGAAGACATTCCCAGGCGCTCGGCTGTCCCCTTATCAAGTACTATGCTGCTGTAGATTTCCTTACCCGCAGCAATGGCATCATCGGCATTCTGGAAAAGCGCCATTACGGCATCGCCTATGTACTTATCCACGAATCCGCCATGTTTTCTGACGATGGGTCCTGCTATTCCGTAGATCACATTGACAAATTCAAAATTTTCTTTTGCAGTCATCATTTCGGAATTAAGCGAAAAAGACCTTATGTCACAGAAGAGAACCGTAAGATCCGTACTTTCCGCATCCCCCAGTTCAAGATCCGTAAAGCTTTCCTTGTGGAGAAGTTCCCTGAACTGCTCCGGCACAAACTTGTAATAGAACTTCTCATTCTTATCCTTCTGCACGAACATATCGCTTAACTGCGATGCCATGTTATTTACTCCGCTGCAGATAATGCCTATTTCATCATTGGGTATATTATCGATACGCGCTTCAAAATCACCGGAGGCAACTTTTGAAATGGCATTTCCCGCAGCCTTGAGCGACTTTGAGATAAAGCAGCATATTATCCAGAGGATTATAACTTCTATTACCGCAAAGACCAGTACCATCAGAACGGCATCACGCAGTTGTTTGTTTCTTGCATCTTCCAAATCCGAAAATGACATTGATACAGCCACTACGCCTGTTGCATTACCGTCAGAATCGTATATCTTGGTAAAAACATCCTCAAAATCGTCGTTCAGATTAAAAGACTCCAGCTCCACGGTAGCATCCTCCGACTGCATCATGGTATCAAAATCATATCCGGCTGAAAACGGAGGGGTTAACCCTCGTGTAGAGGCAAGCGTAACAAGTCCGCCGTTTCCGTCAGGCTTCAGTACGCTTATGGTGCATGTCTTTACCCAGTCTGCATCAATTTCACTCATAAGCTGCTCAAGCAGTTCATAGTACTCACTGCACTTCAACGCTGTTTCCGTATCCGCAGTATCTATGGCAGCTATCTCATCACCATCAAAATATTTGGCGATAAAACTGCTTGTCATCCTTACCGATGCAGACACACTGTCCCTGTTCTGATCATACGCTGTATAGATCAGCAGGGCACTTAAGCCTGCATACATTATAAGAGCTACAGGCAGCAGCACCCTGAGAAGCTTGAACAGTATCGTATGTCTGTAACCCCAGAAGATCGCTGCCTCACAGATCAGTCCCAATATCACCAGCAGAACAGCAAGAACAGGCAGTATCAGACTGATCAGTGACAAAATCACGTATTTCACCGGCAGATCATAAACAGGATCAAAATACTCATATGACTCTCCGTCATCGATCACCATCGTATCCTCTATCGCTATATACAGCTTATCATCTACGCCGTTTATCTCGTACACATTGCCGACAAAGAAGCCCTCATCCTCCTCGCCTACAAAATCCCAGGAGGATTTGCAATATTCAAAACCATCCTCACCAAGGCACCATATATAATCGGAATCTATCCCCTCTGCCAGGTATATTTCTCCCTCCGCATTGAAAATTGCCGTCGGATAGAATCCATTGCCTTCCGTCATATCAGTTATCGTGCCTTCAGCTTCCTGCACACGTTCCACACTGCCATCCTCACCGATCCTTGCGACTGAGGCATCAGTAAGTATCGCCATATATCCGTCATCCGCTTCGCAGACATAATATATCTCCAGTCCGTCAGGACATTCTATCTTCGTATTATCAAGTGTCGAGCCGTCTGCTCCGACTCTTACAATGCTGTTTTCACCGTTATAATTGTAAACATAGGAAAGCATTCCGTCCCTGTAACCAACGGCACGGATGTGCTCATCCCCGACCTGCTGCATGTCATTTTCGCTGTATTGAAGCGACACTGCGTCACGAATATAATGTCCTTTTCCGTCATATTCGCAGATACGTTCGCCCGTTATCCGGCCGCCCGAATCCTCAACTTCCGCAATGTGCACATATATATGATCATCCCTGCCCTGCACCACATAATCGATAAATGAATCTTCTCCGTTCTTCATATCGGAAATGCTTATGATATGATCGATGCGGTCATTTTCATCATCTGCAAAATACAAAGTACTGTAACCCTCGTTTACCATGAGCAGTCCATCAGACATCCTCATCACTTCAGACGGCGAACTTATGCCGGTAAAGAAGGGCGTGGTAAAACCATACTTTGGGATCAGCAAATTAAGCAGGTACAACAGTACCCCTGCCATAATAAATATCAATCCCAAAATGGGGTGTCTGAAAATCTTCAGACACCCCTTTTTCTTTGAATTGTTTTTACTTTCGGAATTATTACCCATCCTTACTTGATCGCAAGACTGGTCCATACATCCGAAGGAACTATAGCGATGTATGTCTTACCGGGATTGAGCGTGAGAGGCTGTCCTGTAACCGCATTGGTATAAACTGTAGGATAATTTGCAGCAGCCTTGGCCCATGTGATAGGAATAGCTTTTCCGTTTGTGAGATAGTAACCAACATTGCCGCCAAGAATGTAGTATGCCATATAGCCGTGATTATCAAGCTGTACAAAATCACAGTTCAGGAGAAGGACATTCTCAAAAGTTGTTCTCTTATTTGTCAGAGCGTCATTGTGAGCTGCACCATACTCGGAGTAATCATATGTTCCTGTTCCTGCATTGTAATACAGAGCAGAGCTGTTATGAGGGAAAGGAAGTGATACGGATGTAGCTGAAACAGCACCTGCGCCAAGATTCTGCTCTGCAGCAGCAAACTTAAGTCCCGAACCATTGTAGTACTGGTTGTATGTAATGCTGTAGCCTGATGAAGCAAGACGCTGTGCAAGACCTGAATACGACTTTCCGGTCTTTGGATTGGTGTATGAATTATACGTTACATACTCTGTAAACTCAGATCTCTTGCCGTTGGAGAAACGTGCAAAACCGCCACTCAGATTGTCGCTTGAAGGATCCGCAAGGAACTGATTGATGTAGTAAGGACCTCCGTCATGTATAAGGATAGCATTGTACTCAGATGCGAGGATTACATTGGTAGGTCTTGTACTTCTTACGTTACCGAACTGTGTAATGGAAGCATAATCCTTAACGATAGCCATAAGTCTGGTGATACGGCCGTTAGCTGTACTGTTCATCATCTCATAGACAATATCAGCCTGATTAAGACCATAATGGGGAAGTGCGGTCTTCTCATTATCCACCATAATAGCCACAGGGCGCTGATTCTGAAGTGCAGCGCTTATTGGAAGACCTGTAAGCTCACTGATGTACGTTCCTGTTGCCGCAGGAGCAGCATCGGCTTCAGCCGCCTTCTGTGCGGGCATTGCAAATACAGACAGCGAAAGAACTGTAGCCGCCATAAGGCCTACGATCTTAGCAATCTTGTTTTTCATTCTGATTCCTCCTCTTTGTTTTGATTGATAATTTAATTCAGAGCTTCTCCGTTCTGTTCTGCTCTGTCAATGTATATAGTCAAAAGGTCAAACTTATCGTTATATATAGACTGTAACAGGCTGTCCAGCCCTGTAAGGGAATTCTTAAGCTGCTCCAGTGTGATAAGCCCGTCATCCAGCGCAGTCACAAGTTCATCTATATCCACAACTTTGACATAACCATCCGGATATACTATCACATCCGCCAGCAGATCGGTAACCACCAGCTCGTTAGTCTCTTCATTGTAGTCAAAATCTACAATATCACAATACCAGTACATAAGAGTATTGTCTGCTGTATAGAACTTGCTTACTTTATAGCCTTTATTACGGAAATAGCAGGAATAGCCGTGATGCAGATCCTTTTTTGGCTTAAGCGCAGACCATTTGGTAAGGATGACATCATCATCGCACTCAAGGATCACATCATCCTTAAGCTGTACGCACTCAAGCGGGATAAGCCGCTTTCTGTAAAGTACCGGTAACTTTTCCATATACTGCCCCCCGCATTACACCGTCAGAATACCAGCTTTCGTAAACCAGCTACGTACAATTTTACATAAAACCTTACATAAAATAAAGCCTATTTCTAATAAAATATATGATGTCCTATCTGCTGCCCCGTAAGTCCCTCTATGGGGGTTCTGAAATACAGGCAGTTTCCCACATTTGTCTTGCCGCTCATAGCTTCATCTGCTGCCTGGTAGCAGCTTGCCGTCGCCCTGTCATTTGCCAGCGCAAGTGCCAGATGCCCGTCCAGCACAGGCGAAAACTGTTTATACTGGTATATCACCCCCGTCACCGTATCCGGATAACGCGAACTGAGCAGCCTGTTTATAACTACTGCCCCTACAGCCAGCTGTCCTGCATAAGGTTCCGCTCCCGCCTCGCAATAGATAAGGTTCGCCAGGAGATACCTGTCCCCTTCCGCAAATGTCACTTCGGATATATTCCTCCAGGCAGACTGTGCTGCCAGCTGGGATAATCTCAGTTCTTCCTCGTACTGAGCCTTGATGGCCGCATACTCTGCAGCCGCAGCCGCTGCTTCAGCCGCTTTCTGGTCAACTTCCTGTTCATAGGCATCTGCAGCCGCCTGGGTCATATTGATATTGTCCGCTGTTATGGCTATATTTTCTGCCGTGACGCTTATCAGTCCGTTTACCCTGTTCTGCTCCTCAACTACCTGCTCACGCATCGCCTGAAGCTCCTCCATCTCTGCCTCAAGCTCTGCTTCCTTTTCTTCTATCTCATGCTCTGTCTGAACATATTCCTCCAGCATCTTTCTGTCATAGGCAGAAAGAGCTTCGATATAATCCGCATAATTTAAAAATTCACCAAAGTCCTCCGCAGAAAAAAGGATGGTCAGGTAACCGTCGCTTCCTCCCTCGTAAAGAAAACGTATCCTCGCTTTCATGCTCTCATACTGATTGATCCTGGTCTCACGGGTTTCCTCAAGCTCTATGGTAGTCTCATTGATTTCTATTTCCTTGAGGTCTATGGATGCTTCCAGCACTTCGAGATTAGCGGCTACCTCCTGCAGGTTTCCGTTAAGAATGGCCATCTGTCCCTGATAAGTATCCTTAACACTTTCAAGCCCCTGAAGCGCAGCCTGCGTCTGAGCGAGGTCCTGTCTTGCGGAATCAAGTTCCGCTTCTTTCTCCTTTTTTTCCTGCTCAGCCTCTTCCAGCTTTTCCTTTGTATCAGACACATCGTAACAGTTTCTGCCGTTAAAATCTGTTTTGGCCGATACCTCCAGACAGTATGAAAAGAAAAGCACTGAGACAGACAGCGCCCCTATAATGCGTATCGTATTTTTTATACCGTTTTTTTTCATTTACAGGTCATTTGAAGTTCTTTTGCAGGTCTTTTACAGGTCAATATCTATCTTGCGTCCTGTGGGCTGGTACTCGTAATACCGCACCCCGGCCGCATTAAAAAGCCTCTTTGCAGCTACATTTGAAGGTGTTCCGTCATATTTATCGCAGGAATAAACAACAGTCTTTATTCCCGCCTGTATAATAGCCTTTGCGCACTCGTTACAAGGGAAAAGCGTCACGTAAAGCTTTGTTCCCTCCAGTGAACCGCCCCTGTAATTCAGTATGGCATTAAGCTCGCTGTGTGTTACATAAGGGTATTTGGTCTCCAGCTCATCACCATCCCTGTCCCATGGAAATTCATCATCGCTTACGCCGTTTGGAAAACCGTTATATCCCATTGACAATATTTTATTGTTATCACTGACTATGCAGGCACCCACCTGTGTATTGGGATCCTTGGACCTCATGGCCGAAAGCTTTGAAACTCCCATGAAATACTCATCCCACGTGATGTAACCGTCTCTCTTTTTCATATTTCCCCTTTCTGCCGCAATAACAGACAGCTGATGCGATACAGAGCATTGATTCCGGCTGCGGCATGAACGTTTTGCTTAATGCAGCGCTGTACTCTACAGCTCCTCGCCTGCTTCTATCTTAGTTATCTCAGCGATCCTGCGGCTGTGCTTCTCCTCACCGGAAAAGTCCGTGGTCATGAATATCTCGGCAATGGTCTGTGCCATGAATACGGATATTTCCGCAGCGCCAAGTGCCAGTATATTGCTGTCATTGTGAAGCCTGGTCATCCTTGCGGTATGCTCGTTGTGGCAGAGCGCACAGCGTATGCCCTTTACCTTGTTAGCCGCGATACTTGCACCTATTCCTGTAGTACAGATTACGATTCCCTTATCTGCCGCACCGCTTACCACATCATCAGCCACCGGCTTTACAAAAACAGGATAGTCTACGGATTCAAGGCTATAGCATCCGCAATCCTTTACTTCGTACCCTTTCTCAGTAAGGAATTTCCTGACCGCTTCCTTAAGCTCGTATCCACCGTGATCACTTCCGATTGAAATCTTTTTTACCTGCATAACTTCCCCTATATTTTTTTTACTTTGTATCCTGCTGCCTTTAGCAGCCTGTTCATTACTGCCTGTCCGAATCCGTCTGCACTGAAGCTTTCGGAAAATATCACATCCACACCCTCGTCGTCAAACTCCCTCAGTATGCGGTAGATATTTCTTGCTATCTCATGCTCGTCAGCCCTGCTGCCGGCATTTTTTACAACATCAGCCCTGATCATTGCAACCGTCTCATCCGTACATAGCACACCGGTGCGGTGTCCTTCGGATACAGCCTTTGAAACCTCTTCGTTTATTGTCTTTATGACGTCTTCCGCAGCGCCCTCTACTATCGTCATTTCACCATGAGGCGCATAATGACGGTATTTCATTCCCGGGGCCTTCGGTGCTTTTTTGTCAGTCCCGGACATCATGGTAGTGTCAGCATCTACCTGTCCCAGCACCCTTTCCAGCATTTCCCTCGTGATATAGCCCGGGCGCAGTATCATCGGCGGATCCACCGTCAGGTCCACTATTGTAGACTCAACTCCTATACCTACTTCGCCGCCATCCAATATCATTTCTATCCTGCCGTCCAGGTCCTCCCGCACATGCGATGCAAGTGTGGGGCTCGGCCGACCGGAGGCATTGGCGCTCGGTGCCGCAATATATCCGCCGGACGCCTTTATAAACTCAAGCGCGACAGCATGGTCAGGCATACGTATGGCTACCGTATCCAATCCGCCGGTGGTCTCGTACGGCACGGCGTCACTTTTTTCAACTATCATTGTCAGCGGCCCCGGCCAGAAGTTTTCCGCCAGAACCTTCATTGTCTCCGGAACTTCCCTGCATATATGCGGAAGATGCTCCATATCCGCTATATGCACTATCAGCGGATTGTCCGAGGGACGCCCCTTCGCCGCGTAAATCTTTTTGGAAGACTCAGCCTGCAGTGCATCTCCTCCGAGGCCATACACAGTCTCCGTCGGGAAAGCCACAAGACCGCCATCCTTTATGATATCACCGGCTCTTAATATAATGTCTGCATCGATCTCATTCGGATCGATAACTGTAAATTCAGTATTCATTTATTCTGTTAATTATTAATCGGCTGTTTTTATTTCAGCTTTTACTTAATTATCTCATCTATCCAGTTCCAGGTGCCTTCGGCTTCCAGTCCCAGACGCCATCCGGCTATATTCCGGATTCCTTTTTCAGACAGGACATTAAGCTTAGCCCGCATAGAAGCCTCATCCTCAAGCCATATCATGTATTTAGCCGTGCCGTCCTGGTACTCACCGTAATTCTGGCAGAGTTCCTCATCCCATGCAGGTGTAACACCTCTGTTAGTCAGGAAATCCGAAGCCGCCTTCATCCCCACGGAATCGGAATGTGTCTCAGTGCCTTCAACACGCCATATCCTTGTATAGAAAGGCAGCGCACTTATTATCTTCCCCGCAGGAACGCCCAGCTCCAGGGAATCATCCACGCCCTTTTCCACAAACGGAAGAGAGGATACGGATCCGGGATCCGAACCGCTCCAGTGCTCATCATACTGCATAAGCACCACATAGTCCGCCACCAGTCCCTGCTCACCGTAATTATAATACCTGTTGCCCTGGTTAGGCGGATAATCGTCCACGGAAAGCACTATGCCGGCCTTTCTCGTTTCTATGGACAGTTCCCTCAGGAACTGCACATAATGCGGACCGGTCCTTGAATCTATCCTCTCCAGGTCTATATTCAGTCCGTCAAGTCCATACGCTTCAACACTTGCCATCAGCTTTTCGATAAGCTGCTTCCTTTTTGAAGATGATGAAAAGAGCGCATATTCATCAACATCATTGGTCATATCCTCAAAAAGTGCCCATACCTGATATCCCTTGGCGTGAGCCGCCTCTACATAAGCTGCGCTTCCCAGATCGGTATATTCGCCCTCCTCATCCTTCAAGAAGAACCATGTAGGTGCCACCGTGTTGAGTCCGTTTGCCGATACAGTCAGGCTGTCCATAGCCTTGCCGTTATCGGGGCCTGCACTTATCTGATGGAATCCCATGAGTATGCGGTTATCTGATGTAAGTGCCGCTGCCCCATAGTCAGCCACCGGATCATAAGCCCCTGTAACAGGCGCCGGATTCTCGTCTGCATAGTCCTTAAGCTTTCCGTTTTCCACATAGCCAATGAAACAGTCATCAGTCTTTATCTTGGTCCAGTTTTCCATGGTCTCAAGGACCTCAACCTTTTCACCGGCATCAAGAGGCCTCAGCACATCGCTCTTTACACCGCCCTGATATCTCACATGGGTACTCTCCGCAACGGTTGCCACCTTGTCCGTCCCCCACTGGGTATAAACCTGCATCCTGTTGGGATCCGGGAAAAACTCATATGAAAAATCATCAAAGAGCTTCACATAGTCCGCTGCTATATATACCACACCTTCCGTGGTACGCTTGGCCGGATCGTAATCTGTCTGAATCCTGCCGCCATCCGTCTGATAAAAGCTGCCCGTATCATCAATTGAAACCCTGTATATATCATCAGAAGTGGTATAAAGCAGCACCCCTTCCTCTTCATTAACATAGAACCGCTTTGTAAAAAGGTCGTAGACCGTGTCTGACGAAAAATAAACCTTCCCGTCATACAGTTTAGCCCTGGATTCAAGCCTTTCGTCCTGCAGGATTATCGCTATATCCTCATCGGAAAAAAGCCTGAAATATTCATTCATATCCGCCATCTCAGTGGAATATGAGTACTTCTCCGGATAAAGCACCATCAGTATGGTATGCATTCCAAGGCCCTCACCGCTGGCCATGGCAAGCTTTATCCTGTCACCGAAAGCAACTATGATAACCACCACTATAAGCAGTATCGCTATCAGTGCAGCGATCAGCTTATGAAAAAATGACTTAAGCATATCCCGGTCAGGTTCATCGGGATCCTGCACCGGCCGCCTGCGGTTCACAGGCTTTCCGCTTTTCTTTCCTCCGGATTTCGTGCCGGACCGTTCTGCATTCTTTGAAGCAGACTTCGCCCTTCCGGAAGGAACATACTCACGCACATCCGAATCGTCATATGCCGGCGTACGTTTTTTCCTGGTCACCTTTCTGGATCTTTTGTGTTCGTTTCTTTCTTCACCCATTGTGTTATACCTTATGCATCCCCCTTTAAATATCATTGCGATATCCCGGGGCAATATACAACCACTTTACATAACGCTACTATAGTATAACAGACCGCGGCATTATAGTCACCTAAAATCTTCGGACAGCTTTTTTAACGGCATTTTGTCTGAGAAGGTCCTGCCGCAGATGTACATGAACAGTTTTATCCGAAAATACCACCCCGCATCTTCAAAATTCCCCAAAAGAAGATATCCGTGAAATATCCCATGCGGCGGTGTCAGGCAGCTTTTGCTGCGGTCTGCATAAATGTAAGAGGTGCGAAGTGCCAAATAAAATAGGTTTAAGAATGTATTAAGTGTATTATTTTGTATTATTTGTGCTACTTCAGGATTCAATATTCCGAAATAATTTCATAAGAGTGAAATCAAGTGGAAGCAATTTTAAATCGATTCTAAATCAATCTTGGATCAACTCCCTGGAAATAAAGATCACCGATCAGGTATAAATACCTGTAAGACAGTCCCGATTGGGACCCAGATGTAATAGAAGTTTAAAAAAACTCCGGCAGACCAACGCTCCTTCCCGGCACGCATATTTCCGCACCCATCTTACGAGAAATATTATAGAAAGACACATCACAAAAATCAAGGGGGAATTTCTTCCCCCTCATAATATTTCTGTCCGCCAGCGCTTTTAGAAATTGCTTCCGTTCCATCCCCAGTCCATGGAAGCGGCATCTTCATCGCCGTAAATATTTGATTTCGTCCTTATTGATGGAACACCGGTAGCTTGCAAAAATTTTCCAAAAATATTTCCCGAAACCATTTTCGCACTTGACACGTAAAATTAAATTGTATAAAATCTATTTGTAAGCAACTTGGATCAACCGGGATCCGGATCAAACATAAAACGGAGATCACGAAATGGAAAGATACGACATAGCAATAATCGGAACCGGCCCTGCCGGACTGGAGGCAGCGCTCACCGCCAAGCTCAGGAACAAAAAAATACTTCTTCTCGGCAGCGAAGAACTGAGCGCCAAAATAGATTCTGCCCACGAGATAAAAAACTATCTCGGACTGCCTGATGTAAGCGGAAGCAGCATGCGGGCCGCTTTTGCCGGACACCTGAAAGCAATGGACATATCCATTACCGAAGACCGTGCTGCCGCAATTTACGCAATGGGAAATTTCTTCGCCATACAGGGACACGCCGAAAACTACGAGGCGGCCACAGTCATACTTGCAACCGGCGTAGCCGCTGAAAAGCCCTATCCCGGTGAGAAGGAAAACCTGGGGCGCGGAGTGAGCTACTGCGCTACCTGCGATGCAAGCTTATATAAAGGTAAAAGCGCCATAGTCATAGGGTGCAGTGCAAAGGAAGAGGCTGAAGCAGCCTTTCTTGCAGAGATTGCCGATAAGGTTTATTATCTTCCCTTGTATGACGGATGCGATAAAGCACCGGCAGGAACAGAACTTATTACAGGGGTTAAGCCTGCATCCATTGAAAAAGCCGATAACGGCATGATGGCACTTAAATACGATAACGGAGAGACCTCTGTGGCAAACGGCATCTTTATCTTAAGGGAAAACATAGCCCCTACGGACCTGGTACCCGGGCTGGAGATAAAGGACGGGCACGTGGTCACAGACAGAAAAATGGCAACGAATCTTGCCGGGCTTTTTGCCTGCGGAGATATAACCGGTACCCCATATCAGTATGCCAAGGCAGCCGGTGAAGGTAATGTAGCAGCACTGTCGGCGGTAAGCTTCCTTTCCCGGAAGTAGGTTCCGCTTTCAGTCAGCGCTATATACCGATAAACAACAGTATTATTTACAGAACAGATTTCAAAATTCCAAAAGGAGGAAAATGTCATGGTAAAAAAGATTTCGGAAAAGGATTATGCAGCAATGAACAAGTCAGGACTCAAGGTCATTGATTTCTCAGCTACATGGTGCGGTCCCTGCCGTATGCTTGCCCCCGTGCTTGAACAGGTATCGGAAAAATACGCAGGAAGCGTTGAGTTCTACAATGTGGATGTCGATGAAAGCCCGAAGCTTGCAGAGGAATTCAACATAATGAGCGTGCCTGCTGTTTTCTTTATCAAGGATGGCGCCGTAGCCGGTTCAAACATAGGCTTTGTTCCCGCAGACAGGATCACAGAGTTAGTTGAGCAGTTCAAATAAAAGAGTACATGGTATGAATGATAAAAAATACGATTCTTTGAAATTATGCAATCAGCTGTGTTTTCCGCTGTATGCCGCATCAAGGGAGATAACCAGGAAATACAAACCCTTTCTGGACAGGCTCGACCTGACCTACACCCAGTACATTACCATGCTGGTGCTCTGGGAGCATGGCAGGATCTCTGTCAGCGAACTGGGGGAATACCTCTACCTTGACTCCGGCACACTGACGCCGCTTTTAAAAAAGCTGGAAAAAAAGAACCTTATCACAAGGAGCCGGTCTAAAGAGGACGAGCGGGTGCTTGTTGTCACACTGACAGAAGAAGGCCTTGCCATGCGCGAAGATGCCCTCGCTGTCCCGGAAGGCATGAAATGCAATGTCGTCCTGACTCAGGAGGAATCTGCCGAACTGTACAGGATTCTTTATAAACTGTTAAAAAGCAGCGACGCCCCCGAATGACAGTCTTCAAAGTTGACTATTACCGCATTATTCCTTATACTTACGGTAAAGATTAACGATGTGGCAGAATGAAGGAGTTAGTGTTATACAACAAGCAGGAAGTCTTAGTTACGAAGATTTTAAACAGAGGGATCATATACCATGAGGATTGAGAAGATCAGCGATGATCAGATCAAGTGCATACTTACCAAAGAAGATCTGGATGCCCGCAAGATCAATTTCAGCGAGCTCACTTTCGGAAGTGCCCAGGCTAACAGTCTGCTGCGGGACATGATGCAGCAGGCAAGCTGTGAATTCGGCTTCGAAGCTGACGACAAGCCCCTTATGATAGAAGTAGTTCCGATGCAGTCCGGTATCATAGTCCTGGTCATCACAAAGGTTTCCGGAAGGAACTCGGCAGACAATATCCATTCCGATTCATTCCTGTCAGAAGATGACGATCTTGAAGAAGATGATGATCTAAGGGAAAATACTATTGAGATAAGCGGCAGGGTAAAAAAAGGTGATGAAGGTGATCCTTTCACTCTGTCCATTGCCTCTGCCGGAAATATGTCCGAATCAATAAATCCGGTCATGAATTCTATTCATGATCTCTTTCGTGAAATGTTTTCCGGAAATGGGCGCACAGCAGTAAATGTTGCGGGAAGCCGTCCTAAGAACGGTCCCGTACCCGTTGTTTCTGCCGGCGCTGAGAACAATAAGAATTTCCGCTTCTTCTGCTTTGCATCCCTGAATGATGTGATGCAGGCCGCAGCCGCCGTTTCCGGCAAATCATGCGGAAACAATACACTTTACTGCAGTCCTGACAGGGATTTGTACTGTCTGGTAGTACGTCCGGAAAGCCTTTCCGTAAAGGAATATCAGCGGGTATGTTCGGTAATATCCGATTTCTGCAGCGGCACATTCTTATCAGGCATGTGCGAAGCGTACATAGACGAGCACTTTACCCTAATGATAAAGGATCATGCACTTGAATCACTGGCAAAGATTCCTGTCTGACCTGATAACTTTTCAGCAGCTTTAATACCCGGGATATTGTTTATGTCTGCCACGATATAAACATCCCCGGGTGTTTTTTTTATCAGTTCCAGGCCTGCTTCCACACAATAGCCTTTCCGGCGGTACTTTTCTGCCATGATATAGCCAAGCTCAAGCGGGGTCCCCTCCGTATCAGCCCCCTTAATGACAAACACCCGATAGTCGTCCCGCTTCGTCACCTGACCAACACTTTTATTTCCGGCAAAGTCAGTCTCATACTCCCTGAATCCGATTATTCCGGCTAGGACACCATCCTCTTTCACCTCTACTCCATAATATCCGTAACCATACAGGTCATAGTGAAGGCTGCAGTAATCCCTAAGTGCCTTTCGCCGGTCCTCTTTATCCCCTGACCAGATGTCTGTCCAGCCTGATGCGCTCCCCTCGGAAAATATCCGCTCCACGGACTCTGCATCGCCTTCACACAACTCCCGTATCGTAAGCTCAGCCGTTTCCGCAACTTTCAGCGGAACCCCCGCAAAGCGGTGAACGACTTTTTCCATGTATTCCGGATCATTCTTTACCGCTTCGACAGAGTCCGCAGCCCAGGGTGTCAGATAGCTGTTGGAAACACTGCTGTATGTATCATCCGGATATTCTTTGCTTCCGTTTTCCTCAGCATGTGCATATTCTATGATGGGAATGTGATGTTCCACACACTCGCTTATAAACCCCGGCTCATCCGAAATCCAGAGGTCAAAGCTTTTTCCTGCTATGACTGTTGTATATATTTTTTCTTTCACTGAAGCACCCCATACCGGTCCGCACACTGCCTGATATTGGTTATAAAATAAAACGGTCTTCCCACTTGTTGTTTCAGGTGAGCAGTGCGAACGGCACCACCGTCAGGCATATGTTCCGTGCGAAACCATACAAATTATGTTACAATAAGTCGTCGATAAAAAACAGTTCCGAATCAGACAGGAGGAAAACAAAATGGCACAAAATCCCATAATAACGATAACTATGGAAGATGGCTGCGTAATGAAGGCCGAGCTTTATCCCGATATAGCTCCCAATACCGTCAACAATTTCTTAAGCCTCATAAACAAGGGCTTCTATAACGGCGTCATTTTTCACCGTGTTATAAAGGGCTTCATGCTCCAGGGCGGAGATCCCAAAGGCAACGGCACAGGCGGCCCCGGCTATTCCATCAAGGGTGAATTCTCATCAAACGGTTTTAAGAATGACCTTAAGCACACTCCCGGAGTGCTTTCCATGGCCCGTACCATGATTCCCGACTCTGCCGGAAGCCAGTTCTTCATAATGCATCAGACATCCCCCCACCTTGATGGCGACTATGCTGCATTCGGCAAGGTGATCGAAGGCCTTGATGTAGTAAATAAGATTGCTGAAGTCCGTACCGATTACAGCGACCGTCCCCTTGAAGACCAGCGCATCAAATCCATCACCGCAGAGACTTTCGGAGTACAATATCCTGAGCCCGAAAAGCTTCCCGAGCGATAAAAAACAACGGCTGAGAAACCTCATGTTTCTTAGCCGTTTTCATATAAAAGCCTCAAAAATACGTACTTTGTTTACATAATCTGTGAGTTCACAATTTATTTACATTTTGTTGCTGAAACGTTTAATATTTAACCATTCTTTCTCCATTTTTGTTTTTTATTATATAACTATCAGAAAGAGGAAAACGGTTTCCTAAATAACAAGTGACAATAACAAACTTTTTCATAATTCATGCCGGGTGGGCGAAAGCCTTCCCGGCATCCTCCCTTTTATGGGGGTATTTTTTATGTCTGGCTTATATCAAACACCAGCTTCTTACCGTCAAAGACTGTATAATTTACATTGACCGTCGAATAATTGTCTTTATTAAACTGCTGGCTGGAATACCAGGGCCCGTCACCGATAAAGTCCGTTTCCATCTTCCCGAATTCGAACTGAACATCATCAGCCTGCTCCCAATCATACTCATTCCAGAGCCGCTCTGCCTCCTCATCTGTCAGATAAACGATTCCTCTGTACCTGTACTCTGTAGGCCCGATGGAACGCCCGCCAAAGTCAAAATAGACCTGCTCGTTTATGACATGGTCATAATCCTGCACGGCATCCATATATTTTTCCATTACCCAGTCATTATTAAAGAGCTCAACGACCTCCTCAGGCTCATCCGCTTTTCTCCCCCCGCCTGCACAAGCCGAAGAAAAAACACACGCTGCCGTCAGACCGATCATTAATATGTATTTTGATATCTGCGTCTTCATTTTTTCCCTTTCTGCCGTATCGAACACCTCAAAATCTTTCATATATGTCTGTGGATCCTGTACTCCGCAAAATCAGATCACCGAATTCCATGCGATCAGCTTCCAAATCTGTATCAGTGACCTCCGTTTTATGAGCAT
Organism: Lachnospiraceae bacterium UBA4364; assembly: GCA_002393955.1. Lineage (GTDB taxonomy): Bacteria > Bacillota > Clostridia > Lachnospirales > Lachnospiraceae > NK4A136. Next base: position 45,351 of record DGSK01000067.1, on the reverse strand, counting down.
CATACGATGCGTTATCACCTTATAATATCACTTCATTCATGCTGCCGGTCCTGTAACCGGTCAGATCCATTGTTACGTAGGTAAAACCAAGATTCCTGAAAGTCTCCGTAATCTGACTGCGGATCTCCCCACTGATAAGTTTCTCAAATTCCTCCGGCATGATCTCGATCCTTGCCATAGTGCCATGAATACGGACGCGTACCTGGTGGAATCCAAGATCCAGCAGCAGCTGCTCTGCCTTATCAACCATACCAAGCTTTTTCCTTGATATCGTTTCCCCGTATACAAATCTGGAAGAAAGACAGGCAAATGACTGTTTATTCCAGGTAGGTAACCCAAGATTCCCGGATAATACCCTTATATCCTCTTTGGTAAAACCAATGGCACGTAAGGGGCTTTTGATCCCCAGTTCTGCAACTGCCTGCAGACCGGGACGGTAGTCACCGTTATCATCCAGATTAGAGCCCTCCAGGATCACTGCGATCCCTTCATCCTCAGCGATTTTAATTATCTTCTCAAACAGTTCATGCTTACAGAGATAACATCTGTTCTTGGGATTATGCGAAAACCCCTCTATATCCAGTTCTTCGGATTCAAAGATAAAATGGCGTATCTTATGTGATTCACAGAAAGCCTTAGCTTCATTCAGCTCCCTTTGAGGAAAGGAACAGGACTTAGCCGTGACAGCAATCACCTTGTCTCCCAATGCCTCTTTTGCCGCATAAAGCAGAAAGGCCGAATCGACGCCGCTGGAAAACGCAACCGCTGCACTCCCGTAATCTTTAAGCATCTGTTTCAGGTCATCATATTTTTTCAGCTGTTCTGCTGTTGCTTCCTTTAGCGTGTATTCCATATCAGCTCCTTTTATGCCTGCTCGTCAGGTCTTTAACAACTTCTCCGGCAATGATCAGGCCCGCAACCGAAGGTACAAAGGCTGTGCTGCCCGGAGTAGATCTACGTTTTGTATGTCTCCCTCCAGTTTCTGACGGACAGTCTTTATTTTCAGGAGTTCCGTTTTCTTCACTTTCCAACGGAACGATCGGCATCTCCTCAGAGTAGACGACTTTCAGTTTTTTTATTCCCCTCTTTTTAAGCTCCCGCCTCATAACTTTCGCTAAGGGGTCTGTTTTGGTCTTGTAGATATCGGTAATGCGAAAAGCCGTTGGATCCAGCTTATTTCCCGCCCCCATGGAGCTGATGAGCGGAACCTCCAGTTTACTGCACTGCATTGCCAGTTCTATTTTAGCTGTAACTGTATCAATAGCATCGATCACGTAGTCATACTGCTCAAACGGAAAATCCGCTGCATTTTCAGGAAGAAAGAAACATCTGTATGTATTCACTTCCGCCTCCGGATTGATATCAAGAATGCGTTCTTTCATAATATCAGTCTTGTACTGACCGACAGTTTTCATGGTGGCAATGATCTGGCGGTTTATATTCGACAGACAGACCTTATCGTCATCGATCAGGTCAAACGCACCGATCCCGCTCCGCGCCAGCGCTTCGCAGACATATCCTCCGACCCCGCCGATACCGAATACAGCTACCCGGCATTCAGACAGGTGCTCCATTGCATCTCTTCCCAATAATAATTCAGTTCTTGAAAATTGGTTAGACATTTTCTTTGCCTGCGGCCATAGACCTTCACATTCACAATCCTCCGTTATGACCGTATAAGGCAAACCTCCTCCCTCATTCAGTAAACCAGGGCCGTCCTGACCACACCTCCGCTTACCTCTACCTCAAAATACATCCCAGAATCTTTTCTGCTGTCAAGACACTTCTCCGGTCACTGTTCAAAAGAACCGTAAGCGGCAACCGCTTCGTCAACGGTCATTTCTCCTCTTCCTACACTGTAAACCGCCATTCTTAACTGTTTGACAGCATCTTCCGTAAGCCCGATCTCTTCCGGGGAAAGGATACGGGATGCGGGAACATCCCCAAATGCGGCATACGTACTGTTAAATGACAGATCTTTTGTCGGTGACATAAGTCCCTTGTTCTGTGCCATCTCATTAAGTTCCTGCGATGTGATAAGGAAACGCATAAATTCGTTTGACATATCCAGATTGGAACTGTTTTTGTTTACAGAGAACTGAAGATTTGACATATCAAGGAAAACAGCTCCTTCATTAGACATTGGAACCGGAACAAATGCATAGGTGAAAGGTTCAGCGATAAATGCATCTGAACGGCCTTCCCTTTTCTTAGTTCCTGATACCGTATCGCCTGAGCAGGTCATCATAGGTATATCACCCTCAAAAAATCTGAGGATAACCGCATCATAATTGTCCTCAATCTCATCACATGCATCAAGGTTCACGCAATTGTCGTTCATGAACTGAGTTATCTTCTCAAGTGAAGGACGAATATATTCACCGGCAGAAGCATCCAGAGAATTAAGTTTTTCCACAGCCTCTCCGTCATCCGCCACTGTACTGCAAAAGTAGGGATAGGTTGTCAGCGTAAAAACAGAGGTAGTCTCAGCTTTGGAGAATCCCATGAGCGGATTTTCATAGCCTTTTTCACGAAAAGCATTACATACTTCTACCAGTTCATCATATGTCGAAGGAACACTCAGTCCTTCCTTTTCGAATATGCTCTGATTCACCAGCATTCCATATGTATTGGAAAAAACAGGGACCATCGGAAGCGAACCGTCATCCGTATTAAGAATGATATTGCTTCGTATGCAGTCAAGGTCAAGACCAAGTGCGGGATCAGCCAGATTTTCAGCATAGTCGATAGAGGCTTTATACTGATCTCTTCCGTACATCCAAGAATAATTGACATAGATATCGGGAGCATCATTTCCGCCTAAAACAGTGCCGATCATGTTGGCGTAGTCATCAACCTTGGTATACTCCAGTTCCACATTTGGGTAATACTCATTGAACCGGTCAAATTCCACCTCCAGAGCCTCGAAGTTATCATAACCTCCCGCAACCCTTATACTACATTCAGATGAAGTATCCAGCGCAGGCTTAAAACCTTCCTCCTCATTGACTTCCTGATTTTCGGCGTTGCATGCAGACATGCTTAAGAGCATCACCAGTGATAAAAAGAAACCTGTCATTTTTTTTAAATTATTCATAGTTTTCATCTTCCCGCCTTAATTCTCCGTATCTCTTTTATTACTAATTTTACATCAATCGGTTTTGCAATATGACCGTTCATTCCCGCCTCCATACATTCCGTGATATTCTCAGAGAACGCATCAGCCGTCATCGCAACGATGGGAATGGACGATGCCCATGAATTGTCCATTTTCCTGATCGTTCTGGTTGCATCGAGTCCGTTCATTTCAGGCATCTGTATATCCATAAAGATAAGTGTATAGCTTCCCTCTGCCGCCTCACTTACCATATTAACACAAATCCTGCCGTTTTCGGCACGTTCGCTTGTTATCCCAAACATGGAAAGCATAGCTGAAATGATTTCCCAGTTGATATCATTATCTTCAGCTACAAGGATATTTAATCCCTGCAGGTCTGAATAGTCATCTTCCGGTTCGATGGAGCCGGATTCTTTTCCGATCAGTGCATTGATCTTATCGTAAATTGTAGATCTGAAAAGCGGTTTAGTGACAAAACCGTTAGCCCCCGCTGCTTTAGCCTTATCCTCAATATCCGACCAGTCATAAGCAGAGATCAGTAAGATCGGGACATCTGTTTTTATCTCGGACCTTATCCTGCTGATCGTTTCAATACCATCCGGTTCAGGCATTTTCCAGTCTATGATGACCACATTATAATCCTTGCCGGAAAGATGCCTGTGTTCGATCATGCCAATAGCTTCCGTACCGCTATAGGCCTGTTCAACCGATGCCCCAAGAGACTCCAGTGTGTCGGTTGCTGTCTGAAGCATGACCTCATCATCATCTACGATCAGAATGTCTATAGGCTCAAGCCTCATATCTTCTCTTTGCCTGTCAGCCGCAGGAATATCCAGTGATACCGTGAATTTTGTTCCCTTCCCCTGCTCACTCTGACAGTCAATGGTTCCCCCGAGCAAATCAACCATCTGCCTGGTTATGGCCAGTCCAAGTCCGGTTCCCTGAATACTGTTAACACGGCTGTCTACCTGTCTGGAAAAAGGCATATACATAGTCTCCATGAATTCCGGACTCATTCCGATACCCGTATCTTCCACTATATAGATAAGCCTTATACAGTCCTGTACTTCACTCTTTTCCTCCTTCAGACAGACGCTGACCCGTCCTCCCGGTTCAGTATACTTAATGGCATTGGAAAGTATATTTATATATATCTGGTTAAGCCTTAGCTGATCTGTATACAGATATTCCTTTTCCATCTGATTGACGTGGAAACTGAAATCAATATTCTTTTCCTTGATCATCGGCTGGGAGATATTTACAAGATTCTCGACTGTTTCCACTATTGAAAAAGTCAGGGGGCTAAGCTTCAGATTTCCGCTTTCCACCTTTGAAATATCCAGTATATCATTGATCAGTGTCAGCAGGTGATTGCTGGCAAGACTTATCTTCCTGAGGCTTTCCTTTGTGGATGCCACATCTCCGGTATTCTTTTCGGCAATAGCCGTAAGACCTATGATTGCATTCATCGGGGTCCGGATATCATGCGACATTGTAGAAAGAAAATCTGTCTTGGCCTTATTCGCCGACTCGGCTTTTCTTGCCGTAATCTGAAGATGCTTATTCAAATAGAGCATGTAGAAAAGATCTATCAGAAACAGCACTAACAGTCCGACCGAAACCACTCCGAACAATACCCAGTTTCTTTTTTCAATATTCAGATCCTTAGCCGGAACAAGGCCCAGCATGGTCCATCCGTTCTTGGCCAATACGGGTGTATATGCAAGTACACACTCCTGTCCGTGTGAGTTGACCATTGAAACAGAACCTGTCGAAGATGTAATCCTTCCGAATAGTTCTTTCGAATGTTCAAGATCTGAAGGATTATAAGAATTATAGAATTCATAAAAACTGGAGTTTTTAAAGCCCGATCCTTTAAGGATATAATCACCGTTTACATCAATCATTGAAATCTCGGCATTCATCAGCTCACTCTGGGGGAAAACCCATTTCTGTTCAAGAACAGATATGGGTATAACTCTCAGTAATACCGCATCAATGCTGGAACCGCTTTCAGGATCGGATAATGTGATGATATTGCAGAAAGCGAGGGACTGCTCGCCGTTCATCGGATTGGTATATGCCCGGGTTATATTGATGGATTCTCCAATTTCATCTATCCACCCGACATCACCAAGGAAATCCAGCCTCTGATAGGAAACGGAGAAGTCGTCATCAGTTCCCAGTCTGGGGCGGGTAGAGATTCCCGTAAGTGTATCAAGCGAGATCAGATGAGCAGAGGCATTTTCAAGTACATGTGAAGCACGGACAAAATCAGCAGCCTCTTCCATAGTCATGGAACTGCTGTTAATATAATGCGCCCATACATCACATATGTTCTGTTCGCCCTCCAGATAGTTCTCCGTTACCCGCTCAATGGTAACAGTTGTATTCTCAAAGTTTTCTACCTGCCGGCGGTATGCATCCTGAATCTCATATCTTGAGTAGAGAACAACAAAGATCAGTATTGCGGCAATAATGATCACATTGACAAAAATAATTAAAGCTTTTTTCATATCCCAACTAAATATCCTACATCCGTTCTTTTAGACAATTTTTGTGAAACATGATAAATGCAGGACATATTCCCCAAACATATTATATACGAATATCAGGATATTTGTTAAAAGAAACTGCTTATCGCTCAGATGGCGCTAAGCTGCATACGATAGTATTTCTCATACAGACCGCCCAGCTTTATGAGTTCCTTATGGCTGCCGCGTTCCTTAATGCCTTCATCATCAAGAACTATTATCTCATCAGCACCAAGGATCGTTGAGAGCCTGTGAGCTATGGTAATGGTTGTTCTTCCCTGTGCCAGCCGGTCAAGACTATCCTGGATGTAGCGTTCACTTTCGTTATCAAGCGCACTCGTTGCTTCATCAAGTATAAGTATAGGGGGATTCTTTAAGAATACTCTGGCAATTGCAATGCGCTGCTTCTGACCGCCCGAGAGTCTGGTACCCCTTTCGCCGACCTGTGTGTCAAAACCATCAGGCAGTCCTTCTATAAACTCAAGCAGGTCTGCATTTCTTGCAGCCTCCGTTATTTCCTCTATTGAAGCATCCCGCTTACCGTAAGAGATATTATCCCGTATGGTTCCGTTAAAAAGATAGACATCCTGCTGCACAATACCGATAAACGACCTTAAGGACTGCTGTGTCACATCTCTTACATCCGTCCCGTCGATCTTAACGCTTCCTCCGGTTACATCATAAAATCTCGGAAGAAGGGAGCAGAGCGTTGTCTTGCCTCCTCCGGAAGGTCCCACTATAGCCACTGATCTTCCCGCATCAATATGAAGATTTATGTGCGTAAGAACAGATTCCTCATCCTCATATGAAAAGCTCACGTCTTCGTAGTCGATGATTCCCTTCACATCCTTAAGTATTCCCGCATCAGGTTTATCCACTATCTCAGGCATAGTCTCTATGACTTCCGTGAAGCGTTCAAAACCCGCAAGCCCTTTCTGCAGCTGCTCGGTAAACTCAACCAGCACATTTACAGGATTGATAAAGATATTTATATACAGGGCATATATTGCAAGGTCTTCACCTGTTATTTTTCCTTTTGCAATAAAGAATCCGCCTGCAACAAGCACGGTTACAAACATCATCCCCTCAAAGAAATTATTGCCGGAATGGAAAAGAGCCATCTGCTTATAATTAGCCTGTTTGGAATCAAGGAAGGCCAGATTGCTCTTATCGAACTTATCCTGTTCCACCTTCTCGCCGACAAAGGACTTCACTACCCTGATACCTCCGAGAGTATCCTGGAGAGATGAATTTATGCCTGCAATCTTTCGCCTGTTGTCCGAAAAAGTCGCACGCATACGTTTATTCTGATTAATGGAAAATACAGCCATACACAGAGCCACAAAAGCAAGACACAATGTCATCGGTACATTTATATACATGAGCAGTATAAAAGAACCTATGAGCTTGACCACAGATATGAATATATTCTCGGGACCGTGATGCGCAAGCTCTGATATATCAAAAAGATCCGATACAAGCTTGGACATCATCTCACCGGTGTTATGGCTGTCATAATATGAAAAAGAAAATGCCTCGAACTTTTCAAACAGATCATGACGCATACCCGACTCCATACGGGCACCCATCATATGTCCCTGATAGGTCACATACCACCTGCACAAAGTGCGTACCGCATACATTGCAATAAGCGCCAATGCGATAAATCCAAGCCTCTTAAGTATCTTCTCAGGGGATTCAAGAAACAATGTTGCCCGCAATATCCTTAAAAACTGCGGGAATGCAAGATCTATAACAGAAAGTATGCTTGCGCACAGCAGGTCGATAAAGAACACACCCATATAGGGCTTATAATAGGGGATAAACTTTTTAATCAGATTCATAATGCAATATCATACCACCATTTACAGCTTTTTCAATGTTATCATTACTGCATCATTTCTACTGATCACCCCTCCAGATAATCCCAGAACTTATTTTCGTACTCCGCGCATGTTTTAAAAATCATGCACAGCACATTAACGTCTTCATCACTGATATCCGCTGTTCTTTCATCAAGCGCATCTATCCACTTCCGGTTAGACTCGATATAGGCTTGGTTTGTGTATGCTTCAAACCAGCTCTTATAGCGGGATCTTACCAGTTCATCCGGGTAACGTTCAGACACGACATCTGCTATATATGCATAATTCCATGAGCACTGGAGAAGTGCAGTCAGGCCCGCAAGTATACCATACTCTTCAAGACGCCTTCTCATAAAATCCATATAATCGGCAATAACCTGTCCCTTCTGATGCAGCGCCGCATCTTCTTCACTTATTCCCAATGATCTGAGATTAGGGACATGAACCTTATATGTCTCGTACTCGGTATCACCGATGATCCCGTCAAGAAATACGGCAAGCTTCTCGTCTTCTGCCATTTCACGTATCCGTTTGAGTATTCCTATATAGTCTTTAAGATAAAGGTAATCCTGTACCATATAGTTCTTAAACAGCTCTGTATCCAGAGTTCCCTTTGCCATACTGACAAGAAACTCTTTTTCAGCAGCCTCTGTCCACAAAGCTTTTGCTTCACTTTTAAGCTTTTCCGATAATTTTCCCGAAAGGACCATCTGATACCCTCATCTCCCGATGCTTATTATTTTTCAGCAATGATCGCTACATATCCGCCGCTCTTATAGCCTTCGATAACTTCTTCCGGCTCTTCATTTGTGTAGAGCGGATTCTTAACCAGGGTCTGATAAAAAGAAAAATTTTTGATTCCCAATTCTTTAAGAACGCCTATCTTTTCTTCTGTTGAATGCCATACACCTGATGCCGCAAGTGCAAGAGGATACGGAAGCTTAGGCATTGTTCCCTCAAGGTACTCATGTTCATAAGTTCCCAGACTCTTCCCCAGGAGATACATAAATCCGAAAGCACTCTCCTTCGGAACATCCAGAAGGATCAGCTTTCCCCCCTCCTTAAGAGCTTTCAGACACTTTTCATAAACAGGCGCAAGATTCTCCATATAGCTTGAGCTCCCATTAAAATAAATAATGTCATATCTTTCTTCCGGAAGATCTACATCCTCTATCAGACCGTACTTTATAATATTTATTCCACGCTTTTCAGCTATCTTTCCCATATCCTCCGATGGCTCTATTCCTTCAATATTTGAAGAATCTATATAGCTTTCGAATAATCCGCTTCCGCAGCCGACAGACAATAATTTCTTGCCGTTAATATCTCCTAAAACCTTTTTGAACAGTCTCAGCTCACTGGTAAAAAGATTTTCATTTGCTATGAACCACTCATCATACTTACCTGCATAGCCATCAAATTTTTGTTTTTCCGTATTACTCATTACTGATACCCTCCTTTAAAAATACATAATTATGCGCCAGCGGCCCGCTTCCCTTACCCAGATCAAGCATAGCGGCAAGTGCACCGGATATATAATCCTTTGCTTCCTTAACTGCATTTTCCAATGTACTGCCCTTTGCAAGATTTGAGGCAATGGCGCTTGAAAGAGTACAGCCCGTTCCGTGAGTATTGGGATTATCTATCCTTTTTCCCTTAAACCAAACCGGTCCCTCAGCGCTGTACAGAAGATCATTGGCATCATTTATCTGGTGTCCGCCTTTACATAGCACTGCACATCCATATTTTTCATAAATGATCCCGGCCGCTTCAACCATATCGCCTTCAGAGGATATAGTCATGCCTGACAGCACTTCTGCTTCCGGAATATTGGGCGTAATCACAGTTGCAAGAGGAAGCAGACACTCTTTCAGAGTCTCTATAGCATCGTCGCATATAAGCCTTGCTCCGCTTGTGGCAACCATTACGGGATCCACCACAATATTTCCCGCTTTATAGAATGTAAGTCTGTCGGAGATAACCCTTATCAGTTCGCTTGAAGAAACCATGCCCGTCTTAACGGCATCCGGAAATATGTCACTGAATACTGCATCCAGCTGCTTTTCGAGAAACTCAGGTGTTACCTCCATTATTCCTGTCACGCCGGTAGTATTCTGTGCAGTAAGTGCAGTGATAGCACTCATTCCATAGACTCCATTTGCAGTCATGGTCTTAAGATCTGCCTGTATACCGGCGCCTCCACTGGAATCACTTCCAGCAATGGTTAATGCTGTGTTCATCTCTTTACCTTCTTTCTTTTGTATTTTCAGCATCTTTTATATCGCGACAGAAAGTGGTGCCCCCAATCTGCCGCTTGATTTACAAGGGATATAAGCTGCATATTTCTGTTAATCCTGCAGCTTCTCCCAGTAATCAACCAGTTCATTCAGCCCGGTGATATATATATCCCCGGCTTCTTTTACTCCTGCCTGATCCGTTTCACCATCCTTATCATAAACGCCTGCAGTTTTATAGCCTGCATTTTTTGCGGTTTTAAGGGCGTATAGCGAGTCTTCCAGAACCAGGATTTCACCTGACTTTAAGTTCATAAACTCAGCAGCTTTGTCATATATATCAGGAGAATGCTTGCTTGTACCGAGTTCACTTGTGGTATAGATATTGTCAAAATACCCTAACAGTCCGTTTCTTTCAAGTGCCTTCTCTATATGGGCACGCGGGCTTGAAGTTGCGGCTGTGATCTTAAGTCCCTTTTCTTTCATGAATGACATCAGCATTTCTGCTCCGGACTTTGCCTGCACTTCATCATAATAAAAATTCCTAAGCATCCGGCGGATTCCCTCCAGAATAATCTCTGTCGGCTCCTCCAGTTTATAATGATCCTTAAGATACTCTGCCCCCTGTTCCATGCTCATCGAGAAGAGGATCTCATTCAACCCTTCTTCCGGCTCTGCTCCAAGGCTTTTCAGATATCTGGCCCCCAGGTCTTTCCAGATACTCATGGAATCAAGAACCACTCCGTCAACATCAAATATAACACCCTTTATCATGCTTCAGACACCATCCTGCCTGTAACATCCTTCAGCTTTCTTGTGGCTTCAGGGATATTCTCCTGTCCGTAAATTGCGCTGATAACCGCAATACCGCATATACCCGTTCCCTTAAGCAGCGGTGTATTCTCTACAGTTATCCCCCCTATTGCTATTACCGGGATACTTACAGCCTGACAGATAGCCCTTAAAGTTTCATGCGATACATCATCAGCATCATCCTTGGAGCCTGTCGGAAATACTGCCCCTACGCCAAGGTAGTCCGCTCCTCTTTTTTCTGCAAGGATTGCCTGTTCAACAGTCTGTGCCGATACGCCTATTATCTTATCCGGACCAAGCTTGGCACGGACATCTCCGGTCTCCATGTCGCTCTGTCCCACATGGACTCCGTCCGCATCCATCTGCAATGCTATATCAACATTATCATTTATGACAAAGGGAACATGGTACTCAGCACACAGTTTCTTAAGCTCCCTGGCTTCTTCAAGAAAGTGAGCCTGATCCAGATTTTTTTCCCTGAGCTGAATAAAGGTTGCCCCGCCGTCCAGGCTCTCCTTTACCACTTCGTAAAGTGTTCTGTCCCCCAGCCAGTGACGGTCAGTAACAGCATACAATAGTAAATCCTTCTTATCTAACTTCATATCGTGCTCCCTTATCCAATGTCTCTTTGTCCATATTAAAGACAGCATCAATGATACGATTGCGGTATGTGGAATTACCGTCGCCTTCCTGCATGCGTGACCATCCAATCTCACCGGCTAATCCCATAGTACATACGGCGGCGGCGGCGGCTTCCGTTTTATTATCAGGATTTGCAACAAGAAACGCAGTTGTAAGTGCCGATAACTGACAGCCGGTTCCCGTTATCCTTCCCATCTCAGGACGGCCGTTTCTGATAACGTAACATTTATCACCGTCACTTACAAGATCGATAGCACCTGTTATTGCTACGATCGCATCAGTCTTTTTTGCAAAATCCTTCACAAATCTGACAGCATTATCCAGAGTCTCTTCCGTTACCGCATCAGCCACATCAGCATCAACACCCTTTGTGGTACCGCTTCCAAGGGCCAGCGTCTTGATCTCGGAAATATTTCCCCTTATACATGTAAACTTAAGCTCGTCCATAAGCTTTACCGCGGTATCTGTACGAAGTTTTGACGCACCTGCTCCAACCGGATCAAGAAGAATTATATGTCCCAGCTCATTAGCTTTTCTTCCTGCCCTGAACATTCCTTCTATGGAGCTCTTATTCAGAGTACCTATATTAATATTCAGGCCTCCGCATATGGTTGTAATATCCTCTACATCCTCCGGTTCATCTGACATTATCGGACTGCCGCCACAGGCAAGCAAAACATTTGCAACATCATTAACCGTTACATAGTTTGTAATGTTGTGAACCAACGGTACTTTTTTTCTGACATTTTCCAAACAGCTTCCTAACATTTTTTCCCTCTTTTCTTTTATATTTATAACAAAACAAAAGCAGATACGCCTGATCCGGACATATCTGCTGAAACTCTCGCATATATCCCTACGTTGGCATTATCCAAATCAGGTTACGGGTCGAGACTAAAAGTCTCCTCTCAGCCGTTAAACAGCTCCCCTTTTCAAATAGTGATGATATTACATGTCGATATTTTAGTCAACAATATATTGGTATTATTTCAGTCATAAAATGCTTTAGCAAATGCTCTGAGGGAAGCGGCATCCTCCACTCCGGCGACTTCATAAGCTGAATGCATTGCAAGCTGTGGAAGTCCTATATCCGCTGTGCTGACTGACACATGAGAGTTTGAGATATTTCCCAGAGTACTTCCTCCCGGCTCATCTGAGTGATTAACAAATGTCTGATAAGGAATACCATTGTCCTCACAGATGCGTCTTACGAATGCAGATGACATCCCGTCAGTGGTATAGCTCTGTCTTGCACTGTATTTGATCACGATTCCTCCGTTCATTTTGGGAGCCGTAACCGGATCACTCTTATCAGTATGTGCCGGATGAAGGGCATGGGCATTGTCTGCCGATATCATAAAGCTGTTGGCGTATGCAGTATAATACTCCTCGCTGCTTCTATTCAGATTATCATTTATCCTGGCAATAAGCTTTTCAAGGAAGTCAGAGTCAGCCCCCTGTCTGGTTCTTGAACCGACCTCCTCATTATCGAAAATACACAGCATTTTGACATACTCCGGTCTGTCAAAACATTCTGATTCCGATTTTACAGCATCTGCAAATCCATCAAGCGTACACCATACACAACCCTGGTCATCCAGCCTGGAAGATCCTATGAATTCGTCATTCATGCCCCAGACAGTTCCTTTTTCACGGATATACATATAAAGATCGTGTCCGATAATATTTTCTTCCTCTACCCCTGCCTTCCCGGCGATCAGTGACATGATCGTGCTGTTTCCTTTCTCATCCCGATCCGCACCTGATTCATTCACAGCACTTACGATTGGAAGCATATCCTTCTGAAAGCTGTAGGAATAACCGGTATTTGCCTCTTTATTAAAGTGTATTGCCAGAGACGGTATCACTGCGACATCCTTATCCAGATCGACCGGTATCGACCTGATACCGGATGGTATAGAATCATCTTTCACGATTATTCTTCCTGCAATCGATAACGGACGATCAAACCATGGTGCCAGCAGCATACCTCCATACTTTTCAACATTCAGACGTACATAATCTTTGCTTTTTATCTCAGGATTTTCCTTTAGCTTCGGGCACGGTGAATCCGAGTGGCTTGCAATGATCCTGAACCCCTTATAATCGGGCCTCGGAACGGTAAATGCTATAAGGGAAGAACCATTCCTTTTAACATAATATCTTCCTCCCTCCTGCAGACTCCATATCTCTGATTCCTTAAGTTCACTAAAACCATTTTCATCGAGGATTTTCCCGGCATTTTCAATAACATGAAATGCGGTTGGGGACTTTTCTATAAGATTTAATATTCTCTCAGCATATTTTCTACTCATTTTATTCTCCTAACCGATAACTTTTTGGGATCCTATTATAACATGATTTGAATCCAAAAAGGACCTCACCGGAGATCCTTTTTGTTTCTATAAACCTGGCTGATTTTACTTTGCTTTCCTTCAGAGCTCTGCGGCTTCCCCTGAAATGTTAATCCATGCTGACGCTGATACCGCCGGATCTCTCAGACGGCTGAATGATCACTGTCACTCCGGTATTCCCTGACCACTCAAACTGGTATGATTCACCGGAATGCTGGCCTATGATATTCTTCCATGAAACATCAGCTGCTACTCTCGGATCACAGTGGCCGTTTCCTACCCAGCAGATAACAGCATCCGGGTCCACGGATATTGTTTCATTATTGTTGACATTGCTCAGTACAACCGGGTTACCATCGGACAGTACAGCTACATAAGCATCCTTTCCTCTTGCAGTAAGTGCAGATGTAGCCAAACCTTTCTGTGAAAGTATACCAACACCTATAAACCTTACGCTGTAATCACAATCCTGGGTAAAGGCAAGAATATTTTCGGATTCAACCGAAATCGTTTCTCCCTGCCCCAGGTGATATATTACTACATGCTGTCCATAGTTTGCATAATATGTAACAGAGTCACCATGCATATTTACTTTCATAAGCGGAAGATTTTCGCCTGTCACCCTTCTTGCCAGCTGACCAAGTAATGCCTGTCCGATATTATTTTGCGGTCCAAGCAAAACCTTTTCAAAGCTGTAATTTTTCTGTCCGGCATTGGAGCCTGCAATAAATGCTCCTGCTTTTACAAAAAGGACATCACTTCCGGTACATGTTACTTTAAGTGTAAGTTCGTTTATGGTTTCAAATGTCAGCATTTTATATCCTCCTGATTATCAATCTACCTGAACTCCGTAAAGTTCACACAACCCTGCAAGATCACGCGCCACGCCATTACCTATTGCGTTAAATTTCCAGGCGCCATTATACTTATATACTTCACCTATCATCATTGATGTGACATTGTCATAGTATTCATCCATCATGAAGCTCACCAGTTCACTTCTTGTATCTGCATCCAGAATACGAACATACGCATCCTGTATCATACTGAAATTCAGTCTTTTTTCGAGAGCCTCGTTTATTGTTAATACAAATACTATCTTTTCAACACGTTCATCAAGCTTCGTAAAGTCGATTGAAACAATCTGTCTGTCAGTACCGTTATCCGAAGAAATTGCCGTACTGCTATCCGGACTGTTTGGATGACCGTAAAATACAAACCAGTCATCACTTATAACTTTGTTTGCCGAAAGCAAAAAGGCAGAAACATCCACATCACAGGCAGGATTCTTTATATTCCAGCCAAGGCAGGCATTTATCCTGCTAAGCTTCCCTGTATTTTCAAGCGGTACTTTTTGTCCTTTCCTGACTATATTATTTAACTGCGGCACAGTCATCTGACGTATTGCAGGCGCTGCCTGAACCGGCGCAGGCGATGATACAGAAGCAGGTTGTGCCCCCATCCCCCGGGAAGCAGCACTCTGCTGATTCTGCACGCCTTCCTGATATGAATTCTTATTTATATCCTGTATGCTCTGCCTGTCTTTCGCTCCCTGTACCTTAATCCGGTTTAAAGATAATACACTCTGCTTATCTATTGCCCCGGATGATCTCATAGGAATATCAACCATAGATTCACCTCTTATCGTTCGTCATAAGTCTGAAAATCAATCCCGGAATGAACATAAGTCCGAATAAAGTAAAAATCACTCCAAACTGTACGCTTGCATTTGATGAAATAATCCAGAATTCAGGCTTGAATATTATTAGCATTATTCCTGCGGCCATACTGCAGAATATCATGATCGCCAAGATGACTTCATCCCAGAATGTTGACTTGTCATTCTTAATTAAGCTGAATTTCACCCCATCACCCCCTCAATTGCCAGCTTTCAACAACATCAGATATTGCATTTAAATTATAAATCCAAACTCAATATATAACAATAGACAGTTCCGGCTTTTATAACTCCATTACTGTATTTACCAGGCTGCTTTCATCATAAAAAACCCTTTTGTTCCCATTACCGACCCGGTCAGCTATTTCCTGTTTACACAATGCCAGATCTGCCAGCTCCAGCATCGGAATATCTATCTCACTGTCTCCGGCAGCGATTATATAATCCGGTCTAATGAGCTTTTTTAAACGCTGCAGTGCATATCCTTTATTGAATTCTCCCGGCAGGAAATATATCTTTTTCCCTGATGAGATAACATCAAGTGTAGTCTTTTCCCGATAGTATCTGACCTTTTTTTCTGCTTCTATCCCTTCCTTGCAGTAGGCGAATACATACATGCCGTCAACCGATCTGCATCTGATATAATCGTCTTCCTGCTCCAGCAATGCCAGGATCCTCGACAACTCATCTTTGTAGTTTTCCAGTATAGTGTCGCTTTCTACTAACCATGCAGGATCCTTTTCGCCATTATCAAGAAGAATGGCCCCATTTGTAGTAACAGCATATTGAGGGATCGCTATCTGTTCCCACTGTATCCGCAGATACTGTTCAATAGATCTCGTCGTTATGGGAACAAATATCACCTTTTCATTTAACCGGCGCATCTTCTCTCTTATACTGTCATTAATAAAGCCCTGTTCTTTACCCTTTATCAGTTCTATACAGACATCGCCTTCTTTTTTTTTCTTATATGAGTGGATAAGCGTATTATCCAGATCACATGCCATCAGAATCTTTTTCATTTATGTATCTGCCAGCGACTTAATGATCCCGCATGCTCTATAGTGTTTCAACGGGTATTCAACTACTTCGACTCCCTTTTCCCTTGCCAGCTGATAAAGGTGACCCAGATGCTCCTCGTCATCCAGGCTTTGTACAAGCATCTTCCACGGAAGTCTTCTGAGTAATACTCTTGTCGCCTCTCCTATACTTGGTTTGATCAGATTAATATCCTTTACGTCAAATTCTTCTGCGATCTGCCGCACTTCTTCAAGCGCCGTTGCATCATCATTTATGTCTGTATCATCTTCCTGATCGTCTATTATAAATTTCTTCTGAACACTTTCGATAAAATGATACGTTACATCTTTTTCCTTTAATTCCTTATAAAATACCGCTCCATGATAATCATCGGGACCTATGATATCGTCCCTGAGGAAAGTACGGCTCAGTAATCCGGAAACAGTTGAATTCAGACACGAACTTGCGATCAGGAAATCATCATGTGTTCCACAGATATCCGTAATATTAGCCGGGTCAGACAAAACCGCAAGCCTTGGATCGACGCCGGGGTAATCTTTCATTGCCTTGTTCAGCTCATTCTGAATAGCCCCTTTTCCTGTCCATCCATCCACAAACTGAATATCTTCTCCTGAATGCTTTGACAGAATATAGTTCAATGCATTTTTATCAATCCCTCTTCCCCGGATAATTGAAATCGTATAATGATCTATGTCCGCACCGTACTTTTCTCTGATATACCTCTTTATCAGTATCCCTATAGGGGTACCGGCCCTTGCAAGGGACACCACAGCAGCATTTTTCCCCTTAGCTTTCCATATCTTCCGGGCCACAGAGGCAACTGCTCTTGCAGTGATGGAACTGTAACGTTCCAAAGCATCCTCAAATGCCTTTTCATAAGCCTCCGACGGCTCATACTCGATCGGAAGCATCTCACAATAATGTCTGCCGCTCTGTATTTCTTTTTCTCTTTCCTCGGTACTCTGCGGCTCCACCAGACCGGTTATATCTTTTAATAGAATTTCTACGTCTTCTTCCTTATATGTACTAAACAACTGTCTTACCCCCTGATGAGAAGGATATTATTATTTCCACAGATTCGCAGTGCATTGGTCAGTGATCCAATCGACTCTTTGGGAACATCCTTACTGTCTGTAACGATAAATACACGGTCATATTTTATTAAGTTATAAATATATGTTGTTCTTCCGCTGTCGTATACACTATGCAGCTTAAATCCGTTCTTTACCGGATAATCCGTGTCATCGCATATGCCGATCGGGCTTCTTGTCGTAGAGTGGGTATAAACGCTCACTCCATTCAGAGCCTCCAGCCTCTTTCCCAGCATAATTGCGGGATACATGCATTCCTCTGTTCCCATCACCAGAATTTTCTTATCACTTTCACCAAGATTTATTTGCTTCAGTATGCTGTCTGAAAAATCCGTGCAGTTTTTAATATAATCTTTAACGCCAACCCCTCTTCTCGGATCCTTAAGCTTTACGCCTGATCTGATCTCCGAAAAAGAATACTCACCTTCTGCCCTTTCAGGCTCCTGAGCCTCTGTAATGGAATACTTTTTTACAGCTCCCTCATAATCCGATTCTTCCAGCTCCAATACGGAAACACATTCTATCCCGTACTGCGCAAGTCTTTTTTTATTTTCATCCGAAAGGCGGTTGATTATCGAAGCAATGATAAGTTTTTTTTCATCCAGTCCGGGATATATTGCTTTCAACTGTTTAATAAAATTGATCAGCGTCTTTCCCGTTGAAATCTCATCATCCACAAAAACAATGCTGTCTGTAGCATTGATCCAGCCTTCGATATTCGCAGCATCCAGCTTCTGGTCTACAGCATGACTGTGTTCTTCAGCAAACTCGATCCAGGATGACACATCGGGAATATCTTCTCTTGTAGTATGTATATATACGCAGTCTTCGGACATTTCCTCAGCAACTGCCATACCAACAGCTGTCGCGGTTTCAGCAAATCCAATAACCAGCCGGACACCGTCATAACGGCTTCGTATTTCACGTCCCAAATAATGAAACAATTCTATAGGCTCAGAGGGACTGACGCTTAAGTGTTTTCCCTGTAAAGGATCTACCAGCAGATACGTTCTTTTAGTATTGTGAAACCTCTTTGCAAGTCTCAGCAAATCTGACTCTGTATATTTAGACAAATGTAAACATCTCCTTATAAACATATTGGGGTTTCTATATGTGCCACTTTGATCGAATCGCCCTCCGGATAGCTCCAGTCTATACTCTCTCCGAGTAGTTTATACAGAGCGATCATTGGAACATTGATCCCGGAAGCCTTGCATGAAAGCTGCAGTCCCCCTGACATTCTGGTATTGATCTCAAGAATGAACAGCTTGCCGCCACTCTTTTTGTATTGGATATTAGCGGGCATCTGAAGATTAAGCCTGTCCATTATAAACCCGCATTCTTCCATTATTTCCTTGTCGAAAATCACTTCCGAATATCTTTTATTCGTCTTATATCGCGGCAAAACGATATTTCCGGATGCACTTTTCAAACAGTCAACGCTTATTTCCACATCATCAAGAAACGGCATTACCATCATGGGTACCTTGAAATCGTAGTTTTCAAGTACTTTCAGTGCAGCACTCATAGTGATCTTGTTTCCGGGCTTATTATAAAGATTTGAAATCCCCTCGATCCTGTCATCAATTACCCTGAAGCTTCTTGCCCCTTCATCTACCGACAACTTATAGCATATACGGGGATACTTTTCCGACAGCTCTTCCACAGCTTCCTTAAACGAGGTTATACTCCTGGTAATAACTATCTCCGGAATCCTTTCAGGAAGAAATTCTTTTAATAAATCGTATGTTTTAAACTTATCATCAAGTGCCCTGACAACTTCTGCATCACTTTCCGCAAAAAGCTTTACCCCGATCTCCCTGAATCTCTCAGAATTACTGATAACAGATACCAGATTATGTCTGGGAACAAATACATCTATTTTATGTTCCCTGCAGAAATCCAGACAAAACTGCAGATATTCTTCATCGGAAACATCATGTCTTTCAGTATAGAATTCATCACATGCCTGTTTATATATAGCAAACGGATTTGTGCTGGTTCCTATGAAATAAAACCTGTCCGGTTCCTTTTCCTTCATCATATTGATCAGGTGATATGACGTGCTGAACCAATGATTAAACCAAACTCTCATCACTCTTTTACCCCGTATATTTCTCCAAGCACAGCTATCTTCCCGGCCCATTTCCCGTGAACTTTAACTTCATTCATTCTGCTTCCGTCCTCGCTCTTGGCTACTCCCAGACTGCCATTATTCCAATCCAGGATCTTCATGGCATCATCATAATCAGATTTTTTCACCTTCATACTTTCATGTATTAAAGGAAGCTGGGAAGGGTGAATTGCCGTTTTTCCTATAAAACCGTTAAGCCTGTCCAACTCAAGTTCCTTTGCCAGACCAACGTCCCACTTTCCATCACATTCCGGGCCAAAATACTCCCACACCGGACCGGAGACAACATAATCCGATGCAAAAATATTGATAATATCGACAAAGATGTCCCTTATGACACCTATATCATAAATACTCTGGCTGACAGAACGTCTTAAGCCATACAGATTACAAAAATCATTTCCCCCCACTCTTACATTCAGGACATATTCTTTAACCGTATCAATGGCCTCTTTGATCTTGGATAACGTCCCTACTCTGGTCCCGATATCCGCTACCATCCTGCTCTCTAAAATGGGCATGATATATGTCTTTTTTGTACTGCCTTTATTGATCTCCTTAATTAAGCTTATATAACCATCCATATTGGACAGATCGAACTTCGGCAATATATATCCGGTTATTATCTCCCTGTATTCCCGATATAACTCACATACATGCCGCATATGCTCGGGGGTCCTTATCCTTATAAAAATCAAAGGAAGAGCAATATCCATTTTCTTCAATTCATCAAGTATGCCTTTCAGGCTCAGTTCAGCTTCCTCAAGGCACTCATCTTTAATTGTATCTTCCAGGCAAAATGCCAGAGATGTAAGATTAGGAAATCTGCCTTCTTTAACCTTTTGAGGAACCTTTTTGTTCATAGCCGGAACATATAAGAGACCTCCTATGGAATACTTTAAATATTCTTCTTCATCTAACACCATTTTTACGCACCTGCACTATTATTTTGTAACTTTCAAAATTGCCTTTCTTAATAAATCTACCGGTATCATAGTTAAAGCAACTGCCAGCACTATGCCCCACCCTGCAATACCGAATGGAGTGCAGCTGAACATTGAACTGATCCATTTAAACGGAGTCAGCGGTATGAGCGCAGCATTAACGATCAGCGCCTGTACAATTACTATGGCAAACCACACCTTCATAAATCCCGGATTATCCTTCAGTCCCTTAAATATAGCAAATCCATCATCCCTGACATTAAAGCCATTAAACAGGGCTGCTACCACGAACAGGACAAAATATCCTGTATACAGTTTCTCCTGTGATCCGAAGATATCTTCAAATACAGGCAGTTTAAGGAACAGGAAACTCACGAGCGTAAGCCACATTGCCATGATCAGAATCTGAGCAGCCATCGCTTTGCTGATAATACTTTCGTCACGTCTTCTCGGAGCTTCAGTCATATATTTCTCAAGAGCAGGCTCATTGCCCAGCATGATCGCACCCAGGCTGTCCATTACCAGATTGATGAACAGCAGGTGAGTCACCTTTAACGGCTCCACTATTCCAAAGAACGGGCTGACCGCACTTACCACTACAGCCGCAACATTAATAACAAGCTGGAATTTACAGAATTTCAGTATATTATGATATATGGTCCTTCCGTAAAGAATGGCATCTTTAATTGACTTGAAATTATCATCTAATACGACAATTTCTCCTGCTTCCTTAGCTGCTTCCGTTCCGCTTCCCATCGCGAATCCGACATCCGCTCTCTTAAGTGCCGGAGAGTCATTTACACCGTCACCGGTCATTCCCACAACAAGATTCATCTCCTGGCAGAGTTTTACCATTCTGGATTTATCCGTAGGCAATGCTCTTGCTATTACACGAATATCCTGCATTATTTTCTTTACATCGTCATCGCTCATTTTATTAAGCTCTGCCGAAGTAAGTGCCCTGTCGGTATCTTTCTGTATCAGTCCGGCATCTTTTGCGATTGAAACCGCTGTTTCCAGCCTGTCCCCGGTGATCATAACAACCTGAATACCGGCCTTCTGAACTTCTTTAATTGCCTCCTTTGCCTCAGGACGCACATCATCCCTGATGGCAACCAGGCCTATTATTACAACGTCATCGTTGATCTTATTCTCTGTGAACTTTTTCTCTGAATATCCAAAAGCCAAAACTCTCATAGCTCTGGTAGCATACTCATTAATCTTTTCTTCAACCACTTCAGATCTTAAGTCTATTACATTACCATCAGCATCCAGTCCTTTTTTAGCTGAAGCAAGAAGTCTTTCCGGTGCACCTTTATAGAATACCCGGTTTAATTCACGGATCTCAACCTGGCTGAATTTATTGGCCGAATTGAATCCCTGGGACATGCCCACACTATAATCGGTCTGCTTATCGCTGCCTTTTGACAGGAAATTAAATTCTTCTTCACCCAGAAATCTTAACAGTGCCTGATCTGTTGCGTTGCCGCCGATAACACGGTGCTCTCCGTCAAACATTGAAGCGGTATTTTTACCGATTGCAATATTCACAAGAGATTTGACTTTCCCATGTGACTTTATCTCCGGAAGAGGGATCGTCGTACCGTCCGGGGTAAAGAATTCTACAACTTCCAGACTTCCCTTGGTAATGGTTCCGGTCTTATCACTGAAGAGAATATTCAAAGATCCGGCTGTTTCTATTCCGACTGCCTTTCTCACAAGTACGTTGTGATCAAGCATCTTGCTGGTATTCTGCATAAGCACTAATGAGATCATCAGCGGAAGACCTTCCGGAACTGCACAGACTACAATAAGTATAGCCAGGGAAACAGCCTCAACAACGTTCATGAGGATATCGCTCCAGCCGATTGCAAGATACTGTGAAAAACCACCGGCTTTGATCACAAAGTATGCCATATAGAGCAATACAATGACCACTGCGGAAACATAACCAAATACAGAGATCTGATTAGCAAGTTTCCCAAGTTTTACCTTAAGCGGCGAGTCAGGTTCTTCATCCTGCATATCTTCCGCCATACGTCCCATCATGGTCTTCAGACCGACCTTGCGTACTTCCAGAATTCCTTCACCGTCAAATACAACAGCCCCCCTAAACAGAGAATGATCATCTACAAAAACTTCACCTGTAATATCCTCCGGAAATTCGGTGTTCTCGTCAGCGGCTATTTTCTTGCATTCTTCCGCCTCACCGTTAAGAACGGAATTATCCACTCTCAGGTCGCCATCTACCAAAATACCATCTGCCGGAATTTTATCTCCGGACTGAAGGATAACTCTGTCTCCTACAACCACATCATCCACTTCGATCACAGAAATGATCTCGTTCCTGTAGACTTTACAGGTATCCTTCTTTGTGCTTTCCTTGAGTTCTCTGTACTTTGTATCACTCGCCACGCCTGTTTTGGCTGTTACGAAAGCAACTATCAGTACAGCAACAATAGTTCCAATGGGTTCATATATTTCCGCATGTCCCAGGAAAAACATTACGAGCATGATCACAACGATGCAAAGGAGAATCTTTATCATCGGGTCACTAAAGGTTTCCTTAAATTCCTCCCAAAACGTTGTTGGCTCTGAATCAGGTATGATATTAGAGCCGTACTTTTCTCTGGATTCCTGTACTTGTTTGTCTGTCAGTCCCTTTTTACTCATTGCATTTTCTCCTATGTGTTTTTACTTCTTACTTTTGGTCCTATGTCCATCACAGCGCTGCCGCATATGTAAAACATGCTTATCTATCATCTAAGGTATTCAATCACCTTTATTTTCAGTATTAAAAGCTTCCGGTGTGAACCGGGTTAACAATTTCCGGACTAATATATCCCCCTACACACAAAGAGATGGGTAGTCGAGAATTACCGCTTACAATCAGATAGTTCTTTCCTACCCATTCTCTAAATCATTGTCTAAAGATATCCTTATCTTACAGATATCTCTGAGCCACTTCACCTATTCCCGGATCCTGTGTTCCCTGTCCGATCGCATTAAACTTCCATTCTCCGTTATGTCTGTATACTTCACCGAAGATCAAAGCAAGCTTGCCGGAATAGTTTTCTGTCAGATTATACCTGCAAAGCTCCTGATTGGTTCTCTGATCCACGATTCTTGCGAAAGCATTCTGAATCATGCCAAAGTGCTGCTTACGCTGTACTGCCTGATAAATAGTTACCACTATGACTATTCTGTCATATCTTTCAGGAATGGATGCCAGGTCAATAACGATCTGCTCATCATCTCCATCTCCCGCACCGGTAAGGTTATCACCCATATGCTGTACAGTTCCGGTTGAATGCCTTAAATTTGCGAAATAGACGATATCGCCCTTATCTCTTAACTTTCCATCCTGCAAAAGAATTGCCGAAGCATCACAGTCAACAGGCTGATTGTTGTTGCTGTTTCCGCCGCCAAACAGCCCCCCAAACACTCCTCCTCCACCGGAGGGACGCGGAGCTTCATCCCATCCAAGGCCTACTATAACTTTTCCAAGTCCTGCATTATCTTTGGACAGGCTCACTTTTTGCCCTTTTTGCAAACTAATAGACATTACATCTGTCTCCTCTCATTATTTTCTGCCGACCGCCGCTGCAGCTTCGATCAAACGCACATATATCTGATCATCGTTGATCCTGAGATTTCCTGCGGCGGCAACGGTTCAGTCATCACCTGCTATTCTGTTTCCACGCCGAAGCTAGCGCACAGAGCCGCTAATCCACCCTGGTATCCGCTTCCTATAGCATTAAACTTCCACTCACCGTTGTTCTTATAAAGCTCACCAAAAACAGCAGCCGTTTCAATGGAAAAATCTTCGCCCAGATCATAGCGCAGCATTTCTTCACCGGACTCTTCGTTGTATATACGGATAAAAGCATTGCTAACCTGTCCAAAATTCTGGCGTCTTGATTCTGCATCATATATTGTTACAGTAAATGCGATCTTGGAAATATTCTCGGGAATAGCCGCAAGATTTATCTTTATCTGCTCATCATCACCATCTCCCGCACCGGTAAGATTATCCCCCAGATGCTCAACCGATCCTGAAGGATGTTTGAGATTTCCAAAGAAGACGAAATCTTCGGGTTTTGAGACCTTGCCGCTGTCAGTCAGAAGGAATGCTGCAGCATCCAGATCAAAAGCTCCGCCTGTATCAAAAGCATTTACATCCCAGCCCAGACCTACAACTACCTTTTTTAAACCCGGATTATCCTTGGTAAGACTGACTTTCTGACCTTTACTTAAACTAACTCCCATTTTAACACTGCCTCCTTTTTATGCTGCATCTATACCAAAGTGACCGCAGAGTGCCGCAAGTCCGCCCTGGAATCCGCTTCCTATAGCATTAAACTTCCACTCGCCGTTATTTCTGTAAAGTTCTCCGACTACTACAGCAGTTTCAATGGAGAAATCCTCACCTAAGTCATAACGGATCAGCTCGGCGTTTGTAGTCTCGTCAAATATACGGATAAATGCATTGGAAACCTGACCAAAGTTCTGTTTACGCTTATCAGCATCATAGATAGTAACCGTAAATGCAATCTTCTCAATATTAGCAGGAATCTTGCTAAGATCGATCTGAATCTGCTCATCATCGCCGTCACCTTCTCCGGTAAGGTTATCGCCCATGTGATTTACCGAACCGCTTGTGTGCTTTAAGTTGCCATAGAACACAAACTCCTTTTCAGTAGGGCACTTTCCATCAGCTCCAAGCATAAATGCAGCTGCATCAAGGTCAAAATCCACACCCGAGTCAAATGCATTTACATCCCATCCCAAACCTACCATGATGTTCTTCAGTCCAGGATTTCCCTTTGTAAGATCCACTTTCTGTCCTTTGCTAAGATTGATACCCATTTTAAAAACCCTCCTTTTATTTTATTGATTGGTTTACACCAAAAGTTCCACTATGTTATTGTTTCTTTTCCGCAGGCATATGATATCTCTTATTGAAATCTTCCTTGATCGCTTCAAGTCTCTTCTGATCATCGATCCTCTTCCTGCGGGACTCTTCCTGGATTCTCTGAGTCTCATCAATTCCGGATGTAATCGTCCTCCAGGTAGTTTCGAGCGTCTCAATCTGAATAGAGCTTCCCGAAGCAAGTCTCGCAGTATTCTTCGATACCTCAACAGAATTCTGCGCATTCTTGATAAGCATTTCATTGGTCTTTTTGTCAAGTTCGGACATAGCTTCTGCCTGAATCTTCTGTCTCTTAAGAAGAATTGCCTGGGCTAATGCCTGTTTGAAAATAGGAAGCGTAACAATAAATGCAGAGTTGATCTTTCTCACAAGATTGTAGTTACTGAATTCCATTGTCTTGATCATCGGAATAGACTGCATGGCTACATTCTCAGCAGTCCTGAGATCCTGTGTCCTCTGTTCAAGCATCATCAGCGCATTCTGAAGGCTTGTAAGTTCAAACTGGATTGAAGTATCGCCTGTATTCTGCATATCCTGCTGCCGCTGCTCGATGTATGCCTCAAGCTCCCTGCACCCCTGCTCTGCAGCCAGAATATACTTAACCAGCTGATGATAGTACCCAACATTCGCCTCGAACATCATGTTCAGCTTTTTGTTAGACTGCCTTATCTCATCCTCGTAGCCTTTGAGCTGTACATAGATCTTATCCACTTCCATACCCATGGTGTGGTACTTGGCCAGGATTTTATCCAGCTGCTTTTTGAGATTCCCAAAAAGTTTTCCGAAAAGCGAAGGATCTTCCTTGATCTCATCAATATCAAACTTGGACATGATGTTTGCAAGAGTTTTTAACATCTCGCTGGATTCATCAAGCTCCGACAGATTCATGCTGTTAAGGATAACATCGGATGCCTTTGAAATCTCTTCCGCTGCATCTGCACCAAATGTAACGATTGAATCAAGATTATTGATCTCTATCTGGCTGCATAATGCATCAACTTCAGCAGAATCAACCAGTTCCTGATTCATCTGATTTCTGTCAGCCACGATATCATATTCTTCTACCGGCTGTATCTCATTTTGAACAGTCGGCATCCCCATATTTATTGTCGCCGGAGATGCTGCGGTAGACGGTGTGGTCTGCAATTGCTGCTGTGCTTTGCTAAAATCAAGTCCCATTTTTTCTCATCCTTTCTTTGAAGATATTATTTAGCCAGGACCCCCCTGACTTGGTTGGCGGCGCTTTCAGATCGGGAACCTGCAGATCGTATACATATTCACCTATCTGATGCTCCTCAAATGTTTTCTTGTTGAAATATTTCTCTATGCTTTGATATCCCGTAGGCACAAAGAAAACAATATCGAACCCTACCATGTTAAGGAATGCTACAGTTATTGTATCCTCCAGGCTTAAAATCTTTTCACCGGTAATTACAAAGATCATTTTAGGATTCTTTTTCGTAAAATCAAATTTCTGAAGAACACGCAAAAGATCTTTATTCAGGTTCAGGATTGTTGCGATGATAGTGTATTCCGTGCCGTTTTCAAAGGTTCCTTTTATAAGTTTCTGTTCTATCAGAAGCTGCAGCTTATCTAAAATGTGATCCTGTACCTCTTCCCGCAGGATTCCGTATGGATAATCCTTATGTTCTTTTATTATTTTGCGCTGAAGCTTTCCGTTCCTGTAAAATCCTGTAGCAAATGCTTTCATTGGATTAGGTGCATTCTGCTCTATGCACGGAACATCCGTGACTAAGAAAGCGTCCTCCCGCATCAATTCCCTGATGCTGTTCCAATAAGCATTTACGTTTCCGTCTTTAACACCGGAAACTTTCGAAAATATTACGGGAATACTTACTATCCCGTCTGTCGTACCAAAATTTGGTCTGTATTTCGTTTCCTCCTTCCACAGAATCTTTATCTCTTCATACATTGTTTTCAATGTAACCGCATTTGCTTTGGAATACTGCTGATCCCTGTACATGCCGGAATTCTGATACATTAAGGTATCCAGCTCACGCTCCGCATGATAAGCGGATGTTCCGACCTGAAGATCAGAAGGTTCCTCGGGAAATCTTGCAACGCTCATACTCGTCACATAATTCTGCTCAAACAGAAGCGGATCCGTCAGTAAGCATTTCTCGTTCAGATCAGGAGCAAATATCAGGACATCAACCGGCAGTCTTGCCAATGCTCTCAGGAATATCGTTTCATTCTCGTTCCTGCATATTCCAAAGTGTATGAAACACCCCACATCTGTCCTTTTCCAGTTTGCAAACAAATGTGAGGAATATCTTTTCATCAGACATACCAGGTAAACCGCTTTGTTGGTAAGCTTATTCAGATTCATTCCGGGAAGCTTTGCTTCCTGCAGCATCATATCGAGAAAAGCTTTCCTCATCAGAGCCTGTAGATCATTTCCCGCTGAACTCCTTATGTTATTCGAAAGATCAAGCAGCATCTGATCCTGTTTCTGATAAGAGTTTCTTCGCTGGATCGAATTTATCTCCTCCGTCGAAGGAGCTGGTATCTCTCCTTCTACAATGACAATTTTCCTTTTGCTGTTTTTTAATTCCGTGTTCAGCCTGTACAGATCATTCAGGTAGGTCAGCTTATCCTCAACGCCATTGACCCTGCAGAAACAGTTATAGTAAAGATCAGGATCATTTCCTCTGACAGCAGTCGGAGTTCTTACATCATCCAGTACATTCTTTCCTTTGATCCATGCATTAGTACAATTAGACAGATTGGGAAGCACTCCATAAAGCCTCTGATTATTATAAGCTTCCTGTATATCTTTCTGTACGGTTTTCAGGCTGTATCCGGCCGGAAAGGCTCCCATCCCCTGAAGCTGCAGTGCATCGGATGTCTGTGATCCGGGATCGAGCTTCAGATAGTTCTGATCCCCATTATATTGCAACAGTATCACATCGCAGCCTGCATTGGACAGAATGGATATTAACATCAATTCATAATTGCTTATATCCGCTTCATAAAGTATCTTTGGAACATCATTATCCCCAAGCTGGCTGACTATTCTTTCGAACTTGTAGTAAAGCCAGCACATGAACTTTATATATGCGTTCTTCAGCATATTCTCATTTTTTCCGGCTTTTCGAAGTCCATCCAGACAGTCATAGATCGATGCAGCAACCGTATTAAGCTGGTAGTCATTCATCCTTGGAAGCCACTTTTTAAGACTCGACAGGATAAATCCCATACTCAGCTGAAAGTTCATGCCCATAATTTCCTTGTAATAGGCAAGATTCCGGTCGTCGGGATTGGGAATCCTTCCTTCGATTATGACGCCTCTTTTTCTTGCAGCCTCATAGTAATCTCTTATGAACTTGTCAATGTCCCCATTGTATCCGTTTATCCGATAAAAATAGACTCCCCGCGTCTTACGATCCGCAAGCCCCTTAAAAAAATCATCAAGGGCTTCGATTTTCACATGATTCAACATTCTCAATCAGCCCCTATATCCGCCTGTCTAATACCTGTTTATCCTTTATTCCACATCTTCCGTGGATCCATCATCCTTAATCAGCTCGAATTTGCAGTCAAAACCGTATGCAGCCAATGCAGCAGGGATTATAGCCCACGGTGCAAGCGAAGCTCCCACGACGCCACCGACTATACCCACATTTACCGGAATAGTAAGGATAACTTTATCATCCTTCTTCATCTGGATCTTGGTTAAATTGCCGGCCTTGAATGCCTGTTTTACTTTTTCAATTATAGCTTCAGCTCTGTCTTCCGACTTTGAGGCTTCTTCCAATGCTATGATGGCATCGACAACATTACCATCGCTCTTTACCAAAGCTTCTTTCGCTTCAGCATATGACACACCTGTACGTTCCTTTATCTGATCAACCGCCTCCAGTGTAATTTCCATACAACACCTCCTGCTATACTTTATCCACAAGCCACCCGTTGCTATATTTTAATACGTTTTCCATGCTCAAGACAGAAAACAGATCCGTTTATATTTTACGCTATCCATATGCATATCACAACAAAAAAATACCGGAGTATCCTGCCTATCTGTCCTCGTCAATATACTCTACGATATCTCCAAAATCTGTGCCTAACACATGACAGATCTTACTCAATACCATCATGGACACTTCCTCATCCCGGTTCAATTTTGTAAGGGTATTGGGTGCTATATCAGCCTTCTTTCTCAGCTCCGCCTTACTCATTTTCCTGTCGATCAGCAGTTTCCACAATCTGTCATAAGATACCGCCATTATCGCCCTCCCGTACATCATTAAAGATCATTGAAACAGTCGCAACAACACCCTTATAATTTTACAAAAAACGTTGCAAGTTTTCAAGATATTTTCGCAAGTTCTTGACACATCCAAATGGCTGCGATAAACTAAAAAAGGGTTAAGGAGACCGGACAATATGTGGACTTACCGTTACAATATTATGCAGTTAAATACCCCCGAAACCTTTGTCGGAGTCCGCGGAGGTCTTCACGGAGATGTCCGGAATGTGTATTTCGTACGTGCGCTGGGAACTACTGCCGATTATCCCGACAGGATATACGCCATTGACAAAAGAATGGCTGCGGAAAACGCTGCCGGCAGGACAGATTATATCCGTCAAAAAGGGCTGCCTTCCATAGCTCAGGCCACCGATGAGCTGGTCCGACTTGCTGAATTATATGACAAGTGGAAATCAGATAGTAAAACACCTCTCTTCAGTAACATCACAAAATCCGCTGTCTTTGAAGAATGTGCTTCCGAAGCTCTTAAACATGTAACAGAGCTCTTCCGTTCATCAGGCACAAACCGTTCTGATTCCATTGTCAGAAACTATGCTGCCAAAATCCTGTTCTGGACCTCGGAAATATTGTCTGAAAAGAACATCGCAAACTGGAATGAACATTCAAATATAAAAATCATTTTTGAAGATATCAAAAAAGAGCAGGAATATCTGTTCTGCTATTTCCTTACAAGGATCGGCGCTGATGTCCTTCTGCTTTTACCCATAAGCGATCTGGAACTAAATCCGCAGCTTAAGGATCTTTCAGGATCCTTTACAGTCGGACCTTTCGGCCTGTGTGAGCTTAATCCATACGCGCCTGCCCAGACCAATGTGACAGAAGAGCCCAAAACAGAAAATAAAACTACCGTTACCCCGACTGTCCGTATTCCGAGACACGAAACCCGGCACACCGTCAATGCAGGCTCCCCTGCTGCCTCTGCAGCCGGCGAAAAGAGCTTTGAGGAATTAGCACGTTTGGCCTCATCTGTCGTAATGATCGCAGTTCACAACCAGCAGGGAGATATAGAAGGAACAGGTTCCGGAATCATGATCGGCGAAGCCGGATATATCATTACCAATTTTCATGTAATAAGGGGCGGCTCCTATTTTTCAGTACGTATCGAGGATGACGAGAACATATACAGCACAAATGAGGTAATAAAATACAATTCTGCCGTTGATCTGGCAGTGATAAGGATCCAACATACGCTGCGTCCGCTGCCAATCTACAACAGGCCCGAAAAGCTTGTCCGCGGGCAAAAGGTCGTTGCCATCGGAAGTCCTCTGGGAATGTTTAATTCTGTATCTGACGGAATTATTTCAGGTTTTCGCACCATAGATAACGTAGATATGATCCAGTTCACGGCACCGATTTCTCCAGGAAGCTCAGGCGGGGCTATTCTTAATATGCAGGGAGATGTTATCGGGATCAGCACGGCAGGCTTTAATAACGGCCAGAACCTCAACCTTGCCGTGCCCTACGACACTATCCGGCTTGTGGCTAACAGTTTCTTTTAAGCAGCTCAATAATACTCTGCTATAATGCTGCCATCTTCACCGTAAACTATATGCTGGCCTTTTTCATTATAGTGCATCCAGCCGTCAAGGACCTTCTGGTAATCATCTGTACATTCGCCATGGTCCCCCGGAAATACCATAAAATGAATGCCTTTCGAATCCGTAACCACCTGCCTGTACACATATCCCTCATAATCCGGCAGGCCGGCCCCGCCGGTCTCTTCCACATACTCCTGCCATACCTCCACAGTAAAGGTTTCATCCGGATACTTTTCAGCCAGATATTCTTCAAGCATCTCTCTTCTTGCGTCAATCTTCTCTTCACTGATCTTCCCGTCTGATCTGATCGCACAGGCACAGAGCATACATAATATTCCGATATACATTCCCAAAATCACGAGTTTTTTCTTCATATTTTTCCTCTATCACAAAAAGTCCTGCTTACCGTCGGACAAGACTACACGGTGTTGGAAGTTTTAATTAATATGTAAAACTTTCCACAGACTATATGTGGGAAGTTTTAATTAATATCCTTCACTCTCAAGGTAGGCCGCAATCTCATCATCCGTAAGCCTCATATACTGTGTTACTGATGTTTCGTCAGAGATGATCAGTCTGCCGTTAATATAGGTATAGGGAAATCCATTGGATCTTTCCGTATCACCGCTCAGGTAGAAATTCTGACCATCAAAATAATATTCCGTTTTTTCTCCGTCAAGCTCAAAGTATGCCGTGCCATCTTCCTTCACGACAAGATGTCCCCTTTTCGATTCATCAAGCAACGACTGCATTTCCTCGAGGGTCTCGCAATCCCTGGCAATGGCGGTGCGCTCATAATATCCGATCACCTCTTTATCCTGCCCGACAAATACTCCCTGTTCATCTGTGGCCGGATGGTACCCACCGTCATTTTCCACAGAATTCTCTGTTGGATTTTCTATTGGTTTTACTTCAGGCTTTTCTTCCGTGTTATCCGAAACATTGCATGAACACAACAGGCAGGCAATTACAATCATCATAGCCGGCACTGCAGATTTCTTCATAAACTTTTTTCTGTAAAACATTTTCTTAATATCAACCATAACATCTGTCCTTTCATCCTACACGGCGATTATACCATTTCCCATTCCTTCCGACACCTGATTCTTTTCCGGGATTGCTTTTTAGACAATACACCTGCCCGGCGGAGTACACACAGGTAATAGATTTTATACTATGAGGTATTGTCGCTTTATGTAAAGTGATGTAAAATTTTATGTATGCATGCGGTTTGATCAAATCAGGATCCGCTTGCAGGAGGGAATATGCAATCAGGTTTAGTCATAAAAGAGAATGAATTGATCGATCCGGCGAACTATCCCGAAGACCAGCGCAAACTGGTAGATGATTTTAACGCACGCATACGACGTCTGACAGGTATCATTACCGGAATCGGAAAAGAATATCATACGATCTGGGTAATCAATGCCAATACAAAGAAGATGTATCTGTACCGCTCGACGGGAGAAAATACGAACCGTTACGCAGTAGAGCTGGGATACCGTTTTGACAATTACGACCGTTTTATTGAGGAATATGTGGACAGGTGCGTAGTAAACAGCGTAGAGAGCATCCAAAGGGATGTGAAACTGGATGTCGTTATTTCACGGATAAAAAACGGCGATCTGTTTACTCTTGATTATATGCGCTTGGCCGATGACGGGAACATGTCCTATCATCAGATGGCTTTCGCACTGGCCGGACAGCCGGGGGAAACCGAGAATTTTATTCTCGCTTTTCGTGATATTGACAAATCCATTCGCAAGCATATATCCGATAAACGCTATTTAAGGGAACAATTGGATATAGTGGAGACCTTAAGCCGCGATTACTACAATATCTTCAAGATCAATCCCCAGACGGGCGGAGTAGTGATCTTAAAGCTTGACGGTTATGTAACAAAGGGTATGGAGGGCGCAGGAGAAAAGGTATATTCCTACGATGTGCTCTATAAGCAGTATGTAAAGGATCGTGTGTATTCCGAGGATCAGGAATGGATGTATGATGCCATCTCTCTGGAGACTATTAAAAACAAACTCAGGGATAATCCGGAATATGTATCCAGTTACCGTGTCATGGATAAAGGTGAGGTACATTATTATCAGTTTACATACATTCTCATCAATGCCAACATTCCGGGCAGCGATATACTGGCCGGTTTTAAGAACGTAGACGACATTGTAGCTTCAGCTAAGGAGCGGCAGAACCTTGAGATCCTGGCCAGCACCGATATAATGACCGGCATTTTAAACCGTGGCAGCGGCGAACAAAAAGTAATCGAAGCCATGGCAAACAATCAAGCCGGAATGCTCTGTATCCTTGACGTTGACAATTTCAAGGATATCAACGATGACTATGGCCACAATGTAGGTGATAAGGTGATCCGCGGTATTGCTGACTCACTGAAACACGTTTTTAGAGACGAGGATATCATTTTCCGTTTGGGCGGTGACGAGTATGCCCTATATGTTATGAATTTAAATGACGAAGAAGCCGGCAGGGAAATGATGGACCGGTTCTTTAAGGAAATCGCAGGTATGGATATTCCGGAGCTTGGGGACAACAGGATCTGTGTAAGCGCGGGTGCTGTGTTCTTCAAAGACGGAGATAAGCGTTCTTTCGAAGATCTGTACAAACTGGCAGACAGCGGTGTATATGAGAGTAAAAAGTTCAATGGCAGCACATTAAAGTTCAGATAGTATCTCTGCCCCTGACCGCCCAAACTGCAAAACAGATATGGATGGTTTATCACTCGTCTTCCAGATATTCAAAACCATCTTCAAAGATATCAATCTCAAAATCCCCATCACTGATATCCCCGTCGTCATCCAGCACAAAGAGCTCTGCTGTTTCGGGATCAAAAACGAGGATATCGGAAGCCCCTGACAGGTCTGCGATAACGACATATCCTTTCTCATTATCCGGGCCAATTGCAAGCGCTTGCGTATCCACCTGCTCCAACGGATATACATACTTGTTACCAAAGCTTGCACCATTGGACAGCAGCAGCCAGTTCTTATAATCTTCCGGAAGCCGGGTATGGTTTTTCTCCTCCCACGCCGCTATTTCCTCTCGGCTCAATGGTTCGTATATCTCGATACGCGAGAAATCCTCATCTTTTTCTTCCATGTATATGCGCAGTTTATCATACATTTCTTTGAAAGGATTTGCCGTCGCTGCTTTTAGAAGCTCCTCTTTCTGCTCATAACGTTTTACTTTTGTTTCCAGATAACGGATCACTTCATCCAGGATCTCTTTTTCAAAGTTTTCTATTTTGTCATATTTATATCTTTCATTTTCGATAAACATCTCGGCTGTATATGGGTTGTAATGGAGCATTTTGTGGTTGATCCAGCCAAAAGACGGCTTGCAGTTTTCGTAGGAAGAATATTTTCGTTCTTTCATATCTTCCAGACTTCTGCCATACAGACTGTTTACATCGCTGTCCGCGGAAAATGAATAAAGAGTAAAGTATCCTACCTCGGAGTTGTAATCAACGCAAAAGCCATTCGTTAATGTAAGAATATGGATATACTCTTCCGGCATGTGCGCATAATTCTCCCAGGTCCACTTAAAGATCTCCTCTTTTACTGCCGGAGCATTTGTCTTAACATACCATTTTCCGTCCAGCTCCTTTAATCTTCCGGAAAGATCCATGATCTTCTGAAATTTGCTCATCGCAGAAGCGATCCGTTCCTCCGGAAGCTTTTCTTCCGGATCCGGAGCCGTGGTCTTTTTCGGCGGTTCCTCTTGAATCCCCAGACTTTTCTTATGTTCCTCATAAAGAGCCTGGTATTTTTCAGTGTATCCGATCATCGTTTTCTTATTCGCTTTTTGGATCCTGGACAGGATCTCCTTCTCATCCTTTTTGTCCCGGATCTTAACGATCAGTTCCCCGCCATCGTTAAAAACGATAAATACGACGGCAATATCTTCCCCGCTAAGGGTCGTTGCTTCTCTTCCGCACGCCCAGAAAACATCCTTATACTCAAAAAAAAGCGATCCCGGTGTTCTCATCAAAGCATAGCGGCTTCCAAACCCGGCGATCCCGTAGAATTCGAGCTCATACTTCAGTCCGTCTTCAACATCTTTTCTTACAGTCTCAAAATCAAGACCTCTCTCTTCAACCTGTGTCTTTAATTTTTCTTCAATAGATGCCATTATCTCAGGATACTTTTCACTGAAAAACATATTCTTCTCTCCTCAAATCAGTCTCTTATCCTACAGGGTCCTTATATGATCACAAATCCATTCCTTAAAACCTGTATCCCCTTATTTCACAGTTTTTTATGCCAAAAGCAGCATACTCGTCATTGGTCATCTCATAAAAATATGACTGCACCACCCTTGCTATACCATTATGTGCCACAAGTATATAGTCTCCGCCATCAGCCTTAAGCTCATCAAGAAGATTGTATATTCTCTGGGCCAGCTGAAACATTGACTCTCCACCTTCATAACGGTTCAGAAATTGCTTCTTCGCCTCACGAAACTCTTCCCCGTTGCGCGGCGTAGACTCATATTTTCCGAAATTCTGTTCAAAGAGCCGTTTCTCTTCCTTCATAGGGATGCCACAAATATCGGAAATATGCGCTGCCGTATCTTTGGCTCTGGATAAAGGAGAATAAAGTATCATATCCGCTTTGATCCCCATATCTTTGATCTTCTCGGCAGTTTCCAAAGCCTGCCTGTGACCAAGTTCTGTCAGCGGACTGTCCGTAGCGCCACAGATTTTATTTTCAACATTCCATACGGTTTCCCCGTGCCTTACAAAATATATCATTCGTTTCGTCTCCCGGTGGTTTTGCGGGCAGCACAATCATTTCCGCAAGCCGCTAATATCTTCATTATCCGTCAATTCCCGTATAAAAACAATAAATCTTTAGTGAAACTGTAATAGAAATATCCCATACCGTTTGCCGCAAACCACGTCTTTACCGCATCAAGATTACCGTATAAGCTATATTCCCTGTTTTATCTATGGTAAAATAAAAATGATAACACTTGTTACATTTCCACACTCAATAACGGAAGAATCTATTCAGGAATGGAGCACAGCCTATGAACAAAAAAATTCTTGATTGGATCGAAAGAATCCGGGAAGTGTGATGATACGCCATGAAACAGTTGTCTTTTTTAACAGAAGAGAATATCGATCCGCGTCCGCCTATGTCGGTGAACTGGAATCTGTGGCACGGATGCACCAGGGCCAGCACCGGATGCCTGCACTGCTATATGTACCGCAGGGATGAATCCATAGGAAAGAATCCCTCCATCGTAGAGAAGACTGAGAACTTCGACCTTCCGGTTAGGATACTGAGATCAGGGAAGAACAAAGGCTTATACAAAATCCCTTCCGGATCACACATTTGGACCTGCTTTTCATCTGACTTCTTTCATAAGGATGCAGATGAATGGCGGGATGAAGCCTGGGATATGATGCACGAACGCTCCGACTGTTCCTTCTTCATGATAACCAAGAGGCCGGAGCGGATCGCTGACCATCTGCCAAAGAGCTGGGGCAAAGGCTGGGAGCATGTTACGATTGCTGTTACCTGTGAGAACCAGGCGATGACCGATAAGCGGCTCCCGGTATATTTATCGCTCCCTCTCTTCCACCACTCCGTGATGATCGAGCCGATGCTGACCGCTGTAGATCTGCAGCCATATATAGAGGGATACCGCTCCTCTGACGGAAGCCCGGTCATCAAACATGTATCCGTAGGCGGAGAATCCGGTCCCGGAGCCAGGATCTGTGATTATTCCTGGGTAAAAGCAGTTCACGCACAGTGCATCGAAAATGGCATAAGCTTCAACTACCATCAGACCGGAGCCAAGCTTATAAAAGACGGAAAGCTATACGATATACCAAGAAAACTACAGCACGCACAAGCACACAAAGCAGGGCTTGATACATAGCCTGAAGAAAGTGCTAGGTGTTTTCACACTTTTTTTCTATAGGATTATGAAGGAAATGTCTCAGCAGGACCTTGAAGATAAATCAGGGGTCTCTAAGAGAAGCATTTCCAGGCTGGAACAGGGAGAATCTGTGCAGCTTGAGAATTTGTTTAAGATTCTCCTGGCATTGGATCTTGGAGAGAATATAGATCTTCTGGTTCCTGATCAAACTAAAAGGCCTAGTTTTTACTTGGAAAAGTCAGATAACAAGAACAGGCGCGTACGGAAAAAATCTGTAAAGAATGGTTTTAAGTGGGGGGATGAATCATGAATGATACCGCTGAAGTCTATTTATGGGGAACGAGAATAGGCGTTATTCATCAGGACATTACAAAAACATACGCATCCTTGGTCTCCGCTGCTGCACCAAAAGGTCCGCATACTGCAATGGCCGGAAACTTTCTTATCGCGGTCTTTATACTCATATTCCCAGCTGCTTTCCAAATCTATGCATAAGCCAATGCGCAAATCTCAGATTAGCTATCATTAACAGAATGCTGCCTGCTATAAGCAGGACAGTCGACAAGCTGAAAACTATATACTTAGAACTGCATATCAAAATGACTGCTGCTATCGGCAGACATATGATACTTGTAATCAAAGACGGAATATATTTCTTTATATAGATGCTCTGTCCGATATGTATCAAAAAATGTGCTGCCAGCGAAATGAACAAACCAAACCATACGGTATAAAGCACATCATTTCCAAAATAATATGCCAAAAGACTGATCCCGAAAAAAGGAATGAACTCTTCATATACCGCAAGTGCCATCCCCGCAGTTGTATAATCTTTGTATGCCTTGGTAATCCTCGGGAATCTTTCAAATATATCCGGATTATTTCTAAAAAACCATCCGAATCCTATGATTTCTTCCATATCATGAAATATAAACAGAATTGGTAAAAGCAATATATATTCACGCATTATTATATTTCCTTCATTTCTTCTTTCTGCATGCTCCCAGCATCACCACGGCTACGATCCTGTTTACGTAGAAGATCATGATCTGTTCCAAAGCTGCCGGTTCGATCACCAGATCAGGGTATAGCTTTTGCGCAGCCTTCCGATCATTTACCATTATCTCTGCGCCAAAAAGTCAGATACCACATCCAATCCCTCATATAACTCAGCACCCTCAGTCCCTCCAATTGAGAAACCAACTCCCATAAATAATCCTTTTGAAGATCAATAACGATAACTGCTTCTATTTTTCCGCAATTACATATTCCCCGTTCTTAAACTTCATGGAAGATTTCGTCATCCTGAATCCCGCTTTTTTCATCTCCTGTAACAATGTATGCATATAGAATCCGTGTGTGACAACAGCTACATCCATGTCATCATTTCCGATCAATTCTGCAAACTCTTTTGCCCGTTCTATCGTTTGTCTGCGTCCTTCAGCCTGCCTTCTGCAATTGAAAAGCCACTGCAAACGTCCCGTAAGATTCCAAAACCACAGCGGTATGTTCATTTTTGTATCAAGACTCGATTTAAGCGGAACTTCATTTATAAGCCCGGATTCAGAGTATTCTCCACCCGGAAACAGTATTTTAGCTGTATCATGACTTCTGGACAATTCGCTGACATATATTTTCTGATATATGGTCTGCGGAATGTCATATAACGCATTCCTGATCGGAGAAAGATCATATTTTCTGCACTCTGAATCAAACATTTCCGATGTACATCGCCTGCTCCAGCAAAAGTCCACTTCCGCATGTCTTATCATAACTACCCTCACGCTAACTCTCCCCCTCTTGTTGTATCCTTTATGAGAATCCAGCATTTTGTCAAGATTCCATTTTTAAATAAACATTATTGTCGTAATAGTATCCAATATAACCATTATGCAGACAGAAATGGCTTGTTAAAACAAACAACAAAAAAATTATCAACAATATATTAAGGAATTAGGCCAAAAGATAAAGACCTATAGGATGAACATAGCTTATTTCTCCTTTTTAATTCCCAGCACTGCCCACCTGAAAAACTGAATCCGTGAAATAATGGCATATAGACCGTATCCGAAAACAAATCCTGCCACAAGGCTTAAAATGTAGCATACAGGCGCAGGTAGGAGTCCTGGCTTTGCAATGATCAAAACCACGGGAGAATTACTTCCAACTATTTTGCGAGGCTCACTGATCACTTGCCATCCGGGAAACTGGTGAAGCATCCACTCTCAACTTCCGGATAACCATATTTCACCTTTGCATCAGAAAAAGCCTTGATCATAAAGCTCATATTCCGCGCAAGGTTTCTCATGGTCTGAAGTCCCTCCAGATCTTTTTTGACATCATCCGCGGTAAAGCCATGTACCTGGTTCCAATAAGTCGACGACGCTACCGGCATACCGCTGATGGTAAAGTATTTGTTCAGCACATCAAAGCTTGCTGTATTGCCTCCTCTTCTGCAGCTTACCACTGCAGCTCCCACCTTCATGTGTTTTGAAAAATGTGTGCTGTAGAATAGCCTGTCCAGGAAGGAAATAATATTCCCATTTGGAGATCCATAGTATACAGGGCTTCCCACAACCAGACCCTCTGCTTCTTCAAACTTTGGTGCGACTTCATTTACGAGATCATCAAACACACACTTTCCTGCTTCGCTGCATTTGTTACAGGATATGCAGCCTCTGATATCTTTTGTCCCCACCTGGATCAGTTCTGTTCCAATTCCTTCTTCTTCAAACACTTTGATCATTTCATCAAGTGCAGCCGCCGTACAACCGTGTTGATGCGGGCTTCCGTTTAAGATGAGCACTTTATTCATTCGTTCGACCTCCTTTTCATATCTACGTTTTCTTTACTGTAAAGAGTACATTATCTTGGTTTTCTTAAAATGTCCATGGTATATATGCTGCAATTACTGCGAGAATCACAGCCGGAAGCATATTAGCCACTCGTATAGTCTTACCCCAAACAAGATTTACACCTACACAGAATATCA
This sequence comes from Lachnospiraceae bacterium UBA4364, assembly GCA_002393955.1. GTDB lineage: Bacteria > Bacillota > Clostridia > Lachnospirales > Lachnospiraceae > NK4A136. The sequence goes on along the minus strand of DGSK01000067.1, from coordinate 5,227 downwards.
AAATAGAACCGATTAGCGAAAGATAGGCTATTGCCATATCTGTCATGACGGGAGAAACAAGTCTGGCGAATAACGTTATAATTCCTTCAAATACAAGAACCGGTATAGCTGAAAAAACACATCCCTTTCCAAGCGAAGAGGTCATCACCGCTATGATTATGAAATCTTCAGCCATTCTCCAAATCTTTCAAATCCCTTTTCTATTCCGATCAGTTCTCCTATGATTGTACCGATTGCAAGACAAAGTACAACCAGCATGGATTTTCCGCTGACTACGGCGCCGGCATCAATATGCAGCATTCCCTGCATTGCTCCGGCTATGGCAATAAACAGCACACTTATTCCACATGACTTATTAAGTGCTGCCTGCTGTTCCTGCTTAAACAGTTTTCCGGTAAAATGACCAATTATTCCTCCGACGATAATTGCTGCCGTATTAATTATTGTTCCTAAACCTATCATAAAATACGTCTTCTATCCTCTGTTATCCTTCCAATGTATTATACCATCATATCTCCAGCCTCATCTGCAGATCTATCACTTTTAACATCTATTCCGATACTGTTATGCTCAATATTATTTGTTTTCACATAACGGTGTTTAAAGTGAGTAGCCGTTCATATATTTATTCATATTCATTGCGGCGTTTTCGTATTGCAAATATAATACAGGCTCCGATTAAAACTCCACTTGTGTTTAATATCAGGTCATCAATATCTGTATGTCTTCCCGGGCATAGCAGCTGAGACAGCTCGATAAACAGTATAAACGCCATACCTGCAAATACAGTTTTTTTGATACTGTCCAGCTTTGAGAAACAGACAGGCCATACTATTCCTACAGGAATGAACATAGCTATATTTCCAATTATGTTGATCAGCCAGCCATCATACCGATCAACAAGAAAGAAAAACGGAATGAGACTTATCATATCAGTCTGGCTGGCTGTATAACCAATCGTAAGGCTACCGATTTTACCATCAACATAATGTAAAGGGAAATAAACAAATCTTGCTATTACCACAAGACATATATACACAAGGAGCATCTGTAGTTCGCGTTTCACTGAAATATTCTTACACCCGATTGCAATCGCAGACCTCACAAGTACCCATATCAGAGTTATAAAAAGAAACATCTGTGTATACGAAATCTCAAGCATAATTCCTTACCACATTATATTCCGGCATAACTTAAAAGGATTTTCCTTCTATCATAAATTGCCCCATATTTACATGGATAATCCCATTGCGCTGCTGAATCATATCATTTCTTGTCACCACATATTTGGGATAGTTATCCTTAATATTCTCCAACGGTTTGTATTCACGATCTTCTGTATCAATACCGCCTATATAAACAAATCATCTAATGTCAAGACTCTTGCAATATGTTCCGTATTGGCTTTTCCCGCTATATTCTCAGCTGATATAACCACAATTTTAAGTGACTTATCAGTTTTAGTTTCTTTACGATAAATATCCCTCTTTTTTAATAAATTTTTTTCATATTCCGGGCTGACAGAAAATGCAGTATCAGTATATTTTTCTTCACAGAGGTTTATTATCCCGTCATCCCGTTCTATGCACAAGTCTATCTGAGCTTCATTTTTTTCGCTGACCCATGCATACTCGTTAGTTTGTACTCCCGATATACCCAAAGCATTCTTAATGCTATCTATATGATACATGCAAAGTATCTCAAAAGCATGTCCACGCCAATTCGTATACTTTCCGGTGTCGCTCTTAAAATATTCAAATCTTGTCTTTTCAGATATGCCATTGGTCAGGAATTTATAATGAAAGAGCAAAAACGGATCCACAAGCTGCAGCCTTAATGGATGCCCTTTCGAATAATTATCTACACTCTCATGCACATATCCGCATTTCACCAGGTCATCCACAGCCCTGGAAAATGTTCCTTGAGATATATCCAGACTTTCAAAGCACTCCGCTTTTGTCATACCATAAAGATGGGAAGACAGGCATTCCAGTATAGTATTATATGCCGCCGACTTTTTTAGCGTTGCCTCCAGAAGTTTCTTTGATTCATGACGCAGTAAAGCGTGAGGCTTGAATATCAATGCGTCAATATTCCAATTCAGACTCTCATCCGGATTCAACAGGCTAAAAAAATATGGCAACCCGCCAAATACCATCTGACATTCTGCTATTTGTCTTCGCGACCACCCAAACTCTCTGTCCTGCATATACATTTCTGTTTCCTTGAGCGAAAACGGGCGCAGGAATATTTGGCTTGTAACTCTGTCATACAGGCTTCCTGAATCTTCTAAAACATTTTTTATGATCCAAGAAGTCGCACTTCCACATATTATGAATACATAATCTCTATTAACTGTTCCACATCTGTTCCAAAACTCTCCAAATGCCTCCAAAAAATCTGATCTTGCAGTTGCGAACCACGGGAATTCATCAAAAAAAACTATTTTCTTTCCATGAACAGAACGTTTTGTTTCCTCCGCAGATAAAACCTTCTCAAGTCTCGAGAATGCCTCAAACCAGTTTGCCGGAATGCGTTTTTCTTTATCTCCGGCTTCCTCAAGCCTCTGCTTAAAAGATTTTAACTGTGTGCGTGTATTGCCGCTTTCTACTCCGGTTGCACGAAACGCAAAATAATCCGCATATGTCTGTTCAACAAGATATGTTTTCCCAACACGCCTTCTGCCATATACACATATCAGTTCCGATTTTTTTGATTTTTCACACTTTTCTAATTCTCTGATTTCTTCTTTTCGCCCTATAATGGCCATATGCAGTCTCCTTGTATAAAGCTTTTCACAAGACAGATTGTATCATGTCCGCCAATTACAGTCAATATTTGCTTTATATTTGGAGATTTTTAATAATATCTGTGTTTTTTCTCCATTTATACGGCTTTTTTCTTTTTTGAAAGAATTCATAGAATATTAAACAATTCAGATCAGCCACATTTGGGCAAGTTCTCTCAGCAAATAAAACAGCGGTGGGGAATCTCTTTTGACTCTTCACCGCCGCTTTATTTAACCCTATGCTTTTCCAAACTTTTCCTTTGCCTGCTTGTATCGCGGACATTTCCATATGTATTCTCCGGTTGCCTCATCAAGCACGAAATAAGCATCTGACCCGCATTATCCTTCGGTCTGACTTTGCCTGATAAATATATCAATCAATACCAGTCATGCTTTTCGTTTCGATCCAACACCGAAATCTGCTCCATTTCATCTTCTGTCAGTTCAAATCCGAACAGATCGAGATTCTCTTTTATATGATCCGGATTTCCAGATCCCGGTATGACCACAATGCCTCTTTCCAAGCCCCATGATTGGCATTTCATATCCGCTGTTAAGCATTACTTTTTTTGTTTCCTCTTTTCATCCCATCACATCCTCTGTACCATCTCACTGATCTTTTCCATAACTCCCTTGTCATGATTCGTAAAAATCCCCATATCCTCAAGTCCAAGATATCCGAGGAAGTCTCCGTCATAAGAGAATTTGGCTCCGTCATACATATCGGGATCACCGGAGGCCAAAAACATGGCTACTTTCTTCAGTCTTCCCGGCGCCTTCGGATACAATAACGCATAGAAACGGTCGATCACGCACTTAAGCTGTCCTGATACATTGTGGTAATAGATCGGAGAAGCAAGAACCAGCATATCCGCATCACGAAGCAGCACGTATATTTCTGACATATCATCCTTTTGTGAACATTCGCCGTCACCTTTACCATGACAATATTCCCTTTCCTTCTTTAGTCATAATATAATGGCAGATACCCCGTATACGATGGTATCCGCCATACAAAAAGCAATTACATGTTCTCAGTAAAGAACTTCTCTAATTTATCAAACGGAATATAATCCTTATCACCACCGTCATAAAGATCGGTATGTACGGCATCAGGAATGATCATTAGTTCCTTGTTATCCGCATACTTGCTGTCCTTTGTCATATCAGCATAGGCATCCTTTGAGAAATAGCACGAATGAGCTTTTTCTCCGTGGATAAGAAGCACTGCACTTCTGATCTCGTTTGAATATTTCAGGATGGGCTGGTTTATGAAAGACTCACATCCGATGACATTCCATCCACCGTTAGAGTTAAGGCTTCTCTTATGATATCCTCTATCGGTTTTGTAGTAGTCATAGTAGTCCTTAACAAAGAAAGGTGCGTCCTCCGGAAGCGGATCGACCACGCCGCCGCCAAGCTTATAATCACCCGATTTTAAATCCTCCAGTCTCTGAGCACACATAGCTTTCTTCTTCTCATAACGTGCCTCTTCACTGTCCTCACTGTCAAAGTAACCTTTTGCGTTCACCCTGGTCATATCATACATGGTGGATGCCACGGTTGCCTTTATTCTCGTATCAAGTGCCGCCGTATTGATCGCCATTCCGCCCCATCCACAAATGCCAAGGATTCCGATCCTGTCAGGATCAACTCTGTCATTCAGGGAAAGAAAGTCAACCGCTGCCATGAAATCCTCAGTATTGATATCCGGGGAAGCCATATATCTAACGTTCCCGCCACTTTCTCCGGTAAAAGAAGGATCAAACGCTATTGTTAAAAACCCTCTCTCTGCCATGGTCTGCGCATACAATCCACTGCACTGCTCCTTAACTGCACCAAAGGGACCGCATACTGCGATTGCGGGAAGCCTGCCCTCTTTATCCTTTGGTACATACATATCTGCTGCAAGTGTTATCCCATACCGGTTCACAAAGGTCACCTTGCTGTGGTCTACCTTATCGCTTTTAGGGAATGTTTTGTCCCATTCAGTTACCAGTTTCAGTTCTTCCTTTTTGATCATGATTGCATCCTCCGTTCTCTTGATTACTGTTTATCCGCTTCTTTTTGTGCCTGCCTGATCAGATAGTCCATCCTATCAACCTTCCTCTGACTGTCGTGCATTTCCTCCACCAGATCACATCGACATTTTCGAAGATACTTTACGAGCCCGTCCATATCTCC
>DGSK01000067.1:0-203 GCA_002393955.1 Lachnospiraceae bacterium UBA4364 | reverse complement strand
ACTTTACGAGCCCGTCCATATCTCCTGCTTCGTAAAGTGCTTTTGCTCTTCTTGTTCCTTCCGCAGAGCATCCACTGTCTGTAAGATTTTCTATCAGGGCTTTTACTTCCATCTGTCCTACCTCGTATCCTCATTATATTTACTTGACGAATTCTTCGCTAATGAATAAAATGAATATCGTGATATTCCAAAATGGAATGTCA
>DGSK01000033.1:63811-66888 GCA_002393955.1 Lachnospiraceae bacterium UBA4364 | reverse complement strand
TCATTACATATCAGTTGAGTAATTCAACAGAGCGCAGCCCCTTTTTTCTATATTCTTTTTATAAGTTTTTTTATTATTTTTAACTTCTGACTTATTTTTGGCACGCACAAACAACAATTTGACAATCATTCTTTTATGTAGTATCTTTTAGCTGAGAGAAATCTCGTGCAGGGGGTTTGGCGGATGTACCCTGTAAAATAAAAACCGTAGAAATTGCAGGGGGTTTGGCGGATGTACCCTGTAAATAAAAAACCGTAGAATTTTTCTTTCATTCGATATTGTCTGTTTTCATTCATTCTGTGAGGAGTTCTTTCATGGCTAAATTGGTTAAGTTGTGTTTTATACGCAGGTCTTTTTTTGAAATTCATTCAGACTACATAAGAATATTAGATGTGGGTTCGCCTCAGAAGCAATCTCAACGAACGCATTTAGGTGTAGTTTTATTCAGAGAATCAAGTCTGGTTAATTTTCGTAGTGAATTAAATATATAGTTACAAGAGGGAAAAAATAGTTTTGTAATGATATCCTATCATCAGTGAGTTTCTGTCGCTGCGGATTTCTTACGCAGGGCATCAAAGGGGAAATCCCCCGGAATCTCTAAAGTATCTGCTAATCATTTTTGCATGTGGTATGTGCATGTTCGGATTGTTTTAATTTTCGTTTCTGCCATATCGCGGAAAGGAGAAGTATGGAAAACAAAGAAGTCATCTATCAAAATGCAACGGGACCGGTGAGGTTCAAGCTGACCAACGATTACCTGTTCAAGGCACTCATGCAGGAAAACCAGAATGTGCTGAAGCATATTATTTGTTCTCTTCTGCATACCACACTAGATAATGTAACCGACATAAGTATTGATAATCCCATAATCCTGGGAGAAAGAATTGACAATAAGGATGTTATCCTTGATATTAATGTTAGTTTCAACAACGGGGAACGCATTAATCTGGAAATGCAGGTTGTAAATGAATATAATTGGCCGGACAGATCAACTTATTATGCATGTCGAAATTATACTGTACTTAACAAGGGTGAAGATTATGATGCGGCCAAGCCGGTATATCAGGTTGGAATACTGGATTTTACCCCCATTCCCGATCATCCGAAGCTATTTTCAGCCTATAAACTTTTAGAAGTAAATGACCACTATTCATATACTGAAAAGTTTACTATATGTACGCTTGATTTAACGAATATTTATCTTGCCGATGCAACCGATAAGGAATACAATTTAGATAAGTGGGCAAGTTTTTTCAAAGCAAATACATGGGAGGATATTAAGATGTTAGCTGAACAGTACAGTGTAATAGATGATGCGGCAACAACCATATTTAAACTCTCAGAAGATGAACGCATCCGCCAGCAGTGCGAGGCAAGAGAGGATTATGAAATCAGGCAGAGATCCCTTAATAGACGCATCCGGCAGAGGGAAGAAAAAATCGAGCAGCAGGATAGAATCATAGAGGAGAAGGAAAAAATTATTGAGGAGAAGGACAGAACTATAGAGGAAAAAGAAAAAACTATAGAAGAAAAGGATCGGACTATAGAGGAACAGGCTGATGCACTTTCGCAGAAAGACAAGCGCATTGCTGAACTGGAGGCCATTCTCGCTAAGCAGTCTTTGTAGGTAAACACGGTTTCTGTTACTGTGAATAGGGTGACCTTTTTTGATATTGTAAACCCTCTTTTCTGGAATAAACGATGGTTTCAAAACGGTTGCATAGTATGAGAATATAATGAATCAAGGACACCTTCTCTGCCACAGAAGTGCAGCAGGGAAGGTATTTTGATTTCCGGCCATAAAAAATCCCCTCAGATCCGTATCTTTCATAGTAACTATCCAGAACATATTGTTAATATAAGTTACGTAAACCACAGCGGAAAAATTGTCTCAAAAGTAAGCTTTAGCATGCATTCAAGCATGCATTCAGCAACAATATGGATGGAAACCATATAAGGAATATGCTATAATCATTTCCGAATATGTGCCGTTCTTCTTTAAAATGAGAGGGGAGGAATGACTATGAGCGACAGAGAATACATACTCAGTTTTATTAAAAAGATCAGATCAAAGATGAACACTGCTATAATGATCCGTCAGATATTGAACGGACTTATCGGCGGTGCTTTAGTAGCGGCCATTGTGGAGGGTATTTCCTGTATATGGTCCTTTTACTATGCGCACCTTGTGGCAGGAATTGCTTTAGCCATCGGAGTCATCGTGGGTATCGTACTCGGTATAGTTAAGAGAAAGAATGAAACCCAGGCAGCGCTTAAGATTGACAGCTTTGGTATGAAGGAGCGTGTGATCACTGCTTTTGAGCATAAGGATGCATCGAATGAATTTTCAGAGCTTCAGAGACGTGATGCGGCCAGATGCTTAAGCTCCATGGAGCAGATGGTAAAGATAAAAATGAATCCTGGTGCCAGACGCATACTGCTTTTCCTTTTCATGGCGCTTTTAGCTGTATTCTTCGGCCTTATGCCTGCTCCTAAAAAGGCGGAAGCGCAGGAACAGCATGAGGTATATCAGGAGGCAACTGCCAAGGAAAAAGAGATAGAGCAGGCTATGGAGGCTCTGGAAAAGATCGATCCCACATCTCTTTCGGAGAGTCAGAGACAGGAACTCTCGGATATGCTGGAGAGCCTTCAGGCTTCACAGAACGAGATGAAGAATGTGGCTTCGGCCGATGAACTCAAAAGTGCTAACCAGAGGCTTGATTACAAGTACGCAGATATAGCAAACGGTCTGCAGGCTATGCAGCAAGAGGTTGAGGAGCAGCAGAGGAAGGAGCAGGAAGAACAGCAGAACAGCCAGTCCGAGAATTCTGCCAGCCAGAACAATTCCGCAAGCCAGAATAATTCAAACGGAAACAGCGGTACATCCCAGCAGATAGCGGATGCAAACCAGCAGATACAGAACAATATGAATCCCGGCGGTCAGAGTGCCCAGGCGAATGGTCAGACCGGTCAAAATGGGCAAAACGGCCAGAACGGACAAAACGGTCAGAATGGTCAAAATGGGCAAAACGGTCAGAACGGACAGAACGGTCAGAACGGACAGAACGGTCAAAATG
>DGSK01000033.1:60090-63711 GCA_002393955.1 Lachnospiraceae bacterium UBA4364 | reverse complement strand
GTCAAAATGGCCAGAACGGACAGAATGGTCAAAATGGTCAGAACGGTCAGAACGGACAGAACGGTCAGAATGGTCAGAGCGGGCAGAATGGTCAGAATGGTCAGAGCGGGCAGAATGGTCAGAATGGTCAGAGCGGGCAGAATGGACAGGGCCAGGATGGAAACGGAAGTGGCGACGGTCAGGACGGTCAGGGTCAGGATGGAAACGGAAGTGGCGACGGTCAGGACGGTCAGGATGGTGATGGAAACGGCGGCCAGGGCGGCGGCCAGGGTCAGTCAGGCAACGGAAGCGGAAATGGCGGCCGGGATTATGTGAGTCTTCCCAATGGCGATGCTGATGATGAGGGTCTTACCGGAAAGCGTCAGGATGAAGGTCAGTCAGAATACGGCCGTGACAACAGCGGTGTAGGCTGGGCAGGAGATCATGTGGATTACGACAGTGTGATCGGTGAGTATAGTGACAGAGCCTACGAGGGACTTGAGAATGGTGAGTATCCTACCGGTATGGAGGATGTAATAAAAGAATATTTCAGCAGCTTTGAGTGAGGGAGGACAAAATGAGCGACATTGAGGCAATGCAGAGTAAGATCGCGGCATGCGAGCAGGAGATAGGCCGCGAGATCATAGGACAGAGGGATGTTATCAGGAGTTCGATGATTGCTATACTTTCCGGCGGCAACGTGCTGCTTGAAGGTATGCCGGGACTTGGAAAGACAAGGCTTGTAAATACCATCAGCCATGTGCTGAATCTTTCCTTTAAGAGAATACAGTTTACTCCGGATCTGATGCCCGGCGATATCACCGGTACTAATATAATGGTCAAGGACAATGAAGGCTCAGCATTCAGATTTGAGCCCGGTCCTATTTTTGCCAATATCATACTTGCGGACGAAATAAACCGTGCTACGCCCAAGACTCAGTCGGCGCTGCTTGAGGCCATGCAGGAGCACAGTGTTACAGTCGGTAATGTGAGTCACAAGGTTCCGGAGCCTTTCTTCGTACTGGCTACCCAGAACCCCATAGAGCAGGAAGGTACATATCCGCTCCCGGAGGCACAGCTTGACCGTTTCATGTTCAAGATACTTGTTGGTTTCCCTTCAAAGAATGAGCTCAGGGGTATAGTAGACCTGACTGAAAACAGGAATACACAGCCTGCAAGCACGATCCTTACAGGTGATGACCTTCAGACAGCAGCCGCCATGGTCAGCAACATTGGTGTGGCGGATGCCGTAATGGATACCATTCTTGAGATCATAATGGGAACACATGACCATAGCAATAAATACATCCGTGAGGGCGCCAGCCCCCGTGCCGCGCAGGCTATTGTCCGCGGTGCCAAGGCAAGAGCGTTCATGGAGGGACGCTTTAATGTATCATTTGAAGATGTGGAGGCGGTGGCTTATCCGGTACTCAGACACAGGATACTCCTTTCCTTTGATGCTATTTCAGAGGGTGTGACTGAGGATAAGATAATCACCGGCATTATCAGGAGGCTGTCGGAAAACAGACAGGCATAAGAGGCATGGAAAAAAGTGGAAAAGAGAGAAAGACTGCATGATTTTATAAGGTCTTGTTACGGTATAGACAAAGTGCGGCTGATGGTGGCACTCACAGTACTGGTAGTGATGGCAACGGCCACATTTGCATCTTTGGATTCAGGCTTTGCCAGCTCGTACGACAGCGATATAGAAGATCAGATCAATTCTACGCTGCTTGAAAATGTCGGCAGCTATGCGGGCATCTTTTCTGTAACTGTTACGGCTTCGGTCAATCCTACGGGGACTTTGGCGATAATTTCGCTCATAGGCGTGATAGAAAAGTCGGATCAGTATTTTCCCAATGCAAAGTGGCTCGAGGGGCCGCGGCATTTTCTCTGTGCTACGCCGATCATAAGGACTGCGGCTAATCTGCCTATATCCACGCCGGCAGTTACTGTCATTCTCACGATCGTAACAATAGCCCTTTATGTAGTGAGGTCTACTTCGGTTTCAAAGGCTTTGTCTGCGCCTACTATTGATAAGATAGAGGAGTTTAGCGGATATATAGTGACGGTAGCGCTTTCTTTCATGCCTGTTGCGATGGTACGTACCGTGCAGGCTGCCGATATCGGTGAAACTACACAAAAAGTCGTTTCACTGGGGACTTATGCGGCCCTGCTTTTCTTAAGCCTGTTTTCTGCAATCTTTAACCTTATAGTCTATTTCGTTATTCATAACTGCCTGGATGCGGTGGAGCTTCTTGCGGCGGCAATTCCCGTTAAGGGCATGAATGTGGTGGTTGAGATACTGAAGGCTATACTTCACCTCACTCTTGTAGTGCTGCAGCTTGTGAGTCCCTTCATCTGCGTGATAATAGGGATCATATTCTTTATCATATCGCTGATACTTTTAAGATGGCTCAATGTGCTTAGCGTGTACTATACACATATTTATGTTAAGCCATTGCTCCGAAAGGTATTCAGAAGGCACGAAGTATCTCCCTTTATGCATAAAAAGTTCCCGGGAAGAGGACGAAGAAAATATCCGGAGCTTACTATGGCCATTCCCGCGTTTTCTATGAACAGGCGTGGACGGCTGGTAAAAAAGAGGGAGCTTATCTGGCTTTCGGAACGTGGCGGTGAGCCTGTATTCATTAAGGTAAAGCCCTTGAGGAGGGTAAAAGAGATTACGCTGGAGGAGCTTAATCCCCTTCACAGGGAAATATACCTGCAGAAGACACTGCGCTTTACCAGGATAGTTTCCGAGGATCGTACCGTGGAGATCATCTTCAGTTCCGAGTATAACGACCGCTGGGAAGTGATGCTGGAAAGATTCGGTCTGAAAGATTACAGTGTTGTACTTGACCGACTTGCGGATGAGGAAAAGGTAACCTTCAAGAACTGGTGGGAAAAATTAAAGAGAAAGATGTTCAAGCCCAAGAACACTATAGAGGGTGGTGCGCAATAAATCCGGTTTGCACCTTGACTTGAGTTATGTAAACGCCTTTAATTTTCTAGGGATTTTGATTGAAAAAAAATGTTCCGTGCGTTAAAATATCACGGATAAACACACATAGAAGAAGCAAATATTCAGGAGGAAAAGAAGTACATGAAGCGGGAAGACATACATCGCATACTGATTATTGGTTCAGGTCCCATCATTATCGGACAGGCCTGCGAGTTTGACTATTCTGGTACACAGGCGTGTAAAGCACTCAGGAAGCTCGGTTACGAGATCATTCTCGTAAATTCAAATCCGGCAACCATCATGACGGATCCCGAGACAGCAGACGTTACGTATATCGAGCCTTTAAATGTAAAGAGGCTTACTGAGATAATTGAAAAGGAAAGACCGGATGCATTGCTGCCGAATCTTGGCGGACAGTCCGGTCTTAATTTATGCTCTGAGCTTGCAAAAGCCGGTGTCCTTGAAAAATACAATGTGCAGGTTATCGGTGTGCAGGTTGATGCCATTGAGCGTGGTGAGGACCGTATCGAGTTCAAGAATACCATGAATGAGCTGGGCGTGGAGATGGCACGCAGCCAGGTGGCATACTCTGTAGATGAGGCTGTAGAGATAGCTTCAAGGTTAGGGTACCCGGTAGTATTAAGACCTGCCTACACCATGGGCGGTGCCGGCGGCGG
>DGSK01000033.1:0-59942 GCA_002393955.1 Lachnospiraceae bacterium UBA4364 | reverse complement strand
GTTATCGGCTGGGAAGAGCTGGAGCTTGAGGTTGTCCGTGATTCCAAGGGCAAGATGATCACGGTATGCTTCATTGAGAATATAGACCCCATGGGTGTTCACACAGGTGATTCTTTCTGTTCGGCACCTATGCTTACCATTTCGGAGGATGTTCAGAAGAAGCTTCAGGAGCAGGCTTATAAGGTTGTTGACAAGGTACAGGTTATCGGCGGATGCAACTGCCAGTTTGCTCACGATCCCAAGACAGGCAGGATCATCATAATTGAGATCAATCCCCGTACGTCCAGGTCTTCGGCACTTGCTTCCAAGGCAACAGGCTTCCCTATTGCGCTGGTATCTGCAATGCTTGCCTGCGGTCTTAATCTTGAGGATATCGAGTGCGGCAAGTACGGTACTCTTGATAAGTATGTTCCGGACGGTGAGTATGTTGTTATCAAGTTTGCAAGATGGGCATTTGAAAAATTCAAGGGTGTTGATGATCACCTCGGAACACAGATGCGTGCCGTTGGTGAGGTAATGAGTATAGGTAAGACTTACAAGGAAGCTTTCCAGAAGGCTATCCGCAGTCTTGAGAAGAACAGATACGGTCTGGGATATGTTAAGGATTATCATAATATGAGTCTTGATGACCTGCTTTCACAGCTTATCTATCCTAACAGTGAAAGACAGTTCATTATGTACGAAGCACTCAGGAAGGGCGCTGATGTAGATAAGCTTTATGAGCTCACCAAGATAAAGAAGTATTTCATCGAACAGATGAAGGAGCTTGTTGAGGAAGAGATAGAGATAGCTAAGGCATCCCATGAAGGGGCTGATGATAAAGATTTCGGTGCATGCACACCGGGCAAGGTTCCTTCGGCTGAGCTGCTTACAAAGGCTAAGAAGGATGGCTTTTCAGATAAGTATCTCTCTATGATCTGCGGTGTGAGCGAGAGCGACATCAGGGATGCAAGAGAAAAGATCGGTGTAGTGGAAGCCTGGGAAGGCGTACATGTAAGCGGTACACCCGACAGTGCATACTACTACTCATCCTACAATCTGCCTGAGGACAAGAGTCCTGTGAATACTGACAGGCCCAAGGTCATGATTCTTGGCGGCGGTCCCAATCGTATCGGACAGGGTATTGAGTTCGACTACTGCTGCGTACATGCGGCATTCGCACTTAAGAAGCTTGGTTTTGAGACTGTAATAGTTAACTGCAACCCTGAGACGGTTTCTACCGACTACGATACATCAGACAAGCTTTATTTCGAGCCTCTTACACTTGAAGACGTGCTCGCTATATACAGAAAAGAAAAGCCCCTGGGCGTTATCGCACAGTTCGGCGGACAGACACCCCTTAACCTTGCTGCAGAGCTTAAGGCTAACGGTGTGAATATCCTTGGCACCACACCCGAGGCAATAGACCTTGCAGAGGACAGGGATCTTTTCCGCAACATGATGGATAAGCTTGGCATCCCCATGGCTGAGTCCGGAATGGCTGTTACCGTTGAGGAGGCTAAGGAGCTTGCAAATAAGATCGGCTATCCCGTAATGGTTCGTCCTTCATACGTACTTGGCGGACGCGGCATGGAGATCGTGCATGATGATGAGCAGATGAATCTCTATATGGCTGAGGCGGTAGGAGTTACCCCTGACAGGCCCATACTTATAGACAGATTCCTTAATCATGCTACAGAGTGTGAGGCTGATGCTATCAGCGACGGAAATGATGTATTTGTTCCTGCTGTCATGGAGCATATCGAGCTGGCAGGTATCCATTCCGGAGACTCTGCATGCATACTTCCTTCCAAGCATCTTACGGATGAGCAGATCGCTACTATTAAGGATTACACCAGGAAGATAGCTAAGGAGCTTAATGTTGTAGGTCTGATGAACATGCAGTATGCCATAGAGGACGGAAAGGTATATGTTATCGAGGCTAATCCCCGTGCATCCCGTACCGTTCCCCTGGTATCCAAGGTCTGCGGTATCAATATGGTAAAGGTGGCTACCGAGATAATGACTCTTTCCATCACCGGAAACGAGTCCCCTGTCAAGAACCTTAAGGACAGAAAGATACCTTACTATGGCGTAAAGGAAGCGGTATTCCCTTTCAATATGTTCCCGGAGGTTGATCCTGTACTTGGACCTGAAATGAGATCCACCGGTGAGGTGCTCGGTCTTTCAACTGACTGGGGCAGAGCATTCTTTAAGGCTGAAGAGGCTACCCGTACAGAGCTTCCTATGGAAGGAACCGTGCTCATAAGTGTAAGCGACAGGGATAAGCCTGAGCTTCTTGAGATCGCAAAGAGCTTTGAAGAGGATGGCTTTAAGATTCTTTCCACCGGCGGTACCTACGATATGATAAAGGGTGCAGGCATAGAGACAGAGAAGATCAACAAGATATATGAGGGCAGGCCCAATATCGTTGATGCTGTCAAGAACGGCGAGGTGGATCTGATCGTCAATACGCCTACTGACAAGAAAGATGCACAGTCTGACAGCTATATCCGTCAGAATGCCATCAAGCATCGTGTGCCTTACATGACCACAATGGCCGCGGCAAGAGCTACGGCAGCCGGCATAAAGGCCGAGAAGAAAGGCGAAGGCATTCCTGTAGTATCACTTCAGGAATACCATGCAATGATCACGGATTAAGTGAAGACTGCACAGAGCAGCTTTCGTGCGGCACTTTAAAGAGTGCGCAGCATAGGGGATCAGATGCGCATAACCATACTTTGTGTAGGAAAATGTAAAGAGAAATTTTATTCAGACGCGGCAGCCGAGTATTTAAAACGGCTGTCGCGTTATGTTAAGGTGCAGATTATCGAGGTGGATGACGAAAAGACTCCCGACGGGGCTTCTGAACGGGAGACTGAGCTTATCCTCGATAAGGAGGCGTCACGTCTTGAAAAACATATTCCGGACGATGCCTACGTGATAGCTCTGGCAGTAGGCGGGAAAGAATACACAAGTCCTGAGTTTGCAGACAGGATAAACAGGCTTGCCCTTGGAGGCAGGAGTCATATCGTATTCATAATAGGCGGGTCACTGGGGCTTGCAGATCGTATATATAAAAGAGCTGACGAGCAGATAGGTTTTGGAAAAATGACATTCCCTCACAGACTCTTCAGGGTAATGCTTCTCGAACAGGTCTATCGGGCATACCGGATAATCAATAACGAGCCGTATCATAAGTGATGCAGATAAAGGCTGACAGCTTTTTTATGACGAACCGTAGTAGCCTATGATAAAATATTCCCAGTGGAATAGTGCATTTTTGAGAAAATGAGTTACGTAACCGGTGCGATAAAGCTGATATTTTTTCTCATAGCCCTTCCTTTCTGTACAGGGCTTGTTTTTGTGCCACGTGCAAAGTCCCTTAAGAGAACATTTCATATAGTGTACATATACGGATGGCTGTTTAATATGGCGGTTTTCTTTACTGTATCTGTGGCATGCGTTTTTTTCATTGAACAGAATAATTTTATGTACTGCGTGACTGCGTATGCAATACTGCAGATACTGCTGGCTGTAGCGGGAGTGGCTGTATATGCAGGAAGACGTTTGCGGCATGATACCAAGGAGGGCGGAGACGGTGCGGCATCGTCTTCAAAGACGAAGGTGTCGGCCGGATCCGGTTCAGGCAGCCACATAGAGTTTAACCCGCCCGGCACAGGCAAAACCTTTGATGTTATACAAGGGTTTTCCTCTCTGCTTAAAGAGCGGGGCAGGAGAAATTTTTTAGAGGCTGTCATTCTGTGGGCTGTATTTGGCGGCCTGCTTGCATTCCAGCTGTATAAAGCGGTGACTACAGTCTTTTTCGACGGAGACAATATCTATTATGTGGTACAGTCGCTCATCGCTACGCAGCAGGGGACGATGTACAGGGAGATTCCTTATATAGGGGGATCCACGGAGCTGGATATGAGGCATGCTCTGGCAGTGATGCCCATGTGGTTTGCATATTTATCAGAAGTAAGCGGGATACATGCGACTGCTCTCTGCCGGACCGTGATGCCCCTTTTCCTCCTCCCTTTTGTATACCTGATCTGGTTTGCAGTCGGCGGGGAGATATACGGAGTGATGTCTTCACATGATGATTACAGCAGACCTGCAGCGGAAAGGGCAGCGGATGTGGGGCTGTTCATGTGTGCCATGAGTGTGCTTGCGATATTCGGCAGCGTATCTATCTACACGTCTGAACGATTTTTGATGACCAGAACCTGGCAGGGCAAAGCCATGTTTGCCAATATAGCTGTTCCGTTGATATTACTGGGAGTACTCTGGATAAACAGGGAATATGAAACGGTCAGGAATGGGCGTACAGGCGAAAGGATTTCCCTGTCGTCATTGATATTTGGCAATGGATGGTATTTGTTCCTGCTTGTGAATATTTTTTCCGGGATGTGCACATCAATGGGAGTTGCATTCACTGCTGCGCTGATCTGTGCCTCCTGTTTATTGAGTGCTGTAAGAAAGAGGAACCCCATGCTAATGGTTTACGGAATCCTGGTATGCATACCCAATGCGCTCTACATGGCGGCATATATATTGCTCAAGTAGGAGTGATTTTTGCTGCAACACTGGCATATATATAGTGAGAACGCCATGCAGGAAAAGGGATATGTTACGGTTATTAAATAAAATACAGGGGCAGGTATGTCTTCAATATTGAATTATCTTCAACTGAATATTTCCACTTTGATAAATTATGCGGGAACCGGCTTTCTGCTGGTACTTTATGCTCTTTCCTATGTCTATCTCTTTATAGCGGAAAAGGATGACAGGAAGCGCACTTTTTTCATTTGGATCCCGGCTGTTCTGTGGCTGGCTTTTATGATGCCACCGGTCAGATGGCTTTTTATTAAGCTTATTGATTCGGGAGATACCTATTACCGGATGTTATGGCTTATACCGCTCTCGGCCACGATCTCCCATGCGGCGGTAAAGCTGTCTTCGGGATACAGGCTTATCGGGCTTGTGGCGGTATCTGCCGTAATAGTATTATGCGGCAGCAGTGTTTATAATGCGAAAGCCGGTGATGTGAATATAGTAAGTGCAGCGCAGAATCCCTATCATATTCCCGATGAGGCAATAGAAGTGGCAGAGCTTGTGAAGAAGACGGATGAAGGTCATAAGATCAGGGCTGTTATGCCGGAGGAGATGACTTTCTATGTGCGCCAGTATGACACGGATGTTTATCTTGCTTTCGGTCGTGAAATGGTGATGGGGTTTCCTGCAGCAAATGGCATGTATGAAGTAATGACTGCAAATCCGGTGGATGTATGGGAGCTCATCCGCAAGGGACGGGAAAGACTTGTAAGTGCTTATGTTTTTGGCAGATACCAGCTCTTAAGTGATGATCCGGAAGAGTATGGCCTGATAAAGCTTGGTGAGACTGAAAATTACAAAGTATATTACGATCCTGAAGAACTGGAGTATGTGAGGTCTATAAATTATTTTTATTTCAAGTAGATATGTACAGGAACTATTAAACGTTTGTTTTGGGGGACGCTCGGAAGGCTATAATATTTTTGTCCATTACTATGTCAGGATTTTTTGCTGAAGCAGATGGGCGGCATCATGAGTGATTAAAGTAAGCAATGATAACCAATAGGAAACAGCAGAACCTGCAGCAGAAAGGAAATCAAGAATGACATGCAAAATATGGTATACTATACCCATTAGATAAAATGAGGGGATAGGTAAGTAATGTTGGAAACAATTAGCGAATCATCCAGGCCGGTGCCTAAAGCTCTTAATGAGCGGATGGGAGACCAGTTCGGAAGGAATATAAGATGGCGCAAGATGTGGGACTCCGAGAAGGACCGTATTGCCGAGTATTTTCATGCTGAATACTTCAGGGGGTCCCTGATACTTGTTTTGTTGCTGTTTCTGTCCTTTATAGGAACGGTAAGTCTGGCTGTATCTACAGTTTCATGTGTAGGTGAGGGGGATATCAGTCAGATAGTTACGAATATAGTTATTCTTGTTGTGCTTTATGCGCTGCTGATACTGCTATCCAAGCTGCTTATCCATCAGCCAAAGAGGGAGCTTAATGCCGTAAATATGGATATCGCTCTTGTGTGTGAGACTGAGATAGTCAGCAAATATCTCCTGAAGCAGACCAGTATAAAGGACTATATTAAGTCTTACCGTCTGCGATACCGTGCGGATGTCATGATGCCATATGATGTTGATGACAGCGGTACACAGACCGGTAAATTTCCTGTCAGGCCTGTCGGAATGAGTGGCAATGTGTACTCAAAAGTAAAAAACGGCGATCGGGTACTGGTAGTGTTCTTTCCTGATGATTCTGATGAATCGCCGGATATGGAAAAAATGGAAATATTCATGCACGAGAAAGGCGTATGATAAATCTGCGTTTTTGTTTTGTGGCATTTGGAGTTTGATCACGGCAGGTAAAAATAGTGGGAAAACTGACTTCCTGGGCAGATAAGAATTATATACTGTCAGATTCTCTTTCTAAGGTTGCGCTTCTGAATTTTCTCTGTGTTCTGGTGGGAGCGGGAGTACGTTTTATTTTCCGTCATGCTGAGGAATTAAGGCCTGATATGCAGAATATGAATTTTGCTTTGATGGGGATGGCCATTGCGGTTGTCCGGGTGCTGCTGACGGCGGTCATCTTTATGCTGTCCAACAGGCGTATCAAGACTGTGATCGCTAATGAAGGCTTTGCCGATCCCGATAAGCTGAAAGAGGAAATGAATCCTGCCGGCTCCACGCTGCTGACGGCATATTCCACCAGGAAGATGCTGCAGGTATGGGGAGTGATCCTGGTGGCGGCTAATCTCCTGCAGGAATTCTGCAGCCGTATGTATCAGAATGTTATGGACCAGCTGCAGAGTTACTATATAGGCGAAAGCATGGCAAGCAATGAGGCTGTGTCAGTGTATAACAGCACTCATGGGTTTAAGTATATTGGCATGATCACGGCGCTTATCATTGGGTTTTTCGTGACGGGGGTTTTCCTTAATGACAGAAAACTGATGATAATGTCGGCGGTCATGATGGCGGCTTTTGCAATAGCATTCGGTATGTTTCAGATGTTTACCCTCAGATTTGCCGACAGATCCATAGGTATAGTATGGACCGCTGTCATCTACTATCTGAACAATACCGTGGTCCTTTTCATTTTTTCCCAATATATCCGAAAAACACATCACTGCTGAAAATATTTCTTTATTTCAAAGACGGCTATACTCTGATATACTATGAACAGTATTAAATGAATTTTTGTTTAATATATAGCAGCAGCCATCAGGCCGTATATGGTCATAGTGCTGACGGATGCGTGTTTTATTGAAAGATAACAGGAGGGTTACACATGCGACAGCTTGACGGTTTTTTAAAGGGCGTAAATTTAGGCGGATGGATATCACAGTATGCCAAATATGATAAGCATCACTTTGATACATTCATTACGGAAGAGGATATCCGGAATATCGCTTCCATAGGCTTCGACCATGTGCGGGTGCCTGTAGATTATATAGTTCTTGAGGATGAGGACGGAGCAGAAAGGGAAGACGGCTATATCTATCTTGATAACTGCCGTGAATGGTGTGAGAAGCACGGACTTAATATGCTGATCGATCTCCATGAGTGCTATGGTTATTCTTTTGATCCCCTTAAGAAAGACATGGACAGGGAAAAATTCTTCTATGATGCGGAATTGCAGGCGAGATTCCTTAAACTGTGGAGAAAGATCGCAGAAAGATTCAAGGATTACCCTGATCAGGTTGCGTTCGAGCCTCTTAATGAGGTAGTCCTTATGGATGTGGCTGATGCCTGGAACAAGGTGGCGGCTGATTTTATAAAGACTGTCCGTGAGATCTGCCCGGACCATATTCTGATAATCGGCGGCGTTTGCTACAGCAATGTCACTACAGTACCGCTTCTGGATCTTCCCATGGATGGAAAGATTGTATATAACTTCCACTGCTATGAGCCTATGATCTTTACTCATCAGGCTGCATACTGGGTAGAGGATATGCCTTCGGATTTTCATATAGGTTATCCCAAGACTCTTGCAGAGTACAGGAAGGCCGGTGAGATGCTTCCGCCTGACCTTGCAGGTGCTGTGTACAGAGAGGGAATCAGCGAGATAGGCGAAGGTTTCTTTGAGGATATATTCAAACCTGCAATAGAAAAGGCCGAGAAGGACAATGCATGCCTTTACTGTGGTGAATATGGTGTTATAGACCAGGCTGATCCTGAGGACAGACTCCGCTGGATGAGGGATATCCATAATGTTTTCCACCGTCACGGCATAGGTTATGCGCTCTGGAATTATAAAGAAAAAGATTTCGGTCTGGTGGATAAGAGCTTTGAAACCATCAGGGAGCGTTTTATGGAAATCGTGTGAGTGGATCCAGGGGTGCGCGAAGCAGGGAGGTCTGTATGATAGCGGGATTTATGGTCCCTCATCCTCCGATGATCGTTCCGGAAGTGGGACGGGGGAGTGAGATTGTTATAGAAGAAACTGCTAAGGCATACGAACGGGTGGCAGATATGATAGCCGGGATAAAGCCGGATACGGTCATAATCTCGTCGCCCCACAGTGTTATGTATGCGGATTATTTTCATATTTCCCCGGGCAGCGGTGCCGAAGGATCTTTTTCAAGGTTCGGTGCCCCTGAGGTGGAGATGAGCGTGGAGTATGACAGGGAGCTGGTGCAGCTTATATCCGACAGGGCAGAGGCTGCAGGTATTCCTGCCGGTACCTCCGGTGAGCGGGATCCGTCCCTGGATCATGGCACCATGGTTCCCCTTTATTTTATATTAAAAAAATATTCTGATTTTAAGCTGGTGAGGATCGGGCTGTCCGGACTGTCGTTATCCGATCATTACCGCCTGGGTATGGTAATCTCACAGGCTGTGGAGAGCCTGGGACGGCGGGCAGTTTATGTGGCCAGCGGTGATCTTTCCCATAAGCTTAAGTCCAATGGCCCTTACGGTTATGCCCCCGAAGGTCCTGTATATGATGAGCGTATTATGGATGTGATGGCGTCAGCCGAATTCGACAGGCTTTTTGATTTTGATGAGGCTTTTCTGGACAGGGCAGCAGAGTGCGGTCACCGTTCATTTGTGATGATGGCAGGAGCCCTTGACCGGACCGGACTGACTGTTGAACGTCTTTCCCATCAGGATGTGACAGGCGTAGGCTATGGTATATGTACATATGAAACCGTGACGGATAGTGAGGGAGAAGCTCATGATAATGAAGACAGGGCTTTCCTGGATAAGTGGGAGAAGCACAGAATGGAAGAACTTGACCGTAAGAGAGAGGGCGAGGACGCGTATGTACGTCTGGCAAGGCTTTCGCTGGAAAGCTATATAAAAAGCGGGACCCCCATCTCCTGGGAGTCAGAGGGAATAACCGTGCTTGACAAGGAACCCTCACCCGAAGAAAGAAAAGAGACTGAAAAGGGACTTACGGAGCGCAGGGCAGGGGCTTTTGTCTCCATACATAAGAACGGGCAGCTTAGGGGCTGCATAGGAACAATAGGACCTGTAGAAGATAAGCTGGCTGACGAGATAATCGCAAATGCCGTAAGTGCATCCACGAGAGATCCCAGATTTTCTGCCATTACGGAAGATGAGCTGCCATATCTGGAGATCAATGTAGATGTTCTTTCCGAGGCGGAATCCATTTCCTCCAAATCGGAGCTTGATGTAAAGAAATACGGTGTCATAGTGACCAAGGGGTATCGCAGAGGCCTGCTTCTGCCGAACCTTGACGGTGTGGATACCGTGGATGACCAGGTAGCTATTGCCTGCCGCAAGGCCGGTATCTCACCGGATGAGGATGGTATATCACTTGAGCGGTTTGAGGTGGTGAGACACACCTGATGACTTAGCTTTATACCGTTGATCATTCCGCGGGATTATCTATCTCCAGAAACTCCTCAGCCTTTTCCAAAAGGTCTTCTGTGGTATATACAGGTGCTACGTTAATCTCATCGCTTGTCTCGTATCCCATGTATATCTTATCATCTCTGACGGCGAGCAGTTTGCTTATGACTGCGATCACATTTCCCTCAGGACTTATGCTGTAGCCATAGTTATCGGAAGCCCAGTAAGTATTTCCTTCGGAATCTGTTCCACGATAGTATTTAACATATTCATAATCAGAGAAGCCTCTGTAATCGGCAATTAACGACATATCTGAAGTCCGGAATATTTCTGTTCTGTTGTCACCATAGGCTACGCTTAAGAGGCTCTTATCATCATTGTATGATAAGCTCATGACATAATCTGCGTTGTCAATTCCCAGTTCAATTGCTTTTTCCTTAGCCAGATTTGCATAATAGTTTTCACATTCGTATGCCTCATAGCTAGCAGCTGTTGTCAGGTCTTTATTGGTGAGGGTCTTATAGATTACGACTTCATTTGTATTTTTTTTATGCATCAGGAAACCGTTGTATGTGTTGGCTATCATATCTACCTGGTCAAGATTGCATTGCAAATACCCTGACGTTCCGATGGTTGTGTGCTTGTAGAGATTGAGGACATTGTAGGAGCTGGTCATGAATACAACAAAGTCTGTGGCTGCATCTGACCAGATTATTCCTTCACTGTAGTAATCCAGAAGTCTGTTTTCTCCGGTCTTCATGTCATACTCGGCTATGCCGGACTTACCGACTTCTGCCAGAAATGCACCGTCATTTTCTTCTATGACATAGAGTTTTGATCCATATACGTACTCATCAGTTATATTAAGAAAGTTTGCACCGGAGCTAATATCATAGCCGGAAATCTTTGAATATGCTCTATCAAGGAAATTGTCTCCATTGATATTAACAAAATAAAGAATATAGATCTTTCCGTCATACACAACAGCGTCCCTGTAGATCACATCTCCGATGTTTTTTGAAAAAACAAGATTCCCGAGATCATCTATGACATTGATCGTGCTGTCTTTCAGGTCGGTTGTTTTGAATATGGTCATATTATCGCTGACGGTTTTTAATGAGCCGCTATCGATATCGTCATCATAGTTGTGCGTATCTATGATTTCACCGGTTATCGCATCCAACAGATAAAGGGTCTTTCCCCTGGTGGTATACACAATCTGTGTATCCGGATCAAATGAAAGGTATGTGAAATTATCCAGACGGAATTCTTCGTCCGACTCGAAATATGTATCAGTGGTACCGGTACTGAGATCAATAATTTTCAGTGTTTTATTATCTACATAGACAAAATGCTGATCATCGATAAATGTCGTCATGTACTTTGAGAGAGTTGCATCCGCAAGATTCAGCGGATCACAGACCCCTTTACCGTTTTTCATGGACCAGAAACTGAGGACTCCGGAAGCATCATATATTGCTACGATTTCTCCTGAAGGTGACTCAAGCATGAACTCCACATTAGAGTTTAGTGTTATTGTGGAGGCTGCTTTTAAGGATGTACCATAGTCATAAGGGTCAAGGGCCTGTGTGAGAGCGAATCTTGACTCATCACTATAGGGCATGGCATTGCCGTCGTATTCCGTAAGTGCCCAGTATGCATTCTGAACTGCGCCAAGGCGGTCATCAGCTTTCAGACAGTTTAGGGAATTCTGCGCAAGTGATGCTGCCTGATACTCCAGAAGCTTATCATTTTTTTCGGAAAGTGTTACGGACTGAAGCCGCAGCTGATTGGCCTGCTGCTGTATCTCTGTGGCCTGAGCCTGGATCTCATCCTTTTGTTTTTTGAAAGTGAATGCAGAATAGGTGCTGAGTGCCGTAAATAAAAGACATACAGCAGCAACAATACCTGCCAGGGTGATCAGTTTTCTTGTCTGCTGTTCCTTGTGCCGCTGTTTCAGGTCGTCATAGTTTAAGCCGAACATTGTGGCGATGAGCCTGATCTTTTCATTCTTTAAGGCCTTCAGCCTTGCCTGATCATTTTCGCCCCTGACATCTGCAGCCAAAGGCTCGATATCTTCTTTTATGGTTGTCTTTTTACCGTCTTTACCGGTTATTTCCCTTTCCCTGGTAAGGAGCTCCTCGGGAAAAGAGTCGCCGGGCTCTCCTTCCACGAGAACAGCAAGCACCCTGTCAACTCCGTGCAGGGAGATAAAGGTTTCGATCTCTTTGCGGCACCACTGGGACTCCTTAAGTCTCGGGGAACAGATAACGATAAGGTAGTCGGTGTTTTTCAGGGCTTCCACGATCTGGTCTTCCAGACTGCTGGAAAGGGGGAGCTCTTCCTCATCACGAAAAACGCGGCTTATCTTTGTCTTGGCATCAGGATTGTTTTTCTTTAATTGTGCCTCGATATTTTTGGGAAGTTTAAAGTTCTCCAGTTCTTTGTGAAGCTTTTCCGCTATGAATCTGTCCGGATCTACGTGCCTGTATGATATAAAGGCATCGTAATGGAATTCTTTTGTATTTTCTGCGCTCATTTTCTTTTTTAACTTCCCCTCTTAAATTTAGGTGTAAATATCAGATGCTGTTTCTCAGGCTTCCTCATAAGTAAGTCCGAAGATATTCTTTTCTATCACATATATATCGTGGAGGTCATCACATCTTACAGCCAGATAATCTCCGGGTTTGCCTAACATATATTTTTCTTTGTCCCATGCAGTGAATACTTTCACATATCTGTCAAGCGGGCAGGCAAAGATCTTTACCTCACCCTTGGGAACGCAGACGCTTGCATACCTTGTGATCAGCTCGTTCTGTCCTGTCAGCCGGTTTTTTATTGTCGGGATATAGCTGCTTTCGAGGACAAATTTATCATAATCATAGGCTTCTTCCAAAGGCTGGTTGGATTTCTTGAATTTTTCAAGTCTGTTGGGATATACCTCGCCTTTGACACCTATCATAATGACAAGGTCCTTGTCTACTGTCAGGTCCATATCGCCTTCGAGGGATCTTACGGTAATGGGGGTTCCGATGGGAAGCATGTCCTTGGCACGTACATAGCCGATAGGCAGTTTTTTCTTCACATAGGTCTCCATGATATTTATATCAATATTATAGTCAGCGGCATAGATCAGCTCGAACATCTCATAGTATTCTTTCAAACGGTTGCTAAGATATATTTCAGGGCTGATGGAATCGAAGCTTTTCCGGAATAATTTTTCGGAAATAAATCCGCCGGCTTTTTCATAATGGCCGCCTCCGGATCCTATTCTTTCGGTAAGGAATGCAGCAAGTTCGCTGGCATTTACTTCCTTTACGCAGCTGCGGATAGAAAGCTTGAAGCCGTCGCCGTTCTGACAGAAGACTACACAGGTAGTTATCTTGTCGACCTGAAGGAGAAAATCACTTATGAGGCCCAGAATGTTAGGGTCACAGGGCTGTGACTTGACAACAGCAAAGCCATAATCCTCGTTGAATGAATATCTGAGCATTGCCACTCCGGCTATTTCAAGTTCGCAGAGGGAAATGTTGGTATTCTTAAGAGTGTTTATCAGTGCGGCATCGTGGGAAATCTGATCCGCCATGTCACGGTCTACGGGGTTGGACATCTCGGAGAGCTGGTTTGTATCTGTGTAGAGTCCGTAATAGAGGGCTGTTCCGATGCCTTCGTCGTCATTTACTTCAAACTCCGCTTCCTTTAGCATGCCGTATACTATCGTGGAACAGCTGCCCATGCCGGGGATTATGGTATTGAGCGGCATGTCATCTATTTCGATCTGATGATGGTCAATAATGGCTACATTATCAGCATCAAAATGTGTCACATTGCCGGCACCGTACTGGCAGTCCGCCGTGATCCAGAGTCCCTTTCTCCATTCATCTTCTGTTTTGGTTCCTTTTTCGATATATTCCAGGGGAATCTTGAAAGTCTCTATGAGAAGCTTAAGATTTGCTTTCGTTATCATGTTAGGTCCGCTGTAGATCAGGCGGACATTTTTGCCTTTACTCTCATAATATTTGTATATGGCATATCCGGATGCGATCGTATCCGCATCGGGATTGTCATGGCATTGGATGGTGATATACTTAAATGACAACAGATCTGCTAATCTCATATTATGATATCCTCCTTAAAGTTAACTATGGGAATTATACCGTGACTTTCCGGCTCCTTTTCGGTGATCCGGTAACGGAGGCCACACTTGTTAATTTTATCACGGAAAAAGCAGATTTGTCACTATGGATAACTGCAGTTTTTCCGCAGTTTTACGAAAAAACATGGTAAAATGTCTTATGTGTCAGAGTCCCTGTTACGGCAGGTTCGGGCGGGGATTTGCGCAGGCTCTGTAAATTTAAAATTTACCCACGGAGGGTTATATGAGAAACAAAAAGATCCCGGGAAAAATCTTAAGCATATTCATGACTGTGGTAATGACTGCAGGAGCTGTTGCCGGAGGCGCAGGTACAGGACTTTATAAACCTGCCTATGTTCATGCGGGTGAACAGCTGGGTGAAACTGATTTTGACGATGGTAAGGGACTTCCCTGGCATATAGTTGAATCCGCTACCGGCAAGATGGATTTTGAGATAGAGGATGGTGTATACCGGATCACTATCGTAAATCCCGGCGGGGCATCAAACGGCGGTGAGGACAGGTGGGACTGCCAGTTCAGGCACAGGGGACTGACCATAAGGGCCGGACATACCTACAGGGTTCATTATGAGATAAAGGCTACGAACCCGGGAAAATATTACACAAAGATCGGCAATCTGGCCGGTGATGTGGAGATATGGCACAACATGAGCAACGGCTCGGACTTAGGCAATACCTGGGATCCCATTCCTTATGATACGGCAGGGCAGTGGAAAGAGGTGGAGCTGGAATTCACTGCAGGTCAGGATATGGAAGTTGCGGAGTGGGCTTTCCATCTGGGGGGCGACGGCCAGTATACAAGCGGTGTATGCTTTCCTGCGGGAACAGTGATAGAGTTCGACAACATGTCCCTTTATGACGAGACATCGGATGAGAACGATTATGTCGAGGAAGTGCCCTGGGTAAGATCGGATATACTCACGAACCAGGTCACCTATTTTACCGGTATGGATAAAAAGGCGACTCTGCTCAGTGATTCAAAGAGTGCAGTGGGATTTTCGGTTATTGATGCGGCCGGCAAGGCAGTATGGAGCGGCAAGTCGGTTCCCATGGGGCACGATGAGGATTCCAATGACGATGTGCACCTGCTGGACTTTTCGGAATTTAATGAGAAAGGCAGGTTTACGCTGAAGACTGATGATGGCGCAGTATCAAGGGAGTTTTCCATAGGTGACAGTGATACATATTCCGCACTGCTTTACGATTCACTGAATTACTTTTATCAGAACAGATCCGGCATAGCCATAGAAAGTCAGTATATAACATCAGGGGATGCAGATGCCCTTGCAAGGGCTGCGGGACACCCTTCCGACAATGCACAGATAAGGACGAGCTTTACCGATACAGCCACTTCCGGGAGTCAGGACGTGACCGGAGGCTGGTATGATGCCGGTGACCACGGTAAATATGTGGTAAACGGAGGCATAGCTCTCTGGGTGCTTCAGAATCAGTACGAGACGGCTGTGAATACGGGGATGGCGGCGGCCTATGCCGATGGTACCATGAATATTCCCGAGAATAATAATACTTATCCTGACCTGCTGGACGAGGCCAGATGGGAAATGGACTGGCTGCAGACCATGATAGTCAGTGACGGTGAGTATAAGGACATGGTCTACCATAAGGTCCATGATGACAAGTGGACCGGTCTGGGTGTTGCTCCTGCGGACGATACCAAGGAAAGAGTGATCTTCCCGCCTACCACTGCGGCTACCTTAAATGTGGCAGCATGTGCGGCTCAGGCAGGACGTCTGTGGAAAGGGATAGACGATGCATATGCGAAACAGTGCCTGGAGGTGGCAGAGCGTACATATGCGGCAGCAAAGGCTCATCCCGACATGTATGCGCCCATCGGCAATCTTGACGGCGGCGGTGCATACGGTGACGATGAGGTTTCGGATGAGTTTTACTGGGCAGCGGCAGAGCTTTATATCACCACCGGCGACAGTGCATATTATGACGATATGAAGGCTTCGAAGTTTTTCCTTGAACTTCCTACTACCCTGGGAGGCGGCGAGAGCGTGGACACATACGGAAGTTTTGACTGGGGGCATACTGCGGCCCTGGGGACCCTGTCCGTAGTGCTGAATAAGGATGCCGTTTCATCCGGGGATTTTGACAAGGCAAAGTCTGCTGTGCTTGAGGCAGCGGATACCTATTGTGCCAAAGAGGCGGAACAGGGATACGGGCTGCCTTATGCACAGAGCACGCTTTCCAGTACTGACAGCAGCAGGGGTTATATCTGGGGCTCGGATTCTATAGTTGCGGATAATGCGATCGTGATCTCTTATGCATATATTCTTTCCGAAGATGCTAAGTATTTAAACGGTGCCATATCTGCCATGGATTATCTTCTCGGAAGGAATGCAAACGACTATTCATATGTGACCGGATACGGTACGCATGCTGCAATGTATCCCCATCACAGATACTGGGCTCATCTGATAGACGAAAGCTTCCCGCTTGCACCTAACGGTGTGCTGGTGGGGGGGCCTAACTGCGGCATGGAGGATCCCTGGGTAAGAGGTTCCGGCTGGAAAAAGGGTACTATCCCTGCAGCTAAATGCTACATGGACCACATTGAAGCTTATTCCACTAATGAATGTACGATAAACTGGAATGCACCACTTGCGTGGCTGACAGGATTTGTTACCGGCAATACTGATGACGGCATTATACTGGGAGCGGTAAACTTAAGTCCTGCGGCAGATCCGTCTTCGTTGAATAATGAGAATTCGGCTGCAGGGCAGAATGCGGATATGGGTTCTGTGACGGCGGATAATGGGAACGGTACTGCGGATGCCGATGTCGGAAATGAAAATGCCGGCAGCAAAGAAAAGAGCGGCATGCCCTCCTGGCTTATCGTGCTTATAATACTGGCTGTGGTGGCGGTGCTTATCTCAGTGGAAATCTTTGTATATAAGCTTTTCCAGATTAAGAAAGGGCAGAATAATGTGCCGCTGTCTGAAAAGAGGAAAGCGGATGATGTTAAAAACGAAACTGCTTCAAATGCCGTGGATGAGGAGATGGCAGCCGGAGCTTATCAGGCTGATGACGGACTGGCGGATATTCCGCCTCTGACTCTTTCGCTTGATCCCGTGGAAGAAGAGCCTGTGCATGCAGCAGCGGAAGACTTCGGTCAGCTGGATGCAATGCCGGAAGCTCAGGTTCAGTCACCTGTGGCACCGGAAGCATACTCACAGGCCGCTCCAATACCTGCAGCGTCGGCTGCGGCTCCTGCAGCGCCGGTACAGCCGGAAGCATACTCACAGGCCGCTCCAATGTCGGAAGCTTCGGTACGGACATCTGTATCGCAGGAAGCTCTCATTCAGCAGCCGGCTGCATCGGTACAGGGGATTCCGGCAACGGATATTCTCTACGATGCCCAGGGGAATCCCCAGATGCGCATACTCTATGACTCCAACGGAAATCCTGTGTATGTGCCGCTGCAAAAATAATGTACAGGTCAGGGATATTCTGCAGCTATCACGAAGACCGTATGAGCAGCGGATGGCGGAAAGCCCGTAATTATGCTATAATTTCCGCATATATTCCTGAAAATCTTTCCATACCGTGCAGCACTGTCTGACGGTGATTAAGTGAGCAGTGCGATTGGCAGACTTCAGGCCGGCTGCCGGTGTGTGGTAGTTAGCAATATATAACAAGTGGGAAGTTTTAGTTAAACAGATTTAACAGTTAGGTAGTGGGATAAATGTTATTTGGTAAAAATGGTAAACCCTCCGCAGAGAAGCTGGCTGCAGCGGCGGCGGAGTTTTACGGAGATGCAAATAAGAACAAAAATGAAAAGCCGGCAGAAGATACTGTAAAGGACAGTGTTGTTTCCGGGACGGAGCAGGATGCGGCTGTTATTGAACCGGAGCAGCCGGTGGCTGACTCTTCGGTGGAAGAAGAAGCGGTTGAATACGGCACGTATGAGCGGTATATTGCCGATGAGCTTTTGTTGAAGTATGAAAACAGCAAGGCGTACCGCGAGGGCAGCAGCAGCCGAAAGATCGCTGTCAGGGTGGACCAGCTCATAGAAATAGAAGACGATCTTGAAAATGAAGATGAAAAAAAGAAGTTTTCCGAAGAGATCGCATCCCTTAAGGAGATGGGCATTGTTGACTATTCCTGCGATAAGGACGACGATACCGCGATAGACCGGATATGGCTGGTGATAGATGAGGCTTCTATAAAGAAGGCTTACAAAGTTGCGGGCCGCAGGCCGAAGATCGAAATCGTAAATGATTTTCTCAGGGATATAGACAAGACGGTTCAGTCTATGCTGCCGGGCAGCAATTATGCGGAATTCCTTAAGGCTGAGAAGGCAAGGGTGGCTGAAAAGAAGGATTTCACCAGGTATTTCTTTGAAGATTCTGTAAAAAACGCAGGGCTTCTAAGGTTCCTGCTTTTCCTTGATGCCAATGAGGAGAATAAGACTGAGCAGATGGAAAGAGTGCTCAGCAAAAGGCTTTTTGCCGACAGCAAGTATTTTGAGCGTGAACTCCGTGGCAAGGCTATTTCCGTACTTCAGACTATAAAGAAAGAATATGAAGAGGGCGGCGGACAGAATGGAAGTACTTCTGTTTCTGCCGAAGAAGGCGACAGGCTCTTAGCTGAAAAAGGTATAGTGCGCTACCCTGAGATATTTGAGTTTGCCGGGGAGGTTTCCGTCATGTTTGATGATGGGCATTCGGCAGATTTCAGCACGCTGACATATGGTGCCTGCATAAGTGCATTGATGGCTGCAAGGGTGATGTCAGTGACATTCAGAAATGTCAACAGACTGTTATTTATTGAGAGCAAAGCAGTCTATATGCATTATCTTATGAATCAGAAAAAAGCCGGAGATCTTGTTCTCTTTCACGGCGGTTTTGTAAGCCCTGCAAAGGCCGGATGGTTTAAATGCATCACAGGTGAGGCAGAGCGTAATGATATTCCCACGTTTTTCTGGGGGGACATAGATTTTGCGGGCTTCAGGAAGTTCGTCAGGATAAAGAAGGAATTCTGTCCCGGTCTTAAGCCGTACGAAATGGATTCCGGAACGCTGCGGCTTTATGCGAAGTATACATCTCCGTTTGATGATGAGTCAGAGTGCAGGAAGCTTGAGGCACTGTACAGGGATAAGGACTATGATACCTTCTATCCGGTTATAAGATACATGCTGGAAAACAAAGTGACGCTCGAGCAGGAGAGTATTCCTGTGGACTGACGGATAATTTTTCCATCGGAGGTATAAAGAGGTATAGATATGAAAAAAGGGATAGTACTTGAAGGCGGAGCAATGCGCGGGATGTTTACCTCAGGTATTTTGGATGTATTGATGGAAAATGGCGTAGAGTTTGACGGAGCAGTGGGCGTGTCCGCAGGCATGACTTTTGGCTGCAATCTTAAATCGAAACAGATAGGCAGGGCAATCAGGTACAACCTTAAGTATGCTAATGACCCGCGTTACGGAACATTTAAATCCTGGCTTAAAACCGGAAATATCTACGAGGCGGACTTCTGTTACAATCAGCTTCCTTTTGAGCTGGATAAGTTCGATACGGAGACTTTCAGAAAAAATCCCATGGAATTCTACTGCGTGGTGACGGATGCCATGACCGGAAAGCCGGTATATCACAAGTGTACAACCGGGACAAAGCGTGATATGGCTTATATCCGTGCATCTGCCAGCATTCCCGTTGTTTCAAAGATGGTTAAGATCGGGGACGGCTATTATTGTGATGGCGGTGCGGCAGATTCGATACCTCTTAAGTTTATGGAGGGAAAGGGCTATGATAAGAATGTAGTGGTACTTACCAGAGACAGGTCTTACAGAAAGAAGCCCGGCAAGCTGGATGCCGTGTACAAGGTGCTCCTGTGTAATTACCCGGGAGCGGCAAAAGCCCTTATAAACCGTGCTGAAATGTATAATAAGCAGAGGGAGTATGTGGAAGCAAAGGAAGCTGCAGGAGAGATATTTGTTTTCTATCCTCCGGAGGAGCTGACTATCAGCCGAACCGAGCATGATCCTGAAAAGCTTCAGCAGGTATATGATATGGGCAGGGCTGAAGCGGTAAAGAGACTTGATGAGCTTAAGGAATTTTTAGATCATAAAATTAAAAAGTTTGCTGAATGATGATAAAGATATACAGGATATATGGTATTGTACAAGGGGTTGGATTCAGACCTTTCATAAAGAAACTGGCAGACAGTTATGAAATAAAAGGGACCGTATGTAATTACGGTCCCTTTGTTGAAGTGGTGGCAGAGGGGGATGAGAGTGTGCTTGATGCTTTCCGGAAAGATATTGTTTCGGAAGCACCGGAGCGGGCTGCGATAATCAAGATAGAAGAGGAATATGTCTCAGGCAATATTAATGAAACCGGAAATCATGATGTAAATAAATTTAATAAAATTAGTGCTGATACCGGGATACGGAGCAAAAAAGAAAATGCCGGAATTAACGTAAGTAAACCGGAATCCGAAAACAGATATGATGAATTCACGATAATAGAAAGTGAAAAAACAGACGGCGATATTTTTATTCCCCCGGACCTTGCCATATGTGATGAATGCAAAAGGGAGCTTTTTGATCCTGCCGACCGCCGGTTTCATCATCCGTTTATAAACTGTACCCAGTGCGGTCCCAGGCTTACCATAATCGAAAATCTTCCTTACGACAGGGAACGGACCGGAATGAAGATGTTTCCTATGTGTAAAAAATGTGAAGCAGAGTACACCGACAGGTTATCCAGGCGTATGGACGCACAGCCGGTCTGCTGCAACGAATGCGGCCCTGAGTATTTTATATTGGAAAGAACAGGAGACTTTTATGGGACAGCTATACAGAAGGGATCACATTTAATAGAAAAATCCGGGATCGATCCCATAAAGGAAGCAGCAGATATATTAAAAAACGGAGGCATCGCAGCCGTCAAAGGTATCGGCGGTTTTCATCTGGTATGTAATGCAAAAGATAATGCTGCCGTAAGGATGCTGAGAGAGAGAAAGCACAGACCGGTCAAGCCGTTTGCGGTGATGATGAAGGATATTGAAACCGTGAAGAGATACTGTCTGATATCGGATGCGAAAGAGCGTATGCTCTGCGGACCTGCAGCGCCCATAGTTTTGCTCGAAAAAAAAGAAGCGCATAAAATTTTTCTGTGTGAAGATACAGCGCCGGGGAATCCGACGCTTGGAGTAATGCTTCCCTACGCACCGATCCAGATCCTTTTGTTTGAATATTCGGGATTGGACTGTCTGGTCATGACCAGCGGAAATATAAGCGGTTCGCCCATATGTTCAACGGATGAGGAAGCGCTTGATGTATTAAGCGGATTTGCGGACTGTATTTTGTCCAATAACCGTCCCATACTTACAAGGGCTGACGATTCGGTGATGGATTTTCTTGGTGACAAGCCTTATATGATAAGGCGTTCAAGAGGGTTTGCACCGCTTCCTGTGAGAGTAAAGACGGTGGCGGATAAAAATAATATTTCAGATATTGATAAAGCTTTAACGGATGATTCTGATCCGGATAATTGTAATGCGGGCGGAATAGGGGGAACAAAAAGTAACAGGGATGAAAAGATAAATAAAACAGTGCTTGCTCTGGGAGGAGAGCTTAAGAACACTTTCTGCATAGGCAGGGGAGAACTGTTTTATCCATCGTCTTATATTGGTGATCTGAGTGATATCAGGGCAGCAGAAGTACTTGAAGAAACCATATACAGATTTGAAGATATGCTGCAGATAGAAAGCCGTAGACCGGATACCATCGTCTGTGATATGCACCCGGATTACCAGTCTGTAAGGCTTGCGGAGAAGCTGGCAGCGAAAAGCGGTGCAAGACTTGTAAAGGTCCAGCACCACTATGCGCATATTCTTTCCTGCATGGCAGAAAATGACCACTTGGATAAGGTAATAGGAATATCTTTTGACGGAACGGGCTACGGTGAAGACGGCACCATATGGGGTGGTGAGATAATGTTGTGTAATATAAACGGGTATGAAAGGGTATCCCATATTACGCCGTTTATGCATATTGGAGGAGATACGGCATCTAAAGAGGGATGGCGCATAGCAATATCGATGCTTTGGGATATATACGGGCGCGTCGTTGAATCATTTAATGATAGTGTGGAAGATATATTTGAAGAGTATATTGAATCGGGTACTTTATCCCGGAATGAACTATTGATGCAGAGTCAGATGGTGAAAAATGCCATAGGAGCAGTAAAGTCCACCAGCGCAGGGCGCCTTTTTGATGCGATAAGCGCAGTGCTTGGCATATGCTGCAGATCAACCTTTGAGGGAGAGGCTGCAATGACGCTGGAATTTGCGGCAGAGAGATATGCGGACAGGGATAAGGCTCTCAGCGAATACACGGATTTCATTGAAAAACATGGTTTGAATGATTATTCATTTAAAACAGAAAACATATGCACTGCAGGGATTTTTAAGGATATCTGCAGAGGACTTAGATCCGGATTGTCAAAAGATATGCTGGCATATGCTTTTCACGATATGCTGGCAGAGGAAACTGCAGGGGCGGCAGCAGCTGCATCCGAAAAATACGGGATTAATGATGTCGCACTAAGCGGAGGCTGCTTTCAAAACCGTTTATTTACGCGATCGCTTAAGGAAAAACTTGAGAAGCGCGGCATGAATGTGCTCACCCACAGCATGATCCCGGCTAATGACAGCGGCCTGTCTCTCGGTCAGGCTGTCTTTGCAAGTGGTTTGAACCCTGAAAGCTTAAGCGTAGTTAGCGGCAGCGTCTGAAGATTATGACACAGAGCAAAAAATGGTTGCAAAAAAGCTTCAAATGCTTTATATTTCTATTTGTTGAGGACGAAGGTGTCTGCTGAAATAGTGGATGCCTCGTTTTTTTTGGAACATCTTAACAAGGGAAGTGAGGTAAAACAATTGCGGCCTGTGATAGGACTTATCCCTCTTTATGATGATGACAGGGAAAGCATCTGGATGCTTCCGGGATATATGAAGGCGATAGAGTACTGCAACGGTCTGCCTCTTATGCTTCCGCTTACTGACGATGCTTCCGAGCTTGACGATGCATATGCTCTCTGTGATGGGATACTTTTTACCGGCGGACATGATGTTTCTCCGAAAATATATGGTGAAGAGAGAAAGGCTTCCTGTGGTGCTGTATCAGAGCTTCGGGATTCCATGGAGGCATACCTTCTTGATAAATGTATTGCCGATGACAGGCCGCTTATGGGGATATGCCGTGGGATACAGTTTATCAATGCACATCTCGGTGGCACCCTGTATCAGGATCTTCCGACAGAATATGCCTGTGGCGTAGAACATCATATGTCACCGCCGTATGACAGGAAGGCACACTGTGTGGAGGTTTTGGAAAATACACAGCTTGCAGATATTATCGGTGCCGGCGTGCATGAAGTGAACAGCTATCACCATCAGGCAGTAAAGGAGCTATCACCGAAGGTTGTGAAAATGGCCGTATCCGAGGATGGACTTATTGAGGCAATTGCTGTGAAAGATCACAGTTTTGCAATAGGGGTGCAGTGGCATCCTGAGTTTTCCTACATTAATAATGAGGAAAGCCGTTTACTAGTACAGGCATTTGTAAATGAATGTCAAAAACGAAAGGAGAAATGAAACTATGAAAAAGAAAATGTTAGCACTCATGATGGCCGGTATGGTGCTGTCTCTTGCCGGATGTACCGGTAATGAAGGCGCAGCAGCTCCTGCAGGTGAGACTGCAGAGCAGGAGACCGCAGGACAGGAAACCGCAACAGAAGATAAGACTGCTTCTTCCGATAAGGTTTGGAAGATCGCAACCGACACATCTTTCAAGCCCTTTGAGTATACGGATGACAACGGCAATTTCGTTGGTATCGATATGGATATCCTTGCTGCTGTTGCTGAGGATCAGGGTTTTGAGTATGAAGTACAGGTACTCGGCTGGGATGCTTCCATTGCTGCATGTCAGGCAGGTCAGGCTGACGGTATGATCGCAGGTGCTTCTATCACTGATGAAAGAAAGGAATCCGGCTGGATCTTTTCTGACGGATACTATGATGCAAATCAGAGCATGGCTGTAGAAGCTTCTTCCGATATTGACGGTTTTGATGACCTTAAGGGAAAGTCTGTTGCCGTTAAGACAGGTACAATGAGCGCTTCCTATGCAGAAAGCCTTGCAGACGAATACGGTTTTACAGTAACATATTTTGAGGATTCACCGACAATGTATCAGGCTGTTGTAGGCGGACAGGTTGCAGCAACATTTGATGATACTCCGATCATGGCTTCCAATATCAAGGATACAGGTATTGCCATGAAGATAGTTGACGGTACCGGTAATGATCCCGCAGCTTACGGTTTTGCAATATTTAACGCAGATAATCAGGAGCTGGTTGACATGTTCAATGCAGGCCTTGCAAATATCAAGGCTAATGGTACTTACGACGAGATCATTGCTAAATATCTTGGCGAATAAACCAATGTTTCGGACCGGGCAGGGTATCCTGTCCGGTCTTTATGATATAATATGGATTATTTGTCACGAAAGCGGTAAATCCTGATTCGATTAATATAGAACCGTTATACGGGGCAATGATGAGCCATGTGTGTTGAATGGCGGAAGACTAATGGTTACGCACTCATATGCCGATACAGCAGGTACTGACCGGCATATGAATCCGGAACATATAAATACCATATTTATAATAAATGAGGAAAGATAAATGATAAAGATCATCACAGTATACGGAACATTGCTGTTAGTTGCGCTTGGCAGGACGCTTCTCCTTGCGCTGCTCGGTCTGTTCTTTGCCTGCATCATCGGAATGATATTCGGAATAATGGGGGTCCTGAAAAACAGACCCTGTAATATCATATCCCAGATATTTGTTGATGTTATCCGCGGAGTCCCGATGATAGTGCTTGCATTCTTTGTCTATTTCGGTATTCCGTATTTTTTCAATACGATAATCGGAGGGTTCTCGATAAATCTGACTGCACTGCAGGCCGGTACCATATGTCTTGCACTTAACTGCGGTGCCTATATGGCAGAGATAGTCCGTGCCGGTATACAGTCAGTTGATAAGGGACAGATGGAGGCGGCCCGTTCACTGGGACTTACATATGGCATGGCTATGAGGAAAGTTGTGCTGCCCCAGGCTATCCGTACCATGATACCTACATTCATAAATCAGTTCATTATTACACTTAAGGATACTTCCATTCTTTCCGTTATCGGATTTCCCGAACTCGTCAATACGGCAAAGAATGTTCAGGCGAATACATTCATGTCATTCCAGACATGGGCGATCGTAGGAGTAATGTACCTTATAGTTATCACTATCCTTTCACGCAGTGCAAAGGTACTTGAAAGGAGGCTCTCCGTTGATAGATAAAGATGTGATAAAGATAAAAGTTGATAACCTGAAGAAAAGCTATGGAACTCTCGATGTTCTTAAGGATATCTCCACAGAGATTCATAAGGGAGAGGTGGTATGTGTGATCGGACCGTCCGGCTCCGGTAAGTCTACATTTCTGCGCTGCCTGAATAAGCTTGAAAAAGTCACTTCGGGGAAAGTCGTGATAGACGGCACGGATATTACGCTTAAACAGACTAATATAAATCATGTCCGTGAGAATATCGGAATGGTTTTTCAGCATTTCAATCTTTTTAATAATCTGAATATACTTGATAATCTCACTCTTGCTCCCGTCCAGCTGAAAAAGTGCAGCAAAGAGGAGGCGGTCAGCCGTGCAAGAGAAATGCTTGATAAGGTAGGACTTGCGGATAAGGAAGCAAGTTTTCCCAGTCAGTTATCCGGAGGACAGAAGCAGAGGGTGGCAATAGCCCGGGCACTCTGTATGCAGCCGGATATAATGCTTTTTGATGAGCCTACATCTGCGCTTGATCCGGAAATGGTCGGCGAAGTGCTTCAGGTCATGAAAAATCTTGCGGCAGACGGTATGACCATGGTGATAGTAACCCATGAAATGGGCTTTGCCAGAGAGGTGGCCGACAGGGTTATCTTCATGGATGGCGGATATATCGTTGAGGAAGGCACTCCTCAGGAGGTGCTGCTTAGTCCAAAGGAAGAGAGAACCATAGATTTCCTTAATAAGGTTTTATAAGGAGATAATTATGAGAAATATAATCACTATCAGCAGACAGTTCGGCGCAGGCGGAAGTACTATCGGAAGGGAAGTCGCAAAAAGGCTCGGTTACTATTACTGCGATAAAGATATGATCGTAAGAGCAGCCCTTGAAAGCGGCTCGCTGACCCCGCAGGAAGTAAGCAGATATGATGAAAAGGTTCCGAGGGAATTTGGATTCGGTCAGAGCTTGTTTGATTTTTATAACAAACCTCTTGATGAGAGACTGTTCAATGCTCAGCGCGATGCAGTCAGAAAGGTTGCCGAAAAAGGCAACTGCGTTATAGTGGGACGAAATGCAAATATCATATTAAAGGAATTTGACAGAACACTGCATGTCTTCATCGGTGCATCCGAACATTTCCGCCTGAAGAGAATGATGGAAAAAATGCCGGATTTTTCAGAGGAAAAGGTTTTAGAAAATCTTCACTCGGTAGATAGAACCAGAATAAAATACTGCAAGTATTACACACATACGGAATTCGGAAACGCCGATTACTATGACCTCTGTTTAAAGAGTTCTGCTCTCGGGATCGACAACTGCGTTGACCTGATCTGCAGGACGGCTGAATTGTAGAATTCCGCTTCCGTACCGCTATAAGGCTGAATTATACAATTCCATTTCCGTACGGCTATACTGCTGTTGCCGGTACAATCTGCAGGAGGACAGACTTAATAGGGGTTAAGCATATCAGTATCCTGTATTTCTATCCACTATATGCAAAAGTTTTTCTTTATGCACATAGCGATACAGATTGTCTGCGCATAATGCTATTACTCTTTTTTTGTTGAATTCGTCCTCCAGTTTTCCTGCGGCATGAGGAGTGATGATCACATTTTTCATATCCCACAGTTCTGAATCGGGAGAGAGCGGCTCGTTTTCCAAAACATCCAGGCCGGCACCGCCAATGGTGCCGTTTTTTAATGCGTCTGTCAGCGCGGAAGTATCAATAGTGGATCCGCGGCCGGCATTTATTATGACTGAATCGGATTTCATTTTCAGAAGCTGCTCCCTGCCTATCACGTGGTATGTGCTTTCACCGGCGGGCAGGGCAAGCGCAACGATATCGGCGCTGCCTATGATACTGTCGAGTGCATCTATGGTATACTGCTCATCTAAAAAGTCTGCTTTCTCTTTCGGGGTTCTGCATACACCGGTCACATGGGCACCCAGTGCTTTCATCTTTTCCGCATAGTAGCCTCCGATATCTCCTATACCCAGTACGAGCACATTGCTTCCGTATATGAATTTCTTTCCGCAATTCAGCTTCCATTCATGGTTTTTCTGTTGTTCAGAATAAATATTCAACCCGCTGTACAGTGCAAAGGTTAGTGAAAGCATATGTTCTGCTACTGAAATACCGTAAGCCCCGGAGGCGCTTGTGAGTATGGTGTCTGAGGGCAGAACACCCGGCCCGGTATAGCGGTCTGCTCCTGCCCAGGCAAGCTGCACCCATTCAAGCGAGGTGACATTTTTTAACAAAGAGGGTGAAACCATGCCGATGATCGCATCTGCTGATGTTATATCTTTTTCGCTGACAGCAGTTTCGTCAATAAAGCTCAGCCTGATTTCATCGATGTTGTCCTTTACTTTATCCTGAAACAGTTTTTTCTCATTTTCGCTGAGTGGGAGTGTTATAAGAATGTTTTTCATCAGTAGTCTCCTGTGTGATCATACGCATCGGGTAGTAATTAATGTCCGTATCCGAAATGATATATATAATTATATCCTAAAACTTCCCACACCGTGTAATCTTGTCTGACGGTGTTTAGGATTATGAAAATGTATCAAAAACATTCAGCTTTTCTTCGAAGTCCGAGAGCTCAGTCATGAACTGTTCCTGAAGCTTATCGGCTGCATTTTTGTCTTCAAGCCATTCTCTATAGCGCATGCGCACTTCCAGTTTATGTTCGGTGCGTCTTTCCTCTGCACGGAGTTCCTCTGCTGAGGGAGAGCGAAGTCTTTCAGCAGCTTTTCGGGATGCAATATATTTGCCGGGATTCAGTACCTGATCGATATATGCCTGACTGCGTACCTGTGCGGGACCGCCGCTTGAAACGCTTCCGATACCGCTGCCGTGGTACGGGATTCCATTTGAGCCCGGCAGCATCCCGACACCATCAATCGAGAAGTTGGCTTCTGCCAGGGAAAAGATGCTTCCGGTAATATAATGGGTTTTGTTTTTGCCATCACAGTGCTTTAATGTATATCCCTTTGCCCCCTGCAGCTCACTGTCCATAAGGCCGAATACCTGTGCACGATAGGAGGGGTTGGATGCCATTTTGTTTAGCTGTGACCTGTCAATATAAAGGTAGAAGCTTCCTGCAACCGGCTCTTCCGGTTCTCTGTCGGTGAATTTATATTTTGGGAAATAATCACTTATCATCTTTTTAAGCTCGTCGACACTGACGGCTTTATTCAGGTCTTTGACAGCAAAATCCGAACGGTAAAAAGCAGTGGCTTTGCTCTTGTATTCCCGAAACCCTTCACCCATATCTTCCAGATAATTATAGACTTTTTTCGGATCCCACTCAGGATGCGGAACAGCTTTTTGAACTGTGGTCTGTTTGCAGCTTGCACTTATTTCTATGCTGTATTCGCTGTGTATCATTGTATTCATATATAATACCGTCCTTTCTGAAAAATGATCATTTCGTACTGACAGATATTTCGACAGGGGTTTTGATAGTCAAAACCTGTATGTAATGAAAGGAACCTTAAATGTACTGAATGTGCGTGTTTATCATAGTAAGCGCAATAAGCAGCGGTGCTTATTATAGTGCACCGGGGGAGGTGCACAGTCATTTCGCTACAATTTAAGGCTGTTTCATTACACAGGGCTCTGTTTAATCCTTTATGTGTCGATATAATTTTTGGTAATAATTGCAAAAATGTGGTTGAGTATAAGTCCGGATAGAGAAAATGAGAATAGCGGTCTGTGATGATGACAAGAGAATATGTGCGGTACTAAAAAATGAGATCACATCTTTGGTTCCTGATGCAAAGGTTGATATTTATTCAAACGGAATGGTCCTT
This sequence comes from Lachnospiraceae bacterium UBA4364, assembly GCA_002393955.1. GTDB lineage: Bacteria > Bacillota > Clostridia > Lachnospirales > Lachnospiraceae > NK4A136. Next base: position 30,745 of record DGSK01000033.1, on the reverse strand, counting down.
TTAAAGCATGACATGGATATGGATATTCTTTTCCTTGATATTGAGATGCCGGGGATAAACGGAATTGATGTTGCAGAGAAGCTTCGTAAGGAAGGAAAAGAGACCGTGATAATTTTCATTTCAGGGGAAGAAAAATATGTATGGAAGGCTTTCAGCGTTGAAGCGTTTCAGTATCTGAGAAAACCGTTTTCGAAAAAGGAACTGAATGATACATTGCAGAGGGCGGTGCGGAAATGTATGGTTTCCAATACAGATGCAGACGAGCGGCCAAGCATGATGATCCATCATAAGGGCGTGCACGAAAAGGTTTTTATTTCCGAGATCGTCTATGCTGAAGCAATGGGGCGTAAGGTGATATTACACAGAATGAATGACAGCATAGAGTATTACGGGAAAATATCCGATCTTGAAAATGTCCTTGGGGGCGATTTCTTTCGCGTTCACAGGGCCTTCCTTATAAATCTTAACTATGTAGTCAGATACGGTGCGGACGGTATCACTCTTAAAAACGGACATGTCAGTATTTCTAAGGCAAACTATCCCAAATTTGTAAAAAGATTTCTTCAGTTTACTGCTGAAAATGCGTAAGGGATAAACGGGCAATGATATATGATGAATGATGACATAGAAAAGTATCTGCAGATATATAACATTATATCTAACGGTGAGATCATAATGATTTTGCTGCTTATGGGCTTATGTTTTACAGTGTTTTTGCGGCCGTATCTTCATAAGAAACATTTATGTATCATTTTGGGTATTTTTACAGGCATAGCAGGTGCGGTGATGTACCTGCTGACTGAAAGTGCCGGCAATAAGGCGTACATAATTATTATTTTTATTGCTTTTCTTATCATGTACTTTTTTGAAAGGGAAAAGCCGTTTCAAAAAATATTCCTGTGTGCAGTATTCATATCTTTTCGATACTTAAGCAGTGCACTTATGGCCGAGTGGGGCTTCTTTTCGTTATGGATAGAAATGAATGTGCCGTATCTGAATGAACAGACAGATTTGGATATCCTTTTGCTGGAGTTTCTGATCGGGCGTGTATTTTCTGTTATTATGCATGGGCTTATTCTTTTTGCTATGCTTAGATTCTTTACACGGATATATGTTAGATCAGAGGAACTTAGCCTGCGAGAGCTGATATTAATGCTGATCCCTACTCTGGCCCCATTGCTTGAAGCAGTTGTCTTCCGTGGGTATATAGAAATATACAGTCAGGGGATAGAAAGCGGTTTTATAAAAGAAAACATACCACCGAATTTTATAAGGTTTCTTTTCTATATATTCAGCTATATGGCAATTCTTATGATAGTTTTTCTGTATGAGCAGGTTAGAAAAGAACGCGAGGAAAATGCACAAAAAGAAGCTTTCGAGAGTGAACTCATGCAGATGCGTCAGACCATTGATCAGACCAGGCTGATGTATGAACAGGTCCGTATATTGAGGCATGATATCTCGAATCATATGATGACAATGGAACGGCTTGCAGATAGAGAGAATTTTGGAGAAGCCAGGAAATATATGTCCAGGCTAAAGGAGGAATATTCCATAAGTGTTGATGGCATACGCTGTGGTGATCCGGTTATAGATACGGTGCTTACATCAAAGAAGGATATTGCATTAAAGCAGGGGATAGATTTTAAATGTGACTTTATTTTTCCTGAACAGCCGGTAATAGATGTTTTTGATCTGAGTGTATTGTTGAACAATGCGTTGGATAATTCTTTACGGGGAGCGTCCGGAGATAGGAAATGGATCAGCATATCTTCAATAAGCAGAGAACAGTTTTTTACAATTATTATAAAAAACAGTTTTGACGGTGATAATCCAAAATATGATGCGGATGGCTTACCGATATCTACCAAGTCTGATGAAGGTCATGGACTTGGCATGAAACTGATAAGGCACATAGCGCTTTCCTATTGCGGCGAAATGGAATTTCTCCAAAATGATGGTGAAGTAGAGCTTAGAGTATTGCTGCATCATAAAGAGAAATAAAAAAATTTCTGATACATTTAAACGGCTATTCACTACAAGTCGGTTGTTTTCCATAAAAATTATCCGTAATATTAATTATAACAAGTATTGTGTTGGGATTATGGTTTTATCCTTTATCAACAGGGAAAAATCAATATCACGCATTCTTGTAAAAGGGATACGGATATCCCTGTCACATACGGTTTGCACATTTTCAGGGAGGAAAGAGTATGGCAAATATCAATAACATCAATTCGGGTATAGACTATTCTGTTTTTTTCGGAGGATCATCTTCAAACTCTTCAACCGGCGTGGATATTACATCCTATATGTCGATCAAAAACGGAAGCTATCGTAAGCTGCTTAAAGGTTACTATGGCAGTCAGAAGCAGGAGGCGAAATCTCTGGTGGGTGATTCCGGGGATAAGCTGACAAGGATCAGGTCAACTGCGGATTCATTGAAGAAAAAGGCGGATGTGCTCTCTTCGGATAAGATTTGGGCGACGGAAGAAATCGAGGATGAAACAGGCGGAAGAAAAAAAGAGGTTTTCAGCAATCCGGACGCAATCGTAAAGGCTGTAAAGGAGTTTGCGGATTCCTACAATCAGGCAATAGATGCAGCGTATAATTCCAAAACTAAATCTGTTCTTAGATCCGGTGAATGGCTGGATACAATGACCGAAAAGCATGGACGGTTACTAAATGAAGTCGGAATAACAGTTGGCGCAGATGGAAAGCTTTCGGTAAATGAAGAAGAATTAAAGAAAGCAAACGTTACTACTATGAAAAGTTTGTTTCAAGGAATTGATTCATATGCGGTCAAGGTTTCGGCTAAGGCAGCGGGACTTAGTAAGGCGGCTGCTACAAAGGAGGGGACCTACAGTGCAGATGGGACATGGTCAAAGAGCGTTAATACGGTAGCAGAATCTCGCATCAATTCTGTGATAGGGAATACAAGTGATAAAGAATCTTCAGCAAGCCGAACTCGAACTGATACAGAAAATAGCCTTAAAAACCTGAAAGAGAAGCGGGAAAAGCTTAAGAAAGAAATGGACAAGGCAGTGGGGTATGATGCACTCAGGGATTACGAGTCGCAGATAAGCAAGCTGGATAAAGAGATCAAGGACACGGAGAATAAGCTTAAGTATCTGTGAGCGTGAAGTTTGTGTTGTTATAAGATGAGTATAACAGCATCGCAGTATGCCATTATGATCGGAGGAATATATTATGGGAATAAATATAATAAATGAAGTTACATCATCATATTCAGGGAGTTACAGTTCAGAAGTTTACAGCAGTGCATCTCGGATAGCAGCAGACAGCAATATCGTTAATACAACAAAGGCATTGTATGAAAGAAATGATGCCGACAGTTCGTCTGTGAAAACAGCAACCGCCACAGAAAATGCTGCCGTATATGATAAAAGTTCTGACACACAGAGTAGTGCCTCATCAAAGGGGACATATAAGGCAGACAGAAAACAGGCTGACCAGATAAGGGAGGCTGTTGAATCCCAGAAGAAACAGCTGCAGGATATTGTTGACAAACTGATATCTAAGCAGGGCAGATCTTTTGATGTGGCAAACGGAAAGAATCTGAAGAATATGTACGCAGGACTTACCGTAGATGCAAAGACAAGGGCTCAGGCACAGGCGGATATAGCGGAGGATGGTTATTGGGGAGTTACACAGACATCGCAGAGGATATTTGATTTCGCAATGGCACTAAGCGGCGGTGATCCGGAGAAGATGGAGCAGATGCGCACTGCATTTGAAAAAGGATTTAAAAAGGCGGCAAGAGCCTGGGGAGATGCGCTTCCGGATATCTGTCACAGAACCTATGATGCGGTGGAGTCTCTTTTTGATGACTATAAGGAAAAGCAGGATAAAGCTGCTGAGGAAGTGCAGGCTTAAACTATGCGAAACAGGCAATAGCCGTTGGTGGAATGTATAAAGTATATTATAATACATCTGAACTATATTATTGAAAAGCAGGGAGGCTTATCATGAATATCTCGATCAGTTTTCAGGAGCAGCAAAAGAATACATTAATACCCGGATTAGGCGGCGGTAGTTCCAATGAAAGGGAAGATGTTTCGAATACCGCAAATAAAAAAGCCTTCTTTGCGGGCAATATGAATCTGGGAAATGATCCGAAGCAGGAGAGGCTTGAGGAGGCACGAAAGAAAGCTTATAAGGTGGTTTCGGATGCTTTTGGTGCAGACCGTGATTTCGACAGGCAGCTGGATGAGATCAGGAAGTATGCGGAAACAAAGCGGGAAGAAAAGGCAGCGGCTCTGTCTGATAAAAAGACTGCCGAAGACATGATAGATGCGCTCCGGAAAGAATATAATGTTGATCCTGAATCAAAGGAGCAGAAAGACCTTGAATGGCTGATGGCATACCGTAAGGCAAGTCATGATGAACGTTTTAGTGACATAGAGCAGATGAAGAAAAATCGTGCCCGTGCGGATGAGATAGAGGCAAAACTGACGGAATACCAGTCTCGGATGCTGGAAGCAAATGAACAGCTTGACCACGCGCAGAAGAGGATTGATGACGCGGATAATGCCCTGATGTCTATCAGGCAGTCACTGACAGATGCAGAGACTGAGAAAAACAAGACTCATGCCATGGCGGATGCGCAGGATGAGGCTGAGACTATTATGGATGAAGCTAACCGCACCGTGATCGGCATGGCAATGAATGAGGCTAAGGATAAGATAGAAGAAAAGATGCAGGAGGAGCAGGAAAAAGCCGAAGAGAAAAAGGAAGAAAAAGAAGAGCAGGAAGAGCTCGAAGCAGAAAGAGCGGAAAAGAAAGCGGTGCAGGAAGCTCTTACGGAGGAGACGAGGGAAGCGGTAAAGGAAGCAAGGGAAGAAAGCAGAAGGCGCAAAGCGGATGATCTTGACCTTACGGATGTCACGGGCGCAGATCCGGCGGCTTTGACAGACAGATTATCAAATGTGAATGCTGCACTTGATGACATAAAAAATAAGATGGCCCTGGTGGATGCGGACCTTAAAGGTATAAAAGTTGATGAGATAATATAAAGACATGTGCTGTAGATATGGTATATGACTTTTACAAATGTGTGTACTGCCAAAAATAATCGGGGGAATGATCAGTCATTTCCCCGATTGTTTTATTTCACTTTTTATTTCATATAGAAGATATATTGTAAAAATCGTGCCGTATGTGTTAGACTTGTCTCGGAATAAGTGTGAAATATAATGAAGTTCTTTAACATTATCCTATAAATACCGTTTAAATACTTACGGAGAATCAAGGCTTTTTGTTAAATCAACAAAAGAAAGTAGAGAGGATTTATGGAAAAATTAGCGATAGAAGGCGGATATCCTGTAAGAAGCGGCAAGATCTACTATGGCCGCCAGTGGATAACCGAGGAAGATATAGATGCAGTAAGATCCGTACTGGAAAGTGACTTTATTACATGCGGACCTAAAGTTGAGGAGCTGGAAAGAGGCCTGTGCGAATACACCGGCGCAAAGCATGCGGTGGTGGTAAACAGTGGAACTTCAGCACTTCACTGCGCCTGTATAGCAGCGGGCGTGGGACCGGGAGACGAGGTCATCACTACGCCTATCACTTTTGCAGCATCCGCCAACTGTGCATTCTACTGCGGAGCGAGACCTGTATTTGCGGATATCGATCCGGAAACATATACCATTGACCCTGAAAGTATCGAGGCTCATATCACGGAACGCACCAAAGCTGTGGTGGCAGTAGACTATACCGGCCAGGCTGTAAAGGTGCGGGAGATCCGGGAGATATGCGACCGTCACGGCCTTGTTTTCATAGAGGATGCGGCACATTCCATCGGTACTTCCTATGATGGTAAAAAAGTGGGCTCCCTTGCGGATATGACCTGCTTTTCCTTCCACCCGGTTAAGACCGTAACCGGAGGCGAGGGTGGTGCGGTAACTACTAATAATGATGACTTATACAAAAAGCTGGTTCTTGCCCACACCCACGGCATAACACATGATGAAGCCCTGATGGAGGATGCACCCCATGAGGGACGCTGGGTATATGAACAGATATCCTTAGGCTACAACTACCGCATGACAGATTTCCAGGCTGCCCTTATTACCAGCCAGATGAAGAGGCTTCCGTTTTTCTCGGAAAGACGCAAAGAGATAGTAAACAGATACAACGAGGCTTTTGCAGGTCTTCCTGAGATAATAGTCCAGAAGGAGATACCCGAGTCCGATACCACCAGGCATCTGTATGTGATAAGGCTCAATAAAGAGCTGCTCAAGTGCAGCCGTGCACAGTTCTTTGAAGCAATGACGGCAGAGAATGTGGTGCCCCAGGTTCATTATGTGCCGGTGTACTGGTTCCCTTACTATAGAAGCAAAGGTTACGAAAAGGGCCTCTGCCCCATTGCTGAGGAGATATACAGTGGCATCATGTCAATCCCGCTTTATCCCAAGATGGAGGATACGGATGTGGACGATACCATTCACGCTGTCAAGAAAGTAGTGGAGAACTACAGAAAATAGTGAACATACCCGCACCGGACAGTTATAATTTTTTATTGAGATATGAAGGCTTGTAGTGTAAAATATTAGCGTTCGTGCGACATAGATGCCGCATGGGCGCTTTTAAATTTTTGCGGTAATGTTGTTACCGTGGTAATCCCGTCCCGACGAGAAAAGGACGGAGACAAAGGAGGAATAAAAGATGTTGTACAGCAAAGTGTCCGCAGATCTTAATTTTGTGGAGCGTGAAAAAGAAGTCGAGAAGTTCTGGAAAGATAACAGGATCTTCGAGAAGAGTATTGAGCAGAGGGAGGGCTGCCCTACATATACATTCTATGACGGACCGCCTACCGCTAACGGAAAGCCTCACATAGGACACGTGCTTACCAGAGTCATTAAGGATATGATCCCCAGATACCGCACCATGAAGGGAAATATGGTTCCCCGTAAGGCGGGCTGGGATACCCACGGACTTCCTGTTGAGCTTGAGGTTGAAAAGCTCCTGGGTATCGATGGCAAGGAGCAGATCGAAAGCTACGGTCTCGATCCTTTTATCGGCAAGTGTAAGGAGTCCGTATGGAAGTATAAAGGCATGTGGGAAGATTTCTCAGGCACAGTTGGATTCTGGGCCGATATGGATGATCCTTATGTAACATACCATGATGATTATATTGAGTCCGAGTGGTGGGCCTTAAAGGAAATATGGGATAAGGGACTTCTTTACAAGGGCTTTAAGATCGTTCCCTACTGCCCGCGCTGCGGAACCCCTCTTTCATCCCATGAGGTGGCACAGGGATATAAGACCTTAAAGGAAAGAACTGCCATTGTAAGATTCAAGATAGTGGGTGAAGATGCATATTTCCTCGCATGGACAACCACTCCCTGGACACTGGCATCCAATATCGCTCTCTGTGTAAATCCCGAAGAGACTTATGTAAGGGTAAAGGCAGCAGACGGATTCACATACATTCTTGCTGAGGCGCTGCTTGACAGTGTCCTTGGATCCATAGAGCGTCCCGAAGGCACTCCCGCTTATGAAGTGCTTGAAACATACAAAGGAAAAGAACTTGAGTACAAAGAGTACGAGCCTCTTTACCAGTGCGCAAAGGACGCAGCGGATAAGCAGAAGAAAAAGGCATTCTTTGTATACTGCGATGATTATGTAACAATGTCTGACGGTACCGGTATCGTACATATTGCTCCGGCATTCGGTGAAGACGATGCGAGAGTAGGACGTAAATACGATGCGCCTTTTGTACAGATGGTGGATGAGCACGGCGTCATGAAGCCTGAGACACCTTTTGCTGGTATGCGCTGCAAGCCCACCCAGCACGAGATAGACGGCGGCGCTATAAATTGCGATCCAGAGGTATTAAAAGAGCTTGACTCGAGAAATATCCTTTTCTCTGCACCTAAGGTTGAGCATGATTATCCTCACTGCTGGAGATGCTCGACTCCTCTTCTTTACTATGCAAGAGAGTCTTGGTTTATCAAGATGACAGCAGTAAGGGATGACCTGGTTGCAAACAACAAGACTGTTAACTGGATCCCCGCAAGCATAGGTGAAGGCCGTTTTGGCAACTGGCTTGAAAATATTCAGGACTGGGGTATTTCCAGAAACCGTTACTGGGGTACACCCCTCAATATCTGGGAGTGCTCAGAGTGCGGGCATCAGGAGGCAATAGGTTCCCGCAAGCAGCTTGAGGAACTCTCCGGAGATCCCAAGGCGCAGACGGTTGAGCTTCACAGACCTTACATCGACGAGATCGAGTGCAAGTGTCCTAAGTGCGGCAAGGCAATGAAGAGGGTACCGGAGGTTATCGACTGCTGGTTTGATTCAGGTGCAATGCCCTTCGCACAGCACCATTATCCTTTTGAGAATAAGGAGCTTTTCGAGAAGCAGTTCCCGGCACAGTTCATATCCGAGGCTGTGGACCAGACCAGAGGATGGTTCTACTCACTTATGGCTGAGAGTACCCTTCTCTTCAACAAGTCACCTTACGAGAATGTTATCGTGCTGGGACTTGTGCTTGATGAAAACGGCGAAAAGATGAGCAAGAGCAAGGGTAATGCCGTTGATCCTTTTGATGCGCTTTCAAAGTACGGAGCAGATGCCATCAGGTGGTATTTCTACATCAACTCCGCACCCTGGCTGCCTAACCGCTTCCATGGCAAGGCTGTTCAGGAAGGTCAGAGAAAGTTCATGGGAACGCTCTGGAATACATATGCGTTCTGGGTACTCTACGCAAACATCGATGAGTTCGATGTGACAAAGTACAGCCTGGATTATGACAAGCTTTCCGTAATGGATAAGTGGCTGTTGTCTAAGCTTAATACCGTGATCGGTGAAGTGGATGATAACCTTAACAACTACAGGATACCTGAGGCTGCAAGGGCACTGCAGGATTTCACGGATGAAATGAGTAACTGGTATGTGCGCCGCTGCCGTGAGCGTTTCTGGGCAAAGGGAATGGAGCAGGACAAGATAAATGCTTACATGACTCTTTATACCGCGCTGGTTGAGCTGTCCAAGGCAGCAGCACCCATGATCCCCTTCATGACTGAGGAGATTTATCAGAACCTTGTACGCAGTGTGGATAAGTCTGCAAAGGAATCCATTCATCTTTGTGACTTCCCGAAAGTAAATAAAGCAATGATCGATAAGAAACTTGAGGAAAACATGGAAGCTGTCCTCAAGATCGTTACCATCGGCCGTGCCGCAAGAAACAGTGCAAATATCAAGAACCGCCAGCCTATCGGTGAAATGATAGTAAAGACTCCGGTTGTACCCGACGAGTTCTATACTGCTATAATCAGGGAAGAGCTGAATGTTAAGAACGTAAGGTTTGCCGATGATGTAAGTGAGTTTACTTCTTATACCTTTAAGCCCCAGCTTAAGACCGTAGGTCCTAAGTACGGCAAGTTCCTTAAGGGCATACAGCAGCACCTTGCAGGTCTTGACGGAAATGCCGCAATGGCAGAGCTCAAAGATAAGGGCGCCATCACCTTTGATGTCGACGGAAACGAGATCTCCCTCGCTCTGGAAGACCTGCTGATCAGCATGAGCCAGAAGGACGGCTATGCCGCAGAAGCAGACGGACCGGTGACCGTTGTAATGAATACAAATCTTTCCGAAGAGCTTATCGAGGAAGGTTTTGTATATGAAGTGATCTCCAAGCTCCAGACCATGAGAAAGGATTCCGGCTTCGAGGTAATGGACCGTATAGAGGCTGCATTTACCGGCAATGACAAGCTGCAGGATATCATAAAGAAGAATTCCGATATGATCTCCGGCAAGGTTCTTGCTAATGAGTTTAAGTTCGGCGAGACTTTCGATAATGCAAAGGAATGGGATATCAATGGCGAGAAGCTTACGATTTCCGTGAAGAAGGTCTGAAGTGAGCTGATATCATGTAATCTTTACGGCCGCATCCTCGTATTTGGGGATGCGGTTTTTTGTATGATTTTTCTTCTTTTTTCATCTAATTTTCAACTAATTTCCCTGATCTTATGATAAAATTAAATATTGTGTAACGTAAGTATCTGTCAAAGGATATGGTGTAATATGGGCGAGATAGAAGAAAAAAAAGGTAACAGGCCTGAGGGTATGGAGAGTTCGGACAGCCGCAAGGGTTCGACGCTGCCCTTCGGTGCCGGAATGGCATTGGGAATAGGACTGGGAGTGGGCATCATACTCACGGCAGGAGTAGTGCTTGTTGTCGGATTTATTAAAAATCTGAAGAGCCCGACCGAGATGCTTATGGACGAAATCCCGGAAGTGGAGGATAAGCAGGAGCTGGATATCAAGGTCCTGCAGGATGAACTGACAAATATCAGCGAACTGGCGGTGCTGTCTACTCAGTACAGCAATGCGGCAAGCTTTTCGGATGCCAAGGAGATACAGGGCTGGCAGATACCTCTCACGGAGAGCAAGTTTGTCATAACCTACGACGGTGAGATCAAGGCCGGCGTGGATATGGAAGATGTGGTGATAACGGTTGAGGACAATATCGTGGATGTGACACTGCCGGAGGCAGAGATCTTAAGCCATGAGATAGATCCTGATTCAGTCCGCGTACTTGATGAGAAGTCCAGCATTTTCAATCCTGTTTCCGTAGGGGATTTTGCTCAGTTTGAAGGAGACCAGAAAGAGATAATGGAAAAGAAATATGTGGAGCAGGGACTTCTTCTGGATGCTCATGACAGGGCAGAGGATTTTATAAAGAAGCTTTTTGAGACTATACTCCCGGAAGGCTATATAGTTAATGTACACTGATTGAAGACATTATCACCTGCAGACGGCAGATGATCGGATTCATGAGTATATGCGTAAAACAAGAATAACACATGGAGGTCAGACATGGATAATTTTATGGACAAGCTTGCGGAGCGGTACAATGCACAGGATATGATCCGTGCCAATTCACAGGCAGAGCAGACGCAGATGCACAACCTTGAAGAACAGGTTGGCGCATACGAGGCTGTTCTTCAGGAGATGCGGAAGTTAAACTACCGCAATACGGAACTGACCGAGAAAATGTATGCCCTTGTTGATGAGAGTATGGAGAAGGTAAAGACTCTCAAACTGGAGGCTGCGGCAGGGGGCGTTGACACCGAGGCGGTTTCCAGGGAGATGTCTGAGGCTGTATCAAAGGCAGTGGGTGCCGCAGTGGGCAATATGGATGAGACTATGGTGCAGACTCTTTCAGAGTCCCTGCGCAATGCCATAGAGCAGCCGGCAGAAGAGCTTAAGCAGTCTTCCGTGGCTGTACAGAGTTCTGCCCAGGATGTGCGTACTGCCACAGACGGCATCCGTGAGGATATACAGGCAGTTAAAGAGTCGATAGCAGCACTCCGCAATGACATACAGGATGGGGCTTTTTCCAAGGATGATGATATGTTTGCCACTGATGAGATCATGGTGACAAATGATGCCATCGTTGAAGGAATAAATGATCTGAAAGCTGCCAAAAATGAACTGGCTATCGGTATCGACGAGGTGAAAGCCTCATCTTCTGATATAAATGAGGCGATTGAAGAGATAAAGGCTTCCAATGAGCTTATACTTGAACAGATAAGCGTGATAGTCAATTCTGCTGATGAAAAGGCTGCAGCCGAAAAGGCAGCGGCGGAGAAAGCAGAAGCTGAAGCGGTGACGGAAATGTCTAACGCTGAGGGCGCACAGGAACCGGAAGCAGATCCTGTTCTGGAGGAGCTTTCGGGTATCAGAGACGGCATATTCTCTATTCAGCAGACACAGACTAATACGGAGGACGCCCTGACTGCGATGTCAGTGGCATTAAAGTCTGCTATTGATGATATAAACAGAGGCCCGGATACCGATTCCGTGTCGCGTGAGATTTCGGATTTGGCCGAATCTGGCAGCAGACTGCAGACCTCTGTGGATCAGCTTGCGGAGTCCGGAGAAAAGGTGCAGGAGACTCTCGGTCAGATTACGGAGTCAGATGCGAAGCTGCAGGAAACCCTTGGACAAATGGCTGAATCAGATGCAAGAATCCAGGAGACTCTTGGTCAGATTGCGGAGTCAAATACACAGATCCAGGGCGCGATAGGGCAGTTAACTGAGTCTAATTCCAAGCTTCAGGAGGTTCTTACTCAGGACAGTGAGTCAGACACAAAACTTCAGGAAACACTTGGACAGATTGCCGAGTCCGATGGAAAGGTGCAGGAGGCCTTAGGCCAGCTTACAGCTTCAAATGCACAGATAAAAGGTGTTTTGACTGAATTAAAGGATTCCGATGCAAGGCTTCAGGAGTCGTTGGGAAATCTTTCCCAGTCAAATTCACAGGCACAGGATGTTCTGGCTGTCATTACCTCCGGCAACAGTGAAATGAAGCAGGCTATGACGGATATTTATGATGCGCTTAATGCAAGCCGCAATGCCATAGCCGATATCAGGAATCAGCAGAATATAATGGAGCAGGGGCAGTTTGATCAGAACAATGCACAGCAGGCCAGGCTAAAGACTGCGCTTGAAACCCTTGATCTGGTCAGCGACAGGCTTAATTCTTCAATAGAATCCCTTGATGCTGCCATCGAGAAGCTTCAGGAGGAAAAGGAAGAAGAAAAAGAACCTGAAGAAGAGGAAATCTCCGCTAAACTCGAAGAAAGATTTAAACTTAATGAGGAATTTATGCACAAGGAAAGCGTGAAAGTTTACCGCAATGTGCAGGCAATACTTAATGAAAAGAGTGAAAAGCAGTCTGATTCCTCAGACCTGCTGAAAAAAGATTTAAAGAAGATCGTAGGCGGAGTAAAGGGTATAGCACTGTTTACGCTTATACTGACGCTTATTGATCTGACAGTGCTGGTACTGCATATATTCGGTATCATTTGATAATGGTGTTTTCAATTGATGATCGCAGCATGGGGGGATTGATCTGCGGATAATCCTCATTGCTGCGATTATTTTGCGGTTAGGGACCGGTTACATGAGCAAGATCGACAGAAGGATCTCGGAAAATTTAAAAAAGATCCGTAAGTCCAGGAACCTGAGCCTGGATGCTCTTGCTGTGCGCACCGGTGTCAGCAAGAGCATGCTGGGGCAGATCGAGAGGGGCGAGTCTAATCCTACGGTTGCTACCATGGAAAAGATCGCCGAGGGACTCAGGATAAGCTTTGACGAGCTCCTGTACAGCCGTGAAGAAGACATAATGGTTATCGATCCCGACCGTACAGACATATATATGAAGAAGGAAGGGAAGTACAGGATACGGCAGATCTTCGGCTATGACAGCAGGCGCTCTTTCGAGCTTTATCAGGCAGAAATCTATCCCGGCGGCAGCATGAAGGATATTACCGATGAAGAGGATACGGTGCGCTATCTGACTGTTATAGAGGGGGAGCTTCTTTTCCGGGCGGGCAATGAAGTTTATACCGTAAGTGCCGGAGACGAGATAAGGATAGCCGGAGGCAGGGACTACACTATAGAAAACCGTTCCGGAACCTTTGCCAGGGTGTCGATCATAATTTCTTATGAAAGGAACAGCAGGAGGTTTTAAGAGGCTGTTTTGACGGCTGATCGGGACCTGAAAAATGGTTTACACCGCCGGATGTTATGTCGCCTCTTTGACAAAGGAGATTTTTTACGATATAATTCCCCACGGATTATGAGCATAGGGTGGATTATGCCCTGTGTGATAATGGAGATGTTTTATGGAAAAATACGTGATCAGGGGAGGTAATCCGCTGGTAGGAGAAGTTACCATCGGAGGAGCCAAGAATGCTGCGCTGGGAATAATCGCCGCGGCCATCATGACTTCAGACCCTGTAAGAATAGAGAATATTCCTGATGTTACCGATACTAAGATACTGCTGAAAGCAGAGCAGGGCATAGGCGTAAAGGTAGATCACGAGGACAGACATACAGTCATCATTGACAGTTCAAAGCTCAACAGTACTTTCATTGATGATGAATATATGAAGAAAATAAGAGCATCATACTATTTTGTGGGTGCGCTTTTAGGCAGGGATAAGAGGGCAGAGGTTCCTCTCCCCGGGGGATGTAATATAGGTGTCCGTGGCATAGACCAGCATATCAAGGGCTTCAGGGCTCTCGGTGCCAAGGTAAATATCGCACATGGATGTTTTTCCGCAGAAGCTAAGGAGCTTCGCGGTGCACATATATTCTTTGATAAAGTTTCCGTAGGCGCAACCATTAATGTTATGATGGCGGCCTCACTTGCATCGGGGCGTACCATTATAGAGAACGCCGCAAAGGAACCTCATGTGGTTGATATTGCAAACTTCTTAAACAGCATGGGTGCAAATATCCGCGGCGCCGGAACTGATGTTATCCGTATCCGTGGCGTGGAGAGGCTTCACGGCACAGATTATGCGATCATACCAGACCAGATAGAGGCCGGTACATATATGGCAGCCGTTGCATCAAGTCACGGTGATCTGGTAGTCAGGAATGTTATCCCTAAGCATTTGGAATGTATAACGGCCAAGCTTACTGAGATAGGCTGTCAGATAATGGAATATGATGATGCGGTGCAGGTGACCTGTTATGATCCGCTTTCATCGACGCAGGTGCGTACCCTCCCGTATCCCGGTTTCCCGACAGATATGCAGCCTCAGATAACTGTTGCGCTGGGACTTGCACAGGGTATAAGTATCGTTACTGAAGGCATATTTGATAATCGTTTCAAATATGTGGATGAACTGGTGCGTATGGGTGCATCTATAAAGGTTGAAAATAATATGGCGCTCATTACCGGTGTTTCCAAGTATACAGGTGCGGGCATAGTGGCTCCTGACCTGAGAGCCGGAGCAGCGCTGGTACTGGCAGGACTGGCAGCAGAGGGTGAGACTGTTATTGATGATATCAGTTATGTTGAGCGTGGCTATGAAGATTTTGATGCGAAACTCAGGGATCTGGGTGCAGACATAAAGAAAGTGTCTTCCGAATGGGAGTATGAAAAGACAAGGCTTAAGCTGGTTGAGTAAGTGAGAAGTCCCCTTTTTTTGTTTACTTTTATATGTTTCGCAGGAAAAATATTATCGGTTACAGTATCTGAGTGATGGAAAGATCCGGATTCTTGGCAAGCTCTAAAAAGTTTCCATTCTCAAGCTGTACCATAGGTTTTGACAGTCTTTGCTTGTTTATCCATTTTACAGTACCGATGCGTCCGTCGCTTAAAGCGACCCTGTTATCTATATAAGTATTAACAACGCTCTCTAAGAATGTCATTATGAAGACCACATCGTACTTCTGCAGGCCTTCCTGTTCAAAAATTTCTATTACCTTGAAAGGACACATTCCCTTTCTGTAGACTCTGTTGGAGGTCATTGCATCATACACATCTGCGATTGCGACAAGCTTTGCAAACTTATCTATCTTATCCCCGGGGAGATGCATGGGATAACCCGACCCGTCACATTTTTCATGGTGTTCCAGTGCGGAGAGCTTTATATGCTCGCTTATTTTCTGATTCTGAAGCAGACGGTAGCCGTATATGGGGTGAGACTGTATGGTCTTGAACTCCTCATCCGTGAGCTTGCCGGGTTTCTTGATTATCTCGTCATCGATGCGAAGCTTCCCTATATCATGGAGAGTTCCGCAGGCTGTAGCAAGCTTTACCTCATCCGGGGACATTCCCAGCCACTGGGCGAATACGTTGCAGATCATGGCTACATTCATGCTGTGTGTATAAGTAAGGTCGTCGAAATCGCGCATATTGTGGAGCATGTCGAACACACTGAAAGTATTTGACTGTGAAGCGATTATCTTCATGGTGTTTCCTATCAGGTCATCAACTTTAACGGGAGTATTTTTCTCCACTATCTCGTTCAGTGAAGCCTTGAGTGAACCGACATTTTCTGTGAATTCCGAACGGAACTGCTGATACTGGGGAGAGGCTTTGAGCTTTTCAAAATGGGAAGGTTCCTCGAATTCAGGAATGACCGTATCATGCTCCTCGGCAGTCATGCCTAAAAGGGCATCGGCAACGGAAGCGACACCATCTTCTTTATTTTCCGCATCATCCTCTATCTCTTCGACCTCCATGTCCACGGGATCTTCAATACGGATGTCTTTGATGTTATATGTGGAAAGCCTGTATATGGCTCTGTCTGTAAGAGTCAGGCCTTTGGGGAGGATCAGCTGCCCGTCAACTATAATGTCGGTTGCCACGATCATTCCGGGTAAGAGTATGTCAGTCCTTACATGTTTCATATTGCATCAGGCACGCAGCCGGAAAAACCGGCGCAAGTGCATCCTCCTTTCAGAGACTACTAAGTATATTTTAATATATTTTAAGTAGAAAATAAAATGTTTTTCAAATATAAGAATAAGTTATATAATGTTAACTGTTTGGAGACTTACAGGCTCTGAGAATTTACTTTAACGAAAATTTTACGAAATTTTAATGAAATCCGGATGTCTGAAAGTGTCTGCGATTATTTTATCAGACCGGAACAGGGAGGGAGAACTATGAAAAAGAGAGGATTACTGATCACAGCATGTCTATCGGCTGCTATACTTGCAACAGCCTGTACGAAAGGTGAGGCTCCGGCTGAGCCTTCGGTTGATGTGCAGACTGTTGATATCAATGGTGGCGGGGAAAACGGGAATACTGAAGAAAGCGGAGATCCTGCTGCTGCAGAGGAAACAAATACAGCTGATCCTCAGGCAACGGAGGCTCCGGCAGACGGCGGTTCGGATGTGAAGTCAGCAGATGTTTATGAAGCATTCCTTAATGGTGAGGTTTCTGCCGTTACAAGCGGCTATTTCTCGGAGGATGAGAATTATCCCGCACTTGAAGCAGGCACCTATGACATTGGCACACTTAAGGCAACAGCAGAGTCACTGGAGTGCGGTGAGTGTGATACATCGTATGCAACAGTCACTTCTGCTGATGGCAGCACCGATCTTCTGGTTGTGAAATTTGCAACTAAGGACGAAAGCCTGCTTAACTACTATGCCGTTCTTTGCGCCCAGTCTGACGGAACGCTGGAGATCACATTTGAATATGAGGACGGCTATCGGTCATATTCGGCGCTTTTTAATACAGGGTATGTTGAGGTGGGCGGATCAGCCGGAGCAGGTGCACAGATCTGTGGCGTATATAAATTAAACAGCGACGGAAGTGCCACAGAGGCATTTCATCTGAATCAGTTATGGGGAAGCTTTGCGGAGCAGATATGTTATGACATAAATCCGGACGTTGATTATGATGCTATTCCTTTAATGGATCCCGAGTCGGAGGCAGAGGTACTGGAATATACCGAAAACGGTGAGGTGTATGTGGCAGTTACAAGCTGGACCGAAGATGAGACAATACATGAAGGTGAAAAAGCCTTCTTTGAGGCTCTTGAAGGAATGGGAGCGCATCTGGTTGAGCAGGAAGAAATTGATTCCATGAAGGCTAAATTTGAATATGAAGGTGAAGAGGTTGTCTGGGAGCAGTAGACCGGGCGAAGTGTCTTTCCGTCCCGGCCGCGGGGCGGAAGGATTAATTGTTGTTTAGAGTCAGCATATATGAAAGGGAGTACAGTCCTTGAAGATAAAATGCGAATATTGTGAGCAGATGATTGAGGATACCGATCCCCAATGTCCATATTGCGGGGCGGTGAATGAAAATGTTAAAAGAGGCGCATCTCAGGTCCCTACGACCATAGATGAGCTTAAGTCGTTCTGTGCGGCTCACAATATGCCTCTTGAAAAGATGCGTTTCTTCATAGGCGAGGACTACAAGGGTGCCAGGGCTTTCGGTATTTTTCAGGATGGCAACGGTGATTTCGTAGTCTATAAGAATAAGGACAACGGGCAGAGGGCCGTACGTTACCAGGGCAAGGATGAGGCATATGCCGTAAATGAGATTTACCAGAAGCTCAAAGCGGAGGTTCTGGACCGGAAAGGCGGGAAACGGAATACTTCGCAGCCGGCACAGAATCCGCAGCCTGTAAGGAGCAATAATAAACGCAGAAGGAAAAAGCGTTCAAGCGGGCTTGTTACCGCGGTAGTAATCATTTTTATAGTTGCGGTCGTTATATGGGCTGCTTGTGACGATACTCCCAGTTCGGGGTATTACAGTTATGGCGGTAATACCTATTACAATCAGAATGGAAGCTGGTACATGTATGATGACAGTCTCGATGACTGGACATCGGATTTTGATGTGCCGGATGAACTTGATGATGACAAATCCGCAGGTGATTATTACCAGAGCATCAGTTACACCGATGACATGGGAGCCACTGATTTTCAGGATAGCGATTACTATGTGGAGACCAGTTCCTATGATGACGATGACTGGGACAGCGATTCCTGGGACAGTGACGACAGCTGGGATTCCGGCGGATGGGACTCCTGGGATTCGGGATCAACAGACTGGGACAGCGACTGGTGATCAGGATAAAACGATATGAAGAGCAGGCGCAGGGATTGGGGGAAGAAGCGTCAGGGCATTCGGAAAGGATATTAAGGTATGCGCATTAAATGTGAATATTGCGGGAATTTTCTCCCGGATGAACTGTCTGTATGTACATACTGCGGAGCGGAGCTAAGGACTGCTGCTCCCTCTGATGAGTCGCCTCATACCATAGAAGAATTAAAGGAATTCTGCGAGCGCAGGCATATTCCTTTGGAAAGGGCACATTTCCACATCGGTGAGAATTACACCGGCCCCAGAGCTTTTGGCATATATAAGGATGAATACGGATTTTTTACCGTATATAAAAATAAATCTGACGGAAGCCGTCTGGTGAGGTATCACGGCATTGATGAAGACTTTGCAGTAAATGAGATATTTCAGAAGCTCAGGTCGGAAATTCTGGTAAAAAAGAGATGAATACGGAGAGGCAGAAGAGAGCGCCCCTGTGCGAGGCTCTTGAAAAATTCAAAAAAAAGCGTGTGGTTCCTTTTGACGTGCCCGGACATAAAAGGGGCAGGGGGAATCCTGAACTTACGCAGCTCCTGGGGCAGCAGTGTGTCGGTATAGATGTAAACAGCATGAAGCCGCTGGACAATCTCTGCAATCCCGTATCGGTAATTGCGGAGGCTGAGGAACTGATGGCTGACGCCTTCGGTGCGGCTCACGCTTTCCTTATGGTAGGAGGAACCACCAGTGCCGTACAGGCAATGGTGCTTTCTTCGTGCAAGGCCGGTGAGAAGATCATCGTTCCCCGCAATGTGCACAAGAGCGTTATCAATGCGCTGATCATCTGCGGTGCGATACCCGTATATGTAAAGCTTAAGATCCATTCCGTGATAGGCGTTGCCCTGGGAATGGAGGTGGATGCCCTCAGGGAAGCAATCCGGGAAAATCCGGATGCGAAGGCGGTTCTTATAAACAATCCCACATATTATGGAATATGTTCCGACTTAAAGGCTCTTACGGCACTTGCCCATGAGCACGGTCTTAAGGTACTTTGCGACGAGGCCCACGGTACCCAGCTTTATTTTGCGGAGGGTCTGCCTGTTGCGGGAATAAAGGCAGGTGCGGATATGGCGGCCATTTCCATGCACAAGTCCGGCGGAAGCCTGACTCAGAGCTCGGTGCTTCTTTTGGGGGAGAATGCTGATCCCGCTTATGTAAGGCAGATAATAAATCTGGTGCAGACCACATCAGCCAGCTATCTGCTGCTTGCAAGCTTAGATTTAAGCAGGCGTAATCTTGCGCTCAGGGGCAGAGAGTCGTTTGCCAAAGTCATAGAGATGAGCGAGTATGCAAGGAAAGAGATAAACGAGATCGGTGATTATTATGCATACGGGCGGGAGCTGATAGACGGAAGCAGCGTGTATGACTTTGATGTGACGAAGCTATGCATCTTTACAAAGCCTATAGGCCTGACGGGTATTGAAGTCTATGACCTGCTCAGGGATGAATATGACATACAGATGGAGTTTGGCGATATCGGTACAATAATGGCGTACATTTCCATAGGCGACCGTATGCAGGATATTGAACGGTTAGTGGGAGCGCTTTCCGATATCAGGAGACTTTATAAAAAAGACAAGGAAGAACTAAGCTATGTGGACTCGGTGATACCGAAGGTTATCTGTTCGCCTCAGGAATCATTTTATGCACCGAAGGAGACTCTTCCGATACAGGAGACTGCCGGGCGTGTGTGCGGTGAGTCGGTTATGTGCTATCCTCCGGGTATCCCCATTCTTTCACCCGGGGAAAAGATAACGGAAGAAATAATAGGCCACATACTCTATGCAAGGGAAAAGGGCTGCAGTCTGCAGGGCATGGCTGATCCCACGGCGGATCATCTGCAGGTTCTTGAAGGAGTACATGCATGAAGAATAATTCAGAGATATGGTTTTTGGATTCCCAGACCGAGGGCGCAAGCCTGAATATACGCGTTACAAACCAGCTTTATCACGCTGTGAGCGAATTTCAGGAGATAGATGTCTTTCAGTCGGAATCATTCGGTAAGTTTCTGGTGCTTGACGGCGAGGTTATCTTCTCGGAGGCGGATGAGTTCATCTATAACGAGATGGTGGTCCATGTCCCTATGGCAGTGCATCCCAATGTAAAGAGGGTGCTTATCATAGGTGGAGGCGATGGCGGTGTGGCCAGCGGTTTTACTGCTTATCCCGAGATAGAGCATATCGATGTAGTGGAGCCGGACGAGCAGATGGTGGATGTCTGCAAGAGATTTTTCCCGGATACCACTAAAGGCTTTGGGGATGAACGTGTGGAGGTGTCCTATCAGGACGGCCTCAGGTTTGTCAGGAGCCGTGAAAATGAATACGATATCATAATAAATGATGCTACCGATCCTTTCGGACATGCCGAGGGGCTTTTTACAAAGGAATTTTACGGGAGCTGCTTTAAGGCACTGAAAAGTGACGGCATAATGGTATACCAGCACGGAAGTCCTTTCTTCGATGATGAGGAGTCCATATTCAGGTCCATGCATCGCAAGGTATACAGGACTTTCCCAATAAGCCGTGTATATCAGGCACATATCCCCACCTGTTCTTCGGGATACTGGACCTTCGGCTTTGCCAGCAAGAAATACCACCCCATCGATGACTTTGATCCGGAGAGATGGAGTAAAAGAAATATTGAGACCTGGTACTATACACCGCAGATGCACAGGGCATCATTCATGCTGCCCCAGTATGTGGTTGATATACTGCATGAGGAAGAAGGAAAGAAGAAATAAACGAAAGGGAGGATAAAGGAAAATGTCAAGATTACTGATCATCGGATGCGGAGGAGTGGCAAGTGTTGCTATCGCAAAGTGCTGCCAGAATTCAGATGTGTTTACTGAAATCTGCATTGCCAGCCGCACAAAGGCTAAGTGTGATGCAGTTGCCGAAAAGTGGAGGGCTTCCACGAAAACACAGATTACCACGGCAGAGATCGACGCAATGGATGTACCTGCCCTCGTTAAGCTGATAAATGATTACAAGCCTGACGCAGTGCTGAATGTGGCGCTTCCCTATCAGGATCTTGCCATAATGGATGCCTGCCTGGAAGCGGGAGTTCACTATATCGATACCGCAAACTACGAGCCTGAAGACACTGATGATCCTGAGTGGCGTGCAATTTACGAAAAGAGATGCAAGGATCTTGGCTTTTCGGCATACTTTGATTACAGCTGGCAGTGGGCATATCAGGAGAGATTCGAAAAGGCAGGGTTGACAGCTCTTCTCGGCACCGGCTTTGATCCCGGGGTTACCAGCGTGTATGTTGCATATGCGAAGAAGCATTATTTCGACACTATTGATACCATAGACATACTTGACTGCAACGGCGGCGACCACGGCTATAAGTTTGCTACGAATTTTAACCCTGAGATAAACCTTCGGGAGGTCAGCGCTCCCGGCAGCTATATGGAAAACGGCAAGTGGGTAGAGATACCCGCCATGAGCATAAAGCGTGAGTATGATTTCCCTCAGGTGGGAATGAAGGATATGTATCTGCTCCATCATGAGGAGATAGAAGCACTTGGCAGGAATTTTCCTGAGGTTAAGAGGATCAGGTTCTTTATGACCTTCGGTCAGAGCTATCTCGACCATATGAGATGTCTTGAAGATGTGGGAATGCTTTCTACCACGCCGGTTATGCACAACGGAGTTGAGATCGTGCCCATACAGTTCTTAAAGACCCTGCTTCCCGATCCTGCAACCCTTGGCCCCCGTACAAAGGGCAAGACCAACATCGGCTGCATCTTTACCGGAAAGAAAGACGGAAAAGAAAAGAAGCTCTTTATCTACAATGTCTGCGACCACGAGGAATGCTATAAGGAGGTCGGCTCTCAGGCTATCAGCTACACCACCGGCGTGCCTGCCATGATAGGCGCAATGATGGTAGTACAGGGACTGTGGAAGAAGCCGGGCGTATTCACTACCGACGAGTTCGATCCGGATCCCTATATGGAAGCACTGAACAAGTGGGGACTTCCCTGGATAGTGGATGAGAATCCGGTACTGGTGGACTGAAGCAGTTTCTCCTGGGAGAAAATTAACAGCGCTTGAATAAAATAGGAGGAAGTTTATTTTTGGAACTTAAGGAAATAACGACACCTTCATATGTTATCGATGAAAAGAAGCTCAGGGAAAACCTTGAGCTCCTTTCAGATGTGCAGGAAAAAAGCGGCTGCAGGATACTGCTTGCCCAGAAGGCCTTTTCTGCATTCAGTGAGTATCCGCTGATCGGCAGGTATCTTGCGGGGGCCACAGCCAGCGGCCTGTATGAGGCGAGGCTCTCAAGCGAGGAAATGGGGAAGGAAAACCACATTTTTTCACCTGCATACAGGGAAAGCGAGATAGAGGAAATCGCATCGATCTGTGACCATGTGATATTCAATTCATTTTCCCAGCTGGCAAAGTATGCTGATACCGTAAAGGGGATACAGGAGAAAAGAGGCATAACCGACGGAATAGGACTTCGCATAAATCCTGAATTTTCCACTCAGGACGAGCCTATCTATGATCCATGTGCACCCGGATCCAGGCTGGGCATCACCATAGAGAATTTCAGAAAAGGTGTAAAGGAATATTCCGGGGAGTTTTCCCTTGTAAGCGGACTTCATTTTCATACGCTCTGTGAGCAGGGATTTGAACCGTTGCGTAAAACTTTTGATGCGGTAGAGGATAAATTCGGTGAGTACCTGGCTCTTCCGCAGATAAAGTGGATCAATATGGGGGGCGGCCACCATATCACAAAACCTGACTATGACAGGGAAGGGCTGATAGAACTTATACAAAGGATAAAGTGTACATATAGTAAACCATGTAATGGCTGCGTTAATATTGATGTTTACCTTGAACCCGGAGAAGCCGTGGCTCTTAATGCCGGATACCTGGTGACGGAAGTCATGGACATAGTTGAAAATGATATAAAGATACTTGTGCTTGATGCATCTGCGGCCTGCCACATGCCTGACGTGCTGGAGATGCCGTACCGCCCGCCGCTTAGAGATTCGGGGCCGGCAGGTGAAAAGAAATACACCTACAGACTGTCAAGCTGCACCTGTCTTGCCGGGGATGTTATAGGCGACTATTCATTTGATGAAGAGATACATGTCGGTGACAGACTGGTATTCGAGGATATGGCGATCTATTCAATGGTAAAGAACAATACATTCAACGGTATAGGTTTACCGTCCATTTATGCAATGGATGAAAGCGGCGAGTGCAGACCGGTGAAAGAGTTTGGGTATGAAGATTTTAAGATGAGACTGTCGTGAATTTATAATTCAGACGAATCGATGCAGTAATGATAAGGGTGGTTATTTTATGAATATTAACAGAGCGTATCCGATAACAGACGATTTCCGTATGCCGGGGGAATTTGAAAAGCATTCAGCGACCATAATGATATGGCCGGTACGTCCGGGGTCATGGCCTTACGGCGGTGCTGAGGCACAGAAAGTTTTTGCGCAGATCGCCGGTGAGATATCGAAGCATGAAAAAGTATTTATGCTGGCAGATGAGGTTCATGCTGCTGCGGCCGGACAGAGACTCGGCGATACTGCTGAAGTGCTGGAAATCCCCACCGATGATGCCTGGGCCAGAGATGTGGGGCCGACATTCATAACAGATGGTAAAGGTGTAAAAGGCATTAACTGGAAGTTCAATGCCTGGGGCGGGGATTATGACGGACTGTACCTCGATTACGAAAATGACGATGCGGCAGCAGTGAAGATCTGCGAAGCGCTGGGAAGAGAAGTCTGTTATGCCGGTGACTTTGTACTGGAAGGCGGCAGCATACACAGCGACGGAGACGGAACTATTCTCGTGACGGAGAGCTGTCTGTTAAGTCCCGGCAGAAATCCTCATATGACGAAATCCGAGATAGAGGAGAAGCTCTGTGACATGCTTGGTGCCACAAAGGTTATCTGGCTTCCGCGCGGCATCTATAACGACGAGACAAATGAGCATGTGGACAATGTATGTGCTTTCGTAAAGCCGGGAGAAGTGGTGCTTGCATGGACGGATGATGAAAATGATCCGCAGTATGAAATGAGTCTGGCAGACCTGAAGGTTCTTGAAAGTGAGACGGACGCAAAGGGCAGAAAATTTGTTGTTCACAAGCTTCCGATCCCGGCTGAACCTGTGTGCATTACGGAAGAAGACCTGGCGGGATATGTTTTTGTGCCCGGCGAGGATGTACGTGAGGCGGGTGAGCGCCTGGCGGCAAGCTATGTAAATTTCTATATATGTAACGGGGCGGTTCTTGTCCCTCAGTTCGGGGATGTAAACGACCGGACTGCCATAGAGATTCTTTCCGAGTGTTTCCCGGACAGGGAGATCATCGGCATCCCTGCGCTGCCAATAATAAAGGGCGGTGGCAACATCCACTGCATCACCCAGCAGGTGCCTTTTGTTTCCAATGCATCCGTGTAACGGAAGAATATATAGTGCGGTGACAAGGAGTCAGGTATAGCAGATATCCGGTGGTTATGGTATAATAAGTATCGTGTTTCCTTTTGGGGATGCGGCTTGCATATACAGGGCCGTGCGGAAACATTAGCTATACTGACAAAGGGGAGAGGAGGTGCCGGTATGCAATGGACAGCTTCATTAATATGGCTGATAGCCTTTGTGGTTCTGGTCGTTATTGAGATAATAACGCTGGGGCTGACGACCATCTGGTTTGCTGGCGGAGCTATCATAGCCCTGATCGCTTCATTATTCGGTGCACCGATATGGCTGCAGGGAACACTCTTTGTGGTGATCTCAGTTTTGCTCCTGGTATCTACCAGGCCGATAGCCATGAAGCACTTCAACAGGAAGATGGTGCCCACAAATGTTGACAGCGTGCCCGGTGAGATAGGCGTCGTATCAGTAGACATCGACAATATCGCAGCAACAGGTACGATCATGCTTAAGGGCATGGAGTGGACAGCCCGTACAGAGTCTGATGAAGTGAAGATCCCGAAGGGTGCCAAAGTAAAGGTGCTCAGGGTTGAAGGTGTGAAAGCTATAGTGGAACAGATTTCATAGTCAAAGGGAGGGAACAAAAATGGAAGTTTTAGCAGGAGCAGGCGTATTTGTAATATTTTTTCTGATCATCTTTTTACTGATAATAATCGTACCCTGCATTCAGATCGTACCGCAGGCCAATGCGTATGTTGTGGAGAGACTTGGTACATACCTTACCACATGGCACACCGGTCTTCATTTTAAACTGCCCATCGTGGACAGGGTAGCAAAGAGAGTTGATCTCAAGGAGCAGGTTTATGATTTCCCGCCCCAGCCGGTTATCACAAAGGATAACGTTACCATGCGTATCGACACCATCGTATTTTTCCAGATAACCGATCCCAAGCTTTACGCATACGGCGTGGCTAATCCCATCATGGCTATCGAGAACCTGACAGCTACTACTCTTCGTAACATCATCGGTGACCTGGATTTCGACTCCACTCTTACCAGCCGTGAGATCATCAATACCAAGATGCGTTCATCTGTCGATCTTGCTACCGATCCCTGGGGCATCAAGGTAAACCGTGTTGAGCTTAAGAACATCATCGCTCCTACCGAGATCCAGAACGCAATGGAAAAGCAGATGAAGGCAGAGCGAGAGAGAAGAGAAGCCGTTACCAGAGCTGAGGGTGAGAAGAAGTCATCCATCCTTGTTGCAGAAGGTAAGAAGGAATCTGCGATCCTCAATGCTCAGGCTGAGAAGGAAGCACAGATACTCCGTGCGGAGGCTCAGAAGGAAGCCCTCCTCAGACAGGCAGAAGGTCAGGCAGAAGCTATCCGCAAAGTACAGGAAGCTACCGCTGACGGTATCAGGATGCTGAGGGAAGCAGGCGCTGATGAGAGCGTGCTTCAGCTCAAGTCACTAGAGACTCTTGGCCAGATGGCAAACGGACAGGCCACAAAGATAATCATCCCTTCGGATCTGCAGGGAATAGCAGGTCTGGCTACCACGTTCAAAGAGGTAGTCAAAGATAACTGATAACAGAAACACCTGCCGCATATACTGCGGCAGGTGTAACGATCAAAAAAAGCGTAACAGGATGAACCGACAGGTCGTTATACGTTACGAATAAAAGTTGGAGGCAGTCATGAATTTAAAGGGACGTCATTTCCTGACATTAAAGGATTTTTCGGCAGAAGAGATAATGTATCTGGTGGATCTGGCAGCAGAGCTTAAGCGTAAGAAAAAAGAGGGTATCCCTGTGGATGTACTCAGAGGGAAGAATATAGCCCTTATTTTCGAAAAGACCAGCACCCGTACACGCTGCTCCTTTGAGGTGGCTGCGCACGATCTGGGAATGGGCACTACCTACCTTAATCCCCAGGCTTCCCAGATAGGCAAAAAGGAAAGCATCGCTGATACGGCCAGAGTACTTGGAAGCATGTTTGAGGGTATAGAGTACCGTGGCTTTGGCCAGGAGATAGTGGAAGAGCTGGCAAAATATGCAGGTGTTCCCATCTGGAACGGACTTACCAACGAGTACCATCCTACCCAGATGCTGGCAGATCTTCTCACCATCCGTGAGGTATTCGGTGAGCATAAGGGCTTAAAGCTCTGCTATATGGGTGATGCCCGTTACAATACAGGCAACTCACTCATGATACTCTGCAGCAAGATGGGAATGCATTTTGCGGTAGGCGCACCGGAAAAATATTTTCCCAATGATGAGCTTGTAGCCCAGTGCAGGGAATGGGCAAAGGAAAGCGGCGGATCCGTATCCCTTTGCACCGATCCGAAAGAAGCGGCTAAGGATGCTGATGTCGTATACACCGATGTGTGGGTATCTATGGGTGAGCCGGATGAAATCTGGGCAGAGCGTATAGAAGATCTCACTCCTTACAGGGTGACTTCTGAGCTTATGACGTGTGCAAAGGATAAGGCAATCTTTCTTCACTGCCTGCCCGCATTCCATGATCTGGGAACAGAGACCGGCCGCATAATACATGAGAAGTTTGATCTGGATGAAATGGAAGTTACGGATGAGGTATTCAAGAGCAGTCAGTCGGAAGTATTCCGCGAGGCAGAGAACCGCATGCATACGATAAAGGCTGTGATGGCAGCTACACTGGGTGCTTTCTGATATGGCAACGAGAGTCAGTTTAAAAGCAGATATACTGAGGAAACTCAGAAATACCAGAGTTCACGTATCCGGACAGGAACTCTGCGATGAACTTGGTGTGTCCCGTACTGCCGTATGGAAAGTGATCAAGCAGCTTGAAGAGGAAGGCTACGATATCGAGGCAGTGACAAATAAGGGATATCTTCTGCTGGGGTATCCAGAGATACTTTCCGGCAGTGAGCTTATGAGCCGCATGAATACAGTGTGGGCCGGGAAGAAGGTTTATTTCCATAAAGAGACCGAGTCCACCAATGAGGATGCAAAGTATCTGGCCGAAGAAGGAATGGATCATGGTTCGCTGGTAGTCAGCGACTGTCAGACAGGAGGAAAGGGAAGACGCGGAAGGACGTGGCAGTCTCCCGCAGGGGAGGGCGTTTATTTTACCCTGCTCTTAAGGCCCAGATTTACTCCCGACAAGGCTTCCATGCTGACGCTCCTTATGGCGATAAGTGTGGCTGAGGTTATATCCGGTCTGCATCCCGAGCTTGATGTTAAGATAAAGTGGCCCAATGATGTGCTGGTAAACGGGCATAAGGTATGCGGCATCCTTACGGAGATGGGCGCAGAGCCTGACTATATCCAGTATGTTGTCGTGGGTGTGGGCATAAATGCCAATCAGACGTTTTTCCCTGATGAGATAAAGGATATAGCGACTTCGCTCCGTATAGAGAAAGGAGAGAGGGTAGACAGAACTGCTCTTATCCTGGGAGTGATGGAATATTTTGAATATTACTATGGAATCTTTGAAGAGCACCTGGATATGTCAGCCTTTGTAGATATTTATGACAGATATCTTATCAATAGGGACAGGGAGGTGCGAGTACTTGATCCGCTGGGTGAGTACGGTGGAATTGCCGAGGGGATAAATGACAGGGGAGAGCTTATCATTAAACTTAAGGATGGCTCATACTGTACTGTGGCATCCGGTGAAGTTTCGGTAAGAGGTGTGTACGGATATGTCTGAGATAGATATCAAAGAAGGCAGGATGAAGGATGGCCGCGTGGTTCTTTGCGGGGCCAATTCTTATGAGCAGAAATATTTCTTTAACGAGGAAATGTTCGGAAAGATACCGGAGTCGATGAAGGAAGAACTGCATGTCATATGCGTTCTTTTTACTGAGGAGTGTGGCGGTATCTTCATGTTTGTATTTGAGGATGACGGAAGCATTTCCATGGAAACGGTTTCGGACGAGAGTGATTATCTTTACGATGAGATATCGGCCGGACTGCTTACCCACCAGATAAAGATCAAGAGACAGGATATGCTCGAGGCACTGAGCATGTATTACAGGGTGTTCATTCTTCATGAAAAGATAGAAGGGCTGGATATCACACAGTAGCCGGTTAGAATGGATCTTGAAGGGCACGTGCTTGTGTGTCCTCATAAGGAAATAGGGAGGATCGTATATGCTGCTTACGGTAGATGTAGGAAATACAAATATCACTTTCGGACTCTTCAAGGGCGAGGATCTTAAGTACAGTTTCAGGATGATGACGAAGCAGCCCCGTACATCGGATGAGTATGGTGTGGTTGTGATGATGCTCCTCCAGCAGCTGGAAGTGAAAAAAGAAGAAGTGGAAGGCATCATAATCTCAAGCGTTGTTCCGGATCTGATGCATTCACTGGTAGGCGGTCTGGAGAGATATGTGGGTAAGAAGTCGCTTATCGTGGGACCGGGTGTGAAAACCGGTATAAAGATAGTTACCGAAAATCCGAGGGAAATCGGAGCGGACAGGATAGTGGATGCTGTCGGTGCGTTCGAAAAGTACGGCGGTCCGGTGTTAGTAATGGATTTTGGCACAGCTACCACCTACGACCTGATAAGTGCATCCGGAGAATTCCTTGCCGGCATTACGGCCCCCGGCATAAGGATAAGCGCTAAAGCCCTGTGGCAGGATACCGCAAAGCTTCCTGAGATAGAGATTAAGAAACCTGATTCTATCTTGGCCCAGAATACGGTCACCAGTATGCAGGCCGGACTTGTATACGGGCAGATCGGTCAGACTGAATATATGGTAAAGAAAGTTAAGGAAGAATCCGGACTGGATGACCTGAAGGTGGTGGCTACCGGCGGCCTGGGAAGCATAATTGCAGATGAGACGGACTGCATAGATGTTTATGACAGGATGCTAACCCTTGACGGCCTCAGGCTGATATATGAAAAAAACTGTAAGTGATGTTTTTGGAATGATCGGTATGCTTAAGCACCAGCCGACTGAAGTTATTTGACTGAATATATGTACATAGGAAATGTAGAGGTAAAAGTACCGATAATACTTGCTCCCATGGCGGGGGTGACGGATCTGCCTTTCAGGCTCTTGTGCAGGGAGCAGGGGGCAGGTCTTTTATGTATGGAAATGGTCAGCGCAAAGGCCATAATGTATAAAAATAAAAATACCGAAGCACTTTTGACCATAGACGAAAGGGAGCATCCCATATCGTTGCAGCTTTTCGGCAGTGATCCTGAGATTATGGCAAATGTGGCGGCGTCAATAGAGAACAGGCCATTTGACATACTGGATATAAATATGGGATGCCCTGTTCCCAAAGTGGTAAATAACCATGAAGGTTCAGCGCTTATGAAGGATCCTGAGCTTGCATACAGGATAGTAAAGGCTGTATCCGGCGCTATATCCAAGCCTGTCACCGTAAAGATACGCAAAGGCTTTAATGCTGACAGCGTGAATGCCGTTGAGTTTGCCAGGCGTATGGAGGATGCGGGGGCGGCAGCGATAGCCGTGCATGGCAGGACCAGGGAAGAGTATTACCGCGGAAAGGCTGACAGGGACATCATCCGTCAGGTAAAGGAAGCGGTAAACATCCCCGTAATAGGCAATGGTGACATAGACAGTGCGGAGTCTGCCATGGACATGTTTGAGTCGACCGGGTGTGACGGCATCATGATAGGAAGGGCGGCCCAGGGAAACCCATGGATATTTAAGGAAGTAAAGGATGCTTTTCTGTCAGGGGGAGAAATCCTTTCAAAGGGAAAGCCGGGAATAGAAGAGATAAAAACCACCATACGCAGACATGCGGAGCTTATGCGGGAGTGCAAGGGTGAGTATATCGCAGTCAGGGAAATGCGAAAGCATATAGCCTGGTACCTGTCGGGATTCCCCAATGCAGCGCAGCTTCGGGACAGGGCATGCAGGATAGAGAGCTTTGAAGATATGGAAAACCTGCTGGAAAATATAGTTACTATTCACAGTTTTTGAGA
>DGSK01000061.1 GCA_002393955.1 Lachnospiraceae bacterium UBA4364 | reverse complement strand
ACAACTTTAGTGCGACAGCCCCTTTCTTTACCAAGCGGGTGAGGGGAATCGGACTACTGTAACACTTAAGAAACCCTTATGGAAAGGAGGTTTTGAGAGGGCTGTAATCTCTGTTCACCATATGTTAACCCTGTTTTTTTTCGGCTGGTTAAAGAAAATTTCATTGTCTGTATAACCCAGGGAATCGGCGAATGCTTTCAAGTCCCTGAGCTCAGACGGATGCTTGATCCATTTGTAAAATGGTAGATAGCAGCTATACCCATAGTTTACCCCTCCTATTTTGGGGTAAATCGTTAATAGTTTTCATAGTTCTGCCACCAGTATATAGACTTTTCAAAGTCACATGAATCATCCTTTATATCTGCGTACTGCTCTTTCTTTTTTTTACAAGATTTGTGATAAGCTTCTGTAAGTGCTTCTTTAAGCGTATAGCCATCTCTAATACGGGCATAGAATATGTTAACAGGGATGCCATAGCAGTCACATCTATCATTAACAGTGGCAAAACGGTTTCCTAAATGGTCTATACAGGGCTTTTTACGCCCACGGCTTTTTACGCCTATACCAGTAAGGCTTTCTTCAAGCGAGTAGCCTGCTTTCATACGCTGATAAAAACAGCCATAACTGGTGCCGTGATAATCACACATCTCCTGAAGGTTTTTAAAGAATTTTCCATTATGATCTGTAATCCCCATTTTTATACCTCGCATACTTCCTTTGTGATGCTGTTTTTTTCTCTTTTTTCAAGTATGGCTTCAAAACCTGCAGTCAGCTTCTTTATATCAGCAAGGGTAAAGCTGTCAGCTTCATCACAGTAAAGATTATCGGAAGCATAAACATAATGGCAGGTTTCAGTGTAGTCATCTACATAGCTTTTAAGCTTGTCTGTGTGTATCTTTCTGTTTGCCTCAATAATGGCTGAAATCTGATCTTTTTTCATACTGTCATTCTTTCTCCGGCTGTGAGCTACCGGTGCTTTTGTTAGTGGATGTAGTTTTTTTATCTTCAAGCAGATGAGATATGGGAAGCGGATCAAAGAAAGGATTCCAATCTTCATGTATAAAACGGTCAAATTCTCTTGATGAAGGAGGATCATTCTTTAAATTTTCTGCCATCCGATACATTACTTTCTCAGGAACCGGTTTGCTTCTGTCATCACGAGCAAGGTTTGTCTTATGGAGCAATTACATAAAAGCATATACGGATACGGCTATCTCAAATGATGAATTTGTTCTGTATCTGCAGCCGAAATTTGACAGCGCGCAGGACAGGATAAAAGGTGCAGAAGCTCTATGCCGATGGAATTACAAGAAAAAAGAACTTTTGTCCCCGGCTAAATTCATACCTTTCTTTGAAAAAGACGGTTCTGTCGGAAAGATTGATGACATTGTATTGCGGAAAGTCTGTGAGGCCCTTCAAAAATGGAAAAAAGAAGGAAAGCCGCTTTATCCTGTTTCCGTGAACCTGTCAAGGATAAGGCTGTATGATAACGCTATAATAGATCATCTCACAGGGATAGTGGACAGCTATGGTGTGGACCATGAGCTTATCGATTTTGAATTAACGGAGAGTGCATATTATGATAATACGGAGCACATGATAAGCACTCTGGCCGAACTGCGGAAGCGCGGCTTTAAGCTTTCAATGGATGATTTCGGGACAGGATATTCGTCCTTGTCGCTGCTTACCTGTATGCCTATAGACACGCTTAAGATAGATAAAAGCTTTGTGGATAAGATCGGAGGCAGCACAGAGAAGGAAGAGGATCTGCTTGTATTAAAGCATATAATCTCCCTTGCGGAGGACCTGGGGTTCTCGTGCCTTGATGAGGGTGCTGAAACAAAGGAACAGGTTGAAAGGCTTGGCGGACTCGGGTGCAGTACCATACAGGGATATTATTACAGCAAGCCGATCACTGTTGAGGATTATGAGCAGAAATATCTCTGATATCGTGTGCGGATGATGCAGCGGAGTGCTGCAGCAGAAAAATAATGGATGTAGTGGTGAGAAAATAGTCTGTCGAGTAGTCTGGTACTGGTAAAAAAGCATTTATTGAGGGGGGAAAAAGTATTATAATATATATAGAATCTCGTCAAATCTGACGATAATATATGAAAGGAGGGACTGCGCTCATGAAAAAAATTCGAAATAAGGGTTTTTCATTGGTTGAATTGATAATAGTGATCATGATAATCGCCCTGCTGGTTGCTCTGGTCACGCCGTCCCTTATAAAGTATCTGGAACAGTCAAAGAAAGTGCGGGATATGCATATGGCCCAGACTCTGGGGGAGGCCCTGGAGCGGGTGATCGCGACAAATCCGGATGCCTGTGCTGAGTGGGACACCATAGGAGCGAAAAGCACACAGGTCTATTTCGATGTGACGGATCCCGTTACAGGAGATGGTTACAGGGTAATTAACGGCTTTGAATGGACACTCACAAAAAAAGGATCCATTACGGGTAAGTATGCCGGCAATTTCAGAAACGGAGTCCTCCGAGATCCGTATGGAAAGGGCAAACACCCGGTTCTTTATGATGCTTATGTAGATGAACTTCAGAGCGAAGACATAAACATTTTTTACAGAAAATACAATATAAATCAGTACAGAATACTAAAACGTGCCGATACGGGTGATGTAGAAGTATGGGTATGTCCCGTAAAGCCGGGTACCGATGGTGAAGGCGTAACGAACGGCTTCGTGTATTACAGGCTTTGGCCGAATCCTGATCCGGGATATATGGAAGGTGATCCGCCTACACCCATAAATGCAAATGGTAAAAACAATACTCTTTGAGAAATTCCGGATAAGCTGATAAAAAGAGCTCTTAAATCACTTGATTTAAGAGCTTTCTTTACCAAGCGGGTGAGGGGAATCGGACCCCCGTATTCAGCTTGGAAGGCTGACATTCTACCATTGAACTACACCCGCAAACAAAAACAATTTTATACTCCTCCCTGCTTAAAGTCAAGTATTTTTTTTATTATTTGAAAGAGTTGTTAATTCTGCATAAAAAAAAGGAAGCTTTGATGTAAAAATAGTAAAAAAATCGGCTTAACATAATACCGAAAGTGTCTATAATTGGGATTGTCGAACAATAATTTTTATGAGGACCGGGGGAAATGGTCCTAAGGAGGAGAAAAATGAAAAAGAAGTTAGTGATGACAATGTTAGCCGGCGTTATGAGCCTTGCTCTTTGCACAGCCTGCACATCCGGGGCTGAAGCTCCTGCTGAGGAA
This sequence comes from Lachnospiraceae bacterium UBA4364, assembly GCA_002393955.1. Taxonomy (GTDB): domain Bacteria; phylum Bacillota; class Clostridia; order Lachnospirales; family Lachnospiraceae; genus NK4A136. The sequence continues at coordinate 9,536 of DGSK01000061.1, read as the reverse complement.
GCTGCAACAGAGGAAACTGTAGAAGCAACAGAGGAAGTTGCTGAGGAACCCACAGAAGAGACTGCTGAAGAACCTACAGAGGAAGCAGCAGAGGGTGAAGATGAGATCGATATCGATGCTGAGGTTGAGACGATCCAGGCTTCCCTTACTTATATGGGTGGCCTCTATGTAAACGGAAACCCTGACTGCGATATGGAGCTTGCACTTTTCAGGAATGAAACAGGTGATATGATCGCACTTATTTATGATCAGGGCACCATTGAGTATGGTAACTTCGAGACAGAGGACGGAACTCTTGATGATGGTACAGCATATACTATCCTTCACATCGACAACAAGACTTTCGGTTACTACTTTGATGATACCCTTGAGACTGGTATCCTTGTTGACCAGGATGGCAATGTAAACGAGGCACTTGCACTTGATGAGTCTGTAGCAAGGGATCTTGTTACTACTACTATCGTAGGTGAGGCTGTCGAGGATGTTACCCTTGAAGAGGGTGCTGACGCAGCTGCTGAGACAGAGCAGAAGGCTGAATGATCAGTCAGGGAAAACTGTTTAACAGTTTTGTACGGTAAGTGGTAAAATAGGATATAGAACCCGGATGTCGTTAAACCGGCATCCGGGTTTTATTATTATCATAGGAGGGCATCACCATGAACGAGAACATCAAAAAAAGAAACGAACTGCTTGCACAGAAGGTTGTGAAAGGACTTGAGTCCAGAAATATGACAGGGTATTATGTGCCGACCAAAGAAGACGCCTTGAAGAAAGCTCTGGAGCTGATACCGGAAGGCTCGACAGTGACCATGGGCGGTGCCATGAGTGCGCATGAGATAGGGCTTGTTGATGCTCTTAAGAATGGAAACTATGATTTTGTAGACAGGGATAAGGCCACCGATAAGCGCGAGGCTATGCTCAAAGCATACGATGCGGATTTCTTCCTTTCGAGCGTAAATGCCATGACAGACGACGGGGTACTGGTTAATATAGATGGAAATGCAAACAGGGTGTCGGCGATAGCGCAGGGCCCGAAGCATGTGCTCTTTATCGTAGGAATGAACAAGGTCTGCAGTGATATTGATGCCGCAATGAAGCGTGCGAGAAATGTGGCCGCGCCCATAAATGCGCAGCGTTTCGGACTTTCAACGCCCTGTGCCAAGACGGGCAAATGCATGGATTGCAAATCACCGGATAATATCTGCTGCCAGTTCCTTATCACAAGGTTTTCAAGGCATGAGGGCAGGATACATGTGATATTGGTTGGAGAAGAGCTGGGATTCTGAGCAGTGCGAACGGCACCACCGATGCACACTTATTTGTTCCTGCAAATAATGATTTTACATTGAATAAAACCGCCTGCTTTACCAGAGCAAGGCGGTTTTAATTTTTTGTGGTAAAAAAGCCCTGCTGACGCAGGGACATTTAATCAATGCCGGTGGCGGGAGCTTGAGAGGTTCAAGTCCCGCCCCGAACTTGCAAAAAAGCCCTGCTAACGCAGGGACATTTAATCAATGCCGGTGGCGGGACTTGAACCCGCACGTAGTTGCCTACAACAGATTTTGAGTCTGCCTCGTCTGCCAATTCCGACACACCGGCTTAAAACCTTGTCAATGATACCATGTATATTGAAATAAAACAAGATGAAATGTAAATTAAGTTGACATAACATGTAAAAATGATATGATATTCATGTGTGTGCAGTTGAGCTTTGCGGACATAATTACCTGAATTTCAACCTTTATTTGTAAGATTTTTTTAAATATCACGTTTTAAGGTACGGGTACGGTACGGCAGGTGCGGTATAAATTCTATGGATCGTTCGAAAATATGTAAGTGCTCGTGGATGATAACGGAAAATGGATAAGCCAAAAAAGAAAAAATATGCAATAAAGGTCAAGGACCTCTATAAGATATACATGATCGGTACCAATAAAGTCAGGGCTTTGAATGGCGTTAATTTTGCTATAGAAAAGGGGACTTTTTGCTGTATCGTAGGTACTTCGGGCTCGGGAAAGTCCACTCTTCTTAATATGATGGCCGGCCTGGAACCGCCTACTAAGGGCGAGATCGTGATCGCAGGCGAGCACATGGAAAGAAAAAACGAAGCTCAGCTTGTTAATTTCCGTCAGGCTCATGTGGGTTTCATATTTCAGTCTTACAATCTTCTTCCCAATATGACAGCAATAGAAAATATAGCGCTGCCTCTTACTTTCCAGGGAATGGATAAGGCAAAACGTATAAAGAAAGCTAAAAAAGCGCTGAAGCTGGTTGGCCTTCAGGAATTCGGAAATCACAGACCCGGGCAGATGTCCGGGGGTCAGCAGCAGCGTGTCGGTATAGCGAGGGCGCTTGTCGTAAATCCGGAGATCATATTTGCAGATGAGCCGACGGGAAACCTTGATTCAAATACCACGCTTGATGTGCTGAAACTGATCAAGAAGATCGTTGCCGAAAATAAACAGACTGTCGTGATGGTTACGCATGATAATAATCTGGCCTCCTACGGCGATATGATCATACATATTAAAGATGGTAAGATCACTGAAATTGAGCAGAACAGACAGGTTAACGAAGATCTTGATAATGTAGAGCTTGGAGGCACTCTGGATATTCCGAGTGAGATGTCAGACGAAGCGGCTTTATCAGCGCAGCCTGCAGAGCCGCAGCCGGTATCTGCAGAGCAGCCTGCAGCATCAGACCTGGAAGCGTCGAAAGGAAAGCAGGCTATAGAGAATGTAACAGTGCCTTCATATGAGGGGTATCATCCCGGAACGTCTGGAAATGATCCCGGCAGTGCTTAGAACTTTTTACTTGCTTACTTAAAATATGATATTTATTGTAAACGGAACATATCAAGGAGAATTCAAATGGCAAACAGAAATCTGAATAAGAACAGCATAGGAGAGGGGATTATCAGGCTGGCGATAGTGCTGGCTGCAGTGCTTATCGCTTTTTCGTCAGCTTGGTTTATTCCGGAAAAGGGCGACCGGGCCGAGGCTGTGAGTATCAGCATAAACGGCGATAAAAACGGAATGATAAAAAATGCCGACCGTGAGGCTGCGTATGTGATCCTTATAGAGCATATGAATTCTCTTAAAAGAAAGGATCTGTCAGCAGCACAGAAGGCGAAGCTTGATGAGATAATGTATGATGCCAACGTCTTTATAGCGAATACGGAGATGACGGTTGATCAGCTGGAAGCATATGTTACCAAAGTAATGGCAAGAATGGATGAAGTTGCTGAAAATGTCCCCAAGGCTGAGCAGTTCCTGTTCATAGACAACAGAAGTGAAATTACGTCCGCAAAGTACGGTGAAGCGACGTCTCTTACTTTGTCTGTTGTAAATCTTGGTGATACTACGGTTTCTGATGTGGTGATCACTCCGACTGTTGATACAGACCTGACAAAGTGGCCTTTTGTGATACAGACTGCATCCGATGCAAGGATAATAGAAAATTTAAGACCTGCATCATCAATAGAGGAATCATACGGCCTTTCAGGGCAGGCAGTGTGGAATTTTGTGGTTGCCGACGGGGCAAAGACCGGCGTCTATCCTTTGAAATTTCATGTGATGTACTACAGGAACGGTGCAATGGAGGAATCAGACCTTACCACTTATATAAACATCAAAGGTAAGAGCTCCAGCGGAAAGCTTATTGAGGATGAAAAAGACAAGAAAGATGATGATAAGATTTCTACACCTCGTATAATCGTGACGGGATTTACTACCGATCCTGAAGAAATCTATGCGGGTGATACTTTTAATGTTACCATCACGGTTCAGAATACATCCACATATACTGCCGTAAAGAATATTCAGTTCGATCTGACAGCGGCAAATACCGGTGATGATCTGAAGACCACTTACGAGGCGTTTTTGCCCACCTCCGGTTCTGCAACCATGTATTTGGACAGCATCGGAGCCGGTGAAACTGCAGAGCTTAGTCTTGAACTTGCGGCAAGAGGAGATCTTACAGAGCGGCCGTATTCAGTAAGTCTTGAGATGAATTATGAGGATGCGTATAAGAATCCTTTCAAGTCTGAAAGTAATTTTTCTATCCCTGTTCATCAGGCTGCACGAGTTGATACAGGTACGGCTGAGATATCACCTGAGTCTGCTATGGTCGGAGATATCGTGAATGTCTGCTTCCCGATATATAACAAGGGTCAGACAACGCTTTATAATGTCCAGGTGGATTTCCCCAGTGAATCTTTTGAAGGCGGAAGCTGCTATGTAGGCAAACTTGAAACGGGCGCAACGGGGGATGTTGATGCATCCTTAACTGCCATTGCTCCCAGCACGGATGACGGTACTGTAATTGCGATCATCAGCTATGAAGATGCATCCGGCAATGTTTCCACATTGGAGAAGGAACTGAATATTTATGTGGAAGATTATGTTGAAATGGAGTTCAATGAAATTGACGAAGACGGTGACGGCATAATGGAGGGCATTGACTATGACGGCGACGGTATAGTTGATGAGTATTATGAAGGCATGGAAAAGAGCAGTTTCCCTGTCTGGATCATCGTGGTTATAGCTGTAGTTATTCTGCTGGTGGTCGTAGTTGTAATTATCATAATAATAGTTGTAGTTGCGAAAAAGAAAAAGAAAAAGGCCATGGAACTTGCTGCTGCTTCTGATGATGACGATGAGGACTGATGAATGAAACTTAGCGATCTGTTGTTAATGAGTCTTGGCAGCCTGTTCAAGCGCAAGGCCCGTACAATACTTACTATACTGGGCGTTATCGTTGGTACTGTATCTATTGTGGTAATGATCAGCCTGGGTATAGGAATGAAATCGGCTATGCTGGAGACTTTTGAGTCATATGGCGGACTGACTACCATTGATGTGGAAATGCCGAGCCGTTACAGCGATAATGGTACTGAGAAGAGTGACAAAGAGATGGAGAAAATGATGCTTTCGGATGACCTGATCAAGCAGTTCGAGCAGATGGAACATGTGACGGCTGTATATCCGGAACTTAGAACCAATGTTACTTATATTTATGGCAGATATACTATGGATGAACAGCTTATCGGCATGTCTCCTGAGGCTATGAAAAAAATGGGAATGGAACTGAAGGCCGGAGACTATCCGGAAAGTGGTGAACTCTCCATAATTTTCGGCAATATGGTGCAGGGAGATTTTTATGACAGCAAAAGGAACAGATATCCCTATTATGAGACGGGAGAACCTGTTGATGTTGATTTTATGAAAGACAGGCTTTTTGTGGTCTTCGATACGGAGGCTTACTATCAGGCGAAAGCAGGAAGCAAAGATGAAAACGGGAATACCATTAAAGCTCCAAAGAAATATGCGATACCTACTGCCGGCGTGGTAAAGGGAGGATTGGAAGATTATAATTCATATTCATTTTATACATACTGTGACATTGATGCATTAAAAGGTCAGCTGAAAAAAATGTATAAGAATAAAGTGATACCTGGACAGCCTACAAAGAAAAACGGAAAGCCGTTTAAGGATATCTTTTATACGGGGATCAAAGTTGATGTTGACAAGATGGATAACGTCGAAGGAGTCCAGGAACAGATAAGGAATCTGGGTTACAATGCTTATTCCCAGGCTGAATGGATCGCTTCCGATATGCAGGTGCTTACTATAATTGAAGCTGTTCTTGGCGGCATCGGCGCTATATCCCTTTTTGTTGCGGCTATCGGTATAACCAATACCATGATGATGTCTATTTATGAACGTACCAAGGAGATAGGCATCATGAAGGTTATCGGCTGCAAGATAAGCGATATTCAGGCGCTTTTCCTTATAGAAGCAGGTTATATAGGCTTTATAGGCGGGACCATAGGTGTGCTGATCAGTTATGCCTTTTCGATTGGAGTCAATTGGCTTTTGATCAGCTCAGGTGCTATGGGTGAAATGGGTATGAGCGGTGCAATATCGAAGATACCTTTCTGGCTTGGCCCGGTGGCTATCGTGTTTGCTACATTGATCGCCATGCTGGCAGGTTTTTTCCCTTCACTCAGGGCTATGAGGCTGAGCCCTCTGGCTGCTATCAGAGCAGAATAATAGGGTGGTAAATTTAGAAATATAATAGTATAATATCTTACAAAGTTTATGTACTTAATATGTTATAGGGGATCGTTTTAAGGTTCTTAATATTATAACGAGAGTTGGGGGCAAGATGGAAGAATCAGAAATCAGCAGGATCTGTCTCAGGTGCATGAAGGTCAGTGATGAACCTGAAATCTGTCCGTACTGCGGCCGTGAGAAGATTGGCCAAAGGACATGGTCTAAGGCGCTGGAGCCGGGTACTATCTTAAATCAGAAAATCTTAATTGGTAATATATTGGGAAAAGGCGGTTACGGTATAACCTATATCGGTTACGATATGCTTCTTGAATATCGCGTGGCCGTAAAAGAGTTTTTCCCTGATGAAATGGTTGATCGTTCTGAGGACGGTAAGACTGTTTTGGTTCTTGATGAGGTAAATTCCGAGGAATATGAAAAAGAGACGAAGGCGTACTTAAGGGAAGCAAGGATACTTGCGGAATTCTCAAAGTTCCCCGGTATTGTGGCAGTAAAGGATCTTTTCTACCAGAATAATACCGGCTATCTTGTGATGGAGTTCCTTGAAAGTGGAAACCTGCGCAAGTATATTGATGCCAAGGGCGGGTGGCTGCCTGTTGATGAGGCTCTTGAGAAGATGGAGCCTGTCATCAGCATCCTCGGACGTCTTCATAAGTCCGGGCTGCTGCACCGTGACATAAGTCCTGATAATATAATGCTTGATGAGGATGGCTCTGTAAAGCTTATTGATTTCGGTGGCTCCAGAAGAATGGGATTCGCTAACCAGCAGGTATTCCTGGGAAAGTGGGGATTTGCTCCTCTTGAGCAGATGCTTTCAAAGCTTTCAGAACAGGGACCCTGGACCGATATATATGGAATATGTGCGACTCTTTACTGTATGATGACCGGTGATATACCCCAGTCTTCATTTGAAAGAAATGAGAATGATGAGCTTATCAATATAGCTGATTATACCATACAGATAGACAAGAAGGTGGCTGCGGCTATAATGAAGGGACTCTCCATGAAGCCGGAAGACCGTCAGCAAAGCATTGACGAGCTGTATTTCGACCTGTACGGTATCTATCCGGACCAGAAGAATGCGCAGACACATGATAACAATGGTGTTCCCCAGATATTGAGGGATCATAATAACCGTATATGGTTCGGTGAATATCCCATGAATGAAGTGACGGGAGCGCAGCTTACAAGCGACCTTATTTATGCGGAATATGATAAGGATGATGTGGCCGTCGTTAACAGTGAGAGGTATCTCAGGATGCCTGTCATAAAAGAGGCAGAGCCTGCGGATAACAATATCCTGAATATGATGCGCGGAAGCCGTCAGGATACGGAGATCACCGGATACAGATATTTCAAATTCAATATGCTTTCCTGGCGTGTGGTCGCTGACAGGAACGGCAGGATCACTCTTGAAAGCGAGTATATAATTGATTTCAAGCCTTTTGATCAGCAGAAGTATCTTAAGATGAATGACAAAGAAGTGTCCAAGATACGGAGCGGTATATACTGGGAGAAGAGCAAGATCAGGGAGTGGCTTAATTCCGTATTTGTACGACGTGCGTTCTCTGAAGAATGCCGGGCCCTGCTGCAGGTTACCAAGGTGAGCACGCCTGTTTCATCTCTGTCTGACCGTACTACCTATGATAAGGTTTATCTTCCTTCTATAGAGGAGATAAGATACGGCTTTGATATAGATATGTCCCTTGTGAGAGGGAATTATAAGGGTCGTACCGAGCTTGATATGGCGCCGTGCTCGCAGTACGTTGCCGCACTTACGAACGGAAAATACAGTCATTCGAACTACGGTCTCCGTTCAAGAGGTCCCATAGATGATGATGATTCGTATAAATGTGCCGAAAATTATGAGGGACATGCGCTTATTGACAATAAGCTGAGAGAATGGAAGCTGAATAAGGGCATGGGCATCAGGCCGATCATCTGCATAAATGCTGATGATGTGCATGATCTGGTATAAGGGGTAGCGGATGAACATATATATTTTAAGCGATATACATGGGCATTACGAAACCTTCAGAAAAATGCTTGAGAAGATCAGGTTCTCTGATAATGATTTTATGTACGTTCTGGGGGATGTGATCGACAGAGGCCCGGACGGTATACAGCTCATACAGGATATCATGAGACGCAAGAATATGGAGCTTTTTCTCGGCAACCATGAACTGATGATGCTCAATGCGATAGAATATATACGCAAGCGTGATAAGGGGATCGCCAGGAATGAGAATAATGATCTGAAGCTCGATCCATACGAGCTTTGGGTGCATGCCGCAAACGGCGGTGAGGCTACCCACAGGGCATTCTATAAGCTTAACCGGAAGAAGCAGGATGAGATGGAACGTTATCTGAAGGGACTCCGTCTGATCAAGAGGGTCAAGCTGGGAAACGTTACTTATCACCTGTCCCATTCCTTTTCACTTCAGATGGCTTTCGGACAGGAGTTTTTCTATAAAAATGCAACCAAGAAGCAGGCTGAGATGATAGTATGGGAAAGCCTGCTCGACAAGTACGGGGATCCTGAGGCTGATGGACAGCCCAAGCCGTTTGCGTATCCGGATGACACATACATCGTGGGGCATATTTTTACACAGCGTATCAATCATCTGGACGAGAATGGCAAGGGGATGATCTTCAGGTCGGATTCATACAGGGGATACAAGCTGATAGACTTGGACTGCGGCATGGCACTTAATTCCAAGTCCAGCCGCCTGGGATGTATTTCCCTTAACACGGGCGAAGAGTACTATGTAGATCTTGGAATACAGTAAAAGGGGTTAGTAAAATGGAAGGTGATTCAAAGAAAAGCTATATCCCGAAAGGGATGAAGATAATAGGCGATGTGGAGTCTGACGGCGACCTGCTGTTAGCCGGTGATGTGGACGGCAATGTGGATATTGACGGCACTCTTGAGTTAAAGGGGACTGTCAAGGGCAAGAATCTCCGTGTAGGCCGGGTGGAGCTTACGGAAGGAAATATAGAGAGTGATATCGAGTGCATGGATTATATCAGTGTGGGACCGGATGTGACCATATTCGGCAACATCAAGGCAAAGAATGCTGATGTAAACGGAGCGGTCATGGGTACTATAGACGTGGCGGAAAATATGTCCGTTGGTTCGACTGCGGTCATTAGCGGCGAGGTAAGGACGGGGACCATAAACGTAGATCTTGGTGCTGTCTGTGACATCGATTTAAAGAGGAGCTATTCGGACGAAAGAGCCGGTGCTTTCTTTGAGGAGTATCTGAGCAGCAAAAGGGATGAGGCTGCGGAATAGAAAGCTCGTACATCATTTTCCGAATGACTTGCAGTATGATATTTGTGTTCAGCCGGTTTGATCACCGGCTGATTTTTTGTTAATAATAATTATTAACTAAAACTTCCCACATATAGTCTGTGGAAAGAGAACGACGACTCGCATATGCACCGGAACCGATGCAACGC
>DGSK01000056.1 GCA_002393955.1 Lachnospiraceae bacterium UBA4364 | reverse complement strand
TGGGTTTCTGTGTTCGGTTTTCAGTGTACTTGGCCTAGTGGCTCAGTTGGTTAGAGCGCCGCCCTGTCACGGCGGAGGGCGTCGGTTCGAGTCCGATCTGGGTCGCGATACTCATAACTTGCGCTAAGGTTGCTCAGCGCAAGGGCGCTTTCGCAAAGCGCAAGTAATGAGTTTCGAAGAATTTGCAGAGCAAATTCTTCTGAGACTGTGCGAAACCGATTCTTGAAGGGATTGTGCGGAGCACAAGAAAATGATATGATTGCTTACAGCGTGAGCTGTGTGCATAAATATAAACTGGATAACCCAGTAAGATAAAATGGAAGTTTAGCTCAGCTGGGAGAGCATCTGCCTTACAAGCAGAGGGTCACAGGTTCGAGCCCTGTAACTTCCATTTCTGTATTTAGAGATAAATGCAGAGTAAGCCAAAATATTGGCTATGGGCGAATTCCCGAGTGGCCAAAGGGAGCAGACTGTAAATCTGTTGGCACTGCCTTCGGTGGTTCGAATCCACCTTCGCCCATGAATTTATAATTTTTTTTTATTATGAATCCGATAATGACGCGGGGTGGAGCAGTCTGGAAGCTCGTCGGGCTCATAACCCGAAGGTCACAGGTTCAAATCCTGTCCCCGCTACTTTGTGAAAAGACAAAAGTCTTGTCACGAAAAAACTTAATAAAGCAATAACAGTGATCTGCTGTTGTTGGAACAGAGTAAATTGTTACTCTTGAATATGCCCAGATAGCTCAGTTGGTAGAGCAGTGGACTGAAAATCCACGTGTCGCTGGTTCGATTCCGGCTCTGGGCATTTACTTTTATATAATGACTTATATAAGAGTGATGGGCTACTAGCTCAGGTGGTAGAGCACTTGACTTTTAATCAAGTTGTCGCGGGTTCGAGTCCCGCGTGGCTCATTAAAACAAGATGATGGATTCCGGTCATATTCATAAGAATTGACCGGAATTTTTATTTTGCAAATTTATCTATGCAGGAAAAATATTTCATTTTATTCTTCTCATACTCTTTAACGTAAGGCAACTGTAATATATGTATTTTTCCGGAATAAGAGATCCGCTATAACTGTTCTTAATTATCCGAAATGTTACCCATAACTGAAGATAGGTTGACAATTCAGGCTAAAAGTCATAAACTCATTTATTGTCATTTTATTTTATCTTAGTGAGGCGGTGTCCCCTCATCTTGCAGCCAGGATCAATGACCGTCCTATTGAAATGGAAAAGGTTATCTCGGATTACCACGCTGTCAGGGACAGCCATGGTTTTACCGTTGTGGAAGGCAGCGGTGGTATTGTATGTCCTATCCGTTATGATGACAAAGCAAAGATCCTGCTTCCAAATGTGGTAAAAGCACTTGGGCTGTCTGTAATTATTGTAGCGGATGCCGGACTGGGCACAATTCATAATGTGGTGACGACGGTAGCGTATATCCGCAGTCTTGAAATAGAGATTGAAGGTATTATCCTGAATAACTATACAGGTGACCTCATGCAGAAAGATAATTATTATATGATAGAGGAGCTCAGTAAGATCCATGTACTGGCAGTTGCCGCTCCTGACAGCCGTGATCTTACGGTATGTCCTTGACTTGAATGAGGACAGGATATATATTAGTGGCGATGAATTATTGATATGTCATTTACTTCGGATATAAAAAATGAGATATATTCCCGTGAGAATACTGCCAGGCACTGCCAGCTTGCTGAATTGGCGGCTATTTTTATATGCTGCGCCAAAAAGGATGAGAGCGGCAGGATAGTATTTGACGCAGAAAACCTGATGCTGACGGAACGTATAGTTAATCTTCTGAATAAAACATACGGTCCGGAAACAGCTGAGAAGGTCGAGAATTCCATTTATATCTCAGAAAAAAGTTTATCATCTGTTTTAAATTCGATTAAATTCAATCCGGATACTGATATCACGGATCCTCAGGAAATATCCGGTATACTTTTGAAGAACAGCTGCTGCAGGCGCGCTGCCCTTACTGCTATGTTTTTATGTCTTGGTTCCATCAGCGATCCGGAGAAAAATTACCACTGTGAATACGTCTGTGTTTCGGACAGACAGGCTACACAGCTGATAAGGCTGCTTAAGGATTTTGATATAAAGGCGCACCGGATGGTTAGAAAGGGCCGCGTTGTAGTCTATATAAAGGAAAGCGAGTGTATAGCGGAACTATTAAATGTTATAGGTGCGCATCGTGCGCTTATGCATCTTGAGAATCTTAGAATCGAAAGGGAAGTCCGCAATGATGTGAACCGTGCTGTCAACTGTGATGCAGCAAATGCAAAAAAACTTGCTGCGGCCGCGGGGCGTCAGATAGAAGATATTGAATACCTGAGAGATAATGTTGGACTGGACTGTCTTCCTGAAAACTTAAGTGTAATGGCGCATATCCGTATTGAGAATCCGGACCTTCCGTTAAAAGAATTAGGGGAACTGCTGGACCCGCCTATAGGCAAGTCCGGAGTAAACCACAGACTCAGAAAGCTTTCTGAATTGGCGGAAGAATACAGAAATAAACTTAAACTTCATCATACCGGTTTTTAGTTACAGTAATCTGTGTATCAGCCATAGTATAAGAAGATGGGCAGGATAAAATATGTAGAAAATATATTTTATCTGATGTCCTCTTTTTCCATTATAGAGAAGTATTGGCAGGATTGCTATGAAGGCGAAAATTTCCCTGTCTGAGGAAAGAAGCAGTGAAAAACAGCTCATTATCGCTCCCGTAACCGGCTTTTCCCTCATCAGCCACATTATACAGATGGCAAGTACACCGACATATGAATAGTCTGTCTTTAGAAAATATGCGGCAGCACATCCGACTGCGATCATGCCTGCGTATAAAGGGATTTCGTAAAAATGCAAGCCGGAAGTCATGTCAAATCTTGAACGCAGTTCCCTGTTTATATGATCTATGGTAAATATAACAAGGAAACCGATTATCAGTGTGAAGAATACATTCTGTTTTTCCGGAAAAAAGATTCTGCCGAAGAGTGCCAGATCAAAGGGCAGCTCGGATATGATTGCAAATATGATAAGTCGAAGCAGGTACTTGCCGGAATTTTTTGTATGTCTGTAGCCCTCTATAAGGAGAAATATAAAGATCGGAAAAGCTATTCGTCCGGTATCCCTCATTATGTCATAGTACTGTTCAAGGGCGGGACGGATAGCAAAGTCATTGCGCAGGGCAGGCTTGTAGACTGCCACGGCAAAATGATCAATAAGCATGGTAACAATGGCTATCCATTTGAGTACAGCCCCGGATAAGCAGTGAAAAAAGACTTTCCGGGGGCGGTCTTTATCTGAGTTTGAGTGATTTTCATATTTCATATATTAAAACATCTGTACGCAAAAACTTTTTTCAGTATGCAGTTTACTGCAAACATAGAGATTTTAACATATTTTATGACACTATCAGGCAAACTTTTGATAAAATAATATAGATTGTATACTCTGAATTTATGAGGAAATACTATTTGGAGGGGAAACATGAAAAAGCACGGGTTATTTATAATAATGATGACAGCTGCTCTTTCCTGTGGAATGCTGACGGGATGCAGCCCGACGGACCATTCCGGAACTTCAGGTCAGCAGGAACTGGACGAAGGTGGTGTTAGTGAAGACGGCAAAGGCAGTGAGGATACGGAACATCCGGAAGGAAATGGCAGCACCGGAGACAGTGGCAGCGCTGCAGTGGATAATGAAATATCTGAAATCGTTAAAAATAACGGAAGCCAGTTTGTAAAAGTCGGAGATACGGTTTATTTCAGACAGTATGATGGTGATGTTATGGACCTTACCGGAAATTTTACAAATGCGAGCGCTGATGGTGGAAATGGCAGGATGATGAAAATAAAGGATGGTGAGACTGCCCCAACGGTTGCATTTGCTGACACGGGATATGGTGATTTCTTTTATTATGACGGAAGATTCTACGGAATGAAGATGGTATCATCCGCAGACAACAGTGATGCCGATGATTCCGGATATGCCGGTACCGATCTGATCAAGAGTGTGGTATATTCCATCAGCCCGGACGGAAGCGGCGAGCAGGTGATCGCTGACGGAAACGTAAAGAGTATAAGTGACGACGGAAGTTTTTACGCTATAGAGAATTATATTTATGGCGGACCGAATACATACATGGTATACAGGGATGGCAAGGAATATCTTGACTTAAGTGACGTGGATTCGCCGGAAGCTTTCGGGGTGTGCGGTGACTATATAATCTACGCAGACTGGAAGTATGATCTTATACGTGTAATAAGCGAAAATCCTCTTACAGGGGACAGGTATGAGCTGGGAAGCATTGAATACAGCGATGAGCTTGGATATCCTTCGGTTGAAGAATTTGAAACAGATGGCCGGAAGATTTACATATCCGGAGGCTACTATGCGGGAACCATGAATATGCTTCAGAGTGTTTTTACTTTTGTGGCAGATGTTGATGGTCCGGATCATACTGCTGTTGTTGAGGATACTGATGCGGAATGTTCTGCATTTATCCTTAAGGATGGCGAGATGGTAATGACAGAGGGCAGGCCCTGCAGTGTTTCGTATGGTCTGACCAATTATGATCTCGACTATAAAAATGAAAATATGGAATTGTTTTACTTTGATGAAAGCGGAAAAAGGGTTTGCACCGGTATCAATCTTTTTTCCGGAACCGAAGCTGATCCCGGGGTGGTTTATACTTTCGTAGATCATGGTGCTTATATTGACGGTAAACTGTATTATATGGCAAATACCGGTCTTCACACCTGGGCTGATGACATCGGATGGAGATACAGCTACAGGATACTGGCAACAGATTACGGTATCGCAGATACAGACAGTCTTGAGCAAAGCAGCCTGATATATGATGAGTACGACGATTATATTCCCATGAGGATATATCTTTTCGAGGAAGAAGGGGATAAGCCGGCGGCAGTACTGGGACAGAATTATTCCTGCTATCTGGATGAAAGCGGTGAAGAGGAGTCTATGGAAGCTGAAATGGCTTTTGCCGGAGAAAAGTATGAGCTTTCTTCTGATTTCGTTCTGAAGGCATTTCCGGGGCTTGAGGGCGAGTATCCCGAAGGCGGGGCCGATGCTCTTTATGAGATCATCACCGAGCATGGTTTTGGGGATACTTTCTTCAGTGAATCCAATATGGATGAATATGGTGATTACAATGTGCCGATAGAATATTATCTGGATGACAGTACTGCCGGATACAAATGTATGGATTTTGGCGTGGTATTCGACGGAAGCGGACGTATAAAGATCATGATGCCTGATTTTGCAGGCTGAAAACGGAAGGAGATATATAGAAAATGAACATTTTTAAATCATTCTGTATTGCGGTATCAATGTATTCCAGGATTCCTGTCCCTAATTTCGAGTGGAAAGAAAAGGACATGAAGCATGCGATAGTGTTTTTCCCGCTGATCGGTCTTTTAGTGGGTGCTGCGGAATATGCCGTATATTATTATTTCAAGGAATGGGATCTTCCGGCCATGGCTGCGACTGTCATAATGTGTGCAATCCCCATAATCATAACAGGTGGAATACATCTGGATGGTTTCATGGATTCATCCGATGCGATAAATTGTTTTGGCGATAAGGAAAAAAGACTGCAGGTTCTCAAGGATCCGCATATCGGTTCTTTTGCTATCATCAGACTTATTACCTTTGTGGGCCTGTTCCTTGCAGCTGTATACATGATACTTTACTATTCTTTTGAGGGTGGTCTCATTTCTTACAGCGTGGACGTTTTCCAGGAGTACAATGTGATCGGAATGCCTGAAACACCGGTTGCGCCTTACAACATTGAAGAGCTGATAATGGTATGGTGTCTTTGTTTTACGCTTGCACGTGTAATGAGTGCGTTCTCAGCAGTGGTTCTTCCTTCGGCCAATAAGGAGGGAACGCTTTTCAGGTTTTCCGGAAGGTATAGTGAAAAAGCACTTGAGCTGGAGAATAATAACGATAAGAGCGGTGTCAACAAAGTGTCACTCGCTATACTTATAGTAGAAGAAATTGCGGTAATCGCTGCAATGCTCTGTATTAATCCTGCGGCCGGCGGTGTGCTTATAGGTACAACCGTGCTGGTGTTCATGTATTATTGGATGAGAAGTAAAAAGCTTTTTGGAGGCGTAAACGGTGACCTGGCAGGCTGGTTCCTCTGTCTTGCCGAGCTTTGGATGACGATCCTCACTGCGTTCATGTCTGTAATGGCATGATAGTCCGAAATGTCTTTTTCATGGTATGACGTTCTGATAAGTGTATATCTGGGCTTTTTGCTTGACTGCCTGGTTGGGGATCCGCAAGGCTTTCCCCATCCGGTGGTCATTATCGGCAAGCTCATATCCCTGCTCGAAAAAATACTTCTGCATAAAAAAAATCCCCGGATCGTGCAGCGCTTACTTGGGGCGCTGTTAGTGATCATTGTAATCTCGATTACCGGCGGGATCACTTTTGGAATTGTATTTATCTCATATTATTTCGAAGGAAAGTATCTGGGGACAAAGTATATTTCCATTGCCATAATGAGCGTCATATCGGCGTACTGTATGGCAGCAAGGAGTCTTTATGATGCGGCCATGGCTGTATTCAGGCCTCTTGTAAGGGGAAAGACAGAGGAAGCCAGGAAAGCTGTCTCCATGATAGTGGGGCGTGATACTGAGTCGCTTGATGAAAACGGAATAGCAAGGGCAGCGGTTGAAACCGTGGCAGAGAATACAAATGACGGGGTCATTGCTCCGATATTTTTCCTGCTGATAGGCGGACCGGTGGGAGGCATGGTATATAAGGCCATAAATACTATGGACTCCATGATAGGTTATAAAAATGAAAAGTACAGATATTTCGGAACGGCAGCTGCGGTCCTGGATGATATAGCCGGCTATATCCCGGCGAGGATAAGCGCACTTCTCATGGTGGTTGCAGCACTCATGCTGCGATATGACTCGGCAAATGCCTGGAGGATATTCAGGCGTGACAGGTATAAGCACGACAGCCCCAATTCCGCCCAGTGCGAAAGTGTATGTGCCGGGGCTTTGGACATAAGGCTTGCCGGGGATGCATACTATTTCGGAAAGCTCAAAACCAAGGAGTATATAGGTGATGCCCTGCGGGAGATAGCGCCCGGAGACATTATCAGGGCCTGCAAACTTATGTATGTGACCACAGCGCTGTTTTTGCTTGTGATCGCAGCGCTGTACCCGATGATCGCAGTAATATTTCATGGCTGATGTTTTAAGCAATTACGTAATTCATTTAATATACTTTCCCGGGACTGTCAGCGCATGACACCGGTACAGCTGACATAACTTTCAAGGAGGAAAAGAGCATATGCTTATCTGGCTCATAAGACATGGTGAAACCGAATTCAATAAAGAAAAGCGTTATCAGGGACAGACTGATGTACCATTGTCTGATGAAGGGAGGGCGGCCATAAAGCGTGCTCCTTTCAATCCTGATCTGGTATATACATCTCCTTTGTCCAGGGCTGCAGAGACTGCCGGAATTCTTTTCCCGGATGCGCCAAAAGTCAGTGTGGATGGAATAAAGGAAATGAATTTCGGGGTTTTTGAGGGGCGTAACTATATCGAAATGGAAAACGATCCGGAATACAGGAAATGGATAGACTCCGAAGGCAAAATGCAGTGTCCGGAGGGTGAATCCAGAGAGGGATTCAGCAAAAGAGCGAATGCAGCCATGGATGTGCTTATAAAAGAAAGCCTTGATGCCGGGCGAAACTCCCTTGTGGTGGTCACGCATGGCGGTGTGATAATGGCATGGATGGAAGCGCATATTTATGCAAAGAAGTCATACTGGGAATGGCTTCCGGACAATGCGGGGGGGTATCTCCTGGAGTATGGCACTAAAGAGGGTAAGCCGGAAATCACTTTAAGGGAAACACTGGATTTTAAATTGTAGGGCATACACCGTAGATATCTGATATACTTATTATACGGTATTGTAGCATGCTGATCGCTGCTGAATGTGGTTTGCCGCATGCGCGTGGACCTGTGAATACCGAAAATGTATTGTAAAAGTTAAACTGTATGATATGAAAAATAGGTAGTTTTGTATGGATAGATGTGATCTTTGCATGAATTATGAATATGACGAGGAACTGGACTGCTACACCTGCGATATGGAGCTGGACCAGGATGATATGGAAAGGTTCATTAAGGGGGATACCTCGGCCTGCCCTTTTTTCAAGCAGGGTGATGAGTACCAGGTGGTAAAGCATCAGATGTGAGGAAATATGGACAAACTGCAGTATATTCAGGATTTTAATATCATAAGCGTCATAGTGAGGCTTTTTCTGGCGACTCTGCTGGGCGGACTTATAGGTCTTGAACGTGCATCAAAGGGTGAGACCGCAGGCGTGCGGACTTTTGCACTTGTCTGCACGGGATCTGCGCTGGCGGCAATTGCGAATCTTTATCTTTTCGAAGCAACCGGCAATACCGATACGGCCCGTCTTCCGGCGGGGGTTCTGAGCGGTATCGGCTTCCTTGGTGTCGGCACCATAATAATAACCGGCAGGAACTATGTAAAAGGCCTTACCACCGCGGCTACGCTCTGGACTACTGCAGCACTTGGTATAACACTGGGGACGGGCTATGTGGTCGGAAGCCTGCTGGGCTTTTTTGTTATTATATTCATTGTCATAGCATTAAGCCATGTCAGCAGCCGGCTGGAAGGAAGCTCTCAGTATATCAATCTCTATCTTGAGGTCACAGGCAAGGAGGGGATAAAGGAGCTCCTTGAATTCCTGCATTCCGGTGAGTATGAGATAGTAACTATGGAGAAGCAGAAAAAAGCAACCATAGAAAAAGGGGATGCAGCTGTAATGATAACAGTTGACCTGAAAAAACGCACAAAACATATGGACATACTGGCATCCTTAAGCAACCTTGAGTCGGTTCATTATGTGGAAGAAATAAAAAGATGAAAAAAATCTGCATATAATATATAATTAGTGGCGTATTGTTTTGGAAATCATGTCGGAATGTCATATATGGTTTCTGACGTGGCCGGACAGTACGTCTGTTTCAGAAAAAAAACAAAGTGAAAAGGGAGGACGAAAACATGGTTAATATGGACAAACAGCAGAATTACGGACCTGTACCTGACAGTCAGGATGGAGGAAACAAGGCTCTGGCAGCATTAGCATATCCTTTCTGGATCGTAGGTCTTATCGGTATGCTGGTAAAGAAGGATTCTGCTTACGTTAAGTTTCATGCGATACAGGGGATGGCGCTGGCTGCCATAAATATAATATTGTCCATTATAATGGTAATTATAGGAATCGTATTGGGAATTATAGTGGGCCTTATAGATGTTGCGCTGGGAACTAACGGTATGCTGGTTTCTTTAGGATCGGTTTTGACAAGTGGTATCGGCGGAATTGTTGGTCTGGTAACGTTTGTCTTAATGATTTTTGGTATCATAAATGCAGTACAGGGTACAATGAAGCCTCTTCCGATCATCGGTGAGAAGATCGATGGGATGTTCAATAAATAATGAGTTATAACTGATCCGGGCAGTCATGTCCGGAACAGTTGCAATCAGTTTTACACTTACGCATAAAAGAGAGTGGGGAAAATGATAAAAAAAAGAGGATGGGGAATAATATCAGTCGCTGCTGTTATTGTGGCGGCAGTTCTGGTATGTTCCGGCATGAGCAGTATCGCTGCAAGTTCCAATGTTGAGGCCGAGGTGACAGGAGCCCAGGAAAATCCTAATGACAATACTGTGACCATAGGTGTAAAAGTAAAGAATAAGGGCAGTGATTTCGGCGGATATGTCAGGGTATTCATCAGTGATTACTCGAGTGATAACTATTCGCAGACAGATGGTGCCCTTACCTATGATACTTATATCGCTGTTGCCGCCGGCTCGGAGGACGTGACTACTATTAATTTCCCGAGACCTAACGGTATGCATTTTGATGATGCGGATATCAGGCTGCAGGTATTGGATGAAAAGGGCAAGGTCCTTTATGACCATAAGCAGCACAGTCTCTTTGATGAGAGTGAATGGTATTACGGAGTGCTGAGTGACAATCCATCTTCGCTTCTGTACATCAATTCGTATAATTATGGTTATTACCTGAATAATGACCTGGAGCAGAAGGATCTTACGGCAGCAGATATGGAGGACAATTTCACCTATAACTCCATAAGGATGCTTGTAATTGATGATTATGATGTTTCTGCGCTTTCTTCTACTGCGATAGCAAACATTGAGAACTGGGTGAGAAGCGGAGGAGCACTGGTAATCGGTACAGGTGCCGCCATGGATGATACCTTCTCCGGATTCGATCAGAGTTTTGTCGATGTGACACTCAACAGCAAGTCACTGTATCCCCAGAGTACTTACTACACGCTGGATTACAGCGGTACTATGCAGTGTGCCGATATCACGTACGGCAACGGGTATTTCAACAGAGGATATTATACAGGAAGCATACAGTATTCCCTGCCTATGAAAGATGAGGGTAAGGGCGTGATAATGCTTGTTCCATTTGCTCTTTCGGATTCTACGCTGGATGCGA
The DNA here is from genome assembly GCA_002393955.1 of Lachnospiraceae bacterium UBA4364. Lineage (GTDB taxonomy): Bacteria > Bacillota > Clostridia > Lachnospirales > Lachnospiraceae > NK4A136. The sequence continues at coordinate 3,056 of DGSK01000056.1, read as the reverse complement.
ATTATTTCGTAAGCGATGTTCTGTCTGATCTTTCTTCTGTTATCAATTCACAGTCAACTGTTACGGATCCGGGTATCAACAGTGATTTTGATGATCTTTTCTCTGTTCTTCAGGGAAGAGGAACTATCAATCTTCCGCTTTTATTTATTTCCATGGCAGTGTATATCGTGCTGGTAGGTCCGGGAATCTATCTTATACTTAAGGCTGCAAATAAACGCGAGAAAATGTGGTTATTTATACCTGTCATAGCGGTTGCTTTTGTGGGCATTACTTACCTTTTCAGCAGGGGCTTCAATCTGCATAACAAGGCTCTTGCATGCATATCGGTGCAGGCGGCTGACGGAAGCAGTGTCAAGTCTGAATATATTTTCGGCTACAATTCAAAAGCAAAGGATTGGACCATAAAGCTGGATGATGATGTTGATGCTGCCGGTCTGTATTTCTGCAGCTCCTCTATGTATGACTACAAGCATAATGACAGATATTATTTCGGATCTGCAAGGACGCCGGATGGAGTAAAGCTTACATATAAGCCGAAGTCGGTATTCTCTACGGTATGTTACCGCGCTGTGACTGATAATGACAGCGAGTTTGGCAGTGACGATTTCAGTGTAGAACTGACAAATGACTATAGCGTCATAGAAGGCTCATTTACTAATAATTCAGACAGGGATATCAAGAAAGTGCTGCTTGTATGTAATGGCGGATATGCCATCATTGATAATGTAAAGGCAGGAAAGAGTGTTACCCTTGACGAGCGTGCATATGATTTTTACAACGGTGTAAGCTCGGAGCTTTCATATGATGCTGTAAGACGGTATGAAAAGAAAGAATATTCAGATGCTAAATACATTGCGGCTCTTGCTACGGCAGCGGTTGAGCTTGGAGCATATGATGATTATGCCATAGTTTTGTTTGATACAAAGGATAGCCTGGTGACATCACGCGAAAAGAAGGAATGTTTTGCCTGCTATTATGTATTACCGGATTGAGGGGGCTGCAGATGATAAATATTATTAATCTTTCAAAATTTTATGGACGCTTTGCAGCGGTGAATAATTTAAATCTCCATGTTCCTAAGGGGGACCTGTTTGGTTTCGTGGGCCCCAATGGTGCGGGCAAGACCACGACCATAAGGATGGTGTGCGGACTGCTGAAGCCCACCGCAGGCTATATAGAGATCGGTGGTTTCAATTTTGCACAGGATCCGGATAAGGTAAAGCGCTGCATAGGTTATGTGCCGGATTTCTTCGGCGTGTATGACAATCTCAAAGTAAAGGAGTATATGGAGTTTTATGGTTCCATATACGGCATAGATGATGCGGATATTCGCAGGATGACAGGCGATCTGCTGGAGCTGGTAAATTTAAAAAATCTGGAGGAACAATATGTGGATACCCTTTCCAGAGGTATGAAACAGAGGCTCTGCGTTGCCAGAGCGCTGCTTCACAACCCGCAGCTCCTTATACTGGATGAGCCTTCCTCGGGTCTGGATCCAAGAGCAAGAGTGGAGATGAAAGAAGTGCTCATGAACCTTAATTCCATGGGCAAGACCATAATCATAAGTTCACATATACTTGCGGATATTGCGGAGATGTGTACCAGCGTGGGTATCATGAACCACGGAAGGCTGGCGGCAGCAGGCAAGATGAGCGACATTCTTGAGATAGGTGTGGATAAACATCACCTGATAATCTCCATTAACGGAAATATGGAAGAGGCTGTGTCCCGTGTAAAGGAACTGCCCGAGGCTTCCATTTGGCAGGTCAGGGAAAATGAGATAGTACTTAGCTGCAGCGGCGAGGAAGACCAGATAAACAGGATAGTCATGAGCCTGATGAAAGCCGGAGTGATGATCGGCGGATTCAGGAAGGAAGAGCAGAGTCTGGAGACGCTTTTCATGCAGCTTACTGAGGGGAGTGCGGCAACGGTGAACCCCGGTGTCGGCAATATGCAGGGGAGAATGTAAATGAGTAAATCCGGAAATAAAAAGCTTAGGCTTAATCCTATATTGAAAAAGGATCTAAGGGTTATCGCAAGAAATATGAAGTTTTCCTGGGGACTCTTTGCTTTTGAAGCAGTTCTCGGGGTGATCTTCCTTTTCGCGATGCTTATTATGTATGAGTCAGTGGGTTATACCAATATGTACAGCAGCATGGTGTCCCTTTTTCCGATCATCGGCGGGACGGAGCTTGTGATAGTGGCGCTGATAACACCTATTCTTACGGCATCAGCCATTACATCAGAGAAAGAAAAGCAGACCTTTGATATACTGCTTACAACTGTTATGACGCCACATGCTATCATCAGGGGAAAGCTTTTGTCTGCGGTTACAAGGGTGATGATGTTCGTTGTGGGAAGCATACCTTTGATGGCGATATCCTTTACTGTCGGAGGCGTGAGCTGGTGGGCGCTGTTTGCTTTTCTGCTCCTTACTCTTGTATTTGCGATATATGTCGGTTCCATAGGGATCATGAGCTCCACCTTTTCAAATAAATCGTTGGTTAGTATCATCATTTCCTATGTTATATACGGACTGCTGTCCGGAGGAACTTTTATTCCCATAATATCCATAAGCGGGATAATGGGAATGTCACCGGAAATACTGTCGGCTTTAAGTCTGCTGTTTAATCCGCTTATAATGTTCATCACTTTCTTTGCAACGGTACTGGGTGGTGAGTTTATAGAGGATATTTTCTCGAGTCTTGTATTCGTGACGGCATGGGGGTGGATAATAGTTTCCCTGGCAATGATGATCATTGCATCCATAGTGATGCAGGCTATAGCGGCTTCCCGTATCAATCCGGTGGTTGGCTACAGGAAGAAGATGAAGAAAAAGAATAAAACGTCAGTGGTCGGAGCCGGGATGGCCGGTGTCGCAATGACTCAGCCCGGGATGCAGATGAATATGCAGAATAACGGGCCGATGATGCAGGGGCAGCAGAATGGATCCGGATTTCAGAGCATGCCTATGCAGCAGAGCCAGTCAGTGTTCCAGGGACAGCCTATGCAACAAAACGGGTCTGTATTCCAGGGGGCACAGGGACAGCAAGGCC
>DGSK01000045.1:102368-136385 GCA_002393955.1 Lachnospiraceae bacterium UBA4364 | reverse complement strand
CCTGATAAAACCTGCTTCGCCTTGGGAGCTGGTGCTGCTCTGCCGTTTTATGGTTCAGATTCTCCATCTCGGCATCATATATCCGTCCGTCGCTGTCCTCATTATAAACATCTAAACGAATAGTTTTTCCGTCAGATGTATACCTAAACTCACGCTGGGTCTGTACTTCGGTCAGTTCGCCTACCGGCTGCTGGAGCAGACACTCCAGCACCTCCCGGCAGAGCTCCTTATCCTCCATTACCTTGCCGAACATGAAGTCGTCACTGAACCTAAGCTCCTCATAACTCTTTGCTGTCTTTGTTTTACCCATTTTTCCCTCCATACAAAAATAGACTACCAGTTACGTATGTCCATCCAAGTACAAAAGAAAATTCCTACGAAAAAAAAGTTCACTAATAAATCAATAAATACAAATCGGGAATCTGAGCGAAATGCTCCGGCGAAACGCCTGACACATACCCGGATGAACTTGTGAACAGAGTATAGCACATACGGGCAGGAAATGCAAAAAACATTTTCTCTCTGGTGACCTAAATATACTAATTCTTAAAAGCTAGATCTACGCATGTTTTTACCAAAATAGTTCTACTTAAATTTATATTTTTGGTATGCGTTGCATACTATCGCAATATACTTGATATCTCAGCTTATACTCATCTGATTCATCATATTTTTTATCATGCACTATTCTAGCTATTGGCATAAACATATCGCCATAGGATTTAATTACAGGTGTGTAATCACTAGACATTGCATTGACTATTACATTATGATTCTTTCCTTTTTCTTCTCCAAGCCGCAATCTAACTTCCCTTAAAGAAATCTTCTTGAATCCATGTTCAAAGAAAAGAAAATTCATTTTTCCCTTAATAGCTTCTGATTCATATGCTAAACAATCCGGTTCCTGATATGCAATATCATCAATTAGCTCTTTATCACCTCTGCTTAATTCTGAATTATGATCAAGTTTTTTCAGTATCTTGTTAAATTCAATTTGTGTACCATCAATAATCAGCAACTCTTTCCTTGGATATACTGTTGGTATAAAACTACTACCATCATCATACGCCCAAAAGGTCAAAATGTTTTTTCCGCTGCCCCAACGCTTTATTTCTGTCCTTGCCGTCTCTGGACTATCGGCCCAATACGACAACCTCTGTCCGGGAAATAAGTTTGCATAACGATTATCCGTTCTGCTTAGTCTTAAGTTACCCGCATGAAGTTCACTAACTGTTTTTCCATACATTCCCTTAGAGAATTCAACGCACCTAAAAAAATCAAATTCCCCCGTTGTAATTAACGGAAGAGTTCTGTGTCTATATATTGGAATATTTCCTGTCGCATTATTAAATTCCAATCCCATTTCACTCAACCCCCAGTGCCTTGAACACTGCATCTTCTGCGCTCTGGTACGGGATCAACTGGAACGCGCTCATCAGTTCTGGCGGCACCGTAGCAAAATCCGTAAATGATGTCTGTGGTAATAGCACCTTCTTGGCACCGGAGTCCAGACAGACTTGCAGCGTGTCAGCCAGATTCTCAACTTTGATCAGAGTACCACTGATACTAATCTCACCTAGGATAGCGGTTGAACTCTGCACCGGTCTTCCCAATGCGATAGAGCATAATGCAATCAAAGTAGGCAAAGCCAACTTGCCAGTCATACCTATACCCTGAAGATCCTGATAATTGATGATATAGTCCTTCGCAGTGGTACTTATATTTCCGCTTATCCGATTCCCGTTTGCCTTTAGATAGCTGAATGCCGAATTTGTACTTTCCTTCGCTTCCCTGTCCGAACCAAGCCCTGTTCTTTCGAACTTGCCGCCCCCCGGAAGCATCTGACTTTCCAAACGAAATACTCCAATCATGCCGGACTTCCCCTGCGATACAGTATAAACCTGTCCGGGATTGCACATTCCTTCAGGAATCAGCTTGCCTCCACCCTGTTCCGGAACTGACACATAATGCTCGGACATATCTTCAAGATCGATATACGAGAAGTTCACATCATAGAACTCCATACCGCCCAGCTTCTTCAACTGTTCCTTCACGCGACGCCTCATTTCCAGGGCGACCTGAAGGATCTCTTCCAGATCTTCTTTTGTATAAACCCCATCTGGATAAATTAACTTCACTAGACCACCAACCATCTTCCGAACCGCAATTGTATCTCTCTGATTGAGATTTTTACCAAGCCTGAAATATTTATCAAGTGCGTCGCCATACTGTTCTTTTCTCAGCTCTCTGATGAACTCTGCAAGATAGTCCGTGATAAAGCCATAATCGTTTGTAAAATGTTCCGGACGGAACTTGGTAATCTCCCACCCCGGAATATAACAGTGAATACGGTCAAGAAAGGCTGTATCCGTACCCATTTCCGGTGGGAACGGATCAAATAAGCTAGAAGTTTTCAGCAGTACATCCACGCTCTGATTGATATTGCCAACAAATACCATCGATGCAGATGCTGCCTTTTCTTCTTTTCCCCTTGCAAAAGACCCTGATGCCATATAATCCTTCATGATTTGGATACCATCTTTATCTTTGAAATTAATCCCGGCCACTTCATCGAAAGCCACACAGTCCCATATACCGACAAGTCCAACCGTCTTCCTTCCCATATTGTAGAAAAGGTTTGCAACGGTTGTCTGTCCGCCAGAAATCAAAATACTGTTAGGTGATATTTCTTTATATATGTGGGATTTTCCCGTGCTTCTTGGGCCGAGTTCACAAAGATTGAAATTATTCTCAACCAGCGGAACCATACGCAAAAGCAAAAGCCACTTTTCCCGTTCACTTAAGGAATCCGGTTCCATCCCTATCGATCTCAGCAAGATATCAATCCACTCCTGCTTGGAAAAAGACTTTCTTCCGCTCTTCAGCTCTATCATATCAACATGGGGCATTTGAACCGGCGTTAATTTCGTTATGCTAATTAAAGTCTGAGCCGATTTTTTATCCTTCGATTTCGGAAGTTTCGAATTGAAGCCAATCGTAGGTCCGACATCTTCTTCATCTTCCTCCCGATTATATTCCAACTGAACGATACACCATATTCCTCCGCATAATAATCGGTCATACTTTTCTGGATACTCCTCTGCAATAGGAACACCGACTATACCGAGATTCGAAAACTCTGCAAGATACATATCGTACTTTAGACTCAGATTGACGGATACTTTATCAATAACCGTATACGCTCCTTTTTGCCTGAGTTTCGATAATACCTTTTCTGCCTCGTCCGGCCGTACATAGTTGTCTGCCAGGATCCGCTTCACATTCTCTACACCTTGCTCTATAACAGAAGCATCATCAGAGCTGCAGTACTGACCAAGCAAAAATTCCAGCACATACACAGGTACATTTGCACCTTCCTTGATTTTCTTCGTCAGGTCTTTACGGACAATTTTTCCGTCAAAACATTGACGTAGCTTTTTCTTTATTTCATCACGCCTATCTTCGGTGCTTTCAGCCGGTGGCTCCATAAAAACTCACTCCTTCCAACTTAACTAAAGAAATCAAATTCGCCCACCGCAAAAGCGATGTCTATCTGGAACTCTTCACGTGATACCACAAGTCCGTCGGCATCCGCAATCACAAGATAATAAATCTCTTTATTATCGTACTTCAGCGATTTCAGATTGAAGCTGCACCTAAAGGTACGTTCCTTTCCATTATCACTTGTCTTATCAGCAATAATCTTTGCAATGTCACTGATCTGCTTTCCGTTGCTGTCCGTAAAATACAGCTGATATGTAGCAGCCTCCCTGTTATCTCCCACCGGTTCCTTCTGATAAAAGTTCAGTGAGAATATCATATTGCTGATCTTATGTGTTGCCGAAAGCAAGCTTACCTCTACTGGCTTTGTATCATACTTCTTCTGATTTCTCTGATATTCCTTGCTCTGGTTTCTAAGGAAATGATAATCAATAACCGGCACTACCATTTCCTGAAGACTGATACCACCATGCACGAAGTTGAGCCCGCCGCCCAATTTCTTAATACGAACATTCTCCCTTGGTGCAAATGCATCATATTCCGACTTACCTTCAAGGAACTGTACCTTCTGAAGATATTCCGGATTAGAATCCTTCATCATGATAGCGAAACGCCTGCCGTATTCTACTGCGGTATCATCGAATCCAATCTTCTCATCTTCTGTCAGTGGACTATATGTGTATAAGAACCCATGGTCTGCCGTAAACAATATATGCGTTGCACCAAAATCATTGCATATTATCCTAGTCAGGTTCTTCAGTTCATCAATTGCCTCATCACAAGCCGGGAACACTTTAGTATCTGAAGTATGGCTTGCCTCATCTATTGTGTCATGATAAATATAGACAACCTCCTGCCCCTTTACCATTTCACTACGCTCTGTTCTTTTAGTATTCACAAGATCCCTGTATCGTACTGCGATACTATTTGACTTGGCAGATTTCAATACCTTATCACGGTACCCAGCATCTGTGGATACTCCGTCCGCCATAACTTTCAATACATCTCCATGTAATTCCACATCCAAAACTTTATGCGGAAGCAGTGCAGCCATTCCAAACTTTGTGATTGTAGGAAAAATTGCCTGTACAGACTGAAGCTTAACATTAGCCTGAGTTTCCCTCCTCAACTGTTCTGCAAGGGAAGCTGCTACTTCATATCGAAGTGCATCAGAAATAACCACAAATACTCTGCTGTCTGCAGTACTGATCCGCTCTTTGTAAAAATCCGTCTGCCGGGGAACATCCATGATGTATCCATATTTTTCTAAATCCTCTGCACACACCGAAGACCAGTTTCCGCCAAGCTGACCAAGGAACCAGTTCCTATACAGACCTTCCACCTTTTCCATAACATGGGTAAACAGGTCATGAAGATCCGAATTGTATGATTTCAGGCATGCCCCATAATTTTTATGAAAATATCTGTAATAGGTATCCATTACATAATACTCGGATGTATATTCTTTCCAGACCTTCTTAGCCTCTGCCGAATGGAAGCCTGTCGTATGCTCTTTATAGAACGCCTGCATATTTGCCACCTGCAGGATTCCTTCATAATAATCTTTGAACTGCTCATACCCTACCGTGGTACGACGCTTCTCGACTGTAGCCTTGATCACATCCACATCAATGATATGGTCGCTGATCTCTGTCATCAGCTTGATCAGGATTACTTCGTCCAGGCACGGGAAGATCTCTGTATCAACCAGATCACTGACTTCCAGCTTCATAAAACGTGTCGAAAGCTTCAATTCTTCTTCCACAGTCTTCGCGATTTCCGTCAGCTGTTCCTGATCCTCGCTGTGCATCCAATCAGATACAAAGTCGAAACAGAACGCCTGATGCGGCGATGAAATAAATCCATCCAACCCTGCAAGATATTCAAGACGTATCGTTCTGGTTGCGGCAGTCAGCAACATATGTGTTGCCAGAATGGCGATATCAGGCTTATCAGAATCATAACCGGATCCCTGCTTCACCATGCTCCAAAACGCTTTATCCGCACCATAGTTTACGAATTCTCTGTACAGAAAATTCGTATTGATATCCAGCCCCGCCTTAAGCACTTCCTTCATGATTGCCGCCGGTGTAACATCCTTCAGTCCACCAAGGGCTCCCATGACAGCCATATGAAGCTGAGCCGAAACTGTAGGAACCTTGCTCTGACTTGCAATCTTATCCCTGCGATTCTTTGCATTGAAAAATTTCCGATACTCCTTTACCTGCTTGCGCATAGCAGGCGTTGACGGAATCCCCAGCTCATCCATCCAGATAGACACAAGATCTGCCCGGAACTCTTCACTATACAGCTCTATATCTAGAAGCCAGTTATCTTCCGGCTTCTCATAAGACAGGGGACAATATACCAGATAGTTACTTGTGGTATCATCCAACGATAATAGTTTTTTCACAGCAAAGTTATTGGTGCCTGTAAGAGCGACAAGCTTTGCATCTGTCAGCGTAACCTCATCAAGCCTATCCCGAAACTCTCCATCTTCGTCGTACCAAAAAACGATACGTCGTTTATAGAACTCCGGGAGAGGTGCAGTAAAACGCTGATTCAATTCCTGTATGATTTTGTCTGAATCCATACCGATACCTTCCTTACTTTATCTTTGCCAATACATCCTTGAAAATTTCATAGTTGTTTTTCACTCCATCATCAAGGTCAATGCTTATCATCTGATCCGCAAGGTGGTGTATTTTTTCTTCGTATTCCCTGATTTCCGTCGCCTGTGCCTGAAGAGTCGTTAACTGCTTATTCAGTTTCACGCGATCAGAAGTCCCTGCATCATTAATTCGATTTTCCAGATCGGCAATTGCTGTACGATATCGGGACTGTTGCTCATGTACATAATCTGTCCTAATACGTGCAATGGTATCTGGCTGATAACGGTGCATATATACGAGACACTTGAACCCATTCTTCTTTCCCGAATCGAAAAGCCAGTAATATGGACGTTTTCCGGAACTTGTTGATGAACACATAGCGCAATGGTCTTTATAATAATCATTGATAAAATAATTCCTAATAACATCTCTTGATGACGATTTACCGCCAAGTGAGTCTGCAATAAATTTTAAGTTTGTTTCCAAAGTACTCTTACCGAACACAACCTCAATGAATTTCACAAATCTTCCAACTATATCATCTTCAAAGTATTCATCATCACAGATTGGAATAATTCCATCCTTATCCGCTGCAAATGAAGTATATATCAAGCTATCCCAAACACCACCTGCGTAAGCTAATCCAGATCTATCAATTGAGTACCTGCCAAACATACATCCTACGGCATATGAAATCAGCCTTTTGATATCTCCTTGAAGATTGGGCAATCTTACCGTGACATCTTTCTCATCAACAGTTGGAGTAAGCTCATTATTGAGCCCATAAATATCAATAAACTGCTTATTGATTACTTCTTCATTTCTTCTCAAAGTATTAAATCGTTCTCTGATATCTGATTCAAACTCCTCAAATACATTTGCTAATTCAACATCTTGATTGGCATTCTGATGTCTTTTGAGAAGAGCTTTTTTCACGATAGGATCACCTTCAAAATCCCACGATGTTTCAAACGAATCCCAATCATATTTGCTTAACGCTAAACACTCCTTCACAAGTTCAATTATTTCTGTCTTCTTTTCGTCTTTAACGATTAAAGGAATACGTGCAATATCTATAGCCTGAACATTAATTGTAGGATTCACTGCACGCAATATATAATTTGCAACTTTAGAGCAAAGCAATCCTAACGTATATAGTTCTGTTTCTTCATCTTTGAAAAAACATGGAGAACCAGCAACGTCCCAAAGAAATCCTTTTGGAAGAAAACGCGCCGAAAAATCGCCCGTTGTAACAAACGGCCATGTAAGAGCTTCTTTCAAATATAAGTGCTGTAAGGTCGTTTTTGATCGGTTGAAATTCTCCTTTTTGCTCCAATTTACGACATATTCATAATTACCATACCAATTTCGACGTTGCCCTCCTTTGCTATATGGAACCCAAAATGAATGACTCATGTCAACCTCACTCATATTGCTTCTACCTATGGAAAGTTCATCAAATGACAGCTCATACCACAAGCGCAAATATTTATTGTTATCTCCAATCGTCATACCAGTAATCACTTCAGCATAGTCAGAAATTTTTTTCTTAGAATAATTATTGCAGAAATTGTCACTCACCCAGTATGTAATTGGCATGTTGGGAATGACCATAAATCTATCTTGATCTGTGTTCTTGAAGTACTCATTTTTTACAGGAAAAGAATATGGTATTCCATCTTCATTTGTCTCGTAATAGGCAATCCTATCATATGTCCCTATGTATTTGTCGATTTTTGAATTATGAATGATAGACATTTCCGTGCCAAAATTAATTCCTAAGCTTGTCCCCCCTTTTCCTAAATAAGGCATATGTATCAAATTAGTTATCGTCTTTGTTTTAATAATCCTAGATCTGAGTTTTTCGAAACTTGACAGAAACATCCAACTTTCCATGGTAATCATAGCTTCAAATCCATATGGTTCAAGCATTACAAAACCACGATCAATACAACACGCAAACAAATCATTTTTACATTCAGGATAATTCTTCTTGACAAACTCAGATAACTTAGCACTCATACCATTGCTGCCCATATAAGGTGGATTCGTAACAACAGCATGATAGTTCTGAGATAAAGCTTCTCCAATATCTATCAATACTTGAAGCCTCTCTGATGCTTCAATTTCTCCATGGATATCCAACATTAACTGTCCTTCACTTACCCCTCTCGGGATAGCAAATCGGCGTAATAGTTCCCAATCACATGGAGTAACATGAATAATGCTCCCATATTCTTTAGCATCATGCATTTCTTCCACGAGACGCATAGCCTGCTTTACAGCCTCACTATACTCTTCTTTTGAAAGTCCAATACCCATATCTTGCATCGGTGCTGATGTGATACCATTACTCTCTTCGATAGCATAAACATGCGGCTGAATCTCTCTTGTAAAGAATCTGCGATCATACTGACGGGCTTTCATCATGACTGCAAAATAAGAAAGCTGCGCCGCTCTCTCATCTATATCCAATCCCCACAGATTCTTTTCGACAATATTTCCAGCTGCTTCACGTGCTGTATATCCATAATCTTCGTAGATCTTTACAAGCACATCAAACATATAGCAAAGTATATGACCAGATCCCATACAGGGATCAATGCATCTGATTTCCTCTGGCTTAAGTTCTGCATATTCTTTACGGATTTCATCCAACTGTGTCTGAACATCAGCTTCCTGCTCTGCTTCATCTAAATAGTACTTCCACTCAGATTTCAACGTATCATTCGGGTGTCCTTCAATCCATAGTCTACCAAGACTATTCTCCACCATATACCGAACTATCCAATCAGGCGTGAACAGCTGTGTTGCAGCCGGTATGTTTTCTTTTGATATTTTTACATTCTTCTTAAGCGCCGCAAAAACTGCATCTTTCGGTTCACTGTTATAATACTGATATAACCATCCGATAATCTGTACCTGATCCGTCCAATCCTCTTCCGGTATCAGTGCTATCATCTGTTCAATTACACTGCCTTCACGAAGAAGATAGTCGGGAAGAAGCAGTTCCGTATAATGTGCAATTTTCTGGAACATACGTGGCAACACACTGGACAAAGCATTGCACTGAGTAATCAAAAGATACTTATACAATTCTTCTGTCTTGTTAGCTTCCTTTAATTCAAAGACCTTATACATATCCAGACCATCCAGATCAAGCTGAATAGCATCTGTCAGAATCTGTGGTTTAAACTCGCCAGCTTCATTTGTGAATACTCTAGTATGACTCGGAAGATAATTGTTTACCTCCATGAATCTAAGTGCAGTAAAGCGGTTGAACCAAGTGTAGGCAACCTCTTCCATAACTGACTCAAAGCCGTCTTTATCTATTTTTGCTATAAGTGCTTGTCTCTGTTTCTTTTCTGTATCAGACAGCACTCTTCCACCAATACTGTCAGCTTTAGCTGAAGTAGTTTTATCTTTTGTAATCTCATATTGCTCAGCCTTCTGCGTAACACGTGTAATCAGCTCCCTGCGTGCCCAGACTGCATACTTCTTAATCGCATTTTTGTCCATGATTGACGCTCCTTTATTTCAATTCGATACCATCAGATCCTTTCAACAATGTCTTCAGCTGATCCCTGAGCTTATCTACATAAGCATCAATCTCTGCATCCGTTTCCAATGTTGCTGATTTCAGAAGTGACTGACGGAATATCGGCTTATATTTCTTTTCAGCCGGTTTCACAGGATCTGCAAGTTTATCTGGATCCACAGTTTTCGGTGGCAGTTTTGTGAAGTCAATCTTTGATATTGCTTCATCCCTGTAGTTCCACATAGGAATCGGGAACCCTTCCATAAGAGCAAGGCTTGTGCTCTCAGCAATTTTTTCCTTCTGTTGAGTGTAGTAAGTATCTGCCTTATCACTGATAGCCTTTGCTTGTGTATTTCCATCAGCTGCTGCCGTATGGATTTCTGCCATACACTGACGAACCACTTCCAGAAGCTCTGCCTTTTTTTCATCCAGCATTGCATCATGAGAAGCTTTCACTTTCGTCATCAGGCTATTCAATTCCGGTATTCTCTTATAATCGTACTTTCCAGATTGTGGAATCATCGTGATCAAACGAATGGTATTGAGTGACGTGTTCGCCTCTTCATCCTTCTTGATGTAATCAAGATCATTTCTAAGATCTGCATCAAATCTCACGGCAGCATCGAATACAGATACCTGAGTCTTAAAGAACGCTTCAACATTCTGCATAGCTTCCTGGGTATCATACAGTTTGTTTTCTCTCTGCAATACACGCTCAATCAGAGCCACATTGTCCTTCTGCTGTGACAGAACATCCTTTACTACCTGTACAGCATCAGCAACCACGACCTTGTCCGGATATTTATGTCCTTCATATTTTGCCAGTAAATCCTCGTAGTGTTTCTGCAAGGCTTCAAACTTCTCAATGATGAAACGGATCAGACCATCCTCGTCTGCCGGTACATCCATAATATTGAAGTACTCTCTTAGAAGATCTTTTACAGCCTTCATTTTTGAAGCGTTTACAATCTGTCTCTTGGAAATCTGTGTCTTTCCTATCTCGCTCTTCTTACGAAGCATATCTATAAGTTTGGGATTGTTAGGCTGAATAGTAGAACCCGCATACTTTATTGTTACTTTCTGTCCTACGATCAGATATGCTACGACTGCAGCAATATCTATCTCACGCCATCCATAAGGAATAGCCTGATATCTGCTTTGTACATCAGACATATAAGTAGGCAGAAGTTTTCTGTCCTGCATTTCTAAATATTCTTCCACCTTGGCGGCAGCATACCTGTATGGTTCCTGACCCGGAAGCCATTTCACTGCTCCGGTCAGAATAGCTATGATATCTGCATCAGATTCAATATTTTCAGTAATCAGGTTCAACTCACTGTATACATGTGAAACTAAGTATTCCAAAGCCTGGTCAATAACGTTCTTTGCCTTTCCTCTCTTGATCTCATAGTCTCTCTTTGCAGGATTTTCTTCCTTTGATGTAACAGCTGCTGCCTTTACTTCTATTTTTTCTCCATCAACATAGAACTCCGCTTCCACTATAGCCTGTGCCAAGTCATTCTGGGCTGTCTGTTCATACTTGTCAGCTTCATTCTGGTAATTGGCTATAATATCCCTTACGCTCTTTGGAAGCTGCGCCACATTTCTCTGCTTCACATACTTCCTGATTTTCATTGCATTTTCTAAAGAATCAAAATATGGGGTATCAGAAAGCACGACTATTGCTTTTCCTTTTGATTCCATTAGAAGATTAGCTTCTGACCGTTCCACCTGATCTGTTGCAACTGTCAGAATTTTTAAACACATACCGCCCGTAGTAGAACCAACTGTAGAACCATCCACCATCTGATCGAATGCGAAGTCATACTTGCCATAGCGATATTTCTTTGTCGTATAAATATCACCAAACACAGTATGTGCGATACGTTCCACGATAGCCGCCGTATCAACCGGAGTATTCTTAATTTCCCTCTGGATATCCTGCTCTTCGTCTGTCAGAAAATTGTAGGTGTCACCTGTTCTACCGATATAGTTCTGGCTCATAAGACGGTCAAGTGAACCCCTTACCTGCTCTCTCATGACGATCTTGTCCATACGGATATCATCAGCCATAAGGATAACGATGTTGTCCAGATTAGCTTTGATGTCATCAATGTAACGAACAAGATATAAGAGTTTTAACACAGATACATCCTGCTGCTCAATTCCGTCATTGGAATCGGCCGCCTTCTGGCAGCGCTCGATCACTCGGCGGATAGAACTGTCAAGGAATGTGTGAACTGTGTCGTAGAAGAGATAGAACGGTGCCAGTGCATATTCGTCCTTATCCTCGATCTTCTGTGCAGCTTCCTGGAATCCGGACAGCATGGAACGCTCACCGCCGGACAGATGTTTTCCGGAATTGCCGTGCTTGCGGATCTCGGAGAACACCTTCTGCATGATGATGAACTGATACGGTACAAACGGGAAGTTCCTTGCAAACTCTCCCGGACCGCTGTAACCCTTGATGTCCAGAATGGCATCCGTGAAGGAGAACAGATTTCTCAGCACGGAATCATTTTCGTTGTAGACCTGCTCCAGCTGCGGTGTAACTTCTTCCTTCTTCTGAAGGATACGCTTCTGGATAACCTCATCCGCAGAAGAAGATGTCAGCGACAATCTTGTCTTGAATCTGGCCTGAATACGTGAGAACTGGTCCTGCCTGGTCTTGATAATCTCATCAATTGCTTCCTGTCCGGTGCAAACCACCCAGATCTTGCCGTTACACTCACTTCCGATCTTCTCCACCAGCGACTGCAGGTTCATCAGCAGGTCGATACTGTCACCAACATACTGGCCAACCTCGTCGATCATGAACAACAGGCGGAAATCCTTCGGCTTGCTGTCCACATATTCCTTCATTTCAGAGACAAGCTGTGCGATGGATGTCTCAATGGTCTCTGTGCCGTCAAACCAGTTATGCGCAGCTGTCTCGCTCATTCCCAGCACTTCCACCAGCGTATCCACCACATCGTCCTCAAAGAACGCAAAGGCATCACGGGACTCTACCCAGGTCGAGCCGTTCTTTTCCTCGAATACCCTGCGGAATTCTTCAGTCTTGCCCTTTTTATCAATGAACTGCTCCATCTTCGCGCACTTCAGGTTTTCACCATAGAATCCCAAGTAGTTATAGAACATCTTTGCGAAGACACGCAGCACTGCTGTCTTGTCCTTATTGATGGATCCCTCAATATCGATATTGAAAAGGATCGTGTCGGTCTCTCCACGTATAGCGCTTGCGATCGGCATGAAGGTTGCTTCATCGTCAAACTTCTCCCTGAAGTAATCCTCGACCTTTCTGCCGTCCACTTCCTTATTCTCCAACAGATAGGACAGCATCTTCAGGAAGTGAGATTTACCACTTCCAAAGAATCCGGAGATCCACACGCCCACATCAGCTGTCGACTCACGGAAGGATTCGCCGTAGTTATTGAAGAAGGTAATCATGTGCTTGCGGATATCCCGCGTAATAACATATTCCTGTACTTCCTGCTTTAGGACATCAGCTGTATCCTGATCTACCTTAACGACTCCATTGATCTTACGGTCAATGTCATCGTAGAACATTTGCTGTATTCTCATAACGTAACCCCTCCTGAATTGTTAATTTGAGTTTTCGTTTCCGATGATGCTGAACGCACGATAGTACGGATTTGATTCAAGTCTGTCGAAGAGTCTTACAAATCTGCCGTCATACTTGCCCGGATACATCACAAGAATTGGAATGTCCGGGAACTCCGGCTGCAAAGCTTCCAGCAGAGAATGGATCCTCATGAACGGGAAAACCTCTCCCACGCCGGTCAGTAGCAGCACATCACCTGGCTCATGTGGCTCGTACTGCATCTTCTCCACGAAGCTCTTATTATTGGCGAACTTCTGCAGATTCTGGAAAAGGAAGTCCTTCCCCTTCTTTTCTTCCATCTGAGAAGCCTTATCTGTAATCCTCTTTTCATCGCAGATGGACAGGAACACCTTATACAGGTTCCGTTCAATCAGATGACAGTCCAGTGACTGATCCACGATCAGCTGCTCTGTAAAATGCCGAACGATCATTTCATCCGCAGCGTCATAGCAGAAGATACGGATATTGACCTCATTACTTAAGCCTTTACCTTCCAGGAACTCCGGCTTCTGTATCTCTAATTTAAGACTGTCCAGTCTCTCGTTTATCTTGCTCATGGTTCCTCCTATGAGAAGCAGTTAAACGCCGTGAGTGCCCGGTCATCATTGTTGCTTCTTATCGCATTCTCCAGTACAGGATTCAACCATACCGGATTGATATGATCCGCCTTAATATTGTCCAGATACTCATTTTCCGCCAGCACACGGATCAGGATCTGACGGATCTTCTTCACTGTAGTCTCACTCCACCCAGCCACATAGTCGTCCTGCTCCTGCAGCTGCATGAAGAATACATTCACATCCATCTGGCTGAATGAGAAGTTCTGCATCCGGTATTTCTCTCCGATCACAGTGATCATGAAATCCCATACCAGCCTATACTGTTTCATCATTGCATACATGCAAATCTGCTTCGCTGTCTCAGATGACTGCGAAGCTACTGCCTCGATCAGATCTTCATCCCCCATAGCCTTAAGTCTGTTGACACAGGCCTTTGCCATCTGACGGATAGATTTCTCCGTCGGATACTGGAACAGGTTATCTTCCACGATCCGATCTATTATTTCTTCATCTTTAAGCCCCTCACGCCTGAGCTTTGCCGTTGTTCTCATTTCATAGAACAGGAACTGCTCTCTCGTAATCTGGGCAGATCCTTTATAAGGACTTTGATTTATTACTGCCATTTCTAAAATCTTTCCGGATTAGAATATTGTCAGTATTTTTAAGAGAAATAACAGAATGAAACCCCTTCCAAATACATAACAAAAATAACCTGCTGAGTTAATGCATATGCACCTATTATACACCAATATTAACCTATTCGGTTACACCGTCTGCACCGTATCTTGTATTTTTTATGAGTAAAGCCTTATTTATAATGAACCTGCGAGTATAATTCAGATTAACTGACTGATATGTCTCATGTTTGCAATTCTATTTGACTATTAAAGAAAAAGCATAGGTATTCTCACACAGAAAGCAGAGCAGAAATGGATTGTCTAATCAATTTGGATTCTAAAATCGGCCATCGTATCAAAGAATTGAGAAAAAATAAAGAAATGACGCAGACCATATTGGCAGACGAACTTGATGTAACGGTTAAGCACATCAGCTATGTAGAATGTGGAAAGGCCCGTCTCTCACTCGAAAAAATGATACAGCTCAGTATGGTTTTGGACTGCTCTTTAGACTATCTTATCCTTGGAAAATCGACTGACGGAAGTGATGCCTATGTTCCTGATTCTATTATTGAGACAATGCGATCCGGTAGCGACCGTGAAAAAGCCATTTTATCAGAATATCTGAGCATGTATTCTAAGATTAGAGCGACAGGGGTATGAAATTCATATAAACATATTCATTTTAAGGTTCGTGCCACCGTATATAAAAAAGCTGCCACTCTATTGAATTTAATCAATAAAGCGGCAGCTTTCTCCGTTTTCCTGCTCTGTCACTGAAGCAAACCTGTTGTCTCCGGTCAGTACTGTCATAAGCTGCAGCAATTATGGAACGTGCAGAAATATGACATAAGCACTTAGACTCTATAACACTCCGGCCTCATCCAGCCAGCCAAGGATTGTCTCAGTACTGTTGCCTGTAATTTCAGCAATATCGGTTGTATCAAGTCCTTTTCGATACATCCCTACCGCATCTTTTTTAGCTTGCGACGCCTCACCCTCGTTATATCCTGAACCGTATCCAGTATCGAATCCCTTTTTCTCGATTGCGTCCAAAACATCACACATATTACGAATATCCCCTTTCTCGCTTTCTCCATTTTCCTGCTCTGCCACTGAAGCAAATCTGTTGTCCCCGGTCAGTACTGTCATTAACTGAAGTACTTCACGAACATGCTTCATTTCTTCATGTGAGCCTGTATAAGTCCCTGTCCTCTGCTTCTGTACGAAGTAGTCTGCCACATACCTGAAATCACTTTGAAAACCTTCCAGCTGTTCATCAGTCAAATATGCAATCTCGTACAGATTGATTGCATAGTCATTCACCAGCCCTTTTAATTCCGGTTTAAGTGTATCACCAAGTGCCTCGTGCAGTGTACGGGCCTTATCCCAATGCTTCTCATAACCAAAGTATAACACAAGAGTTATTACAGGACATCGCTCAACTACTTTTCTGCGAATTCCTTTCTCGTCAGTTTCGTACCTGATCTGGTCACGGTATGCCAGTCCATCGTATCCAATTACCCGCATCGGCATATCGTCTTCCGGCACGGTCTGGTTTTCTATCCCCAGCAACGCTATGCGGATATTGTTTGCCTTCCAGTACTTTGACACATCACGCTCCAGTTCCCTGAAGCCACTGTTTCCCAGATAAGTTCCCCTGTCCGGCGCTTGTTCAAGTTCTGTCTCTTCAACGCATTTCTTTCCGCCAAAGACCAGGTTATTTACTATGTCAGCAAAGACATCGTTACATGATATCAGTGCTTTTTCAGTTATATCCTTTTCACCCATATAACTTTGCTCCTTTCAGTTTAACACTATTCAACACGGTTCTCAATGTATATGCATTAGCGTATTCATCTTCTCTCCTTTCCCGATGCTATACAGAACCAAAGAGAATTTAAGAACGGAAAGGATCACAGGAATCAGACAAGACATCTTCAGAATGGTCCAGGCATCGTATGTTTATTATTTTGTGGTATACGCAGCGGGCGGACACCCGTTACGGTTCCTGGCAGACTGCCAATAACAGTTTGAAGACTATCAGAAATAGAATTGTTTGTCAACGCATCTGTGATGTACTAAACTTTTTATGGACTATCTTGTTTTAGGGAAGATGAATACAGGAATTTACTTTATCTCCCTAATCATGACATCCATCCCACCCGTTTCTGCCAGCTCTTTTCCCAATGCGGTGGCATTGGCGGCCATCTCTTTGGACCGGATAGCCTGTTCAGCAGCATCACGGATATATACCGGATTAAAATCCGCAACGGAAACCACGACCCCTGCGTTATTTCTTACAATGGAATCTGCATTGTACTTCCGTTCGAACACTTTTCCGGGAACCATGATCTGGGGTACTCCGTGGAGCAGGCCGTCGACGATGCTGTTCTGGCCCCCATGGTTAATGAACAGAGCGGCTTCATCAAGCATAGTCCCGAAATCCCACCGCCTGGCAATGTGTATATTATCCACCGTCTCTTCCTTCAGGGATGCCGAGGCTATATATACCTGGTAACTGCTTCCCGCGAATGCATTTTTCATGACATCCTGCATCTTTTTCGGGGATATGGTTCCGCTTCCCATGTACACAAGGATCTTGTCCCGTGAGGATGAGGGCTCTTTAAGGGACACGGATTTCAGTGCTCCGCAGTAATGTACGCTGTCTTTTTCTATGGGTTCAAGTTTTCTGATGCTTGGGCAGAAGGACTTGTCTGCCCGGTCGAAAAGCTGCAGTGCAGAGTCCGCCTCAGGCAGTCCGTACTCTGCAAGGAGCTTATTTAATCCCCCCGCAAGGTCTGACCTGTGGGCGAACTCATGCTGAGTTGGATAGCTCACTGTAGCATAGAGGGGTATGTTCTCAATTTTTGAAGCTATGATCGCAGATATGCTGAATTCCGAATATACAGCATCCGCCCTGAAGTCCCGGATCGCTTTTCTGACGGAATCGACACTTTTTCCCAGATACCGGTAATCAAGATTCCCTGTAAACCAGAGGACTTCATCGAAGCTGTTTACTGTCTTTCTGGAGGTAATTCCCAGTTTCCGGGCAATGGGAAATGTTCGCGATGCGATTGCCCGCGGTAATCCGAAGGGCATAGGAGTATCGAGATAGTAATCCTGTATGCCCGGTATTGTTTTATAGTTCACATCCCTGGCCTTGCATGTGGCAGTTTCCATGCCGGCATCCCTGAAGCCCTCTGCCAGCAGACGGCATCTGCCGGTCGGGCCGGATGTTTCAGCCATGGCGGCCATGGGTACTATTAGAATTTTCATTTAATATATCACTTTCACATCTTTGTTTTTTTGAATTCTCGCCGGAAAAAATGTGTGCGATTTACCTTTTTCAAATGATCATCCCAAATGGTATATCTCCCACCCCACACAGAAAAGAAACAAAGCACCGGATGCAGCTGCAGCATAGTTTTTGGCTTTGGAATCAAAAAGCTTTTCAACCGGCGGGACTGCCAGTTTCATGAACAGCGCTGTCATAAAGCCGAACAGGCAGCTGCTTATCACAGATATCTTTCCTTTGTAATTAAGGGGCCAGGGCTCGTAGGACCACAGCACCAGATTGAATCCGTAGTAAAAAATTTCATAAGCAGCATGCCGAAGCCGTATATAGGGCAGGCCGGCAGGTGCAGCACGCCTCTGTCAACATATATGCCAAACATTACATACACGCAGGCGACTTCATAAAGCCAGCCAATAAAAGAAGCAAGAAAAAACAGTAGAAAGAATTTTGTGAATAAACAGCAGAACTTTTTCACAGAGGCTACTCTTCCTCCGACAGCAGTTTATCGTACAGCTTTTCAAATTTCTCATAGCAGCTTAAGAAAAGCTCACCCAGCTCCGGATCGAAATGTGTTCCGCAGTTGTCACGAATAATCGTATATGCGGTTTCATAGTCAAAGGCATCTTTGTAGCAGCGTTTGCTTACCAGTGCATCGAAAACATCAGCAAGGGCCATGATGCGGGCCTCAATAGGAATGTCCCTGCCTTTAAGCCCCTCGGGGTAACCTGTGCCATTCCATTTTTCATGATGGTAATGCGCTACATTTACCGCAATTTTCGCAAACTCCCTGTCATCCGAGTCCTTAAGAAGAGTCTCTATGATCCTTGCACCTTCCAGTGCATGTTCTTTCATCTTTTCATACTCCCCTTCGGTATATTTGCCGGGCTTCCTGAGCACATCGTCATCTACAGCGATCTTTCCCAAGTCATGCATAGGTGCAGCTTTGGTAAGATCCTGAATGAACTTGTCATTTATACCAAGGGAATGTTCATGCTCCTTCAGTGTCTGTGCAAACTCGTTGATAATGAGACTGGTACGCTTGATATGCCCGCCGGTTGAATTGTCCCTGCTTTCTATCATCGTGGACATACCGGTTATAATGGACTGCTGCGAACTCCTGATACTGTCGGCCATGTGGTTAACACTTTTTGCAATATCGCCCAGCTCATCATTGGAAATGTTTTCTATCTTCTCATCATAGTTTCCTTCGCCGATCTCCCTTATAGCTGCGCTGGTCCTCCGAAGATTGTTGTTAATATATAATGAAAGTATCACCATCAGGATGACGAGAACGATCATCAGTGCAAAAGTCTGAATTATGATGTTCATTTTTACTTCATCCAGATTTCTCGCCAATTCTGCAAAATCGTCTGAAACACTTACGATAGCCAGTATCTCGCCGTCATCATCACGGATCAGTGAAAAGATATCCGTGTAATGATTGTAATATGCATTGGTATCCGTCACATAGATATCTGTATTCTTTATCCTTTTTCCCTCAAGCTGGTTCATCGTGAGCATAAGATCGTAGTCAAGGAAATTGTATATCCCGGTAGAGCTGACTAATGACCGGTTCATTCCATACTTATCATATGAATAGATCGTTACCTCTATGCTGTCGCTCCATCCCGTACTGTCCGCTGAAAGGATGTCATACAGATTTTCTTCAAGAAGATCAACGTTTCCGTTATCCCTATCTTCAAGGTCGTCAATTTCCTTTATAAGCTCTACATCAAGATTACTCCTTATGAAATCAGCTATCGCAATATATTTTTCGTATTCGGTTTCATAATAGGTTTTTTCCGTTTTCTTTATTACGGTATTTGCTATTACAAAAATGGCGATCAGGACAATGGGAAGTACGATGAGAAGAAGCTTTGAAAGCACCGACAGACGCCATTTCATGAGACTTCCAAGTATCAGTATCGTGCCAATGATCGTAAGAAATGCACCTGATACCAGCAATGACGGTCTTGCTATATTAAAAATTATATTCCCCAGCGGAAGGGCGTAGCCGTTTTGTCCGTCAACAATATGTATATTGCTTCCGTCGGTAAGTATCAGATTGTAATGTGAGATTATCCCCAGCTCGCCTTCTTCATCATGCAGCGGGAAAAACAGATTGTCGTAAGTGAAACTGGCATACTCATCCACATCCATTTCGCCGATGCCATATACATCCTTTAATGTAATGTAGGGAACAAGCTCTCCGTTTTCATATGTGTATACGGTGTCCCAGTAACCTCCGTCCAGGATCATCACCTTATCGCCGCATGCAGTGACCAGGTCTATCAGGGTATTTTCGCTGCTTTTATCCGAGCGGAGCCTGAAATCAAAACTGTCGGTTTCTTCATAGGTTCCGTCTGCCTGCAGAACTCCAAACTCACCGTTGTCCCATGTAATATAGTAAGAACCGTCATTTGCGGCACTGATCCATTTGCTTACTTTTGCATCTTCATTTTCATATTCTGCCTGAACGCTGTATTTTCCGGACTCCATATCTATGCATAAAATGCTGTAAACTTCATCCCTGTTGGCAACACAGAGCAGGTCCTCTCCCTCAAAATGAAACCCACCGACAGAAGAATCATATACATCATTATCCACCGGGGGCAGGGCAATTGTCCTCTCCACTTTACCCTTTCCGTCACAGCATACTATGTATTCCGAAAGCAGCATACCGGTATCCGGATCATAGTCCATCGCATACAAAAATAGTTCATTTCTGTCATTGAACAGCACATCAAATATTTCTGCGTCCTGACTGATATCCTCACTGTCTATCATGTATCTGACAGCCTGCGTGGAATAGTCTATGACATAGACTTTTTTATAACTGTCATTTATCGCAGCCAGAGTCCTGTCCGCGGAAATATCTGCAAAAACCGGACTGTCCGGGTACGCTTTTAACACTCCGTCATAATTATTTTCCGGAAGATCAACATACAGAAATAAAAGCAGCGCTCCGATAACGGCTGCCGCCAGGCCTATATTAAGACATTCTTTCTTTTTGGGTAAACGGAGTTTCATTGAATCCGGTCATACTCCTTAGAGGATTTTATATAGTATTATTTACCGTCACTCCTCTCCTGCCATAACCTTCTGCTCATGTTCTGCCTGAATCTTAGGGATAAATGACAGCAACGGCTTTTCATCGATTCCTTTTAGCTTTCTGTTTATGTAATTATGTGTCAGCCTGTGCACCAGAGGTGCAAGGCTTAAGACACCGATAAGGTTAGGGATCATCATCATTCCGTTAAATGTATCTGAAATGTCCCAGGCAAGGGAAGATGTGGCAAGAGCCCCCACGATCATAAAACACACAAATATGATCCTGAATGCCACAACGGCCTTTTCATTTATAAGATACTCTATAGCCTTTCCACCGTAGTGCGACCAACCCAGGACAGTAGTAAATGCAAAGAGAAAGATCGCAATAGCAATAAACCATTCGCCGGGTGCTCCGAACACATTGCCGAAAGCCTTAGCTACAAGGTTAGCATCGGATACTCCATCTGCTTCCGTAAAAAGACCTGTCTCAAGATCGATATACCCACTGGTAAGAACAACCATCGCAGTTATGGAACACA
The DNA here is from genome assembly GCA_002393955.1 of Lachnospiraceae bacterium UBA4364. Taxonomy (GTDB): domain Bacteria; phylum Bacillota; class Clostridia; order Lachnospirales; family Lachnospiraceae; genus NK4A136. Next base: position 115,047 of record DGSK01000045.1, on the reverse strand, counting down.
CAACAATGGTGTCGAAAAACACCTCGAAGATTCCCCAGAGCCCCTGCTTTATCGGCTCTTTCACATCAGAATTTGAATGTACCATAACAGATGAACCGAGCCCTGCCTCATTACTGAAAACTCCTCGTTTGCATCCCTGGGTAATAGCGTTTTTCAGTGCAGTACCGACGGCACCGCCTGCCACCGCTTTTACGCCAAAGGCAAATTTAAAGATTGATAAAAATGCGGGAACTATGCTGCCGAAATGAATGCATATGATAACAACAGCACCTAGGATATAAAGTCCGGCCATAAACGGAACCACCATCTCAGCTACCGATGCGATACGCTTCAGGCCACCGATTATGATAAGGCCGCCGATCGCCATGATGATGATCCCCAGTGAAAAGGGCACCGTCGGGATAATGCCAAACAATGGCTGAATCTCGTATTTTGCAAAAAAGGCCGAGTCGACATTCAGCACGATCTTATTGATCTGTCCCATATTTCCGATACCAAAGGATGCCAGTATTGCACAGCCGGCAAAGATTATAGCCAATATACGGCCAATTACCTGCAGGGCCTTCGGCCTGTCCTTGCCGCCCAGCCCGTCCTGAAGGTAGTACATTGCACCGCCGGACCACTCGCCGTCCTTATTCTTCCTGCGGAAATAGATACCAAGGATGTTCTCAGAGTAGTTGGTCATCATGCCGAAAAATGCCGCAACCCACATCCAGAACACCGCACCGGGACCGCCTAAGCATATGGCTGCTGCCACGCCGGCGATATTTCCGGTACCGATGGTTGCCGCCAGCGCCGTACAGAGCGCCTGGAACTGCGACACGCTTCCCTTTTCATCTTTGTTGTGGGACGATTTGTTAAAGACGCTTCCAATGGTCTTCTGCATCCAGTGACGGAAATGCGTCACCTGGAAGAACCCGGTCACTATGCTCATGATGATGCCTGTACCGATCAGAAGCCATAGGCCGATGGTCAGCCAGACGAATCCGTTTATCTTGTCGTTAACTGATGTGAGTGTTTCAATGAAGCCGCTCATAAAAATTTTCCCTCTATGTATAAAATCGTAGATATTATAGCATAGACATGCTGTATTTTCACGATATTATATAGGGAACAGGCTATCCAAACAGATACGCATACTTTCTTTTCTGCTCAAGGATTATCTGCAGGATTCTTTCCTTTATGTCTTCGCCGTATATATCTGTTCCGGCGAGAATCTTGCGGACATCCTTTTCGCCAAATGAAAATGATAGCTGTCTGCCATACATTTTCTCAGCCGCGTCAAGCTGATCGTCAAAGGAATCGCAGATAGTTTTTGCTTTAACAGTTTTTATCAGCTGATATATATCGACTCCCATGGGGTAGTCCATCTGCGTATCTGAAAGAAGTGCGGCTCCATTATCATATATGGGACACAGTCTGTATTCACCGCTGCTATTCATCAGTACAGAAATGTTATGGGTATGCCGGTCCTCGTTCAGGAACAGTGCATCCACTACGAACAGTTTGCAGACATACACACCGAAATCTTTTATTCCGGTCACCCTTTCCACCTGTTCGGTAAGATATTTCAAACGGTCTTCCGTATCTTCTATTGAATAGATGTCCCTATTAAGACTTCTTCCATATAACTTCTTAAACAGACGCTCCAGAGTGATCGTCTGCCAGCTGCCGCTATAATCCGGACTTTTGCATCCTGTATAATCATTTAATTTATAATGAATCTGCTCCGTACTGTACGAAACAAATTCCTCATCTCTAAGCGTTGACAGTTTCAAAAGTTCAGAAACTACATACTCAGACAAGCCTTCATACCCCATATAGTCAGCTTTATACCAGATACCATCTGTCTCCCACTTAAGCTGATTTCCCTTTGAAGACTGTCTTCCATCATCCCTTATGTCACGGCTGAATAATTCTACCATATGCTCATCTCTCTATCCTGATCCAGAATCTGTCCTCTGCCATACGCCCTTCTGTCTTCTCAATGATAAGGATCGGATCGTAGAAGGGGACTCCTATACGCTCAAGCTCAAGCTTCAGCTTGTCCCTTGTCCTGGGAAAACAGCGGGATTCTATGAATTCCTCGTAGTCCTCGAATGTTGGTTCGGTATTTTTTCCAAATGCCCTAAACATCAATTCCCTGGTGTAGTTGTAAATCCAGACCTTCTGGCAGGGCTCGTCCACATCAATTATGGTGCAGACCATGTCCTCGTACATATAATAAAGACGCAGCTTACCGCTTCTTTCAGGAATTTCCAGTGCCTTCGGAATATCCCTGTCCCTGCAGAGAATCTCTAAAAGCGTAACCACGGGACCGCGTATTTCCTTTTTACCGGATTCCCATCTTTCCACAGTCGGTTTGGAACAGCCTAAAAAAGCCGCAAACTCCCCCTGCGTCATCTTTAACTGGTGACGCAGTGTCTTTACTCTTTCGCTGCTGATTGTCCTGGGTATTACATAATTTTTCATAGGCATACTCCTTTTAAAATGAGTATACCATCAAATTGATGGCTAATCAATGGGTTTTTGCCATCATTTTAACGACTTTTATGAAAATGTGACCATTCCACACCATTGAAAACTCGATGACTGATGACAACGCATCAGACTGCCTTTCTGGTATGTTAGCGAGATTTAGCGACCAGAGTAACATAGTATCTTTCAGCGGCAAGGGTTACCAATAGGTATATTTTCCTAAGTGGACTTAAACACACAAGAAACTTGAAAATCAAATAAACGCAACCATATACAAGGGAAGAGTTATAAGACCGTTATCACTGACACCTATGTTACCATCAATAAATTTGTATCCGTATGTAATATCAGGATACTTTTTTAATATGGAATTAATTGAAGCAGAACCTGCATGGCCTCCCTTTATCTCAATAGGAACTACTTTTCCATCTTTTTGAATAATAATATCTAATTCTCTCTTTGTAGTTTCATTTTTATAGAAGTAAAGTTTATATCCTTTTTTATATAATGCATCTGCCACAGCACATTCGTATATCCCGCCCTTGGAATTACCTGTAAATGTATTTTCCACTATGTGCTGCTTTAATGAAAAATCCCTCATTGCAATCAGCATTGACAGATCTGTTGTGTATGCCCGAAAGAAATCGTCTCTTGCATAATCATCCAGATCATATCTGATATCTGTTACTACTCTGCTAATATGGATAATATCTGCCCGAAGCAGCCATTCAATACTGGAATAATATTTTTGTGCTCTTGCTCCTTTTTCAATTTCTTTATATTGAAATTTATGATTTTCCTTATCAAGCAGCTGCTTTGCTATCGTAAGATAGCATTTCTCAGCCTTGACTTTTTCCTCTGCGACAGCATAATGTGCTATGTCGTATATATATCCCTGCAACAGGTTTCTTTGAATCGTATTTACTTCCCTAAAATCTTTGGTATCAACATACTTTTGAACTGCTTCTGGCATTCCCCCGGTGGCAATATATTGCCGATAATAATTAAACATTTGATCATGTATAGCCTCCGGAACCGGTTTCTTTTCATCAAGATAATTCTTTAGTGACATGATCATATCATCACCAATTCCCATACCCCAAAGAAATTCCTCAAAGTCCAGACCATACATCCTGATATAATTCACATATCCCACAGGATAGGACGACGCTCTTTTATAGTCTATTCCCAGCAGGGAACCCGATACGATTACATCATAGCGGTTATCTATCGCCCAAAACTTCAGGGAGGTAATTGCTTCCTCGCATTCCTGAATTTCATCTAAGAAGATCAATGTCTTACCTGGAATGAACTTTTTATCCGGAAAACGAAAACGCATTGACATAACCATATTTTCTACGGTTAAATCACCTTTGAAGATTTCCATTGCAGAAGACATTTCTTTAAAATTAATCTCTACGGTTTCTTCATAGTTATTTTCAGCAAATCTCTCTATGATAAATGTTTTTCCTGTCTGTCGTGCTCCCTGGATCATAAGGCATTTCTTATCCTTACGTTTTTTCCAAGATTCCAGTTGACTCATTTTTTTCCTTTTTAACATAGCTTTATCCTATCAACATTTTGGAAGTATTTTATGTGGTTTTATCAACATTTTAGAAACTGATTTTGTGTATATATCAACATTTTTATATTTTATATTATTTTTTTATACCAGTCAATGTCTTAAGCGTTATTGATTATTCCGCAAAAAATAAAATCCGTGAAAATTTATATATGAAAAACCATCACTCTGCAGATACAAGCATTTCTTTTTTCACCGCCTTCACCTGCTCTATAGGATAGCCGCAGAATTCCGCTATCTCTTCTGCAGTCTTTCCGGAGCGCAGCATACGCGAGATTACTTCAAAATGCGCTTCACCACGACCCTCCTCGCGGCCTTCTTCGCGACCTTCCTCGCGACCTTCCTCGCGACCATCTTCAAGTCCATCCTCATATCCCTCGTCCCTCGCATCCTGTATCACTACCCATTCTTTCATGTACTGAGTCCTCCACGCTTCATTTATCCGAGCCTTCATAACTGCGGAATTCAAATTTTCCGTTAACGACATTTATAAAAATATTAATTTTTCCGGTTCTTTTGAAATATAGGCATACGCTTTATTCCTTTTCCACTGATATTTTCTCTGAAGCTGATCCGTAGCTGGCTGCTATCGATAACTTCCAAATTTCCGACCGGGAAATATTTCTGCGTCATTTATTACGGCTTCCACCGAAATTTCTCCAGATCCACCCTGCCATCGATAACTTCCACGCCTTCCGACTCAAGAATTTCCGCCTGCTTCCAGGCTCCGCCGAAAGCGTAGTTGCCGGCAAGCTCTCCCTTTGCATTTACCACACGGTGGCAGGGAATGGATGAAGGATCCGGATTCTTATGCAGAGCATTCCCGACTGCCCTGGCCATCTTTTTGTCACCTGCTGCCTCAGCAACCTGTGCATAGGTTGCAACGCACCCCTTGGGAATCTTCTTTACCGCCTCATAAATTCTTTTAGATGGACAGTCGGAGACCAGGTCATAGCTTTCCCCGATCATGATTTTTATATCCCTGTCAGGTATGCTGCCATCCAGGATTATGGTATTCCAGTGTTCTTTATTCTGATGGTAGCCGGGGATAACCGACTTATAAATCTTCCGCCAGAAGAAAGCCTGCTCCGGATCGACCTTGACATTGAGGTTGATGAAACCGTCCCGCTCGTAGGTCCAGAGAAAAGCTTTCTTATTTCCCTTATACCGGACAAGCTGCCAGTTGTCATCATGGAATGGTGCATCCTGGTAAGTGTCCGGAAAAGAAAGTCCGTATTCTAATGCCTGTTCTCGTGTCGTGAGCATATATTTCACCGGGTGTTGATCACGTGTTTATACATTGACTCTACTTCTTCACACATATTGATGGGCTCGAGTTTTATCCCATCATGACCGGAGGCAAATACCACAAAAAGCTGATGGGCGAAGCCCTGACCCATCCATTTTACACCTTCAAAATCAATCACCACTTCCCGAAAACTCTCCAGCCTATTGCATAATCGTTTTGCCTGTGACCTTGATACCGGTTCCGTTTCAAAAATATTTCTTATAGGAAGGACAGTTTTAAAAAATCCGTTGTCTGTGTCTGCATATTGATCAAATATTTCTTTTGGTACCTTATTGCTGAAATTAGATAATTCCATTATAACCACTGTACCTTCTGATTTTTTCTTATATTCCTGCACCTGGCTGTTGTCAAAGATATCATTTGAAAAAACCTTGCCATCTGAAACTATCGCAAAAAAATCCACCATCTTTGAACTAAAGAAAATCCCCTCGCCGGAATGGTTTTCCTTATCTGTTGTAAGCTTTCCCTTAAACAGTTCAGAAATAGCATCATCAAGCGTTGCTAAACCAAAAAATTCCTTTATCTTTTTAAATATCCCGACTCCGTTATCAGAAATGACAACCGATGTACTTAAATAATCCTGTCTGACCAGGATATCAACACTCGGGGATCCCGAATGATCTATAACATTGTTGATCATTTCACTGAAAGTATATCCCCATATATGTCTGACATTTTCTGACAGACTTTTCACATGCGGTTCCATGACGGACAGATATACCCTGTCATCCATTTCCATTTCTCCGACCGACCGTTCCAAATGATACTTGTACATATTGCTTACAAGCTCATATTTATCTCTGCCTGCTTTAATTATCACACCCTCTTTGATCAACTCATTGGCATACGTATGGACAGTGGTCTGGTTTATGTCAAAAGTGTCCGAAACCTTCTTTGTAACAGATTTATCGCCGTTCTTTATTTTTTCCAATAAGTAGAGTATTATTGATCGTTTTTTTTCAACATTAAACTTCATAAATTCTCTCCATCGCGTCTATTATTTGTCTAATTTATTATTTTATTTGGTTTATACTTATTATTATTTGTTATACTATCACTTAAAACAAATAACTGTCAATTATTAGTTTTAAATATTATCTTATTTGTTTTAACATAAATATTATTTGTTTTGTTTGATTTTAAAACAAATAACTCCTATTGACTCCTATTGACGATTTTCCCATCGGGGAATAATATGGTAATTGAAAAGGAGGTTACAAGTAAAATGAAAATCTATTCTGTAAATGATCCTGAATTCAAACCCTATGGAAAAGTGCTGGGTTATGATGTCAACGGTCTGGTCAAGGCACTGGATGATTCAACACCCTTACCGGATGGTGTGGAGTATGTGATGAGCTGTGCTGCACTTGAGTACACAGATGCTTTCGGTGTGCTTCAGAATAATGCTTACGGCGGAATGCCCATCCAGATCGGATACTGTAACGGACACAATACCAAACTGAACTGCCTGGAGTACCACCGCGACAGTGAGCTGAATATCGGTTCCACAGATTTCATCCTCCTGCTGGCAAAGGCTGACGATATCGTTGATGGCAAGCTGGATACGTCCAAGGTAAAGGCATTCTTAGCTAAGAAGGGACAGGTTGTGGAGGTATATGAGACCAGCCTTCATTATGCTCCCTGCTCGGCTGCCAAGGGCGAAGGCTTTAAGGTTGCAATCGTTCTTCCCAAGGGAACTAACGGTGCAGTACCGTCCCTGACTCCTTTCAATGAAGAGGATAAATGGATGACCGCCTGCAACAAGTGGCTTCTGGCACACGAAGAATCCGCTGAAGCTAAGGACGGAGCATATGTGGGCCTGACCGGCGAGAATATAGACATTAGTGCAGATATTTGATGTGTTAATATAAAACTTCCCACACCGTATGACTCCCTGACGGTGTGGGAATACTTAATTTAGTGGAAACACAATTGAATTTAATAAAATTTACTTATCGTTGTAATGGGTTTTACATCCGGCAATTTTTATAGAATTGCTTTCAATTTTAAAAACAAGTCGATTAGCTTTATCAATGCGAACACTCCAATATCCAGATAAATTCCCTTTTAACGGTTCAGGTTTTCCTATACATTTATATCCGTTGCGTTCAATATCTTTTATGAGGTCATTTATCTTTCTAAGTGTTTTTCTGTCTTCGTTTTGCCAATAAATATAATCATCCCAAGCAATATCGGACCAAACAATGTTCATTAGTCTACCTCAATTAAATTGTGCTGGGTACCATTGCCCTCTTCAAGTTGTTTAATGGACTCTTCAAGCATTTTTTGGTTGGCTGGCGCATAAAAGGGGTCTACAGATACTTCAAAAGGTATTCGCATTTCATTACCAAGCTTTACAAGGTAGAGATTAATTGCTGTTGACATATTAAGCCCTAATGCATCGCAGGCGATTTCAGCTTTTCTCTTAACTTCATCATCAATTCTCATACTTATCTGTGCCATTTGTTTTTCCTCCCTATATTATTTATTGTAATGCATTGTATATTCATTGTCAACGCGTTGAAATTAATATAAAAATATACCTATATTTTTAGAGGCTAATTTAATTTCAGGAAAGTAAAAAAGAACTTTAATATGGTAATTTTTAGCCTGTGTATATAATCGCCGACTTCTTGAACCCGTCTATAATCTTCCATACCCCTTTGTAGACTAACACCAGGGCAAATACGACAATAACAACTCTTTCACCACCGTTACTTCTGAAACCGAAAACTACAGGAAGAATAGCAAGTATTATCTCTATGAGGCCCCAGGCAAATTTGGCAAACCAGGTTTTGTCGGCATTTCTCTTTTCCTCTATTCCTCTGAATACATCCACTCCGCCTGCAACTCCCAGCAGTATCAGCAGATAAAGTATGACTATTCCCTTATGCTCATCTGCCATGGTAATGGTAAATACTCCCAGATTCAGTATTATGAATCCGAAGTACATGATAAACTTTCCACCCACCATATACCTTGCCAGTTTTGAATAGAAACCTAACAAGTGTATACCGAACATAAACAGGTATACCCCAATTATAAATATGATAAGCGACACGCCTCCCTCAGGCATAAATATCAGTATTAGTGCCATAAGGATAGTAAATAATCCTGCAAGCACTGTTTTTATACGTTTGATCTTTGTCATCTTCTGTCTGTTCCTTTTATTCTACAGGATCGTCCGTGTCAAAAAGTTCTATCTCTTCATTTTTCACATTGTATTCAATGAGCTTGAAATAAGCCGGTATTCCCTTGAGACCATTCTTATCCGGATCGACTGATATACCTGCCAGCGGATTTCCCGAGTTAAATATATGTCCGGTCACCATGCTTTTCTGTGCCAGTGCCGCCATGATAAACCTGCCTATGTAGGTCTCATCTTTTTCTTTTATGTCTGCGGACTTGTATTCATCCTTGTATCTGCTTATGTCAAATGCAGGTATCTCCTTACACGATATTTCTTCGCCAAGTGCTTTCCAGTCTGCACTGTCATCAGGCTGACGTTTTGCAAATATTGCATCTATCTGTCCGCGGTAAGGCGCTATGCTTTCCCAATCATATTTCTCCCTCTCAAATTCTCCATGATTGCCTTTAAGATATTTCAGGGCATACACCATCTGTGCAAAAGCGTGCAGATGATCTGATGGATTATCTTTAAGTATCTCCCTGTATTCATTCCAGGCCGGAAGGTACTTATACCGGATATAGCTGTAATCCGGCAGATGTCCGGCTCTTCCGTGTCCCAGATTCATTATGGAATTTTCCGACATCTGATATACACTGTTTATAAAATACGCATTTTCAAGATCGTCTTTTGCTCCCGGCTTGTGAATAAAGTGTACCGGCCGGGTAGAGTAACCTTCGCCTTCGTCTATCACTTCAAAGAAATGTGCATCGGTATTGTTTATGACCATTGACGGAGTCCCGGCAAAATACCTGTGTGCCCAGGTGTCAGCCAGCACGTGCATGGCGAGGCCTGCTGCCACAAGTCCTTTTCCCTTTACCAGCCTGATTGTCTCCGAGAGTAAGGGACCATTGGTATTGCATATCAGGCGGTACTTATGTTTATACAGGATATTTTTTTTCCCGGGATTGGCATGCAGGTCATAGGGAAGAAAATGAAATGAGCTCCATATCCTGGTGATGTTCTGCAGCCCCTGCAAGTCGGTTCTTGCATCTGCAAGCTCTGCATTAGTCTGTGTCGTTGCCGCCGAGACCGGGGCCTTTATGGAAGCCAGGAAAGTAGCAGTACAGCAGTCCACAAAATTGGCACTGTAAGCAATCGTCAGGCTTTCCTCATGACTGTAGCCTGCGATCAATGCCGCTGTATATGTTGCATAGTAATGAAAATCTTCCTGCATCTATATTATTCCTGATCCCGGAATTTCCTTTCTTTGGATAAACCTGTTTTTTCTATATGATCATCTTCATTTAAAGACTCCCCGACTTTTTCCGTTTTAACAACCGAAGCATCGCCTGTTCTCTGGTAAAATCTGTCCCTGTTTTTAATGTTTGAATACCCCGCCAGCTTCTTCCTGTATCTCTTTACCAATAAGGCTGACAGTACCAGTTCCAGAAAAAGTACTATCGATGTTATCGAAAGGATGGTAGATATCGTCATTTCCGGAATGGAAGATATGTAATCAAAAACAGCCTCAATTATTTCATCCTCCGTCCGAGACAGATCGATATAACTGTATTCGCCGAATTTTATCGATGTAGCAAAGAGCTGTCCCATATTTGTGATCAGCATAATAACCGACAGCACTATATATATCACATCCGTCCTTTCCCCACGGCTTTCCCTGACGGCCCCTTTCCAGATTATTATCCTGATCGCAAGAACCATGATAAGGGAGACCGCTACCAATGACAGCATAAGCAGAATAAGAATAGTCATTCCCAGCTCATGCAGGTCAAACGTATCCTGCAGATCCAGAAAATCCGCTAACACACCGGTATTTTCTATTTTTTCCATTACTGAGGATGTATTGAGGATAAACTGGAGGATAAGGCGTATTATATCCCAGACTCCAAATGTAAGAACCATAAACCCTGAGATAGCAAGCGTCTTTTCGCTCTTTCTCAATTTGATATGAATTTCATCATTTTGCAGGAGATCCTCTTTGTTAAGTACTTTCATATCAATTGTTACTCCGCTGCTGTCTTTGACGCCTGCATTCCCTCATATTTATCAGTAAAAATCTCGTGAATATGCTGGCGCTTCAGATTACTTTTCACCGGGATTCTTATACCTGATTATTTTCTCTTGATGCACCAGGAAACAATTGTTTCAATCAGTATAGAATAATGTATATTTTATCATAATCTCAAGGTTTCGTCATACGAGTCATACACAGGCCATACCTGTTTTTTACAATAAACAAAATAAACAGCCATACCAAGTATACAGGATAATCGACCATATAAGCAGAATTTATTGTCTTTGTAAATCGCAGATGATAAATTCATATCATACGTTCTCCTTTCTCGATACCAGCCGAAGCTGACTGACCGTTTTCTGAAGACCGAAAAAAACGTAAACTATCGCCAGAACAGTTTCCGTATCGAATAATTTTTTTGTGGTAAAATCAGCGAGCGATGCCCGTTGCTACTTTCGACTGACTGTCAAAAGCAGACGTAGAATAACATTATTATAATAATATGTCAAATGCATCCATAATACCGGCGCATACCCGACCATTAAAGAAACATCACCATATAATGCGGTATGGTCACCTTTTTGCCGGACCTTCCTGCGTTTCCCGATATCAGCTTATATGCAGTTTCCGGTTGATAGGATTCTATAAAGTTATTGAGCGAAACAGTTGCATTGTTCGTAGCTTTTACTTCTATAGGGATTACATTTCCTTCCTTTTCTATCAGGAATTCAAGCTCGTGGTCATCGTCCGGTTTGTAATAATATAGTTTATATCCATTATTTACCAAACATCCCGCAATTACATTTTCATATATGCCGCCTTTTGCATTACCCTTTATCGAATTATCAAGAATAGCACGACGGGTTTCAAATCCGTATAAGGCGCATAGTAGCCCTGTATCATTGATATAAAGCTTAAATTGATTATCACTTGCATTAGCCATAAGCGGAATGTATGGTTCACGAACATTGTAACAGGGGTTCACTATGGCAGAATCGATAAGCCATTGTACACTCCCGCCATATTTTTTTGAAGTGGTTCCCTTCTCGACAGTGCTATATTGAAATTTCTTCAGTTCTTTAGCAAGTTGTTTTGGAATAGCTTCGTAACACGCCCGTACCTTTTGTTTTTCTGCTCCTTTTGCATGTTTTGAAATATCAAATTTATAATTTTCCAAAATCTGCTCCTGTATATCCTGCACTTCATTAAAGTCGTGATTTTTTGCATACTTTGCAACAACTTCCGGCATACCGCCTACAACCATATACTCTCTAAACAGCTCTTCAAACTTCCTGTTTATGAAAGGATCAACACTTCCGGTGTTTATAAAACTGTTCTTTAATTCTGCTATTGTTGCCGTATTATATCCCTCTGCCCACAGAAACTCTTCAAAATCAAGAGGATAAAGCGTCATAAAAGACTCATATCCGGTTGGAACAGATTCCGGTTCTTCCGCATCACTGTCTCCATTTTCACCATATGTGAGTCCAAGAAGACTTCCCGAAGTGACAATATCAAACCTTCCATCTTCTGTAAGAAATTTTATTGCTGTCCTTGCATTGCCACAATTCTGTATTTCATCAAAAAAAATGAGCGTATCTCCGGGGATAAGCCTGATACCGGCGATTGCAGCCGTCATCCTTTTATATATAGTAGTTGCGTTCAGATCTGAATCAAATATGGATTTTAATTCTTTCTGATCGATAAAATTAACTTCTATGAATGATGAATACTCCTTTTTTCCAAACTCCCTTACAAGATAAGTTTTACCTACCTGACGTGCTCCCTTTATCATGAGGCTTTTTTTATCAGCTGAGTTTTTCCATTCAAGCAACTTTTCATAGGCCTTTCTTTTAAGCATCTTTTGACCCTCCATAGCCTTAAATTACATCATTTCTTTATGAATGTCAACAAGAATGGAATAAAATCGGAAAGGTTTTATATGAAGTTTGGAACAAAATCGGGGTGTTTATTGTTGCAAAAAGGAATCGAATCGGAGAATGTGCAGCTATGGGTGAAGTAATGCTGAAGTAATGCTATATCCGCAGGCCTATCGTGATATAGATGAGATATATGCCTATATATCGCTTTGGAAAAGCAGGCTCCGGAAAATGCGCAGGGGCAGACGGATAGAATTTGGGATGC
>DGSK01000045.1:0-102306 GCA_002393955.1 Lachnospiraceae bacterium UBA4364 | reverse complement strand
TTTGGCTGTCTTTAAGATAGATGAGGATGCTAAAATTGTCTATGTCGTGACGGTGCAGTATCAGGGACGAGATATCTGATTTAAATAGAATTGAGAAACCAATGAACAAGATCGCTATCATAGCAAAGAATGTGGCTGGAATTACAGGATAAAGTATCTTAATGGTGGTGCTGTTATTGCATGCACTCCCCTGCCTCGCTTATCCAGTCAAGAATAGTCTCGATACCAGTGCCTATAATATCTGCAATATCTTCCGTATTGATGCCTTTCTGATACATCTTTATTGCATCTCTTCTGGCCCTCGATTCATCACCCTGATCATAACCTCTCTTCTCTATCATATCCAATACTTCACACATATTTTTCACCTCTCCTTTCCCGTCTTCCCCTATCTTTGTTCCTGCTACTGAGGCGAACCTTCCGTCTCCTGTCAGTGCCGTCATTAGATAAAGTACCTCTCGCACATGACACATATCCTCCGGCGAACCGATATAGGTTCCTGTCCGCTGCATCTGCACGAAATAGTCTGCCACGTATTTGAAATCACTATGAAATCCGTTTACCTGCTCATCTGTCAAGAATGCAATTTCAAACAGGTTAATCCCATAGTCCTGTACAAATCTCTCAAGACCCGGTTTCAGCACATCGCCCAGCGACTCATGCAGGGTGCGTGCCTTATTCCAGTGTTCTTCATAGCCAAAGTACAGCACCAGGGTTATGACAGGGTGGCGCACCACGTTTTTCCTGCGATTCCCATGCTCATCCACCTCATACCGTATCTGGTCGCGGTATGCCAATCCATCATAGCCTATCACCCTTATTGGCATATCGTCATCGGGCATCGTCTGGTTCTCAATCCCGAGCATGGCTATCCGGATATCGTTCTGCCTCCAATATTTTGAAACATCCCTTTCCAGTCCACGGAATCCACTTTCCCCTAAGTAAACCCCGTGGTCCGATGCTGTTTCAAGCTCAGTCTCTTCTACACATTTCCTTCCTTCAAAGACAAGATTGTTAACTATGTCGGCAAAGACATCGTTAAAATCCATCAAGGACTTTTCAGTCATATCTTTTTCTGCCATATATTTACTCCTTTCAGTTTATCACTACCCTTTCCTATTCTCAATGTAAAACCGTTGCTAAGGTAAATTTTTCCATACGTTCTCCTTTCTCGATACCAGCCGAAGCTGACTGACCATTTTCTGAAGACCGAAAAAAACGTAAACTATCGCCAGAACAGTTTCCGTATCGAATAATATTTTTTGTGGTAAAATCAGCGAGCGATGCCCGTTGCTACTTTCGACTGACTATCAAAAGCAGATGTAGAATAACATTATTATAATAATATGTCAAATGCAAGGCAGACCCACAGCCTTGGTTAAAAAATTATCGCCAATGCCTATGTCCGTTTACATATAAAATGTAGCGTTAAAAGTGCCAAGATATGCGACATCACTTGTGTGCAAATATTCCTCCAAATCGCTTTGACCTCCCGATATACTGTTGCTGACCTTCATTCCGGAGAGCGTTTCCAATCCATCTCTGTCGGGTTTCAGGTTCATTTCATATACATCAACATCGTCTGCGCTGTCATTTAGTCCATATTTTCTTAAAAGATTAGTAGCTCTAGCGACTTCGTCTTCCCAATCCACCTCATCAATATAATATCCCTCACCTTCATCTAGATATACATCATCCTCTTGTATTGATGTCCCAGTATAACGCCATATATCTACTTCGCAGTATGACACATATCCATGTGAAAGACCATTTCCGTTTTCTGATATATATGTTCCCATTATATTCCTTTAAATAAACAGCATAATTCTGCCTGTCCCTCAGTCTCAGCCAGCCATCTTCAATAACAGTATCCGTTGAAAGACCTACTGTTCCATTTTTATACTCATATATATCACACAAAACCTTTCCATTTGCAATCTTCACTATAAGCAATTCATCTTGTCCATCTCCATCAAAGTCTGCCACCTTGTAATTCCCTATCCCAGAAATCGAATTATCCAACGAAGGAAATCGTGGAAAACCGTCATCTATAATATAGTGATGCGGATAGGTTACAGATGTTTCTATAGTTCCTTCTTTTTCAATCAGGGTATTCAAATATTCATTCAGGCTATCTTTTACTGATTCTTCTACACTAGAAGAATCAGCATTCGATAAATCAAATACCATTTCCGGAGTTGTAATTAATAAAGTCTTCGGTATGGCACTTGTACTTGCCTCGCTTTCACACGCAAACAAGCAACAATAATCCGGAATTACGTCATTCAATTTTGCAACATACCTTGAATATGCGCCATCCTTTACATACCCTTCAGCATCAACATCATTTTCTGTTTCTGAACATATAATAGAATCAACATCTATCGTTTCGCCCTCATTCAAGTGTGGGCACTTATTATTCCTGGCGTGACGGCTGGTTGTACAACCTGATCAGTGAAGACGGGTCAAATGAAGTTCCTATGTTCGAAATCTATCTGATTCCGGCATAAGCATGTAAAAAAGACAGGTGAACCGTCCCCTGTCTTACAAGTTTTTCTGGAAAATATCAGCAAAAATAACTTTTGTCCCCAACCAGCAATTTCTTGAGTTCATTTGCCATAATTTCCTTTCTTTTTGCGTAAAATACTCCAAAATCCTCTATTTCAAGAGAAATCTCCGCCGGTATCATTGATTGTTTCCGGAATCTTTGCTGCTGTTCTTCCGTCATATCATTATAATAATCTATTAACCTCATATCGCTTTTACTGCTATTGGTTCTTCCCTCAAGGTATTGCAAATTCGGCAGCCTGTTAGCTAGGCTTTTCCATTGCCTCCACTCATCCATAGAAACTGTAACGGGCTTTGTACTATCGAATCTTGAAATTGGGTGTAAATGATCTTCCTCATATCTCACATTTTTA
This sequence comes from Lachnospiraceae bacterium UBA4364, assembly GCA_002393955.1. Lineage (GTDB taxonomy): Bacteria > Bacillota > Clostridia > Lachnospirales > Lachnospiraceae > NK4A136. The sequence continues at coordinate 99,385 of DGSK01000045.1, read as the reverse complement.
TTATTCCAATCGAGACTAAGGTAATACAATGCTTCTTCGGCAACTGTACTACCCTTTTCAGTATTCAAAATGTCTTCTATCTTACCATCACTTACTGTAAGCGTTGGTATCCTGTCAAGCATATTCACAGTAAACTCATAATTTGCTTCGTTTATAGCATTCTTCATCTGCTGCAATTTACCCGGGGTGCCGGATCTGAAATAAATAAACAAAATCCCCCTCATAATATATATTCTTATCGCCTCTTTATACTCACGATATTCAGAATTGTGATAAATGAAATATAGAACCGGCAATAGAATATTCCAATTTCTTGAATATCTTGTCAAGTCTATTCGAAGCTCCGCCATAATATCTGCAAGATTCTTCAAAGCCTTCTTAAAATCATTCCAATTATTCTTTAAATCATTAGCAATATTTTTATTTATAATGAACTTATCAACATTACCATAAAGCATAAGTGAAGCCCGTATGATAAATTCACTATCAAAATTATCATATACCCCAGTTAATATTTTATTAAATTCATTTCTTGCACTTGGCCAATATACTTCAAGAATTGACATCGTAATCTCTGATTTTTTTAATTTCTTTCCACCACTGTTAAATCTGATAAACATCTCAAGCGCATCGCTTTGATTCATATCGTAAATTTCAGTATAGCGTATCAGTTTTTCATCATGTATTTTAACGCAGAGCGTTTCAAGAATATCACGCGCATAATCCCTACTATCCTCGGGAACATAAGAAATGATTTTTTCAATAAAACTTTTACGGATTTCTTTTCTCTGTAATCTCTCATCCAGTAACATCCTAACTTTAAACTGAGTATCGCTTGTTCTACTTGTTTTTTCAGTAAAACGAATGTCAAACTTTTTACAATTATGTTCATCTTCCGCAATATCTACTTTATTTTTATTGAGTTCTATAGTCAGTTCAGAAATAATACCCTTACTGTTATTCTTTCTGGCATATTTTTCACGAATTGTCGCCTGCCCGCACATTGAAAGGTACAGCGAAGTAAGCCTTTGCTGACCATCGAGTATAGCTGTAGATGTCCTACTCACATCTATTGCTGAAAGATCATAGTTTGGTGAATCAGAAGCTCTACTACTGTTAAAAGTGATATCTTTAAGGAAATTACAGAAATACATATCCCATGTAGTATTCTCATCGTCCAAATGCCAAAACAAAAATGTCGATATAGGATAACCTAATAATATGGAGTCCCATAACTTTTCGACCTGAGGCATTGTCCAAACATATTGTCGCTGAAACGCTGGAATAACATATTTCCCATCTTCAATATTTCTCATAGCTTCTGCTATGGAAATTCCATTGTCGATTAATCTACTCATCTATATTACTCCTCATATTACTTTTGTTGGATTATCATCAGAAACCGAACTGTCTTTTTCTGAGACACCGGTTTCTGAAAATTTCTTTATTTCGTTAAGATGCTCTGTCATCAGATCAAGAAGCCTATCAATATCAGCAAAAAACAGGCAAACACCACGCTTATTGACGAAGGTTATCATTAAGGCAAGTAACTACATTTTAGCAGTTGTTGAATGCAACATCAATGGGTTGCCCTGAACAGTATGGATATGATCGAGATAATCTGATGTGACCGGAAAAGCATTTTGTATCAAATACGCAGCGTCCTTGCCGCCACATTTACCGAGAACGATTTTGGTACAACGATGAAATCTGGCAACCATTTTATCATGAATTGCCTTGTATTTATCATATTTTGAGGATACCGGAACCATCCAAAAAATGTCTTGGTTTGATGAGTCACGAACAGCAAAATAATGTGGACGATACCCTCCATTTTCATAATTAGACATTAATGAACTCTCATTTGCTTTTATAAAGTATTCATCCTTAATATGATAAAAATACCCTTCAGAAACGACCATATTTGCCTCCCACCAAAAATGTCCCACCTCCATTACGAAAGTGGGACAACATTTTCATACCGAATAACTTGTTTCTCGCACAATCGGTAAGCGAGAGCATTTTCATATCGAATAATTTATACCCCGCACCATCAATAAGCGGCAACATTTTCTCTTTTCATTTATATTATAAGGATAAAATAAATGCAATCGAAAAAATAAAATATTGGCAGAAAAGTAAGACAGGGGAACCGTCCCCTGTCTTACTTTTTTTGCTATCAGCCTTCGGGCTTCTTCTCCTCTGCGGCCTTAGCGGCTTCAGCGGCTTTCTTTGCCTCTGCGGCCTTCTTAGCCTCCGCAGCTTTCTTTGCCATTTCCTCACGCTGCTTTGCTTCAGCTTCGAGAACTTCCGGAGACTTGGTGTAGGTCACGGTTTCCTTCTCACCGTCCGGTGTCTGGTAGCCTGCTACCATGGTAAGACACTTCTTGGGACATTTCTCTACACAGAAACCGCATGCGATGCAGTCAAATCTGTTGATGGTCCATGTACCCTTTATCTTGTCTATTGAAAGAGTACCGCAGGGACAGCACCTCGTACACATACCGCAGCCTATGCAGTCGTCTATTGAGATCTCGATATGTCCTCTGGTACGCTCTTTATACTCAGCAGGCTCTGCCGGATATTTTGTCGTCACCGGCTTTGAAAAGAAATTCTTAAGTGCGGCACCCGCAAATGTCATTACTGCCATTTCATTTCCTCCTAATAAATCCTTCGCTTTGCTAAGGATGACAATAATCTGTTTTCAGCTTATCAGTTTACTGAAACGGTTACTTTTACCTCTCAGTACAGCTGATGCAAGGGTCTATGGTTACGGCAAGTATACCAACATCTGCATAATCGGCACCCTTAAGTACTTCACAGAGACCTGCAAGATTTGCAAAAGTAGGAGTGCGGACACGCATACGGTCGAGATTAGGTGTACCGTTACCCTTTATGTAGTAGTCAGCCTCACCACGGGGCTGCTCTATACGCATGAAATATTCACCATTAGGATTGCCCTTAACAACTGCAGCCAGCTCACCGTCAGGAAGCTTGTCTATAGCCTGTCTGATAAGGTCGATGGACTGGTAGATCTCACCGATCCTGACCTCACATCTGCCATAGCAGTCACCGTCGTTGCTGATGATGGGCTCCATATCCAGCTCACCGTATGCGGCATAGCCTCTCATACGCATATCTGTAGCGATTCCGCTGGCTCTTGCGAAAGGACCGGCGCATCCAAGTGCATGTGCCTGCTCCTTAGTGAGAACACCCACGCCCTTCATACGGGACTGAACTGTATAGTCATTCATAAAGGTCTTCTCAAGAACCTTGGTCTCTTTTTCCACATAATCAAGCATCTCAAGAATTGCCTTCTGCATCTCGGGTGTGATATCCTTGAGTACGCCGCCGACCTTGTTTACGGAGAAAATAACTCTTCCGCCTGTTGTAAGCTCTATCACATCAAGCACCTTTTCACGCACTCTCCAGCACTGATAGAAAAGATTCTCAAATCCGAAAGCATCAGCCATAAGACCTGCCCAAAGCAGATGGCTGTGAAGTCTTGAAAGCTCAAACCATATGGTACGAAGGAACTTTGCCCTGTCGGGCACTTCGATATTCATGATGTGCTCGACAGTATCGCAGTATCCGTATCCGTGACCAAAGCTGCAGATACCGCATACACGCTCTGTCACATAAACCATCTGGTTGAAATCTCTTTTTTCTGTAAGCTTCTCCAGACCTCTGTGTATGAAACCGATAGAAGGAAGAACATCAACGATCTTTTCATCCTCCAGTACGAGGTCCAGATGTATAGGCTCCGGAAGAACCGGATGCTGTGGTCCGTAAGGAATTACGCTTCTTTTACCCATTAGTTTTGGCCCTCCTTCTTAGGAACGAAAGGTGTCTCTTCTTCAATCCTGTAAAGTTTATTATGAAGATCAAGGTTAATGACCTTAATGTTTGCTCCGAAAAGCTCCCTCATCTCATTCTCATAGAATGCAGCATAGGGGAAGATGTCCGAAATACTTGCGATCTCCGTATCCCTCTTGTCATTGTCCAGGGAAATGCGGACATTGAACATATCATAGGTCTCGTCATCTACAAATGAATAGCTGAGCTCAAGCTTTTCTTCCTTCCTGAGCCATGCAGCACATGCCTGTGAAAGACGCAGGCCTTTGCTCTTCATTTCCATTGCCTTTACGGAAAGTTCACCGGGCTCTATAGCAATGATCTCATTTTTTCCTTCTGTTGCCGTCATTACTTATCCTCACTTTCCGCAGTCTCTTCTGCTTTCTTGTTATCAGTAAGGGACTCTCCCTTTTCCATCTTTTCCAGTCTTTCCTGGAATACTCCTATACCCTTTACTATACCGTCGATTATAGCCTGAGGCCTTGCGGCACAGCCGGGAACATACACATCAACGGGGATTACCTGGTCAGCTCCGCCAAGTATGTTATAGCAGTCCTTGAAAACGCCGCCGGTGCAGGCACATACGCCTACCGCAACCACGACCTTCGGATCTGCCATCTGATCGTAAAGCTGCTTTACTACAGGTGCATTCTGTGTATTTATGCCTCCGGTTATCAGCAGGATATCTGCCTGCAGGGGATCGCCGGTATTTATGATTCCGAATCTTTCTGCATCATAGACGGGTGTCAGGCAGGCAAGTACCTCTATATCACAGCCGTTGCAGCTGGATCCGTCATAATGCATTACCCAGGGTGATCTTGTGATTTTATACATATTACCTCCTTATTGCCGCTTTAGCGGCTCCGCGAAGAGAATTTGCGAAGGCAAATTCTCTGATGCGATATGGAACATAGACGCCGTTTGCGGTGGCTATGTTCGGTTGAAAGAAATGCTATCGAGCATTTCTTTCATACGCTCCCTTTATCCTAAGAAAAAGATCAGTACAAGTATATTAAAACCTGCAGCTACCAGTGTTACAGCCCATGAAACCTTGATCATCACATCGGACTTAACACGGGCCGAAGTATTGTCGATCAGAATCTCAAGGAAATAAACAAGTGCAATGACTACAACTGCAGCAAGTATGCTCCAGGGATTGCTGTTAATAATGAAAAGTGCAACCATTCCGAGAAGGAATACAGTCTCGTACCACTCAGCAAGAGTGTAAATACCGAAGTTCCTTGAACCGATCTCGGAGGTGATACCCTTTACGATCTCCTGGTTAGGATGATGTGAAGTACTTATATCAAAAGGTGACTTCCTCATCTTAATGGTAAGTATGAATATGAATGCTACGAACACGCCGGGAAGATATACGATAGGACTGACATCTCCCTTGATTATCTCTGCTGTCTCGAAGCTGCCCCTTACCAGATAAAAAGCTACACAGGTAAGAAGTACGCAGGGCTCATATGCTACCATCTGGAGCAGCTCTCTGGACGCACCAATGGCTGAATAGTGTGAACCTGTAACAACAGCTGCAAAATAAAGGAACATTACAGCAGTTGAAAGCACGAACATACACATCAGTATATCCATACCCAGGAACATCATGCCTCCGGTCATTACTATAAAGAAGAGGTATGACATCATAAAGAAATTCTGCGAAGGTGCCACATGGACGGGATCCTTATGAAGGAGCTTGCCCAGGTCATAAAAAGGCTGGAGAAGGGGAGGTCCCACACGTCTCTGCATCCTTGCAGAAATCTTTCTCCCTATACCATCGATCAGACCGCCGATCAGCGGTGCAAATAATACGTAGCAAATTGCTGAGATCAGTTTTCCGCTTATCATCAGAACATACCTCCTATAGAATATCCGCCAAGCATGCCGAGTATGATAAGCAATGCAACAAGTGCAACCACCTGTGCGGGCTTCATCAGCTTCTCAATGCTGAGCATTTTATCAAAATAGTAATTTGACATCATAAGTGTCTTTTCCTCACCCATGAAATCAACGAAACCATTATTCTTTCCGGTATTGATACCGCCCATGTATGCGAGCTTTTCGGTAGAGTGGTCGTTCTTGCCGCTTGCATAAAGTACCAGGGGCACGATGAAAACCAGCATAAGTATGGTGATCAATATGTACATAGTGGATGCCGGAATGGCTGCGCCGTTAGCATTGAACATGTCGCTTCCTGCGATAATGGGATCCACAAAGTAAATGGAAATAACCGGAAGGAATACACAGAGAAGTATCATTGCCAGTCCGTGTATCCAGAAGGAAAGCATTTCTCCGGCATGGGTAACATCCTTAACCTTCTTTTCCTTATGGGGATGAGCTATAAGCTTGCCCATCCACTTGCACCAGTAAAGTGACGTAACGGCACTGCCGAATACTATGAAGAGTATGAGCAGGATATGCTTTCCATCTACCATTCCCTTAAGTGCCGACCACTTTGCGATCAGCATACCGAAAGGTGCAAGGAACATACCCGTGATACCGATGAACATGAACATTGCATGCTTGGGCAGCATGTAAAGCAGTCCATGGAAATCCTCAACATCACGACTGTGAAGTGAATTCTCCGTAGCACCGACTACCTGGAAGAGCAGTGACTTGGACACTGCGTGGAAAAGAAGCAGGAATATGCAGGCCCATGTTGTCTCTGCAGTACCTACACCTGCGCAGGCAGTCATAAGACCAAGGTTTGAAATGGTGGACATAGCAAGTATCTTCTTTGCATCAGTCTGTGACACAGCCATAAGGGATGCGGCAATAAAGGTAAATCCTCCGATAAATGCAATGAATGTTCCGACAGGAGTTCCGGCCATAAGAGGTGCCAGCCTGATAAGAATATAAATTCCTGCCTTTACCATGGTCGCTGAGTGGAGCAGGGTAGAGGAAGGTGTAGGTGCGACCATCGCACCGAGAAGCCATGTTGAAAAAGGAAGCTGTGCGGATTTTGTAAGAGCCGCAAAAGCCATAAGGAATACGGGAAGCATACCGACTGCACCCAGGAATGATGTCATCTGAGGTATTACCATCAGGAAAGTCCTGAAAGAAAGAGTAGGATATACATAATTATAGAAAACGATTATTCCAACGACCAGTGCGGCGCCGCCTAAAAGGTTCATCCACAGTGCCCTGAAGGAATTTTCGACAGCTTCTTCCGTTCTGGTATATCCGATAAGAAGGAAGGAACATACGCTGGTGCACTCCCAGAAGAATACCAGCCAGATAAGGCTTGCACATGTCACGAATCCGAACATGGCACCCATGAACATAAAGAGAAGTGCAAGGAAATAATTTCTTCTGTCCTGCACTTCCTTATGATGGTTATGATAACCTTCCATATATCCGACTGCATACATAATAATAAGGCTTCCCACAACGCCTACGAGAATGATCATAAGCAGTGCAAGCTTGTCAATGTAAATATGCTCGATTTCTTCATGAGCTGCCGTCTCTTCCTGGAAGATGATCGCTGCCGTAGGAAGAATGGAAAGAAGGCTTACCCAGTATCTCTTATACTTAAAGCTCAGGAATGTAACAACAAGGACTATAAGGATCTCTCCGGCGAGAATGACATAATCCGCAATCTCCGTATTTACGTACATTCCCTGTCCGAAAGCGAAGCCTCCGCTCACTCCCTTATAGACGAAAAAGGCAACCGATGCGATCATTATGACAACGGCTCCCAGATACGAAACAATGTTTCCGAATTTGCTCTTTCCGCAGCAGAGAAGGATCACTGCTATCAGGAAAGGAAAACAAATCAGAAAAGGAATAATTAAGTCGAACATCCCTGACCTCCCAAATACGATTGTGTTAAAATTTGCCTATTAATTATATGTTTTTTTGCTACTTATGTAAATATGAATATGTGGTTTAAATAGGGTACATTGGTACTATATGTAGTCTTTTTGTTAGTTTACGTTCACCCACCGATAGCTCTGCTGCCGGTGGGGTCAGTTCGCTGGCTCACTTTACACCGCCAGCAGAGGCTATACGGTGGGTGAGATACACAGATCTCATATAATGCACACAGACAACGTTATGCAAAAAATTAGTTGTTATCTGTGCCTTCACCCGATTCTTCAGATTCTGAAGGAGCAGAATCGATATCGTCAACATCATCTAATTCATCTGTATCCGAAAATTCATCAGATGAGCTGGAGTCGGGATATTCAACAGGGGCAGAAGGAACGGTCTGTTCCGCATCCTCTATCTTTTCACGGACTTTGGCAATGCGGGCTACCTTTACGCCTTCTGCCACATTCATCATCTTTACGCCGGATGTGATACGGCTGTGGACAGGTATCTCGCTCATGCTTACCTGGATGATGATGCCGCCGGTGGTGATCATCATTATCTCATGGTCATCGGTTACGGCCTTTACGCCGACTACATCGCCGGTCTTTTCGGTGATCTTGTAGCACTTAAGGCCCTTGCCGCCACGCTTCTGCATTCTGAATTCTTCCAGCTCGGAACGCTTGCCGATGCCGTTTTCGGAAACTATGAGAAGTGAATCACCCTGATGATCAAGCTGCATTCCGACTATCTCATCGTCGTCGTTAAGCTCCATGCCTTTGACGCCCATGGTATCACGGCCTAAGCATCTTACATCAGTCTCAAGGAAACGGATACACATACCTTTCTTGGTAACGAGGAAAATATGAGTATTTTCATCTGTCTGCTTTACTTCTATGAGTTCATCATCTTCACGAAGGTTGATGGCAATCAGACCGTTCTTCCTTATATTGGCAAAATCCATTATGGAGGTCTTCTTTACGATACCTTTTCTCGTGACCATGAAAAGATTCTTGCCTTCTTCGAATTTCTCGATAGGGATGACGGCTGAGATCTTTTCTTCAGGCTGAAGCTGGAGGAGGTTGATGATCGCAGTACCTCTTGCGGTCCTTCCTGCCTCAGGTATCTCATATGCCTTCAGCATATATGCACGACCCCTGTTGGTGAAGAACATGATATGGTTATGGGTAGAGGTCATGAGAAGATCTTCGATAAAATCATTATCGATTGTGGTCATTCCCTTGATACCCTTGCCGCCGCGCCCCTGAGTACGGAAATTATCTACAGTCATTCTCTTGATGTATCCGAGACTGGTCATGGCAAGAACTGTATTCTCAAGTGGAACAAGCTCCTCATCACGGATCTCTGAATCGTCATAAGTGATGGCTGTCCTTCTGTCATCACCGAATTTTTCAGCTATCTGTGTGATCTCTGTCTTGATGACACCAAGTAAAAGCTTTTCATCCGCAAGGATCGCCTTAAGCTCTGCGATAAGCTTAACCAGCTGAGCATGCTCATCTTCAAGCTTTGCTCTTTCCAAACCGGTAAGAGCTCTGAGACGCATCTCGACAATCGCATTGGACTGCGCTTCGGAAAGACCGAATCTTTCCATGAGCTTTGTCTTTGCTTCCTGCGTATTCTGGCTGCCGCGGATGATGCTGATCACTTCATCGATATTATCAAGCGCTATGAGTAATCCCTGTAAAATATGGTCTCTTTCTTCTGCTTTATTAAGATCGTATTTGGTCCTTCTGGTAACCACATCCTCCTGGTGCTTTAAGTAATAGGTAAGAAGCTCAAGAAGGTTCATTACCTTAGGCTGGTTATCGATAAGAGCGAGGCTGATCACACCGAAAGTAGTCTGCATGTCGGTGTGCTTGTAAAGCTTTTTCAAAACGATATTAGCATTGACATCTTTTCTGACCTCGATGACAACACGTGTACCTTCACGGCTGGACTCATCACGGATAGCGGTGATGCCGTCTATCTTCTTATCCCTTACGAGATCAGCTATCTTCTTGATCATATTTGCCTTATTTACCATATAAGGCAATTCCGTAACTATGATCTGAGTCTTGCCGTTGGGAAGAGTCTCTATATTGGATACTCCACGGACAAGGATCTTGCCGCGTCCTGTACGGTATGCTTCCTTGATACCTCTTGTACCAAGGATCTGTGCACCGGTAGGGAAGTCAGGTCCATGAACTATGGACATAAGCTCATCAATGGAAGTTTCCCTTCCTTCTTCTATGCGGTTGTCAATGATCTTTACGACTGCACCGATGATCTCCCTTAAATTGTGAGGGGGTATGTTTGTTGCCATACCGACTGCGATACCCGTAGTACCGTTAACCAGGAGATTGGGGAATCTGCTGGGAAGTACCGTAGGCTCTGTCTCAGTCTCATCAAAGTTGGGTACAAAGTCAACCGTATCCTTTCCGATATCACGCAGCATCTCCATGGACATCTTGGAAAGTCTTGCTTCCGTGTATCGCATTGCGGCTGCGCCGTCGCCATCCACTGATCCGAAATTACCGTGACCGTCAACAAGAGGGTAGCGGAGATTCCATTCCTGTGCCATATTTACCAAAGCACCATATATGGACGAGTCACCGTGAGGGTGATATTTACCCATAGTATCACCGACGATACGGGCACACTTACGGTGGGGCTTATCAGGCTCGTTGTGGAGCTCTATCATGGAGTAGAGTATACGGCGCTGTACGGGCTTAAGTCCGTCACGCACATCCGGCAGGGCACGGGAAGCGATTACGCTCATGGCGTAATCAATGTAATACTTCTCCATGGTCTGTTTCATATCCACTTCCTGGATTTTGTCAAAAACTTTGTCATCCATAATTTTTTCCTCTTTTTTACTTTACAGGCTTTTATTCTTTTTTTAGCAATGTGTTTTTTATTTGAAATCTTTGTTATATATTTAGTATAACAGTTTATTCATGTTATATTACTACTATAACACAGCTTATATATCCAGGTTCTGTACATACTTGGCATTAGCTTCAATGAAGTCACGGCGAGGCTCTACCTTGTCACCCATAAGGGTAGTGAAGGTCATGTCGAGTTCTGTTTCAGCATCTTCATTCATGTTGACTCGGAGTAGTATGCGGCGTTCGGGATCCATAGTTGTCTCCCAGAGCTGCTCGGCATCCATTTCACCAAGTCCTTTATAGCGCTGTATCTTATTATTCTGATCACGGCCCACTTCGTTCAATATCTGTGCAAGCTCATCATCCGAATATGCATACCATACCTTTTTGTTTTTCTCTAATTTATAGAGAGGAGGCTGTGCAAGGAATACATGTCCCTGCTTGATAAGCTCCGGCATAAAACGGTAGAGGAAAGTAAGCATAAGCGTAGCAATATGCGCACCATCCACATCGGCATCAGTCATGATGATTATCTTATTGTAACGAAGTTTTGAAATATCAAAGTCTTCATGTATACCTGTACCGAATGCTGTGATCATAGCTTTTATCTCAGCATTACCAAGTATCTTATCGAGCCTTGCTTTTTCCACATTAAGAATCTTTCCGCGAAGGGGAAGGATAGCCTGGGTTGCTCTTGATCTGGCACTCTTTGCGGAGCCGCCGGCGGAATCTCCCTCGACTATATATATCTCACAGTTTTCAGGATTCCTGTCGGAACAGTCGGCAAGTTTACCGGGAAGGGCAGCACCGTCGAGTGCAGTTTTTCTTCTGGTAAGATCCCTTGCTTTCTTGGCAGCCTCCCTTGCTCGCTGTGCTGTCAGCGACTTATCTATGATAAGCTTTGCCACATTAGGATTCTGTTCGAGGAAATATGTAAGCTGTTCACTGACAATGCTGTTAACAGCAGTACTTGCAATGGAATTACCCAGCTTCTGTTTTGTCTGACCTTCAAACTGGGGATCTTCTATCTTAACGGATATGATAGCTGTCAGGCCTTCACGTACATCTTCACCGGTAAGGTTCGGCTCATTGTCTTTTATCAGCTTATTCTTTTTTCCATAGTCATTGAGTATCCTGGTAATGGCACGCTTGTAACCATCGACATGCATGCCGCCTTCAGGTGTATTGATATTATTTACATATCCATATACCATCTCGTTGTAGCCATCATTATGCTGCATAGCTACTTCGACATATACATCATTTCTTGTTCCTTCGAAATAAAGGATATTTTCATATAATGCGGTCTTATTTTCGTTGAGATACTTAACGAATTCTTTTATACCGCCTTCATAATAAAATTCGTCTATGCGGTCTCCGGCATCGTCACGTTTATCCGTAAGTATTATGCGCAGTCCTTTGGTAAGGAATGCCATCTCCCTGAAGCGCTGCTTTAATGTATCATAATCAAAAACAGTGTCCTCAAAAATCTCAGGATCCGGCTGGAAAGTTACCTTTGTGCCAGTCTTTCCATCTTCACATTTTCCGACTACTTTGAGAGGGTAGCAGACTTTTCCTCTTTCATAACGCTGATTATAAATCTTTCCTTCATGATAGATATCAACTTCAAGCCAGGTGGAAAGCGCATTAACAACGGATGCACCTACACCATGAAGTCCGCCTGATACCTTGTATCCGCCACCGCCGAATTTTCCGCCGGCATGAAGCATAGTAAATACAACCTCTACCGCAGGAAGTCCGGCTTTCTGATTTATGCCTACAGGGACACCGCGTCCGTCATCAGTAACGGTGATATAGTTTCCGGGATTTATATCCACATAGATATTTTTACAGTATCCTGCCAAAGCCTCATCAACTGAATTATCTACAATTTCATAAACCAGGTGATGAAGACCGCGAAGGGAAGTAGTACCAATATACATACCTGGACGCTTCCTTACAGCCTCTAGTCCTTCAAGTATCTGAATCTGGTCAGCACCATATTCCTCAGTGACATGCTCTCTCTCGATTTCTTCAGCATTCTCTTTTTCCTTTAATTCCTCTGTCAGTTCGGACTGAGATTTTTCAGCACTTTCGTTACTGCCTGACATCTGGTCAAACTGAGTCCTGTTAAGGCTTTCAAGAATATCTCTTCCTTCGTCTCTGATTTCTTCGCTCATTTTTTTACCCTTTTCTTTCTTTATATAGTAAACAAGTTTTGTTGTTGTGCTTTCAGTAAGACAGGAGAAACGTCACCCTGTCTTTAGTTTTCACTCTGTACTGTGCCTTCGGTTACTTTGTATACTTTGTCATATTCGAAACGGTTGTTTACGAAATCATCAAGTCCTGTGCAGGTGATAACTGTCTGTGTATCTCCGATACTGTTAAGCAGGTGGTTTTGTCTGTTACTGTCAAGCTCTGATAAAACATCATCAAGTAAGAGCACCGGATTTTCTTTTGTTATCTTTTTTACCAGTTCTATTTCTGCAAGCTTTAGGGAAAGAGCGGCGGTACGCTGCTGTCCCTGGGATCCGTAGACTCTTACATCCACATCATTTGTATAGAAAATGAAATCATCCCTGTGGGGACCAACTGTTGTATTTTTGTACTTTATGTCCTTCTCAACATTTCTTTTTAATTTATCTTCAAACTCTGCTGAAGTAGAGAAGGGGGCATATACTATTTTTATTTCTTCCTTGCCACCGGAAATATTCTGATGGATAGAATAGATTATTTCATTAAGCTGCTCTGTAAATTTTTTTCTGCGTTCTATGATCTTTGTACCGTAGGATATGAGCTGTGTATCATAAATGCTCAGCATATCCCTGTAGTCAGGTCTGAAATAGATTTCCTTCAGGATATTATTTCTCTGGGTTATAACCTTGTTGTAGTTATTCAGGTCATAGAGATAGATATGATCAAGCTGGCACAGTTCCAGATTTATAAATTTTCTTCTTTCCGCCGGTGAATTTTTTATGATGTTAAGATCTTCAGGTGAGAAGAATACTATATTTAATAATCCGTAAAGCTCTGATAACTTTTTTATCCTTACTTTATCGACGGCAACGCCTTTGGACATGGACTTGCGAAGGTGCATGTCTATGCGCCTTTCCATTCCGTCTTTTTCAATCAGGGTTTTTATATGACCTTCACTGGCATCAAAGTTTACAATGTCCCTGTCTTTGGAACCTTTGTGGGACTTTGCGGTAGAAGACATGTAGATAGCTTCAAGTATGTTAGTCTTTCCCTGGGCATTGTTTCCGTAAAGGATGTTAACACCCTTATCAAAATCTATCTTAAGATTCTTATAATTTCTGTAATTGTCAAGCTCAAGCGACTTGATAAGCATTTACTGCACCTTCACCTTTATGCCTTCTGTTTCGAACTCATCTCCCTTATAAAGTTTTTTTCCGCGCTGAGTGCATACCTCGCCGTTAACCTTCACTTTCTCGTCAAGGATCATGTACTTGGCTTCCACACCTTCGCTTGCGATATCAGCAAGCTTTAGTGCCTGGCCAAGCTTTATGTATTCGTCTTTTATGGTGATAGTTTTTTCTGTCATTTTCCTATGCCTGAACTAAATTTTTTATGAAATGTTGATGGGCAGTATCACATAAATATAATTTTCTTTTTCATCCTTGATAAACATAGGAGTAATGGAATTTATGAAATATGCTGTTATCTCTTCGTCATCCACTGCACCGACAGCATCCAATATGAACTTAGGATTAAAGCCTATCCTGATGTCATCGCCTTCTTTTTCAACTTCAAGTTTTTCATCCATATTACCGTTATCATTTGCAATACGGATATTAAGAATGTCTCCGTTTGTTTCAAAGATGATAGGCTTCTTATCATTTTCCTTTGAGAAGAAACCTGCACGCCTTATAGTATCCGAGAATATCTTCTTATCAACCTTTATGTTTGACTTAGGCTCAGTCTGGAGTATCTTCTCGATGGATATGAATTTACCTTCAATAAGCCTGGATACTACAACAGTAGAATCAAATTCAAACATGATATGTGAATCAGTTATGTAAAGATTAACCTTCTTTTCCGCATCAGAAGGGAGGATCTTACATATATCATTCAAAGTTTTACCGGGAATGATGATCTCCTGCTTTGGATACTCCCTGTCGAACTCAATGTTCTTGATGGAAATCCTCTGACCATCAAGAGTAGTAACTCTCATATAGTCACCAAAAATGTTGAAATCATATCCGGACATGGTGCTCTCTGCAGAGCCGTTATTACTCTTTAATGAAAATCCGGTCTGTCTGACTATATCCTTTATAGTCATCATGGATATTTCTATCGGATCCTTTTTATCTATATCAGGAAGATATGTAAAAGAATCACCGGATACACCACGGATCATGAAGTCCTGTTCTCTGTTGCCATACTTGATATTTACATTGTAATCATCATTGACTACGATATTAAGATCACCGTCAGGCATAAGCCTTATGGCCTCTATGAACATCGCACAGTCTATAGCAACTATGCCGGCTGTTTCAACATTTCCCTCGATCTTAGTCTCTATACCTATGGTGACATCATTTGCGGTGAGGATGATATCATTTCCTGTCGCATTTATAAGGATATTCTTCATCATAGGGTAGGGGGTATTGGAAGGTACTGCCTTGGAAACTATATTAAGACCTGCAAGAAGTACCTGTTTGGAACAAGTGATATTCATTGTGATTCCTCCTGTAAACTTAGAAACAGCTGTTGCCTGATTTTATATCAACAATGCCTGAATTTTTGAAATGGGCATTATTATTATTTATTTAATTATTAACAGTAGTAGTAGGGCTCGTGTATATGTCAATAACCCTAATAATTATACTAAATCAGGCTAAAAAAGGGAAGAATAACTTGTGATTAAAGGTGGGATATATTGAAATACTTTAAAAGGCTTATTTTGGGCGATAAAGGGGTTATATTTGGTGTTTCAACATGGAATAGGGGGTTGTAAACAGTAAAACCTACAATATTTGATTGGTTTTCCACATAATAATAAAAATCACAATTATTAATAATAATAATTGTGATTTTTATTTATTTTATAATCCTAAAAGTTGTTTTTTCTTTGCTTCGTATTCTTCTTCTGTTATAACTCCTTGATCAAACAATTCTTTGTATTTTTTTATTTCGTCAGCGCTACTGTTAATAGGAACAGATTTAGGTATAAAATCAGTAGAATTAGTTTCACTATTAGAGTTATTTGTTTTATTATTATTAAGTATATTACCTATTATTCCACTATCTTGCATTGCTCTTCCTACTAATGCAGCTATAGATAATAAAACAATAGCTAAATTAACAATTCCACCTATAGAGTTACCAACAATAAAACAATAAGCACTTCCTAAACCACAAATAATTATTAAAGCACTAAAAATAACAGTCATATTTTGTCACCTCTCTAAATTTTTAATATTACGATAATTTTAACACATATTAATATAGGAAGAAATTAATATTTATTTCTTCCATCACGGTGAAGTGATGTTGGATTTTATGAGGTCTATGGTTTCTCCCAGTTTCGGATCCATCTTTATATCGTCCTCAATCTTTTTGATGCCGTGAAGCACGGTTGAGTGGTCTTTTTTTTCAAGAATTGTGGCAATGTTTATAAGTGTCATGTCGGTCATTTCACGGCATAGGTACATAAAAATCTGCCTGGGAAGGACAATATCAGCATTTCTTTTCTTGGAAATGATGTCGTCAGTAGAGACACCGTAATAGCTGGAAACGGATTCCAGTATAAGCTGAGGTGTTACCATTGTGGATCTGTCAGGTGAAATGGTGTCCTTCAGTATTTCTTTTGCAGTCTCTATGTCTATGCTTCCGGATGCCGGATCTAACTTCGTCTTGGCATATACCTGGTTGAAAGCTCCCTCAAGCTCACGGACATTTGATCTGATATTTTTTGCAATGTAATCAATGATCTCATCAGATATGGTGCTGCCCAGATTATCTGCGTAATTTCTGAGGATCGCTACCCTTGTTTCATAGCTGGGAGGCTGTATATCTACAGGAAGTCCGCTTATGAAACGTGAACGGTATCTGTCATCTAAGTCCTTCATGAGACTTGGATGCTTATCGGAAGTCATGACTATGGCTTTTCCACTGTCTATCAGTGTATTGAAGGTATGGAAAAACTCTTCCTGTGTTGTTTTCTTACCTATTATAAATTGTATATCGTCAATGAGGAGCACATCCACATTGCGGTATTTTTCCCTGAGCTTGGTCATGGGTGAGCTGACAGAAGAGCCGGATTCACCCACACGGATGGACTCGATCACTTCATTAGTAAACTGTTCGGATGTTACATAGAGAACCTTTTTATTGCTGTTTTCTATTATATAGTGTCCAATTGCAGTCATTAAATGTGTCTTACCGAGACCGGATCCTCCATATATGAAAAGGGGATTGAATTCTGTTCCCGGTGATTCTGCCACATGAAGGCTTGCAGAATGGGCTACATTGTTGTTTCCTGCAATGATGAAATTCTCAAACCTGTACTTTGGGTTAAGTGAAGAGGAAGAATTTTCATTATTTATAGGAATAATTTCTTCCTTTACGGTTTCGTGAGGTTTGGGATCTGCCAGAATGAACTGGACTTCTATATTTTCACCAAAAAGTGAAAAAAGTGCATCCTGAAAGCAGTTTGTATAGTGATTTTTTATATAATCAAGCTGGATCTCCGGATTGACTTCCTTGTTAGGTATAAGGATAGTAAGGACATTATCGCTATAATCATTGAAAGTAAGAGGATCTATCCATATATTGTATGCAATATCTGTAAGGCTGTTATCCTTCTTGATATTTTTCTTTATTTCAACCCAGTTCTGCTCTATAAGCTGCTTAAGCATCTGCTTTTCCTCGCAAATCATATTTATAAACACAGTTATAGCAAATTTTCATTATGTATGAAATAAAACTATATCTGTATTTATCGATAAAGTCTTAAGGTTATCGACATTTATAGATTGTATAATAATAGAAAAAAAAACACAAATGGTATAATGTGTATAAAAAAATGTGGATATGTGTATAAATTTGGTTATAATTGGTTAACATATTATGGCGAAAGACAACTATAGCAAATTTAATAAAAATAAAATGAACAAGTAAAACAGGCATAAAAAGCCCATAAAATAAGGCTTTCACAAATTAAATCGGATTTTATCAACATTTTTTCCACATGTGGTGGATAAATTTATGTAAATAAAAAAAATGCTTTGAAAAAAACATGAACGTATGTTTCTTTTACACATCTTGTGGAAAAGAGTTTTATAACTCTACTACATATTGATTGAAAAAATCAGGTGTCTGAAAAAAATGTGAAAAACTTTTTTTTCGGCTTTCCGAGGATGCCGGAAATCCTTATTTTTCCTTGACTTGTGGGATTTATTTATATATAATCCTTTTTAGTGTTTTCTGACATTCAATGGGACAACTATCCCATAATGGCACTAAAGTAATTATAGAATAAAATTTAATAGGAATAGGAGGTGTTTGATCATGAAGATGACATTTCAGCCCAAGAACAGACAGAGATCTAAAGTTCATGGTTTTCGTGCAAGAATGAGTACTCCCGGTGGAAGAAAGGTGCTTGCAGCCAGAAGAAGAAAAGGCAGAAAAGTATTATCAGCTTAAGGGTCACTACAGGGTGACCCCTTTTTTAAGGTTTCGGTATGGAATTTTCGGTTGGTTTGAAAAAGAACGACGATTTCAGAAATGTATACCGTCGTGGAAAATCCGTTGCAGACAAATATTTTGTAATGTATGTGTCAGAAAACCATATGGATATTAACAGATTAGGAATATCTGTCAGCAAGAAAACCGGAAACAGTGTCGTAAGGCACAGATTAAAAAGGCTAATAAAAGAAAGCTACAGACGGAATGAATCAGTGTTCAATAGTGGTTTGGACATCGTCGTCGTTGTGAGGAAAGCGGCAGTTGATATAAGGTATGATACCGTCACAAAGTCTCTCCTGCATCTGGCAAAGATTCATAAGATAAGTAAGGTACAGAAACAGTGAAATATGTGATGATCTTTTTGATCAATTTCTATAGAAAATATCTTTCACCGCTAAAAAGCACTCGTTGCCCTTACTACCCTACCTGTTCCACATACGGACTGGAGGCAGTACAGAAGTACGGTGCTTTGAAAGGCGGTTTTTTGTCTTTTTACAGAATATTAAGATGCAATCCACTTTCCAGGGGAGGGTATGATCCCGTTCCTGAGGAGTTTTCTTTCAGAAATCCAAAGATCAGAAGCAGATATCGCACGGAAAATCACTGAATCAAAAAGAGTTCTTTTTATTTAAGAAAAAAGGAGATACAGGTTAATGTTACTTACTCAGACTTCAAACGTGATATTAAAACCTTTTTCCTGGCTCATAGGATTATTACTTGAAGGCATATTCTGGTTTCTGGGACTTTTTATGGAATATCCCAGTGCCGGTCTTGCTATTATCATAATGACAATTTTGATATATCTCCTGCTCCTGCCACTTACGGTAAAGCAGCAGAAGTTTTCAAAGCTTTCAAATAAGATGAATCCTGAGCTGACGGCTATCAGGGAAAAATATAAGGGACGCACTGACCAGGAGTCGATGCAGAAAATGAATACGGAAACACAGATGGTTTACCAAAAATATGGTGTAAATCCTTCCGGAAGCTGCATCCAGCTTTTGATCCAGATGCCTATTCTTTATGCACTTTACAGGGTTCTTTATAATATGCCTGCATATGTTGGCAGAATAAAGGATGTTTTTTATCCTACTGTAAGTGATGTTTATAAGCTGTCAAATAAAGAACAGCTTACTGAAATTTTCAAAGAATTTACAGGATATTCTTATTACTCAAAGCAGCTTAACAATGATCTTTTCTACGGAACTGCAGAGGGAAGTGCTGATTATACACAGAATACTATAATAGATGCGCTTAACAGAGCATCCGAAGTAGACTGGGCAACCATGAAGGCAACTTTCCCTTCAATTTCAGAAAATCTTAATAATGTTTATATGGAACTTGAAAAGTTCAATACTTTCCTGGGAATGAACATCGGTTCCACACCAAGTAATGTTCTGAAAGCTGAATGGGCAAGCGATACAAAAAACTGGATACTTATCATAAGTGTGCTTGCTGTTCCTGTTCTGGCTGCAGCTACCCAGTGGATTAACACAAAGCTGATGCCCCAGATACAGAGCAACACAGGCAGCAAAAAAGGTGCGGAAGAAGAAAATCCCATGATTTCTTCAATGAAGACCATGAATACTATCATGCCTCTTATGTCGGCATTTTTCTGTTTCAGTCTTCCTATCGGTATGGGTATCTATTGGATAACAGGTTCCGTAGTCCGTTCCATAATCCAGATAGTTGTTAATAAGTATCTGGACAAGATGGATATTGACGAGATGATAAAGAAAAATGTGGAAAAGCAGAATGAGAAGCGCAGAAAACAGGGACTTCCCGTTCAGCAGATTTCAAGCAATGCAAAGCTGAATACAAAGAATGCCGGAAAGAATGATAATAAAGAAAACAAAGATAATAATAAGAAAGATAGTGTTTCCGACAAAACAAATGTAAAGAAGAACCTGAAGGACTCCACAGAATATCAGAATAAAAATACTTCAAAAGCCGGAAGTTTAGCTTCTAAAGCAAATATGGTAAAAGAGTTTAACGAGAAAAATAATTCCAAGAAGGATTAATGGGAGGAGAAAGAAATGGCAGATTACAGAGAGTTTTCAGCAAAGACAGTAGATGATTGTATAACAGATGCCTGCATGACTTTTAGTGTAACAAGTGACAGGCTTGATTATGAAGTAGTTGAAGAAGGTTCAAGCGGATTCATAGGAATCGGTGCAAAGAATGCAGTGATCAAGGCAAGGGTAAAGGAAGAATCTTTTACTGAAATCGAAGAAAAGAGAGCTGAAGAAACTGCAGTCGAGAAAGCAGCAGCCAAAGAAGAAAAAGAAAAGAAGGAAGCTGAAAAGGCTGCAGCTAAAGAGGCTGAAAAGAAGGCAAACGAGGAAAGAGTAAATAAGCTTCGTGAAATGAATGTTCTGGAAGAACATGACGAAGAAGAAATCCGTGCAAATAAGAAGCGTGACAGAGAAGAAAGAGATGCAAAGCGCGGACGCGGCAGAAGAGATTTTTCAAAGAAGAAAGAAGAAGAAGTTGTTGTAGAATCAAAGCCTTCCAAACCTGTTAAGCCTGTATCAGAGGAAGATCAGGTAAGGCTTATTGCAGAAGCAGAAAAATTCTTAACAGATCTTTTTGCTGCAATGAAGATTGAGACAAAGATTACCTGCACTTTCGACAGCGAGTATACTCTCAATGTTGAGCTTGAAGGTGAAGAGATGGGACTGCTCATCGGAAAGCGCGGACAGACACTGGATTCAGTTCAGTATCTTACAAGCCTTGTAGTAAACAAGGGTATGGAAGATTATGTAAGGGTAAAGGTTGATATCGAAGATTATCGTAAGCGCAGAAAAGATACTCTTGAGAAGCTTGCAAAGAATATCGCTTTCAAAGTAAAGAGAAACAGAAGACCAGTTACACTTGAGCCCATGAATCCTTATGAGAGAAGGATAATTCACTCTGCTCTTCAGAATGACAGATATGTAACAACTCATTCAGAAGGTGAAGAACCTTACAGAAAGGTTGTTGTAACTCTTAAGAACAATTATTAAAATTTAATTGATGCCCCACTGACGCTTTGTATCAGTGGGGTGTTTTTATACTATTGAAAAAGTTAATATTTATTCTGTGGAAAGAAAAAAATATTATGAGAAAACTGCTGTTATTTACTATGTTATTGTCTTTAGTTGCAGTAATTGGTGGATGTGGAAATAAAGAGTCAGCTACAAAAGAAGTAGAGAATTATAGGTCAGATGAAGAACTGTGTGATTCTGTATGTTTGGCTTTAACCTTTGCATTGTCAGATCCTGAAACAATAGATTGGAGTGGTTATAGTACAACTATTAAAGCCTGGTCACAGCAGACGGAAATCAGTTCATTAGATAAGAATAATAAAATAGCTGAATATGTTTTGGAACAATTAGAAGCAGAGGATGGTTTAGAAATAAAAAACAGACTTAAATCTGAAGGAGCTGAGGATATATATTTTCAGGTAACTGATGGTTTTAATACGGTATCGGTTTGGATACCGGGGACAGACATTTACTCAGGCGAATAAAAAATTTATGGAGAAAGATTTTTTCAGTAATGACACCATCTCTGCGATTGCAAGCGGTGTCACTCAGTCGGGAATAGGGATAATCAGGATCAGCGGACCGGAAGCTGTTTCGGTGGCTGACAGGATTTTTATGACAGGAGGTGGAAAAAAGATTTCCTCCTTCCCTACCCACACTATTCACCATGGTTATATTTATGAAAATGAAATGACGGTAAAAACTGATGAGGTGCTGGTATCTTTGATGAAAGCACCACACAGTTATACCGGTGAAGATACTGTGGAAATAAACTGCCATGGCGGAATTTTTCTTATGCAGAAAATTCTGAAACTTGTGACAGAAAACGGTGCCAGACTCGCAGAACCAGGAGAGTTTACAAAGAGAGCTTTCCTGAATGGACGGATGGATCTTTCAAAAGCTGAAGCCGTGATGGATGTGATCGGTTCGAAAAATGAATTTTCACTGAAGAACTCTATGGAACAGCTAAACGGAAGACTGGCTGAGAAGATTGAAAATTTAAGAAGTGAGATACTACACGAAACAGCTTTTATCGAATCGGCACTTGATGATCCTGAACATTTTGACCTGACAGGCTATCCGGAAGAACTAAGAGAAAAAACAGAAAGGTTTATTTCTGAAATTTCCGGGATGATAAAAATGTCACAAAACGGACGGATAAAAAAGGACGGTATCCGGACAGTGATACTTGGAAAACCAAATGCGGGAAAGTCATCACTTTTAAATATGCTGTCCGGACATGAAAGTGCAATCGTTACAGATATTGCCGGAACTACAAGAGATACTATAGAAGAATCAGTGATGATCGGAAATATTCAGCTTAATCTGATGGACACTGCCGGAATCCGTGATACTGATGATAAGGTGGAAAAGATAGGTGTAGACCGGGCAGAAAAAAATGCAGAGTCTGCGGACCTGATTCTTTTTGTTGTTGATTCATCAATTCCGCTTGATGAAAATGACAAAAGGATAATGGATCTTATCAGAAAAAAAAATACACTTGTAATTCTTAATAAATCTGATCTGGAAACAGTGACTGATGAAAATGAAATCAGGAAAATTTCGGGAAGTGATATTCCTGTCATAATGCTTTCGGCAAAAAATAATGAAGGCATGGACGAACTGCAGAGAAACCTGCTTTCAATTTTTGGTGATCCGGATAAGAAAATAAACGATGAAGTGGTTGTAACAAATTTACGGCACTTAGAAGAACTGGAGCAGACGAAGGTATCATTGGAGCATGTGATCGAAAGCATAGATAACGGAATGGAGGAAGATTTTTTCTCAATTGACCTGATGAGTGCATACCAGCATCTTGGATTTATAATCGGAAAAGAAATTGACGATGATCTGGTAAATGAGATATTCTCAAAATTCTGTATGGGAAAATAAGGAGAGAGAAACTATGAAAAAAGAATTTATATATAAGCATCTGGTTCAGTATTATGAAACAGATAAGATGGCAATAACACACCATTCGAATTATATCCGATGGATGGAAGAAGCCAGGACAGATTTCATGAATCAGACTGGATGGGATTTTGTAAAGATAGAAGAGACCGGAGTGATGTCACCGGTTGTGGGGCTTAGCTGTAAATACAAAAATCCCACTACTTTTTCTGATGTGATAGAAATTCATACAAGAGTAAAGGAAATCTCAGGTGTAAGGCTTGTTCTTGAATACGAAATGTATAAGCAGGACGGTACTCTTTCTTTCACCGGTACAAGTGAGCATTGTTTTGTAAATAAAGAGGGCAAGATTGTAAGAGTAAAAAGAGATTTTCCTGAGTTTTATGAGATGCTCTCTATGCTTTCAAAAGATGTCGAAGACCAATAAATATACATTTAAAGAAATTTAAATCACAAAAATTTTAAAAATTAAATCATAGTTTAATGTAATAATAAAACCTTTGATTCCGCAAATAAACATTAGAGATCAAAGGTTTTTGTTATTTTTATTTACTTTGTAACAATTCTTCTGCCAGATTTCTGTAGGCTTCCGCACCGGCAGATTTTGAATCATATTTTGTAATGGGCATTCCAAAAGAAGGTGCTTCGGAAAGTCTTACATTTCTGGGAATAACTGTTTTGTACGTTTTATCCGGAAATGTTTCTCTGACATTTTCTGTGACCTGAACTGAAAGAGATGTTCTTGCATCATACATGGTCATAAAAATTCCTTCAAGGTCAAGATTAGGATTTAAGTTTTCCCTCACAAGATTGATGGTCTGAATGATGTCGCTAAGTCCTTCCAATGCAAGATATTCGCACTGGAGGGGAATCAGTACAGACTGGGCAGCACAAAGAGCATTTAGTGTAAGAGTGTTTAATGAAGGAGGACAGTCAATGATAATGAAATCATAATCGTCCTTAACATATTCCAGTTCTTTGCTCAATATGAATTCACGGTTTTCAAATCTTGAAAGTTCAATTTCCGCAGCCGAAAGATTTATATTGGAAGGGATGACCGAAACATTGGGTACCACATCTTTTATTATTGCTTCGCCGATTGAGCAGTCACCAAGAAGAACTGAATAAATGGTTTCTTTTTCATCTTCAATAGTAATCTTGTCCAGACCGAAACCTGTGGTGGCATTGCCCTGGGGATCTATATCTATCAAAAGGACTTTTTTGCCTTTTTCAGCAAGAGCTGCAGAAAGATTTACTGCACTGGTGGTTTTGCCCACTCCGCCTTTTTGCATTGACATCGAGATTATTTTAGCTGTGTTCCCCATTTTAGCAAGCTCCTTTTTGAATAGGAATTTTACTCAACAGTTAATATTGTCTATCTATTACAGAAAAAAAGCAAGGTACAAAATAATTAATGTTTGGGAAAAATGTTCTCTAAAATATGACAAAAAGACAAATTTTACAAATCTTCTGCCAATTACTCGCATAATCTGACCGCTTAAGCAGGATTTATTGTGTTGGAGACTTGCAGATGGTAAAGTCAGCAGGGTTTTTATGTTTTATTCTCCGGTAGGAACATCAGGATTCAGACTTTTATTTCTGTAGTTCAGATTGGTGCGCAGTGAATAGCCTTCATTTTCCCAGAATGCATTGGCTATGTCATTATCTTTGAAGACCAGTCCGAAGATTTTATTGATGCCTTCTTTTTGAAGAGCATCTTCCGCTGCCTTGACCGGCATATCCGCAATACCCTTACGGCGGTAATCTGGGTGAACACATAAATGATGAATGATAGCTCTTCTGCCATCATGTCCTGTAAGGATCACGCCGGCAACTTTATCCGGTTCAGACTCATCATATGCAAGAAAACAGGTATTGGGATTTCGCTTTAAATATTTCTCTATTCCTTCACGGGAATCGTCTATCGGATTAAGCGCACGTTTTGACTGCTCGGTGCTGATCCATAATTCGTAAATCAAATCGTAATCTTCAATTGTTACATTTCTAAAGAGAATGGACATAAACATGTTCCTTTCTAAATTTTACTTACTGTCTTTTATGTGTGCGGTAATAATTGTATAGCTGCTTGCATTTACGGTGATGATGCAGCCGGCCGTATCCACATACCAGTTTTTACCGTTTCTTGTAATTACTGCTTCCGGGTCCAATATTTTCTTACGGCACCATCCGACAATGTCCTTATTCCAAAGATGGAGATTCTTTTTTATTCTCTCAAATCCCATTTCCGTGGTATGAAGCTTATCTATATTTTCAATTAATTCATTGGTCATTTTCTTTTTCCTTTTATAATTTGTTTCTTTAAGGAACACTTTTCTGAAAAGGAAAGAATACGGTATGTTTCACATATATATAATACCATATTTACAACATAATGTTTCACGTGAAACAATTATTTCCCATAATTTGTGGTTGATTTTTAATTAAATAAATTTGTTTCACGTGTGATAGAATAAGGATAGCCGTTCGATATAGATTGACCTCTGATAGTTGCAGAATAAGTTTGAAAGTATAACTCTGATGATCAGAAATATCATAATATTGAACGAGTTTCTTCCTATTATAATGGGATGAATTATTTACCCTCATTCTTACGAAATATTGTTTTTCACTTTTATATTACAGGCTGATTTTGAATCGGATACATAATTGAAAAAGGGATAAATATAATATTTCCAAAAGTATAACGGATGTAATTATTACATATATGGATGACAAAGCTGTGGCCTGTGGCGGATTGAAAAAATATTCCGATACTGATAAAAATGGCCTTATTAATAAAGAAGGAATTATGGAATACGAAATAGTAAAAGCAACAGAATCTGACAGAAATGAAATACTGTCCCTGTATAAAATGCAGCTTGGCAGGGAATACTGTCCCTGGGACGAGGACTACCCATCCAATGAGACAATAGATTTCGATCTTTCAAGGGATGCACTTTTTGTTATGAAATCTGAAGGAAAAATAAAAGCAGCCATCTCAATTGAAAAGGATGAGGATGTCGAAAATCTTGAGTGCTGGGATAAAAAACTGAATCCATCCGGTGAGCTTGCAAGACTTGCGGTGCATCCAGATGAGCAGAACAAGGGACTTGCCAGGATCATGTTAAATTTCGGAATGGAAGAACTAAAACGTAGGGGCTATACGGGAATCCATTTTTTGGTAAATAAGCTAAACATAAAGGCAATCCGTTCATATGAGATTTTTGGTTTTAATATAGTTGGGGAATGTCATATGTTTGATCAGGATTTTTACTGTTATGAGAAGAGTTTTAAAGAATATGGTTTAGAATAGATTTAAAACAGGTTATAGTCTTTGAAAAGCAGAACGACGGCGGGATATTTTTTTATTTAGGCTTATGTTTCACAATTGTATTACTACATAATGTTTCACGTGAAACATTTTTGCCAATAATTTGTGGTTGATTTTTAATTAAATAAATTTGTTTCACATATATCTGTATCAATATATTCCTATTTGTGATAGGATTGTAGCTAATGACTGACATAAGAGAAAATGAAAATGGGACTGTTTGACAAATTGTTTTCAAAAAAAGAAAAAGAGCCTGCTGCTCAAAATGCAGATGAAATAATCATTGAAAAGCCATACGGAAAATTTAAGTATTTTAGCAATCCAAATGTAGGCGAGTATGGTTATGAGATTTTCACTACCGGAGAAGAAGACGAGATTGATGTATACCTGGATACCGACAGTCCGGAAACTACAGAAGCTTCACTTTGTTTTGGCAGATATGAGAAATTTCTGTCTGACAAAGAAAACAGAATTTATGAATTAAGAAAGATTATCGTTGAATACTTTCTGTTTAAGCCGGATATGATACCGGAGGAATATGACGAAGAAAAAATGATGGAAAAAACTAAATTGACCTGCATGGGCTTTTTCAGAAACGGTGATGTGCAGTATAGTTTTTATGACGTCGGTGCATACGCAGAAGATGTACATCTGACTGTGAAAAAAGATGGTAGCAGGGAGTTAGGATACAGGGATTATGATCAGAATGA
This sequence comes from Lachnospiraceae bacterium UBA4364, assembly GCA_002393955.1. GTDB lineage: Bacteria > Bacillota > Clostridia > Lachnospirales > Lachnospiraceae > NK4A136. Next base: position 72,141 of record DGSK01000045.1, on the reverse strand, counting down.
ATATAAGGAGAATGTTTGATAGAATGCTATGACTGTTCCTGAACTGTTTTACTAATACTGTTGAAGGTCTTGATGAATTTGTTACAGATATAAATGATATAGCTGAGTAGTATCTGCAGATATTAAAAGACCATGCCATAGAAGCTGCAAAATACTCATGCAAGGATGACGATTTTAATTATCCCTATGATGAAGAGGGTGAAGCCAAAACGGGATATTACATAGCAAAATTTGAGGATATAAGAAAACTCAGTTCGGGAGAATACAAGAAAATAAAAAACTGTTTTATAGCAATATTTCAATGTTTCACATCATTATTACAACATAGTGAGATATTTAAAAACATATTATCCACAATTTGTGGTTGAATTTTAATTAAATAAAAATGTTTCACGTGAAACATATTTAGAAGAGGAAAATTATGAAAATAATGATTGAAAGAAATGTAAAGATACCAATGATAATCTCATTTATCATGCAGGGGCTGGCATTAGCAGCAGCAATTATATGTGTACTGACACAGAAGAGTTTTTTACCGGAAGATGCGGCACTGGCAGATAAGACTCTCATACCGGTGTCAGTATATATGATGGGACTGGGGCTATTGATGCAGATATTGTTTTTGTTTTTGGTTATGGGCTATGAAGGAAGGTCCAGGAGAGTGGCAGCTGATATTTTTGCAGGGATTTATTGTTTGTGCAGTATAGTATCACCTTGGGTCAACCTGTTATTATCGACAATAATAGCACACTCATCGGGCTCAAAAGAGTATGGTGCCTACGCTTCACTTGGGAGTACAATAAGTATGCTTACATCCGGTTTTCTGGTAATATCTACTGCATGTTTCTTTATTGCGGTGGGCCGCTATGGTATAAGCATAAGTCCGGAACCGATACCGTCATTAGATTATCCGGAGAATCAGGGGTCAGACCCTTTGGACTAAATATCCAATACACATACCCAATTTTTTCCAAGGAGGCAAAATGATCCTATTAGTTGTAGACATACAAAAAGGAATAACGGATGAACGTCTTTATGCGTTTGACAGCTTTATCGAAAATGCCAAGCATCTGATAGACACCGCCAGGAAAAATAATGTCGAAGTCATTTATGTTCAGCACGATGACGGGCCGGGTACCGGCTTCTCTGTCGGAGACTTAGATTTTGAAATCGCTGATCAGGTCGCCCCTTTAGAAAATGAGAAAATTTTTATCAAAGATGTAAACAGCTGTTTCGGAAACAAAGATTTCACAGAGTATCTGGAAAGCATTGGCGAAAAGGAACTGATGGTGATCGGATTGCAGACAAACTTCTGCATCGACGCAACAGTGAAGTCGGCTTTCGACAGAGGATACAAAATAGTCGTTCCGGCAGGTGCCAATTCCACTTTCGATAATGAATATATGGATGCGGAAACTACTTACCGCTATTACAATGAAATGATGTGGCCGAAGAGGTTTGCGGAATGTGTGCCGATAGAAGATGCGGTAAAAAGACTTTGCGGACATTATTAATTTGATCAGTATGATGGAATGCCCGGTTCAGCGGATGAATTCCGATATCAAAAAGATAATTATAAGGGGAGGCAGGCAGTGGGACTTTTTGACATTTTCAAGAAACAGGATGTGGAAAATTCATTTGACTCTTTCCCGGATCTGAAAAATTATCAGATATACCTTTTCCTAAAGGGCGGTGAACTTAGCGAAGTCAAAGCTCGTATGGATGAATACCATGAAATATATATCACAGAAACGGCTTTTTCAACACAGTTATATAAGCTGGGTGATACACAGTGGACATACATTGCCTTTACTCTTCTGCCGGAGGTGTCAGAGCTTTCCCCGATTTGGGATTATTTTAATATCTTGTTATGGATGAGCAATAAATCAGAGAGTTCATTTGCCTATGCGTTTTCAAGTCAGAAAGGTGAGCTCCCGATAATCGCAGAACGTGACTGGAATAATCAGTATGGTGATTCCTGCATAGGTATAGCCAACGGAAAGAATTTCCATGCGGCAATCCCGGAGCAGGAAGTAATCTGGAAACAGGCTGTTCCCGGGCAGTTTGCTTATGAAGCATACTTATTGGAAAAATATGGAGTTGATATTCGGCTGGCCAGATGATTCGGTGGTTCATTATTTTTTACGGCAAAAAGAAAGACTGAAATATTGAAACAGCAAAGGAGAACAACAGAATGAAAGTTAAAGTAAACGGAATGATGTGTGAACATTGTGAGGCACGTGTAAAAAAGGTCCTTGAGGCAGTCGACGGCATCGAAGATGTAGTAGCCTCCCGTGAGGAAAATATGGTTACTATAACAGCCTCAAGGGCTATTGATGATGCTACGATCAAGGCTGCTATAGAGGAAGCCGGCTACGGGTTTGCCGGAGTGGTGGGGTGAGAACCGTCCCTTCGTCTTTCTGTCCATCTGATTCATCGGAAAATCCTGACGTAGTGGGTTACGGCGAGGCTTTCTGATGCAGATATGGGAAAGCAGACAAGACTACACGGTGTGGGAAGTTTTAGTAAGTAATTCTGCTAATGTTCCTTAGAATACAAAATTGTGAATTTAACAGAATCCCGATAGAAAGATTGTAAGTTTGCGGAGAATGAGAGTTTATGAATTTTGAAAAAATGAAATGGACGAGGGAACCGGCAGATTTCAGTATCCTGCCAGGCCGGATTGAAATAGTGACCGAACCTCATACGGATCTGTGGCAGCGGACATATTATCATTTTCAGAATGATAATGCACCGGTACTCCAGATGGAGACGGAAGATAAATATTTTTCTTTCATAGCAAAAACGGATTTTACAGAAAGCCATCACCGCTTCGACCAGTGTGGCATCGTGATGTACCTGGACAGTGAAAACTGGCTGAAAGGTTCAGTTGAATATGAAAACGAATCGTTCCAGCACCTCGGTTCGGTTGTGACCAATCATGGTTATTCCGACTGGGCAACTACTGCGATCCCTTCAGAAGTAAAAATAATGTGGTATCGGTTCAGCCGGCGGGAAGATGATTACTGTATCGAGTGCTCAGAGGATGGTGAGCATTTCACACAGATGCGTGTCTGCCATATATGGGAGGGAGCGGGTAAGATTCGGTTTGGAATATATGCCTGCAGTCCGGAGGACTCAAGCTTCAGGGCAGTATTCACTGACATGAAGATTACGGAATGTGCTTGGAAATCGCATGACGGCCAGCAGCCGGACTGATTTTTTTTTTCTTTCCACAATTGTGTTTCTGATTATAACAGTCCGGAAACAGAGAACATCGTTCTGAACAGTCCAGCGGGTTGGTAATTTATCTCGTTCCGTAAACAATCGGTCTAAGACCAAACAAAAAAGCAGATGAGAGCTTCCGGTACTTAAGGTCGGGAGAAAGCTGCTTATCCGTGGTGATACCATGGAGAACTTCGTGCGGATAAATGAAGGGAACGACCTGCGAAACCGTGATGAAGTTAAAGCCGTAAGTAATTCATAGTCAGGTACTCACATGCGGATTATGGATGTCAACAAACAGAGCCGGAACAAAAACGCATGGTTAAGCCAAAAGTACGAAAAAAGCAAGACGGGCTTATGTTGAAAAAATACGCTTGATATTGTATAGTATAGTTACAAGTGTAAGTGTACCCTTACCAACCAAAGGAGTATTTTGTGGGAGTTATAGATACCGAAGGAAAGAAATATCTTTCAGATAATGAGATATTTGCGGATGCATTCAACTATCTCGTATACGGTGGTAAGCAGGTCATAAAAGCAGGCGAACTTCGTGAAATAGATACAACAGAACTTTCCGTGCCTTATTCTTAAATACAGCCGTGAAGCTGAATCTGGAATATGAAGAGGAAACGGGAGGTGTTGATATGTGCCTTGCAATGGAGAAGAGACAACAAAGAGATGAAATCAACGGAGTAATAATGGGAATGCGTATGATGGGAGCAAGCGACAATGATATTATTGCAAAGATCGTCGAGAACTTTAATGTCACAAAAGACTATGTCCTTGCCCTCCTTGCCACGCAAAAGGCATAAAACGCTAAGGGAATTGCTTATTTGAGCCGATATACTATACTGAATGCTTCATAAAAAGTATAGATTTAGAAAAAAACTAAAAGAGGACTTGACTAGATGGTTTGCATAATTCATGATTTGACAGACAGACAGACAGACAGACAGACAGACAGACAGACAGTAAGGTAAACTGCGCTCTTTTTGCATCTCATGAATTAGGAGCGTTTAAAATAAAATACAGAATTCGTGATGGATAACCGTCGGATTGATGAGACAGATATGTCTTGTTAAGCTCGACGGTTTTTGTTTTAGAAAAATTAAACTCAAGGAGGATATCATATGATGAAAAAAAAGAAAACAGGAAGAGTGCTACTCAGTTTTTTGCTCACGCTGGCGATGGTCGTTGGGCTGATGCCGGGGATGGGGCTTACTGCGTGGGCGGCGAATCAGAGCGAGACGCTTGACACCAATGCCGGAACCGGATCCGGTATGGCACACACCTACACCGGAACGCATTTTAAGGTTGAAGTAAACAATGAGGGGGATCCTGATGGCTTTTTTGTCAGCAGTGACGGATATAATTATGGTATCGTTTCTGCTTTGAATGGCGAGACAATCACCAAACTGGTAATTGTCAGAGGCTGTTATAATGGTGAACCCGCCCTTTCTTCTGCTACGGCTGAAAAGTCTGCAGATGGGGATACCTTTACCTTTACAAACGTCAATGCTTCGTCGGTTACGATTACTTGCACGGGCGATACCTATTGTCAGATCAAGCAGATCACGATTTATTATGAAGAGGGTTCTTCTACCGTTGATGTCAATGAATTGTTTCTCCAACCGTCCACAGCCTCGATTCCCGTGGGCGGCGTGCCGTTGACGCTGACTCTGACCGTGTTGCCCGAGAACGCTACTGACAAAACTGTGACATGGACGACGAGTGACGCAAGCGTGGCCACCGTGGCTGACGGCGTAGTAACAGCAGTTGCACCAGGAACGGCAACCATTATAGCTACTGCCACTAACGGAACAGATTATACAAGTGATGATAGGACAGCAATATGTACTGTAACGGTAACTGAGGGATTTCCATCAGTAGTTAGTGTCACAGGAGTAGAAATCAACAAAACTTCTACCACACTGACTGTAGGAGGTACAGAGACGCTGACAGCAACAGTTAGGCCGGATGATGCAACGGACAAGAGTGTTACGTGGTCGAGCGATAATACAGGTGTTGCAACAGTTGACGCAAATGGTAAGGTAACTGCTGTTGCAGCCGGAACAGCAACCATCACGGTTACAACAACAGATGGAAGCAAGACAGCTACTTGTAGTGTAACGGTAAATGCGGCAGATTCAGATAGCGATGATGATTCATCAGATAATAGCTCAAGTAATGATTCGAATAATGACTCATCGAAGAATAACAACTCGTCAAATGATAGCGAAAATTCAAACAGCGAGCCGAAGGCCGAGCCACCATATGATTATCTTGAGCCCCTTCGTGGAGAGCTTAAGGCAGAGATAGCCCTTGGCGGAGAAAGGACAGTTACATGGGATCAGGGTACGGCACTTCCCTATGACATCATGAAGACCTTGCAGGACAATCCGGGAGTCGCTCTGATATTCAGCTATACATATCAGGGAATTGATTACAAGGTGACGATCTCCGGGAAGGATGCAAAAGCGTACACTGAAATCCCTTGGTACGGACCGCTGTATCTCTACAAACACTACGGATCATCAAGTGAAACCGCTCCGGCTGATACCGCAGATACTGCTATAGGAACCCGGACATATACAGTTATACCCGGTGATACCTTAAGCGAGATAGCAACTAAGCTGAACACCACAGTAGATACCCTGGTCAGCCTCAATGATATCAAGAATAGAGACTTCATACTTGTGGGACAGATACTTAAGTATTGATGCTTTGATGCTATTCTGTCCATATCGGAACCAACTATAAAACAGAACCTGGAAATATATAAGAAAAAGCCCTGACACATCGTGAAACCCATATCAGGTCAGATGTGCCGGGGCTTTTCTATGAGCATTTCAGCAGCCACTTGCCATTTCGTGTTATACTGTGTTGTCATGTAATCTTTCCCTTGCTTTTGCCCTTATGAGTATCAAATGATCACATGGGATGATGTTATGGAGATTACTGTATTGGATGCCTCTACATTCAAGCTTTATTCCGACAATATGCGCCCAGTTCTTGCTGAGCAGGTACGCCGGGCAGAGCTTGTAATATTTTATAAGGTGGATGATATAAGCGTAAAGAAAAATCTGAATAAACTATGTTCATACTCAATACGGTTCCCGCTGAGTTCTGTTATAATAAGTATCAGTAATGTAAACTGAAGTATCGAATATAAAGGGGGGCATTTATATGAGACAATTCCAATTTGAATATGAAAATGAAGATAAGTTTGTAAACAGCCTTAAGAAAATCAATCAGTGGAAAAAATCTTCAGTTACAAGTGATGTTTTTTTTCAGATTTACAGCAATAAACTGAACTATTCAAAGATAGAGATAATCTGTGCGGCTATTGAGAAAGAGATGCCGGGGGCACACTATATCGGAAGCTCAACAAACGGTAATATCTTTATCGGGGAATTCAGTAAGGCTGAGATCGTGGTAGTCTGCACGGTATTCGAATATTTCACAACAAAGATTAAAATCCTGCAGTATCCGTTAAGTGATGAAAACAAGCAGGAAGTAGCCTCATCTTTAATTAAGGAAGTTAATGAAAACCAATGGTGTAAATGCGTCATGACATATGCCACCATCAGAGGTATGTCCATGTCAGATTTCTGCGAGAGTTTTGATGATCTTCCTGAGAGTGTACAGTTTTTCGGGGGCGGCTCATTTAATATTGACATTAATTCAGATTATGCCTGTGTATTTTCATCTGCCGGCAAAATAACCGATCATGCCGTAGTATTTGCACTTATGGGTGGCGAAGATTTCAATGTTACCTCTACATTTATAACAGGATGGAAGCCTCTTGGCAGAAAGCTTGAGGTAACAAAAGCAGAGGGCCCCATTCTGTATGAGCTTGACGGAAGACCGGCATACGAGACTTATTATAAATATCTTAATATCAAGAATGATGAGAATTTCTTCGGTAATACACTGGAGTTTCCTTTCTTATATGAGTATAACGGAATAAACATAATGAGAGCTCCTACGGCAGCAAGGCCTGACGGAGCATTGGTCATGACAGCCGATATAAGAGAAAATGTCAAGGCAAGGATTGCATACGGCGATCCCTGGACGATACTTTCCTGTGTTGATGAGGAAGCTGTTAAGTTAAAAGAGTTCATACCGGAAGTAATTTCTGTATTTTCATGTGCCGCAAGACGTACATACTGGGGCGACAACGAGGTAAGCAAAGAGACAAAACCTTTCCAGTCAGTTGCGCCCACTTCGGGATTTTATACATCAGGCGAGTTTCTTCGTACCAACGGAAAAGTAAACCAGCATAATGTAACGCTTGTTATTGCCGCTATGAGAGAAGGCAAGCGTAATCTCGATGCCATGGCAGATGTAAATAAAAACAATCAGGAATTTACAGGAAGAGTTTCCATGATCAACAGGCTTGCCACATTTATCCAGGCTTCAACCGAGGAGCTGGAAGTGGCAAATGAAAAGCTCTTGCTGGCAGCTATTACCGATGGTCTTACCAAAGTACTTAACAGAAAAGAAATTCAGAGACTGATCATCGAAAAAGCTGAACAGATCAATAACAGTGAAGACGAGCATGGCAAAATTTCAAGCAGTCTCATCATGCTGGATATTGATAATTTTAAAGCGGTAAATGATACATATGGTCACGATAAAGGTGATGAAGTACTTATCAAACTTGCGGAGACTATGAATGATGTGATTTCAAAAAATGCACCTGATGGAAAGATAGGAAGATGGGGCGGAGAGGAATTTATGATACTTCTTCCGGACACAGATGACGACAGGGCATTTCAGATAGCTGAACTTATTCGTGTGTCATTCTCTATGGTTTCGTATGAGGGTGTTCCTTCACAGACAGTCAGCATCGGTGTGACCGGTATTGTTAAAGGAGAAAAAGCCGACCGTTCCTGCAATAGAGTGGACAAGGCACTTTACTCCGGGAAGACAAGCGGAAAAAATAAAGTTGTTAAGCTCTAGGATGCTTGAAACATCTGTCAGAAATGCATTCAAAAAAAAGTACGTATTTCTAAAGATATTATAAAAGAAAAGAAGATTCAGGATATCGGAGCGTGAATAAATGAGCATTTTAAATGTAGAGCATCTTACCCACGGCTTTGGGGACAGGGCGATCTTTGAGGACGTATCCTTCCGACTTCTTGCGGGGGAACATATAGGACTGGTGGGAGCCAACGGCGAGGGCAAATCCACTTTCATGAATATAATAACCGGTAAGCTAATGCCGGATGAGGGTAAGATCGAATGGGCAAAAAATGTAAAGGCGGGATATCTGGACCAACATGCCGTCCTTAAGTCCGGCATGAGCATAAAGGATGTTCTCGCAAGCGCCTTTGAGCCGCTGTTTGCCATGGAAGCGCGTATGAATGAACTGTATGAAAAGATGGCAGACGCTACCGAAGAGGAAATGACGGAATATATGGAGGAGACCGGTACGATACAGGATGTCCTCACCAATCGTGATTTCTATATGATAGATGCAAAGGTGGAAGAGGTGGCGAGAGCCCTGGGTCTGCTGGATCTGGGACTTGACCGTGATGTCACGGAGCTTTCAGGCGGGCAGCGTACAAAGATTCTGCTGGGAAAGCTTCTTTTGGAGAAGCCGGACATATTGCTTCTGGATGAGCCCACCAATTATCTGGATGCAGAGCATATAGAATGGCTGAAGAAATATCTGCAGGATTATGAAAATGCCTTCATTCTGATATCTCATGATATCCCCTTCTTAAACAGTGTGATAAATATCGTCTACCACATGGACGGGAATTTTCACAGCCTTGACCGCTATGTGGGTGATTATGATAAGTTCCTGGAAGTCTATGAGGTGAAGAAGGCTCAGCGCGAAGCTGCTTACAACCGCCAGCAGCAGGAGATATCGGAACTTAAGGATTTTGTTGCCAGGAATAAGGCGAGGGTGGCTACCAGAAATATGGCTATGTCCAGACAGAAGAAGCTGGATAATATGGATATTATCGAAAAGATCCAGGAGAAACCTAAGCCGGAATTCAATTTCAGAAATGCCCGTACACCGGGAAGGATAATTTTTGAGACAAAAGACCTGGTCATCGGCTATGATGAGCCTTTGTCCTCGGCGCTGAACATCAGTATGGAAAGAGGCAGCCGCATCGTTCTCACCGGAGCTAATGGTATCGGGAAGACTACTCTGCTAAAAAGTATTCTGGGTCTGATACCTGCGATCAAAGGAAGCGTGGAGCTTGGTGAGAATCTTGAGATCGGATACTTTCAGCAGGAGATGTCTCCGGATATAGAAACAACATGCCTGCAGGAAATATGGAATGAGTTTCCCGGTTTCAGTCAGTATGAGGTGCGTTCTGCACTGGCCAAATGCGGCCTGACTACCAAGCACATAGAGAGCAAATGCAAGGTCTTATCCGGAGGAGAGCAGGCAAAGGTACGGTTATGCAAGCTTATCAACAGGGAATCAAATCTGCTGGTACTTGATGAGCCTACCAACCATCTGGATGTAGATGCAAAAGAGGAGCTGCACAGGGCGCTCAAGGCGTACAAAGGCAGCATACTGATGGTCTGCCATGAACCGGAGTTTTACGAAGATCTTGCAACGCAGGTCTGGGACTGCTCGAAATGGACGACTAAGATATAAATGCAGGCAATTCTTATACTGGACACATAATTGCAAAAAGGGATTAATTATATTCGTTTACTGTAATTGACATATTACACAAGTATAATTATAATGGAACATATTCTACTTGTGGAATAGCGGAGAGAAAATATGTTAAAGCATGGGATTTTAGGATTGCTGAATTACGGTGATATGACAGGATATGAGATCCGGACAGTTTTTAAGGATTCTCTTAATCATTTCTGGCAGGCACAGACCAGTCAGATCTACCGCGAGCTGCAGGCGTTGGAAAAGAACGGCTGGATCACATCTTCTCACGTGGAGCAGAAGGGAAAGCCGGACAAAAACATACATTCCATTACCGATGAAGGCAGAAAAGAGCTGGTTCGGTGGCTGAAGGAAGAGGACGAACAGGGCACTATACGCAATTATATCCTTATGAGGACTTTTTTCCGGGGGGAATGCAGTATCGCTGAAAATATAGAATATTTCAAAACCCTTCCCGAGAAAGAGAAGGTATTTCCGGACGGTCAGTCGGATGCGGTGCAGGCGACAGGGGACTATCAAAAAATGATAGACGATCCGCTGAAGGCACTGTACTGGAAGTTCACAATAGATTTCGGAATCATGTATGAAAAGATGATAAAAGAGTGGTGCGATAATTGTGTCCACGAGTTGGAGGCACTGACGAGTGAAGCTTCTGATACATGATTTATATGAAGATGGGTGGGAAAGGATCGACATCCGTGAGAATGTGTATTGTTTAACACATATCGTATGAGAAAATTTCGCCAAAGTTTTCTTTTATTGCTTCTACCAGCTGTTCGTATCCCGGTAATCCTTTCCGGTCAGCTCTGAATCCGAAATTGTATTCACTGATATTTCCGTTTTTTTCATAAAAAACCAGCTTTCGCATATCGCCGGTGCCGGAACCCTTATTGGCAGTCATCACAATGCTCTTCATATCCGTTCTTCGGAATGTTTTGCCATCTATAAAACATTGACCATCGCTCAGCATGATCGCATATGGAATCTTTTTCGCAGATTTTTTAAATTTTCCGCATATGAAAAAACTAACACTGCCCAGTATCAGCACATTTAAAGCCATGTACCCCAAAAACCCAAGTCCGTAGTCCTCAAGCTGATCCTGTATGATCATAGATATCAGTATCAATGAAAAAAATGCTGTCAGTATCCAGAACATTAAATTAATATGCAGCCTGCACCTTTTATCTATCGTTTCAGTCAGTTCAGCCACAGGTATGGGGAAATACCGGACTGACACATCATTTAGTTCAAAGTCATCAGATTCAGTCTGATACTTTTTTCTCATACCGTCTTCTACGATCTTTGCCAGTCTGCCGGCATCCTGACCTCCAAGAAACGAACACTTTATCGTTCGTTTACCGTTCTTACCGGATACACTTATGTATCTTTCTGTCACGGGGATAGCATGATAATAATGTGTATGAACATTCATATACATATCATTTTCCGTAAAGAGATACTCTTTTTTCTTCAGATACACGCCGTTTTCATCAGCTTCTATTTTTTTTCCGATACAGCATATGACACCGATGATGCCGCCAAGTACAACGAAAGCTCCTAACAGCGGGATATACATATCATCGTCCATTCCCAGAGCCAGTGCTATCAGCAGGAATACAGTGCCAAATATAAATCCGCGCACAAATCCTGCCGGAAATCCCCTGAGTGGTTTACTTTTAAATATTTCACGTTCCATTTTCTCTGATCGCCTGTGTATAATTATTTACCGGGAATAAAATTTTTTCTGTTTCAGTGTGCGATGTTACTTTAGCATAGTGAAAAGACTATTTCAATACTTTCGCTTTTCTTGCTCCCTTATGATTGTAGTGTTATCATTTACCTGTCAATGATAAAACCTTTTACAACTGTTCTGAGTCACTTAAGTGTGCGGGAAGTTTTAGTATATTATGTATTTCGCAGGCCGGAAAAGTATAATAGGGAAAATGGAAAATTCAGCATATACTGCAGAGCGTAAGTGAGGTGGCAATGGCGTCTGACAGAAACAGGTTTCCTCATAAAATGACATTTAAGGAACTTATCATATATATAATATCGACGATCGTGATAGGGCTTTTTTTCTTCTTCATAAGAGGAGATGAGGCAGGCAGGCTGGCAGCATTTATCGTTTGCCCTTTGCTGATATTATATCTGATATATGCTTACATAAAAGAAAACAGGGCTGATCAAAAGGCTCAGCAAAGGAGCAGTCAGATAGCCGGAGGTGAATATTTCGAAAGTTCTGAGTGGCATAGCAAATATCTGACATATATTAATGAACACCCATTTGAACGTCCGGAGATTCCTGATTTAAAGAAGGATCTGTTAAAGAGATTCAGGAGAGGAAATCTCATTATCTGGATGGTGTTCTTTTTATTTTTGATGTTTTGCAGTGTCTGCGCCCTTTTTTCGGGAAGTTACATCCTTTCCGTAGTCGGCATGATCCTGTTTGGAATTCTCTTCTATATGGTATTTTCCGAGTATACAGGTATGCCGGTAAGAAGATGGCTAAAAGGCGATATAGATTACGAGGCTCTGAATGCATCATATAAAAACAGCCGGTTATTAACATATAAGAAAAACGGGTTTGCATTCGGTTCGACGCATATACATGCTTTTTCGGAAAAAAAAGTATATGCTGTGGATTACAGACTTGTGGAAGGCATATCAAGAAAAGTAGTCCGCCTGAAGAAATATGAGGATGGAATATATTCATCCGATGAGTATCAGAATTATGCGGTAATTCATGTACGGCTTCCGGAAAGCGGAGAGCTTCATGATGTAGAGATAGAATTAAATGAATTTCAGGTTCAGATGGTCATTGATAATCTTATGAGATATAAACCCGGAGGAAGTTCAAACAAGGATATCCCGCTGGTTGAGAAAAAAGAAAATACAGATGTGTAGAATGTCCGGGACTATGGAATATTTATTTAATAACAACGGAATAGAGATTAAGGCCACATACAGTGATGAAGAGATAAAATCAGTCTTCATCCCGCTTTTGGAACATTTGTCGGAAATGCGTTCACGGAAAGGCCGTCGGCTCATTGTAATGCTTGCGGCGCCTCCCGGTGCAGGGAAAAGTACGCTTTCAAGCTATTTGGAATATCTTTCCGGAGATGTCATATCAGGCATGAAGGTGCAGGCTATAGGTATGGATGGATTTCACAGGTACCAGGATTATCTGATTTCCCATACAGCAGATATCAACGGCAGGAAGGTTCAGATGGTAGATATAAAAGGAGCACCTGTTACATTTGATATAGAACAGTTTAAAATCAAGCTAAGGGAAATTTCATCGGGGAAAAACTGCGGCTGGCCGGTTTATAACCGACTTCTCCACAATCCTGTTGATAACGCAGTTTTTGTAGATGGGGATATAATCATTCTTGAGGGAAACTACCTGCTTCTTGATGAAGAAGGATGGAGAGATCTTTCGGATTTTGCAGATTACACGATTTCAATAAAGGCGGATCCCGCTATGCTTAAGGAACGGCTGATAGAAAGGAAAATCTCTACCGGTTGCCCAAAGGATGACGCAATTGCATTTGTAGAATTCAGTGATATGGCTAATGTGATGCTGTGCCTTGAAAAAACAAAGCCTGCAGATTTACGGCTCAGCCTGACAAAAGAGTCGGGATATCCGTCATGCCACTTTACCTGCTGATATTTGCGGTTTTGAATATCAGTATGCTGGAAATGGCTTACAGGAAAATTGATGAAAAGAAAAACATTTAACCCGGAGACAAAAGAAAGCATGGAATATAGAAATCAAAAGAACACTGTAATATATAGAAACAGAAAAGCTACTCTTATGGGGTATTTTGATACACTGTGTCTGCTGTTTGATACCATTGCATTTTCTTTTCACAAATACCTATTGAAGAACGTCGGCAGATTCGATTTGAAGATGGTAAAACTTTAGTGCAGGAGTCCTATATGAAATTATTTTGCTAGCAATCATAATGAAGAAAAAGATGACTTACGGTTTTACCGAGGATAGGTAATATGATAAAGTTTTTACATTTGTTCAAGAATTACTATTTGGGAATATCGTTTATAGGTATATCAGCCTTTGTGATACAGGAAATCCCATATATTGTTATGCCAATAATAAACCCTGCATCAAATCCAATCATGAATATGCAGAATGAGATAAAATGGATTGAGACAGTACAGGGAATATTTGGCATGCTGTCAATGATTCTGCTGATGTTAATCGTAAGGGATGATGTTAAGCTTATTCCCAGAGAAACCGTCAAAGAAAAGACATTCCTTTTTCTTGCGATTCTAATGATTGTAATTAACTTCATTGGATGGACAATGTATTATATGGGTTATCAGTATGGATGGCTGATTATAATAAGTCAGTTCGCCGTTGTACCGTTGTACTATCTGTTCTTTGGCCTTTGGAAGAGCAATTACCTGTTAGCAGGAACGGCTGTTCCGTTTTTTGTGATTCATACTATTAATGGGATAATGAATTTTGCTGTTAAGAGATAATTACTTTCAGCATAACCGACTATTTGGTTTTTTAATAGTGTTTTGTTGCCTGACGGCTTTGATTACTGCTGTGATTCCTTTTTTGGCATATACACTGGGGCTAAAAATGTGGAGGCAAGCAAGGCGGGGATAATTGCTACAATAGAACCTTAACGAAACTAGCAAAATATGTAAGCTTCGCTTGATAGACAGGCGGAGCTTACTTTTTTATGATTAAGAAAAATGTTAAAATATTTGGCAAAGGTGGTAGAAATATGAGAAAGGTATATTTGGATAATATTCGTTGGATAACAGTAGTGCTAGTTGTTATCTATCATGTGATTTACATATTCAACGGTGTAGTACAACATGGAATCATCGGACCTTTCAGTAATCATCAGCCTCAAGATACATATCAGTACATTGTATACCCCTGGTTCATGTTACTTCTGTTTGTGGTATCCGGCATGTCAGCCCGCTATGAACTAGTTAAACGAACAGAAAAGGAATTCATCAGAGTAAGGACGAGAAAATATCTTGTGCCATCAACAATCGGCCTTCTGGTTTTCGGCTGGATTCTTGGCTATTACAACATGCTGATCTCCGGTGCATTTGATTCCTTGGGCAATGTACCAAAGCCAATCCTTTTCCTGATAATGGCAGTCAGCGGCTCAGGTCCTCTGTGGTACGTACAGATGCTTTGGTTCTTCAGCCTGATACTAGTACTGATCAGAAAGATTGAAAAAGACAGATTCTATAATATCTGCAGCAAAGCCAACCTTTTGATAATTATACTTCTTGTCATACCCGTATATGGAGCTGCGCAGATACTTAACACACCGATAATAGTGGTGTACAGATTTGGTATCTACGGACTGGGCTTCCTGATAGGATATTTTGTGTTTTCTCATGACGAAGTGATGGAGCGACTTGGCAAAAACTGGCTGTTATTAAGCATACTTGCCCTGGCATTTTGCGCAGCTTTCGTGATTTTATATATAGGTCAGCCTTATCCGGATCACGTAGTTCTGGATACAATCATGTGCAATGTATACGCATGGTTTGGAACTCTCGGTATACTTGCCTTCATGAAGAAATGGGGGGATTTTGACAATGCCTTCTCAAAGTGGATGTGCCAAAAATCATGGGGGCTCTACGTATTCCATTATCTGATGATAGCGGTCAGTGGATGGTATCTGCATTCATTATGTCCGTTTCTTGCCCCCGTCATCGTATACCTGTTGGTTGCAATAGCAGCATTCGTAGGCTCCTACCTTCTGTATGAAATCATGAGCCGCATACCTTTCATAAGGTGGTGTGTTCTGGGAATAAAAAAGAAAGAATTAAAATCCAGTTGAAAGATATTTAAAAAATCGACAAAATTGCTATTGGGAAAAATCTTTACAGAGATTTATTTGAAGAATGTGAAAAAGATCTCGACAGGTTCTTTGTCCGGCTTGAAGAAA
This sequence comes from Lachnospiraceae bacterium UBA4364, assembly GCA_002393955.1. Classification (GTDB taxonomy): domain Bacteria; phylum Bacillota; class Clostridia; order Lachnospirales; family Lachnospiraceae; genus NK4A136. The sequence goes on along the minus strand of DGSK01000045.1, from coordinate 56,313 downwards.
AGAAAAATGTCAAAGGCAGAGTAGTTGAATCGGGGAAGATTTATGAAAAGAACAATTGCCGCATTTGTGTTATTGAGTATATTTATGCTGACTGCCTGCACCTATGATCCAGAGAAACTCGAAGAAGAGAATCGCAGGGAACATGAGGCAGAGTGTAAGAAGGTAACGGATGAAATGGAGCGCAGACTGAGTGAAAAGTATTCTGATGTTCTTGGAAATGATCCTGATGAAATAGTTTTTAAGGCCTATGACCTGTCCAAGGGAGGACATCAGGCCTGGTTCATGGGGGGCTTCTACCCTGCCACGGCTGTATATGTTAATAATGATGAAGAGTTTACCGTTCAGATGGAGGTTCCACCGAATGTTGAAGATTTCAGGGAAATGGAGGACAGTTTTTACGGCGTTCTCTACGGCGAGGATGTGAAGGAAGAGCTTTACGAGCTGGTTGCATCCTATGGAGTTGAAGATATAAACATATATTACGAGCCTTGTAGGGATATCCTGACGGAGGAGAAAGATCTCAGAGAACATCTCACCGTCTTTGGCAAATATAATCTGGAGAGTTACGACGAGCTTGATATTGTCTGCGAACTGACGGATGAATTAAATGATTTCAGATGCAATACCAGGGTAAGCGTAAATGCATATGACCTGTGTAACAGGAGCACAGGCATAGGAAATATGACTTCAGATGAGGTCAGGGATTTTTTCGAAAAATAATAATGAAATCACCTGCCTTTTCCGCTTGCAAGATGAGCCGGGTACCATTTTTCAAACCATACGGTAAACACTCCCATAAGTGCCGGAACAATATTGTTTATGATCTGCACCCATATCTCCAATCCGGAATTCCGGAGAAACCATGTCCAGAAAGCGGTCAGGACATACAGAATACCCCAGCATGCCGCAAGGATATAATTTGTTTTCATGAAAAGCGGGTTCTTGTATGCTGCATCCCCACCGTAGTTGTATTTCACATATGTCGAGCACAGCGGTTCTTTGAACAAGCATGAGCATAGCCACATAAGACCGAAGACCAGGAATCCGGCACAGGAAAGGAGTATGCTGTTTCCGGTAAGGCTTGCAGCCACGGACAGTACTGCGACCGCAGCGATCGAAATCCTGTCCCATATGACGATCTTGTGCTTTCTCATAATGAGCGGAATGAAAGCACACACCGCCAGTGTGATAAGAGCTCCTAAACTGTTTCCGAACGGGATCGCAACCCAAAAAGTGATCCATGGGACCAGCATCGTTGTCATTAACGGTTTCTTCGGTCCTTCATCACTGTCTTTCCCGGCTGATCTCCTCGTCGTATCGGAATCAATGTTTCCAAAGAATTTATCCCAGTTTATCATCAGGGAGAAATCACCGGTTACGGTATACATATGTTTACCGAGTGCCTCTGCGCCGCTTATCTCACCGCGGGATATCGACTGCCACACTTTAAACGGTGTATCTATGCGGGTTGTAGCCTTCAGACTTTTGTCCGTATAAACTCTGCTTCCGTCCTTACAAAGAAGGATCTGATATGTCTTGTCCAGGTCTGTATAATGCATTTCCAGCACAAGGTCTTTACCGGCATATGCTCCTTTATTATACAGGGCTGCCATCTGTCTGGTAAAAGACAGATCCTCCGCTTCCTTTTCACCGCTCTCTCTGCTGACTCCCCAGCTTGCGTCAGCCATTTCCTCAAAGACTTCGCGGGGATACAGAAGTGTGTGGAGCCTGTCCCTTGTTCCTTCGGATATCCCGCCACATGCGTATTCACTTCCGGCGTCCTTTACATAGGACAGATATTCATCTGTTCGTGAGGTGAGTTCTTTAACTCTGAACAGCTCGCCCTGTCCACAGAATATGGTTTCATATTCTCCTTTCCCAAGGAAATGGTCAAACATCTTCGTCACACTGTCGTAATTTCCTTCAGAGGAGTAGAATCCGCAGGTGGATATGAGGATGTGCTTTTTACCGCTCATGTCGTACCTTGCGTCATGACCGCCACTCCCGTATCCGTTGTCCCTCTTGCTCATAAACGGAAGGTTCATGGGGAGCTGTCTGTCTATCATGTTTTTAAGCATTCCGGGGACACTGAAATAATAAAGCGGAAAACTCCAGACGATCAGGTCTGCTTCCAGTTCCTTTTTTATGATCATCTGCATATCATCTTTTATGCAGCATTCTCCGGGAGTATTTTTCCAGCAGGAAAAACACCCTTTGCACGGCGATATCTTAAGAGAGGCCAGATCCAGTTCTTCGATGATCACTTTTTCATTTTTTTCAGTTTCTGCACGAAACCCCTCAACAAACGCATTCGCAAGCCTGAGCGAATTGCTTGCCTTTCCTTTCGGACTTCCGTTGATCAGCAGTATTTTCATTCCCTAAGTTCCTCCGGTTTATAAAGTTATCCGGTTGTTTGGTAAATCTAAAGTATTAAAACTTCCCACTTGTTGTATACCACTAACTTCCTCACACCGGTAGCTTGCCTGACGGTGGTGCCGTTCGCCAAGCAGTTCTTACGAAAATGCCCCTATCTATGGTATATTTCCGGAACCGTTCACACGCTACATCCATGTAGCGTTGTTCACTCGTCCCGCCTTCCATGGCGGTCCGTTCCTGGTGTATTGTAACATTTTCGAGAACTGCTAAGGCTCACTTAAACACCGTCAGACAAGGCTACACGGTGTGGGAAGTTTTAGTAAAGTATATCGATATATCCGGCTGTTTTGCACATAGCTGAAACAGTTCAGAAAATCCCAATACATATATTCCACATGTAGAATATAACATGAGTATAATTCCACTTGTGGAATATGTCAATAATAAATTATATGTCGTCTGACGGTGGTGCCGTTCGCACTGCTCACCTAAATTCCGGGTTTATTGAACAATTGAGAACGGGTATAATTAAAGGATGCAAGGCAGAAACATCTTAGTTGACTAAGGAGCAATAAATGAGTCTGTCTGGCATCAAAGACTATCCGGGTAAGATTAACATTTCTGATGAGGGGATTTTCAAATGGACAATTTTACAGATGACAGAGACATAAGATTGCTTGACGGGGACAGATATACTTTCTTCATATTAAAAAGGATTATGGGCGGAAAATGCAGACTGCTTTTGACTGACCATGAAAGATTGATCATCTGCTATACCGGACATCCTTTCCCTGCCTGGATCTGGACGGCTGATGATGCAACGGAAGAAGAAATGAAAAAAGCTTACATGCTTGCAAAGGAAAATTCATTATTGGACGGAAAACATCCGTTCAATTTAAAGTACGGGCTTGCGGAGTATTTTATCCGGAGGGCAGCAGAGGACGGACTAGATATGTCGGTTACGATGAATATGTTCGCCTACGACTGTCCGGAACCTGTTGCGCCGGAAGACCATTGTGATGGAAATATATACCGCTGCATGGAGGATGATGTAGACAAGCTGACGGATTTTATCGACCTGTTTCACAGGGAGGTAGGCATAGATCAAAAAGACAGAGATGGTTACAGGGCGGATGCAGTGGAAGCCATAGAGAGCGGAAACACGTATTTCTGGAAAAATGAAGAGGGGAAAACAGTGGCCAGCTGCAGATTTCAGCCGGCAGATGATACCGCATCAGTAAACCTGGTGCTGACGCATCCCGATCACAGAAGAAAACATTACGCAGAAAATCTTGTGTATCAGGTCACCATGAAAGTGATCGAAGCAGGTTTTACCCCCATGCTTTACACGAACGCCGACTATGTGGCATCCAATGCCTGCTATGAGAAGATAGGGTATGTGCTTCGGGGAAAACTGTGCACGATTGGCTGAAAAAAAGGTGAAAATCCCACCCAACTGCCGGTTGAGTTGTTAAAATCAACCACCGGTTCGTGGTATTTTTGAACATTTTCACCTATGCTTGAGTCATGAAAGGAGGAGCCCGATATGGATCAGGTCAAAATCGGAAAATTTATAGCATCCTGCAGAAAGGAACAGGGAATGACTCAGGCAGCCCTCGCCGAGAAGCTTGGGATCACTGACCGGGCAGTATCAAAATGGGAAACGGGGAAGTCATTGCCGGATTCCGGGATCATGCTGGAGCTGTGTGAACTGTTAAATATTAATGTCAACGAACTCCTGTCGGGCGAAAAGATCATGTTAGAAGCATATGACAAAAAGGCAGAGGAAAATCTTGTCACAATGAGCAGGGAGCTCGAAGAAAAAAACCGGCAGCTGCTGAATACGGAAATCTGGATAGGTGCTCCGGCTGTAGTTGCGGGACTGGTAATGTGCGGGGTGGCAGCATATGTTGATATGCCTGTATGGATTAAGTTCCTGCTTGTTATGTTTGCAGTCGCAATGATACTTACCGTTTCCTTCGTTGCAGTAGGTATTGAGCAGAAGGCCGGATACTACGAATGCCAGGAATGCGGACACAGATATGTGCCCACCTATTGGTCAACCAATCTCGCACCTCATATGGGCCGGACCAGATATATGAGATGTCCCGAATGTGGCAAAAAGAGCTGGCAGAAGAAAGTGCTGACTAAAGAATAACGTTCTCACACCTGTAGCTTGCCTGACGGTGGTGCCGTTCGCACTGCTCACCTAAAACACCGTCAAACAAGACTACACGGTGTGGGAAGTTTTAATTATTAACTCTCTTTTTACAATTTTTTTACAATAAGAAATTTGTCATGCCCTATTAGTGAAGATCAGTACTTCATGGTACCAATACAACAGAACGTTCAATATTTAGTATAAAAAAAGGGAGATTATTACTGTTAAAATCGGCATCATTCAGCAGAGTTCACCTCTTCCCATTTGGGGAGCGGGGTCCCTGTTTTAACGGATTCACTTACCATGGAATAAAAGCGTATCTTTTTTTGCAGGTGTGCCAGCCCCGCTTCCATGGCTTCGATCGCTAAGTTGTATAACAAATAATACAGGACAATTTAATTGTATGCAAGTGAAATTAGCATAAGGTTGCAAAGTGCAGGATCGCATTTTCAGACGATCAACATTGCCGCAGGATGGCAGAAAGGAAAAGTATGAACGAAACACTGAAGGTACTGGAGAGCAGGAGAAGCTGCAGGAAGTTTAAGCCGGATATGGTTAAAAAGGAAGAACTTGATGCGATCATCAAAGCCGGAACATATGCAGCAACGGGAATGGGCAAGCAGAGCCCCATCATCATAGCAGTTACAAATAAGGAACTGAGAGATGCTCTTTCTGAAGAAAACAGAAAGATCGGCGGCTGGAGTGAGGGCTTTGATCCCTTCTATGGTGCACCGGTGGTACTCATAAGGTTTCTATCTCTTTAAGTCCACCTTTCGACACATTTTCATAATCAACATAGTAATTAATCATGTATAGTAATAATCTTTCTGTTATTTTTTGATTTTTTGATATAACGTATAATATATTTCAAACGGTTCTTTCCAGCTTTCATAATATTTCATAATAGCACTCATGGAGGGTAGTCCATTTGCTGTTAATTCTTTGGATTTTGGAATGTCATTTCCACTAAATATCCAGTTGTGTATAACGTCATCAACTTCTTTCTTGGTATATGCTGCTTTTTTTGAAATCAAAACAGTTATTTTTTCAACAGTACAAAACTCATCAAAAGAACCATATCGTTTAATTACTACACCTTGTTTATACGGAAAACTTTCAAAAAAAGCCTTGCGTGACTCAATTATACGCTCACCATCTCCAAAATATTTTTTTAAAGCTTCTCTGATTTTATCTTTTGAGACAAAAGCACTTGAATCAGTAACAGGTGCACCAATCTCACGCTGAAAATTATTGATGTTACCAAAAAAATTATAAATAACTTTACTTGTAGGCAAGCCATTTTTGGCTTTCAAATCTTTTTCAGTTATTTTCCCATTTTTTTCAACAAAAGCCTTTCCGGCTTCAAGTACTTCCTCTTTAGTCCATACTTTGTAAACATTTTTAATTCCTAATACTTCTTTTTTGAATAATGAAAAAGATTTGTATTCTGGATAGTATTTTAATATACATGGATAAGAGGGTAATCCGTTTTTCTTTTTTAAGTCTTTTTCAGCTACATCTCCATTTTTTTCAACATAATCTAATAATACTTCTTTAATGTTTTCTCTTGACCAGTTTAATGATAAATCAACAATTCCGAAAGCTTTTTTCAGTGTGTTTAAATCGCCATAATATACATTTACATAATGAATTGAGGGCAGATTATTATAAGAACGCGTAAAATCGACTTTATGTATATCTCCCTTTCTGTCAATAAACTGTTGAATAATAGTATCAAATTTCTCTTTTGTCATTTTGGAAGTATCAGTAACTGTAGAAGTATCAGTAACTGTGGGCGTATCAGTTGTAGTGGGCTTGATAACATCAATAGTTTCACCACGAAGAAATGCCTTTGCTTTTTCTTCAAGTGCAAATTCTTTTAATTGTTTATCGCTTTTACTTAAATTACAGCTTTCACACAGTATTTGACAATTATCTTTAGTTGATTTACCGCCTTTGGCAAAAGGAATAATATGGTCAAAATGGCATTCGCTTATTGAATGTAATTGTTTGCCACATATTTCACATTTTATATTTCCATCATTTTTCTCAAGATTTTCTTTTACTATTGCATATTGAATTGCATCTGAAAAGTTTCTATCAGCCATTAGGAAATCCTCCTTCAGATATAGCTTAATTATATCATAGAATAAAATTTATATATAAAGGAAAGCATACTGCTTCATATATGATTGTTATTCCATTCAAAAAATACCCATAAAAGAAGAATAAAACAAAAAAAAATATCTTGTGTTACGGTGAGAATTAAGGCTTAAAAGCCTTTATTTTACTACACTCTTTAAAGTATGTTATGAATAATATCTACTCCGTGTGATATTGTTATAAATCTCAATTTGTATAGTGCTAATTTTTCTGTTTTATTTTTGTTTTATTTTAGGCTTACTATACAAAAAGACACAAAACAACACAATAAGAAAACCCTTTGTTTTCAAGGGTTTTAAGCACACTAAAAAAAAACACTATTAACAGGCTGTTTTATTATGCGGAGTAATGACCGGACAGATTTTACCCGGTAATCAGTTAATCATGAAAGGAGGCCGTTTGTGGCAGCAGTAACTTATATTCCGCTTCCAAACGGACTGCATTTAAAATGGGTAAAGGAAGCCCTTAATGCCGGTAAGCATGTGATATGTGAAAAGCCGCTGGCACTGAATGCCCGTGATGCTCACAGCAGATGAAATCATAGAAAGAAAGGTCTGCGTTCCGCAGAACTACTCCCTGGAGATAGCCAATATGTGCAGATGCATCAACGGAGAGGAAACACCGAAAGTTGTATTTGGCAAAGGGACAGAAAGCAAGGCGTGTGGATTTTTTATATCTAAAGGTCTATCATTGTCATTATGAAAAATCCATATCAGAATGAGCACCTGAAAGCCCGGGTAAAAGAAAATATGTTTGCAATGCGGTTCATTATAATAATGGAACTGCTGGGGCTTTTTTTATTCTTCTCAAGTTTCTTTAATGCATATAAAGAACTCTACACACATAACGAGATCCGTTTTACTGATCTGCTGGGGCTGGCGGATGATACGATATATACCATCGAGATAAACGAAATGCCTGAAGAGCTGTATCCTTCTTACTATATGGTAAAAATGGGAGACGATGCGCTGTTGGTTACCGGTATTGATGACGAGCTGGATCAGTTTAATCAGAAGGGCAGCGTAAAAGTGAGGGGGCAGCTGCGTGGCTTTCTTGACAGAGAACAGGATATCCGGCAGTCTGCGTGGAATTATTTCAGCAGAAACAGTTATTATACAGATAACCTTAAAATAAAGGAACGGGCAGCAGGCCATTATCTTGAATGTTCGGACTATAGTTATAAAAAGATATTGCTTAATGATCATCCGCTTGGAATGGTTTTCGGACTGACAGTGCTTATCGTAAACAGTCTGATAATGTACTGGCAGGGAACCTTATATGTTATCAGGCATTTACATCCGGCTTGCGGAAGCGTCAGGTATACTCCGCAGGAAATAGATGAGCAGGCTGATCTGCCGGAATCTCAATGGGACGAAAGAACGGGTATTTATTTTACTCCGGAGATTCTCATTGGAACACAAAAAGGCATGACAGCAGTCCGGTATGATGATATAGAAAAAATATATATAAGGAAAAGGTGGCATATTAACTGGGCGAGCAGCCCAAGCGGATCCAGATTGAAAAATGACAGCAAAAAAAACGCGGAGATCATGATCTGGGCCGCTTCAAAGAATTCAGAATACTATAGCTATCAGCTTATTGCTGTAAGTAAAAATCATAGAAAACTCATAATCTGCGACTGCACATATATCGACCCATCCATTACAGACCGCATCAGGGAAAAATGCGGTCCGGAGGAAGTACAGCTAAAACCATTTTAGTTCCGGCCACTAAAAGGAATAACAAATTTATTAATCAATACCGTTCCATTGGATTTTACCTAATCTAAGCGGAGCGGTATTTTTTTGTAAGTCTGCCGGAGTTATGCTATATTACTATTCAGCATCTGTAGAATTGTAGAATTCAGCATTGAATTCGGTTTTTCATAATGCTATCATAATCCATGAAAGTAGATAATTTTTCATAGTCAGATTCATTTAATTCTTTTATTTCAAAACTTCTGCTTTCAGATCCCAAATATTTTTACAGGCAGGAGTGAATGGTCCGTAATGCTCCTGTCATATTTCGGAAAAGGAGGAACATTATGGACAGAAACAACTTAATATCGAATGAAGTAATGGTTAACCGCAATCAGAAGGACACTGTTTTCCGCATGCTTATGAAGAACCGGAAAAATCTTCTAAGCCTGTATAACGCATTGAACGGTACTGCCTATGAGGATGAAAATGAGATAGAGATAAATACTCTCGAAAATGCGGTCTACATGTCGCATAAGAATGATGTGTCATTTATCTTCAGGTTTTCATTAAACCTGTACGAACACCAGAGTACACCTAATCCGAACATGCCCTTGCGTGATCTCTATTATGTGGCAGATATCTATCACAGGGATTATTCGGGTGAAGATCTGTACAGCTCGAAAATGATCCGGATAAAGACCCCGCGGTTTGTGGTATTCTATAACGGAAGGGATATTCAGGAGGAATGCTTTGAATACCGGCTTTCCGACATGTTTGAAAACAATGATAAAAATCCGGATCTTGAACTGATAGTCAGGGTATATAATATAAACAGCGGAATGAACGAAAAACTTAAGGATGCATGCAGCGTGCTTAAGGAATACATGATATATGTGGATAAGATAAGACAGTACAACACAAAGGAAACAACACTTGAGGAAGCGGTAAACAGAGCGATAGATGAGTGCATAAAGGAAGATGTTCTGAAGGAGTTCCTGCTGCGGAACCGGGAGGCAGTAATGTTTACGAGTTTATATGAGTATGACGAAGAAAAGCATATAAAGAACGAAAAAAAGATCAGCTACGAAGATGGCGTGCGCGATGGCTTCGGTCAGGGTAAAAGTGATGCTATAGAAAAACTGGCGGCGCACTATATTTCCCAAAATCCGGAACTGTCACCCGAAGAAGCCCGAAAAAAAGCGGTGGAGATACTGGGGGAATAAGGAAGTAACTGTTAAATGTGACTATGTGAGCCGGCCTTTCGTATTTTACGAGGATGAAATCAAACTGCGATATTTTTTTTAGTTTACAGATTTCGATATGAGATTTGAATTTTCGGGATTTGCATTTGCCTGAAAAATGTATTGACGCTGTTGCAAAAAAGCGTTACAATGACCTCACAATTTAATAACAAACATCTTTGAACCGATGTTTTGATGGAATGTGAATGCGTATAAATTTGTTTTTGTGCGCATTTTTGCTTCCCTCAAAACCTCGGTTTTCTTTTTATCTTTATTTTCATATTGAAGCCGGGAGGAACAGTACCTTGACAACTTCATCCGCAAATTTATCGGGTGACCGAACGGGGCAGCACCGCCAAGACCTGTGAGGGTCAGAGAGAAAATCTCTCTGACCTGTACAGCGAGCGTGCCGGGGAGGGAGCTCGTGGGGCAGCTGTATAGTCCGACAGCTGTCTCCTGATAAAGATTGCGACACAATCCGAAAACTTTTTGACCGGCAGGTCAAAATATACTTCACTTGCCGTATCAGACGGCAGAAAGGATAAGCGTATGAGAAAAGATATTGTTTCTATGTGCGGTGATTTTGATAAGGTTAGGGTTCTTTCCGTAAATCCTGCACCATGCCCGGATTTTACCGATAATAGCGAAACCATGATATCGCGATTTTTATGCCTTTTAAACCAGCTTGGCGCTGAGGGTTTTCTTGGAGTGCAGGTTTCATCAGAGCAGGAAGCAGCCGGAGAGGTTCTGGTTTTTTCCAACGGAGAGTCTAATGTGACTGATGAAGATTACAACTGGGTATTTGCCAAAAGTGCAGAGGTCGCAGGAAAATCAAGGACAGAGAGCCTTTTTGGTGAGGGACGCAGGGTATATGCGATAGAGTACGAGCCTGTGGAAGCCGGTGATGCAGAGATGAACATATTTGCCGGAAATGATGCCCAACCGATGAACGACAGCTTTGGGGAATTTGTTTCAGAGCTGCTTAGGGAAAAAGCCATTATAAGGCTGGTTTCAACCAATCTGTTCCTTTTCAGTCTGCCGGAGGAAATACCCCTTAGGCTGCGCAGCCGGATTTCGATGTCGTTTCCTAAAAATGCAAGGTATACAGAGGTTTTCGCTGTTCCCGAGAGTAACGCCTCTTTATGTCACATTTCCCGAAACTGTTTTAACCGGTGCCTGATCCACCTTTGGAATGAGCTTCAGTCGCGGGCAAAAGAAAGGTCAAAAGCAGAACCGCCTGTGCCGGTCTCTCCGATACAGAGTCCGGACAACATGCAATATATACCTTTCGAAGTAATAGATAAGTCCAGAGACACTCACATCGAAGAACTGGAGCTGAGTGTACGCTCCTATAACTGCTTAATGCGTGCGGGCATCAGTACTGTCGGTGAGCTTATGTTCATGGATGATGCAGCACTGAGCCGCATTCGGAATCTTGGCGGAAGGGGTAAGGACGAAGTAAAACAGCAGTTGGCTGAATTTTTAAAAAAGCGCAGCGAATCTCAGGAAGACGATCCCAACGAAGTCATCGACTGCTGGGAAAAGCTGGATTCAATGATAGGCCTTGAAGATGTAAAGAAACAGGTCCGCAAGATAGCCGCTTATGCCAGGATGAAGCAGGATATGGCATCAAAGGGGCTGATGAAACAGACGATCTCGATGCATATGCAGTTTGTCGGCAACCCGGGAACAGCCAAAACTACTGTTGCCAGGCTTGTAGCCGGAATCCTTCGCGATATAGGGATACTTTCTTCGGGCAGACTTGTTGAAGTGGGGCGCGAAGACCTGGTAGGCAAGTATGAAGGCCAGACCGCACCTAAAGTAAAGGAGGTTTTTGAAAGGGCAAAGGGTAATGTCCTTTTTATTGATGAAGCCTATTCCCTTGTAGAAGGGTGGGATGGTTCCTATGGTGACGAAGCTATAAATGCAATAGTCCGGGAAATGGAAAATAACAGAGAGGATACGGTAGTCATATTTGCAGGCTACCCGGATAAGATGGAAGAATTAATTTCCAGAAATCCGGGGCTCAGGTCAAGGGTTTCCTTCAAATTGGTTTTCCGGGACTATTCCGAAGAAGAGCTTGTGCGGATTGCCGGAACTATGGCTGATGAACAGGGGTTTAAGATCGGCGATGATGCCGAGCCTGCTCTGGCAAAGCTGTGCAGAGAGGCTGCTGGCAATAGCGAGTTAGGCAATGGGCGATTTTGCAGAAATCTTATTGAGCATGCGATACTTGATTATGCCGAAAGGGTATACAGTGAGAACAACCCTTTTGTGGATAAAGACTTCGTGCTCCTTGAGGAAGACTTTTCGTCTTCCATAGAAACTGAGGTTCCCGGAAGAAAGTGCATAGGTTTTCACAGCGTTGCATGATGCATCGCTGTGTTAATCGCCTGCTATTATGCTATAATAGATTGAAAATAGTATCCGGCACACGCAAGTGACATTCTTAATCGCACAGTGTGTGTTTATAATAAACTCATGGATTGCTCCGTACGAGCAGGTGCGAAAAAAGAAAGGATAGCAGATCATGGAAAACATCACCTTTGACACAGCAGATAAGTCTGATATTCCCGAGCTGATCCGTCTGCGTATCGCATATATGCTGGATGATTTCGGATCTGTCACCGACCATGAGCGTCAGTGCATGGAAGAACAGCTCCCGGATTATTTTGAAAGAAAGCTGGGAACAGAGCTCATTGCTTTTGTGGCAAGGGCAGAGGGGAGGCTTGTGGCAGCAGCTTATCTTCTAATTATAGAAAAGCCTGCCAGTCCGATTTTGCCCAACGGATTTGACGGTGAGGTGCTAAGCGTTTATACGGAGGATGAGTACCGTGGCAAAGGCATCTGCACACAGCTTATAAAAAATCTCATAGCCTACGGAAAGGAAAAGGAGCTGTGCCGTATAGACCTTTTCGCTACGGAAGACGGCTATCCCATTTATAAAAAGCTGGGCTTTGAGGATAAGGTGCAGAAATACACGGACATGCGGCTGAAGCTGCGGTAACGTATGGGACATGTTCCTTATTGATCAAATAGTGTCTTTGTTACCCGTATAGTGTGACAGTGCTTGTGAGCAGGTCGGGATGGTACTGTGCCGGACTGTCAACTATATTATTAAATAAGCCGATATATACTAATAACAAAGTTTTCCCACATCGTGCAGTCTTGTCTGACGGTGTTTCAGTGAGTCTTAGCGATTCCCGAAAATACATAGATTCACTGGGAACGAGGCTGTTGCGCGAAAAAGTGCGACAGCTTGTGGTATACAACAAGTGGAATGTTAATAATAAGTTGAAAAAAATCTGATTACACGGAAAGGGTAAAAAGTGCCTACAATTACAGGAAGCAGCCTCATCCACAATTTAGTGGCAATGAATGGCGCCAGGAATTTGGGAATAGTGACGAATGACCAGAAGAAATCTGCCGAAAAGCTTTCTTCCGGTTACAGGGTTAATCGTGCCGCAGACGATGCTGCAGGTCTTGCTATTTCCGAAAAAATGCGCCGGCAGATCCGCGGTCTTGACCAGACTGTCAGAAATATAAATGAGGGTATTCAGTTATGCAATGTTGCGGATGGAGCTCTCAATGAGATCAGCAGTATGTTAAACCGTCAGGAAGAACTGCTGGTTCAGGCTGCAAACGATACCAACAGCTACAGCGACCGGGAATATATCCAGGCAGAGCTCAAGCAGCTTGCGGACGAGATGAACCGGTCTTTTGACATCACCACTTATAATGAAATTCCGCTTTTCAAGGGTAAGGATACAATCCTTGATGATCCTCCGCCTCAGGTAGTTCATACCGTAAACACCCGTACTGAGACAGATCCTACGGTCACAACGGTAACGGAAAATATTATAGCCTCTGTGGACAGTATGTCCGATACTACCGAGACGAATACTACCGTCACACATGGCAGCAGAACCTCATCTTACAGTGAGTGGGAGCAGGTACATGATACGGATGAAAACGGACATACCAGCTACGAGGTTCATAAAGCACAGACCATTACGGATGGTCCGGAGACAACTACCGTAACCAAAGTAACCAAAAAATATGAAAAGCTTGAGCCGGATCCAAGGGCTACGCAGCTTACAAATCCCAAGACCATGACAGGTTCAAACGGATATATTAATGTAAGAAACGGCCTGGGCTGGCAGCTTTCATGTGCAATGTCGCGCCTGGGAGTTAAGATTGGGAGCAGCGAAAATCTGGATCTGTATAGCAGCGCTCCGGTAAGCGTTAATCCCAATGCCGGTGAAAATGTGGCGGAGCATACCTATGATCTGGGGGATGGCCTGTTCCTTACCCAGCGTATAGAACTGCAAAACGAAGATACATATGTGATGTCATACTCATTGAAAAATGAAGGTTCAGGAGCTAAGACTGCTTCTGTCCGCCTCGCATTTGACAGTATGAATACTTTCGATAACAGTAATAATAAAGCCACTAACGGCCCCGGCCCATATAAACTTAAGAGCAATTTTGCCGAGATATCATTATCTGCAACAGGTGCAGACAGAACTGTTCTGGGAAATATCGATGACATATATTATAAGTGGAACGGTGCTGTAACAGACGGAAATGTAATCGGACATTCAGGTATGGGAACCTGGTGGAACGATAGGACTGTGGGAGCCGGAGAGACACTGGATCTCGGTTCGGTTACTTATGGTCCGATAGTAGTCGGTGATCAGTACAAGTGCACTACTACCACTGAAGTGGATGTCACCAGGGAGTATACAGATACGACGGATGATGATACTTATGCTTATATGCCGAGGTATCTCGATATTCAGGTTGGTGTGGAAAAAGGGCAGCTTTTGCCTATCCGTTTATGGGATCTGAATACCACGACACTTCGCTGCCGTGTGCCGGAGGAAATATCCGCACATGCAGCCGGAGATTCCATACAGTATTTAAAACATGCACTGAACAAAGTATCCGGCATAAGGGCATATTACGGTGCGACTACCAACAGACTGGAGCATGCGGCAAAAAACAATGCGAATGTTTCTGAGAATACCGCTGCGGCAGAGTCTCGGATACGGGATACTGATATGGCGCTGGAAATGGTATCTTACTCCAATAATTCCATCCTGATGCAGTCCGGGCAGAGTATGTTAGCCCAGGCAAACAGCAGTCCTGAGCGGATACTTCAGCTTCTGTCATCAAATTAACTTATTACTATATTCAATTACTGCTTTGATGAAGAAAAACGGAGACTATACAAGATTACTGAAATTTGTCATACCTATTTCACTGCAGTATCTGATGTACTCTTTAGTAAGTGCATCGGATGCTTTTATGTTGGGATTTCTTGACCAGACTTCACTTTCTGCCGTGTCGCTTGCCGGACAGGTTGCGTTTGTATATTTTCTTTTTCCAAATGGGTTTGTATACGGATTCAATGTATTGGGCGCCCAGTACTGGGGAAAAGGTGACAAACTCAGCGTGAGTAAGGTCCTTACCATGACACTCCGCTATTCCGTGATAGTGGGAGCGTTTTTTTCATGTGTTTCATTTTTTTTTCCAAAACAGGTAATGCTCATTTTTACCGCAGATCCGAAGCTGATCGAAGCCGGAGCCGGTTACCTGCAGGTTGTGTCTCTTTCGTACCTGCTGTCCGGAATATCCCAGGCGTATTTTGCCGTGCTAAAAGTCTGCGACTGTCCGGGCATAAGTTCCCTCATAGGCTCTGCTTCCGTCGTCCTGAATATAGTACTCAATGCCCTGTTCATATTTGGATTAGGCGTTGTTCCCGGAATGGGCATAAAGGGTGCGGCGCTTGCGACAGTATGTGCCAGGGCATTCGAAGTGGTATTTTCTTTCATAGCAATAGCCACATGCCGCTGTCCGAATACGGGGATCCGGTATCTTCTCAGAAAAGATGATGCGGTAATGAATAAGGATTACTGGAAATATACATTGCCGCTTCTGATAAACCAGTTAGGCTGGGGAGGCGGCGTAACCATGTATTCGGTGATCATGGGGCATCTGGGAACAGATGCCGTGGCGGCCAATTCCATTGCCGGTATAGTGCGCTCCATGGTAGCCAGTCTCTGCTGGGGTATTGCGTCGGCAGTCGGCATTGTGATTGGCGCCTTGTTAGGCAGTGGCAAGCTGGATGAGGCGAAGCGTCTGGGGGGCAAATATGTGAGACTTTCCATATGGATAGGTATCGGTTCCGGTGTAGTGATCCTTTGTCTGATGCCGCTTGTCATGAAAGTGGTATCACTTTCCCCGGCAGCCGGCAGCTATCTTAAGGGCATGCTCGTGCTGGCTTCCTACTATATAATAGGTAACTCGCTGAACTCAACGATCATAAGCGGGATCTTCCCGGCCGGAGGAGATACAAAGTTCGGCATGTACTGTGACCTGATCACGCTCTGGTGCGTAGTGGTTCCCCTGGGACTGATCTTTGCTTTTCTTATAAAAGCCCCCGTGATGGTGGTGGCGTTCATACTTACGCTTGACGAGTTCGTAAAGATTCCTGTGGTGTACAGGCACTATATGAAATACGAGTGGGTGAAGGACATCACCAGGTAAAAAACATCCGAATATGACAGTATGATTTTTATCTGCACCATAGTATAATTATAATGGAGAAAGTTATTACCCGGAGTGAGGAAAAAATATGTTCATCAACCGACTTAATCAGCTATACAAACCGGACAGGATCCTTTACTACATCGATGCCAATGATGAAGCTCTCGATGCTTTTTACAGTGGAAAGCTATGCAGTGAGCTGGAGCCTTATGCCGGAGCATTTGGGACATATGACCGCCCGGGAGTTTTTTTCCTGCGGTCCCTAAAAAAAGAGGTCATCGGAATAGAGTACAGGATCCGCGATGAAAGGATAAAGTATCCTGAGGGACTTAAGTCCATTTCGCTGCCGGGAGCATTTTATTACGCTGTTGAGATAGATCATGTGGATAAGCCGGATATGGAATTTATTGAAAGCTTATTCAATATAATCTCCGCGGACAATGATGCCCACAGAACCCACAGCGATCTCTTGTTTAAAAAGAAATCGGAAGTCATAGGTATATTTGTTGCAAATGACAAGCTGCTTATGCAGTACGAGATGGACTTAGACAGGGATCTGGCGTTCAATATCATAGATAACAATCCTTCTGAATTTGATAAAAATGAACTTTACCTTATGGCCTTTACAGATCCGGTTACGGGACATTATAACTGGAATCACCTGACGGCGTATCTGGAAATGCCAATGGATGCAGGTATTAATGACTATGCCTTTGTCCATTTTGATGTGAAGGAATTCCGTGTCATCAACGAAGTATTCGGACATGCAGTGGCAGACCGCCTTTTACGCAATATAGTGAAAGAAATGAAGGCTGCCGATTTCGTGTATGCAAGCGGGCGCTGTCATAATGACAATTTTGCAATGCTCATACATGATATGCCGGAGGAAGAGACAAGGTCAAAACTTGAAGCGTTTTTTGACAGGCTTTCATATATAAAGGATTTTCCTGATTTCAAGGTATACTACCGTTGTGGTGTAGTGCCTATGCGGCGGGCCATGCTTCTGGGAGACCGCGTAGCAGATGCCGGAAAAATGGCACAGAATCTCGGACAGAATCCGAATCAGACGGACATAATATATTTCACCGACAAGATGCATGATGATATCCTGTGGGGAAATAATATCAAAGCATATCTGGGAGAGGCTGTTGAAAATGATGAGTTCCTTGTTTTTCTTCAGCCGAAGTTCAATATACATACAGAGAAGATCTGTGGCGCGGAGGCGCTTGTACGCTGGAATTATAAATCAAGCCAAATGATTCCGCCGTACCGATTCATACCGTTTTTTGAAAAAGACGGATCCATAGGTATCGTGGATGATATAGTCCTGAATAAGGTATGCAGGGTTCTTGAAAAGTGGAAAAAAGAGGGAAGGCCTCTGTATCCGATATCTATCAATCTTTCACGTGCCAGACTGTATCAGCCGGATCTTACACAGCACCTTACGGAGATTGTTGATACATATGGTGTAGAACACAGTCTGATAGATTTTGAGCTTACTGAAAGTGCGGCATATGATAACAGGGAACGCATGATCAATGTAATGTCCGAGTTAAAGAGTAAAGGTTTTGGAATATCCATGGATGATTTCGGTACCGGCTATTCCGCTTTGTCTTTACTGACGGATATGCCCTTTAACACCCTTAAGATAGATAAGAGCTTCGTGGATAAAATAGGCATCGGTGGTGAAAAGGAGCAGGATATCATCGTGCTTGGCTATATCATATCTCTTTTCAAGGATCTTCATCTTCACTGCCTTGCAGAAGGCGCAGAGCAGAAGAGCCAGGTGGACCGCCTGCGCACTCTGGGCTGTGAGATCATCCAGGGGTATTATTACAGCAAGCCCATACCTCTTGATGATTATGAAAAAAAGTATCTGACGTGAACGTTAAACTTTCTGAACAGTTAAAAACCAGGGGGTAGTTTATATGGGGAAAAGAATGAGTGAGGATGAACTCCTAAACAGCTTTGATGAAGCTCTGGAAAACGGAAGCATATTTGCGGTGTATCAGCCCCAGATAAACCATGCTACGGGACGCATGATCGGTGCAGAGGCACTGATGCGCTGGAAGGACCCCGAATACGGGATGCAGTATCCGTCTGACTTTATTCCGGTGCTTGAGGAGAACGACCTGATATACAGGGCGGACTTGAGAATCTTTGAGCTGGTATGCCTTCTTCAGAAAAAATGTCTTGAGGAAGCCATCATGCCGGTTCCAATTTCGTTCAATGTTTCCAGACATGATGTTTTTCATAAGGAATATGTGGATGAACTGGAAAAGATAAGGCAGAGGATCGATGTACCGGTACGTTTTCTCCGCGTAGAGATAACGGAGAGTTCCGCCATAGGCGGGCTGGATCTGATAGACAGTGTGCTGGCAAGGCTTCATTCGTATGGTTATGTAGTGGAGATGGATGATTTCGGAAGCGGCTATTCATCACTGAATATCCTGAAAGATCTGGAAGTGGATGTGATAAAGCTGGACATGAGCTTCTTAAGCGGTAAGATAGGCGGCCGCGGAGGCACTATAATCAGTTCAATGGTACAGATGGCGAAATGGCTGCATACACCGGTTATAGCTGAGGGTGTGGAGACCATGGAGCAGGCTGATTATATGAAGAGCATAGGCTGCAATTATATCCAGGGTTATCTTTATTCCAAACCCGTGGAGACGGAGCTTTTCCTCGGGATGCTTCAGGAGCTTCAGCATGAGCCGCTGAAAGCGTCAATGACCATGGTGGAATCAATGGAAAGCGGACGGTTCTGGAATCCGGATTCCATAGAAACCCTTATCTTCAGTAATTTCGTGGGTGGGGCAGCGGTATTCATATATAAGGAAAAGGATGAGGGCAAAGTCGATATCCTGCGTGTAAATGATAAGTATCTTCAGGAAATGGGGATGAATCTTACTGCCAAGGATTTCATCGCCTGCAATCCCTGGAACCATCATGAAAAATACAGCCGCATTACCTACGAGAATGCGATAAAGAAAGCTATTGAGACCGGCGAGGAACAGACCTGCGAGACATGGAGGACTTTCCATTCCAAGTGCTGTGGCGAGAGCAGGTTCTGCATCCGCAGCACTATCCGCATGATAGGACGGGCAAATGATCAGGCTCTTATCTATGCCATGGTGCAGAATGTTACTAATGAAAAGAGGCGCTATGAGTCGCTGCTTCAGGGAGATAATCTGTTACGGAAGGCTTTTGACCACGCAAATGTTTATGCGTGGGAGTACATTATTTCAAACAGGGAAATGCATCCATGTTTCCGCTGTATGAGGGATCTGGGACTTCCGGCTGTTGTGCCCAATTACCCGGAGCCTGTTATTGAGAGCGGTCTCTTCCCGGCTGACTATGCCGATATGTACCGCAACATGTTAGAACAGATACACAATGGTGTAGATAAGATCGAGGCTGTCATTCCACTGACGATAAGCCGTGTTCCTTTCCACATAAGGTATACCACGGAGTTTGATGAGAATGGCAAGCCGCTCAAGGCTTACGGTTCTGCTACGCTGGTGGTGGATGGAGAAGCTGCTTCGAAGAAGTGGTAAAAAAAATGGATAATCTTTATGCATGAGATGAGCTATGTGGTCAGAGTAGTGAATCTGGCCCTGAAAAAATGTGAAGAGGAAGATATAAAAAAGGTTGAAAGCCTTACTGTCCGGATAGGTCAGATGGTAGGCGTTGAGCCTTTTTATATGGAAAAGTATTACAAACAGGCGATTGCCGGTACTCTGCTTGAAGGTTCTTCTATCAGGTGCGAGCTGATTCCGGTAAAGGTCAGATGTGACGGCTGTGGCAATGAGTACCACCCTGATGCAGGGAATGATTATCTGTGTCCGCAGTGCGGGAGCGGTGCCGCAAAGCTGTTGCAGGGAAGGGAGTTTGTCCTGGAGGAGATCAGGGCAAGCGTGTGAACTATAACCAAAAAAGAAGGGAGCAAAAAATGTCAGAAGTACGCATAATCGATCTGAAAGCAAATGTTCTGGAGGATAATGAGGTCCTTGCGGCAAAGACCAGGGAGAGGCTAAAAAATGAAAACACTTTTCTTCTCAATCTGATGAGTGCGCCGGGATCCGGAAAGACCACCACACTTACGAGGCTTATCGAGACTCTTAAGGATGAGATGAAGATTGCTGTCATGGAGGCAGATATTGACTCCGACGTGGATACAAAGAGAATACTTGAGGCGGGAGCAGCATCCGTTCAGCTTCATACCGGCGGAATGTGCCATCTGGATGCGGATATGACATGCCAGGGGCTGGATTCACTTCCCTCAAAGGATTATGATCTGGTAGTCCTTGAGAATGTGGGAAATCTGGTATGTCCGGCAGAGTTCGATACCGGTTCTTCCAAGAATGCGATGATCCTTTCGGTACCTGAAGGTGATGACAAGCCCCTTAAGTATCCGCTTATGTTCCAGGTAGCAGATGCTGTGATCATAAATAAGATTGATGTAATGCCGTATTTTGATTTTGATCTTGAGAAGGCTAAGAAGAATATAGAGATGCGTCATCCGGGCATTCCCGTATTTCCCATCTGTGCAAAGACCGGTGAGGGCGTAAAGGAATTAGCTGACTGGCTGCGCAGTGAGATTAAGAACGCATAACTTTGCTTTTACGGAATACATTTATCCGGCTGCGGTTACGAGTATGACCGTGCTGTTATCATCCGACCAGTTACCGGCAGTTTCAAGGAGAATCTTGCAGGCCTTTTCAATCGGATATTTCAGTGCCTGTTCCAGAGCCGCATCAACAAGGAGATCAGTGATCCCATCAGAACTTATGAGTATCACATCTCCTTTTTTTATTTCTGTCTCCCTGCCTACCCGGATGGAAAAACCGCTGCTTCCCAGATAGGCGTTGAGGGTGTGCCACGCACCGGTGTCCCTGGCCTCATCTTCACGAAGCCATCCCATATCGATCCAGCGCTGGGCTTCCGTGTCATCATGTGACAGAAGTTCGATCTGTTTTTTTTCAGCGTGCCATAGATATACACGGCTGTCACCGAGCCAGAAGGGAATCAGCTTATCTTCATTTACAAGTGCTCCGGCACAAGTGGTACCGCAGCAGAGGAAGTCTATGCCGCGCTCTTTAAGAAATTTTTCAATCTGTCCGTTAACATCGGTACTGTATGAACTGAGGCGTTCGCTCAGCTCATCCGGATTTTTGCATTTTCTTATCCGGTCTTCATGATCTTTAAAAGTTTTTGCTGCACAAAGGGACGCCACTTCGCCATAGGCCTCACCGCCCATGCCGTCAAAGACCGCAACAGCAAAGGGGGCTCCGATATCCTCGGTCCCTTCACTGTGGTTACCGGAATCTTCATTGATCTTTCCGTTTACACAGAAATTATCCTGATTGCCTTCACGGCCGTTGCTTTTTTCGGTGAAATAATATATGCGGTAATCTTTCATACCAACCCCCGTTTGAAGAATCCCTACGTGCATCTTCGCGGAGCATCATAGTATGCCCTTGCTGTAATTATATCATATCACTGCCTGTGTCGGAGCGAATTCTGCTGATAATAAGGTACAATTGTGGTATGCTAATATGGATGTTTTTAATGGAAAATTACGGGAAATAAAAGCGGCAGAAAGGGAAAAAATGAAGCAGTTGAAGTTCACAGACATAATAAATAAGGAAAATATAATATCAGCTTTGCAGCTTACAATCGGAGCGGTCATTGCCGCATTTGCCGTAGAAGAATTTCTGGTGCCGAACCATATATTTGACGGCGGTGTAACCGGTATCAGTATGATACTGGAGCATTACCTTAAAGGGGTTCCCCTGGGACTGCTGATCGTGATCTTAAACCTCCCCTTTATGATATTCGGCATACTTAAGCTTGGAAAGAAGTTTATATTCAAGGCCATATACTCGATCATTATCTTTTCCGTAATGACTTCGGTCTTCGGAGGCTTTGCCAATGCTACAGGGGATGTCTTTCTGGCGACCATATACGGTGGCGTATTCTTAGGTGCCGGAGTGGGACTGGTTTTCAGGAGCGGCGGCTGCCTGGATGGTACGGAGGTTGTGGCCATATATATGAGCAGGAAGCTTTCGGTTTCGACTTCAAGCATAGTATTTGCCTTCAATGTAATAATCTATGCCACTGCCGGGATCGTGTTCGGTCTGGACAGGGGCATGTACTCACTGGTAATGTACTTTATTACCTCACAGGTTATCAATGTGGTTGAAAAGGGCCTGGACAATACAAAGTCAGTCATGATCATTACCAACAGGGGTGATGAGATAGCCGAAAAGATCTTAAGTGAGCTGGGGCGCACGGTTACTTTCATAAACGGAAAGGGTATGATCAGCAAGGATGAAAAAAGCATACTTTACTGCGTCATCACCCGTGGCGAGATATTTGAATTAAAAAAGATCATTCACTCAGTGCCCGGAAGCACCTTCACCACTATCTCGGATGTCTCCGAAATCGTAGGCAACCACATTAAATCCGAGAAAGTGGATGATGACGATGAGGATGAGAAACAGCCGGAAAAAACGTCTGAAATCAAACCACAAAAAAAACCATAAATTTTTCCTTCACCTACGTATCTTAAATAGTAACAGGAAGAAAGGGAGGGTTTTTTATGAAAAACAGGAGTTTATCCATCCGTCTGGCAGCAGTTTTATCAGCCGCTATGCTTGGTGCCGGTCTTGTGGCAGGCTGCGGTAATGGTAATGTAACAGCACCGGAGGATACTGAAATTGATTCTTTTGATGACAGTGAAGATGGTGGTGATACTGATATCGTGGATGATGGTATCGTGGACGACGGTGCCGGATCTGAAAAAACCCCTACTGTAGACGAGAATGACCCGAATTTTAACCACGGGTATTCCATTTCCGAAGTGGGAACGGAAAGAAGGCCGGATGAGATAACACGCTCGAAAGATGTTGTGATACATGATTCAACAGAGGCCCTGGAATACCTGGAGAGCTGCGTTCCCTCTGATGGAACCGGATTTACATACGAGATTACGGATACTTCGGACGACGATCCCGGAGCTTTTATGTGGTATGAAATCAGTTTATCATATGATGGCGAGATCGTTGAAAATACGGAATTTACTATCCTGGCATTTAACGACGGAACCGTAGTAGAGGGATGGCCGGAATACCTGAACTATTCAGTTACGGACAAGTCCAATGCCATGAGCCCCGAAGATGCCCTTCAGACATACGCAGCTGCGGACGGAGATACCAGACCGTATGTGTATAAGATGTCGGGTTATAAGTGTGTGTCAAGAAAGGACACAGTTTTCCGTTATGTTTACACCTACCGCTATGACTGCGGCCAGGTACTTGATAACATCACCCTGGTGCTTGATGCTGAAACCGGTGAAATGGTGGGTTTTGCCCCTGATGCGATAGACTAGATGGTCTGAATTTTCAGCTGCGGGCTGCCGGGAACTGTTACTATTTTATAATGGATTTTATACTGCCTATGATGTATCATATAAAGTGGTTGTTCGGTACAGCCCGGGGCACTTGCTGCTGAGGGTACACTAACTAAACAGCGAGGTTACATCAATGGCAGAAAAGAAGCAGAAATCCTCCGGCTCCGACAAAGCAAAGGAGCACAGATATACCGGTATTATCCTGCTGGTGCTTAGCAGTGCGATGTTTATCCTGATGATAGTGGATATAATATTGCCTGCGAGATTACTGACATCGGGGATCCTGGGATACATCATATTGAGCGCAGTCAGCATTCCACTGTTTATTCTCGGAATATATTCATTAAAGATTGCCGGCCAGTATGAGCTTGGTAAAAAGGCTGCGGCAAATATAGAGAAACGGCTGCTCGACTATGTTTCCGAAAATCTTACGGCTGAAAAAGTGGACTCCATGATAATCTTTGAAAAGGATGACGGTGATGAGATCAGGTTCTTCAAAAGGTCTGCATGTATCAGAGCCCTTATCAACAGGCAGTTCATGAATCTGGACCAGCAGATGCTTGATACACTGGTGGATGAGAAAATTTACGATATGCTTTACGAGGAATAAATCTTTTAGATTTGCCTGTATGCCGCGTCGGATTTCCTCTCCTTATGATGTTTCATAGGAGAGGTTTTTTTGTGCTATAATACCACTTACGATATTTACAGTAACTACGGCGAGGCTTTCTTATGCGAATATCGGGAAAGCAGACAAACAGGCGAAATGGCTAAGTTAATTCGCTACAGTTTCTAAGCGCAGGCGTTTGCGCTGATGTGTGCTGAGAATATCCGTAAAATGAGAGGGGCCGCACAAGTGCGGAAAGGGAGAAATTATGAAAAAAAGAAAACTGTTATTATCGATGTTAATGGCAACGGCTGTATTGTCTTTCTCCGGCTGTGCCGCTACTGAAAGCCTGCAGAATGTAAGCACAGATGCAGAGGGGGAAGAAGCTGTCGAAGAAGAACCTGCTGCAGAAGAGAACGGTACCGAAGCAAAAGAAGGATCGGATGATGAAGCACAGTATTACAATGCAGACGGAACAGTGGAAGTAATAACGCACAGTCTGACAATGCCGGGAGAAGCAGGCGGAGAGATTGTTGATTTCGTTACAGCAAATTACTGTGAGATAGAGTTCGAGCCGGAATATGCTTCTGCTCATCCTGAACTGGTAAAGGCTGTCTCCGATGCTATGCTGAAAGAATCGGATGTTAAAACAGAAATGGCCGAGTACTATGAATACGCACAGGAAATGGTGGCTGATTCCGGAGATGATTTCTGGGGACTTCCCTATTGTGCTGAGTATGGCATAGAGGTGCTCAGATGGGATGATTCCATGTTTGTTTACCGTGTATCGACTTATGGATGGGCCGGCGGTGCGCACGGATTCGGGGCATCAACATATTACAGCTTTGATGTGGCTACTGGAAAGCAGCTGGATATTTCCGATTTCATAGCGGATTCCGGTGAGCTAGGAGACAGGATAATGGATAAGCTTAAGAAAGAGTATCCTGACAATGAGGAGATAGTAAATGGTGAGGAATATTTTTCTCCCCTTGAAACCATAAAGTCTGAGATAGAGGACAAGACTCTGGACTGTGCAGTATACGGCGACGGACTCCATGTGGATTTTGACCAGTACGAGATAGCGAGCTATGCGGCAGGTGCTTTTGAAGTCACTCTGACAGCAGAGGATTACGGTGAGACGATGAGGGATTTCTGCATGCCGGACGGTACGGGACCTCTTTCACAGATAGTAGTATATAACAATCTTGAGGTGGAAGTGATTGAATAGGAATCACGCCATAGATCTATGGAAATTCGTGTGTGCCCTGTGCCTGATACTTTATCATTTTAAGCAGGTATTGGGTTCGCATGTGGCTGACACATACTATGACCTGATAGCGTATTTCAACCTGGTGGTTGAGTGGTTTTTCATGATATCGGGCTACATGGTATGTGTAAGCGACAATAAGTGGTTTAAGACCGCACCTTCGGATAAGCCTGAGGAAAAGCGGTTTCTTTACAGATTTAAGCGTCTGTATCCTATGTTTTTTATTGCTACCATTGCGGCTGCAGTGATCATGTATGTCTACAGATCAGTGACCGGTGTATGGTGGTGGGAAGAGGGGATGCAGCATGGCATCTTCAATCTAATCCTTTCCCTGACCTGCATGACATATACAGGTATTTTTTCACCTGATCCAATAGTTGGTATAAATTCACCAACATGGTTTATGGATGCGCTGATACTCTGCTATATGATCTACTATCTGATCAGGCTGATATCGCGGAAAAAGAACATAAGCCCCGTGTGGCTTTATGCATTCGTGATGTTTCTCGGTTTCTATGCCTGGTATCAGATGACACTTATTCCTTTTTTGAATAAAGATATGGGCCGCGGGTATGCGGCATTTTTCCTGGGATGTTTCATACATGAGCTTGCAGGATATTTCGGTAAGAAGAAAATGCAGGTATTTACTATTGTGGCGGCAGCTGTATTTGTTCTGTTGAGGATTTTGGGACATGCTGACGATATGTATTTTATAGTTGCCTATGTGGAAGGGGCGCTACTGCTGCTGCTCTTCACACAGTTTGATTTCCCGTCGAAGCTGATCGGGTTTATCCCGGGGACGGCTGCCATGGGAGGTGCCTCTTATGAAGTTTTTCTCTGGCACCTGCCGGTGATGAATCTTATGGCCCTTATATGGTATCTGATGGGGCATAGCGAATATAAGCTGCCGGATTTTATATTGTATGCTGTATGCGTGCTGGCGGTATCCTTCGGGATGTATTTCCTGGTGGAGAAGAAGCTGGTGTTGGGAGGGAAGGGAAGTAAATAATTAAAACAAACTTCCTGCTCACGGAACTAGTCAGAACGACACTCGCAATTGCATCGGTTCCGGCGCATATGCGAGTCGTCGTTCTGCTTTCCACTGACTATATGCGGGAAGTTTAATTTAATTAAGAGGAGTAGTGCTATGAAAAACAGGCTTAAACAGGTACTTACATTTCTGCTGGCAGGTACTTTTCTGTTTGCCGCATCATGCACCGGACAGGGTGATACCGGAAGTGTGTCAGAGAATACGGAAAGCACGGAACCTGCGGCAATGGGGGAGACAGGACAGGAGACGCCGGATAATAATGCCGCTACGGATTCACCTGCTGCAAATACTCCCGCAGCTGCCGGTTCCGGTGACATCGTAATACTCTATACGAGTGATGTGCACTGTGCTATAGACAGTGGTTTCGGATATGCAGGTCTGTACCAGTTACGGGAAACGCTTGAACTTAACGGTGATCATACCATTCTTGTGGATAACGGCGATGCTGTCCAGGGAGCATCTGTCGGAACTCTCACCCGTGGCGGTGCGATAATAGATCTTATGAACGAGGTCGGCTACGATATAGCCATACCGGGTAATCATGAGTTTGATTATGGGATGGACCGTTTCTTAGAGCTTACGGAGATGGCAGATTTTCCTTATATAAGCTGTAATTTTAATAAGGAAGGGGAGCTTGTTTTCGATCCGTATATCATAAAAGAAGTTAATGGAGTAAAGATAGGTTTTGTGGGGGTTACCACACCTTACACGCCTACTACATCTACTCCAAAATATTTTCAGAATGAAGAAGGTGAATACATATACGGATTCCTGCAGGATGAAACGGGAGAGCAGGTATATGACGCTGTGCAGTCGGCTGTTGATGCCGTGAAAGCCGAAGGTGCTGACTATGTGGTTGTCCTTGGACATATGGGAAATGAAACAAAAGTCAGTCCTTATACTTATAAAGAAGTCATAGAAAACACAGAAGGCATTGATGTATTTCTTGATGGACACAGCCATGATATGGATCAGGTGGAGATGAAGGACAGGGCCGGTAATACCGTTATAAGGTCTGCGTGCGGAAAACAGTTTGAGGCCATTGGCTATGTCAGGATATCCGGAGTAGACGGCTCCCTGTCCACCGGTCTGTATTCCTGGGAAGGTGAAGCTTCCCTTCCTGAGACCATGAGGATAGAAAATGCTATGAGTACAAAGATTGCAGAAAAGCAGTCCGAATTGTCCGAAATGCTAAACGAAGTAGTGGCAAGTACTTCCGTGGATCTCATCGCATATGACAAAGAGGAAGTAGATAAGAATGGAGATCCCATAAGGATAATCCGACTGCAGGAAACAAATTTAGGGGATCTCTGCGCAGATGCCTACAGGGAGCAGACGGGTGCTGATATTGCATTAATAAACGGAGGCGGTATCAAGGAAGATATCCCGGCCGGAGATATCACTTATGGAGATATTATAAGCATTCATCCTTATGGAAATATGATCTGTGTCGTTGATGCTACGGGGCAGCAGATAATAGATGCTCTTGAATGGGGCGCAAGATCCCTGCCGGATGAGAACGGTGCATTTCTGCAGGTTTCCGGTCTGTCTTATGAGATAGATATGAGCGTGGAAAGCAGCTGCACCTGCGATGCGGATGGAATGTTTACCGGTGTGGAGGGACCGTACCGTGTAAAAAATGTAATGGTGGGAGGTGAGCCTATCGATCCGGACAGGACATATATGGTTGCATCCCACAGCTATCTGCTTAAGGAAAACGGAGACGGCTATACGATGTTTGATGACGCACCGATGATCCTTGACGAGGTGATCCTGGACAACCAGGTGCTCATCAACTACATCACCCGTGCAATGGACGGAGTGGTGGGCGAGCAGTATGCAGACCCTTACGGAGAGGGCAGGATCGTGATACTGGAGTGATGATTTACAAATTGCATGTATCTTAAATTATGCTATGAACAAAAATACAAGCATGGAATTTAAAAAAGAACACATGTGTGTATGTTGCGGTGAAAGTCTTATAAAAGAGTGTCACGAGATATGTCTTATTTGTGGCTGGGAAGATGATGAAGTTCAGAACTCTGATCCTGATTTTTTTGGTGGAGCAAATAAGAGATCACTAAATGAGCATAAGAAGTATTTTAATGAAATGAGAGAAAAAAATAAGAATTATAAATGGTGTAACACGTGGAAGTAAAAGTATGCTTTTTTCCGATATTGAGTGTCATAGATTTATATTGTAGTAAATGCGCTGACTCTTGTTTGAAAGAGATGGTGGAAAACTATAGTATAATCTGATATCATCTTTCGTTAGTGGCACAAATGCTGATAATTAAACGGATTTTATCTAAAAAAGTGAGGAATAATATGAATCGCAACAAACCTTATCCTTATTATGACAATCCTTTAAACACGGATTTCAAGTATATGATAAACAAGCGTGCGGAGGAAGAGCCGGACGTAGTTGCCATTGCCTACTGTGAGGGGAAAAATGTGGTTAATGTAACTCCCGCGAGGTACAAGGCAGACATTGAGGGACTTGGCACATACCTGTATGCACAGGGCTTCCGTGATGTGAGCATTGCCATAATGGGTGAAAATTCCTACGGCTGGGTTACCGCATTCCTTGCTGTTGCCAACGGCGGTAATGTATCCGTATGTCTGGACAAGGAACTGCCGGCAGAGAAAAAGCTTCAGCTTCTTACCCAGGCGGAGTGTAAGGCTGCTTTTATCTCGGATAAGTTCATATCCGGCTTTGAAGGTGTTCAGGATGACGAAAACGGCAAGATCCTTACCCTTGAAAACGGGGAAAAGATGACCATTTATCCCATGTCACAGATTCCTTCCATGATCGAAAAAGGATCTGCCATGATAGACGGAGGAGATTTAAGCTTCGTGGATTATAAGATCGATCCAGACAAGCTGGCTACCATCTTTTTCACCTCCGGAACCACCGGTCAGAGTAAGGGCGTAATGCTCAGCCAGAAGAACATGGTATTTGATATAGACGCAGCCTGCAAGAACTTTGTACTTACGGGACCCTCCATTTCGGCGCTCCCGTACCATCATGCATTCGGTCTGCTCACATCGTTTTTTGCAGTATACAACTACAGATATAAGATATTTATAAACGGCAACTTAAGGAATGTTTCCAGGGACATTAAGAACGAAAAGCCTCAGACGCTTATCCTGGTGCCGCTTTTTGTGGAAACTTTCTACAAAATGATCCGCAGCAACATCAAGAAGCAGAATAAGGAAAAGACAGTTGCGGCAGCAGAGAAGCTTAGCAATGCGCTGCTGGCTGTCGGAATAGATGTCAGGAAGAAGCTTTTCAAGGAAATCCATGAGGCTCTTGGCGGCAATCTTGAATACATAATTGCCGGTGGTGCGTATATGGATGACAAGTATGTTAAGGCCTTCCATACATGGGGCATAGAGATCCTGGTAGGCTACGGCATCACTGAGTGTTCACCTGTGCTGTCGGTAAACCGTAATCTTTATGTGCGGCAGAACAGCGTAGGTACTGCGCTTCCCGGCTGTGAGGTGAAGATTTCGCCTGACGGCGAGATAATGACCCGCGGCGATCAGGTTATGCTTGGATACTATAAGAATGAAGAGGCTACGGCCGAGGTTATGAAGGATGGCTGGTTCTACACCGGAGACCTGGGAACCATCGACGATGACGGTTTCATCTTTATCACCGGCAGAAAGAAAAATCTTATTATCTTAAGCAACGGAGAGAATGTTTCCCCTGAGGAGATAGAGGAACAGTTCCTTAAGGATGATGCTGTGGAGGAGATCATTGTTTCCGGAGAAAAGGGAATGCTGGTTGCTGAGATCTATCCCAGCGAGGAGCACAGGGGCGATCAGAAGTACTTTGACGATATGATGGACAGGTGGAACAAGCCTCAGCCCCAGTTCAAAAAAATCCGCAAGATTACTTTAAGGGATACGGAATTTGAGAAAAATTCCACCAAGAAGATAATCAGATACAAAAAATAATAAAATAACTGAAAATAATACAAAAAAGAGTAAATTACATATAGCATATATATGGAATGTAGTTTATAATGACCACAACGAAGGGGTGATGTAACTGTCAGGAACCTGTCGGTTCTTCCTGTTACGGCAGCCCGCAATTGAAGATCTGCTTCGCAAACATCGGGCTGTCATCGCCCGGAAGATTGTTTTATAACAAAAGATTATTGTAAAAGAGAGAGGAGACAAAACATGTTTCAGAAGATTACAGAGATCTTATCAGAGCTTACGGAGTGCTCAGTTCCCCCTGAAGAAATCACCAGGGATACAAAGCTTGTAGCAGACCTTGACTTAAGCTCATTCGATGTTGTTAACGCTATTGTTATGTTTGAGGATGAGTTCAATATCGAGATACCTGATGACAAGATCGCAGATCTGGAAACAGTGGGTGATGTAGAGGATTTTCTGGAAGAGCTTAAGAGATAAAGATAGTATCATCCAGAGTCTGAGAATTGGAAAGCGTGGCAGAAGCCGCGCTTTTTTTGTGGGAACTTTCGTTTACTATAGTGGAGTAAGCTATTTTTTTGAAATACGGTAGTATGTTATAATATATAAACTTATGGGTTATGACTGCCTGTGCTGATACTTGTTATACTGATAAGCGGATTGATATAAGTGTTGCCCGGCAGATGATTCTGCATATAAAATATATCTGTGTCGGATTGTAAGCAGTAAGGGGAGCAAAAAGGGGAGGAAAAGATGTTCTGGGATAAAGTATCACCTTTATATGATGTGTTTGAGACCGTGTACAACGGCAAGGTTTTCAATGGGACAGGTAAAATAGTGGCGGCTATGATAGAGCCAACGGATGTGGTGCTTGAATGTGCCTGTGGTACGGGTGCTATCAGCAAGTTTATCGCACCGGTATGCAAGAAGCTCCTGGCTACGGATTATTCCGCAGGTATGCTTAAGCAGGCAGCAAGGAAATGCCGCAAGTATCCCAATGTCCTGGTCCGAAAAGCTGACATTACGGATATTAAATGCAGGGATGACAGGTTTGACAAAGTCGTGGCCGGCAATGTGATCCACCTCCTTCCGGAGCCGGAAAAAGCCCTGCAGGAGCTGGAGCGTGTGGTAAAGCCCGGCGGACTGATCATCATTCCCACCTATATCAATATGTCTAAAGGAACGGGAAGGGCTGCGGTAAAGTTCCTTGAAAAGCTGGGAGCAGATTTTAAAAAACAGTTCGATCTGGAATCCTATGAGCAGTTTTTCAAGACCATGGGATATGAGGAAGTGGAGTATACGGTTGTGGAAGGCCGTATGCCCTGCGCCATAGCGGTCATAAGGAAGAAATAATGCAAAAATAACGCAATAGAGACGTACTTTCCATAATCAACGATATACTTGATTTCTCAAAGAAAGAAGCCGGCAAGATGATTATCTTACCAAACCTATCGTAAGCAGCGACCTGAGGGAGAAGCTCAGGGTATTCCTGCCTGCGGAAAAGATAAAGAACTAGATTGTTTTAATAACAGTACCGATATGGTAAAATTAAAAATAGGGGTTTCTTATTGTGAGAAAAAACAACAATTTTTGAAATAACAAAGGAATTGGTGTTAATTCAAGGTGCCGCCGGTTTCCGTGAGGGACATATGCTCCTGTCCCAAGCAGAAATGGTGGCACTTTAAAGCTAAAATATAGTTTTAGCAAAATACATGTAACGGTTGGGGAATCCTGAGAGCCCGAACCGCTGCAGAACGGCTGTGAGGTGGGGATTGCCGGTGGATTCGAGTAAAGACACAGGGAGTTTTATAATGAAAAGAAGCCGCCTGCTACTGGCGGTTTTAACGCTGGCAGCTTATGTCGGTTATGCTGTCGCGACTTTTTTGGAGAATGATTTCTGGATAGAACTGTTTTCTCCGGCCACGACTATTCTCTGTGTGATAGTTATCATATCCTGCCTGAAGGATATGGGAAATTATAAGCTTCCGACCATATTTCTTGCATGCGGCATAGGAATCTGGGCAGCGGGAGATGTGCTCCTGTTCGTAAATGATATTTGTCTGCACATGGAGGACCCCTACACTACCCTGGTAAGGACCATCTATCTTCTTCCTAATTATCTGTATGGAGCGTCCATTGTTATATATTTATACTTAAAACTTAATAGGAGAGACCTGTTTGTCACAGCTGCTAACACTTTTCTTATAACTGTGGTTGGTTTTTCGGTTATTGCCAAGATGATTCAGGCATCGAACAATCTTCCCGAAAATGATCCGGCACTGATAAGGGCTTATGCTTATTTCTTTGTAAACATCATTATTGTTGTGGTGGGTATCCATGTCATTTTTTCACTCCGACCGGGTAATCTGTTAAGGGGTACCAATCTGATCCCGGTTTCCATTCTTGGATATATATTGATCGATTTCCATTATTCCTATATCGAGGCTATCGGTGATGATCCCGAAAATATATATATGGACCTTCTGTATATGCTGTTTATGGTGGGACTGGCCTGGGGGACGCTGTCACAGGCTCAGAATAAGTATGTATTTGTTCTTAAGGAAAACGGTGAAGAGGGCAGACGTATGATCTATGTGCGTCTCATCATTCCCATTCTTATAGTGGTGGCGCTCGTAATGCGGCTGACGGGTGTATTCTCACAGACGGAGTTTTCCTACATCCTTATCGCTTTGCTGGCGTATTTTATCATGTATGCCCTGCTCCAGAACAGCGGGCTTAATGAGAAGCTTCTGAAACAGCAGCAGGAGATCAACACATCTCTTGAGGCACAGGTAGAGGAAAAGACACAGGATCTTAAGAGGGTAAACCGTGATCTCGAATACCTGTCATCAACGGATCTGCTCACTGGACTTTTCAACAGAAGGCATGGATTAAAAGTACTGGACAATCTGATCTATGATGCCGAAAAATATCAGTCCAAATTTGCTGTGTTCGGGGTGGATCTAAACCACTTTAAACCTGTGAACGATACCTATGGTCATGAGATGGGGGACCGTGTGCTGGAAGAATTCGGAAAGAGGATGCGTGAGCTCCCGGCCCGGTATACCTGCATAAGAAACGGCGGTGACGAGTTTGTCATTTTCTTTTCACACGTAAACAATATGGATGAGGTTAAAGTAGCGGCGAAGGAACTGCAGGGAGTTTTCAACAGGCCGCTGCTTCTGGACAGCTTTATATTCAGTCTGTCTGCCAGCATAGGAATTGCAATTTATCCGGAGGATTCCACTGATGCTGAGGACCTGCTCCAGTATGCGGATGCTGCGATGTATATGGTAAAGCGCAGCAAGAATAGGGACGATTTCCGTTTCTTTGATAACGGAATGGTCACGGATGTGGAAAGACGTCGCAAGATAGAAAAGCAGCTTAAACAGACAGAGATGGAGGATGATTTTCTTCTTTATTACCAGCCTCAGTTTGATACGACAGACGGAAGTATCGTGGGCGTGGAGGTCTTTCCCCGCCTGCGGGTAAAAGGTTTTGAGGACTGCACACCGGGAGAACTTATTCCCATTGCTGAAGAAAGCGGAATGATGAGCAAGTTGGGAATGTGGACCGCTAATAAATCGCTGGAACAGGTTGATGCCTGGAACAGAAAATATGGGCTTAATCTGAGCACCACTATAAACCTTGCGCCGCTGCAGCTGCTGGACGCTGATTTTATCGAAAGCCTCGAAAAGACAATCGACCGTCTGGAGATAAGGCATTCTGACCTGATACTTGATGTCAGCAATGATGTAATGATGGGAGCAGCGGAATCCGCCAAGGAAACACTGCGCGCATTTCATCAGTTTGGATATACGCTTTCCCTGAATGAATTCGGAGGGGGCGACATAAATATTTCTTATATCAGAGACTGCGGTTTTTCAACCATCAAGCTTGCACGTACCCTAATCCCGCAGGGAATAACGGATCCTGGCCGCATGGAGATAATCCATGCTCTCCTTGCACTTGCTAAGGAGATGAAAATAGAGATTGTTGCTGTGGGTATAGAGACGGAAGAACAGGTGGAGCTTATGCGGGATTTGGGCATCCGTGTCATGCAGGGATATTATTACAGTAAGCCTGTATCCGCTGAGGAGCTGGAAGAACGGCTGAAGTGATACATATCTCTGTTCCATTGGTAATCTTTTTATCTGCCATTGTCTTTCCTCCTCTGATTTCGTATTTTACTGATTACTCTGAATCAGCTTTTCCGTGTTCCTTATAAACTAAAACTTCCCATTACGCAAAATTTAAGAAATAATTAAGGAATACCCCTTGACACATAATACTATGCAATGTATAGTATAAGGCATAGAAGGATATATGACTTAAAACAGTATTGAAGCCATTTAAGCGGCAGAAAGGGAAAATATGGAAAACCAAATGAAGAGGGGGCTCCTGGATGTATGTGTCCTGGCTGCCATCAGGGATGAAGACTCCTATGGTTATCGTATCGTAAAAGATTTAAGTCCTTATGTGGAGATTTCCGAGTCGACGCTGTATCCGATACTAAGGCGTCTGGAAAGCGGACAGATGCTTACGGTACGGACGGCAGAGCATAACGGGAGGCTCAGAAAATATTACCATATCACAGATTCCGGCATTGAACGTCTTAAGCAGTTTGAGAGTGAGTGGAAGGAACTTATGCAGATTTACGAGTTTGTAACAAGGGGAGGAGAAAAATGAATAAAACTGAATTTACGGAACAGCTGAGGGCGGCACTGAAAGGTCTGTCTGAGGAGGATCTTAAAAAGTCAGTGGACTATTACGAAGAGATGATTGACGACCGTATGGAAGACGGAATCCCGGAGGAAGAGGCCGTAAACGGCCTGGGGAGCATTGACGAGATAAAGGACAAGATTCTGAAAGAGATTCCCATTACAAATATCGTTAAGGAAAAGATCAAGCCAAAAAGGAGTCTTGCAGGATGGGAGATAGCACTTTTAGTGATAGGCTCTCCGGTGTGGGTACCCATAGTGCTGTCGCTTATAATCACGGGATTATCCATATATATGACATTCTGGATCATCATACTTTCACTGTATGTAACGGACCTTTCGCTGTTTTTATCAGGAATCCTTGGTATTGTGGCAGCATTTATGCAGACCAATGGATTTGCCACAGGTTTATTCCTGAGTGGTATAGGGATAACACTGACAGGAGTATCTGTTCTTCTGTTCTTTGGGTTCAACCAGATTACGAAGTGGATGTTTATATTAAGCAAGAAGTTTTTGCTCTGGCTAAAGAAACTTTTTGTAGGCGAAAAGAAATCCGCAAATTAATGAGGAGGAGGAGAAAATGAAGATTGCCAAGAATATAACAATATTTGCAGCACTGGGGATGGTCGTAATCGGAGTGATAATGATAGTTGGTGCTTTTGCAAGCGCAAAATTTGATTTTAAGAATCTGATCAAAACGGTAAATTATGAGGAAAAGACCTACGATATTACTGAAGATTTCAGCAGTATCGATATGCAAATAGATTCCCAGGATATCTGGATAGAAAGATCTGATGACGAGAATGCACATTTTGTATGTTATGAATGTGACAGCGAGTGGTTTGAGGTATCCGTTCAGAATGACACCCTGGTAATAGATAATCAGCAGTATGATCATCTTAATATTATGGTAAATTACGAAATGGGCGATCATTCCACACTTTATCTTCCAAAGGATGTGTATGAAAACCTGAAAGTAAAGGATGGATCCGGCGATATGGTTGCAGATAAGGATACATTTACTTTTGAGGATGTTGATGTAAACATAGGTTCCGGAGACGTGATGCTGGCCGGACTGACTGCAGATGATCTCGTTTTGTATTCCGACAGCGGAAACCTGAAGGTGAAAGGCGTTAATGCCGGCAGCGCAGACTTTAAGACCGGAACCGGAGATATAAGTATCCGGGATTGTAGTGTAGATAATTTTGTAAACAGCAAGACGGGCTCAGGTAATGTGGACTGTTCCCAAGTCTCATGCAACTCTGTGAATTTCCATGTCGGAAGCGGAGATATTACTGTGAACAGTGTAAGCTGTGCGTCAGATCTTGAAACGGTGACCAGCAGCGGTGATATCACTCTTACGGACGCTGTATCCGAAACAGGATTTAATGCATCAACCGGAAGCGGAGATATAACACTTAGCGCCTGTGATGCAGGAGAGATGGAATTGAAGACCGGTAGCGGAGACATCACAGGAACACTTAAGAGTGCAATGAAGTTTGATGCGAATAGCGGAAGCGGTGCTATACGTGTCCCTGCTGACGGAAACGGTGGAAACTGCAGTGTAAAGACAGGCAGTGGCGATATCGATCTGAGTATAGCGGAATGAGGATATCTGTAAACTGCCTCACCGTCAGCCCGTCTGCCGGTGAGGGATGTTTTAAAATAAGATCTTACACAGCACCTGACGGAGGAATCTGTCAGGTGTTTTTGATATTTCGGCTCAGCAAATGACCGGATGAAAAATTTACTGTGTATGTGACCGGCAGTGTATGGATAGTGAATAAAGTATGATAATAAATCATGATTATGTTAAAATATTAGCGGCTGTCCGGTACAGTAGGAGCAAATACTGACCGGAAAGATTTCTGCAGCCGGAAAAATACAGTAAGTGCAATTGCGCATACTATAACGCTCCGCAAGGATGCGTGCGGATAAATGAGGTTTTTATGGCTGAACCAAAGAAAAAAAGTGCGTTGAGAAAAGCATTAAGCAGGATATATAACAAGGGTTATGCGGTGGGAGCCCGTGCCTTTTATCTTAATAACGGAAAACTTATGCGTGGTACGCAGGCTGGTAATGACTGGCTGTATAAAAGCCTGATGGATGACAAGCCTTTCATGATGATAAGGCCCGGCATAGAAGAGCTGGGGCGTTTCCATATGTATGATGAAAATGGCGGTGATCCCGAAAGGATCAGTAAATTAAAGCTGGACTGGTGGGACTGCGATGATCTGTATTACTACGGTCAGCGCATGGAAGAAGCCTATGCTGCATGTGATGGCATCTGCTGCTGGTATGTACCTAAGAGAGGTGAGGCAGGTCTTGTGAAAAAATATGCACCGAATGCCGCCAGGGTGGAGACCGGCTTTCTTAATTTTTCCAGCGCGTATGAGATAAATAAACCTTTCTGGCTGGAAGCCCTTAAGGGAAAAAGAGTGCTTGTGGTCACTTTGTTTGACAGGGAAGTACTGGATCAGTATGAAAAAAGGGATAAGATCTTCCCGGATCATTTGCTTCCTGAGTTTGCCGATCTGCAGACATATAAATCCGTATGGTTTTCAAGAGCGCTGGACGATCATCATGATCCCCGTTTCAAAGAATGGCAGGAGGCGCTTGAGTATCAGAGGAACGATATAGAGAAGCTGGACTTTGATGTGGCTCTGCTTGCCTGCGGTACTTTCGGTCCCCACATCCAGACCACGATCAAAAAAATGGGGAAGAAATCCGTATATTTAGGCGGAGATTTACAGCTCTATTTCGGAATAAGGGGAAAACGCTGGGACAACGGTTTCCCGGAACTGCAGCGTTTCTACAATGACGCCTGGATCCGTCCATACGGTGAGGGACCTTTAGGCGGTGCTGCCTTCCAGGACAACGGTGCGTATTGGTAATTAAGACCGGTTCATTTTATTAGGGACCGGTTTTTATAACATGGGATTTTAAGTATTGTTTCAGGAATTTAGTTGCTTCTTCAAAGATTTATTGATACATGTCGGGTAGAACACTGATAAAAAATAAAAGCATCATATTGTTTTTTCTGAGCCTCTTTTTTTTGTTGTCTTTTTCTGCTCCTGTATTTTCCCATGCTGCGCCGCGTATTCAGGATACAGGTGAGGAGCTGGTGGTCGTCATCGATCCGGGGCATGGCGGAGAAAACGAGGGGACAGACACATCTGCCATACTGGAAAAATACCGGACTCTCATCACGGCACAGGCTATGTACGAGGAACTCCTTAAATATGAAGGAATAACGGTATATATGACCAGAACCGAGGATGTGGATATGTCCTTAAGGGAAAGGGCAGAGTTTGCAGCATCCGTGGGAGCGGATTATCTTTTCAGCCTTCACTATAATGCATCGGAAGAACATGCCATGTATGGTACGGAGATATGGATCCCTTCTACTGCACCCTATATCGATTACGGATATCAGTTCGCCGAGGTCTGGCTGGGGGAGATGTCTGCAATGGGGCTGCATAACAGGGGAGTGAAGACCAAAATAAAAGATAACGGTGACGAATATTACGGAGTGATCCGTGAGGGAAAGAAACTGGGTATCACTACCGTGATACTCGAGCATTGCCATCTTGATGCAGAGCAGGACGCATCCTTTTTCGACACGGAAGAAAAGGAAAGGAATTTCGGAAAGGCTGATGCGACTGCAGTTGCCAAATACTTTGGTCTAAAAAGTACGGTCCTTGGAGTCGATTATTCAGGAACGGAATTAGTACAGGCGTCGCTGCCTGACCTCGGTATACCGCCCATGTCATTCAGTACAGCACCTGAAACATGTGAGCTGGAACTTACGGAGCAAAACGAAGAAAACGGAGAGGTGACATTTTTAATAAACGCTTCTGACAGCAATGAACTGTTGGAATACTATGAGTACAGTCTCGATGGCGGTGAAAGCTGGCAGGGGATAACAACCTGGCCGGGGTACGCGCATAACGCTGTGAAGAATCAGGAGAGCGCTGAATTTTATCTGACTTTGCCACGGGAAAAAGATACGGAAGTGCGTGTAAGAGTATACAACGCCTATGACCAGAAAACGGAAAGCAATACGGTAAATGTGCATTTTGAATATCAGGATGAACTGGCGGCAGCTGCCCTCGAGTGGGAAGAGGCACATAGTGGAGAAGCGGAAATCCCGCAGACAGACAGCTTGGAAAATGGAGAAAGCCATCCCAGCGACGGTGAGGTTACTACTGCTGCAGATGACATGGGTATTTTTGATGACAGCTTCTATGGATTTGGTGTCAGTGAAAATGCAGCCGGCCAGGAGAATACAGGCAATACGCAGCCTGATAAAATGCGCAACGACAGACTTCTTATCCTGCTGGCCATAGGTGTCGGTACTGTGGCAACATTGGTAGTGATCTTTCTTTCATTAAAGAAGGAAAAGAAAGTAAAAAAAAGAAATCGCAGGAAATAAACTTGCCGTTTAATCCTGCTTTCTCAGATGGTTCCATCTTACAACAGCAACACCGATGATTATCGCATAGCCTACAAAACTTAAGGTTTCCGGTATTTCTGCAAAGAAGAAAAATCCAAGCATTGCTGCAAATATGACCTGTGTATAGTCAAAGACGGAGATTTCTTTGGCCGGTGCAAACTTGTATGCGCTGGTGATGCCGAACTGTCCGATGGCGGCACAGCACCCTGCCAGTATGAGGCATACGAACTGTCCCAGTTCCATGGGCTGATAGGCAAATATTATAAACGGAAGCGATATCAGTGACGAGAAAACCGAAAAACAGAACACGATGATATTGGTCCGTTCCCCCTTTTTTCCAAGTTTTCTTACAAATGTATAAGCTACGCCGGCACCGAAACCGCCGTAGAGTCCTAAGATCGCAGGCACAGCTTCCAGTCCGCCTGACGGTCTGATTATGAAGAGTGCGCCGATAAATGCTATCAGTGTTGCGAGTATATCCAGCTTGGACGGAATTTCTTTTACTACTATTATGGAAGCAAGTATGGCAAAAAAGGGCGACAGCTTGTTGAGCATATTTGCATCAGAGATGGGAAGTCTGTCTATGGCATAGAAATTTGCAACCACACCGCTGGTGCCGAAGAGGCATCTCATAAGTATGTCTACCCTATTTCCTTTGGGTACATAGAATTTTTCCTTGCTGCGAAGGATCGGTATCAGGACAATAACTGCCGCAATGGCATTTCTAAAAAAAACCTTCTGCATAGTGGGGAGATCACCGGAAAGCCGCACAAAAAAAGTCATAAGGGAAAAGCCGAAAGCCGCTGCGATTATGCAGAGGATTCCCTTTACATGGCTGTTCATTTTTTTCTTTTTTCCGGTATCCATGATGTCACACTCCAACTCGTCTGAGATTTTCAGGGCAGACTCTGATATGCTTTTTTCCGGCATGTGATCGTCCAACGCTGAATATTATAGCAAAAAAGATTCTAGCAGATTGGCTCCTTGGATGGCAGCCCTGCTTTTCTCGGATATTTCTTAGGCGTGGGCTGCACCTTTTTGACTGCAGCCAGGCAGCGGAAATAGTCTGTGTCCGGAAGGGTGTATTCATAAACTGTTTCAAGGCTTCCTCCAAAGACCTTGATAGCTTTTTCGGAAGCCTGCCTTTCTTCACCCTTTGCGAATTCACCGGATTTGTAGGCAATGAAATAGCCCCCTTTTTTTACGTAGGGAATACAGTATTCCGAAAGGGTGGACATATTTGCAACTGCCCTGGACACAGCTATGTCAAAGGTTTCTCTGAGTTTTCCGGGGGCTGCCTGATCCTCTGCGCGGCTGTGGATGGCTTTTATCTTTTCCAGCTTAAGACCGGTAATAACTTCATCAAGAAAGACGACCCTCTTGTTAAGGGAGTCCAGCAGGGTGACATTTACATTCGGGAAAGCTATTTTCAGAGGAATACCCGGGAAACCTGCTCCGGTTCCGATGTCTATTATCTTTATCCCTTCTCCGGAAAGCATGCGCTTCACACAGGGATTATTCTTTAGAAACACTAAACCCAGGCTGTCTGCAAAATGCTTAACAGCCACGTCTTCTTTTTCGGTAATCGCAGTCAGGTTGACCTGCTCGTTTTTCTTTATGAGCATCTCGTAATAAAGGGCAAACTGCTCAGCCTGTTTATCGCTAAGCTCTATTCCGAGTTTACTGCATTCTTTTTTAATGAGTTCGTTCATGTATTCTCTCCTGTCAGGTGTCCGTTGCAGACATAGGAAATATTAGTATATTATATTCTCATACAGGATTTTATTCAAATTTTCAAAATTTTTGAAAACAAGCTCTTTTTGTTTTCCTGTCTGAAAGTGGTTAAGTGGGCAGTGCCGTTTGCGATTCAAATAGCCTGAGGAACTTTGATTTACATAACTTTGCCGGTTTATGCTATAATATGAAGCATTATGGACAGTTCTGCTAAAAAAACAGACGAAATAATGAAAAAAGCCGCTCCGGTCATGATCACGATGTACGGTATCTGTTGCCTGCTTTGGCTGATCATGACATTTACAATGGTGAACAGGCAGGTTTCTTCACAGGTCGGTATGACGGATGCCCTGGTTTTCTCCGAGGACTGGGAGTGTGACGGCCGTTTTTATTCCATGGAGCATATCTCCGAAGCACCAAGGGATCCGGAAGGCCGTATAGTTGCAACCAAAAAGCTTCCGGAGGATCTTACCAATAATGATTTGCTTAATTTCAACGGAAAGAATATTCACTTCAATGTTTATATAGAAGAAAAATTAATATACAGTTTTCTTGACGCTGCGCAGTTGGGGCAGAAAGGTCAGGAGTCCCTTTTCCATCATATCTATCTGGGGGCGGAAAATGCCGGAAAGACCATAACGATAGTAGTTTATCCTGCATACGATGACAATTCCTGTCTGCTTGATTATATGCGTATCTGCTCTCATGCAGTCTATATCGAGGATTATTTTTCAAATTTCGGTTTAGGTTTTTTTATAAGTATACTGATAGTGATACTCGGGTTCCTGATGGTGCTGGAGTACTTTGTTCATATAAGAAGCTCCAAGAGATACAATTTCCTTGCACTGGGAATGTTTACGTCCCTGGTGGGAATATGGTCAGCCATAGAGACACAGATCCCGGTCCTGTTAATGGGTTCATATTCTGCCATTATCCTGATGTTTGATTATGCAGTGCTTTTTCTGTCGTGGTATCCGCTTACAAGATTCATCACATCCATGTTTACTTTTACAAACCGTGTGGCGGAGATCATTGTATGTCTTTGTCAGACTTTATTTGCCGGAGTGATCATTTACAGTGTCTATATCAGGCATTCGGTTGATTTCCATGATGTGCTGAAATATATGTACATTGACGCCGTGGTATTTTTCCTGTGTGTTGCAGGCAGTGCATTGAAAAACTTTATTGACTCAAAGAAAAATAAGACTCAGCTTAAAATGGGAAAACTACCGGTGATCGCAGGTTTGATCCTGGCGGTTTCCATACTTGCTGATCTGATAATCTTTATGGCAGCGAACCGCAGTGGAGTGGATGCGGCACAGTATTCGCGTATGGGTGTGGCCGTTTTTATGATAATGATCTATATCGGTTCGCTCATTCGTAATGTGGATAACGAAAAGCTTGCTGACGAGACGGTATCAGCAAGACGGCTTGCATATGTTGATCCCCTTACGCATTTAGGCAACAGGACAGCCTTTGAATGTGAGTGTGAACAGCTTGAGAAAAAGATGGCAGCAGGAAACTATGATTTTATCATTGTCTCCATGGATCTTAATAATCTCAAGCAGGTAAATGATAGTGGCGGACATGATGAAGGTGACAGGTTCCTGCAGAGGGCGGCGCGCATGATATGGGATTCTTTCGGGCATGTGGGTGAATGCTTCCGTGTCGGCGGAGACGAGTTTGTGGTAGTGATAAGACCGGACAGTATGGAAAAGAGCGGAGCGGGACACGAGGGTATTTTCAGCAGGAAAAAGAATGCTGCGGTTGAGAGCGCGGTCTTAAGCATCGACAGTGCTGAATTGGAAAAAAGATACAGGAGAAGCTTAAACAGGCTGGAGACAGCAGAGAATAATTATAATGCAAACAATCCCAGGTATCCTTTGCAGATAGCCTGCGGTTTTGCAAGGCTTAAGAATACGGATCCGCAGACAATAGAGGAAATGATAAAAGTATCTGACGCACTGATGTATGCGGATAAGAGGAAGAAAAAGAGCAAAGCATAAAATAAGAACTCAGCTCTTTGTTACAATAAGAATAGAACAGTGGGAGATTCTGATATTAATTACGATAGGAAGACAGCAGAACAGCATAAAAGATTTGTTGAACGGACGAATGCCGGTTACCGGAAAAAGTCGGCTCGCGAATCCTCTGTCATGGAAAAACGCCGGGACTATATTAAGAGGCGGGATGAGCGCATAGCAGATGCCCGAAACAGCAGGACAAAGTTTCGCGAAGAGCTCCGTGCAAAACAGGACAAGCGTATAGCAAAGCGCCGCGAACAGATAAGATCCGGATATATTAAAGGAGATGCGGAAAAAGCAAAACGTTTCCTTGAGCGCACTGCAAAATTTGATAAGTTCCTTGCCCGCAGGAGATCCCGTATAGATGACAGGATCGAACAGCACAGGCAGCGTATAGACCGGAAGCTGGAAGAACACGAAGGATATGTGCAGAATCTTTATCAGGAGACAAAGCTCCGGGATAAAAACCGTCTCAAGCGCATAGAGGCAGATAAATCCAACGCCAATCTGAAAAAGTTCATCCGGAGAAGTGCCGTCGGTGCGGCGGTACTTGTTTTTATTATTGCCATGATCGAAATATGTATCCCGGGTTCATTCCTTAAGTCCCGTGGTATCATAGACGATACTCCGGTAGATGAGGCGATAATGATGGCGGTTGAAAAAAATGATGCCCCGGTGGAAAAGCAGTATAATACATTGAACGGTATAACCGAAGAGCAGCTTTTATGGGATCTTCTCATGGAACATTTCGACGGCAACGAGACTGCAACACTTGGGGTAATGTGCAACCTGAAGTCCGAGTCCCGTTTTGAAGCCGCTAATCTTGAGGACTACAATAATCAGATCTGGGAGATAGAAGACACAGAGTATACAGAAAAGATCAACCGTCATACCATTGACAAGCAGGATTTTCTGGAAGCGCGTCATCTTAATACCACCAATGGGTTTTACAACAAATACGGTGAATGGGTAAACATTGACGGAGGCTATGGGTACGGCCAGTATACTTCCTATGCCAAAAAGGAAGGGCTTTATCATTATGCCGAGATCTGGTTCGGACCCGGAGGACCGGGTGAAGAATACAAGTTCAATATAGCCGATCCGGAAATGCAGGCACATTATGTCGTATCAATACTCGAATCGGATGAGTTTAAGAGTCTGGATAAGCAGATCCGTAACTGTAAGAAGGTCGTGGATGCGTGTTATCTCTGGCTTAAGATG
This sequence comes from Lachnospiraceae bacterium UBA4364, assembly GCA_002393955.1. Lineage (GTDB taxonomy): Bacteria > Bacillota > Clostridia > Lachnospirales > Lachnospiraceae > NK4A136. Next base: position 11,680 of record DGSK01000045.1, on the reverse strand, counting down.
TATGAGATTCCCCAGGATCCGTATTGTGATAATTATTTCACTCTTTCGTTTGAAAGAGCATCGAGTGCGGAAGCCATAAGGGAGGCCTGCATGGATCGTGGGAATGTAAGTGACAGTGAGGCAGAGCCCGGAAACGGGACTGAAACAGAGCTTGAAACGGTTAATGGTACAAATCTGGATTTAAGTGGTACAGCTATAAATGAAGCGGGCGAAGACGGACCGGAGAAGTAAAGTGTAATCTGACCGGTACTATATATGAAGAAATCAGACAATAGAAATATAAATATTAATATAAATAAAAATAGAAGTTCAAGCAATAAAGGCGCCAACAGTATTCAGATATTGCTTACTGTGGTTGTGCTTGCATTTTTCGCAATCCTGCCTGCGGCCTGTGGGAAATACGAAAAAGAAAAAGTACTTCCTGAAACTGTAGAGGGTTTTAACAGCAGCGATTTTACACTTGCAGTAGTGGATGGATATATATTCAGTGACCTGGCAGAAAAGTATTATCCGGAAGCAAAGATAATGCACTTTGACAGCCGTGAAAACGCATATAAGTCAGTCATGATCGGAAGTGCAGACGGAGTTATTGATGACGAGCCTATCATCAGGGCAGTCATGCGCGGAAATGACGATTACCGTCTGATAGACGGATATGTGGAGCCTGCCGATTATGCATTTATATTTACAAAGAACGAAGAGGGAGAAAAACTGTGCCGAGAATTCAGTGCATATGTGGAGAGCCTGAGGGAAAGCGGTGAACTGCAGCAGCTTGATGACAAGTGGTTCGGTGACCGTACCGATAATAAGACCAGTGATTCAATGGCAGACTTAAACGGAACTAACGGCACCATAAGACTTGTCTATGATATCAGTAATGTCCCCTTTTCCTATATGTCAGCAGGTAAGCCTGTGGGTTATGACATTGACCTGGCTATAGGGTTCTGTCGTGAATACGGATATACGCTGGAAGCAGGCCCGTCGGATTTTACGGCTATGCTTGATGGCGTGGCTGACGGAACATTTGATATGGGCTGTGGTGCGATCACTGTAACAGGGGAGAGGGCAGAGAAGCTGTACTTCAGCGAGGCGGATTACAGCGGCGGTGCATCAATATGTGTGAGCAGCCGGAATGGAGAACAGGAAAGTGAAGTTTCTTATCCCGGACGTTCTTTTTACAGAACTTTCATTGAAAACGATAATTACAGATTATTTCTGAGAGGAATCGGCACCACTATTCTGCTCACAGTCCTTACTGTTCTTGCCGGAACCATTATGGGATGTATCATGTACATACTTACCCAGCGTGCGGATCCAATCGTGAGACAGCTTACCAAACTGACAATACTGATCATCAGAGGTGTACCTGCGATAATGACCATCATGTTCCTTTATTATGTTTATTATCAGGACATGTATTTGGGTGAGATCATTGCCGCAGTCATAGGTTTTACCATAGTATTCAGTGAGAAGGTATACTGTACAATAAAAGAGTGTGCTGAAGATGAGATAAACAGTGACCTGGCGAGAAACTATCGTGTAGAGTACATAGATACGGGTGAGTTTTTTGCCGCTCTCTATATACGTTCGGGAAAAGTCATGTGGAAAAGTTACCGTGAGAATGTGATAAGTCTCATAAAGATTACTCCGCTGGCCGGATATATTGCTGTATATGACATGACCCGGACTGTGGAATATTTCAGGCAGAATACTTTTGAATTCATCCTGCCGCTTACAGTAATGGCGATTGCATATATGCTTATCATTGCTCTGGTATCCCTGCTTATGCGTGATGATAATCGTCCGAAGGTAAAAAAGCAGGTGGATGAACAGGCCTGGGCAGTAAGGGATGAGGATGCGGAATAAGCAGGATTTTTGATATGTTGTTTTTAAGTGGTGTTTCTAAGGTGCTGCACCAAAAGAGCAGAAAGGATTATTTCTGCTCGTCTTCACTGTCAGTGTTACTGCTATCGTGCGAAGTAGTTGAAAAATATTCGCAGGGCTTAAAAAGAAATATAAGAAGCTTGCCATACTTAGGTGAATCTCCATTCAGGCATACACCATTCTGGGCATAGTAGCATTCAGAACATTTTTTGTGCTTATCCATATCATTCCCCCCTATAGTAGCAGTTATTAGCCGTATGATGACCAAATAACAAGTTTATAATGCACTCTATATCAATATTTGTCAATCCCTAAAGCCCCCATGAAAACCTTATTTTTGGTGATAGTGCTTACATTCTGATTGTGTAACCGCTTACCTGTAGATTAATGTAATTTGTTGGAACTTCTCACCTGTTGCATACCACTAATTTCCTCACACAGGCAGCTTGTCTGACGGTGGTGCCGTTTGCTCTTTTTTGTGGTGACAGAGGGTTATAAAAATGTGTTAAAATGATTTTGGCACTTAAATTCCGGGATGATAAATTATGGAAGAAAAAACAAAAATAAAATTATGCGGGATGATGAATCCGCCGGATGTGATCACGGCAGCGGAGCTTGAAGTAGATTATGTCGGGTTTATTCTGTCGGAGGGATTCCGCCGTACTATCCCACTGGGAACTTTCTGCGAACTTGAAAGCTATCTTCATGGAAGTGATGTGAAGAGAGTCGGGGTATTCGTAAATGAACCTATCGCAAATATTCTTGAATACTATGAAGAGATGCTGGATATAATACAGCTTCATGGAAAAGAAGATGATACCTATATTAAGAATCTCCGGCAGTATACGGATAAGCCTATTATCAAAGCATATAAGATAACTTCTGCGGATGATATAAATTGCGCTGTCCGCAGTACGGCGGATTATGTTCTTTTGGATTCCGGTACCGGAACGGGCAGATCATTTGACCACTCACTTATCCGGGGAATCGACCGGCCATACTTTCTGGCAGGCGGACTTAATGCAGATAATGTTGAGGAAGCAATCAATGAATATCATCCATATGCGGTAGATGCCAGTTCATGTCTTGAAACAGATGGTAAAAAGGACAGAAATAAAATGACAGAGTTTGTAAGAAATTGCAGACGAGTGTGTTATATATGAGATATAACAGACTAAGATCTATATAATTAAAACTTCCCACTTGTTGTATACCACTAACTTCATCACACCGGTAGCCTGCCTGACGGTGATGCCATCCGCACTGTACACGGTGTGGGAAGACATAACAATTAAAGGGGGAAATATGAAAGAGCATCCGGTAAACAGTACGGTGGAGCTGACATGGTTAGGCCAGATGGGGCTTTTGATAAAGATGGGAGATACGACGATATGCGTTGACTATTTTGCCACTCCCACTGAAGACAGGCTTATTGCACCGCCTGTAAAAGCAGATGAATTAGTGGGAATAGATGCATTCCTCGGAACACATAACCACCTTGACCACATCGATCATGAAGCGTGGAAGATATGGGCGAAAACCAATCCCGGTGCAAAGTTCATATTTCCGAGAGCGCACATGATTGAAGTCCTGGAAGATGGAGTGGATCCGGATAATGCAATCGGCTTAAATGACGGCGAGTCGGCAACAGTTAAGGACTGCGTGATCCATGCGATACCGGCATCCCATGAATTTCTTGACCGGGATCCGGAGACAGGATTATATCCGTACTTACAGTATATTATAGAGGGAAAAGGTGTAAGGATCCACCATGCCGGAGATACGGTAAGATACGAGGGGATGCTGGCAAAGGTCAGTCAGTACGGGGATATCGATATAGAGATGCTCCCCATCAACGGACGTGATGCCGGGCGCTACAGACAGCACTGGATAGGCAATATGGTATATCAGGAAGCAGCCGACTTTGCCGGCGATGTGGGGGCTAAGATTGTCATCCCGGGGCACTGGGATATGTTTGCGGTCAATGGTGAAAATCCGGAGGATTTTGCCGATTATGTTGATGCAAAATATGAGGGGAAAATAAAATGCATTGTTCCCAAAATAATGGAAAAAATAATATATAATTGATATGTAATGGCATCTATTATGAAGCAGCGTGGATTTACCTGTATACTATAGCTGTTAAAACAAATGGAAAAATAGTTAGTATAGGAGGAGCTTATGGGATTTGATATTCAATACTTGTTATGGCTTCAGGAGCTGAGGAACGCAACAGGCGGCATATTTGATGAGTTTTTCAATGCTGTATCAAAATTCGCAGTGGATATCATGCCGTATCTTCCCTTTGTTATATTCTGGGCAGTGGATAAGAAATGGGGCTATCGCTTTATCACTACGTGGGGTATTGGAGAGCTGGTTAACGGTATGATCAAATTGACTGTTTGTGCTTATCGTCCGTGGATACGCTCTGACCTGATCGAACCGGCCGGGGATTCCAAGGTGGCGGCGACAGGTTACTCATTCCCAAGCGGGCATACGACAGTTGCCACGGTTACTTACGGTACCGTCTTTGTCTGGCAGAAGGATAAGAGAAGATGGCTTGCTGTTATCTGTGCAATACTGCTCCTTTTAACCGGCTTCTCCAGAAATTTTCTTGGTGTACATACTCCGCAGGATGTTGTAGTGGGATTTACAGCGTCGGTTCTTATCATATGGCTTGTCGGACTTGTTCAGAAGAAATTGCAGGGAAATGATAAGCTTACCGATATCCTTACTTTTGTCGGCCTTGGGGTAGTGGTGTTGACGATCATTTACATTACGGTAAAACCTTATCCCATGGACTATGTTGACGGACAGCTCCTTGTTGATCCCCAGAAGATGATGAACGATACCTTTAAGGCCTGCGGTGCATTTACGGGAATAATGATCGGAAGCTATGTTGAAAGGCATTATCTTAAATATGAAATTCCTGTGGGTACGGCAGAGCTGCCGATGTTAGCCTGTGTCGGTGCGGCAATCATGTTTGCATGGAAAGAATGGTTTGCACCGGCTACGATCGCTGCAGCCTTTGGCGACCATTGGGGAAACTTTATTGCAAGACTTCTGATGATGCTCTTTGCTATTTGCGTATGGCCGGTCGTCATTAAGAAGATGGCAAACCCTGTAAAAAATAGTAACTGATCAGTATCGCCCGGAGCACACGCAAAGCAGATTTTTAATTTTGAACTGACGTAACCGGAAGACACGGTAGGTTTTAACAGTTACAAAGTTTAACTTATGGAAGAATTTTTCAGATACAATGGAGTAAGCCTGATCCTGATAGTCCTGGGACTGTTGAGCGTCTTTGTCACATATGGAGCGGCAAGAGCCAGTGCAAAATCAGGCCGCTATGTTTCGGGAATTCCTTTTGTGGGATTGATACTCTTGCTGATTGGCGGACTAATCTCAGCCTTCAAACCCCTGGCACTGCTGGCACTTATCGATCCCGGTCCCTGGTGGATGATCGGTTCCATGATAAGGGACTACAAATTGAACAAAGTGTTTTTCGATTATTTAGAGTCGAACGGTTCTTCTCGTAATGGGGAATACGATTATGACCTGAAGCTGCTAGTCAGGTATGATGGAAATGAAATCAAATTGCCTTACAAAATTGGCAGCCCATATTACATGACTATCGGTATCTGTTTTGCAATAATGTATGATCAGGACGGGAACAGATATGTTATTTTAGACAGACGGGAAAATGGTCTTGATAAGATTAGTTTCGATTGGAATACAGTGGAAGTAGTAAATCCTGACTATAAGAAAAATAATGGAAATATGACCATTGAGGTTGTCTCTGCGAAATATGATTGACGATATACTATGTTGTCGGTAATCGGCGGTGGACTTCCACCGTCTTTTTTTGCTTTTTTAAAAGGTACAAATTTATACCTATCCCCCGAAACGGACATGATATAATGTTATCAATGACAGGCAAACAGATGAAATTATCTGGTACGGTCCAAGGCACACACTGCCAAGGGCATTTTAAAATGCTATTAGGAGGGGTATCACATGAAATTATTTCATCTTTCTGACTTGCATTTGGGAAAGCGGTTAAAAGAATTTTCCCTTATTGATGATCAGAAGTATATCTTAAAGGAAATACTCACGGCAGCCGGAAGGGAAAAACCGGACGGCATACTTATAGCAGGCGACATTTATGACAGGTCAGTTCCTTCCGAGGAAGCCATGAAGTTATGGGATGATTTTCTGATAAGTCTGGCAGAAAAGAAGATCCCTGTTTTTGTAGTAAGCGGAAATCATGATTCAGCGATCAGGCTTGCTGATCATGGTGAGCTTATAGAGACGATGGGCATTCATTTTTCACCTGTTTATGATGGAACAGTAAAGTGCTGCACGCTCAAAGCCGGTGATGAAACGGTGTTTATTTACATGCTGCCCTTCGTCAAGCCGGCAGTAGTAAAAAGCTTTTTCCCAGATGAAGAGATAAATAATTATACAGATGCCTGCAGGGTGGCATTAAGCAAGGCTGATATTGATCGTTCTGCCACAAATATCCTGATAGCGCATCAGTTTGTTACAGGAGCGGCGAGATGTGAATCTGAAGAAGTTGTCGTAGGCGGTCTTGATAATGTTAACGCAGATGTATTTGATGAGTTCGATTACGTTGCGTTAGGACACATCCACGGAAAACAGAATATCGGAAGAGAAACTGTCCGTTACTGCGGAACTCCCCTTAAGTATTCTTTTTCCGAGAAGGATCATCATAAATCAATAACGGTAGTGAATATTAATGGAAAGAAAGTAACTCTGGATGAGATACCTCTCACTCCCCTGCATGACATGAGGGAAATAAAGGGTACATACGAAGAACTGACTGCTAAGAAAAATTATGAGAATACCAACACGGAAGACTATATCCATGCGATCCTGACTGATGAAAATGATGTTTTGGATGCCATGGGCAAATTAAGGGTAATCTATCCGAACATCATGCAGCTTACTTATGATAATACCCGTACAAAGGAACGGAAAGAAATATGCGGTATTGAAAATATCGAAACAAAGAGTCCGCTGGAACTTTTTGAGGAATTATTTGAAAAACAGAACAACACTCCTATGAGCGAGGAACAGATGAATTTTATCACAGAGTGCATTGAACGAGTGTGGGAGGGGTAAAAAATGAGACCTGTAAAATTAACAATGTCAGCTTTCGGCCCCTATGCCGGAAGAATTGTAATACCTATGAATAAGCTGGGCACTCAGGGGCTTTACCTGATAACCGGTGATACGGGAGCAGGGAAGACATCGATTTTTGATGCTATATGCTATGGACTTTATGGTGAGGCAAGCGGCCCCAACCGTGAGCCAGGAATGCTTCGCTCAAAGTATGCTTCTGATGAAACCATCACAGAGGTAGAGCTTGTATTTACCCATGCCGGCAAAGAATATACGATAAAGCGATCACCGGAGCAGATGAGGGCAGCAAAGCGCGGTGAGGGTCTGAAAAAACAGATGGCTAAAGCTGAACTGCATATGCCCGACGGTTCTGTTATAACAAAGATAGGAAATGTAAATGAAAAGATAAAAGAGATCCTGGGTGTTGATAAGGATCAGTTTTCCCAGATCGTTATGCTGGCACAGGGGGATTTCTTAAAGCTTCTGGTTGCCGATACTTCTGAAAGGATAAAGATATTCAGGGAGCTGTTCAAGACTAAAAGGTTTATGGATCTTCAGGCGGAGATCGCCAGAAAAACAAAAGAAGTTGATACAGAGGTCAAAGACGGAAAAAAGAGCCTGGTACAGTATATTGCCGGAATAAATGTTGACAGCGACAATGTTCTTTCCATAGAGACAGATAAGGCAAAATCCGGAGATCTTCTTACAGAGGATGTGATCGCCCTGCTGGATAAACTGATAGAACAGGACAATGCAGAAAAGGAAAAGCTTGATCTTCAGCTTAAGGAAATAAACAAGGCGCTTGAAGAGATAAATGAAAAAATAGGTGCAGCCGAGGCTGTTGAAAAATCAAAGAGAGCCTGGGAACAGGCTGTCAATGAGCTTAAATCAGAAGAACCAAAGGCTGCAGCTTTAGAGAGGAACTTTGCTACAGCGAAAGAAGCGTTAAAAGGAAAGACGGATCTTGAAAAGAAGTCTGCTGCTATCGTGGCCCAGCTTCCTGACTATGATGCTGTTGATAAGGTTGCTTGTGAAATAAATGATACACAGAATGCCATAAACAAGTGTTTAGCAGATATCGAAAATACAGGCACAGCAAAAAAGGTTATGGAAGATGAGCTTGCTGTTCTTAAGAAAGAACAGGAGACGATAAAGGATTCAAGTGCTGAGATTGAAAAGCTGAAAGGACTTATTGCAAAAAAAGAACAGGAGTCTGAGGACCTGGAAAGTTTTGCAGAGTCTCTTAAAAGTCTCAATGCTGATAGGGAAAAGCTTAGTGCAGCCCAGAATGCATACCGAAAAAAGAATGACGAATTTAAAAATCTGAATGCTGCTTATGAATTACTTGATCAGGCTTTCAGGGACGGTCAGGCAGGGATCCTTGCCCAGAAGCTGGAAAAGGGAAAAATGTGCCCTGTCTGCGGTTCTATCGAACACCCTATGCTTGCTCATCTGGCAGAAAACGTTCCTACCGAAAAAGAACTGGAAGACGCCAAGAAAGCGTCAAATGCGGCCAGAAATAAAAGGGATGAAAGTGCCAGGGAAGCCAGCGGCATGATAAAAGCCGTAGAAACCAAGGAAGAAGAAATAAAAAAGCAGTCCATGAAGCTGCTTAAGGATGAAGATCTTGAAAATGCAGCGGGCATTCTTTCTGAGGTCAGAAGTAAATGTGTATCTGAGACAAATGACCTGAGGGACACCTTAAATAAGGAACTTGAAAAAGATAAGCGCAGAAAAGCGCTTGAAAATCTGATCCCTGACAAGGAAAAAGAAATAAAGGCCACAGAAAAAAAATGCAGTGAGTTAAATGAAAAGCTTGCGGCCGACAGGTCAGCTCTTAAGGAAAAGACAGCGTCTCTTGAAAAGATGCGTGCCGGTTTAACTTATTCAAGTAAAAAAGAGGCAGGTAACGAAAAGAATAAAATTGACGGTCAGGCAGCAGAGATTCAGAAAGCTTATGATGATGCAGACAGGGCATTAAAAAAGGAAAATGAACTGGTTGCTTCATTAAAAGCACAGATAGAAAGCAACAGGAAGATAGTTGAATCTGGCAAAGTAACTGATGTTGAAGCTGAAAAAACAAAAAAGACGGAGCTTGAAGTCCGTCAGAAGGAATGCATTAAGAATGGCAGGTCTGTTGAGTCCCGGATAAAGATAAATGGAGATATCAGGAAAAATGTTATCGCCAAGTCTTCAAGCATTGCCGATACTGAGAAAAGGCTTCAGTGGATGAGCGCTCTTTCGGATACTGCAAACGGTCAGGTTTCCGGAAAGGATAAGGTTATGTTTGAGACCTTTGTTCAGATGACATATTTTGACCGTATAATCAGACGTGCAAATATCCGTCTGCTGACAATGTCATCAGGACAGTATGAACTTAAAAGGATGAAAAATGCTTCCAATGCCAAGAGTCAGAGCGGCCTGGAGCTGGGGGTTATCGATCATTACAATGGATCCGTCAGAAGTGTTAAGTCAATTTCGGGCGGCGAGTCATTTATGGCGTCCCTGTCCCTTGCCCTCGGTTTATCCGACGAGGTCCAGTCATCATCGGGGGGAATACAGGTAGATACAATGTTCGTGGATGAAGGATTCGGTTCTCTCGATCCTGAAAAACTTGACCAGGTATACCGGGCCTTGTCCAACATTACGGAAGGTAGTAAGCTGGTGGGTATTATCTCACATGTTGCTGATCTTAAGGAAAGAATTGATAAACAGGTGATCGTTACCAAGGACAGGACCGGCGGAAGCACCGTGGAGATCAGTGCCTGAAGAGTATGATATAATGTACCTGTCCGGTCTGTCCCGGACAGCTATGATATATCCGGAAAATATTTAAAAGGGGATAAGAAATCTGAATGAAGGTATTGATACATTAAACCTGAAGATTTTTAGTCCAAACAGATAGCGCAGGAACTGATTATGGCTTATTCTGCCTGGGAAGATCCTGACACAAAACTGCTGTTACTATGAAGACAACGGTCGAGATTTACAGGGTAATAAATATCATTCGTATGAACCGTGAGACAGATGAGTATAATTCATCTTCTGACAAAAAGGTGTCAGACATAAGACACCTGATCGAAGTCTATGAAAACTCCCTTAAAGACAGGGACCTGTTTGACGAAAAGTTATTATATGAAAAAGCGGTCGAATATCTGGATAAGATAAAGGATGCAAAGGAATTGCATTTTCTTTTTAACGTGGACAAATGGTCAGATGGCCATAGATTCCGGTATGGAAAGCAATGTACAGTTACGTGTAAATGATTTTATAACTGCTTTTCTGGAAAAAGCCGGAGGTTCTGCAGAGAAGATAAGTCTTGCGTCTCAGAATAATGATTCCCGGATGCACTTTTTTAAAGGATACGGTGCAGCAAACGAGATCAATTATATAACGAGCCGGATCCAGAAGAATTGCTTGAACGTCTGAAAATGAAAATGGCGTGGTAGAAAAGTTGTTTTTGGATTTTCCCCCTTATAATAAGACAAAATTTTGGGGTGTTTGAAATTTAGTTTGTAAATGGAATAACCTAAAATAATTAACGAGCTGTATGATGATGAAATTCATTATACAGCTCGTTTTGATCGGAAGTGTGCGTGTCAGTTTTTCTTTTGCTTCTGCGACATTTGCGGAGCCGGTTATAATCTTGGCGATATAATTCGAATTATCAATAGCAATCATAAAACCTTCAAGTATATGTAATCGTTCTTGTTTTCTTTTAAGTTCTTCTTTAATCTGAAGAGTGGCGTACTGTGATTTATTTTGGGATTTATACGGTTGAGAACAAGAAAAGAGTTTACTATTCACATTACGAATTTAAAATTTCACATTACGAGGTGAATAAGTAAAAGGGATGTTGTGAATGTACAAAATAATGCACATACGATATGATATAGTGTGACCAGTGAAGGAACATTAGAATTCATTTACAATACGGAGGTGTGATATGAGTGAGTTCGATAAAATCATTGGTTACGAAGACATTAAGGCTGAACTTGCCAGATTTGCAAGTGTCTTAAAGGAGCCGGAGAGGTATTCAAGGTTGGGGGTCACCCTGCCAGCAGGGATTCTGCTTTATGGTGAACCGGGACTTGGAAAAACTCTGATGGCAAAGTGCTTTATCGCTGAGACTGGATGCAATGTATATACTTTGCGAAAGGAAAAGCCAAATGGAGACTTTGTTAACCAGATCAAGGAGACATTTGAAGCTGCAAAGAAGGAACTCGATGGCATAACTATAGTTTTCCTTGATGATATGGACAAATTTGCGAATGAAGATAATATGCATCGGGATGCTGAAGAGTATGTAGCAGTGCAGTCGTGCATAGATGACTGTAAAGGACACGGGGTATTTGCATTTGCAACGGTTAACGATAGGTATTGTCTCCCAGATTCTCTGTTAAGAGCTGGACGATTTGATAAAGTTGTAGAAGTTGAGGCACCCAAGGGTAAAGATGCAGAGTCCATTATTCGTCATTTTCTAAGTCAAAAGCAAACGATGGGGGATATTGATACTGAGGAAATTTCCCGCATGATGGAGGGGAAATCTTGTGCGGAGCTGGAGACAGTTATCAATGAGGCCGGTATTTATGCCGGATATACCGGGAAAACAGAAATAGATCAGGCTGATGTGGTAAAAGCCTGTATGAGG
>DGSK01000050.1 GCA_002393955.1 Lachnospiraceae bacterium UBA4364 | reverse complement strand
CTGCATTTGCATAACAGTATTTACAGAGGTGCATACAAGTATTATAAGCTCCTATATCGCAGGACAGATAGCAGGCGCACTCAGCTCTGGCTCCCTTCTTCTTCGGCGGGATCAGTCTTCTGCCGATTGCCTTTTCGTAATCGCTGATCTTCATGCACCCGCTGCAGTCAGCCCCGTACGCAGCCAGTTCATCTCCTTCAGCACAAGGCTTAACGATCATCCCGCATTCAGCCGCTATCTTAATAATTTCTTTCCCGAGTATTAATCTGTCCGCTTTTGTAACTTCCCTTGCTTCAGGGAAATTCCTTCTGACTTTGGGATACAAATCGATAAAACTGATCACTACCGTTTTCGTGTATCCCTTAAGACTTTCCGCTATTTTCCTGAAAGCATGCAAATGATACTCCGGTGTATATCTGTCAGTCAAAAAGATCGGGTCATACCTCCATCCGACAGAGTCTGTTCCTACCATATCCGATAACACCTTAATATCTTCTATCAGCCGATGTTTATCCGGGACATTCGGTTCAATATCCCGTCCATATGGAGTCAGCGTCACAAACCAGTATTGTCCGAAGTTTTGTAATAAATGCATATAAGGAAACATAGGCACAGGGTTTTTCGTACAAAACCCTATCACATCAACAACGGACGGATCCAGCCTGTATTTGCTCACCTGGTTCGGATTATAAGGATTGCGAACGCAGACAAAGCCTTCCTGTATTCTGTTGGAAAACCACTCGGCGTAGAAAGCAGGTATATCTGTTCTTTGTCCTGTATTAATTATCATATTTTTTCTGATATTTATTACTCTCTATACCACGATCCGTTTTGTTTCCGGCCTTCTTCAGTTCTATCCTATTCTTTTGGATAAGATTCTAAAACGTCTGTGATAGCAGGAATGAAAGCCGCCTTCCTGGAGATACATGGTTCAATCCTCCATGATGTGCCGTCATAGACGGCCTCATTTCCGAAAGCAGCCTTAAGTACCTCTTCCTCCGCTTCATCGGAGGGCACCAGATAGGTGACAGAAATATCATCGTGCTGGATACTGATCATGGCAAAGGACATATCTATTCCTGTAGACGGCTTTGTCAAAGGCATCGTTTTACGCATACGGGCAGCCAAATCTTTCGCGGTTTCTTCATCATACGCATTGATGCTGCCAACAGAAACCTTCCTGCTGCCAATTTCATACTCTTTATAGTCTGTGAAAAAAATCTCTTCGTCCGTCATCCCTTCATATTATAATTTCCTTTCACGTGTTTTCTTGTTATAACTTCGCATATTTTTCATTATAATCAACATTCAAAGAATCACTCCTGCTTTTAAACATCGATTTGAAAAACGTCAAAATGCAAAATAAACTAAGTCCTCATACCTCCGGTAAGTATGACTCCCCGGCCACTCCTGCAGAGACTGCGAGCACCGACGAAGGTCCGTCATATGTAAGTGGCTTTCCGTCAATATCCGTAATCACGCAGCCCGCCTCCTCAGCAATGACCGCTCCGGCAGTAAAGTCCCAAAGCCCCAGTCGCAGCTCATAATACAGGCCTGTAATACCTTCCGCCAACAGGCAGAGATCCCATGCAGCACTTCCGCTTCGCCGCATATCCATCGTCCTGTGAAGGTAATTCTCGGCTATCCTGAATGAACGGGCTGTAAGCTCTTCATAATACGGAGCAGTTCCCATAGAAAAAAGACTTCTCGAAAGCGGCTCCTTAGATGAGTGAATACGGATTCCGTTTCGATAAGCCCCCTTGCCGCGTTCGGCGGAATACGTGACTCCCTGATATGGATTATGGACAACACCAATGTAAGGTTTTCCGTCCAGAAGAAGACCTATTGATGTTACGGACGGGCGGTAAGCCTTAATGAAATTTGTCGTGCCGTCAATCGGGTCGATGACAAATGCGTACCCTTTCCTATAATCTTCCCGAAAACTCTCTGCGCCTTCTTCCTCTCCCACAAAGGAGGCTTCCGGCAGGACGTCTGCCAGTTTTTCGAATAAAAATTCTTGAACCTTTTTATCATATTCTGTCACAAAATTGGCGTGACCGCTTTTTTTATCCGTCGCTGCCTGTATGCTGTCGGCTGACAGTATGATTTTGCCGGCTTCGAGTGCGACGGCTTCTATTTGCTTTCTTATCTTCATATCTTAAATTGTTCTCCTCTGTTTGCTCCCTGTCACAGATGATGACAGTATTGGACCTTTGGTGTGTCTATACTTTTTCCTCCTCGAGAGTAAGGTTTAATATCCTGCCTGCAAAGAGGATGATGATAAAGTACCGCAGCCATAGAAGCAGCAGGAATAGCGATGCCAGTGAGCCGTACAAACTGGAAGCATGGTAAATCCGCGGTATAAAGAACGAGAACAGTTTGGTAAACAGCAGGCACCCTATACCGGCGACCAGTGCTCCCGGAATCTGACTTTTGAGCTTCCGCTGCTTCTCCGGAAGCTTTGCGTAAATCTGAAGGATCACTAAAAAGGCAAACATCATGACCACAAGTGAACTGATATGGAAAAAGCTGTCGATGCTTGTCAATATACTATTCAGCTCTTCCGGATTCACTTTTTCAACCGCAGAACAGATTGCAGTCGAAACAGAGTCCCCCAGCATCTCAAATATCAGCAATGCAGGAATAAGGATGATCACTATCAAAGTGAAGAAAAGACGCTTCAAAATGCTCCTTACAGCACTGCCGCCTTTTTCTTTTAAGCCACCGTCTTCCTTTTCCGCTTCGTCTTTACCTTTAAGATCCATCTGGTCCAAACCCTGCTGCATCGCATAGACACCATTGCTTGCCGACCAAAAAGTAGTCACAGCTGCCACTGAAGCCAGCACCCCATCAGATTGACCCTGGAGGTTTAATATCATGGAACCTATCAGTTCCTTGATAGGTTCCAGATCAGGCAGTATCTGAAGCAATATGCCTGCCACATCATATGCCGAATATCCCGGGAGCAGGTTTACGATGGATATGATCAGCATAAGGCAGGGGAATATGGCCGTCACGATGAATAGTGTCGCATAACCTGCGTACACTGACACTCTGGCTTCCCCAAACATCTCTATCCCCCGCAAAAGCAAATCTTTGATTCTCGATATCGGTCCCTTTAATTTATCCATACAAAACCTTCTTTTAAAAAACGAATATTATGTGCCTTCTTTCAGCATCGATTCAGATGATATACAAGTACTATGGTAGCTATTTATGTTGACAATTTCAATGCATTTTTATGCCATATGATAATCTGAGAAGAAAAACAGCCGTTCATTTCTGACCGGCTGAATAAATGTACTTTTTGTTATCAGACTTACTTTGATAAATACTTCATAAACTTCGGACAATCTTCTTTTTCCAGACTTGAATCCAGATACCCAAGAATAAAAGAGTCCATTTCTTCGGGGCGAATCTCCGCCTGCTACTACTGTCAGTAGCATTTTCACCGTTCCCTGACCAACGTTTTAAACACTCTACCGGAATGCTTCGTCTATTTCGTCAAGGCTCATGAGTTTCATGAATCCGGGCCAGACTATCACAGCCCTCTTTCTTCTGACATAGAGCGGTGCCTGTCCTGCATATTTCAGAAGATATTGGTCATTCTCCACGGTTGTCCTTATCACAAGACAGATTGTAATATCTGCTGGAGCAACTCAGTTCTTCTTATATAGCACAAAAACTGCTATTATGTATTAAGAAAACTACACAAAAGCGTGATCATGACCCTGGCCGGTGTGTTCTTGATTGCCCGAAGCTTTTCGAGGCTGAAGAATGAGACGCAGGTGAGATGGCTGAAGGCTATCCCACTAATCATGTTGAGCATGGAGCTCTTTAAGGATGGATTCCTTCTGTGTATGGATAGATTCGGGCTGGGATATCTGCCGCTTCACATCTGCAGCATAGGTATATTCATTTTCCTTCTGAATGAAGTCCTGCCATGGCGGAAGGCCGGAGAGATACTGGGAGAGACTGCATTTATCGTTATTATGCCGGCATCTTTTGCAGCACTTATTTTTGCAGATTGGACAATTTATTATCCGGTCTGGAATTTCATGAATCTGTACAGCTATGTATGGCACGGAATGCTTATTCTCTATCCGGTTCTGAAGGTGATGAGAGGGGAAATCATTCCTGACATAAAGCATATACACTATGTGATCTTATTCTTTTGTGTCATGATCCCACCGGTGTATATATTCGACAAGTGTTTTGACTGCAACTATTTTTTCATCAATTGGCCTGTGCCGAATTCCCCGCTTGCGTGGTTCGCGGCAAAAATGGGGAATCTGGGATATCTTCTGGGATATGCGGGCTTGACAGTTGCGGTTATCCTTTTTGAATATTCGGTTATTCATTTTCTCAGGAGAAAACGATCCATGAAGGCAGAATAAAGGATGATATACTGTTAAGACGGATCACTCATCCCATTCATACGTCAGAACTGCACAATTCTTTACGCCGAAAGTAGCATATTCTTTATTTGACATTGACCGGAAATAAGATTCAACGACTCTTGCTATTCCATTATGTGCAACAAGCAAATATGTCTTCCCCTCCGGTGCCGACTTTATCTCATCGAGCAGATTGTAAATCCGCTGTGCAAGATGCAGCATGGACTCACCGGTGC
>DGSK01000026.1 GCA_002393955.1 Lachnospiraceae bacterium UBA4364 | reverse complement strand
TGGGCTGTAAGCACTGGATTTCCCCTCGGCTAACAACGCATCGTGATTGTTCCGGCGCAATTGCGAGTGTCGTTCTAAGCAGTTCAGTTAGTGGGAAGTTTTAGTATCTGAGTATAAAAATGTCAAGTGGGAAGTTAAAAAGTATTCCGGCACAGAGAAAACTATGAAAAAAATTGATATGACAAAAGGCCCCATAATGGGGAACATACTGTTATTTGCACTGCCGATAATCGCAGGCAATATACTGCAGTATCTTTATACTACGGTGGACACGCTTGTAATAGGAAAGTACTGCGATTACAAAGCGATAGCGTCTGTCGGCACCAGTTCACAGCCGATAGAGGTATTACTCTGTATCTTTCTCGGGATAGGCACGGGGGTCAGCATACTTGTGTCTCAGCATATCGGAGCAGGACATAAGGAAAAGGTAAAAGATGCCTGTGTGACGGCGGTTTCCCTGGTTTATTACTGTGGTATACCGGTTGCGGTAATAGGCTGGTTTGCGGCTCCGCTGCTGCTTAAGCTCTTAGGGGTTCCTTCAGATGTATGGGATAATGCTTTGCTTTACACTCGTCTGGTGCTGTGCGGAGCTGTGGGAAATATCGGCTACAATATGAATGCGGGAATACTGCGGGGAGCAGGAGACAGCAAGGCATCACTATATTTCCTCTTTGTATCATGTGTAGCTAATGTGGTGCTTGATATAGTATTTGTTGCATATGTTGGCTGGGGAGTCGGCGGAGTGGCTTTGGCTACCGCTATTGCAATGTTTCTTTCATGGATATTCAGCATAGTCTATATCAGGAAGAGATATCCGGAGCTCGGGCTTCCCTGGTTTCCCGGCAGGGTAGTCTGGAGTGAGATGAGGAAGATCCTGGGAATAGGGCTTCCCATAGGACTTAATAATTCACTTTTTTCCTTCGGACATATGGCGATGCAGGGACTGGTTAATTCACAGGGCTCTGTGATCATGGCGGGATGCTCCATTTCCGGAAGAGTGACCGGCATTGCAAACATGGCCATAACGGGAGTATCCGCAGCGGCTACCACTTTTTCGGGACAGAATTTCGGCGCAGGAAATATAAAGCGCCTTCGCGAAGGACAGATAATGATCCCGGCGGTTTCGGGACTTATCACCCTTTCCTTCGGAGTGGTATTTATAATGCTGCGTATGCCTATACTCAGGATGTTTACGGATGAAGCGCCGGTGCTGGATTTTGCCCAGGGATTCGTATGCGTGATGCTGCTCAGCCAGTGGATGTATGCGGTATTTAACGGCATATCCTGTATTGTCAACGGAACAGGCAGGGTAAAATATACCACAGTGATCAACCTGATGATGCTCTGGGCTGTGCGCATCCCCGCGGCATATCTTATAGCAGCATTTATTGACGGAAAATATTACATGTACAGTTTTCCCATATCATTTGCTTTTGGTATGATCTGTATGATAGCTTACTATATTGTTTCGCCCTCGTGGAAGGCACTGATGGCAGAGGCGGAAACGGATAAAGAAAAAGCTGAAGGTAAGGGGAAATTCCATTTTCCGAGTCTTGCAGTAAAAAAAATCTGACAATGTTCTATATTGCATCAGAGAATCTGCCTGCGCAGATTTTCTTTGCGGTGCCGGTAAGGCGGAAAGGTGAATTATGGATGCAAAAAAATTAGGATTCGGAACAATGAGGCTGCCATTATTAAAATCCGATGATCCCACATCCATAGATATGGATCAGTTCAAGGAAATGGCGGATATGTTTGTTGGAAGGGGGTTCTGCTATTTTGATACAGCATACCCTTACCACCAGGAATGCTCTGAGGCAGCAGTAAGGGAAGCTGTAGTAAAGCGGTTTCCAAGGGACAGATTTCTTTTGGCAGATAAAATGCCTATACTCAAGGTTAAGTCTGCAGAGGATTATCAGAAATTTTTTGACGAGCAGCTAAGGCGCTGCGGTGTTGACTATTTTGATTACTATCTGCTTCACAATCTCGGCAGAGACAGATATGTAAACACCGAAAAATTCGGAGGCTTTCCTTTTATTGAGAAATTGAAAAAGGAAGGCTATGTACGCAATATCGGGTTTTCTTTCCATGATGATGCGGATACTCTGGATACCATACTGACAGACCATCCGGAGGTGGATTTCGTACAGCTTCAGATCAATTACCTTGACTGGAACAGTGCCGCCATACAGTCGGGGCGCTGCTATGCGGTGGCCCAAAAGCATGGCAAAAGGATCACCGTAATGGAACCGGTCAAGGGCGGGGCACTTGTAAAGCTTCCTGATGCCGCGCTGGCAGAGTTTGACAGGTTTTATGAAGATGCAGGAGATCCCGAGATAACGCCTGCGTCCTTAGCAATAAGGTATGCCGCTTCCTTTGATAATGTTCAGATGGTGCTTAGCGGAATGAGCAATGCTGCACAGCTTGATAATAATACGGCTTTCATGAAGGAATTCAGGCCGCTGTCGGAGGATGAATATAAGTTAGTGGGACGGATCACGGAAATACTTGAAAGTACCGGAACGATTCAGTGCACAAGCTGCAGGTACTGCACTGAGGTATGTCCCAGAAACATAAACATACCCGAGTACTTCGGTCTATATAATATGCATGTTGTTACCGGCAATAAGTCCAATATGTATTATGAGCGTTTCTCCATGGATCATGGAAAGGCGTCAGAATGTGTTAAGTGCGGAGCTTGTGAAAAGAACTGCCCGCAGCATATAAATATCAGGGAAAAATTAGCGGGGTTTGCAGCCTTGTATGAACAGTGAAAAGTGATTTTCAAAAATCTGTTGACAGGTTCCCTGTTTATTTATAACATAAATGTAAGCGTTTACATTTATGCGCTTTTTATGGATTTTCATGGAGGGATGTCATATGGAACATAAATTTATCACTATCGGCGAGATAATGCTGCGTCTTACACCGCCTAACTATGAGAAGATACGCATGTCTCATGAATTCGAGGCAAGCTACGGAGGGAGCGAGGCAAATATTGCCCTTGCCCTTGCTAATCTCGGTGTAGACAGCAGTTTTTTTTCCGTAGTTCCGAACAACTCCCTCGGAAAGAGTGCGGTAAGGATGCTCAGAAGCAATGATGTGCATTGTACTCCCGTGATCTTAAGTACTCCGGAGGAAACACCGACACACAGGCTCGGCAGTTATTACCTTGAGACGGGATACGGTATCCGTCCGAGCAAGGTGATATATGACCGCAAACACAGTGCCATAACGGAATATGATTTTTCCGGGGTTGATCTGGACAGACTGCTGGAGGGCTTTACATGGCTGCACTTAAGCGGCATCACACCGGCGCTTTCCCAAAGCTGTGCAGACCTTATAATTCGTGCGTTAAAGACTGCCAAGGCAAAAGGGCTTATGGTAAGTTTTGACGGAAACTTCAGATCGAGACTTTGGACATGGGAAGAGGCAAGGGATTTCTGTACTATGTGCCTTCCTTATGTGGATGTGCTTTTTGGCATCGAGCCGTATCATTTATGGAAAGATGAAAATGACCACGACAAAGGTGATGTAAAGGATGATATTCCTTACCAGCCTGACCTTGAGCAGCAGGATATGGTCAATCAGGCCTTTGTAAAAAAATATCCCAATATTAAATGTATAGCCAGACACGTGCGCTATGCGCACAGCGGAAGTGAGAACAGCTTAAAGGCTTATCTCTGGTATGACGGAAAGACCTATGAAAGCAGGCTTTTTACTTTCACGATACTTGACCGTGTGGGCGGCGGCGATGCATTTGCAAGCGGGTTTATCTATGCGATGATGCATGGCTATGAGCCGATAGATATGGTGAATTTTGCAGTGGCAAGCAGCGCCATAAAGCACACTATCCGCGGCGATGCAAATATCACGGACGATGTGGAAAGCATACGGAATCTCATGAATATGAATTATGATATAAAGAGATAGAAAAGGCGTCGACGTCAGGTGAGTCTGTATGCTGTGGGAAAATTTGATATACTAAAACTTCCCACATATAGTCTGTGGAAAGAGAACGACGACTCGCATATGCACCGGAACCGATGCAACGCCTCGGGAAACTAATTGCTAACAGCCCGTAGTTATCCGTTACATGCGAGCCGGCTAGGGGCATACCGTCTCGCAGCCCTGCACCGGATAACAACGGGCTGTAAGCACTGGATTTCCCCTCGGGAAATTGAACGAAACATAAGTAATTGTACCACTCTCAGCAGATAATGCTTTCATGTATGGCATTATCTGCTGAGAGTGACAATTACTAGTTTCGTTCAAACTCAGAACGCATCGTGATTGTTCCGGCGCAATTGCGAGTGTCGTTCTAAGTAGTTCAGTTAGTGGGAAGTTTTAGTAATATGTAATTAAATGGGTATAAGTGGCTGTAGGAAATGACAGAAGACAGGGGGTATTGCTATGTTTGGTAAGAAAATCGATACGGCAGGCGAAGATCTGAAAAAGCTTATGGATCATATGAAAAAAGCTGCGGACGGAGACATGAGCGCTGTGGAAGCAGCTGAGTTCCATGATCCGGAAATAGCCGTATGCTACAATGAGCTGATGAAGAGCGTGTTCAGAGCCAACAATGTATTTGTTATGCGTATGAATGAAGCTATGACAGCTATAGGTGATTCTTCGGTTGTTAAAAATATGATCGAAGAGGTCAACGAACAGGCTCAGGTTGTGGCGACTATTCACACTTCAGGCCAGGAGCTGGAGCAGTCCATTACCAGAGTACAGAGCGCTGTTTCGAATATACAATCCAGTTCCCATGATGTGATAGAAACCTCCAGAAACTGTTCCGAAGAGATCACACAGAGTATCGCGGTTATAGATTCTACCGCAGACGAAGTGGATCAGATCAACAATCAGATCGCTACTTTTAAGGAAAATACGGAAAAGATCACAAAGATCATTGATCAGATAAAGGATCTTGCAGATAATTCAACCCTGCTTGCTCTGAACGCAAGCATAGAAGCGGCCCGTGCCGGTGAGTCCGGTCGCGGCTTTGCCGTAGTAGCCCAGCAGATGGGAGTGCAGGCCGGCGATACTGCCTCCTGTGCGGATTCGGTTGTTTCATATGTTGAGGAGCTATTGGAAAATATTGATGCTATCGCTGAGTCTGTCGCTGTCACATCAGATCATCTGAAAGAGGGAACGGAGCGTGCAAACAGTTCCGTGCTCAGTCTGGAAAACATGGTTGACAAAGTCACCGGTATAAATGAAGATATTGATTCCATATTCGAAGAAGTAAATACACAGTCAGCTCTTACGGAAGAGTTTATCGCACTGGGCAATACTGTTGCAGGCGGTTTTGAAAAGCTTAATGATGAGTGCTTTACTACAGGAGAGCATCTGTACAGGATTTCACGCAGCGTGGATAATGTCCGCTCCGATATGGCAAGGGGCCGTGCCGAACTGACCATGCTTGACTGGATCACTGTATTTAAGGTTGATCACCTGATATTTACATGGAGACAGTACAATAATCTTGTAGGCTTTGAACACCTTAAGATTGAGCAGGTAAATAATCCCAGAGGCTGTAAGCTTGGCAAGTGGTTTGCTTCGGTCGGAGATGACAGGATAAAGAAGCTTCCGGCGTACAGGGAGGCTTATGATCTTCATGATGAACTACACCGACATGCGGTCAACTGTTTTAATGCGGCAGCAGAAGGACAGAGGGAGCAGGCTCTTGTTCATTTTGAGCGGGCATACAATACCTACGGCGACTTAAGCCGTGCTCTTGATGATCTTGCAGCCGGTGTAAAAGGGCTCGGCTATACGGATCAGACTGATACCACAAGGAAGAAATAAATACATCCTTTTTATTCATAAGACAAAAAGTCGTAAAAAAGGACAATATACATACTATGAATACAGAGCATAAAAAAACATACAACAATCCCGTGCAGAGAGGTTTCTTTCCGGATCCTTCAGTGATCAGGGTGGGGGATGACTATTATATGGTCAACTCAAGCTTTCAGTATTTTCCGGCGATTCCCATATCCCACTCAAAGGATATGGTACACTGGCATATCATAGGTCACGCGGTTACAGATACGGACTGGCTGGACTTAAGCGATATCAGGGATTCTCATGGCATATGGGCTCCGGATATAGAATATGTGGACGGGAAATTTTATATCTATGCAACTCTCAGATTAAATGCTGACGGAAAGCGTGGCAATAATGTGATGCGCAGGCAGCTTGTCATGGTTTCCGATAAGCCTGAAGGTCCTTACAGCAAGCCGGTGTGCCTTGAGGTGGATGATATAGATCCATCGCTTTTTATAGATGATGACGGCAGCGGATATATGATCATAGCAGCCGGGGCAAAGGCGGTACCGCTGTCAGCGGACGGTCTGTCTGTAGCCGGACCTTTGCGTAATGTATGGTCCGGAACGGGTGAACGCTGTCCCGAGGGTCCGCATATTTTCAAAAAAGACGGTTATTATTATGCGATGGTTGCCGAAGGCGGTACGGGTTATGGTCACGGCATCAATATGGCCAGAAGTCGAGAACTGTTTGGAGAATACGAGGAATCGCCTTACAATCCTGTAATGAGGCAGACGGATGCTGATGCGCCGCTGCAGAGAGCCGGCCATGGGAAACTCGTGCAGGACCAGAATGGGAAATGGTGGTGCTATTACCTTTGCGGCAGACCGAATAGCGGCAATTATACTACCATTGGCCGGGAAAGCGCTCTGGATCCTGTGGAATGGACAGAGGACGGATGGTTTAAGGTCAATAACGGAAAAGGACCGAGTACAGAGCAGGAGGCACCGGATCTTCCGGAATGTATATTCGAAAGAAACCTGCAGGATGATTTTGATGATCCTAAGCTTAATCCGGAATGGGAGTTTGTACGCAATCCCGATAACGGCTCGTGGTCGCTTACGGAAAGGCCGGGCTTTTTCCGTATATGGACAAGAGACGGACAGTTAAATGAAATAAGGGCGAAGAATACCCTCCTGCGAAGGGAACAGGAGCTTTGCTATATTGCACAGACAAAACTTGATTTCTCACCGGACCGTGACGGGGAGCAGGCGGGGCTTTGCTGCTATTACAGTACAGTGACATATATACGGTTTTCTCTCTGTTATGAGGAAGGCAGGAAGATACAGTTGGTGATCAACCGCAATCACGGGGAAGAAAACGTTGCCACAAAAGAAAATATACCGGAGGGTGCAGTTTATCTTAAAGTAGTGGTAAAATATCTGTGCCGGACTTTTTATTACAGTATGGATGGCACGGACTGGACTGAAGCAGGCACTGTTGAAGACTGCGTATTCCTCTGTGATGAGGGCGTTCCCGATGATCCCAAGCGCCATACCGGCACACTTGTAGGAATATATGCAAACAACGGCGGCTGTGGCAGCAGAAAACCTGCGGATTTTGATTATTTTATTTATGAAGACCGTCCGGGATATTTAGAGATGGATGAACAATGGCAGTAATGGATGAGTTCCGGGAGGAACGGGACAAAATAAAGGATGCCTCTTTCAAGGCAAAATGGAAATACTTTAAGGATTATTACCTGATGTGGGTGATCGTGGTCGTGGTCATTCTTGCCATTGCCGTACCGATACTTGTCTCGATGTTTACCCATAAGAAAGATGCGCTTTACGTCTGCATGATAAATTTTGTGGAAAATGACAGCGCACAGAGTGATGTTAAAGACCGTTTTACTGCTGTGTCAGGAATAAATCCGGGGAAGGAACGCATTGTTATTGATACCTCAATGTTTATTGCCGTGCAGCCGGAAGTAAGTGCCGATGAGGCATCGGCCGTATCCGGAAATGACGGGGAGTATTCGGTCATGGATACGGTCAAATACGGATATGAGGATCAGCAGAAATTGTCTGCCATAATGTTTACGGGCTCCGTAGATATCATTATTACAGGAGAGGATGTGTTCCAAAGCTTTGCAGCGATGGATTATTTTGTACCGTTAGACGAGATATACAGTGAAGAAGAGCTGAAAGCATATGCGGATGCTGACATGCTCCTGTACAGGGATGGTACCGCTGTGGGTATTTATGTGGATGATATGCCCGGTATGAAGAATAATTATGTCTATGACGGCGAAGGAAATCCCCGTATTGTGGCCGGATATATCGTCAACAGCGCACACGGAGAGCTCGCCTCAGAGTTTATAGATTTTCTTGAAGGAAAATAAATTTTACTCCGGGATTCTTTCCCCGTTCAGAAAACAGTTAAACTCTTTATACAGGCTTTCCTCCACCTTGCGGAGTGAGAGCGTGATCTTAGCATCTTTTTTATTCATCATAAAATGAATACTTCCCACATATTCGTCAAGGATCTGCGTATTTAGATATAAGCTGCCGTCAGGCTGGGGGAGAGCCGTGGTGTATATTTTCTGACCGTATCCCGGTTCTGTTGCTTCCTTTGCCTCTTTGATCCCATAAGGAAAGACAAATCTTTTTTCTTCTGCTTCCAGTATGAGTTCGTTGTCCGTAAATATAAGCTGATGAAAGGCACCCGCATTTGGCATGAGACGGTAGCTGCCATAGTAGCTGCTGGTACAGTTTTCAATAAGGCTGTCCGTATCATCAGGTGTATCTGTGATAACGCCACCGGATGCATCGGAACAGCTGTAGACACCTGCGTCGTTTGCAGTAGCCTCAGCCGGTGCAGAGATATGAGCGTTAAGCTCCGGTGCAATGGAAAGTGCCACACGCCTTATCTCATCCAGGATATACTGCGTCCCGCCCTGGACGGACTGGGTATCGGCTGTCGTGATAAATATAAGCTCTGCTTCAGGGTACAGGACCATATACTGGCCGCCCATTCCGTACATCATTATCCCGTTATCCCTAAGCCGCCAGAACTGGTAGCCGTAGCCTTGCATCTCATCAACGGTCTTTCCTTCATGAAGAGTAGGACTGTGGAGGCTGACAGCATCTCTTACATATTCGGCATATCTTTCATAGAAAGCTCCATCATATATATATTTGATGCTTTCTGAGTTATTGCAGGCGTTTTCACACTCATGGCTGTTATCATTCACATTTCCATTCTCATTTTCTTTTTCATTACTGTCATTATCCTTCTTATGGGCAGTATTATCCGGCGTGAAGCCTGTGGGAGAATTGTACTCGAATGTTCCGTTTATTAATGATAATAAAAATGTTCCCACTTTCAGCAGGTCTTCGGGATATGCGATCATTCCGGATCCTCCGATCTCGCAGCCGAAGGGATCATCCAGGATATAGGCATCCTTTGAAAAGCCGATATCGTCCGGAAATACATTTCGCAGATAATCGAGAACTTTCTGTCCGCTTAACTTTTGGACCAGTTCGGCAAGTGTATGGGCAGCAGAAGTATCGTATTTAAAGATCATGCCGGGCCTGTGGTCCGGAGCTGTTGTAAAAAATGACTGTACCCAGTGTGCGGAAGCATTGAGCTTGTAAGTGGTGGCTTTATGGCAGGTCCTCATCATCAGGAGATCCTGCACTGTCATTGATGTCAGAAAAGGATCTGCATCAGCGGGCGTGTATTCCGGAAAGTATTTACATATCGGATCGGAAAGCGAGAGTTTCCCCTCTGCGATCAATGCACCGACTGCAAGAGAGGTAAAGCTCTTGGTTATGGAAAACATCCGGTGCATTCTTCCTTTTTCATAAGGAGAGAAGTATTCTTCCTGTATCAACTCACCTTTGTGCATTATATGTATGCTGTGCATGTGAAACGGAAAATTTTCGGTTGAAAACATTTTCATTTTTGTACTCCTTACGAAATCGTTCAAATACATAAGTTTTCTGCATCTGATATGGGGCATATATTACCCGGAAAAAGTAAAAAAAATACCCGGAATATATATGGAAATAAGCATATCATGAAAGTTCTTACATCCGCAATACGGCTTAAAAATCTTTTTTTGGTAAAAATATGAAAAAAATGTGACAATTATTTATAAGATTTGTTAATTGCGCTTATAGGAACATAAGTGATATATTTTTCCTATAGCGTGAAAGCGCTTACATTTTCAGAAATGAAACAATTTTAGCAAACATCCTAAAGGAGGAACAAAATGAAAAAGAGACTTGTATCTCTGCTCATGAGTACCGTGATGGTAGCCGGCACACTCACAGCCTGCGGCCCTCAGGCCGGTGGAACCACAGAGGTAACCGTGACAGACGAGGAAGGAAACGAGCAGACAGTTAATGTCGCAGAAACACAGACCGGTGAAGTTAACGAAGAGACCGGAACATATGAGGTAAAGGACCTTTACATCGTTGTAGACGGTACTCTTACTGCTACAGTTGATAATGGCCAGGATGCTTTTATCGAGCAGTGGGAGGAAGCTGTAGGTGAAAAGCTTGGTCATGAAGTACACCTTCACATCAACCAGGTTGATCACTCCGATTATGCGAACACAGTATCACGTCTCCTTACAACAGGTGAGCCGGGTGATGGATCTTTCCCTGATGCTATGATCATGAGCGCTTCCATGTATCGTGACTACATGAATACAGGATACCTCTGGGATATGGCTGATGCATATGACAATGCTGAGTTCCAGTCCAGGATCGAGATCCCCAGCATTAACCTCAACATGCGTACAGCAGACGGCAAGCAGTATGGTTTCGCTCCTACCTATGGTAACGGATGCGTAACATATGTAAAGGCAAGCTGGTTTGAGCAGTATGCTGCAGCTACAGACGGTATCGACAAGATCGAAGATATTGATACTTTCGACGAGTATTATGACATGCTCAAGTTCTTCAAGGATGTTAAGGTACAGGATGCTGACGGCAACGAAGTACAGACAGGCGGCAAGACCTACGGTGTTGTAGCAGCAGGTTTCGGTAAGCTCGATGAGGCTCCTTACATCAACTACATGCCTGAGTTCTGGCAGGGTGCATATCCTTCATTCTATCAGAAGGACGGCGTTTGGGTAGACGGTTTCGCAGAGGATGCAACTGTTGAAGCTCTTGATCGTATGGCAGTAGCTTACGCAGACGGCGTTATCGATCCTGATACCGAAGATTTCGGTACAAAGCAGGCTCGTGAGAAGTGGTTCTCAAATGACCAGACCACATCTGAAGGCGTATTCACATACTGGGCAGGTACATGGCTCCGCACACTTACAGACAATATGTCCAAGCAGGGCGTAGATGATGATCTCGGTGATGATCGTCTCCTCCAGCTTCCTCCTATCAAGGAAATCAAGGATACATGGGGCGGCTACCTCAACAGAGAAGCTCCTGTATGGGTTATCTCTGATGACGGTGATGACAACAGTCTCCGTGAGCAGGCTATCTTCGATGCGCTCTTCGAGACAATGCTTGACGGTGATAGGGTACAGACACTTTGGACATATGGCGCAGAGGATGTACACTGGTCAACAAAGGCTGAGTCCTTCACAACAAATCCTGATGATCCTGAGAAGAAGAAGGATTATGAGTACGCAGACGGTGAGTTCCACCTTAAGCAGACTCCTAACGATCCTAACTCTGTATGGAAGAAGAACCACCTTGATCCCGCACTTACGATTGCTCCTCTTACAAACGGCTTTGTAACAGACGATCCCCTTATTGATGAAGGTAACCAGTTCTTCACAGCAAACTGTGTAGATGCTCCTACAGCTCCTTCCTGCCAGACTCTTACAGATAATCTGGAAGCTCTGACAACAGATAAGACAACACTCATGATCGAGGTTGTTACAGGAGAAAAGACCGGTGAAGAAGCTATCGCTGAGTACAATGACAAGTGGGGCGATGTATCAAAGCAGATCGTCGACGAGCTTAACGCACAGGGTACAGAAGCACCTGAAGCAAAGTAAAGATAAGAAATATATAAGTAAATTTAAGTAACAGAAAGCCTGCTCCCGTGAAAGCGGGGGCAGGTATTTAAAACAAAACCGTAAACAGTCAACGGAAAGGAAATACCCGTTATGAGTAGAAAGAAAGAAAAGGTTAATGTAAATAAGAAACCTTTGGGAATGAGAATCTGGAATAACAGAGGATTCTACCTGATGTTCCTTCCTGTATTCATCTTTGTTTTGATCATGTACTATTGGCCGATGTTAGGTATCCGCTACTCTTTCTTTGTATATAAGGGCAGAGATATACATTGGGTAGGATTACAGCACTTTGCATCCATGTTCTCAGAACCGGAGTTTTGGATCGCCTTTAGAAATACACTGGTTATATCTATAGTCAAGTTGTTGCTGAACACTTTCGTGGCAGTCGTGATATCAATATTCCTGAACGAAATGACATCGCTTTTCTGCAAGAAGTTTGTCCAGACAGTCATTTACCTGCCGCACTTTATGTCATATGCGGTGGTTGCAGCAATCTTCACATTGTTCCTGTCCACTTCTTCAACAGGTATGATAAATGAAACCCTGAAGAGCTGGGGCTGGATAGAAACAAGCATAGACTTCCTGCATTCAACAAAACTGTGGCAGCCGGTCTTTTACATCATAAACCTATGGAAAGAAACAGGATGGGGAACAGTCATATTCTTCGCTACACTTTCCGGTATATCACCGGATCTCTATGAAGCGGCAGACATTGACGGAGCTACCAGATTACAGAAGATGCGTTATATCACTCTTCCCGCCCTGGCAAACACTATCATCATCGTACTGATACTGAACATTGCAAAAGTACTTAACATATTCGAGCCGGTATTCGTTCTTTACAACAACCGTGTATTCGAGGTATCAGACGTTATTTCGACATACGTTTACAGAAAGACCTTTATGACATCACTGCCTGACTACGGATATACAACGGCAGTAGGTCTCTTCAAGTCAGTTGTAGGTTGTCTTCTGATGCTCGGCAGCAACTGGGCAAGCAAGAAGATCCGCGGACGCGGCATCATTTAAGGAGGAGGTTAGGAAAATGGCTGAAATTAATGAAAAAGAATTAACCAACTCTGAAGCTGCAAAAGATGCTGTGGAGGTTAAGTTAGAAAAAAAGGCAGAAGAAGCTGTTATCGAAAAAGCAGTGGCAGTGGAGCCTGAAGCTGCTGCGGTTGAAGAAGATAAAGATAAGAAGAGCGTTCCCAAGGTGAACGTGATCGAAGCCAAGAGACCAAAGATCAAGGTTTTCGATATCGTAAACTATGCGGTGTTCATAATACTTACCCTGATCATCGTCCTTCCTATATGGAAGGTTGTATCGGACAGCTTCAACGCCGTAGGCGTGTATCAGTTCCGCTTATGGCCCAACCAGCCGACACTCGGCGGTTATGCAACGATAATGACGACCAGCAAACTGTTCCGTCCCCTGCTGAACTCTTTCATCACGACCATAGCCGGTACACTGCTTGGTCTGGTAATGGCAACACTCGGCGGATATGTACTGAACCAGTATGAGATGCCCGGACGTTCATTCTTCTCATATTTCCTGCTGGTAACCATGATCTTCTCCGGTGGTATGATCCCTGAGTACCTGGTTATGAAACAGCTCGGACTCGTGGATAATATGTGGATACTGGTGCTTAAGCATGGTATGAACGTATACAACCTGGTACTTATGAAGAACTTCTTTGAAGGCATTCCGGCATCACTTTACGAAGCAGCTAAGCTGGACGGATGCTCGCCGATGCAGATCTTCTACAAGATAGTGCTTCCGCTTTCCAAAGCAGCGCTTGCCTCCATTGGTCTGATGTTTGCCGTAACAGTATGGAATGACTACAGCACAGTACAGATCTATATCTCCAGCCGTGATCAGGCTAACTTCCAGTATATGCTGAGAGTAATGGTCATGGACGGTGATACACCGACGACTTCCTACAAAGTATCGCAGAGTACACTGTACTATTCCGGAATCGTATGCGCTATACTGCCTTTCATGCTCGCATATCCGTTCCTGCAGAAGTACTTTGTTACCGGTGTTAATGTAGGTGCGGTTAAGGAATGATGTGGTGTATAGAAATTAAACCGCTGATCAAATAACTGTGTATAAAGCGGGCGGAACGTGATGAAAAACACGTTGTCGCCCGCTTGTCATAGTAAACGGATCAATCAGAAATAAAAATGAGTATTTGATCCGTTTACTATGATCCCGAATACAGATGAAGATCATGATTTTAACAATTACCGAAAGGACAGAAAGATGAAAAGACTTATATATCTTGGTGACAGTACAGTAACATTCAATAAGATCGCGACATGGCCTCAGTGTGGATTATCACAGGGGCTTTTGCTGTACTTAAAGGATGATGTATTTCTGAGAAGCTTTGCCATAAACGGGCGCAGCACAAAGTCATTTATAGATCAGGGAAGACTTGATCAGGTGGACGGATATCTGGAGAAGGGAGATGTTGTCCTGATACAGTTTGGCCACAATGATTCCAAGGAATCCGATCCCGCCAGATATGCACCGGTTGATGTATATACGGAGAATCTTAAGAAAATGATCCGTACCGCTAAGGCTCATGAGGCTTATCCGATCATTATCTCACCGCTCACCCGCAGGTACTTTGATGAGTACGGTGCTTTTATGCCCGGATGTCATGCGGGATATCCTGCGGCTGCACAAAAAGCGGCAGAGGAAGAGGGTGTTCCTTTCATAGACCTGACTTCCGTTACTGAAAAGTATCTGGCATCCATCGGAGAGATAGCATCCAGAAGTCTCTTTGTATATCCCAAGGACAATACACATCTTGTAATGGAAGGCGCCATAGTTTTTGCGGGATTTATTGCTGACGGACTGAGGAAATTGGGGCATCCGTATGTGGATCTTCTGTGTGCGCATGATGCAAAAACCGTTGATGAAGACGACAGGGAAGCAGTTACTCCGTACATGACATTTGAAGGCAGCGGTAAGTCTTCCGATACTGAAGAGCTAAAAAAGACCGAATACAGTAACGAGACAGAATAAATCTTCATCATTCGTCAGAAGGCACACGGCCGGATACAGTGACCGGATTGATATATGGCTAAAATACAGGGCTCGGAGATATACGAGCAGAAGTACGTAAAATACTATAAAAAATACAGCGGCAAGCCGCTTTTAGTACTGCTGGGTTTCTATAAAGGGCAGTACCACAAGTTTTTAATAAGCTCGATTTTCTACCTGATAAAGCATTCTCCGGCTCTTTTCTCCTCGTTGTTAATAGCCAATGTCATCAATGGTGTAATAGAAGGCGGTGATGCCGCAAAGACAGCGATCATTGTAAATACAGGTATCTGGCTGGGGCTGCTGCTTATTCACCTGCCGGCGAATTATCTTCACAGCATGTATCGCAGCCGGGTAACAAGACAGACTGAAGCAGGCTTAAGAGCTGCTCTTGTCAGGAAGCTTCAGGAGCTTTCTATACCATACCATACACAGGTGCAGTCCGGGAGACTGCAGTCCAAGATCATACGTGATGTGGAGGCGATAGAAACACTGTCGTCACAGATGTTTATAAATGTGATAAATATCGTGATGAACCTGACTATCATGATATCTGTCACGGCAGTTAAAAACCGGACGATACTGTTTTTCTTCCTGCTGGTAGCACCGATAGCTTCTTTCACAGTGATAGCTTTCAGAAAGAAGATCAGCAGGGAGAACAGGGCTTTCCGTATGGAGATGGAAGAAACCTCCGCCCGCGTGATGGAGATGGTGGAGATGGTTCCTGTTACCAGAGCGCATGCACTGGAGGATGTGGAAAAGGAGAGGATATCCAGACAGCTTGAGCAGACAGCGGAAAGCGGTTACAGGCTGGATATGGTGCAGTCCAATTTCGGAGCTGTAGGCTGGGTGGTATTTCAGATATTCCAGGCTTTATGTCTTGCTTTTACCGGATATCTTGCCCTGAATGGAAAGATAATGGTGGGAGATATCACTTTTTATCAGACCGGATTTACGACGGTGGTCAATCAGTTTACCGCACTTATCAACCTCCTGCCGGTTATGACCAAGGGGCTTGAGTCGGTAAGTTCTATAGGCGAGATACTGTCGAGTGAGGATATAGAGCATAACGAAGGTAAGGAAGAACTGGAAGATATCAGGGGAACGTATGAGATATACCGTGTTGCTTATACTTATCCCGGGACAGAACAGAAAGTGCTGAACGGTCTTACCATGAAGGTGAAGCAGGGAGAGACCATAGCTTTTGTAGGAGAGTCCGGTGCCGGAAAATCCACCCTGCTGAACATGCTGATAGGATTCATGCTTCCCGATAGCGGAAATATACGTGTAGATGGCAGAGATCTTGGGGATATAAATCTTAAGAGCTACAGGCGGTTTATATCGGTTGTGCCGCAGATGCCGCTTTTGTTTACGGGGACACTGCGTGACAATATCACATACGGTATGGAAAATGTGAGCGAAGAAGAACTCGACAGAGCTGTTGAAGCGGCAAACCTGAAAAACTTTGTATCCAATCTGCCGGACGGGCTTGATACGATGATCGATGAGCATGGCGGAAATCTGTCCGGAGGACAGCGCCAGAGGATATCCATAGCGCGGGCGATAATCAGGGATCCAAAGGTTATAATCCTTGACGAAGCGACTTCCGCACTGGATGTGGTATCCGAAAGAGAGATACAGGAAGCGCTGAACAGGCTCGTTCGCGGACGCACGACATTTATAGTTGCGCATCGTCTCTCAACGGTAAAGAATGCCGACAGGATAATAGTTCTTTCGGACGGAAAAGCCGTTGAAGACGGAAATTATAATGAACTGATGGAAAAAAGAGGGATTTTTTATCATATGGAAAAGATCCAGATAAATGAGACTTAATGTCACAGAAAATAATCCGGATCGGAAGGGGATAAAGAAACATGAAATTTCTAGAGATTGACAGTCCGTTTATGAGAGTACTGGGAAGGATCGCAGATCTGATGATAATAAACTTTCTGACAATCCTCCTGTGTATTCCCATAATTACGGCAGGTGCGGCATTTACCGCCATGCATTATGTTCTGCTCAAGATAGTAAGGGATGAAGAGGGTTATATAGTCAAACAGTATTTCAGGTCTTTTAAGGAAAACTTTCTCCAGGCGACCATACTCTGGATAGGCATGCTGGCTGTATCGGCAGCCCTGTTTGTTGACTGGCGCATCATGCGGATGCAGGGTGATCAGTTTTCGGGGGTGATGCTCATACTGCTTTTTGCAGCGGCACTGGCATCATACCTGATAATGATATATATATTCCCGGTTCTTTCGAGGTATAAGAATACCATACGTGGCACACTGAAGACATCATTGTCCATGTCTGTATTAGGCATACTTACTCTTCGGACAATAGCTTCGGCAATCCTTATCCCTCTTCCGTTTATACTTGCATTATTGTTCGGATATGCTTCGGTACCGTTTTTTGCGGTGATATGCTTCTCGGGTCCGGGCTACCTCAGGGCCATGATGTACAGCGGTCTTTTTGATAAGTATGAAGGCAAAGAAAAGAATTCCGATGGTGAGAATGAGGAATCGGAGTAAGCTGATAATCTTTTAAGCTGCAGGAAGAATTTAAATACAGACACGAAAGGAACAGCAGGATGAGAATAGGAATACGACTGCATGACACTAAGGAATGTGAGATAAAGGAAAGACTTGATATAGTACGGGAACAGGGCTTTTGCTGTGCGCATATTGCTCTTGCCAAGACTGCGGGGCTTCCAAAGGAAACAGAGGCATTGACACCCGGATATGCGTTGTGGCTAAAAAGGGTATTCGCAGAGGCCGGCATAGATATTGCCGTGCTGGGCAATTACCAGAATCTCGCGCACCCGGATCCGGAAAAATTAAGGACGATACAGGAACGCTATTGTGCCCACCTGCGTTTTGCATCATTGCTGGGCTGCGGTATGGTAGGAACGGAAACCGGTGCGCCCAATGAGGATTATCACTATGATAAAGAAGCCTGCCGCAGTAAAGAAGCTCTGGAGGTATTTATCAATAATCTGCGTCCCGTTGTATCCTATGCGGAAAAATGCGGCGTGATCATGGCTATCGAGCCGGTATATAAGCATATAGTGTGGAATCCACGCCGGGCACGTGAAGTACTTGACCGTATCGGATCTCCGAATCTTCAGATCATTTTTGACCCCGTAAACCTGATAGATCCGGAATGCATAGAGGCAAGGGATGAAGTGATAGGTGAGGCAATGGATATCCTTGCTCCCGAGATAGCGATGATACATTTAAAGGACTATGTATTTGAAGCAGGGGAAATGAAAGCGGTGGGCTGCGGATATGGCGAGATGGATTACCGTAAGATAGTACAGTTTGCGGAAGAAAAGAAGCCGTATGTTCATGCAACACTTGAGAATACGAAGCCGGATACCGCGGTACATTCACGGGAGCTGATCGAAGGCATTATTAAAAGCCCACATACATTTTCCGGGAAGCAGAACGACAGTAAGTGCCATCGGGGTTGATCATGAGAGTGGGGGAGCAGAAGTAACAGAAACGCAGACAATTACAGAAAAGACAGGAGAACAGGCATATGACAGCAGAAACAAGAGACCGGATACAGCAGTATATTGATTATCTTCTAGAAAATTCCAGTGCGGAGAAGCCCATGTGGAATAAAGAAATGATCCTGCAGGGACGCCCGAATAAGTGGAATTATATCGACGGGTGTATGATCACTGCGTTGCTTTCGCTTTATGATATTACGGGTGAAGAGCGCTATTTTAAGTTCGCGAAGGATTTTGTCGACTATTTTGTGCAGGAAGACGGATCCATAAAGACTTACGATATTAAGGAATACAATCTCGACAATATCAATACCGCAAGTAATCTGTTTTTCCTGTATGAAAAGACAGGTGAAAATAAGTACAAGCTTGCCCTTGACCATGTGCGGGAGCAGCTTACAGGAATGCCGAGGACAAAGGAAGGAAGTTTCTGGCATAAGGAAATCTATCCCAACCAGGTGTGGCTGGACGGCCTGTATATGGCAGAGCCATTCTATATGAAATACGAAACACTTTTTAACAAAATGGAAAAGTGCAATGATGTCATACATCAGTTTGAAAATGTTGAAAAGAATATGAAGGATCCCAAGACCGGACTGTATTATCACGGATATGACGAGAGTCGCGAAATGTACTGGGCAGATACAGAAACCGGATGCAGCCCCAATTTCTGGCTGAGGTCTCTGGGGTGGTTCACCCTTGCATTGGTTGAAACGGCACAGGCAACGGATGAATCGCTGTATTACGAGAAGAGATATCTGCAAAAGCTCCTGGAAAACCTTGCGGATGCTCTTGCTCCTTTCCAGGATGAAAGCGGTATGTTCTATCAGGTGGTGGATCATCCTGAAGCTGAGGGCAACTATCTGGAGACTTCAGGCACCGCGCTTATCTCCTATGCAATATTAAAGGCAGTACGTCTGGGCTTTCTTACGCCGCGTTATGCCGAAATGGGAGAGCGGGCATTTGACGGTATCGTTGATAAATATCTTTCGGAAAACGAGGATGGAACCCTCAAGCTTTCAGGCATATGTCTTGTGGCCGGATTGGGCGGAAAGCAGCACAGGGACGGCTCGCTTGAGTATTACTTCAGTGAACCGGTAGTGGAAAATGAGGCCAAGGGTGTCGCACCTTTTCTGTTAGCATACACGGAAATGATCAGGAGAGCAGATTGATATGGAATTTGAGATAGCTGGTATATTTAGCAGAAGTATTACGATCGAAAGGGATAATAATGACCGTTTTGAAACCGAAGACGAATGTATTGTCAGCGTTAACGGCAAAGAGTATGCCCGCACAAAGCGTAATGTCATAACCATAGATGGGCTTAAACCTTCAAGTAAATATGATATTTCTATATGCAAAGAGGGTAAAAACGATTATAATATGCATACGGTGCAGACCAGGCCCGAGAGCTTTCTCTTGAATGTAAGGAGTTTTGGGGCGGCAGGAGACGGAGTACACAATGATACTTCTGCTATTCAGGCTGCAGTAATGGGATGCCCTGATGACGGAACTGTGTACGTGCCTGCGGGAACATATCTTACGGGCCCGATATTCCTGAAGAGCCATATGACGCTGTGGATAGATGAGGGTGCCGTACTGTTGGGAGATACCGAAAGGGGGAATTACCCCGTGCTTCCCGGTATGGTACGTGATATGTATGACAACAGCAGGGAGTATAACCTTGGCAGCTGGGAAGGAAATCCTCTGGATAGTTTTGCATCATTGATCACAGCAGTAAATGCCGAGGATATTTCCATTGTAGGACGGGGAACCGTTGACGGAAATGCGCCGAATAGTGACTGGTGGGTCGAAGCAAAGAAGAAGCGGACTGCATGGCGACCTAACCTGGTTAATTTCATACGGTGCAAAAATATCAGGATGCAGGGGCTGACACTTAAGAATTCAGCCTGCTGGTGCATACATCCTTATTATTCGGAGAGTCTCAGCTTTTTAGATCTTACGATTCAGAATCCTTCCGATTCGCCGAATACGGATGGTTTTGATCCTGAAAGCTGTGAAGATGTATGTCTTCTCGGTACTACCATATCAGTAGGTGATGACTGCATCGCACTTAAGAGCGGAAAGCTCTATATGGCAAAGTATCATCACAGAGAGACTAAGAATGTTACGATCAGGAACTGCAGGCTTGAAAAAGGCCACGGTTCTGTGACTATAGGATCCGAAATCGCAGGAGGCGTTAGCAATGTGCATGTTTCCAGATGCATATTTGCAGGCACGGACCGCGGTGTACGCATAAAGACAAGGCGCGGACGCGGAGAAAAATCCATACTTACA
Organism: Lachnospiraceae bacterium UBA4364; assembly: GCA_002393955.1. Taxonomy (GTDB): domain Bacteria; phylum Bacillota; class Clostridia; order Lachnospirales; family Lachnospiraceae; genus NK4A136. The sequence goes on along the minus strand of DGSK01000026.1, from coordinate 2,110 downwards.
GATCTGCTTTTTGAGAATATCAGTATGGATCATGTGCATATGCCCCTTACCGTAAATATGTTTTATTTCTGCGATCCCGACGGGCATACGGAATATGTTCAGAGTCAGGAAAAGTGTCCTGTGGACTACCGTACCCCAAGAGTCGGCAGTATTTCCATAAAGGATGTGGATTGTACGGGAGTAGACGCATCGTTTGTATGTGTGATGGGGCTTCCGGAAGCTCCGGTAGAAAAGATATCTCTGGAGAATATAAAGGTTTCTTATCTTGAAGAGGACAAGCGCGTTCCCCAGAGGCCTGTGATGATGGATGACTTTCCGGAGATGTCCGGCAGGAGCATCTTCTTGAAAAATGTAAATGAAATTGATATAAAGAATGTATCGATAGATGGCAGCGTTGATGATGATATAACGCTTGAAAACGTAAGTACCAGACAGATTGACGGATTGCATATGTGACGGGTGAGAGTTATGGAAGCAACAAACATGGGATCAGATTTATCCATAGAGGATTATGAACATTTTCTGGAAGTATCGAAATGCTCAGAAATGTTGTATGATCCTGAGGCTGACCTGATGGAGGTATTTAAATACACTCCCGAAAAAAAAGTCATATTCAAAGGAACTGCCAAGGAATCTGTCAAGCTTTTGGAAGCTTCGGGAACTGAACTTTCAAAGAAGCAGGTTGAAGCACTTCGTGAAGCACTGCGGTCCGGAAAGAAGAGTTTCAGCGGGATCATCGATCTGCACAAGGGAAGATATCTGGTACGTTTTAAAAAATATGAAGATAAGGGGGATAAGATATACGGTGTATTTATCCCCTGTACTGATGGGGTATCGATACCTTCATACAGACGCGCCAGCGATAAGGATGCCATGCTGGATATGCTGAATAAAAGGGCTATCAATGAATATGCTCACAGGGTGTGTGCACAGGATGAATGTCCCACTACATATTTTATAATGTTCGATATGGACAATTTTAAGATTGTTAATGACAGTTTCGGACATGCGTTTGGAGATGAAGTCCTGCATACAGTGACTTCCATAATAAACAGGGCAATCGGCGACCATGGTATGGTCGGAAGAGTCGGCGGTGATGAGATAATGATAGTCACAAAGGACATTGCCGATAAAGCTGAATTACGCCCTTACATGAGAGAGATACGCGTAAATGTTGAGGAACAGTTCAAGGATAAGCTTAATGGTATATCCCTTACCTGTTCTATGGGTGCCGCTGCCTATCCTGATCACGGTGAAAGCTGTGACGATGTCAAGGATCTGGCGGATAAGATGCTTTACCTGGCAAAAGAAAAGGGGCGTAACCGCTACATAATCTATACTCCTGACATGCATGCGGATCTGATTAAAGCTCCCGAGAAAAGCGAGGATGGTCTCAAGACTGTGCTGGCCAATAATTTTGACAAGGTAGGCATAGTTCATTATATGATAGAAGACTACCTGAAGAAGGGGACGAGCAGCAATGCCCTGGCCTTCAGGAATGTCGGTGAAGCCTTTAATCTCCAGGAGATTCTTATCGTTTATAACAATGCCAAGGTAGGATTCAAATGGTCCATTGATAATTCTGAGATAAGTAAATCTGATCTTAATTGGATAGAGCTCAATGATGCGTTTTATTCGCATTTTAACAAGGATGGCATGTTTGTTATAGACGGACTCTATGATCTTGAAGGGGATAAAGCGTATTTAAGACCTAAGCTTGTTGAAAGAGGGGCGGAGTCTGCGCTATTTTTCCGGCTTAGGAATAATGACGATTACCAGGGGTTTGTATTGTTTGTAAAAAAAGGCCAGAGACAGAAATGGTCCGAGTATGAGCTTCTGGCACTCTCTACCATAGGCAAGATCTTTGAAATGTCCGTGCAGGTATAGTAAATTACTAAAACTTCCCACATATAGTCTGTGGAAAGAGAACGACGACTCGCATATGCACCGGAACCGATGCAACGCCTCGGGAAACTAATTGCTAACAGCCCGTAGTTATCCGTTACATGCGAGCCGGCTAGGGGCATACCGTCTCGCAGCCCTGCACCGGATAACAACGGGCTGTAAGCACTGGATTTCCCCTCGGCTAACAACGCATCGTGATTGTTCC
>DGSK01000066.1:404-52156 GCA_002393955.1 Lachnospiraceae bacterium UBA4364 | reverse complement strand
TGTTCTTAACGTAGTCAGCGTGGCCTGGGCAGTCAACGTGAGCATAGTGTCTCTTCTCTGTTGAGTACTCAACGTGAGCTGTAGAGATTGTGATACCTCTTTCTCTCTCCTCGGGAGCCTTATCGATGTTCTCGAAATCAACCTTCTGGTTTCCTGCTACACGCTCAGCAAGAACCTTTGTGATAGCTGCTGTAAGAGTTGTTTTACCATGGTCAACGTGGCCGATGGTACCAATGTTACAGTGCGGCTTTGATCTGTCAAATTTCTCTTTTGCCATTTTTATTTCCCTCCTGAAAATGGTAATCTTCGGGGATTTACCCCCTTATTATGCCTAATCAACGCTATTTGTCATTATATAAAAGTTATAGCGTCTTTTCAAGCGAAAGTTTAACTGTTACTGAATTACTTATAATCGTCCGGAACCCGGAGGATCCGGACGGATTTAATTACTTTCCTGTTGCGGAAATAACCTTCTCCTGAACATTCTTGGGAACCGGCTCATACTTCTCAAAGAACATTGAGTAGTTACCGCGTCCCTGTGTCTTAGAACGAAGGTCTGTTGCATAGCCGAACATCTCAGCCAGGGGAACATATCCCTTAACCATCTTTCCGCCACCGATATCTTCCATGCTCTCAACGCGTCCACGTCTTGAGTTCATATCACCGATGACATCACCCATGTACTCCTCGGGCATGGTTACTTCGACTCTCATGATAGGCTCTAAGAGAACCGGTGCGCCCTTCTCCATAGCTTCCTTGAATGCCATTGAACCGGCAATGTGGAATGCCATTTCTGAAGAGTCGACTTCATGGTAAGAACCATCGTAAACATTTGCATGTATACCCAGTACAGGGAATCCTGCAAGCACACCGCTCTTAGCTGCTTCCTGAATACCTTCACCTACTGCAGGGATGTATTCCTTAGGAATAGCACCGCCGACAACGGTTGACTCAAACAGCAGTGTAGGAGGATCATTGATAAGCACATTTGCCTTAGGATCAACTTCGAACTTGTCTCCATTTGCATCCAGGGGCTCAAATATAACCTTACAGTGTCCGTACTGACCGCGGCCGCCGGACTGCTTGGCATACTTCTTATCAACTTCAACTCTCTTTGTAAAGGTCTCTTTGTAAGCAACCTGAGGTGCACCAACGTTGGCCTCAACATTGAACTCACGCAGAAGTCTGTCAACGATGATCTCCAGATGGAGCTCACCCATACCTGCAATGATCGTCTGTCCTGTTTCCTCATCGGTATGTGCACGGAAAGTAGGGTCTTCTTCTGCAAGCTTTGCAAGAGCTTCGCCGAGCTTGCCCTGTCCTGCCTTTGTCTTGGGCTCGATAGCCAGCTGTATAACAGGCTCCGGGAATTCCATGGACTCAAGCACGATAGGATGCTGTTCATCACAGATGGTGTCACCTGTTGCTGTCAGCTTGAAACCTACTGCTGCTGCAATATCTCCCGAGAAAACCTCATCCAGCTCGGAACGCTTGTTGGCGTGCATCTGAAGGATACGGCCTACACGTTCTTTCTTCTGCTTGGATGAATTGTAAACATATGAACCGGACTTAAGTGTTCCGGAATAAACACGGAAGAATGCAAGCTTTCCTACAAACGGATCGGAAATGATCTTGAATGCAAGCGCTGCGAACGGAGCTTCATCGCTTGAAGGTGTTGTGATAGGATTTCCATCCATATCCGTACCCTCAGCATCGGGAATGTCCGTAGGAGCAGGCATGAAATCAATTACTGCATCCAAAAGCTTCTGAATACCCTTGTTAAAATGTGCTGAACCGCAAAGCACGGGAACTCCCGCATTTGCAATTGTACCCTTTCTCAGGGCAGCCTTCATTTCGGGTATTGTAAGCTCTTCATCACTGAGATACTTTTCCATCAGGTCATCATCAAACTCGCATACCTGATCGATAAGCTTTGAGTGATACTCCTCAGCCTCATCCTTCATATCATCAGGGATGTCAACTATGGAGATATCCTCACCCTTTGTATCATTATAAATATAAGCTTTCATTTCAAAGAGATCTATGATTCCTTTGAACTGATCTTCCTTACCGATAGGAAGCTCAACAACAACGGCATTCTTGCCGAGCTTTGTGCCGATTTCCTTTACGGTATTGAAAAAGTCCGCTCCCATGATATCCATCTTATTGACGAATGCCATACGGGGAACCTTGTATGTGTCAGCCTGACGCCATACATTTTCGGACTGGGGCTCAACGCCTCCCTTAGCATCAAAAACACCTACAGCGCCATCCAGGACTCTGAGAGATCTCTCAACCTCTACAGTAAAGTCAACGTGTCCGGGTGTATCAATGATATTGATACGGTGCTCCTGGGCACCTGCCTGGGGCTTGCAGTTTTCCTGATGTGTCCAGTGACAGGTGGTCGCGGCTGATGTGATGGTGATACCACGTTCCTGCTCCTGAGCCATATAGTCCATGGTAGCAGTACCTTCATAGGTCTCACCGATCTTATAGTTGACACCTGTGTAGTAAAGAATACGCTCTGTGAGAGTAGTCTTACCGGCATCAATATGAGCCATGATACCGATATTTCTGGTACGCTCAAGCGGATACTGTCTCGTAGCCAATGTCGCGCCCTCCTTCCTTAGAATCTGTAGTGTGCAAACGCCTTATTGGCTTCAGCCATTCTGTGCATTTCTTCCTTACGCTTAACGGCTGCGCCTGTTCCGTTTGCTGCATCCATGATCTCAGCTGCAAGCTTGTCTACCATGGTCTTCTCGGAACGCTTCCTTGAGAAATCAGTGAGCCATCTGAGGCCCAGAGCCTGACGTCTCTCGGGACGTACTTCGATAGGTACCTGGTAAGTAGCTCCACCGATACGGCGGGCTTTAACTTCCAGCTGCGGCATGATGTTGTTCATAGCCTCACCGAATACTTCCAGTGCAGGCTTTCCGCTTTTTTCTTCTACTTTGGCAAATGCGCCATATACAATCTTCTGTGCTACACCTTTCTTACCATCAAGCATGACTGTATTGATAAGCCTGGTTACCACTTTGTCATTGTATAAAGGATCTGCCAAAACATCTCTTTTCTGAATATGTCCTTTACGTGGCACGATTCTTCCCTCCTTAATCATTAGGTTGTGATCGATTAAATCATCGGTACTCACACTCTTAACTAATGTGTACGTGCGGTATTACTGAAAACCAGAATCCCAACACTTAAATTAGTTGCAGTGGTACTGAGGCTTACTTCTTGTCTTTAGGTCTCTTGGCACCGTACTTTGAACGAGCCTGCTTGCGGTCTGCAACACCTGCTGTATCAAGCGTTCCGCGGATAATGTGATAACGTGTACCGGGCAGATCCTTTACTCTTCCACCCCTTACAAGTACCACGCTATGCTCCTGAAGGTTGTGACCTTCACCGGGGATGTAGCTTGTTACTTCGATACCGTTTGAAAGACGAACTCTGGCAATCTTACGAAGAGCTGAGTTAGGCTTCTTAGGGGTTGCAGTCTTAACTGCTGTACAAACACCACGCTTCTGAGGTGAGCTTGTAGCGATCTCCTTCTTGTGAAGAGAGTTAACACCCTTGAGCAGTGCAGGTGCAGTAGACTTCTTAACCGAAGTTTCACGTCCCTTTCTTACTAACTGGTTAAATGTAGGCATTCTGATTCATCTCCTTTCTGACTTAACATAAGCTATGTGCAAACGAAAAAAACATACATTTGCGCATGCTCGACTATTATACTTTTCAACAATGGTAAATGTCAAGAACTTTATTATCCGAACTGATATAAGAACTGATATAAGCTGACAGCGGCTGTAAAACCAGCCACTGCCGAAAGAAGCAGCTGTCAGTAAATCGTTTACTGACAAATCTCATCTTTGAAAAAGCACATTGGCAATCATTTTCTTTAATTTTATATATTCATCCAGAAATGCATCATGATGCTCTGCTATATAGTCCGCATCTCCCCTGCCTGCCGCTTCCTCAAGTTTTTTGGCTGCATCTCCCAGTGCATCCGCACCAATGGTATAGGAAGAACTCTTTACGGAATGGATCCTTACACAGTACTCTTCTATGTCTCCTTCATCAAAAAACTTATTGAGATCTGCCACATTTTCTTCTGCCGATTCCAGGTACATTCCCAGTATCTGCACATAATTTTCTACCGTTTCAACATACTCCAGAGCCTTGTTAACATTAACCCCTGCATATTCAAGACCTGAAAGTTCCTCAGGAATGCCGGATTCTTCTTCCGGTCTCTCATTACCAACACTCTTTTCCTTCACTACCGGCTGTCCGACTTGCAGCTTATAAGATATGGTTTCAGCATCCCCTTTTATTTTTTCCACCGGCAGATACCTGATCAGCATATCCTCCAGCTCTCTGGGATTTATCGGCTTTGAAAGATATTCATCAAATCCAGCATCCATATACTCAGCCCTTGCACCTGTAATTGCATTTGCCGTAAGGCATATATAAGGAGTTTCCATATTCGGATAACAGGTATTGCCCTTCAATTCCTTAAGCACTTCAACGCCATCTTTTCCCGGCATCATATGGTCAAGGAAAATAATATCATATTTTTTTGACAGTATGAGTTTTGTGGCCTCGTCGCCGCCGGAAGCAGTGTCGATCTTTACTCTCGTCTGTTTTAACAGTCTGGTGAACACCATAAGGTTCATACGGTTGTCATCCACCACTAGTATCTCTGCATCCGGAGCTTCAAACCTCTGTCTGTACTCCTTAATTTCCTCCATTTTTTTCCTCTGAGCCTCTTCATAATTGCCCAAAGGCTCCCATTTTACAACCGTCTGTTTTATGGCAAAACTGAATTCAGAACCTGCTCCATAGACGCTGTTTACCTCCAGCGTACTTCCCATCATTTCAAGAAGTCCTTTGGTAATGCTCATTCCAAGCCCCGCTCCTTCTATATTTCTGTTGCGGGTTTCCTCGATTCGGTCAAATTTCGAGAAAAGCTTCTCCATATCCTCCTGCTTTATGCCTATGCCGGTATCCTTCACCGACACTCTGATCATTACGCTTCCAGGCTCCGATGGAATCCTATCGTAGGATACTTTAAAGGTAACACTTCCCCGTTCCGTATATTTAGCAGCGTTGGTAAGAATGTTGGTTATTATCTGCTTTATCCTTATCTCGTCACCGTGAAGGAGCTTAGGTGTATTTTCGTCAAAATCCAGGAGCAGCTTCAGCTCCTTAGCATCAAGACGTATCTTTATCATATTGACAAGGTCATTAAGCATGGAGGAAAGATCATAATCCACAGGAATTATCTGCATCTTACCCTCTTCTATTTTCGAGAAATCCAGGATATCGTTCACAATGCCAAGAAGTGTATTTCCCGCAGTCTTTATGTTCTGAGAGTATGTAATTATGTCTTCTTCAGAGCTTTCACGCAGCACCATTTCATTCATGCCAAGGATTGCATTTATAGGCGTGCGGATCTCATGTGACATGTTGGAAAGGAACGAGGATTTTGCCTCATTCGCAGCCACTGCCCTTTCCGATATTGCTATCAGTCGTTCCCTTCTGGCAGTCATACGTCTTACCACAACAGCCAGTGAAATTGCCGCTATCATAAGATAGACAAATATGAGCATCATGGTAAATGGCAGTTCCCTGTTAACTTCTTCCTTTTCCTGCACTACCAACAGGTTGTAATTGCCCATCCTCTGCATTGCGCAGTAGGAAGCTTTGTGGTCTACCTTTGCAGAAAAATGCGTTACACTCTCATCGCTGATACCGCTTGTATCTATTCCGAGGTCGGACAGCTTTTTTCCCACATGACGGTTCACTGTGGCCCCCAGTATCTCCTGAGTCTCTGCATCCGCAATAAGTATATTTACACCCTCATATGCCGGTATATTATTTACTACTTCCGACACAGCATTGCTCTGCATTTCTTCTATCAGCCGTCTCGGTTCTATGCCTATCTGTATCATGCGGGTACCGCTGTCATTCCAGCATATGGCATACATCATAGGCTTGCTCTCAGCTGTATTAGGAGTAACATCCTGGCACATGGAGAGCGCCTTGTTGTTTAGCATAGGCTTAAAGTACTCCATCTGTTCACCGGAATCGAACGTATAGCCATAGTATGCCGGAACTGTCCCACTGTAAATCTCGCCCTCAGCAGTAAAAAGATGTATCTCGTCTATTGACATAAGTTTTGCAAGCCTTATCTGTTCTGCAATGTCATACTCTGTTTCCGGAATGTTGTCGATAACATAAGCAACAGCTTTCGCCTTCGAAGTATAGCTTTCTTTCAGCGAGTCCGTGAGTGACTGTTCCTTGCGTTCATTAGCATCAAGCACATTCCGCACCTGATCGATCAGCAGGTCCGATGCCTGATACGCCTGTTCCCTCTTACTCCTGTTTATCGTTACATACACAATAAAAAGCATAAGCAGGATTACCGCGCCCACAAACATCCACATGAACCAGATGCCGCTCTTTTTATTTTTCGTTGTATTATCCATAGGAATTCCCCGTTTTATAATTCAATGCCGTTCAGGCATTCCCGAAATCTACCGGTACTCACTTTGCACCACTTAACGAGATACTTACACTGCAACTTATAACTGGCTATCATTATACCAAAAAAGGGGCTGTCGCTTTACTATAAAACTGCCGTCCCCCTTAAGGGACGGCAGCAAAAAACTCTTATTCTCCGGATCGGCAATCCGGTTCATTCACTACTTCATGGAATCGTACATCACTTTGCGTAATCCACTACCCTGGATTCCCTGATGACATTTACCTTTATCATACCGGGATACTGCATCTCTGCTTCCACCTTTTTGGAAATATCCCTCGCAAGGATGACCATATCATCATCGGATACCTGATCTGGCACCACCATGACTCTGATTTCCCTTCCGGCCTGGATTGCAAAAGTCTTTTCCACGCCTTCAAAGGAATTTGAGATTTCTTCAAGCTGTGTAAGTCTGTTGGTATATGTCCCCAGAGTTTCTCTTCTTGCCCCCGGTCTTGCAGCAGATATTGCATCAGCAGCCTGAACCAATACCGCAACCAGTGACTGCGGCTCCACATCACCATGATGTGCTTCCACTGCATTTATCACTACACGGGATTCCTTATACTTCTTGCAGAGTTCCACGCCAAGCTGCACATGTGAACCATCCATATCGTGATCAACAGCCTTGCCTATATCATGCAGGAGTCCTGCCCTCTTGGCAGTACGAACATCAAGTCCCAGTTCAGCAGCCAGAAGTCCAGCCAGCTGCGAAACCTCTATAGAATGCTTAAGCGCATTCTGACCGAAGCTAGTTCTGAATTTCAGCCTTCCGAGAAGCTTTACCACTTCAGGATGAAGTCCATGAACACCGCACTCAAGTACAGCAGCCTCACCCTCTTCCTTCATCACGGCATCCACTTCCCTGCGTGCCTTTTCAACCATCTCCTCAATTCTTGCAGGATGGATACGACCATCAACCACGAGGCGCTCTATAGCAATACGTGCAACCTCACGTCTGATAGGATCGAATCCTGAAAGAACTACTGCTTCCGGGGTATCGTCTACGATAAGCTCCACCCCTGTCATAGTCTCAAGAGTACGGATATTCCTTCCTTCTCGTCCTATGATCCTTCCTTTCATCTCATCATTTGGAAGCTGTACAACCGAAATAGTAGATTCGGATACATGGTCAGCCGCACATCTCTGAATGGCAGTAACAACATATTCCTTCGCTTTCTTTTCAGCCTCTTCTTTAGCCTGAACTTCAGCTTCCTTGATCTTCATGGCGATCTCGTGCTTTACTTCTTCTTCGACCGTCTGAATCACAAGTTCCTTTGCCTGATCGGATGTCAGTCCCGATATCCTTTCAAGCTCTGTCAGCCTCTGGGCACTAAGCCTGTCGACTTCTTCTCTCTTCTTGTTGAGATTTTCCTCTCTCTGTGCTAAACTCTGCTCTCTGCGCTCAATTGCATCAGTCTTTTTATCGATGTTCTCTTCCTTCTGCTGTATACGTCTTTCGGAACGGCTTATCTCATTTCTGCGTTCCTTAAGCTCTTTATCAAGCTCGCTCTTAGCCCTGATCGTCTCTTCCTTCACCTCGATCATGCTCTCGCGCTTCTTTTCCTCAGCAGTTTTCAGAGCCTCATCAATTATTTGTCTAGCCTTCGCATCTGCATTCCCTAATTTTCCCTCGACCTCTTTTCTGTATCTGCTTACAGAAACCTTGGCCGTTACCGGAATAGCTATTACGAGGGTGACTGCTACTGCAATGAGTGCGGCGATTATTATCCACATCATTGTACAGGAGCCCTCCTTGATCAAATTTACATTGTGCGAGATATCATCAGACATTCCTGTTACAGCACCGAACAATCCTGCCATAAGGATACACAACGCCACAATTAGCACATATTATACCTTTTTTAGGAATGTTATGTCAATGACCTTGATTTATTGATATTGCACCATACGGCGCTTTTTAAACGTTTATGATTATAGAAATCCCGACAGCTGTTTTGCAATATCAACGCCCTGTATCATTGCATGCAAAACCGGATGGTCAATATAATAATATAGACCATATAAGCAGTTTTCTTTTTTATTCAATTTTAAAAATTGATCATCCACTGTCGGGAATGACTCAGCCCTCTTTTGATAAAAAGGCTACGAGCCCTGACCGGGGCGACTGCCCCGCTGATTGCACCTGTTAAGCCTGATGCAAACAGGCACAATAGACCAGCATTTTATAAAATTTCCATATCACAGATTGCTCTGCTGATATCCCTGTACGCATAGCCCTTACCCATAAGGTAAGTCACCTGCTTATTGTATTCCCTGTTGTCCGCTGCTGCCGGATCAAAATGCCTCTTTTCCAGAAGTCTGCGGATCTTATAGCACTCATCATACTCTCCTTCGTGATAAGCAGATATAAGACTGCTGTCACCGGCTGAACCGTTATCCCCGGCAGCTGAAACTGAGATTACCCGTTCTTCACAAACCTGTTCTACCGCCTTAGCTGCCACATTTCCGGCAACACCCTTACGGGCCAAGGCCTGTACCACAGCTTTTCTGCTTTTCCTGTCAATATAACATTCAGCATAACGCAGGGCATAGTCCGTATCATCCACTAATCCCTGTTCTTTCAGCTGCTCAATCGCAGACTCTATCACAGAGGACGGATACGCTCCGCGTCTTAATCTTTCCCGTAGTTCCGCTTCCGTATAATCCCTGCTCTCTATCAGGTGGTAAAGCCGCAGAACTGCCCTTTTCACAAGTGTCTCTGAACATATCCTTGCCATAGTATCATGGGAAAGCTCACTGCCTTCACGAATATCAAATTTCTTCATATCATTCCTGTAAAGAGCAAAGGCCGGATACGAACCTTCATCTAAAAAGATTTCGTACCGGCCTTTCCCTACAGGCTTAACGCCTGTTATTATCATGCTTTATCTCCGGACTCCGCTGTATTCTCTGCTACTGCCTCATCATCAGACTTTTTAGCACGCTTCATGGGCTTTTTTTCTGCCTTGATATCAATCTCTGAGGGTGCGCCGCCTATATTATAATGTTCACGTACCAGGCGATCCACTTCTGCACACATATCCGGATGATCCTTAAGATAGATCTTGGCATTCTCCCTGCCCTGTCCGATCTTGTCACCCTTATATGCATACCATGCGCCGCTCTTGTTGATCACATCTATATCAACTGCAAGATCAAGCAGATCACCCTCGTATGAGATGCCTTCTCCGAACATGATATCAAATTCAGCTTCCTTAAAAGGAGGAGCGACTTTGTTCTTTACTATCTTCGCTCTGGTCCGGTTACCAACCGAATCGCCACCGGCTTTAAGCTGTTCTACCCTGCGCACCTCCATACGCACTGATGCATAATACTTAAGTGCATTTCCTCCGGTAGTAACCTGGGGATTGCCATAAAACACGCCCACCTTCTCACGCAGCTGATTAATAAAGATCACCGCACAGTTTGACTTGCTGATCGCACCTGCCAGTTTTCTGAGCGCCTGGCTCATGAGTCTTGCCTGGAGACCCACATGTGAATCTCCCATGTCGCCTTCAAGCTCCGCCTTCGGAGTCAATGCAGCAACGGAGTCAATGACCACTATATCCACAGCACCGGATCTTACCATTGTCTCTGCAATCTCTAATCCCTGTTCGCCATAGTCGGGCTGGTTGATATACAGATTGTCAACATCCACACCGATAGCTGCAGCATATGCAGGATCAAGTGCATGTTCAGCATCGATAAAGCCTGCAATTCCGCCGCGCTTCTGAACTTCCGCGATCATATGCAGGGTAACCGTAGTCTTACCTGATGATTCAGGACCGTATATCTCTATAACTCTGCCCTTGGGAATACCGCCTATACCAAGGGCTATATCAAGTGAAAGGGACCCTGTCGGAATTGTCTCTATATTCATCTTATTGCTGGGATCACCAAGCTTCATAAGCGCGCCCTTACCATACTGTCTCTCAACCTGCTTTAAGGCCGCATCCAAAGCTCTTAACTTTTCTTCTCTCTCCATCTTTTTTCTCCTTTCACAGAAAACATCTGTTCGTGTTTATTAGATTAAAACATTTGTTCGTGTTTGTCAACATAAAATTTATAAAAATTACTATTCCGGTACTGTATTCAGTTTTCAAGGTACACAGAAATACCATGCTCAGGATATTTCAAAAAGCATAATTCAAAATAGCTTCATTGCTGTTACAAACATCAAACTATCAATACACTATTATTACACTGTTACTTCACTACTGGAATTCCGGCGGACACCTGACCGCCTTTGCGAATGCACAATACCGAACGGTATCTGTGAACTCTCATGCGAGGATAATATCACACTTCATATTCAAAATCAAGTCCTTTTTTCACCCGGACCATGATCTTCAGTTTTCTTTTTTTCATTATCAGATCAGGTCAGTCTTTCTGCCTGAATACTTCTTCTTTACATCCAGACGGTTCAACGCACGTCTGAGCTTAGCCTCCGCTAGCTGATCCTCAAGCCTGCCCTGCTTGAGCTTTATCATATCCTTAGCTGCTTTCTCAGATTCCCTTGCCCTGTTCTCGTCTATTTCATCAGGATCTTCCGCAGACTCCACCAGCACCAGCACTTCATCGGATTCAACACGCATTATCCCTGCTGAAACAGCTGCATAACGCATACTGTCTTCGGGATCCTCATCCTTACGGTACTTAAGCAATCCCTCTTTTATCGCTACTACTGCCGACTCATGCCCGGCCATAACGCCGAACTCTCCATCAGCAGTAGGCACGGCAAGAAACTCCACCCCGCCGCTGAAGAAAACAGAATTAGCTTCATATATTCTAAGCTGAAATGAATTAATGGTTTCCAATTACAGAGTCTCCGCTTTCTTAATGGCATCGTCTATGGTTCCCACATTGTAAAACGCTGCTTCCGGGTAGTCATCATATTTTCCGGAAAGGATTGCCTTGAATCCTCTTACAGTCTCTGACCTGGGCACATAAATCCCAGGAGTACCGGTAAACTTCTCTGCCACAAACATGGGCTGAGCCAGGAATCTTATAATCTTACGTGCCCTGTTTACGATACTCTTATCCTCATCGGAAAGCTCATCCATACCGAGTATTGCTATTATATCCTGCAGTTCATTGTATTTCTGAAGGTAACGCTGCACCTCTCTGGCAGTATCATAGTGATCCTGTCCCACTATATCTGCCTCAAGTATCCTTGACGTTGATTCCAATGGATCAACCGCAGGATATATTCCCTGCTCGGCTATCTTTCTGGAAAGCACCGTGGTCGCATCCAGATGGGAGAAAGTGGTTGCCGGTGCAGGGTCAGTCAGGTCGTCTGCCGGCACATATACTGCCTGTACAGACGTAACGGACCCCGCTGCCGTTGACGCGATACGCTCCTGCAGTGTCCCCATTTCCTGTGCCAGTGTGGGCTGATACCCAACGGCAGATGGCATACGTCCCAAAAGCGTTGACACCTCAGAACCGGCCTGCACAAAACGGAATATGTTATCAATAAAGAGCAGCACGTCCCTGTTCTGCACATCCCTGAAATATTCTGCCATAGTAAGTCCCGTAAGAGCAACCCTCATACGTACTCCGGGGGACTCGTTCATCTGTCCGAATACCATAGCGGTTTTATCAATAGTACCGCTTTCTTTCATTTCATTCCACAGGTCATTTCCTTCTCTGGAACGTTCACCCACACCTGTAAATATCGAATAGCCGCCGTGCTCCATGGCAACGTTATGTATAAGTTCCTGTATAAGTACTGTCTTACCTACGCCCGCACCGCCGAACAGACCTATCTTTCCGCCCTTTGCATATGGCTCAAGCAGGTCGATAACCTTGATGCCTGTTTCCAGAATATCAACGGCCACATTCTGATCCTTAAATGATGGTGCCGGTCTGTGAATGTTCCACTTTTCCGTACCTTCCGGTATCGCTTCACCGCCGTCTATGGGATTGCCCAGTACATTGAACATTCTTCCTATAGTCACATCACCGACAGGCACCCGTATGCCTTCGCCTGTAGCCGTGACCTCCATATCCCTTGCAAGGCCCTCCGACTGTGACAGGATGATACATCTCACTACGCCGTCTTCCATAAGCTGTGCGGTTTCCATAGTACGTACGCCGTCCTCCAGCTTTACAGTAAGCGCTTCCCTCAGCCTCGGCATTTCACCTTTGTCAAAAACCACATCAACAACAGGTCCGGAAACCTGTATTATCCTGCCTTTGCGTATCTTTTTCTTTTCCTTAATCACGCCGTTTGTCCTCCGGTATCAGAATTAATATCATCTTTCAGATGCTTTTTCTTCTTTCGCTTTCTCTTCTGCGACCTTGCGCCTGCTGCCACCTCGGTAATCTCCTGGGTTATCATTCCCTGTCTGATACGGTTATACTCTATCCGAAGCTCATATAACAATTCCTCGGCATTGTCATTTGCTGACCGCATGGCAGCCATTCTGGAATTCTGTTCCGCGCAAAAACTGTCCACCAGGGCGCCGTATATATTCCCGGATACATACTGTGGCATAAAACTCTCCAGTATCCCCTCCGGGGAAGGCTCGAAATTATAATATTTCTTCTGCCTTTCCGTTTCATCTTCATCAATAAACTCTTCTGTGAAAAAGGGCAGAAGCCTCTCGTTCCTTACCACACACGACAGCTCAGATTCCACATCACTGTATATCATCCTTATCTCATTTACTTCACCGCTTAGATAAGAAGTCAGAAGACCGGCGCATATCATCCTTGCCCATTTATAGGAAGGCGTAGGCGCTATCTCATGGAATTCCCTCACCACCGGTATCCTGTGATTTCTGAAATAACGGATCCCGTTTTCACCGATAGCAAATATCTTTATGCTGCGATCCTTTCTCCTCTCCTTCTCCAGAGCACGAAGCACATTCATATTGTATGCACCGGCCATTCCCTTATCCGCAGTAATCACGAGATAAGCCTTGGCTTTCCTTTTTCGCTTGTGCATGTTGCTCCCACTGAAATAACCTGAATCAACCGAGGGCGCATTTCTAAATATCCTCTTTATCTCCCTGGCCTGTGCTTCAAAAAAAGGACGCACATTCTCAAGATCGGCTCTGGCCTTTCTCATTTTCACAGAAGATATGAGGTACATGGCATTGGTTATCTTCTTTGTACTGCGTACGCCCGATATTCTGTTTTTTATTTCATTCAGTGTTGCCATTTATCCTCGTAGAATCTCTTTGCAGCTTCAATGATCTGTTCCTTTTCCTCAGGAGTCATAACTCCCGTCTCATCAATCTTTGCGCAGAGTGCAGACTCCGTAATTGCGAAATGCTTAAGCATCTCATCGCGGAACTTAATGATCTTATCCTGGGGTACATTTTCCATAACATGTGCAATAGCGGCACATAGTATGATCACCTGCTCATGCAGTGAGAATGGGTGTCCCTGTGGCTGTATCAGCAATTTCATCAATCCCTGCCCATAGTTCAGCTGCTTCTTTGTAGACTCGTCCAGATCACTGGAAAACTGTGTGAATACTTCCATCTCCCTGTACTGTGCAAGATCCAGTCTTAAACTCCCCACAGCTTTTTTCATCGCCTTTGTCTGTGCAGCTCCGCCCACACGCGATACGGAAAGTCCGACATTGACAGCAGGTCTCTGTCCTGCAAAGAAAAGATCGCTTTCCAGGAATATCTGTCCGTCAGTTATGGAAATTATATTAGTGGGTATGTATGCAGAAACATCTCCTGCCTGTGTCTCAACTATAGGAAGTGCAGTCATACTTCCGCCGCCAATAGCATCGGAAAGCCTTGCCGAGCGTTCCAGCAGCCTTGAGTGCAGATAGAATACGTCACCCGGATACGCTTCTCTTCCCGGTGAACGCTCCAGCAGAAGTGAAAGCGCCCTGTACGCTATTGCATGCTTGGAAAGGTCATCATATATAATGAGCACATCCCTGCCCTGGTACATAAAATATTCGCCCAGAGCCGCCCCTGCATAAGGAGCGATATACTGGACAGGAGCCGTCTCAGACGCAGACGCGGAAACCACTATGGTATACTCCATTGCCCCCTGCTTCTTGAGATTACCGACTATATGGGCCACACTTGAAGACTTCTGTCCTATCGCAACATATATACAGATTACCCCATTGCCCTTCTGGTTCAATATGGTATCCGTGGCAATAGTGGTCTTTCCGGTCTGTCTGTCGCCGATTATGAGCTCTCGCTGTCCACGACCAATAGGAAACATTGAATCGATGGAGAGCAGTCCCGTATTCATAGGGGTATCAACCCCCTGCCGGGACACAATATCCGGTGCCGGTGATTCTATGGCACGGTACCCGGCAGCCTTTATCTTACCTTCTCCGTCTATGGGTTCACCAAGTGCATTAACTACCCTTCCTATGTATGCATCACCCACCGGAATTCCTGCGGTCTTTTTGGTCCGTCTTACCCGGCTGCCCTCGGTAACGTCCGTATCGTCACCAAAAAGTATGATGCCGACACAGTCAGGTCTTAGATCCTGCACCATCCCCTTTACACCGGATTCAAATATCACTATCTCGCCATATACTACACTGCGAAGCCCTTCAGCCAGAACTATTCCGTCGCCCACAGTCAGTACGACACCCTCTTCCTCAGGACGGACATGCGCCTCCCAGGAATCTATAGATGACTTAAAAAGCGTGATGACATCAGACTCTTCGTCATCATACCTCGCGGCTATTTCATCCAGCATGTCGGCCAACTGCCTGTATCTGCCTTCACGTGTCCAGTCATATACCTCGCCGTCTGCCTCCAGCCTGAAGCCGTTCCCTACAGTCTCATCCTTCTTCCAGACCAGTTCAAACTCCTCGCCCTGTTCTTTTAAAAGAAATGCTTCAAATCGTTTCTTCTGCGTGACATCAGGTGAAACAGCACTGTAAATATACGCCTCTTTTTTTGAAACGGCTGAGGTCTTACTTTCTTCCATCAGAATTTCCTCCGTCAGTGCTCTTCTCTGCCTCATTTAAGAATGAATCAAAGGACGAACCGCCCTCGCTGTCAAGCATTATCTTGCGGGTAGCTTCCTCTATCATCTTGGAGATATCCTCCTTGGCACCTTCGACAATGCCTTTTTTCTTTCTTTCACCCTCAGCCTTGGCTTCAGCAATAACACTCTCTGCCTTCTTTTTAAGGCTCTCCTCCTCTGTCTTACGCATCTCGGCGATTTCGACCTGAGCGGCGCTCATCTTAGCCTCAACTTCCTCGTCTGCCTTATCCATCGCAGCAGTATACTCTGCCTTTAAAGCCTTAGCCTCATCAAGCGTCTTCTTTGCCTGCTCATCCATTTCCCTGTAATGCTCCTCTCGTTTCTGGATAAAATCCTTTACGGGCTTATACAAAAGAATATAAAGTCCTCCGAAGAGAAGGATTATATTGAAAAGGTGCAGGAAAATCTGCATAAAATCTATTCCGAGTATCATTTTTCCCCTTCCTGCCGTTCATACGGCTATGCGAAGAGATCTGCAGCGCAGATCCTCAAATACAGCTTATAATACAGGTCCTGTCCTGTTTACAGTACGAAGATTACCAGTATCGAAATGATCAGTGCGTAAATTACTACAGTCTCTATAAATACCAGGCCTAACATCATGATCGTCTGTATCTTTCCGCTCATCTCAGGCTGTCTTGCTACGCCCTCACCGCATCGTCCAACTGCAAGTCCCATGCCTATACCGCCACCAAGTGCGGCAAGACCAACCGCAACACCTGCGCCGATGGCTTTTCCCAAAATATCATTTATCCCGACATTTGATTCTGCAGCCGCTTCCGATGCTGCCGCTGTAGTATCTGCGGCCTGAGCGCTTATGACTCCTGCTACCCCTACACCTGCCATAACAAGGATTATCACTGCAAGTGCAACTGCCATTGTTTTGATCATCTTTAATTTCATTTTCTTTCCCTCCGGAGTTTTAAATTTTTGTTCTGGAATAAAACTATATTTAAACTTTTACTTTAATTATTTATGCTTTATGCCGCTGTTACTTCCGATGTTTCCGTTTTCTTCTTCTTTTCCCTTATCTCCGTAACCTCACCATAGTAGAAACTCGTAAGCATAGTCAGGACATAAGCCTGAATAACTGCATGCAATACGGTAAAAAGCACCCCCACCAGTACCGGCAGCACGAAGCTGAGCGACAGGTAGTAATAAACCAGCTCAGTGGTAAGCATACCCGAAAGCAATGCGCCAAATAATCTGAAAGTCATGGATACCGGCAGCGAAAACTCCTTAAGCGCTTTCCCTATACCGGCAAATTTATTTGCCGTAACTGCACCGAAAACGATGAACAGATATGAAAAACAGCCTGCCGCTATTGCTCCGTTTATATTGGCAAGGGGCGCCGGCAACGCCAGTGAATTGCCCGCGGTAGATACTACCTGTATACCTAAAAGCTCAAACATTGTGCCTGCGAATACATAGGATCCTATAGCAAAAATATACGCGCCGAGAGCTTTATTCCTATGCGGACTGTTAGACCTGGCAAGTCCGTCAAACAGCCCTACCCACATCTCAAGGAGCATCTGGAATCTTCCCGGAACAAATTTAAATTTTGGGATAACGAAGATCCTTATTATCAGTGCAGCCGCCAGAATGAAAGCTGTCACTATAAATCCCGAAAGAAGAGACGGATCGATCTGCATAATACCGAAAACCGATATCTTATTTGTCTCATGCAGTACTGCATCGCGCATTACTTCCTTTACGGTTTCATGCTTATCAGCATGGAAAGTAAACACCGTTCCCACAATGCTGAGAGCCGCCAGCACCAGCATTATGACAATGGTTTTTGTCCTTTTTTTCTTATCCAATTTGGAACCCCTCCGATACAGACAGAATATAATTTTGCTACATTTGATTATACGACATTTTGAAGTAAAAAAAAACTTGATATACAGTGTTTTTTTATTTATCATAGTCACTTGTGATGATCCACCGTCAATAGGCATACATTATGCACAATCACGATTAATTTTACTGTATGCTTCCGACCGGATACGCACGGATTTTGGCCGCGCAAAACATAACGCTTCCCGCAGCCAAAATCCGATACAGTAAACGGCCGCGCAAAAAGAATTTCGGTGTGTCACGGAGCAAAACTGTGGAAAACGAATCAAAATCAGATATCCGAAAAAAAGACAAAGCTTTTCTTAACGGGCTAAGGGACGGTCTTCCCATAGCACTGGGGTATTTTGCCGTATCATTTTCGCTGGGCATACAGGCAAAGGATGTAGGCATGAATGCATTCCAGGCGGCTGTCATGTCCCTTACCAATCTGACCAGTGCCGGAGAATTCGGAGCACTGTCAATAATCGGTGCAGGCGGTTCCTATCTTTCGATAGCGCTTTCACAGCTCATAATAAACCTCCGCTACTGCCTGATGAGTTTTGCGCTTTCCCAGAAGATCAGACCGGAAACTCCCACACATCACAGGCTGTTAATGTCCTATGGCATTACGGATGAGATCTTCGGAGTATCAATAGGACAGAAATACCCGCTTTCACCATTTTATACATACGGTGCGCTTCTCCTTACTGTTCCCGGCTGGACCGCAGGCACGGCCATAGGCGTCCTTGCCGGCAGCATACTCCCCGATTCCGTCACAAGCGCATTAAATCTGGCACTGTATGGAATGTTTACCGCTGTCTTTATCCCCAGATCCAGGGAAGACCTGCGTATCTGTGCTGCTGTGATCACTTCAATGACAGCCAGCCTTGCAGCCACGTACCTCCCTTATATCAAAGACATAGACGGCGGCAGCCGCATCATAATACTCACGGTACTTATATCCCTGATATTTGCCATAATAAAACCTATAGATAACGAGTCTTCTGATGAAACAGATGCCGGACATACAGACAGCATAAAGGAAGAAAAAGAAGCCGGATCCACTTCATAGTGCCGTTTTTTCAATAAAGGAGAAACACTAAGACATGAACACTTGGATATACATCGCCGTAATGGCCGCAGTAACCTACCTGATAAGGATGCTCCCCATGACCATCCTGAGAAAAGAAATAAAGAACAAAACTCTCAGATCATTTCTGGCATATGTGCCCTATGTCACACTGACAGTCATGACTTTCCCCACAATACTGGGAGCCACAAGGAGCCTGTACTCAGCCCTTGCCGGCTTTGCAACCGCTCTGATAATGTCTTATTTCAAAAAAAGCATGATACTGGTTGCCCTGGTATCATGCGCTGTAGTATTTATAACCGAACTGATCATCATTCACTGACGGTATTCTTTTTTCTGCCGTTTTCCTCAAGGAACGCCAGGAAATTATCTTCAGGCATAGGCTTTGCGTAATAGTATCCCTGGATGTATTCACACTCCATTTCTATGAACCACTCAGCCTTATCCTTATCCTCTACACCCTCTACCACTATTTCCGCGCCAAGGCTCTTAAGAAGGCTTATGGTCTCTTTCATTATGTTTTTGCGTCTGTCATCAACAAGTCCGTCAATAAGACACTTGTCCAGCTTTATTATCTTATACGGGAAATTCATTATCCTGCCCAGATTAGAATAACCCGAGCCATAATCATCCAGGGAAAAGCTGTTTCCGTTTTCGGATATATCGCTCATTGTCTTTATAACAGCATCTGCCAGATAGTCCGATGCTGTCTCCGTAATTTCAAAATTTATACGTTCGGGGGCTATCTTATACTCATCAAGTATCTCCTTGATCTTCCTGGCCATATCCTTCTGGGTACACTGCATCACAGACAGATTTACTTCCACAAACTTGATCCCTCTGTCAAAAGCATCACTTTCCGAAAGGAACCTGCACACATCACGGATTACAAACTCACCTATCTGAAGTATGGCACCGCTCTTCTCTGCAGCCGGAATAAAGATCGAAGGCGGAACATATCCAAGTGTTTCATCCTTTAGACGGAGCAGTGCTTCTGCAGATGTAAAAGCCCCATCCTTAACGGAATATATAGGCTGATAGAACACCTCAAACTTATTATTCTTGATAGCGTCAGCCACAATGCGGTCAATGGTATTGCTGATAACAAAATCTCTGTCCGGAATAATATCGCAGTATTTGACAAAAACATTAGGCGGAAGGTAATTAACAAAAGTCTCAGCGAATTTTAAGAGTTCCTCTTCATTGTCACAGTCCGAAGGAAGCTCTACTCCGCATACCGCAAACTCCAGCTTCATACGTATGCCGTCAAGATTATACTCCTCACGAATGACAGGGATATTGTTATCTGCAACAGATGAAAGCCTATCCTTATTAACGTCTCCCCTGTCAGCAATAGCAAAAAGTCCGTTTTTCAGGTAGTAAAGCTCTGCAAGATGTCTGTTCTCCCTCTGCAGGATAGAAAAGAGTCTGTCCGACACCTGGCGCATCAGTTCCGCATAAACCACCCTGCCCAGTGAATTTTCCAGAGGCTTGCTGCTCCTTATCTTGACAAATACGATTAATGTACTGTCACCGGCCGCATACATATTGCCCAGCATATGCTTGAATGCAACAAAAGGCTTGGCCCCGGTCTCAAGATCATAGTTTTCCTCTATGCTGAGTACAAAGAATGAAAGCAACAGCACCGTAAGTGCCATGCCAAACATCTGGACAAGCAGCTTCGGATTAGTAGCCTGAATATAGTATGCCAGAAGATTCACAGGATAGATAAAAAGAAGCGCAAGAAATTTTATGGTCTCTATACGCTTCTTTACCCTGCAGTAGATAATAAGCAGCAGGCAGAATATAACATAGTAAAATCCAACCGCTACCGAAACACCTATCATGAATCCTCTATGGTAAACAGGGATTCCATCCGGACTATAGGTATGATAGAAAAGCGCATGCGTGGAACCGTTTGATATGAGAAGCATGAGATTCACAAGCAACGGAGAAAAAAACATAACCGCTAAAGCAAGAGAAGACCGGATCTTTTTAAAAGTCCCGGTAATGCTTCCTACCATATAAATATATACAGGATATACCATGGAATTGAAGAAAATGTAAGCACTACAGGCTATGTTCCTGAAACCTATAGTATTATTATAGGGAGCGAACCAGTCCAGAGGAGCTGACCTCAGGATATCCATGCATGTGGTAAGAATAATAAGACCAATGAATGCAAAAAAAATCCTATTCGTCCTGCCTCTGTACATTTTTCTGAAACAGAGCGACAGCAATAGGACCGCACAGACCAAAAGAGCCGCAATGTCTAGGTAATAGACACGGTATACCAATTATCACACCCCCTTGAGCATTGTAAAGAACAGCACAACGCCCCTCAAATCATCAGGCAGCAGAAAACGTATTTCCTGAATTATATCAGAAAACTGTTGTACGCACCAGTCTGGTAATATCTGCAGTCATATTCTCCACGAATGTAACTGACATTTCCATTTTACTCAACGAAGTAACCCTTATCTCTCTGGTTCTTTTTTCTGATGACTTCACGTTCTTTGTAGTAACCATTATATGATAGCGCTCAGCCCCGGTCTTATCAGTATAAGACTCCAAAACATAATCATATTCCACTATATTGGACTTTGAACCATCCTTTGTATTAAGGGTATAATTTGTAGCAACTCCGGTATTACCCTCGTCAGTCTTATTGTCCTGCGAGAAAACCCAGCACTCGGTTGTATCCTGTCCCAGTGCTTTGGGATATCTCCACTCTCCCTGTATATTGTCATTAGTGACATCCAGCTGCCTGAACATATCAAAGAGATAATATCCGCCTGCAATGACCATCAGAAGGAATAATACGCCTATGATCCTTCCCGCTATGTCCTTCGGCTCTTTTTCAACCTTCGGTTTAACTTTGATAGTTGCCATTTTTCTTCCTCCCTTTTATCAGTCACCTATCTCTTCAAGATGCTGACTTGCTTTTTGAGCTTCCAGACTGTCCGGAAACTTTTCCAAAAGTTCATTAAATTTTGTTGCTGCGCTGCTTACATCGCCATTTTCATAATATGCTAATCCCAGATAATACAAAGCATCATCACTGTCGGGATCGTATTCATATGCTCTGGTCAGACATTCTATGGCTGTTTCATAGTCTCTTGAATTGTACGACTCAATTCCCTTCTCGTAAAAACGTTCTGCCACCGAAGCCCCGATACCGCCCTTCAGGTAAGCATAAAGATCAAGGAATTCCGTCGATGCGCCATCATCCAGATAATCAGCCGGTATCTTCTCCAGGTATTCATCAACAGTCATATTATCCTGACCGGAATCCATATATGCATAAGCCGCCGCCATCAGGTAATCATTGATCTCAGCGGTCCCGTTTGATCCGGAATAGCCGTCTATCATTTCTTTCTGTGCCTGGATATCTGCCTGAAGTTCGGTTATCCTGGCTTCCAGATCAGTTATCTCGGCATTCTTCTCATCCAGCTGTGCCCCATATTCCGAAGCTTTGGCATTAGCCTCATCCCGGACCGACGAAATCCTGGCCGGAAGTATAATGAAATATGACACGCACACGCCTATGATTATTCCTATGGCAATTTCGACAAATACATTTATTCCCAGAGTTTCGCCGACGCCCACAGGCTGTATTATGGTCTCATTGCCACTGGTCTTGTAGACAGCAGTTACTTCTTCTTTTTTCTTCCTGCGTCCGCGTTTATTATCCGCTGCCTGCTTAAGAACCGCATCTATCTCTTTTTTATATCTGAGGGACTTAAGATCTCCGCAGTCTATCTTAAGCGTCCTCTCAGCCTCCCTGGCAGCTCTTTCCCACTCTTCTTTCTGTATATACAGAAGGGTAAGCAGCTGACGAGCCTTGACATAATTCGGATTCATGCTGATGACCTTCTTCAGCTGAATGATGGCCATATCAGAACTGTCCTGCCAGCACAGATCGAGAGCTTTATTAAATTTTCTTATGGATGTCTTGATATTTTCAAGACGCCCCTGATCGTTCTTGAGAGCATTTATGTACTCGTTTGCAACATTTTTCTCAGGCCGCATATTCTGGCTGATGACCCACTCGGACAACGCCTCTACGCCCTCACCTGTCTCATAATAAACAAGTCCCAAAAGGTTCCTTGCATCTATATGATTTTTATTGAAACGGATACACTCCTTAAGCGCCTTTACAGCTCCTGAAAGATCTCTTACACTTGCGCGCTCCAGACCCTCATTATAAAGTCTGTTGGAAGTATATATTATCTTCTTATAGTGCTTTACATCCGCACCGCAGTTTGTGCAGAACTCAAGTTCGGTCAGATCACATCCGCAATTAAAACATTTCACAGATACTGCTCCTACTCGTTGTAAACATCTCCCTCGCCGGTTGCCGCACTATCCGAATTCTGTGCAAGATTAAGCAGCACTTCCACTACATCGCCCTCATCCTGCTTTTCGTATATATCGCTTTCAGCATCGCCCATTTCAAGGCTTTTATGAAATTTTTTCAGTTCTTCCTCAAAAATGATCATACCTGTCTCCGGCTGATGGCATAAATCCACATAATAATCAACAATACTTTTTCACATACAACATAATAACGATATTGCATGTAAAAATCAACACAAAATTATATATCGTTATTTATTCAGATTGGCTATGCGTTCTTTTACCTGTTCCATCAGCTTCTCGTATTTAGCAAGCTTAGCTTTTTCCTCTTCAATCTTTTCCGCAGGGGCCTTAGAAAGGAATCTTTCATTGTTAAGCATTCCGTTCGAGCGCTTCAGTTCTCCCTCAAGCCGCTTTTCTTCTTTCTTAAGGCGCTCCAGCTCTTTCTCCAGATCGACAAGATCAGAAAAAGGAATGTAGATTGCCGCATGTGCCAGCAGTACCGACACTGCATCCTCCGCTATACCGGTCTTGTCTGCCTGAACTGTAACATCTGAAGCATAAGCAAGTGTCCTCAGGAAATAATCATTTTCAGTAAAGCTCTTCTTTACGTCATCATTTCCGGTAACAACAAATATCTGCGCTTTCCTTGAAGGGGGAACATTCATCTCGGTACGCACATTTCGTACGCCCCTTACAGCTTCCTTTATGGTTTCGATGTTGTTCTCATCCTCGGCAAAATTTCTTTCTTCGGTATAAACCGGCCATGAGGAGATCATTATGGACTCTTCCGCATCCTGCAGGTTGCAGAAAATCTCCTCAGTGATGAACGGCATGAAAGGATGGAGAAGCTTAAGTGAATCCACCAGCACAGCCTTAAGTACAGCCAATGCAGCAGCCCTTGATGCCCTGTCAGCATCCGTCTCATTCTCCTTCTTATACAGACGGGGCTTTACCATCTCTATATACCAGTCACAGTACTCATCCCAGATAAAGTCATATACCTTCTGTACTGCAACGCCCATCTCGAATTTTTCCATATTCTCGGTAACATCGCGGACAGTATTGTTGAGCTTGGACAGGATCCAGCGGTCAACAGGCTCGGTCTTTACCTCAGATACATTCTTTATCTCCTCGTCACCCATATTCATCATGATGAAACGGGATGCATTCCATACTTTATTTGCAAAGTTACGGCTGTTCTCCACACGGTCGGTAGAAAATCTCATATCATTTCCGGGTGCATTTCCGGTCACAAGTGTAAGCCTTAACGCATCTGCACCATATGTAGAGATTATCTCCAGGGGATCGATGCCGTTTCCAAGGGATTTACTCATCTTTCTGCCCTGAGCGTCACGAACCAGGCCATGGAATAGCACAGTCTTAAAAGGCTTATCCCCCATATGCTCATAGCCTGAGAATACCATCCTGATAACCCAGAAGAATATGATATCATAGCCGGTAACAAGCACATCCGTAGGATAAAAATACTTAAGGTCTTCTGTCATCTCAGGCCAGCCTAATGTTTCAAACGGCCAGAGTGCCGATGAGAACCATGTGTCAAGGGTATCCGGATCCTGGGTAAGATGTGTGCAGCCGCACTTAGGGCACTTTTCCGGTGCAGATTTTGCGACGACTATCTCTTTGCAGTCATCACAGTACCATGCCGGAATCCTGTGTCCCCACCAGAGCTGTCTGGAAATACACCAGTCCTTGATATTATTGGTCCAGTTAAAGTAGGTCTTCTCCATGCTCTTGGGGATCAGCTTTATCTCACCGTCTTCTATAGCTTTTACTGCAGGCTTGATGAGCTCATCCATACGGACAAACCACTGCTCCTTTACCATGGGTTCTACTGTTGCATTACACCTGTCATGGGTTCCGACATTATGGGTAAGGTCTTCTATGGATACCAAAAGACCCATTTCATCCAGTTCCTTTACGATAGCATCCCTTGCAACGTAGCGGTCCATGCCGTTAAACTTACCGCCATTTTCATTTATGGTAGCGTCATCATTCATGATATTGATCACTTCCAGATTGTGACGCTTTCCTACCTCAAAGTCGTTAGGATCGTGTGCCGGTGTAATCTTAACAACACCTGTACCTACTTCCATATCAGCATGCTCATCACCTACAACAGGGATGGGACGGTTGATTATGGGAAGCATTACATTCTTACCGATAAGATCTTTATACCTTGGATCCTCCGGATTAACGGCCACAGCCGTATCGCCCAGCATTGTCTCCGGTCTGGTAGTTGCAAACTCAAGGAAACGGGTTTTCGACACCGAACCGTCGTCCTCTATTACAGGATACTTGATATGCCAGAAATGGCTGGCCTGCTCTTTATACTCTACTTCCGCATCAGATATGGAGGTCTTACATACAGGGCACCAGTTTACCATGCGCTTGCCCTTGTATATATATCCTTTTTCATGCATCTTAACAAAGACTTCGGTAACTGCCTTATTGCAGCCTTCGTCCATTGTAAATCTCTCACGATCCCAGTCACAGGAAGATCCAAGCTTCTTGAGCTGGTTTACGATTCTTCCGCCGTACTCTTTTCTCCAGTCCCAGCACTTTTCAAGGAAACCATCGCGTCCAAGATCAGCCTTTGTTATTCCCTGCTTCTTTAAATTTTCTATTACCTTAACCTCGGTTGCAATGGAAGCATGGTCTGTCCCCGGCTGCCATAGCGCATTGTACCCCTGCATCCTTTTGAACCTGATCAGTATGTCCTGCATAGTCTCATCCAGCGCATGTCCCATGTGCAGCTGTCCCGTGATATTGGGTGGCGGGATCACGATCGTGAACGGTGTTTTGCTCTTATCTACCTCTGCGTGGAAGTATTTCTTTGTCTCCCACTTCTCATACAGCCTGTTTTCGATCCCACTGGGGTCGTATGTTTTTGCAAGTTCCTTACTCATTTTATGTTCTCCCTGTAATTAAATTTTTTATCGACATTTTACCGATAACACGAATTGCTCCGCCGCTTTGCGGCTTTCGCAATTCTACGGCCATTCGCCTCAATTGTTTACTTTTTTCCGATAACACGAATTGCTCCGCCGCTTCGCGGCTTTCGCAATTCTACGGTCATTCGCAATCCGCTGAAATGTTTGCTGCGCAAACATTTCGCTTCTTGCTCATGTCCGTTCGGGAACCAAGGTCAAAGGCTTTTTCGTGCAAGCACGAAAAGCCTTTGGCTTTGGTTCCCTGTTATCGCTCCATCTTCCAGAATTCCACGCTGTATGGAGCCAGCTCGCTTCCACCGCCGAAATCGTGTTTACCGCCGCTTATAAGCTCATCAGCCATTCCGCATCCCGCATCAAAATGTGCCATATAGGGGTTGCTGTCCATGTTGATCGCTACCAGCACACGCTCATCGTCACATTTCCTCTCCCAGATACATTGCTTATTGGTAAGCAGTACGCTACGGAATCCGCCATAGTTCAGAGCCTTCGAATTCTTCTTAGCCTCTGCCATTGCAGAAATTATATCCGTAAGCTCATTCCATTCGGGCTTGTCAAATGAAGGTCTTAATGCGGGATCGCCCTGTGACTTGTCAGCCTTTGTGCCCCACTCGCTTCCGTAATAAACGCAGGGGATACCGGGCATTCCGAATATTATGCCATAGGCCAGCTTAAGGCAGGCCGGATCCGATATCAGTGATGCGATCCTTGACACATCATGGTTATCAACAAAGGAAAGCAGGTGAGATCCCCTTGCCACACACCAGTCTTCCGGTCCGAAGAGTCTTAAAAGGCTATGAACTATCTCAAACATATTTGCAGAGTTTATTGCCGAATGGATTCCCTTATAACACTGATAATTGGTAACGGAATGTATATTCATTTCATTTAACATCCGTCCGTACTCTCCGTGAAGGACTTCCCCCAGAAGGAAGAAATCATGCTTCTTCGAATCAGTAAACTCTCTTAGCCTTCTGGTAAATGCAGGATCCAGACAATATGCCACATCAAGTCTTATACCGTCTATATCAAAGTCATCTATCCAGCCGTTTACAGCGCTGAATATATGCTGTACCACATCCTCATTCCTCAGATTCAGCTTTACCAGATCATAATTACCTTCCCAGCCTTCATACCAGAGGCCATCGTTGTAGTTTGAGTTCCCCTCAAAAGATATCCGGTTAAACCATGAAACATAAGGAGATGACTGGCGGTTTTTAAGTACATCCTGAAAGGCCCAGAATCCGCGTCCCACATGATTAAACACGCCATCCAGGACCACCTTTATACCTTCCTTGTGCAGGGCATCACAGACCTTTTTAAAATCTTCGTTTGTCCCCAGCCTCACATCAAGCTTCGTATAATCCCTGGTATTATAGCCATGGGTATCAGACTCAAATACAGGCGAAAAATAAATTGCATTGCAACCCAGCTTCTTTATATGAGGTATCCAGTCCAGAACCTTCAGTATCCTTGACACCTGCACTCCGTCATTTTCAAAGGGAGCGCCACAGAATCCAAGTGGATATATCTGATAGAATACGCTTTCATCTGCCCACATAGTCTTACTCCTCCTGCCTTTCCATGATATCTACAGCTTAATCCAACCATCGGTACACCCGTAACAGCACGTGTCCAGGATATCCCCAAATACTTAAAGCTGATATTTTAACAGTAACGACAATTTTACCACATACCGGGCCTGTTTGCACTATATTTTGCCTGCAGCCTCTCCAAGCGCCACTCCAAGTGATGCTCTGATCACCCATTCTATCGCCGCCCGTTTCACTCCCTGCGGTACCAGAATTCTCCGATTGCCTCAGGCAGAGCCTCCCCGGTTACAACCGCATATCTTGTCCATTCTCTCGGGAATAGTTTCTTATATGAATTATCCACGTAACGTTCATCCAGCAGGACTACCACGCCGGTATCCGTTTCAGTCCTTATGACGCGGCCGGCAGCCTGCAAGACCTTATTCATTCCCGGGAAACGATATGCATAATCAAAACCGTTTTCCTCAAAGAACTCCCTTATTATCTCTCTCTCAACGCCAACCTGTGGAAGTCCTGTTCCGATTATCACGCTGCCGATAAGAGCCTCTCCGCGCAGGTCGATTCCTTCGGAAAAAATCCCCCCCAGTACACAGAATCCCACAACAGTCTTTCTCTCATCCTCGTCCCTGAATATCCTGAGGAATTCTTCTCTCATATCCTCATTCATCCTCGAGTCCTGCTTCATGAGTTTAATTTTCCTTCTGTTGTAATGACGCTCTTCAAAGAAAACACTTACCGTCTCCATAAACGAGTATGACGGAAAGAACACCATATAATTCCCTTTTTTTGTGTTGATAACATCTGCGATCCGGTCTGCGATCCTGCCGAACATATCCTCCGTACGCTTTGCATACAGACTGGTCACATCCCTGTCTACGAAAATCCCAAGGTGTTCAGGATCAAAGGGCGACCCGGCATAGATCTCATAATCTTCGTCTGTACCACCCAACAGCTTTTTATAATACGTTAAGGGAAGAAACGTAGCCGAAAACAGCACGGAAGCCCTTCCTCTGGCCATGCATTCAGCGAGATTTTCACTCGGATCCACGCACAGCAGCTTTACCATAAAGCTGTTATCTTCTTTAAACTCAGCAAACATGCGGTAATTTTCATCCAGTTTCTCGTAAATGAGCATAAAATGGCAGGTTTCAAAATACAGCTCCAGTATATCCTTACGCATCGGCGGATTATCTTCTTCGCTGAAATAATGTCCTATTGCAGAATTAAGTCCTTCCACCTGTCCTGCCAGGGTATTGACATTTTCAAGAATGCGGAACTTCTCAGTTTTTTCTGCCATAGCAGCCATGGTCTTTATGCAGTTATCAAGTGCACGTGCTATCTTTTTAATGAACTCAGCAATTTCAGCATCCCTTTTCTTCCTGCCCCTGCGTAACACAGCCACATCCGTCGTGACCTTCCCAGAAAGATACTCATCCAGACGATACTTAAGCTTTCCGAACTGGGCTATCGTCAGCTCTGCGCTGTACATATCCCGTCCCCGGTCTAAAAGATTATGTGCCTCATCGATCAGAAATACAAAGTCATTTCCGCTTCCATCCGCAAAAAATCTTCTCAGATACGCATGGGGATCAAAAAGATAATTGTAGTCACAGATTATGATATCGGCAAACCATGTCAGGTCAAGACTCAGCTCAAAGGGACATACTTTATGCTTTCTTGCCGCTTCCTGTATGGAATCCCTGTCAAATCTGTCCGCATTGCATACAGTATCATAAATCGCATCATTTATACGGTCATAGTGTCCTCTTGCATAGGGGCAGTCCAACGGATTGCATTCTTTTTTGGCAGAAAGACAGATTTTTTCCCTGGCCGTCAATACCACACTCTTGGCAATGAGCCCGACACCTCTCATCTGCTCCACCGCATTGTCCGCGACTGTACGGGTAATGGTTTTTGCCGTAAAATAGAAAACTTTTTCAGTAAGCCCTTCTCCCATGGATTTTACCGAAGGGTAAAGAGTAGTGATCGTCTTCCCAACACCTGTCGGAGCTTCCATAAAAAGCTTTTTCTTTTCACGTATCGTCTCAGCTGCATTTTCAATAAGCTGCTCCTGCTCTCCCCTGTAATCAAAAGGGAATTCAAGAGTCTTTATGGATGCCTGTCTTTTTTCATAATGATCTATCTGAAGATCGGTAAACCTTCTATAGGATTCTATCAGTTCCCCAAACCAGCGTGTTATCTCTCCGGCTGTGTATTCTTCAAAAAAGAACTTTACATCCTCTTTCTCCGGATTGCAGTATGTCATGCGGACCCTGATAAAATTCAGATCATTCTGTGTCAGATAAATATATGCATAAACCTTTGCCTGTGCCAAATGTATGGGATCTGGCTTACGGATCCTGGAAAGACGCTTCCTTACGCACTTTATCTCATCTACGGTTACAGCCTTGCCATCGGAAAAAAAAGCATTGATCGAGAGTTGTTTTGAGTTCGGGTCACTATCATCTCCGAAATTGTCACTTATTATTCCATCAGCCCTGCCTTCTATGCGAAGTACATATTTTTCGGTCACATAGTCATATCTGAGTGGGACTTCGGCCCTGTACTCCCCCCCCTGTTTTCCCTGTATAAGCCTGTGCATGCGGCTGCCCTCCTGCATTGCGGATACCGACAGGCCGCCAAAGCGGTCATCTATATCACCTGAGCGCAGGACAAACTCAACAAGAGCTCTTACAGACACCTTGATTCCATATCGTATATTGCTGTTTTCCTCAGTAAACAATTCCATGTAACTTTTCCAAAAGACACTTCCGTTATCAAATGATTTTTTCCGGCGGAAGCAGATCTTTAACAATCATTTCCATTTTCTTATATTCTATAGGCTTTGAAAGATATGCACTGAAGCCTTCCTTTGCATATTTTTCCTCGAGTTCCATGGCTATATTGGCACTAAGCAGTATCACCGGTGTACTATCGTTAATATTATCCGGGTCATTTTTTATAGTATGAAAAGCTTCTACCCCATCCATTTCCGGCATAAGATGATCCATAAATATCAGGTCATATTTTTTATTCTTACTCATTTCCACTGCCACCTTTCCGGATTCCGCAGTTTCTATGGTCATTTCCGTTTTAGCTAAAAGCCGCTTTAAAACCAGAAGATTCATCCTGTTATCATCTACTGCAAGCGCCACCGCATCCGGCGCAGTAAAAAGCGGAATGTACTGTTCCTTTTTTCCTTTTCCCCCGCAGGTTTCATTTTTTCTCCATTCCCCCATAGGACTTTCGTCACAGACCTTCTGGGGAATCCTTGCCGTAAATTCCGAGCCTTCACCATAATTGCTATTTACTGTCACACTGCCTTTCATAGCATCAAGAAGCATTTTAACTATTGCGAGCCCCAGACCGGTTCCCTCTATGCCCTTGATCCTTCCTTCATCCACACGGGTAAACTCTGAAAAGAGTTTCTCCTGATCTTCAGGTTTTATACCTATGCCGCTGTCTTTTACGGAAATAACCAGAAAGAACACACCCGTCTCGTCCTTTTCGCCCTTAATATTTAGAACGACTTTCCCCTTCTCCGTATACTTAACAGCATTGGTCATAAAATTTACCATTATCTGCTTTATCCTTATATCGTCACCTTTAAGGACTGCAGGAAGACCGGGATCAGCATTGACAGTAAATGCCAAGCCCTTATCCTTTATCCTTGGCTGCATCATTTCGTCAAGACTGCGGATAATATCTTTTAAACGGTATTCTTCTTCCCTGATACTAAACATTCCGGATTTCATCTTTGAAAAATCCAATATGTCATTTATAAGCGAAAGGAGCAGCCTGCCGGCCGTATCTATGTTTCCTGCGTATTCCGCAATATTCGGTTCTGTGGTTTCACGCTTTATCATCTCATTAAGACCGATAACGGTATTTATGGGTGTCCGAAGCTCATGGGACATAGAGGACAGAAACCTGCTCCTGCTGTCTGCAAGTTCAAGTGCCGCCAGCCTCTCCCTGTTAAGGCGCTGCACATCCATAAAAGTCTTTATAACAGCCCCCACCGAAAGCATAAGCATTCCAAGCAGCATAAAGCTCTTATTATGCCTGTATGAGGTAAAGACAGAGGCAAAAACCTCCATTGCTCCTCCCAGGAAAAAGAAAACTAATCCTATAATGATCCAGCGGTAATTCTCTGCCCTTTTCTTTATAATATCTATTGCTACAGTTACCACAATATAGATGATCGTTACCAGAATAGAAATAAGCCGCAGGTAATAGGTATCCGAAAACGATGCGATCCTGGCAAAATGGAGAGCAGGACAGATAATGGCAACACCACAGACGAATAAATAGATGATATTTGTAGTCTTAAAATATCTTGTTTCCCTGGTGCCATCAACCTGCAGAGGGTTCTGGATTCCGTACATATACCAGATAAAAGGTATAGGGATAAGTCCCTCACATGTATAGGATACAAAGGCTGCCGTGTTTATGCTTGGCATGTAATACTGCCTTATCCTGCAGTCACATAAAGCCCAGAATGATACCAGAAATACACAGGTAGCAAGATACCTGAGCTCCAGGTCCTCCTTAAATCTGTATTTGATGATAAGACAAGCCAAAAGGGTAACAATAGAAAAAGCAAGCATTGCGAGGATCAGCATTATCGTATTCATGTTTTCCTTAAAAAGGAAACGCCAGATTCCCAGCTCCGTTCCGATATATACTGCATTCACCCTGCCGGAGTACGTGGAGTCACTTGATAACTCAAGCCTGAATGTTTTTCCGCTGTAGTCAGTCGATAAAGGAATAAAGAGATACGCTGATGCCAGTTCATCCCACGCAAAGCTTTCTTCATTTTTTAGATAAGATGCCACAAGTTCATCATCAACATAGGCCCTTACCTCCTGCTGTGAGCTCCTGATACAGATGCACTGATCACCCCGGTCTATTTTCGGGATAGTCCTTTCCACAATGACAGTACCATCTGTGGTAGCAAATTTTCCCGGTACGGTTATTGCCTCCCTGCTGCCAGCATTGCCTAAAAGATACCAGTCCTCTGACAAGAGTTTACAATCCTTATCCAGCCTGATCCCGGAAGTATCATCTATAAAATATTCGCCTCTGATAAACGCAATGATCGTTATGATAAAAACAATCTCAAAGAAAGCCCTGCCTGTGAGCCTGATCCTGCCCTTTTCTTTTTTATTCTCAGCCTTCTTATCAGTCAATAACAATTCCTCTGTTATTTATCTTTCATTCTAGGCACGGCATATTTTATAAGCTTTACAGATGCCCATACAGAATACAAAAGCAGCGGAAGCTGGACCGTCATAGCAATACAATACATTGGGATGTGTTCAGTCTTCCCCATTTTAAATTCTGCCACCAGCTCAATTATCATAAGGGTATATAAAACCAGCAGAATAACTGCCACCACCGCAAACACTATTCCCTGTTTCAGGCAATGTCCCGCTATAGCCCTTTTATCCGTAAAATCCTCTGGTCTTTCACTTCCCTCATAGACTTTGCGCCAAACATAACAATTAAGCGAGGTTCCCATGTATTCCCAGCCCTTATCCAATATGGTCTGCATATAAAGCGACTTTGAAAGTCCGGAACAGTCTACGGCATATTTAACCTTTTCAGGCTGTTCCTCCACAAATTTCATTGCAAACACTGAGCTCTGGCCCAGATCCAGCAGCTTAAGTCCCTCCGCAGAAGACTCTTCCAGAAAATATTCCATATCCGAAGGAATAATATATTTAAGTGCCGCAAAATACTTACTTACTTCAGCCATTTCCCCTCCCTGCAGGCTCTCTATGCCTTAAAGTGATCTATACGCTCTTCTTATGATAAATTATATAACAAATCCCCTGCCTGTTTATACATTTTCTTATAAATATTCAAAACGCAGCCCCCAAATATGTTAGAATTAATGCAGATGTTCATAATCACAAATAACATTGCAACAGTAATCACGCAGCATAGTCCGCACACACAGGAGTCATTTCTATGATAAACGCTCAAAATCTTTCTTTCGTATACGGCGGCAGTTTCAAAGCAGTTGATAATTTAAGTTTCCATATCAAAAAGGGAGAGATAGTAGGTTTTGCAGGGCCAAACGGTGCCGGCAAGACCACTGTTATAAAGATGCTGACAGGAGTTTTAAAGCCCGCTACAGGAAATGCAGTCATAAACGGTTTTGATATAGTTAAGAATCCGTTAGAGGCTAAGAATTCATTCGCCTATGTTGCCGATAATCCTGATGTCCTGCTCCAGCTTACAGGTCTGGAATACATTAACTTTATCGCTGATGTTTACAAAATAGACAGCAAAGAACGCGCTGACAGGGTTATCGATCTGGCAGACCGTTTTGGAATGACCGATTCTTTAAAATTACCCATGCGGGAGTATTCCCACGGCATGAGACAGAAACTTATGATAATTGCCGCTCTGACACACAATCCTCCTGCATGGATCCTTGATGAACCCATGACCGGTCTGGATCCTGCTGCCGCTTATGAACTTAAAAATCTTATGAAAGAACATGCCGCAAAGGGAAACTGCGTGCTTTTTTCCACCCATGTACTGGAGGTTGCAGAAAAGCTCTGCGACCACATCCTGATAATCAACCACGGACAAGAGCTGTATCAGGGGACAGTTGAGGAGCTCGAGACAGCCCATCCCGGTAAAGACCTGGAAAACATATTCCTGGATATGATCGATTATAGTAAGCGAGATTAAAATCAAATAAATATAACTTCCCACAAAATATATGTGGAAAATATAACAATAGGATAGTCACTAAAAGTTACAGGAGAAAAAGACTTGAAAAACTCAGCCGCCGGAATCCTATACAGTACCCTTATGAAAAACTCCGAAATGTCCCTCCCCTCAGAGGGGACTAAGGGAAAAATATATCTTTCTTTCGGACTTATAGCAGTAAGCTGCATAATGCTTCCCTGCTGCATAGCAATGGGAGCTATCAGCAATATGCTTACCCAGTCCATGATAAGCACTGAAGGATTAGTCGGTATAAACGGCGTAGTAAACCAGGGTGCCATGACCAACGGTCTCATTTCACTCCTGCATATACTGTCGGCTTTTTCCATGGTCTTTTCGCTGTTAGTGATTTTCAACGTTCTTTTTTTCTCTGCTGACCTTGAATACCTGGTAACACTTCCCTTCAAACCCATAGAAATACTCAAAGGTAAGTTTTTCCATACATATGTGGCAGAAAGCATAATGGAATTTCTGATACTTTTTTCGGTCTTTGTAGGATATTTTATTGCCGCCGGCAGCCGTTTCATTAAGCTCGGTCCCGGTATGGTAATTGCTGCTTTAGCTGCCTTATGCGGCACTGTACTTATGCCAATGCTCCCCCTTGTTTACTGTGCACTGGTAAGCTTTATCCTGATGGCATTACTAAAAAATGTCCACAACAAAAAGATCTTCCACAGATCAGCTTATATTTTCCTGCTTCTATTTATCTTTCTGTTCCTGGCATCTTTTAACGGACTGGGCGGAATCTCTGTAGAAAACTATATGGACTCACTGGCCGGAAACGCCAATCTCTTTATGACTGTATGCAATGGCATATTCTTTACTACCCCCATACTCTGCAAAGCGATAGGAACAGGAAACATTCTATACCTGCTGATTTACCTGATACTGAATCTGGCAGCGCTGTTCGTTATGCTTACAATAGGCTCGCTGCTTTACCCTTCGTGCCTGTACGCAGCAGCGGCACTTGGTGCAAAAAGAACTCATTCCGCTATCGACAGGAAACTTTTCAGGGTTCAGTCCCCTCTTGTGTCATACCTGCAAAAAGAGATAAAAACCCTGCTCCGAACAAGAGCCTATGCTTCAAACTGCATATGGATAAACCTGCTCTGGCCCATAGGCATATTCATCCTGCTTTTTACAAGCGGAAACAATGCCACACTAAGTTATTTCATAGATTTATACCGTGATGGCGGATACCCCAGGGCTGAACTAATACTGCTCATTGCAGTGATTGCGATTTCCTTTATAGCCACCGCAATGAACTCCCTTGCCTCCACAGCATTTACAAGAGAAGGACAGCATACAGACCTGATCAAATACCTGCCTATGGACCTGGGAAGCCAGCTTCTGGCAAAAGCACTTATAGCGCTGATCCCTACCGGTCTGTCACTTACAATGACCATACTGGTTATAGCCTTTTATATCGGTGTATCACCATTAACCACTGTTTATTACTGTGTGCTTTCTGTTTTCTCCGTTATACTCACCATCGTAATAGGCCTGTGCATGGACAGTTCAGCCCCCTACACTGACTGGTCTGATGAATACAGTGCCCTCAGAGGCAACCTCAACAACTTCTTCAATATGGCCATTGCAATGGTAATTGCAGCATTCATATGTGCATTCGCATTTCTTTTATTCGAATTTACCTCCATCAGTATAGAGGTTGAAAGCATTCTTGTTCTGGCTCTGCTGATCGCAATTGATATTCCTGCAGTGATATTCGGCAGGAAACTGATCCTTAGAAATATGCTGGAGATGTACTAAACTCCCTCCAGATCAAAGGGTGGTATGAAACTCTCGCTTGCAGTTCCCCCCTCCTGGACATACGCATTTGTGATTCCCAAATCAAGAGCGTAGTCAATGGTTTTCTCGTATTCCCTCCCGGTAAGCTTTCTGGTAAGTTCAGGGCAGTCTGCAGACAGCTTTGCAAGGATCGTTTCATCCGTTGGCGGTGTATACTGGTTCATTATACTGTAATACAGCATATTGTTATATCTTTCATATAACAGTCTCAGAGCCGCTTTTGAATTCCTGACATGCCCCGGAAGTACCAGATGTCTGATGATCACGCCATGCCGCATCATACCTCTGTCATCAAATGAGCATATACCTTCTGTGTGACTCCCACCCGACTTATAAATCTCCGTAACCTGCCTTACCATTTCGTCAATAGCCAAAACTGCACATTCCGGATAGTCCCCCGCCTTTGAAAGCTCTGCTGCCAGCCCCTTATCCGCATACTTAAAATCCGGAAGATATATGTCTATATAACCAGCTAAAAGCTTCAGGCTTTCCACACTTTCGTAACCGGAAGAGTTATAGACCACCGGCAGTTTAAGATCAGCTCTTACCATATCAAGAGCAGCCCGTATCTGCGGGATAAAATGTGTCGGCGTTACCAGATTGATATTCTCTGCCCCCTTTTCCTGAAGTTCCAGAAATATATCCGCAAGCCTTTCGATGCTTATTTCTTTACCAAATCCCCCGGCGGAAATATCACGGTTCTGACAGAAAACACACTTAAGTGAACAACCACTGAAAAAAACGGCTCCTGAGCCGTTTTTTCCTGATATGCAGGGCTCCTCCCAATAGTGGAGAGCAGCCCTTGCTATTTTTATTTTTTCTGTCTGACCACAGACACCGGTCTTTGATGAAGCACTATCAGACCTTCTGTCCACTGAGCATTTCCTCGGGCAGAGCATGCAGCATTCCATATCCGAAAGTCCGGTGTAAATCCTGTCCATTACTGAATCATCAATGATGGAACAGTCTCATGCCTGTAAACGCCATTACCATGCCCAGCTTGTCTGCGGCTTCGATAACCGCATCATCCCTCTTTGATCCGCCGGGCTCAGCCACATACTTTACGCCACTCTTGTAAGCACGTTCAATATTGTCTGAGAAGGGGAAGAAAGCATCAGATCCCAGTGCCACATCCGTAGCCTGTGACAGCCATACCTGCTTTTCTTCCTTAGTGTAGATCTCAGGCTTTTCGGCAAATACCTTCTGCCAAGCGCCATCAGCAAGAACA
Organism: Lachnospiraceae bacterium UBA4364; assembly: GCA_002393955.1. Taxonomy (GTDB): domain Bacteria; phylum Bacillota; class Clostridia; order Lachnospirales; family Lachnospiraceae; genus NK4A136. The sequence continues at coordinate 15,033 of DGSK01000066.1, read as the reverse complement.
TCCATATAATCATCACCGATATACAGGTCTATGGAATTATCCCTGTCTGCCCGGCTTATGCCATCTACGAACTTAAGGCCAAGCACCTTCGGAGACTGACGGAGAAGCCAGTTATCAGCTTTGGAGCCAGCCAGCCTTGTGCAGTGAATTCTGGACTGCTGTCCCGCACCTATGCCTATAGCCTGCCCGCCCTTTGTATAGCATACGGAATTTGACTGGGTATATTTAAGCGTAATAAGCGCTATGACAAGGTCGATCTTTGCGATTTCAGGCAGCTCCTTATTCTTTGTAACGATGTTCTCAAGAAGTGACTTGTCGATCTTATATTCGTTTCTTCCCTGCTCGAAGGTGATACCGAAAACATCCTTATGTTCAATAGGTTCGGGCTTGTAATCAGGATCGATCTTAACCACATTATACAGGCCCCTCTTTTTGGACTTAAGTATCTCAAGCGCCTCGGGCTCATATCCCGGTGCGATTATACCGTCTGATACTTCAGGCTTGATCAGCTTTGCCGTAGCTACATCGCAGACATCAGAAAGTGCTATATAATCACCAAAGGATGACATTCTGTCCGCACCTCTTGCCCTTGCATATGCACATGCCAAAGGTGACAGTTCAGCTTTTTCATCCACAAAGTATATCTGCTTTAAGGTATCATCAAGTTCAATGCCTACTGCCGCACCTGCAGGTGAAACATGCTTAAAGGATGTAGCTGCAGGAAGGTCTGTAGCCGCCTTAAGCTCCTTTACCAGCTGCCAGCCGTTAAGTGCATCCATAAAATTGATGTAACCGGGCTTTCCGTTCAGAACCTCTATGGGAAGGTCGCTTCCGTTATTTACAAAAATCTTTGAGGGCTTCTGATTAGGGTTACATCCATACTTAAGTTCCAGTTCTTTCATGAAAAGATCCTCCTATTGTCACTATTGTCACTGTTGTCAGTTTTCAGACGTTCTTATTTATTATCCTGGTTTCATATTCTCCGGTCTCGATATCTATAAACCTGACGAAAAGTGAAACCTTATTATCCTCATTAAGAGAGTTCCATACACTATCAGTAAATGTATCAATATCTCCTTCTATACTTACCAATTCGGGCTCGCCCTCAAATGACGGCAGGGGATTTCCGTCTCCCATATAGGTATGGATAAACCTTCCGGCACCACTCCTTGGATTGCTGTATGCAAATGTAAAACGCTCGCAGGAATCAGCATCCCCGTCATCTGACTTGAGGATTGACATTGCGAAATTATATTCGCCATTTTCGATATGCATGATTCCGGATATCCTGGGTGTGTAGTTGGGTGCATCATCCTCAAATTCCCTTGTACGAAGTGCCTGTTCGAAGGTCTGCTGGTTGTCCATAAGCTCATATATGGTATCTGTCTGGTCACCATTTGTAACAATGGTCTTGTTTCCCAGTACCCTTACCGGAGAATAGATTATGAGATGGGGATCTTCCATTTTGGAAGGATCAAATGCCTGGGTGCGTATTCCCTCACCATCTTCAACAAATACCCTGTTACGGCTGTTAACGCTTCTGCCCATGATAAAATATGCCGTTACCGCATATTTTCCGTCAGTGCTTCTTCCTATCACTATACCCCGTCCGGGATATGCGTTCTCGGAAAGCAGTTTTGAAAGATCGTTCTTTTTCATTCAGGCCTCCTTTTTGATACATTAAATATGTTTAATTATACTGTAGCTATCTTGATCAGATTTGTATTACCGGATGTACCGTTTATCATACCACCGGTTATTACCACATTGTCTCCCGGATTAAGTCCCATGACATCCACAGCGGTCTTCTGTGCGAAGTAGAAAAGTACATCCGTCGAATCAAACTCCTCACAAAGCACCGGAGTAACTCCCCATGAAAGAGCAAGCCTTCTGTAACTCCTCTCATTGGTGGTTATACCGACTATATCCACCGGACATCTGAAACGTGAAACCATCATTACTGTAATACCGGAAATGGAACATACCGCTATGGCTTTAGCGTCAACATCTATGGCCATACCGCATACCGCATGTGAAATACAGTCAACATTATTCTTCATCTCAAATGAATAATTATGGAATCTCTTTCCGTAATGAATCTCATTCTCGGTAGCTTCTGCGATTGATGCCATCATCCTGACAGCCTGCTCCGGATATTTACCTGCAGCAGTCTCGCCTGAAAGCATTACGGCAGAAGTACCGTCATATACGGCATTCGCCACATCAGACACCTCTGCCCTGGTAGGCCTGGGAGAAGATATCATTGACTCAAGCATCTCAGTTGCAGTTATAACACGCTTGCCTAAAAGTCTGCACTTTGTAATGAGGCTCTTCTGTACAGCCGGAAGCCTTTCCGGTGCAATCTCCACACCCATATCACCACGTCCGATCATTATACCGGAGCACTGCTCACAGATTTCTTCTATATTATCTATTCCGGGCTGGTTTTCTATCTTTGCAATAAGCTCTATGTCAGGTGAACCATGCTCATCAAGGAATGCATGAACATCCCTAAGGTCCTGTGCCCTGGATACAAATGAGCAGGCTATGAAATCCACTTCCTGTTCTATGCCAAATAAGATATCAGCCTTATCCTGCTCGCTTAAGAATTCCGTACTCATTATCTTTCCCGGGAAATTCATACTCTTCCTGTCTGAAAGATTTCCGTCATTCTGAGCAGTACATACCACATCGTCCCCGACTATCTCATCTACAACAAAGTCCATCAGGCCATTGGCAACCAGTATGTGGTCACCGGGAGTCACATCATGTGCTAATCCTTCAAAACTTACTGACACACCTGTCTGATCGCCTATGGTGTCACTTCCCCTGAAAGTGAACTTATCCCCGGCTTTCAGAGTCACCTTGCCATCAGCAAATGTCTTTATCCTGAACTCTGGCCCCTTGGTATCCAAAAGTATAGCAATAGGGAGTTTTAATCTCCTGCTTACTTCTCTTATATTCTTAATACGCTCCTTATGCTCTTCATGTGAGCCGTGTGAAAAATTAAGTCTTGCCACATTCATGCCTGCAAGGCAGAGCTTTTCCAGCATCTCCGGGCTCTCGCTTGCCGGTCCTATGGTACATACGATCTTTGTCTTTCTCATTCCTCCTCCTTCTGCAGCGTTCCATACTGCTCTGAAAAGGGAAACACATTCCCTTCACTGATTCTCCTCATCTTTCATTATTTACAGCTTGTAATGATACCATAGGGAATCTAAATTCACAAGATTCCCCCATTCCGCTTCCTGATCAGTCCCCTATCGGCGGCAGGTCATTTATGCCATAACCGCTATAGTAGATGGCATAGGCTGTCTCACTGTCCCCGGATATCTCCACTAAAGATCCGGCCTTAAACCAGTCTGCAAGATATCCGCCCGGGGCACGCCAGGCGGCATTTGATACAACCTCAATCTTCTCCCTTCCGTCATCTCCGGCACCAAGAATGGTTTCCGCACCGAATAAAAGCACTCCCGTAGCTATATGGTAGTCACTGGAAATTATGGCTATCTGATTCACCTGCGGATAATCCCTTCGAAGTATCTCATAAGAGAATATGGCATTCTCCGGAGTAGTACGGGATCTGTTTTCCACGATGACGCGGTCACTGCTAATACCGTTTTCCGTGAGCCACTTGGCCATCTGTCCGGCCTCTGTTGCAGATGCATTACCGGCCGCCGTACCACCACCTGTACAGAGTATATATGCATTCGGATATTTTTCTGCACTTGCAAGAGCCACTTTCAGCCGCTGGACCAGCTCGTCCTTCATTGTGCCGTCCACATTCAGCTGAAATCCCAGTACTACAAGACAGAGTTCATCAGTACTTTTAAGTCCGTCTGGAAGCACATCATAGTTCAGTTCCAGGTCGTTATCGGTAGCTTTCCACAGTGCCATGATGCGACCCCATCTGTCAGCAGCTACCGGATCTTTCTGCTCAATCTTATCAAGCAGTTCATTTACGGTGTCGTCCGCGCCTGCACCGTATGTACCATAATTCATGACCATATGATTGATCATATTCTGAACATTTTTATCTGTTGCCACATAAGTCCGTCCGTCATCCGGTGCAAATGATGATTCTCCGGAATCCGTATCCTTATCAGCTTCCGCATCTGCCTCGTTTCCTGAGGGACCGGTATCCGCTCCCCCATCATCAGGCAGACTGTCATCATCAGCAGTTCCATTCAGATTCAGTTCCACAACCTCTGCCGGCTCTTCCGGTGTCGGATTGCCCGCGCCTTCCGAACACGCTGACAGCATTGCCATAACGCCCAGAGTCGAAACCGTCAATATAAATTTATATCGAAAATAATCCTTTTTCATTGTCTGAATCCGCATACCATAGGGATGTGATTTCATAAGTAAAACTCTTGTATCCGGAGAGTCCGGCTTTACATATCTTCCAGTTCCGACATAGTCATAATGCCATATTTCATCTTCATTTCATCCGCCGGCTCGTATCCGTCAAGCATCTCATCGGCAGCACTGATGATTTCATCATAGGAAACATACGGCAAACAGTAATACTGTACAATAAATCCACCATCATTTTCACCCGCTATATGTGGTAATGTTGCATATATCTGCATATCATCATTAAGCAGATACGAATTCAGATAAGAATCGATATAATAACCGCCCGATATCTCACTGTAATATAAGCCGGAATAATACTGTGCACTGGACTGCAATGTCGAGACTACACTCATGCTTTCCACATCTATGATCTGAACCGTCCGGTTTGAATTACATAACATGATATACTTTCCGTCATCTGAATAAAATGAATCATATACCAATTCTTTTTTTATTCCCTCCACATCCAGTTCATCAACGGAAGCATGCATACACATCTTTTGATTTTCGTAAAAATCCGGCATCACAACAGCATTAGCATTATCAACAGCTTCATACATCACTACATAATTAGCAATGTTCGGATGACAGAACAGCCTGCCATTACACCAGACCACATCGCTGCTTAAATCTGTACTGTCATACATCGCATAGTAATATGATGAAATATCATAACAGTCATTATCAGAAATATATGCATAAACCGAGCTATCAACAGTAATAAAATAAAAGATGTCACTATCATACCAGCCCTGTACGATATAATTGTTTGCAGAGCAGTGGCCAAGTGGTTCGCCGGTACTTTTCTCAATCTTGTATACCGTATTATACTCAGTAAGGTACATAACTCCATCGCATGATAGATATTCCCCCGCATAAAAATCCATCATTTCCTTTGTCCACAATTCTGTACCGCTTTCAATATCCATTGCCCGGACAACAGTCTTTTCATTATAATAGTCGTCATAATATTCCGAAGCAGAAATAAACAGTGTGCCTCCGTCCGTGAAAGCACATACACTTTTCTCTCCTTTCTCTTCGAATGTCCTGCAGATTTTCCCTGTATATTCATCAGCCACAAGAATGAAACAAGACTTCCCATCAGTAAAAGACAGACACATCTTGCCATCTGCAAAAGACATATCGCTGCTGGCAAAATATACGTAATCGAAAATATCTTCCAGGACAATCCTGTATGATATATTCCCTGCTCCATCAATTCCTATCAGTTCCTTATCGCATAGTATAAAGGCCAAGTCTGCATCTGTTGAAGGAAAACAGCTGTCAAGCCTGTGGACATCTTCCAGGAGCTTACCATTTTCTTCATGAATTTTATAATAATAAGCATCTGTTCCATCAAGGACAACAATCCCATCTTCCCCGCAAAAGGCAGCCGAGAAGAGTCCTCCGCTGATTCTGCCGATCTCCATTATTTTCTCTCCGCTCTGAACATCAAATACATACAGCGCAAGCATGTCACTGATCCATAGATAATTCCCGTCATTTGAAACATCATAATCCAAAACCATCGATTTTATATCATATGTCTTAACAGGAAAGTGCTGTTCACCGGTTCCGTAAACTCCAAGTATCGTTGTAAGGCAGTCTAATGCATCCGCATTGTATCCTTCTCCGGCATCATCGGGAAGCACGCTTCTTAATGCATATATTGCATCCATCCGCCTTCCATCCCCCATAAGATCCTTTGCTACAGATACCATGCTTCCTGCATAAAGCTTTTCGAGCTTATCGTACTGTGCTTCAATAAGAACATTTTTCCGGCCTATCATTACCAGCGTAACAGTTGCAAATATAGCAAAAATCAAAATAGCAAGACTTATCCCGCCGACCGTGAAAGTCATTTTTCTAACCTGAGCTTCATGATGACGCTGTTTTAGGTCATCATAACTAAGCCCCATAATTGCGGCACAGAGTTTTATTACCGCAGTATCAATAGCCTTTGATATTTCCCTCCTGTCTGCCCCCCGGGTATCAGCCGCTAAAGGTTCTTTCTCCCTGCGTTCCGTAACGATACTGCCGGCTTCACCTGTCAGTTTAATATCTTCAAATTTAAGTATTTCGGGAAAAGATTCGTCAGGTTCGCCTTCTGCCAGAACAAGCAGGACATGATCCCTATCGTGATTCTGAAGAAACACTTCCAGCTCTTTCATGCACCACTTTGATTCAATATATCTGGGTGTGCATACGGCAATAAAAAAATCAGAGTTGTTCAGTGCCGTCGTAATGGATTCGGAAAGATCATCCGACAGGGGAAGTTCCTCCACATCACGGAAAACTCTTTCGATCCCTTTTTTTCCATTTTTTATTTTATTCTTTATTACCTTTGGGATTTTGAAACTTTCAAGCTTTTTATGCAGCTTTCCCGCAACGAAATCATCCAGCTCCGAATGCCTGTAGCTTATAAATGCATCATAATGCACGTTTTTTAGTGTTTCCATAGAATTATTCACTCCAAGACAGTTATGACATCCGAAAGGATATAATCAAACATAGGATAAGAGGAGTTTTCGTTCTCCACATAACCATTCCGCAGATCTATAGTCCTGGAAGGATCAGTCTGAGATACACCGGTATACTCTCCCTTGAAAACAAAATCATCGTTCCCCCGCTTAAACTGCTCTATTGCCACATCCATAGCTTCCTGTGTACCCGGAGCTACAACAGGCAGATTAAGGTCGATCATCTCCACCCAGCCCTTGTCAAATCCTGCTGACACATCGTGCCCATGAATCTTACCGGAAACACCCGACTCGATAGTCTTATTCGCCATAAGCGAATCCACAGCTGAAAGTACATAAGGCTCCCAGCATATCCTTGCGGTTACAAGTGATGAGCTCGGTGCGACTTCAGACATACTCTGCCCCCACCCAACAAAATATACATGCGTATTTTGGCCAGATGCCTCCTCGCAGGCAATGGCCGGTCCTATCGTATCGGTATGCTGTGAAACAACCACGCAGCCGGCCTCTATCAGACTTTCAGCTGCGTCCTTTTCCAGCGCATAGCTGCTCCAGGTATGTGTATAGCACACGCGCATGACCGCCTGGGGCACAACAGACCGAACCCCCAAAAGAAATGCAGTGTATCCTGAAATCACTTCCGAATTGGGAAATGCGGCAACAAATCCCACTATAGCCTGATCTCCGGTAATAACTCCCTCAGTGATCATCTGCTTTATCTTCATACCTGCAGCTATACCACTCACATACCTTCCCTGATAGGCTTCCCCCTTAAAAGTATGATAGTTTTCCGGCACATCCATGCTGCTCATATCCATATAGGACGCCTGACAGAACTCGACCCCCGGATATTCCGGTGCAAGCTCAATAACCTTTTCACTGTATCCATTGAAAAAGATGATATCACACCCTTCGTCAGCCAGTTCCCTTAAAGGCTCTTCCATCTCATCATCCAGAACATTGCTGCATGAAAGGATTTCCACTTTTTCACCATACTTTTTCTCTACGGCATCCTTTGCCAGGGAAAAATTATAGGTATATGGCGTACTCTCGTCATTGTCATAGATAAAACCTATCTTAAGATGGTCTTTTCCTCCTGACAGATTCAGGATCTTAAAGCAGCCTATAAAAACTGCCATTATTACCAGGCACGTCAGTGCCGTCACTATATATGCTCGTTTCATACGCTTCCTTTCTGCTGCTTTTTGTCTTCCCCGTCTTTAGAAGCAGTCTTTGCTTCATCTTTCATTTCTGATTCCTGTATCTTCCGGTCTTCTTCCACACGACGTGCAAGTTCTTCCTGCGCCTTAGGATCTGCCTGCTGTATTTCCGCACGCTTCTGTGCATAGAGTTCATCAAGATTTATTACGCCCCTGTCAACCAAACGTAAGAAAGCATCCAGTGCCTCAGGATCAAACTGTGTTCCGCGCCCGCGTTTCATTTCGTTCATTACGTAATCTGTATCCATATGATTACGGTATACACGGTTTGATGTCATAGCATCAAAAGTATCTGCCACACTGATTATGCGTCCGAAAAGAGGGATTTCTCTACCTTGTAGTCCATCCGGATATCCCTTACCGTCATACCTTTCATGATGGAAGCGGGTTCCGTCCTGAACATGTTCCACCAGGGTGAAATCCTTCAGGATCTCCGCACCTCTGATAACATGCGATTTCATCTGTGCATATTCTTCATCCGTAAGTCTCCCCACTTTGTTAAGCACACTGTCCGGAACGGCTATCTTGCCTATATCATGCATCTGTGCCGCTTTCTGCAGATTGGAAAGATCTTTTTTTCTGCGCCACCATTTAAAACAATGCATCTCTTCAGCTATAAGCACAGAATACTGGGCCACACGTACGGAATGCTGATGCGTACGCACATCCTTGGCATCGACGGCTCTCGCAATAGCCATAACGGTCTCATTCGCCATATTGATCTTGATCTGCTGTGCGTTGATCTGTCTCTGCACCATAAGCCAGGTAAACCAGATGATCATCAGTGAAAGAAGCATGAGCATATAGATTATGAATCCCGGCTGCTCATAAATCTCACCTTCCTTTACCAGCTCAAATTTACATTCCTCAAGTATATGGTCGCCGGAACTGTCAAAAATTGCCAGGTGGAATGTATAATCACCTGCAGGAAGATTGACATATATTATGTTACTGAGGCTGTTCTGCGGCTCTATTGTCCACTGTGAGTCATAGCCTTCAAGATAATATCCCACATTGGGTTCCTGTACCGTATAATTCAGTATCTCCGGAGACAGCTCCACACGACTGACGCCCCTTCCCACCGTAATGGCTCCCATGCGGGCCGGCGGCTGAACCACACCGTCAAGCCTTACAGAAGCCAACTGCATCCTGTAGGATCTGACATCACTGTTATATTTTTCAACCTCGATGCTGTAAACGCCTGTATCGCAGGGAAGAAGCAGTTCTCCTTTTTCATTATAATAGTTCCAGGAATTGGCTGTCAGTGAAGTCCCCAGCCCCCTTCTTGCATCAAGAAGCTCCCAGGCTATATCACCGCCTTCTACCAGTTCATCCCTTTCCACAACATAGATTCCCGCACTGGACATTACAAAAAGGGTATCTTCATCTTTTACCCATATGTCATAATTATTGAAATAAGGGAACTTATCAAGTATGCGGATCGTTCCGTCCGGTTCAAGGTAACACAGGCTGTTACTGGTAACTATGAATACGCCTTCGGACTTAGGATCCTTGATAGTACGCAGTATGACATCACTGCTTAAACCATCCTCACCGGTAATCATCCTGACTACTTCACCATCTTTGAGCACAGCTATTCCGTCACCGTCAGTACCTGCCAGAATAGTACCGTCACTCTTCTCCGTAAGGGTAAGTATCATTGAATTTATCACATCGTCTTCATTCCTGATAGTCTGAACTATCTTGTGATCCCTGATATAGCTTATGCCGGAATCCCCCGCTGCTATGACAGTTCCGTCTGACAGTCCTGTCACGATCCTGGCGCGGTTGCCAAAGCTCCCATTGTCTGAATTATATTCCCATTCCGTTCCGTCCGGAGCTATCTCCAGCAGACCGCTGCCATAGGTACATACCCACAGGTGGTCCTTTCCATCCACATACATACAGCGGATACGCTTGCCGTCAAGCTCTGCCGTCAGCGCATTATTTATTTCTTTCTGACAGGCTCCATCAACTATATCCAGCCCCTCATCAGTACCTATATAATAGCATCCGCCCCATGAAACTATGGCGTTCACCACATGACGTTCCATACCGATAGAACCGTAAATATCCTTAAATGGGGATTTGGCCATTCTTAACAGACCAAGCCTTGAAGATGTAAACCAGAGATTCCCCTGATAATCGTATAGCATATTATCTATCGAATTGTTGAAATCATTTGTATTAATATGATGGTATCCAGAATCATCAATATATGATACACCACTGTCCGTGGATATAAACAATGTCCCATCGTATATAAAATTCAGATTGTTTATACTGTTGACATCCTCACACTTTACGGAATCCGTACGATTGAATTCATCCCTGGAAATGTTATAGCTGTAGATATGGTTCGTGGTTGTCCCCACCATAAGGGTTCCATCCGGTGCAAAAGTACAGCATTTAAACATCTCTTCACCGTCGGACAAACGGATCGAATTCACTATCTTACCACCCTTTAACAAAAACAGGCAGCCGTCTGAGCCGATAGCCGCAACATGGCCATACACGTCGGCAGTAATACTGTCAGCATAGCTTATCTCATCCAGTGTATTTACCACCTTCATGCCGTTATTCATCACAACCACCTGCATGCTCCCGGTAGTCCCTACATAGTAATAGCCATCCGATGAACATATAATGCTCTTCACGGAATTTGAAGGCAGACCGCTTGACTGGTCCAGAACATTTACCACCTTTTCATGTATGACTATCGACAGTCCGCTGTCATTAGTGCCAATCCACAAGCGGCCCTCTTCATCCACATAAAGACAGTTTACATTCTTAACGGATTCATACTCATCCACCCAGCGGAATTCACGCCCGTTATAACGGTACAGTCCGGCATAAGTACCTATCCACAGGACACCGTCATTGGTCTGTGCGATATCATTGGCCTCACCGCAGGGCAGGCCATTGTTGCTGCTATACACAGTCTGGACATAGTCATTGTAATCACTTGTTTCGGAGGACGTATCCGACTGCGAAGCCGCCTCCGCCCTGGATGCCATTCCAAAAGCCAGCCCTATGGACGCAAGAAAGATCACAGCCCTGCCGGCCGCATTTCCCTGCATCTTCTTTTCATCCTCGATCCGGTCTGCATTCATGCGCCGGATAATGATCAGGATATAGACCAGTGCGATTGTGAGTACCTTATCCGCAAATTCTATGGCTAACTGTCCCAGGATACAGCATAAAACAGGAGACCATCCCCGGTCTAAAAAATAATCAATAACGCCATCGCCCCATTTATTGCCTGTATAGCCTCCGCCTAACAGCAGATTAACCGGTACCGAAACAACAAGAGCTGTAAACATCGCCAGTGTAGCCGCTTTCATGAAACCGTAAAAGCGGTCAAACCAGTGATGTCCGGCTGCCAGCCCGACAATGATCCCCAATGCAACGCTTGTTAAGGAATACGCTATCGAAAGATGATCGACAACACCATATGCAATATTACCCGCAAAGCCTACCATTGCGCCGCATATTGGACCTGCCACATATGCACACAAAGCGGTACCAAAAGAGTCTGCCCACAAGGGCAGTTCGAAATACACAGATAAAAGCTTTCCGCCCACATTCAGGCCGATACACAGTGCCACAAACAGGGACATCTGCCATGTTTTCCAGTTTTTCATAATTTCTCGCCCCCTAAACGATTATTATATTTCGATTGTATATTTATGCATATCAAGCCTTTTTTCAAACTCTTCCACCGGCAGCGGTCTATCGAAAAGGAAGCCCTGGGCAAGATCACATTTATTATCCCTTAACAGCTGAAGCTGTTCCCTTGTCTCAACGCCCTCTACAATGGTTTCCAGCCCCATTTCCTTCGCCATTTTTATAACATTTCTAAACATTATGTGATTAACACTGCTATTTTCCTCTTCTCCAAGTGGCAGAAAACAGCGATCAACCTTAAGGACATTCCACGGAATGACACGGATCAGATTCAGTGATGAATATCCCATTCCGAAATCATCCACTGAAGTGCAGATTCCTTCTTTCTGCAGTCCGCCGACTATACGCTGCAACGCACGGAACTCGACGTCTGTCGTAGTCTCGGTAAGCTCTATTTCTATAAACCTATGAGGAATCCTGTGTCTGTCAACTATTCCGAGTATATCCTCATGCAGATGTTCGTTTACTATATGCTTCCTTGAAAAATTAACGGAAATACGCACAACCTGCCGTCCTTCATCAAGCCACTTCCGAATATAGCCGCATACCCTATCCAGCACATAAAAATCAAGCATACAGATATCGCTGCTTCTCTCCAGTACAGGAATGAATTCCATCGGCGGTACTATATTTCCATCCCTGAACCAGCGGCATAATGCTTCTGCGCCACGGATTTCCCCAGTCACAGCATTCACCTTTGGCTGGAAAAACACCACAAATTCCTTTTTCTCAAGCGAGCCCGGGAACTGCTGCTGTATACTCATAGCCTGCTCCCTGCCCTCCATCAGCTCATCGTCATAAAAAACTATATGATCATTGACCCCTGCCTGTGCCACACGGTATGCAAGCATGACCTTGCCCATTATCGAATTCGGATCAGTAACCGTATAGCCATCCGGAATTACGAATACTCCCACATATGCCGATACCCGTATGGTGTGACCTTCACTATCATAAGGCACATCAGCATGCCTGAAATATTCCATAAGGATTTCAAGTTTCTCTCTTGGGAAAATACATACAAAATTGTCACCGCCAAGTCTGCAGAGAATACCGTTTTTACCTATCAGCTTTTGAGTACAATCGTAATGGTTCCTGAGTACCCGGTCTCCGGCCTCACGTCCGTATTTATCATTAACAAGAGAAAAATGCCTGAAATTATAATTGGCAGCCACCATGCCGTCAAACGCCCCGGGCTTCCCGTTCCATGCCAGATATTTAAAAAAGCTCCGGATGCTCCTGTACCCCTGGTCATCGTAAAATGCGAACTGGTACGCAATGTCCTGAAGCCTGTTTCGGCTGATAAAAACAAGTGCCGTACGCATTACAAGATCGATCCTTGCAAGCTCCTCATCCGTAAGGTCGGGCTCGTCATCAGCCATATACACCGTCATTGTAGTGATAGACATAAGACTTGTCTCAATACGCACCGTATGGACAGGTCTTCCGCTCTTGCCATTATCATAGCTTATAATAGTTTCTCCCCTGCCCGATTTCTCATCAGCAGGGCTGGAATATGTATGGGTAACACCTTTTGAAAGTCTCAGCAGTGCAGCCAGCCGGTTCAGCTTATCCTGCACCTCCCCGACATCTATCTGGTCACTGTTGACTACAGCCATTGCAGAGACCAATTCCTCAAACAATCCGGAAAACTGTTCAGATCCTGAGCCATTATCAGCCATACCGCTACCCCTTTCCGAGTCAAATGCCTCTTTCCTGCCGTCCATATTACTGTCCTTAAGTAAGCTCACCGGCTTATGCGGCTAATCGCATTTGCCTATATTATATAATAAGAAGAAAGATTAGTGGAAAAAATATCCTGTATATTATCATTACGGTCATTACGGCATTACGGCATTCAGATTTTTTATCTCGTTTTTCCACCGTTTTATGGTAAAGTTATTGCAATTTTTTTAATTTGGAGCTGAGTATGAACACTATCAAAGAAAAGGGAATATCGCATAGAAGGCTTCATCTGTGGCTTACTCTGGTAGTCATTATTTTTTTCTAATTTCATATGACCTCCAACACCCTCCTGATATTTTCTTCATTCGGAATGATGATATTTATATCCACCTGTGGGTGTTCTCTAACATATGCAACAAGGAAGTCCATCAAATTTTCTTTTGTTTCCATATAGTCATCTATGATCACCCGGTCACTGTATCCCAGTTTTTTTAAAACGATTGCTGAAACCACACCTGTCCGATCTTTTCCGGCACCGCAAAAATACATGACATTACTCTCTGCATTCATTATGGTGCTGATGATCTTATCCATCTGCTCGTCTATCATTCCAAGATAAGTTTCAGCCACCGCTTCAGGTGACTTCGGAGTATCCCCGCCGCCGGTTACAGGCAAATGATGGTAGATAAATCCTTTTTCATTTTCAAGTCTGCATGGCCGGGCTATGTACTCTTTTTCTTCCCGTAGATCAACAATAGTCGTAATATCGTTTTGATAAAGCCATCTCACTTCATCATCCGTAAGCTTACCCGGATAATCACTGCGAACATATCTGAAATTCCCGGTGGGAAGCGCTCTTGTATTTAATGTCGTCTGTAGTATCGATCCCATAAATTACTTATCTATCCCTATCCATTGTATGAAAGCCGTTTTGTCGCTGCTGTTATACCCTGCCTGTTCATAAAAATGAAGCGTCTCCGGTTTCTTTGATCCCGTAAGCAGCATCATTTTATAGCAATTCTCCTGTTCCGCGATCTTCTTTGCGTAAGTCAGGCACTCTCCTGCATAACCTTTTCTTCTGTGTTCGGCATGCGTTACTACATTTTCAACAAAAGCATATGGCCTTACACTCCTTGTAAGATTCGGTATAATCACGCATACACAGGAGGATACAATCTGACCATCAATTTCATTCAC